>CALRSS020000003.1:0-328919 GCA_943370905.1 Synechococcus sp. UW140
GCCCAGCTCCAGCAGGAACAGCGCCAGCACGCCCTTGAAGGGGTCCACGAACACGGCCTTCAGAGGGGCCATGCCGGCTTCTCCAATGGCGGCGCCGATCGCCAGACCGCCAGCCAGCAGCAGCACCGACTTGCCCAGAAACACGTCATGGGCCAAAGTTTTCCAGTCGGCGGCACGGCCAGGCTGGGACCACCGTGCCAGAAGAATGGCGGCCACCAGGCCTGGCGCTTCCATCAGGGCCACCCACAGCGCGGCATGGGACTCGTAGGCAAACCCTGACTTCAGCAGGTAGGAGCCCGCCACAGCGAAGGTCACCACACTGACGGAGCCGTAGTGACCCGCGAGCGATGCGCTGTCAGCGGCTGAGAACCGCAACGTCCGCAGCAGCGGAACAAGCACCCAGGGGATGGCAAAACCCAGACCGACGCAGGCCAGCACCTGCGGCGCCAGATCGGCCAGCGGCTGCCGGCTCAGCTCCATGCCGCCTTTGAGGCCGATCGACAGCAAAAGATAAAAAGACAGCATGTCGTACAGGCCATCGGGCAGGCGCAGCTCGCTGCGAACAAGCCGTGCCAGCAAGCCCAGCACAAAGAAAAAGACGATGGGATCGGGCATGAATATCCTCCTGTTGTGTTGTTTTGTGTGATGTTCCGGCCGTGCGTCTTGGGCGCTCATGAAGCTGGCGAGCGCCACTTTAGGTGGCATCATTCATAAAGTAAATTCGAATTTAAAATAACAAAGGTTCGAAAAAAACGAAGTTTTGAAATGAACGTCCAGCGACTTTCTTGAGCCGACTCTTTGCGATTCGGTCGGTTTTCCTTCGAAAATCAGGTTCGGTGACGGGATACCGCAACCTTGTCACCCCGCCATACCAATGAATTACAAGCACCTTCACTACTTCTGGACGGTGGTTCACTCGGGCAGCATTGCCAAGGCCAGCGAACAGCTGCACCTGACGCCGCAAACCCTCAGCAGCCAGATCAAGCAGCTGGAGGCCCGTGCCGGACAGCCCCTGCTGCGCAAGGTGGGCAGGGGCCTGGAGCCCACCGAAGCAGGCAAGCTGGTCATGCGCTATGCCGACGGGATTTTTTCGCTGGGGGGTGAGCTGGAGGCCGCCCTGCACAGTGGCACGGACGGACGGCAGACGCCGCTGTTCCGGGTGGGCATTACCGATTCCGTGCCCAAGTCGGTGGCCTACCGCGTCATCGAGCCTGGTCTGCGGGCAGAGCCGGTACCTCGGCTCTTTTGCGCAGAGGGAAAGCTCAGTGCCTTGCTGGCCGAGCTGGCGGTGCATCGCCTCGATCTGGTGATCTCGGAGGTGCCGGTTCCTGCCAATTTGAGCGTGAAGCTGTTCAGCCATGCGCTGGGTCAGACCAGTGTCAGTTTTTTTGCCTCACCCGCATTGCTGAAGGCTGCAGGGCTGTCACTGCCCGCAGCGCGCAAACGTTTTCCGTCCAGCCTTCAGCCGCTTCCGTTGTTATTGCCTGCGGCGGACTCGGCTCTGCGTTCCAGAATCGAGGGTTGGCTGGCCTTGCACGAGGTCGCGCCCCGGGTGAGTGGTGAGTTCAACGACAGTGCACTCATGAAGCATTTCGGCCGCGAAGGGCTGGGGGTGTTTGTTGCACCCACAGTTCTCGAGGCTGAAATCCGTCACCAGTACCGGGTGGTCTGCCTGGGCGCTGCGCCGGATCTGCGCGAAGAGTTTTATGCCATTTCAGGCGAGCGGCGCATCCGGCATCCAGCCATTGCAGCCATCACTACGTTCGCACGCCAGCAGCTGTTCCATTGATTGTTGGCTCCGCTCTTGAAGGTCTCAAACCAGACCAAACCATCCGAGCACAGCGCCCGCGCCCAGCAGCCACAGCAGGTGGATGCGGGTACGCCAGACAATCAGGGCCGTGGTCGCCGTGACCAGCCACACCGGCCAGTCCTTCAGCGAACTGCCGTTCGCGCTGGAGAGAATCCAGCTGGTGGCAATCAGCAGCGCCACCACGACAGGTGCCATGCCCTGCTTGAACGCTCGTACCGCCCGCAGCTCGCGGTTGCGATGGCCCCATTGGGCCGCCATGTAGGTGAGGGTGGTGCTCGGGATCAGGATGCCCAGCATGGTGCAGAGAACGCCCAGCAGACCGGTGAGCATGCCTCCCGCATTGACGCCCACGTTCCAGCCCAGCAGCGCAATGAACAGCACATTGGGCCCTGGCGCCGACTGTGCAATGGCGATGGAGGCATTGAACTGGGCGTCTGTGAGCCAATGCTGTTGCTCGACCAGGAAACGGTGCATGTCCGGCGCGGTGCTGATGGCGCCGCCCACTGACAGCAGCGACAGCGACAGGTAATGCAGGAACAGGTTGAGCCAGTCGCTGACGCCAAACACCAGCTGGATAGGCGCGTTCATGGCTTGAGCCTCCTGAACACCAGCACGCACGACAGCACCCCAAGGATGAGCAGCACATAGGCCAGGGGAATGCGCAGCAGCGCAATGGCGCAAAAAACAGCCACCCCCAGTGCCGCGCACAGCCGCAGACCGAGCACGTTCTTTTGCAGCGCCCCAAAAAGCCGGAGGCCGGTGGCGCCGATCAAGCCGGCAGCGACTGCCGCCATTCCGCGCAGCGCGCCAGCCACGCCCGGATAATTGGCCACCTGCGCATACACCAGGGCCAGCACCAGCACCAGCATCAACGGCACCGTCAGCATGCCGGCCAGCGCAGCCATGGCGCCCTTGAGTCCGAAGTAGCGGCCGCCCACCATCAGCGACAGGTTGACAACGTTGGGTCCGGGCATGATTTGCGCCACCGCCCAGTCCTCCACGAATTCCTCACGCGTCATCCAGCGCTTTTTCTCCACCAGCTCTCGCTGCACGACGGCCAGCACGCCACCAAAACCCTGCAAGGCCAGCAGGGTGAAAGAGACAAACAGGTCGGTGAGGGATGCGGGGCGCGGGCGGTCTTCGCGTTCTTCAGTCGGGGAGGCATTCATGGCAACAATTATCGCTGCTGTCCCTGCCGGGCCGGGTGGCGTTTCTAGACCGACATGCCGCCGGACACCTCGATCACGGCACCGTTGACATAGCTGGCTTCGTCGCTGGCCAGGAAGGCGTAGACGTTGGCAATTTCCTCGGCGCGCCCCAGGCGCCTGAGGGGTACCCGAGCCTCCATGGTCTTGAGGACATCTTCCGGAATGGTGTCCAGAATGTGCGTGGTGACAAAGCCTGGTGCCACCGCATTGACGCGCACGCCATTGGGACCCAGTTCGCGGCTCCAGGTCTTCGTGAAGCCGATCACGCCGAACTTGCTGGCAGCGTAATTGGTCTGGCCGAAGTTGCCGTAAATACCGACGACGGAACTGGCGTTGAGGATCACGCCGCTGCCCTGGGCCGTCATGGTGTCTGCCACGGCCTGCGCGCAGTGGAACACGCCGCGAAGGTTCACATCGATGACGCGGTCGAACTGCTCCAGGGTCATTTTCTGCAGCCGCGCGTCCTGGGTGATGCCGGCGTTGTTCACCAGCACGTCGATGCGTCCGAACTCGGCTTTCACGCGGCTGACCACCGCGTCAACCATGTCCCGCTGCGTCACATCCATCACGTGGCCGACGGCCCGGGCGCCCAGCGCGGTGCATTGGCGCACCGCCTCATCAATGCCGGCCTGCTTGACATCACAGACGACGACCGTGGCGCCTTCCTGGGCGAACTTGAGAGCGGTGGCCAGGCCAATGCCCTGGGCTGCGCCCGTGATGATGCAGACCTTGTCGGCGAGTCGTTGCATGGTGTCCTGGAAAAAGTGAAGGGGTTGAAAGAAAAGGGGGCAGAAAAACCGAAGTCCGAGGAATCTGCGCCGCGCGATTCGCTTGCCCGGCGCGAGGGAGTCTCCGCTGAAGGCACCAGCACTTCAGAAGCCCTGGGACGCCTGGGCTGCCCCTGGCAGCGTGAAGGAAAAGACCGCGCCTTTGCCGGGCGCCGATTCCGCGCGGATATGCCCACCGTGGCGGGCCACCACCTGGTGGGTGATGGCCAGTCCCATGCCCATGCCGGGGAACTCGTCGGTTGCGTGCAGGCGCTGGAAAGCTCCGAACAGCTTGTCGGCCCGGGCCATGTCAAAGCCGGCGCCCTGGTCCCGAACGGCGTAAACCGTCTCGCCGGACGGCGCCGTCTCGCGCCCGAAGCGGATGTCGGTCACGGCAGCGCCAGTGCTGTATTTCCAGGCGTTGTCCAGCAGGTGCTCCAGCGCCAGGGTGAGCAGCCGCATATCGCCCTGAACCACCAGACCGTCTTCGACAGACAAGCGGGTGGCGCGCGCGGAGTCGGTAGCCTGCAGCCGGGCCAGAACCGTATGTGCAATGGTGCTCAGGTCCACCGTCTCGATCTTCAGCGGGGCGTGGGCCGTGCGCGACAGCGCCAGCAGGGCATCGATCAGTTGCGCCATCTGCTTGACGCCGGACTTGATGCGGGTGGTGTAGGTGCGGGGGCGCTCGCCCAGCTCGGCTGGCAGTGCACGTTCGAGCAGTTGCGTGAAGCCGTCGATGGTGTTGAGTGGACCGCGAAAGTCATGCGACACCGTGTACAGCAGCGACAGCATTTCCTGCTGCGCGGCAGCCAGGCTGGCGGATTTCTGCAAGCTCAGGGCCTGAAGGGCTTCATGACGCTGCAGCAGGTCGTGGTGGGCCCGCTGCAGGCTTTGCAGCTGCTGCGCGAGGTCATCCGAAGGCGGGTTGACTCCCGGCGCGTCAGTGCGTTGTGATGGTCCCGCAAGTCGGGAGGGATCAGAAGGTGTCTCGGCCATGTCCAGTGACAGGGCTGGCCCGTCGCGACTCAAAGGGTCTGGCGAGGCGGGATCAGCTTGTTGATGGCCTGATGTTAAACGACCCGGCCAGTCGCCGGCAGAGGGCTATCCCTGCAGCATGGGCCGTGCGGCGTTGGCGATGCGCCGGCGGGCAGCGGCACACAGACCCGCCGGCCGGCAGTTCGTCAACCCAGCCGGATGCTGGCGAGGTCCGCCGTGAGGTAGCCGACGGCGGCGCCAAAGCGGTCCCTGTAGTTGGCGCGGATCAGCGGATCCAGCGTGGCCTGCACCTTGCCGTGCAGTTTGTTCCAGTCGCCCGCATGCTGGAAGTTGCTCATGATGTAGGTCCAGCCGTTGAGGTCGTCCACCACATGCAGCCCGGTGGCCTCGGCGCCTGCCGGCATGGACATCAGGCGTGAGAGTTCCTTCGTGTCCACGTTGTAGGCCCAGAGAAAATTATTCACGTGCGAGCCGCTGTCTTCACCGATGAAGAGGGTGCGCAATTTTTCAGAGAACTTCAGGTTGTCCGGGTTGCCTACCTTGTTGGGGTTGGAGGTGTTGCCCAGGGCGTCGGCGGCAATGTCTTCGCCGACCATCAACGCGCGGGTGTGCACCGGCATCCACTCGCTGCGGATCGGGTTGCCACCCAGGTCGTTCTGACCACCCGCAAGCCGGTGCGCCATGATGCCCCCGGCGATCAGCGGTTTGTCCAGCGCAATGCCGCTGGCGGCGTTCCAGCCCTTGCCGGTTTTGACCATGGAGTCCTGGATGTTCTGCAGGGCCGAGTAGGCCACCTTGTCGCGGATATTGACGGTGGTGCCTTCCATTTTCGAAAAACCCATGCTGCCACCCATCAGGTAGGCATAGCGGTGCGTTTCGAGGAAAGCGGCGGCTTTTTCCATCCCCGGTTTGACCTTGATCCAGTTCGGGTTGCCGTTGTAGAACACCTTGGTGAAGCTGGCATCGCCCGGGTCGGTTTTGGAGACCGTCATGATGTCGGACGGTTGGAGTGTGTTGGCCATCTGCTCGATCTCCGCACTGCTGGCGTGACCGAGGCGAATCCAGGAAATCGCGGCGCCCGCAGCGGCCGGATCGATCGAAAAGCCGCTGCCCAGCTTGCCCACGTAAAGGGTGCCGGATGACAGGTCTTTTTCACGGTCGGCGACGAAGACAAACAGCCCGCTGTTGGTGGCGTCGTCGCCCATCAGCACGGTGCGCTGGTCCGGCATGACCTGTACCAGCTCGTGCGAAATGCGGCCGAGGTTGTAGTGTTTCTTCACGGTGCCGCTGCCGTCCGGGTTGACCGTGACTTCAGGCAGGTGGCCGTAGTGGTATGGGTTGGCGCGCTTTTCGTCGCCGTACAGGTTGAGGCTGAACTTTTTGAACTGTGCGCTGTCGGCGGCGAAGTAGGCGTCGGGCTCGTACTCCTCGCTGGACAGGTGCGTGTTCCAGGGCGACAGGCTGGCGCCGCAGGTGATCCACAGGCCGTTGGCGCTGGAAGTGTCCACGTTGTGGTACTTCACCAGGCTGAGCTTGCCGGTGGCCTGGTCCTGGTCCAGCGTCAACACGGCGATGGGCGAAGGCAGCAAGCCGTAGGTTTCGGCGCCAGCCTGGTCGTTCGTGGTGTATTCAAACTGCACCACGGCGAACACCGCCTTGCCCTTGACGCCCGGCACATTGGCCTGCGGCAGCGCCAGCAGCGAGGTGCCGTCGGGCGAGTCCGAGAAAATTTGACGCTCCTTGCCCGGCACCGAGCGATCGATGATCGGCTGGTTGCGGATGTCCACATAACCACCGGCCAGAATCCTGCCGCCCTGGCCATTGGGCACCATGTCGCCTGTCACGAAAAAGGGCTGGTAGGCCAGACGGTAATCGCGCGTGCTCCGGTCGCTGAGCTGCACTTGAAGGCCCGATCCCACGCTGGTCGTGGCCATCGCAGCGGCGTTTGCCAGTGTCGGTGCGGGCATGGAGGTGAAGCCAGCCGACACCATGGTGCCTGCGGTGCCGGAGCTGGTGGCGCAGCCCGACAGCAGAGCGCTCGAGGTGACCGCACCGAGCGGCAGCAGGGGCGCGGTGGCCAGGAATTGAAGGGCTTGTCGGCGCGAAGGGCGGGCCATATCGGTCATGGGAATGTCCAGTAAGGATTGACGTTGTACTTTTGCAGGGCAAGGCCGCTTGCAGCCACCCAGTGGCCTGCTGCAGGGCCTGACGTGATGCTATGCAGCTTGTGTGACAGTTTCTTGAAAATCACCGACGCGGCCGGCAACCCTTCTCATGAACCCTGATTGAGGCGGGGTTGGGCGGCTGCGTGATTCCCGGGCGAAAATGGCTGCTTCCCATCCCCAAGGTGTCACCCATGGCCGCTCCACTCAAAATAGATTTCGTCTCGGATGTGTCCTGTCCGTGGTGTGTCATTGGGCTCAAGGCACTCGACCAGGCGCTGGAGCGTGTCGGCGATGCCGTGCAGGCTGAGCTGCACTTCCAGCCCTTTGAGCTCAACCCGAAAATGGCGCCGGAGGGGCAGGACATCACCGAGCACATCACGGAGAAATACCGGATTTCTGCCGAGCAGGCGCAGGCCAACCGTGACCGCATCCGGGACCGTGGTGCCGAACTGGGCTTCAGGTTCAGCGGGGCCGACGAGCCGGGCGGCGGCCGCAGTCGCATCTACAACACCTTTGACGCGCACCGCCTGCTGCATTGGGCCGAACTGCAGGGCCTGGCCCAGCAGAAGGCGCTGAAAGAGGCGTTGTTCAAGGCCTATTTCACCGACGGGCTAAGTCCGGCCTCGCACGACGTGCTGGTGGCGGCTGCTGCGACCGCTGGCCTGGATGCGGCGCAGGCGCGGGAGGTGCTCGGCTCGGGCGCGTACACGGACGAGGTGCGTGAGCGCGAGGCGTTTTACCTGCAGCACGGCATTCACTCGGTGCCCGCCGTCATCATCAACGACCGGCACCTGATCTCGGGCGGGCAACCGCCCGAGGTGTTCGAGCAGGCCTTGCGCCAGATTGCGGCGCAAGGCTGACCAGCCGCCATGACTGACTGATTGTTTGACCGGGTGTTACTGGTCTTTGCCGCCGCAACTGAGCTGTGCATCAAACTGTTGCCCGTCGCTGGAATAGTCGCTGTCCGTCACTTTGCAGCCTGATGCGGCCTCGATGGCCTCCCGCAAACGCACTGCGCCAGCGCGGTTTTGCGGCAGGGTTTTTTTAGGGTCCTGCGTGCGGGCTGTCCAGGTGCCGGCGGTGAGCGGCGAGATGACGACGGTCTGACCCTCCAGAAGAAGCTGGCTGCTTCTGGACAGTCCCGGTGTCGCCGTCCCCGCGCAGCCGACGAGCAGCATGCCGGCGAGGGCTGTTGCCATCGCAAGGCCTGGTCGGGCGCTCATGCGGGACGGTGCTCTGGCAGGGGCGTGTACAGACGCTGCGGGGCCGGCGTGGCCTGGTCCGTGGGTGCCGGCCCGGTGGATCCGGAAATCTTGGGCTCGGGTATTTGAGGGGGTGGTTTGGGTAATTTGGTGTCCGGACATCCGCACAGCAACACGGTGCCCAATACCAGTGGGACAAGTTGCAAAAGGGTTTTCATGGTGTCTCCTGACGCTAAGGTGTTGACCCTTCCGGATGATAGGCCTCGGTGGTGTGGCTCGCCAGTGTGCAGGCTCCAAGTTGAGCTCACGGCCTACACGCGGCCATAGGCCGCCATCGTCCGACGCCTCCCATATCGGGTTTGTCCTACGCGGGCCGGGTACGGCTCGCCACCACAATCAATCTTCAACTTCAAGGATTTTTGCCATGCCCACTCGCCGTTTCGCTGCCCGTACTTCGCTCGCCGCCCTGGCTGTTGTTGCCTTCGCCGTGACAGGCTGCAGCATGATGAAGCCGCAGTCCAACCTCGTCACCTTGACCACGCAACTGCGCGGTGCCAATGAAGTGCCTGCCAACGCCAGCCCTGGCACCGGCACTGTCGATGCCGTGTTCAACAAGGACACCAACCAGTTGCGCTGGAAGGTCAGCTACGCGGGCCTCACCGGCGCCGCCAGTGCCGGCCATTTCCACGGTCCGGCCGCTGTCGGTGCCAATGCCGGCGTGGCCCTCGGATGGCCAGCACCGATCCAGTCGGGCATGGAGGGCAGCGCCACGCTGACGGCTGCCCAGGCCGCCGACCTGATGGGTGGCCGCTGGTACGCCAATATCCACACCGCGGCCCACCCCGGCGGCGAGGTGCGCGGCCAGATGACTGTGCGCAACTGAGCTTTTTCTCACTGCTGATTTTTCCAGATCGCGCCCATCCCGAAAGGGGTGGGCGCGATTTTCTTGGCGCATGCTTTTGCGCCATGCAGGCCCGTTGGGCGCTCGGCAGACGGCAAGTTGACTGTTTTGCAGTTTGTTGCAAATATAGTTGCGTACACAACCAGATTGGATTATAGTTGCGCCAGCAACCATAAAACACCTGGTCACATACCGGGTCAACTGCGAGACGAGCGAACCCGTGAAAAACACCGCAACCACCTGGCCCCAACATGTTCCTGTGCTGATTGCTGGCGGGGGCCCTGTAGGCCTCACGCTGGCGGCATTGTTGGCGCGTCATGGCGTAGCCAGTCTCGTGGCAGAGCTTGACGAGGGTTACTGCAGCGGCAGTCGTGCCATCTGCATGTCGCGCCGGTCGCAGGAAATCCTGAGCTGGGTCGGGGCTGACAAGCCGCTGGTGGAAAAAGGCCTGTCCTGGGTGGGCGGGCGCAGTTACTTCCGCGACCGGGAGGTTCTGCATTTCGAGATGCCCAGCGAGCCGACGCAGCGCTATGCGCCTATGGTGAACATCCAGCAGTTCTATGCCGAGGAATTTGCCCACAAGGCGGCCATGGCGCAGGGCGGTCTGGTGGATGTTCGGTGGTCCAGCAAGGTGACGGCGGTACGGCCGCAGGCCCGCGGTGCGGAGGTGGTGGTTCAGGGTGCCGACGGCCTCGAACACACGGTCGAGGCCGACTGGGTGGTGGCCTGCGACGGCGGCCGCAGCACGGTGCGCGAGCAGCTGGGCCTGCAACTCGAAGGCACCCAGTACGAAGGCCGCTACGTGATTGTCGATGTCGTGCAGAAAACCCGCCGGGCGGTGGAGCGGCTCGCCTGGTTCGATCCACCGTCCAACCCCGGGTCAACCATCCTGATGCACCGCCAGCCCGACGACGTCTGGCGCATCGACTACCAGATCCGTGACGACGAGGACCCCCTCGAGGCAGTCAAGCCCGAAAACGTGTTGCCGCGCGTGCAGAGTCACCTCTCGATGATCGGTGAGAACGAGCCCTGGCAGCCCCTCTGGATATCCATCTACAACGCCAAGTGCCTGACCTTGCCAAGCTACCGCCACGGCCGTGTGCTGTTCGCCGGTGATGCGGCACACCTGGTGCCCATCTTCGGTGTGCGTGGTCTCAATTCGGGCCTGGATGATGCTGCCAATCTGGCATGGAAACTGGCGCTGGTGCAACAAGGCCAGTCACCTGATTCGCTTCTCGACAGCTATTCGGCCGAACGCGTGCTGGCCACACGCGAGAACATCGCTTACGGCGCCAAGAGCACCGAATTCATGGCACCGCCCAACTACGGCTTCAAGTTGCTGCGCGAAGCGGCGCTGCGCCTGTCGACCGAAGACGCTGTGGTCAGCGGGCTGCTCAATCCGCGTCAGTCCACACCGGTGGACTACGTGGGCTCGCCGCTCAACCAGGCGGGCGGTGAGGGCGCTTTCAGCCGCGGTCCGCATGCCGGAAGCCCGGCGCCTGAAGCCTTGCTGCAATCGCCCGCTGGTGACCTGCATCTGACGAGCTGTTTCGGTGCCGGTTTCGCGCTGCTGTGTTTTTCCGATTCGACCGAGCTTTCGGCCGACCTGGGCGCAATCGATGGCCTGCGTGTGGTCCGGATCATCCGTCAGGGTGCACCCGACCAGCACACCTTTGTCGATGCTTTGGGTCAGGCCGCAGACCGTTATGACGCAGCAGCCGGTGCCGTGTACTTGGTGCGGCCCGACGGCTATGTGCTGGCACGCTGGCGCGCGGCGACAGCAGCCCAGGTGCGGTTGGCGCTCAGTCTTTATGTGGCGGCGCTGCGCCCAGCCGCTGCCACGACCCCCGCGTGACCTTTACCTTCACAGGAGACCCCCATGACCCCTGCCCAACTGACTGAAACCTACACCGCACTGGCCGAGGCGACCGCGCGGGTCGGTGAAGCCAGGGCGCCCTTGTTCCTTTCCACCCTGGCGCTGGCGCTGCTGGCCCACCAGGGTGAAGCGGCCCCGGCCCTTGCCCTGATTGCCCAGGCCGAACGCCTGTCCGCCACCTGATTTTTCTGGAGCCACCATGAAACGAATCCCTGCCTTCCTGCAAACATTTCTTGCTGCAACCGTCCTGTCCGTCGCCGTGACCGCAGCGCCGCTTGCCGTCGCGCAAAGCTATCCCACGCGGCCCGTGGAATGGGTCGTGCCATACCCTGCCGGGGGCGGTTCTGACGTCGTGGCCCGCACCCTGACCGAGCCGCTCAGCCGGGCGCTGGGGCAGCCGTTTCTCATCAACAACAAGCCAGGGGCTGCCACCAACATCGGGGCTGACTATGTGGCCCATGCCAAACCCGACGGCTACACGCTGCTCACTGGCGACACGGCCACGCTGGCGGCCAACCCGGCGCTTTACACCAAGCTCAACTACAGCGCGGAAAAAGACTTCGTGCCGGTCGGCCTGCTGGCCCGTTTCCCGATGATTCTGGTGGTCAATCCGGCTGTGCCGGCCAAAACCCTGGCGGAGTTCCGGGCCTGGGCCAAAACCCAGGCCAATGGTGTGAGCTTTGCGACGCCGGGAGCGGGCAGTCCACACCATCTGGCGACCGAGCTGTTCCGCGGCAGCACCGGCCTGAACCTGATCCATGTGCCGTACAGGGGCGCCGCGCCTGCGGTGCAGGATGTGGTGGGCGGCCAGGTGCCCTTCATGTTTGTGGACACCGCCAGCGGCGCATCGTTCATTAACACCGGCCGGTTGCGGGCCATCGGTGTGGCGAGCCCGCAGCGTGTGAAGAATTTCGAAACCATTCCGACCCTGAGCGAGCAGGGCCTGAAGAACTTCGAGGCCTATGCCTGGCAGGGCATGGTCGCGCCAGCCGGTACACCACCCGAAGTGATTGCCCGTTTGAACAAGGCGCTGCTGGACGCGCTGGACTCGACACCGGTGAAAGCCCGCTTTCAGGCCCTGGGTCTGGAGGCGATACCCAGCTCGCCGGCGCAAATGGCCGCTTACGCCAAAGCCGAGCGCGAGAAATGGGCGCAGGTGATTCGTACCAGTGGCATCAAACTTGATTAGGCTCGGGTGTACTCGCTCCTGAGCCATCACATCGCCAGTCCACCCTTCACCCACGCTGCACATGATCACACTCGACAGAACCCTGACCTATCGCCTGCACCTGGTGCACAAGCTGACCGACCTGGTCAGCCAGCGCGCCTATGTGAGTGGCGCGGGCCTGTCGATGAGCGACGGCCGCTGCCTCACGGCGATTGGCAGCTTTGCGCCGCTGTCGGTGATGGATCTGGCGCAGAAGGCCAACCTCAACAAGGGGCAGGCCAGCCGCGCTGCCCAGTCGCTGGTGGACCAGGGCCTGGTGCGCAAGGAGGCCAGCCCGACCGATGGCCGCGGCGTGGTGCTCACGCTCACGCCCAAAGGCAAGGCGGCCTGGCGCCGCGCCATGGATGTGGTGGCCCAGCGCAATGACGAAATTTTCGGTGTGCTCAGCGCCGCCGAACAAACCCAGCTCAGCGGTTTTTTCGACCGCCTGATCGCGCAGGCCCGACTCGGCAGTGGCGATGAGGCTGACGACACCGGCGAATGACATCGGCGAAGGACAGCGCCAAGGAAAGACGACATGACAAACCACCACCTTCCATACCAATCCGGCTTTGGCAACGAATTCGCCAGCGAAGCCGTCGCTGGCGCCTTGCCGCAGGGACGCAACAGCCCCCAGAGGGCGCCGCACGGTCTGTATGCCGAGCTGCTCTCGGGCACCGCCTTCACCGCGCCGCGTGCCGACAACCGCCGCACGTGGCTGTATCGCCGTCAGCCTTCGGTGGTCGCTGGTGGCTACGCCGCCTACGCGCAGCCGCTCTGGACCACTGGCGCTGCAGGCGGTGTGGCGACGCCTCCCGAGCCGCTGCGCTGGGCACCATTGGCGGTACCGGAGCAGCCGCTGGACTTCGTCGACGGCCTGCGCACGATCGCCGCCAATGGCGACGCCGACATGCAGGCCGGCATTGGCGCGCTGGTGTACCTGGCCAACCGCTCGATGACGCGGCGTGCTCTCGTCAACAGCGACGGCGAGATGCTGCTGGTGCCGCAGCAGGGCCGGCTGGTGTTGACCACTGAGCTGGGCGTGCTCGACGTCCGGCCCGGCGAAATCGCGCTGGTGCCGCGCGGCATGGCGTTCAGCGTCGGCTTGCCCGATGGGCCGTCACGCGGGTATGTGTGTGAGAACTATGGCGCCCATTTCCGCCTGCCAGAGCTGGGCCCCATCGGCTCCAACGGCCTGGCCAATGCACGGGATTTTCTGGCGCCAGTTGCTGCCTTTGATGCGGATGACGACGGCGCGGCAGGGCAAGGCTTTGAATTGCTCAAGAAATACGGTGGACAGATCTGGTCCAGCATGCAGTCGCACAGCCCGTTCAATGTGGTGGCCTGGCATGGCAACCTGGTGCCCTGCAAGTACGACACGGCCAACTTCATGGTGATCGGCTCCATCAGCCATGACCACCCGGATCCGTCCATCCTCACCGTGCTCACGTCGCCGTCCGACACCGCCGGTACCGCCAACTGCGATTTCGTGATCTTCCCGCCGCGCTGGATGGTGGCCGAAGACACCTTCCGTCCGCCCTGGTACCACCGCAATGTGATGAGCGAGTTCATGGGCCTGGTGCATGGCCAGTACGATGCCAAGCCCGAGGGCTTCAAGCCTGGCGGCGCGTCATTGCACAACTGCATGGTGCCGCACGGCCCTGACGCGGAAGCCTTCGACAAAGCCAGCCATGCCGTGCTGGCGCCGCACAAGCTCGACGACACGCTCGCCTTCATGTTCGAGAGCCGCTATCGCTTCGTGCCCACGGCGTTTGCGATGCACGGCGGCGCGCTGGACAAAGGCTATGCCAGCTGCTGGCAGGGTCTGAATGACCAGTTCAAGGCAGGTGCGTGATGAGCGGCATCGACGCCACGCATGATGCGACGCTGCGCTCATGGGTCTCCTCTGCCAACGACATCCAGACAGACTTTCCGATTCAAAACCTGCCGCTGGGCATGTTCCGCCGCGCGGGCAGCCTGGCATCTTTTCGGCCTGGTGTGGCCATTGGCGACCAGATTGTGGACCTGCTGGCTGCGTGCGATGCCGGTGTGCTGCCGACCGATGTAGCCGCCTCGCTGGCCGGCTGCGCGCAGGGGGAACTCAATGTCTTCATGGCGCTGGGCCGCGCCGCCCGCGTGGCACTGCGTCATGCGCTGTTGGCGGCGTTGCGGGAGGGCAGTGCCCATCAGGCGGCGCTGCAACCCCTGCTGGTGGCGCAGGCTGATGCGGAATACGCCGTGCCTTGCCGCATTGGCGATTACACGGATTTCTACACCGGCATTCACCACGCCACCACGGTGGGCAAGCTCTTCAGGCCCGACAACCCGCTGCTGCCCAACTACACCTGGGTGCCGATTGGCTACCACGGCCGTGCGTCATCGATCGGCGTCAGCGGGCAGACGTTTGCCCGGCCCAGGGGCCAGACCAAGGGGCCCAATGACGCCGAGCCTGCGCTGCGCCCCAGTCAGCGGCTGGACTATGAGCTGGAGATCGGCGTGTTCGTCGGCCCCGGCAATGCGGCGGGCGAGTCAATCGACATGGATGCCGCCGAAGACCATGCGTTTGGCCTGGTGCTGCTCAATGACTGGTCGGCCCGCGATGTGCAGGCCTGGGAATATCAGCCACTGGGGCCTTTCCTGTCCAAGAACTTCGCCAGCACCATCTCGCCCTGGATCGTGACCATGGAGGCGCTGGCGCCTTTTCGCACGGCCTTTGTGCGGCCTGCCGGTGACCCGCAGCCCTTGCCTTACCTCGACTCACCGGGTAATCGCGCGCAGGGTGGGGTGGACGTGGCGCTGGAGGTGTGGTTGCTGACCCAGCACATGCGCGATGCCGGGCAGGGCCTGGAGCGCCTGTCGCAGTCGAACTTCAGCGATGCGTATTGGACACTGGCCCAGATGCTCACCCACCACACCGTCAATGGCTGCAACCTGCAAGCCGGTGATTTGCTGGGTTCGGGCACCCAGTCGGGCCCGAAACCGGAGCAGGCAGGTTCGCTGCTGGAACTGACAGCCGGCGGCAAGCAGCCGCTCACGCTGCGCAGCGGCGAAACCCGCACTTTTCTCGAAGACGGCGACACCATCATCCTGCGGGCATCCTGTGAGCGCAGCGGCTTCAGGCGCATTGGCTTCGGGGACTGCAGCGGAACGGTGTTGCCCGCGCGCGGGTGATCGACGGGGGCGCGATTCACGCCGAATCCGACAGTACGGGCCTGTCGAAACGCCAATCCAGGGGCTAATCGCCTTAAAAAGCGGCAAAAGAGGGGGGTAACCTTACAATGGAGGGTTATCCCTGAATGCCATGAACGCCCCTGTCGACGTCTCCTTCTTTGCGCGCGCTGCCAAGCCGCTGACCAGTTACCGCAAGTACTGGGCGGCCCGCTTCGGCACGGCCAAATTCCTGCCCATGAACCGGGCCGAGATGGACGCGCTTGGCTGGGACAGCTGCGACATCATCATCGTCACCGGCGATGCCTATGTGGACCACCCCAGTTTCGGCATGGCGGTGATCGGCCGCATGCTGGAGGCCCAGGGCTTTCGCGTCGGTATCATCGCCCAGCCTGACTGGCAGAGCGCCGACCCGTTCAAGGTGCTGGGCAAGCCCAACCTGTTCTTCGGCGTGACCGCCGGCAACATGGATTCGATGATCAACCGCTACACGGCGGACCACAAGATCCGCAGCGACGACGCCTACACCCCGGGCGACGTGGGCGGCAAGCGGCCCGATCGCGCAGCCATCGTCTATTCACAGCGTTGCCGCGAAGCCTACAAGGACGTGCCCATTGTGCTGGGCGGCATTGAAGGCTCGCTGCGCCGCATTGCGCACTACGACTACTGGTCCGACAAGGTGCGCCGCTCCATCGTGGTGGACGCCAAGTGCGACCTGCTGCTCTACGGCAACGCCGAGCGGGCGATTGTCGAGATCGCCCACCGCCTGGCCGCGAAGGAGCCGGTGGTGCAGATCACCGACGTGCGCGGTACCGCTTTCATTCGCCGCAGTGGCGACGAAACCGCCCAGGGCTGGTTCGAGATCGACTCCACCAGCGTGGACACACCGGGCCGCGTTGAGGCGCATGTCAATCCTTACCTGATGATTTCCGAGCAGGCGCGCGAGCAGGGTGCCACCTGTGCTCGGGAAGACGAGGCTGCGGAAGTGGCGGTGCAGGCCGAGGCAGCTGCAAAAAATACCGTTCGGGCTGAGCTTGTCGAAGCCGGCTCCAGCCCTTCGACAAGCTCAGGGCGAACGGATGCAGTACCCGCCCGCACAGACTTCGGCTCCACGATCAAGCCCCTGACCTTTGTGCCCAACCCCAGCTTGCCGTCGACGGTGCAAACCGCGCAGGGCCGGTTGAAGGTGCCACCGCGCGACCGCTCGGTGATCCGCCTGCCGTCGTATGAGCAGGTCAAGAGCGATGCCGTGCTGTACGCGCATGCCAACCGCGTGCTGCACCTGGAAACCAACCCCGGCAATGCGCGTGCCCTGGTGCAGGCGCATGGCGAAGGCGCCACAGCCCGCGACGTGTGGATCACGCCGCCACCGATTCCACTGACCACGGAAGAGATGGACTACGTGTTCGATCTGCCGTATGCCCGCTCACCGCATCCGGCGTATGCCGACGAGAACGGCAGCCACGACCATGCCACCAAGATTCCGGCGTGGGAGATGATCCGCTTTTCGGTGAACATCATGCGCGGCTGCTTCGGCGGCTGCACCTTCTGCTCCATCACCGAGCACGAAGGCCGCATCATCCAGAGCCGGTCTGAAGATTCCGTGATCCGCGAGATTGAAGCCATCCGCGACAACGTCAAAGGGTTCACCGGCGCCATCTCGGACCTGGGCGGCCCGACCGCCAACATGTACCGCATCGGCTGCAAGAGCCCCGAGATCGAATCGGCCTGCCGCAAGCCGAGCTGCGTGTACCCGGGCATCTGCTCCAACCTGAACACCAACCACAACCCGCTGATCAAGATGTACCGCCGCGCACGCGCGCTCAAGGGCATCAAGAAGATTCTCATCAGCTCCGGTCTGCGTTATGACCTGGCCGTGCAAAGCCCCGAGTATGTGAAAGAGCTGGTCACCCACCATGTGGGCGGCTACCTCAAGATCGCGCCCGAGCACACCGAGCAGGGCCCGCTCACCAAGATGATGAAGCCGGGCATCGGCAGCTATGACAAGTTCAAGCAGATGTTCGACAAGTACAGTGCCGAGGCGGGCAAAAAGCAGTTTTTGATTCCGTACTTCATCGCTGCCCACCCGGGCACCAGCGATGAAGACATGATGAACCTCGCTGTCTGGCTCAAGAAGAACGGTTTTCGCGCCGACCAGGTGCAGACCTTCTACCCCAGCCCGATGGCCACGGCGACGGCGATGTACCACACCCAACGCAACCCGCTGCGCAAGATCACCCGCGACAGCGAGAAGGTGGACATCGTGCGCGGCGAGCGGCGCCGCCGCCTGCACAAGGCCTTTCTGCGCTACCACGACCCCAACAACTGGCCGGTGCTGCGCGAGGCGCTCAAAGCCATGGGCCGGGCCGACCTGATCGGCAACGGCAAGCACCACCTGATCCCGACCTTCCAGCCGCTGACCGATGGCAGCTACCAGAGTGCACGGCGCAAGAATTCGACCACGGTGGCGCTGAAGACGACAGCGCCGGTGAAGGGCCGCATCCTGACGCAGCACACCGGCTTGCCGCCGCGCGATCACGGGGTGGGCAAGGCGCCTGGCGCTGCAGCAAAGCCGGCAGGTAAACCCGCCCGCAAGCCCGGCCCGCCGCGCTGAGCGGCTGGCGTTTGCGCGCCTTCCTGCGCCCGCCTACACCTTGTAGGAGGCCAGCACCTGCTTCGGGAACAGCTCTTCCACCGCGAGCTGCCGCTGGCACACACCCTGCTCGAAACCGAACTTGAGGAAGGCCGTGAGCGTTGCGCGGTTGATGTCGCCGCCGCGGCCCGGTCCGATGCCGTAAGGGAAAAAATCGTCGCCAAAGGTGCTGCGCATGCGTGCGGTGTATTCGGCCAGCCAGGCCAGCGGCGCGTGGCTGGCCGTCACGTCTGACAGCCGTTCCATCGAGCGATTCTTGGCCTCCAGAAAAGCCTTGTAAAAACTCATGCCCACCCAGGGGTGCGCCTCCAGCACCGGGCCTTTGAGCACCAGCCCGTGCATGATGGGGAAGATGCTGGTGTCCTTGAAGTACTGTTCTTCCGCCGCCTGGTAGTCCGGCATCAACCGCACAATGCCCTTGCCGAATGCGGCGGGCGGGCGGGCCGACATCACCGCGTCCAGCTCGCCACTGAGCAGCATGTCATTGAGGCAGCCGGTATCAGCCGCGCGGTAATCAATGCCGCCCGGCAGGTGGAGCTTGACCTTTTCCTTGCGGCCCGCTTCATTGACACCGGCCTGCACCCACTGGATGCTGCTGAGCTTGACGCCCACATAGTCACTGAGGTAGCCGCGGCCGTAGATGCCCGCGGTCTGGGCCCACTCGGGGATGCCGATGCGCTTGCCCTGCAGGTTTTCCGGGCTCCGGATGACGCTGCCCTCCTTCACGTAGAACATGGAGTGGCGGAAGGCGCGCGAGATGAACACGGGCAGCGCCATCACGCTTGCGTCGTCCTGTGAGCGCAGGGCAATGTATTTGCCCATGGACATCTCCGACACATCCCACTCGCGGTGCAGTGTGAAGCGGTAGAAAATTTCCTCGATCGGCAAGTCGAGCGTGCGCAGTTGCACACCTTCGACACGCACGGTGCCATCGGTCACATCACGGGTCTGGTCGTAGGGGCCGAGGGCCAGGGTCAGGGGAAGGGGGTTCACGTCAGTCAGCCTCGATTTTTGCGGTTTTGATCACCCGGCCCCACTTGGCGGATTCGGATTTGACATAGGCAGCCAGTTCGTCGGGGGTGCTGTACACCGCCTCCTGACCCTGCTTGTCGAGTTGCTCGCGGTGCTCAGTGTTCTTGCCCAGCGCCACCATTTCCTTGTTCAGGCGCGCGATGATTGCCGGCGGGGTGCCCGCTGGTGCGAACAGGCCATACCAGGAACTGGCTTCCACGCCCGAGTAGCCGAGCTCGGCCATCGTCGGCACATCGGGTGCCGCGTCAATGCGTTTGGGGGAGGTGACAGCCAGAGCGCGCAGACGCCCGGACCTGACGAAGGGCAGGCTGGACACCACACCGCCAAACACCATCTGCGTCTCACCGGCCAGCACGGCCGCTGCGGCTGGGTTGCTGCCCTTGTAGGGGATGTGCTGCATCTCGATGCCTGCCGAGAGCTTGAACAGCTCGGCCACCAGATGCAGCGGTGAGCCATTGCCGCCAGACGCGTAGTTCAGCGCGCCGGGCTTGGCCTTGGCCAGGGCCACCAGTTCCGGAACCGATTTGGCCGGAAAGGCCGGGTTCACCACCAGGATCTGGTAGCCCTGCGCCACCATGCTGATGGGGGCGAAATCCTTGATCGGGTCATAGCCGAGCTTGCCGAGGTGCGGCGTCATCGCCATGTTGGCGACAAAGCCCAGCGTCAGGGTGTAGCCGTCGGGTTTGGCATGGGCCACCATGTCGGTGCCGAGGTTGCCGCCAGCGCCGGGTTTGTTGTCGACGTACACCTGTTGCCCCAGTGAGGTGGACAGCCGCTGCGCAATCAGGCGGCCCAGCGTGTCATTGCCGCCACCGGGCGGGTAGGGGATGACCAGGCGGATGGGCTTGGTGGGGTAGTCCTGTGCAGCGGCGTGCGGTGCGTGCACCACGGCCGCCGTCACGGCCAAGGCGCAGGCCAGGCGAAACAAGGTGTTCATGAGCGGGCGATCCCTTCAAATGCTATGCATACTTACGATAATTCAAGTCCGGTACGGCCACATCGGGACTAACCCGGCGCCTTCAGGCCGCGGGCAGCGTCTGCAACGGGATATCTTTCGCCAGCGCCAGTGCCTCCAGTTGCCGGCGGGTCTTGCCCGCAAGCCATTGGGTCATGGCATGATGGGTCGCGGGCGAAAACATGGTTTTCATGTCCGATGCCGCAATTCCTGCTGCCAGGCACAGGCTGGCGGCGAAGTGAGGCTCCAGCGCCGCCAATGCCACGCGGCCGTCCTTGCAGGCATAGAGGCGGTAGCCGGCATGGCCGCCACCGACCGCAGCGCCTGCAGTCGTGAGGCCCCAATGGCGAGGCAGGGCCAGATAGCCTGCCGCCGCCGAGAGCGCGACCTCCAGATACGCCCCCTTGCCCTGGCTGCGCTGATGCATCACCGCCTGCAGCACCGCTTCGCTCGCCATCAATGAGCCGCCCATGTCTGCGTAGAGCGTGGCCGGCAGATCGAGGCCGGTGAGCAGGTCGTTGTCCGCCAGATAGGTGAGGTCGTGGCCGGGCTCCTCCGCGCGCGTACCCGGGCTGCCGACGATGGCCACCTGGCTCAGCTGCGGGTGCTGTTGGCGCAGTGCCGTCCAGGTGAGCCCGAGCTTGGCCAGCGCCGAGGGGCGAAAGGAGGTGAGCAGCACGTCGGCCTGGGCCAGTTGCCGGTGCAATGCCTTCTGGCCTGCGGCAGATTTCAGGTCCGCGGCGATGGTCTTCACACCTTCATGCAAGTCACCGTAGGCGGCGGGGCTGTAGTGCCGCATCGGGTCGCCCGCAGGTGGCTCCAGCTTGATGCAGCGGGCCCCCATTTGCCGGCAACGCATCAGGGCGGCAGGGCCGGGGAGGTTGAGCGCCAGGCTCAAGACGCGCACGCCACGCAGTGGTTTCAGGGGCTTGAGTGGGCGGACAGCAGGATTTTTGGAAGCGGGCATGGTGGCAGAAAGGGCTCACGGGTTGGCAGGCACCGGCGGCAACTGCAGCCAGCCCAATTTACCTGAAAACCCGCAGCAGCCCGCTGCCCCATACCGCTTTACATGGGCAGCCCGACGTAGTTTTCAGCCAGCGAGGTCGACGCCGCGGGGGAGTGGATCAGGTAGTCCAGTTCGGCCTCCTGCACCTTCTGGCCAAAACCACCGGTGTCGGGGAACTTGTGCATGAGCGACGTGAACCACCAAGAAAAGCGCACCGCCTTCCACACCCGGCGCAGGCAGGTGTCGGAATAGGCGTTGATGCCCGCTTCACTGCCCGCATAAAACTCGGCAATGGCGCGCGACAGATAGCGAACATCGCTGGCTGCGAGGTTGAGTCCCTTGGCGCCGGTGGGCGGCACGATGTGGGCCGCATCGCCGGCCAGGAACAGCCGGCCAAAGCGCATGGGCTCGGCCACAAAGCTGCGCAGTGGCGCGATGCTTTTTTCAATCGACGGCCCGGTGACGAGGTGCTGTGCCAGGTCGGGCGCCAGGCGGCGGCGCAGCTCGTCCCAGAAGGCGTCGTCACTCCAGTTGTCCACCTTGTCGTCGAGCGGGCACTGCAGGTAGTAGCGGCTGCGGGTGTGGCTGCGCATGCTGCACAGGGCAAAGCCGCGCGGATGGTTGGTGTACACCAGCTCGTGCGAGACGGGCGGTGTGTCGGACAGCACGCCCAGCCAGCCGAAGGGGTACACCCGCTCGTAGGTCTGCAGGGCCTCCTGTGGCACGCTGGCACGGCTCACACCGTGGTAGCCGTCGCAGCCGGCGATGAAGTCGCATTCCACCTCATGCGCCACCCCATGCTGCATGTAGCGTACCTTGGGGTGAGGGGTGTCGAAGTCGTGCACGCTGACGTGTTCGGCTTCGTAGGCAGTGGCCAGGCCCGCGGCCACGCGTGCGTCCATCAGGTCCCGGGTCACCTCGGTCTGCCCGTACACCATGACCTGCTTGCCACCGGTGAGCTGCTGCAGGTCGATGCGGTGATGGGCGCCGCCGAAGTCCAGCGAGAAACCGCCGTGCAGCAGTCCTTCCCGGTGCATGCGCGCACCGATGCCGGCTTCGTCCAGCAGGTCGACCGTGCCTTGCTCCAGCACGCCTGCCCGGATGCGGCCGAGCACATAGTCCCGGCTTTGCCGCTCGATCACGATGGCCTCAATGCCGGCCTTGTAGAGGAGCTGACCCAGCAGATGGCCGGCCGGGCCTGCGCCGATGATGGCAACCTGTACGCGCATGGTGTCTCCGTTGGTGGTGGTGGCGCCGGATGGCGCTGATGTTCGTACCCCGCAGCGTAGGCCGCGAAAGGGCGGGGCGCCAGCGGCAGATGCCAGCTTTGCACGATCATCGTCTTGATTGTGCGATGATCGCGCAATGAGCACCTCCCCGCGAACCCCCACCCCGGCCAGCGCGTTTCCGATCGCCAAGGCCGACAGGATTGAAGGCATGGCCAAAGGCATGGCGGTGCTGGAGAGTTTTGACACCCAGCGCCAGCGCCTCAATGCCACGCTGGCCGCCGAGCGTGCGGGCATCACCCGCGCCGCGGCGCGCCGGCATTTGCTGACGCTGACCCACCTGGGTTACCTGGAAACCGACGGCAGCTATTTCTGGCTCGCCGCCAAGGTGCTACGGTTTTCCGGCAGCTATCTTGCCACCGCGCGTCTGCCGCGTGCCGTGCAGCCCACGCTGAACCGTCTGGCGGCGCAGACCCGGGAGTCTTTTTCGGTGGCGGTGCTGGACGGGCAGGAGGTCGTCATCGTCGGCCGCAGCGGCTTCGAGTGGAAAACCTCGAACGACGGACAAACCGCCCAGGCGCGGGTGTTGGCCTACGGCCTGCATCTGGGAGCCAGGCTGCCTGCGCACGCCACCTCCACCGGGCGGGTGCTGCTCGCGGCGCAGCCCCGGGCGCAGCTCGGCGCCTGGCTCAGGCAGCGCAGCGAGTCCGGCCCGCTGGCGCGCCTGACCTTGCACACCACCACCGAGCCGCGCAGGCTCAAGGCCCTGATCGACCAGGCACGGGCGGACGACTTCTGCATCGCCAGCGAAGAGCATGAACTCGGTGTCATCGCGCTGGCCGTTCCGCTGCGCGACATGCAGGGCCAGACAGTGGCGGCACTGAACGTGGTGTCCTCCCCCCAGCGGCGGGACACGCAGGCCCTTCAGCGTGAGCTGTTGCCCCTGTTGCTGGACGCCGCTCGTGAGCTGCGCCCGCTGCTGTGATGCCCCGGGTCTGGCGCCGCGGGTTTCCGCTCAGTTCGCGGGCAGCTTGAAATAGAAGGTAGCGCCGCGACCGGGCTCGGACTCGGCCCAGATCGTGCCACCGTGCCGCGCAATGATGCGCGACACTGTGGCCAGGCCGATGCCGGTGCCGGCGTATTCACTGGCGTCATGCAGCCGCTGGAAGGTGCCGAAGAGCTTGTCGGCGTAGGCCATGTCAAAACCCGTGCCGTTGTCGCGCACAAAGAAAGCGCCGCGGGGCGCCAGGCGGCCCACCGTGATGACCGCCTGGGCCTGCCTGGCCGTGAACTTCCACGCGTTGCCCAGCAGGTTTTCCATCACCGAGGTGATGAGCCGGCTGTCGCCCTGCACCGTCAGGCCCGGCTCCACCTGGCAGACCACCGTGCGGGAGCGGTCGGTGCCCTGCAGTCGTTCGAGGATGTCGCATGCCAGCAGGCTCAGGTCTACCGGTGCCATGCGCAACTCCACCCGCGCGACCTGCGCCAGCGAGAGCAGGCCTTCGATCAGGTGCCCCATGCGGGCCACGCCCTGCTGGATGCGGTCCAGGTAGTGCTGCACCTTTTTGCTGTCGTGGGCCTGCAGCTCCTTGAACAGCAGGCGGCTGAAGCCGTCCACCGTGGTGAGGGGCGAGCGCAGGTCGTGAGATACGGAGTACGAGAAGGCCTCCAGTTCGGCGTTGGACAGACGCAGTGCGTCTTCAATGGCCTTGGTTTCCGTCACATCCACATCGAGCCCGACCCAGAACGTGACCTGGCCGTCTTCATCCAGCACAGGGGCCGCCTGGTAAGACATGGTGTGCCACTCGCCAGTTTGTGAGCGAAGCCGCCGGATGCCGGTGAACAGGCTCAGGCTCTTGCTGCAGCGGACCCAGTTCTGGCTCATCTCGGGCATGTCGTCCGGGTGCATCACCTCGACCCAGCCGAGGCCGTACCAGTCCGGCGGGGAGCCACCCGTCAGGTCGTACCAGGCCTTGCTGAAGAAGGTCGCGGAGCCTCTGGGGTCGACTGTCCAGATCGGCTGCGGTGCGCGTTCGGCCAGCGTGCGGAACAGCGCTTCCTGCCGGCTCAGCTCGCTGGTACGCTGCGCCACTTTTTCTTCCAGGCCGGTATTGAGCTCACGGATCTGCGCCAGCAGACGAACGTTGTCAATGGCGATCGAGGCGAGCTGGGCCAGCTCCGTCACGACGTACTCGTCCTGCTGGCTGAAATGCCCCTCCACCTTGCCGGACAAGCGCAGCAGGCCGATGGTGGCACCGCTGCGCCCCGTCAGCGGCACAGACAGCGCATCGCCTTCATCGGACGACCGTACCGGCGCGTCAGAGCCGGCCACCGTGCGCGTGACGGCAGCGTCATCGCTGCCGTCATGGAGTTCCAGCACCGCCCGGCTGGCGCCGCTGATCACCCGTACCTGCTCTGCCACCTCGCGTGTCAGGGCGTCCAGCCGCTGGTGCTGTGTAATGGCCAGTGCCGCCTCGGCAGCGCGCTGGAGGATGTGCAGGAAGCTCTGGAGTTTCTGCTCCGTCAGCATCCGCTCGGTGATGTCCTGCTGTGCGCCCTGAAGGCCCGTGATGCGGCCATCGGCATCGCGCACAGGTTGTGCGATGGAGCGGACCCATAAACGGCGTCCGCTGGCGGTCACGAGCTCCACTTCCAGGTCGAACGGCGTTCCCTCATTCAGGCACCGGTCCACGGCCTGCTCGATCACCGCTGGCGAGGGCGTCCTGCACAGCTTCAGGATGTTGGCCAGTGTCGTGGGTTCGTCTGGCGACAGGCCGAGCTCCGGCGCCCCCTCATCCGACCACACCACCAGGCGGTCGCTGGCGCTCATCTGCCAGCCACTGACGTTCGACAGCCGGCTTGCCAGGCTCAGCAAGTCCGCCTGTGCCTTGAGCCGCGACTCGGCGGTCTTGAGGTCGTCCACATCCGTGGAGGTGCCGTACCAGGAGGTCACCGGGCCATCGCCATTGCGGTTGGGAACTGCCCGCACCAGGCGCCAGCGATACACGCCGTCACGGCACAGCAGCCGGTGTTCGTGCTGGACTTCGATCTCGGCCAGCCGCATGCGCTGCATGCTCTCCAGCGCCTGCTGATGGTCTTCTGGATGGATGAACTTCGCCCATCCGCCCCTGAGGGCTGCCCTCATCGGCTGCCCGGTGACTTCCTGCCACTGATCGCTGATGAATGTCACCCGGCCCGACGGGTCGGTGATGAACACGATTTGCGGCATGGCCTGGGCCAGCCGGTGGAAGCGGACTTCGTTGCGCTGGCGTTGGCGCGAGTACACCAGAAGCTGCGCCGTCAGCAGCATGACGGTGGCTGCAGCGGCCAGCCAGATCAGGCCGGCCAGCGTGGCAAAGCGGCGCCACGGCGCCAGAATGTCCGCATAGAGGCTGCCAACCACCACGATCAGGTCCGGGTAGGCGGTGAGTACACGGTAGCCGTTCAGGCGTTCACGACCATCGATCGAGCTGGTCACGAGAAAAGTCCCTTGCTGGGTTTTCTGCAGGGAACTCGTGAAGAGCGGCGAGTCGGCAAAGGATTTGCCCATTGATGCGTCGTCGGTCGGGCTGCGCATCATCAGCACAGCATCGCGCCTGAACAGCGCCACGGTGCCCCCGGCGCCAAGGTCAATGCTGCGCCACAGCGCTTCGAAGTAGGGCGGCTCGATGGCGGCCACGATCACGCCCATGACTTTGCCGTTGGCCGCGCGAAGCGGGTGTGAAGCGCTGATCAGCCACTGCTTGGTGCTGCGGCTGCGTACCGGGGCGCTGATGTGGAACTCGGTCGCCGGTTGCTGCTGGTAGATCTGGAAATATTCGCGGTCTCCGAGCGGAACCCCGATGTTGCCCTCATCCGAGTCAAAAATGATGCGTCCCTGGTTGTCGAGCACCCAGATCGCGCGCACGAACGGCAACTCCTTGACCTGGCTGCGGAGCAGTTCACGCGCGGCACCTTCCCTGAAAGCCTTGTCGTTCTGCCTTTGCTGGATCACGCTCGCTGCCAGCAGCAGTCGCTGGTCCACTGTCTGGAAGGTCCGGCTGGTCTGCTCTTCAATCACGTGCACCAGCGATTGCGTGAGCTGCTCGCCCGAGCGCAGCGTTTCTGCGCGGAAGTAGTGCAGTACCGCGACCACTGCCACACCGGACAGCAGCACCAGCGCCGTTGTCAGCGCAACGACGAGGCGTGCAAACGAGTCTTGGCCGGCACCCGTACCAAATTGCGATTGCTGAAAACGCGAATCATGTGTCCGGGGCCACCGCATGCATCAGTTCTTTTCGTTCTGCCTGTTCAGGGAGACCGCCCAGTGAAAGGGTGCAGCCTAGTTGGCTGCATGATGCCATGCAGGGTGGGCTTTGTCGATCACGCAAGGCCGTGGAAGCGGGCCTGGCTCCCGGGCGTCAGACCCCGAGATACTGCTGCAGCAGCCCGGGCTGGGCGTGCAGTTCGGGGGAGGTGCCCTCAAACACCACTTCGCCCTTGACCAGAATCACGTTGCGGTCCGTGATCTGCGTGACGTGCTTCCAGTTCTTGTCGACGATGACGCTGCTGATGCCGGTCTCACGCACCAGCTGGCAGATGCGCCAGATCTCGCGCGCAATCAGCGGCGCCAGGCCCTCGGTGGCTTCGTCGAGGATCAGCACGTCGGGATTGGTCATCAGCGCCCGGCCGATGGTCAGCATCTGCTGCTCGCCGCCGCTCAGTTGCTGGCCACCGTGGCCCAGCCGCTCCTTCAGGCGGGGGAAGGTCTCCAGCACGCGGTCGTAAGTCCAGTCGCGCTGGCCCCGTGTACCGGGCCGTGCGGCCATCTTGAGGTTTTCCACCACGCTCAGGTTGCCGAAGATGCCGCGCCCCTCCGGCACGTAGGCCACGCCCAGACGTGCCACCTCGTAGGGTGCTGCCCCTGTCATGGCGCGGCCGGCAATGTGGACGGAGCCGCTGCGCGGCTTGACCAGACCCATGATGCTCTTGAGCAGTGTGCTCTTGCCCATGCCATTGCGGCCCATCAGGCCGATGGTTTCGCCGCGGTTCACCTTGAAATCGATGCCGCGCAGGATGTGGCTGGCACCGTAATAGGTGTTCAGATTCTGCGCGTGAATGAGGGTTTCAGCCGGGTTGTTGCTGGTGCTCATGCTCAATGCTCCTCACCCAGATAGGCTGCTTGTACGCCCGCGTCAGCCCGAATCTCGGCCGGCGTGCCGCTGGCAATCACCTGGCCGTTGACCATCACCGTGAGCCGGTCGGCCAGGGTGAACACGGCGTCCATGTCGTGCTCCACCAGCAGCATGCCGTGCTGCTTTTTGATGGCCAGCAACAGGGTCACCATGCGTTCGGCCTCGGCCACGCCCATGCCGGCCAGCGGTTCGTCGAGCAGCAGCACCTGCGGCTCGGTGGCCAGCGTCATGGCGATTTCCAATTGGCGCTGCTCGCCGTGGCTGGTCGCGCCCGCCAGGCTGTGGCGCCGTGCGGTGAGACCGGCCAGCTCCAGTGCCTTCTCGGCGCGGGTGTTGATGTCTGTCATGCGGCTGGCCGTGTGAAGCCAGCGTGCTGCGTGGGGCGTGCGGGATTGCGCTGCCAGTCGCACGTTTTCCCACACCGTGAACGGTAGGAAGATATTGGTCTTCTGGTAGCTGCGGCCCAGGCCCTGCGCAGATATTTTTTCAGGGCTCCAGCCGGTGATGTCCAGGCCGCCGAGCTGGACCGTGCCCGAGGTGGGCAGCAGGTCACCCGACAGCAGATTCGTCAGCGTGGACTTGCCGGCGCCGTTCGGGCCAATCACGGCGTGGATCTGGTTGCGCCACAGGTCGACCGACACGTCATTGACTGCCGCCAGGCCGCCAAAGCGTTTGGTGAGGTTTTTCGCGGAGAGCAGAACCTCACTCATGCGAGGCTCCCCGGCGCTTCATGAACTTTTCAGCCACACCCAGCAGCCCGCGCGGCGCGAACACCACCAGCAGCACAATGAACAGGCCCATCCACAGCTGCCAGTGCTTGCCCAGGTTGACGCTGCCGACCTGTGGCAAATCCTTGAACACATGCAGCAGGTATTCAAACGCGAAGGCACCGACGATGGCGCCCGCAAAGTTGCCCATGCCGCCCAGAATCACCATCATGATGGCGTGCGCGCTCATGTGAAAGCCCATCAGCTCCGGGTTGATGTAGCCGGTCTGCGTGCCCCACAGATAGCCGGCCAGTCCCGCCAGCGCACCGGCCAGTGTGAAGGCCGTCAGCTTGTAGCGGAAAGTGCCGTAACCCATCGCGCGCATGCGGTGCTCGTTCACGCGGATGCCCGCCAGCGCACGGCCAAAGGGGCTCCACAGCAGCCGGCGCAGAAAGGCGTACACCACCAGCAGGGCGCTCAGCGTGAAGTAGTACAGCGTGAGCTTGCTGTCCAGGTCAAACGGCACCCAGCTGCCAATCGCGGCGCTGGGTTTGAAGTTGATGTAGAGGCCGTCGGAGCCGCCCAGCACCTTGTTGTCGAAGAACAGGTAGAACACCATCTGCGCGAACGCCATGGTCACCATGATGAAGTAGATGCCGTGGGTACGCACCACGAAAAAGCCGATGATGAGTGCGGCCAGCCCGGCACCCAGTACGGCCGCGGGCAGCGTCCACCACAGGCTGACGGCTTCGCTCTGTGGCGTGAGGAAGGCCAGCGCATAGCCGGCCAGGCCAAAGTAGGCAGCATGGCCGAGCGACACCAGTCCGGTCACGCCCTGCAGCAGGTCCAGGCTCATGGCAAAAATCGCCAGGATCATCATGCGCGTGACCATTTGCGTGTAGAAATCGGTTCCGACGAAGGGGAACGCGATCAGCGCCACCAGACCCAGCGCCAGCGCGACCTGCACGCCGCGCGGCAGCAATTCAAGGTTTGCTTTTTGTGCGCTCATCGTTGATGCCGTTCGGGCTGAGCCTGTCGAAGCCCTTCAGAGCCCTTCGACAGGCTCAGGGCGAACGGACTTTTCAGGTCGTTCATTGTTTAAAAAGTCCCTCGGGCTTCCAGAGAAGGACTGCAGCCATGAGCATGTACACCAGCATGCCGGCCACGGAAGGCAGCAACACCTTGCCGAAGGTATCGACCAGGCCGACCAGCAGCGCAGCGATCAGCGCACCGCGGACCGAGCCGATGCCGCCGATGACCACCACCACAAAGCACATGATCAGCACCTGTGAGCCCATGTTGGGGTAGACGCTGGCCACCGGTGCAGCGATCATGCCGGCCACGGCCGCCAGACCCACGCCCAGCGCGAACACGATGGCGTGGATGAGCTTGATGTTGATGCCCAGCGATTCGGCCATGTCGCGGTTGAAGGCACCGGCGCGGATCTTCATGCCCAGCCGGGTCTTCGAGATCAGCAGGTAAAGGCCCAGCGCCAGCGCAATGCATACGCCCGACATGAACAGCCGGTACACAGGGTAGGAGAGGTTGTCGGTCAGCGGAATGGAGGCGCCCAGCAGGTCCGGAATGGGCACGCCGTGCACGTCATCGCCCCAGATGATGGAGCGCAGTTCTTCAAAGATGTAGATCAAACCGAAGGTGAGCAGCACCTGGTCGAGGTGATCGCGTTGGTAGAAATGACGGAACAGCAGCCATTCCAGCGCCAGACCGAAGGCCACCGACAGCAGGGCGCCGACGCTGATGGCCAGCGTCAGGCTGCCGAGCTGCGCACTGAGCGACCAGGCAAGGTAGGCGCCCAGCATGTAAAAGCTGCCGTGTGCGAGGTTGACCACGCCCATGATGCCGAAGATGAGCGTCAGGCCGGCCGCCAGCATGAACAGCAGCAAGCCGTACTGCACGCTGTTGAGCAACTGGATCAGGAAGTTGGCGATGTCCATGGACGGTTCAGTGGGTCGATGCCAGTGGCGAGGGAGGCATCCTTCGACAGGCAAAGGACATGCCAGCGTAGTGGCGAGCAAGCGTGAGAGTCTGGTCTTTCACCAGCATGAGCCGTGGGACTGGCTTTGCCAGACCGCAGGCGGGCGGCCCCCTCGGGGGGGCAGGGCGCTACACGAAGTGAGCAACCGTGGGGGCCACGTCTTCAGCCCATCTTGCAGCCAGCGCCGCTGTCTGCCAGCGCCTTGGCAGCAACGCCAATGACCTTGTTCTCCTTGTTTTCCACCACGCGCAGGTACATGTCCTGGATCGGATTGTGCGACTTGCTCATGGTCCACTTGCCGCGCGGGCTGTCGATGGTGGCGCCTTCCATGGCCTTGTAGAGGGCTGGCTTGTTGGCCAGGTCGCCCTTGACGGCGTTGGCGCCCTGGACAAGCAGCAGGCCGGTGTCGTAGCCCTGCACGGCATACACGTCGGGCTGGGCCTTGAAGGCCTTGGCGTACTCCAGCCGGAACTTCTTGTTGCGCGGGGTGTCCAGCGAATCGCTGTAGTGCATGGTCGTGACGATGCCGTCGGCGGCAGGGCCTGCAGCCTCCAGCACGCCTTCGGTCAGGAAGCCCGAACCGTACAGCGGAATCTTGCCTTTCAGGCCTGCGGCGGCGTAGTCCTTGATGAACTTGGCCGCACCGCCACCCGCAAAGAAGCAGGCCACGGCATCAGGCTTGAGCGCGGCGATTTCGGTGAGCAGCGCCTGGAACTCCACTTGCGGGAAGGGCAGGCCCAGTTCCTTGACGATGGTGCCACCCGCCTTGGTGTAGCTTTCCTTGAAGCCCTCAAAGGCCTCGTCGCCGGCGGCGTACTTCCAGGTGATCCACACAGCCTTCTTGTGACCCTTGGCAACCATGGCCTGGCCGAGCGCGAGCGTGGGTTGCGAATTGGTGAAGCTGGTGCGGAACACATTGGGTGCGCACAGGCCGCGGGTGGCGGCGTGGACGCCGGCGTTGGGGATCAGGCTCAGCACGCCGCTGTCGCGGGCGACTTTCTGGATGCCCATCTGCACGCCCGAGTGCACGGTGCCGACCAGTACATCGACCTTGTCGCGCTGCACCAGCTTGTTGGCGTTCTCAATGCCTTTGGAGGGCTCGGATTCGTCGTCCACCTTGAAGTATTCGATCTCGCGGCCGCCGAGCTTGCCGCCTTGCTCGTTGATGGCCATGCGAAAGCCGTTCTCGATGGCGACACCCAGCTGGGCAAATGTGCCGGTATAAGGCAGCATGAAGCCCACGCGCACCTTGCCTGACTGCGCACGCACGATTTCGGGGAGCAGCAGGCCGGTGGAGGCTGCACCCACAACAGCAGCACTGCGGGTCAGGATCAGGCGACGCGACGGGAGGCGTAAGGTCATCGAAAACTCCTTGTTGGGACGGTGAAGTGGTTGCCCGGATGGTAAGGCTGCCCTGCAGCGCCTGCCCTAGTGTAAAACCCGAGATTGAACAATAAATAGTTGAAGTTTAAAGCAGTTTCTGTGCTGGCCATGATCCGGTGAGGTGTCCCGATCATGCGTTCTGGCGCAGCTTGAAGCGCTGGATCTTTCCAGTCGCTGTCTTCGGCAGTTCGCCGACGAACTCGATCCAGCGCGGGTATTTGTAGGGGGCCAGTTGCTGCTTGACATGGCTCTGCAGGTCCTCCGGCGATGCGGTCTGTCCCGCCTTCAGCACCACATAGGCCTTGGGTTTTGTCAGCTTGTCGGCATCGGCCACGCCAATGACGGCGACTTCCAGCACCGCCGGGTGCGTCATCAGGCTGGCTTCCACCTCGAAAGGCGAAACATAAATGCCGCCGACCTTGAGCATGTCGTCACTGCGCCCGCCGTAGGTGTAGTAGCCATCCGCATCACGGATGTACTTGTCGCCGCTGCGCGTCCATTCACCAGCAAAGGTGGCCTTGGTCTTGGCGCGGTTGTTCCAGTACATGATGGCGGCGCTGGGCCCCTTGATCTGCAGCTCGCCGATCTCGCCGTCGGCGCAATCCTGACCGTCGTCGCCGACGATGCGCAGCTCATAGCCGGGCACCTCCTGGCCCGTGGTGCCGTAGCGCACCTGGCCGGGCCGGTTTGACAAAAAGATGTGCAGCATCTCGGTCGAGCCGATGCCGTCGAGGATTTCGCAGCCGTACTGCGCTGTCCACTTTTTGCCGATCTCGGCTGGCAGGGCCTCGCCGGCGCTGGTGCACACGCGCAGCCGCAACTCGGTCTTTGCCGGTTTGGCTGGGTCGGCGAGCAAAGCTGCGTACAGCGTGGGAACCCCATAGAAGATGGTGGGTTGATGCGTCTTGAGCACTGCAAACACGTCCGCAGGCGTGGGCCTGGCGGGCAGCAGCACCGTGGTGGCGCCCACACTCATCGGGAAGGTGAGGGCGTTGCCGAGGCCGTAGGCGAAAAACAGTTTGGCGGCCGAATACACCACATCGGTTTCGCGGATGCCGAGTACACCGCGTCCGTACAGCTCGGCCGTCTGGATCAGGTGGCTGTGCAGGTGCACCGTGCCCTTGGGCGTACCGGTGGAGCCGCTGGAGTAGAGCCAGAAACAGGCTTCGTCTGCGTAGGTGTCGGTCACCAGCGGCGTGGCGGGCGCAGCCTCGATCATCCGGTCCAGCGTGACATGTGTGCCTGAATCCGCCGGACCCGCGACGATGACCGTGCGCAGCGTGGGCATCTGGCCGATCAGTGGCGCAAACGCTGGGAGCAGGGCGGTCGAAACGATCAGGCCCTGCGCACGGGAGTCGCGCAGCATGAAGTCGAAGTCGGGCGTGGTGAGCAAGGTGTTGGCCGCCACCGGCACCACACCCGCGAGGATGCAGCCCAGGAAGGCCACTGGCCATTGCGGTGTGTCCAGCATGGCCAGCAGCACGCGGCTTTCCGGCGCAAAGCCGTGGTCGCGCAGGCTGTTGGCAAAGCGATGTGCCTGGTCTGCCAGCTGGCCGTATGTCAGCTGCTCACCACTGGCGGCGTCGATAAACGCCACCTTGTCAGGTCGGCCGGTGTTGCGGGCCAGCAGGTCGTGCGCGGCGTTGTAGTGTCGTGGAACATCAACCTGTGGGGGGCGGGCGCTGTGGTCGGCACTGCTGGGTGACATGCTGGTGGGCACGGGTGTCTCCTGGATTGGCGCCGGTGTTGTTCCCGGCTGGTCATGTCTGCTGAGCGCTGGCAGGAACGGGGACGATGGAGGGTTTCAAGCAGCAGTCTGTGAGGCGGCCACCGACTGCAGCGCGCCTTCGAGCCACTGGCGGCACCATTCGGTGCCCTCCGTCTCTGGCATGGTGCCGCTGCTGGCGTCGTGGCACCACACCTCGCCAATACGTTGTGCGCCGAGGTCGGCGAGGCGTTCGTCAAATTTCTTGCCGCCAAAGCAGAAGGTCTGCAGGTAGGTGCGGTCCCCCAGTGCAATCACGCCGTAGCGGACGTGACCAAGAAACTGCGGATTGGCATCCAGCGACTCATACAGTGCGCGGGCGTTGTCCGGCACGTCGCCAGAGCCATAGGTGGAGGTGCAGATGAGATAAAGTGCATCTTCCGCCTTTTCAGCGCTGAACACGGTGTGATCCAGATTGTCCATCAGCGTGACTTCGATATCGCTCACCAGATCGGCGCAATCCATCTGGATTGCCTGGGCCACGTAGTCTGCGGTACTGGTCATCGTACCGACGAGGATTTTGAGCTTCATGTTGTTCCGATCATCCTGAGTTGTATCGAAGGACAGAAAAGATGCAATAAACTGCTTGACATCGAATTAAGCGGAAGTATACTGCAAATCAACGGAAATACAAACCTCTCGAGGTGGTGTTTTCCCGCCCCATGCGGCGAGTGCAAAGCCGTTTTGAACCGGACTTCAACTTCAAGGTGCTTCTTGATCACCATGCCCGAACAGGAATCCAGAGCGACCGAATCCAACGCCACCTTGAGCGAACTCGGCGGCCGCGTGCGCGCCTGGCGTGCCCGTCGCGGCATGACGCGCAAGGCGCTGGCGTCCGACTCAGGCCTCAGCGAGCGTTTTCTGGCCGACGTGGAGTCCGGCAAGGGCAATGTGTCCATCAATTCACTTGAAGCTGCGGCGCGTGCGCTGAACATCTCCATTCTTGAGTTGCTGCAAGATGCACCCCGGCCCGCCCTGGCCCGCGTACAGGGCCTGTTGTCGCGGCTGGACGATACGCAGCTTGACCAGGCCTATGGCCTGCTTGGCAACACCTTCGGGCTGAGCGACGCGCAGGGCCGCGAACAACGCATTGCGCTGATCGGGCTGCGCGGCGCTGGCAAGTCCACCCTGGGCAGCCAGCTTGCTGCCGAACGCGGCGTGCCCTTCATCGAGCTGGACCGAGAGATTGAACGCGAAGCCGGTACCAGCATGAATGAAATCTTGTTGCTGCACGGGCAGGCCGGCTACCGCCGCTACGAGCGCCGCGCGTTGTTCCGCATTGCCGAAGAAAACCCGGGCGGGGTAGTGATGACCACCGGCGGCAGCATCGTCAGCGAGCGCGAAACCTTTGACCTGCTGCAAAGCCGCTTTTACTGCGTGTGGCTCAAGGCCAGCCCAGAAGAACACATGGCCCGCGTGGTCGCGCAGGGCGACCTGCGGCCCTTCAACACCGGTGAATACAGCACGCGTGGTGCCACCAGCGAAGCCATGGAAGACCTGCGCCGCATTCTGGCCAGCCGCGAGAGCCTGTACGCCCGTGCCGATGCGGTGGTGGACACCGCGGCGCGCAGCATCAAGCAATCCCTGAAGGATCTGGGTCGGGCAGTGCCAACGCCCACCGTTCGGGCTGAGCCTGTCGAAGCCCTTTCTTCCCCTACTCAAAATCCCCTTCGACCGGCTCAGGGCGAACGGAATCAAAAGGAGACGCTATGAACGCCATGACAGAACCCCTCTTGTTCAAGCAGGTCATCGAAGGCCAGGAACGCGAACTGGTGAGCTTTGCCACCCACCCCAGCAAGTACCAGCACTGGACGCTGAGCGTGGACGGCGACGTGGCTCGCCTCAAGCTCGACATCAACGAGGACGGCGGCATCAAGCCTGGCTACAAGCTCAAGCTCAACAGCTACGACCTGGGTGTGGACATCGAGCTGCACGACGCCATCAACCGCATCCGCTTCGAGCACCCGGCTGTCAAGGTGGTGGTGTTTGAATCCGGCAAGGAAAAGATCTGGTGCTCGGGTGCCAACATCTACATGCTGGGCCTTTCGACCCACGGCTGGAAGGTGAACTTCTGCAAGTTCACCAACGAAACCCGCAACGGGCTGGAAGACTCGTCGCGTCACGATGGTCTGAAGTCCGTTGCCTCCGTGACGGGCGCCTGCGCTGGCGGAGGCTATGAGCTGGCGCTGGCCTGCGACCGCATCATCATGGTGGACGATCGCTCCAGTACCGTCAGCTTGCCCGAGGTGCCGCTGCTGGGCGTGCTGCCCGGCACCGGCGGCCTGACACGCGTGACCGACAAGCGCAAGGTGCGCCGCGATCTTGCCGACATCTTCTGCACCACCAGCGAAGGCGTGCGCGCTGACCGTGCCAAAGACTGGAAGCTGATCGATGCCCACGCCAAGCCGCAGCAGTTTGGCGCCTTGCTCACCGCAGAGATTGAGGCGCTTCGCACCCAGTCCACACGCGGCGCAGTCAAGGGCATAGAACTCACACCGCTGAAGGCGCAGATCGACGACGCCGGCTACCACTACAGCGTGTTGGATGTGCAGGTGGACCGCGAAAAGCGCATAGCCACACTCACCATCCAAGCACCCACTGCCGCCATCGAATCGACGCCAGAAACCATCGAGGCCGCTGGTGCAGCGTGGTACCCGCTCAAGCTGCAGCGCGAACTGGACGACGCCATCCTCAACTTGCGCACCAACGAACTGGAAATCGGCACCTGGGTCATCAAGACCCACGGCGATGCTGGCCAGGTGATCCGCATGGACCAGACGCTTGAGAAGCTCAAGGACCACTGGCTGGTGAAGGAAACCACCGGCGCCCTGCGCCGCACGCTGGCGCGCCTCGACGTGACCAGCCGCTCGCTGATTGCGCTGGTCGAGGCGGGTTCCTGCTTTGCCGGCACCTTTTATGAACTGGCGCTGGCCTGTGACCGCATCTACATGCTGGACTTGCCCGATGCCCCCGACAGTGCGCCCGCCCTGCAGTTGAGCCCGGCCAACTTCGGCTGGTTCCCGGCGGTCAATGGCCTCACGCGCCTGCAGACCCGCTTCTGCGAAGACGACGCGACCGTCACCGAACTGAAAAACCTGGGCGACAGCCCGTTGCGCGCTGACCAGGCGCTGGCGCTGGGTCTCGTGACCCTGACGCCCGACGACATCGACTGGGAAGACGAGATCCGCATCATGCTGGAAGAGCGCGCCAGCCTGTCGCCCGACGCCATGACGGGCTTGGAAGCCTCGCTGCGCTTTCCGGGCAAAGAGACCATGGAAACGCGCATCTTCGGTCGCCTGTCGGCGTGGCAGAACTGGATTTTCATCCGGCCAAATGCGGTCGGGGAAGACGGTGCCTTGAAGCTGTTCGGCACCGGGAAAAAAGCGAAATTCGACTGGAAACGGATCTGATAACCACCTCCGTTCGGGCTGAGCCTGTCGAAGCCTTCGACGAGCTCAGCCTGAACGGGATTTAGATTGGAATTGACATGAGCAACATCGACCTGCAAGCCCTGATCCCCAACAACGTCCACCTGGGCGAAAACCGCCAGCTCCAGCGCGCGCTGGAGCACTGGCAGCCGGCCTTCCTGAACTGGTGGGACGAAATGGGCCCCAGCGACTTCAAGGCCAAGGAGGTGTACCTGCGCACGGCTGTGGGTGTCGACGCCTCCGGCTGGGCCAGCTACGGCTACACCCCCATGCCCGACTACCGCTGGGGCATCTTTCTGGCCGACAAGGAAGAGGGCCGCAAGATCGGTTTTGGCGACCACATGGGTGAAGAGGTCTGGCAGGATGTGCCTGGCGAATACCGCAGCACCTTCCGCCGCCTGATCGTGACGCAGGGCGACACCGAGCCGGCCTCGGTCGAGCAGCAGCGCCTGCTGGGCCATACCGCGCCCAGCTTGTACGACCTGCGCAACCTGTTCCAGGTGAACGTCGAAGAGGGCCGCCACCTCTGGGCCATGGTTTACCTGCTGCACGCGCACTTTGGCCGCGATGGCCGCGAGGAAGCTGAAGAACTCCTGATGCGCCACAGCGGCGACGCCGACAAGCCGCGCATCCTGGGCACCTTCAACGAGCCGATGGACAACTGGCTGAGCTTTTTCATGTTCACCTACTTCACCGACCGTGACGGCAAGTTCCAGCTCAAGTCGTTCGCTGAAAGCGCGTTCGACCCGCTGGCACGCACCACGCGCTTCATGCTGACCGAAGAGGCCCATCACATGTTTGTGGGTGAGACGGGCGTGGGCCGCGTCATCAAGCGCACGCTGGAAGTCATGAAGGAGCTGGACAGCGATGACGTGGCCACGCTGCGCAAGGCGGGCGTGATCGATCTGCCCACCATCCAGAAATTCATGAACTTCTGGTTCACTTCATCGCTGGACCTGTTCGGCTCGGAAGCGTCGTCGAACGCCGCCAACTACTTCAGCAACGGCATCAAGGGCCGTCCGGACGAAGCCAAGTTTGCCGACCATGTGGAACTGGAAACCGAGATGACGATCCAGGTGCCCGACGGCCGGGGCGGCATGAAGAACGAGACCATTTCCACCCGCAACGGCATGAACGAAATCACCCGTCTGGAGTACGTCAAGGACTGCAACGTGGGCGTCACGCGCTGGAACATGGGCATCAAGCGGGCTGGCATGGATTTCGCGTTGACGCTGCCCTCGACCCGTTTCCGCCGCAGCGTGGGCGCCTGGGCTGGCGTGCACACCGATCCGCAGGGCAAGCCGATCAGTGCCGCCGAGTTCGAGGCGAAAAAAGACGACTGGCTGCCGACGGACGCCGACAAGAGCTTTGTGAAGAGCCTGATGCACCGCGTCACCGAGCCGGGCAAGATGGCCGCCTGGATTGCACCGCCAGACCGCGGCATCAATGCGAACCCACTCGAATACGAGTACGTCAAGTTGTAAACAGGGCCCCACGGTCCCTCACTTTGTGTAGCTTCCTGCCCCCCGAGGGGGCCGTTCCGCCTGCGGCCCGGCGAAGCCGGTTCCGCGGCTCCTGCTGGCGAAGAAAGTGCCCCGACGGTTGCTTGCTGAATTCTGTTCGCCCTAAGGTATCGAAGGGCTGGCATGCCACTGGGGTTCGATACGCATTGCGCATCCTATTGAGCCGTTCGAAGGATCAACCCGAACAGAGAGCTGGACCTGAACCAAAGGCCCGGCTAGCCGATGGTGGCGCCGCGCTCCTGCAACAGCACCCGCAGCAGCGAGCGATGGCAACGTGCTTCGTTGTCGCAATAGCAGCCCATGGAGAAGTTCGTTTGATGCGACAGCGCAGCGAGCAGATCGAGGTTGCGGCTCGCTTCGGCTGTGTTCATTTCTGCGCGGTACTTGCGGCTGAAGGCGGACCACTCGGCATCCGAAGTGACTGACTGCCCCAGCTTCATGGTGTCGGCGCTGGGTGCCAGGTTGGGGTACCAGACGTCGTACCAGTCCTGTGTGGCGAATTCTGTTTTGGGTACGCCCCGCGGCGGGCGCCGCACGGTGCCGATACGCAGGCCTTCACCGGCGCTGCGCGGGCTGCCGAGCTGGACGATTTTCACAGTCATAACAGTCTCCTTGATCAGCCAGGGCGCACCTTGTGCGACGCCCAGTCTCATGCTGAAACCAGCAGTCTAGTAGAGTGAATCTCATCGATTCAGCCTGCTAGTGCTGGCCGGGTTTTTCGGTCGTCGCTGGCAGATCACCTGCACCGTCCCGGGACATCTCCAGCATCTGCTTAGCAATGTCCTCGTCTGACGGCGGCGCACCACCGACAGATTCTGTCAGTGGGCTGTCCAGCGTGTGCACCACCCCGGGAAATGCAAATACGGCCACAGTCACCGCCAGTTGGGCCAGCAGCATGGGCCAGAGCGCCGTGAGCAGGTGGCGCGTGGTCACCGCGGGCAAACCGGAGCGCGCGCGTACCATCAGCAGCGCATACCCCATGGGTGGCACCAGAAAGCTCAGTTGCAGCACCAGCAGCAGCAGGACGGCGGCCTGCTGCGCGTCACCCAACCGGGCAATCAGCGCTGGCGCCAGGATGGGGATGATGACAAAAATCATTTCAAAAGCGTCCAGCACCCAGGCGCACAAGGCCACCAGCAGCAACATGGCAGCGGCGGTACCCACCGGGCTGAAGGGTGAACCCAGCACCGCGCTGGTCAGGTACTGGTCCGTACCGAACAGCCGGAACACGAGGCTGAAGGTCGTCGCGCCCACCAGCAGCGCAAAGAGCGAGCCGCTCAGCGACAGCGTCTCCAGCAGCGTATCCTGCCACTGGGTCATCGTCAGGGCTCGGCTCAGCAGTGTCAGCAGGAGCAGCAACACGCCGCCCGTGGCCGCCGCCTCCACCGCATAGAGCTGGCCGGTGAACACGCCGCCCAGCAGTCCGGCAATCACGGCCACTGCCACCACGGCCATGGCAGCCTGTGCCCACAGGGGTTGGTCCGGTACCGGCTTGTCTTCGATCACCACACCGCGGGCCTGCCAGCAGGCCACCAGGGCCCACAGCAGCAGCACACACGCGGCGGGGATCAACGCCGCATGCAGCACGTCCTGCGTGTTGATGATGCGAATGCCGCCAGCGGCCGTGGCGCTGAAGCCTGGCAGGTTGCTGGCTTCTGTGTGGGCCCGCATCATGGCGTCACCCAGCAGGATCAGCACCAGGGAAGGCGGCACCACCACACCCACTGTGGCTGCGGCGCTGATCAATACCGTGGCGCGTGCCGGCAGCATGTGGCCCAGGCGCGGCGCCACCAGCCTCGACAGCAGCGCCGAACTGGAGGCCACCGAACCGTTCATCGGTGCCAGCAGGGCGCCCACGCCGAGGGCCGCCAGCGACTGGCTTGGCCCGCTGCCGAGGGGCCTGAAGGCACGGGCAAGGCTGGAGAGCAGGGCGTCAGCCACCGTCAGGCGCTGCAGCAGCACCCCCACAAAGACGTACAGCGGCATGGCCTGCAGCAGGTCGTGTTCCAGCAGGCCGACCAGCCGGCCAGGCAACGCTGCCAGGATGCCCAGGTCCATCACGCCGGTGCCAAGGCCAAGTGCCGCAAACCCGCTGGCCACGCCGACCAGCAGCGCCCACACCGGCAAGCCGGTAGTGACAATCAGCAGGCCCAGCACCAGCAGCATCCACAGTCCGGCGGTGGGGCCAGTCAACAAGGTCAGGAGGGTCATGGTGGTTCACCCGGATCGGCGTCCGCCACCTCCTGGGCCGCACGGCCCACACGCAGCCGATGGACGCTGCCGACCCAGCGCACCACGGCTTCCGCCCCTACCAGAAGTAGCAGCACCGCCAGCGAGAGCTTGACGACAAAGTAGCCCGGCGTCAGGGTGTCCGAGAATTTTTCGAGGCCCAGCACGGCACTCCGGATTTGCGGCATGGCCGCCCAGAGCATGAAGACCGTCCAGGGACCCACGCAGGCCAGCAAGGCGCTGTACCTGAGCAAGGCGCGCCTTGCCGAGGGCTTGGCGTGGTGGAGGTGCGCGGCCATGTGGCTGTGGCTGATGGAGGCTGCGGTGACGGCCACCGCCATGTAGACCGCGAACACGATTTGTGCGATGTCGTTGGCGCCACGGGACCATTTCTGGAAGACATCACGCAGCGGCCACTGTGCAAACAGCAGGGCAGTCAGCGGAATGACCAGCAGCCCGGCCACCACCAGAGTGGTTCGGGAAAACCGGGAGCTGGACGCAGGCATCAGCCTGCCTGCGCGTGTGGGATTTTTTGCATGACCCCGTGAGTTTAGTCCTCAGTCGCGCTACAATAGAGGGCTTCGGAGTGTGGCGCAGTCTGGTAGCGCACCTGGTTTGGGACCAGGGGGTCCAAGGTTCGAATCCTTGTACTCCGACCATGAATCCAATCAAAAAAGCTCACTTTGTGGGCTTTTTTCATATCTGCCCGTAGCTCAGTTGGATAGAGCATCAGCCTTCTAAGCTGAGGGTCGGGGGTTCGATCCCCTCCGGGCAGGCCAAGTTGGCGTCTAAAACTGCCCAAATACCTCTCAAAGCACGCATGCCTATTGGTGTAGCGGGTTTTTTGTTGTCTCACGCCGTTTCACCGGATACCATTACATACCGTCAAAAAGACGGTATTTGTGACGGTATCTGGAGTGATCGGCAAATCAGATACCGTCAGATGAGGAGCCCATGGCACTGACGGACACCTTTGTGAAGCAGACGAAGCACAGCGGCAAGCCAGCGGGCGACAAGCACGCGGATGGCGGCGGCATGTACTTGCTGGTGAAGTCGAGTGGCAAGTACTGGCGGTTGGACTATCGCTACGCCGGCAAGCGCAAAACGCTGGCCTTGGGAACCTACCCTGAAGTCTCACTTGCCAAGGCCCGACAACGGCGCGAGAAGGCCCGCGAGCAACTGGCAGATAGCGTTGATCCGGGTGAGGCCAAACGCGAAGCCAAGGCAGCTGAGTTGGCTCAGACGGCCAACACCTTTGAGGAAGTGGCCAGGGAGCTTCACCAAGTGAAGTCCACGTCGTGGAGTCCGAAGTATGCAGAGCGATGGTTGTCAGGGCTCAAGACTTACCTGTTTCCCCCGCTTGGAAAACGTGCGCTTTCCACCATCACAGCGCCCATGCTGCTGGACGTGCTGCGCTTGGTCGAGAAGCGGGGCATCCTGGACACAGCGCACACGCTGCGACAAAACGCGGGGCAGGTCTTTCGCTTTGGCATTCAGACGGGGCGCTGCGAGCGGGACCCCGCCGCTGATCTTCACGGCGCATTGAAGCCTGTGATCACCCAACACATGGCTGCGGTGTTGGAGCCGGTGAAGGCAGGGGAGTTGCTCAGGGCAATGGATGCCTACACAGGACATCCCGCGACCCGTGTTGCTCTGGGTCTGTCGGCGTTGCTGTTTCAGCGACCCGGTAATATCCGACAGTTGGAGTGGCGCTGGATCGATTTCGACAAGGCCATGATCACGATTCCGGCTGCCTCGATGAAGCGCACAGTACAGGGCAAACTGAACGGGCGCCCGCACTTTGTGCCACTGGCTCCGCAGGCTGCAGCGCTGCTGCGAGAAATTCAGCCATTGACGGGGTTAGGGCGCTTTGTGTTCCCGAGCCTGCGCACAGGAGAGCGGCCCATGAGCGACAACACCATCAACGCTGCCCTGCGCCGTTTGGGGTTCGACAAGGATGAGATGAGTGCACATGGGTTCAGGGCGATGGCTCGAACGCTGATGATCGAGCGCATACCCGGCATTTCTGCCGACGTGATTGAGGCTCAACTGGCACATGGAAAATCCGGTCCACTGGGAGCGGCCTATGACCGCGCCGAATTCATGGACCAGCGGCGCAAGATGATGAATGTCTGGGCGGACTACCTGGATAAGTTGCGAGTCGGGGCTGAAGTCTTGCACTTCAAGGCCGCATGATTGACGAGGTACAGGACTCATGAGCCAATCCCCGCTACCCCCACCTATTAACCTCACCTTTCAGGAGTTGGCACAACGCTGGCAATGCACTGATGCACGTTTGCGTGAATTAACTGCTACGGGGCAGATTGTTCCAAGCCTGTCCATGAAAGGGTTCTTCTCCGAGGTTGCGTTGGACCCAAACGGGCAGCCGCAAAACACTGGACGATCCGTGCATTTGAACCGCCTGATGTATGTCATGGGCATACAGCAGCTTGGACCTTTTGACTGTGCATTTAACTACTGCGCTGACCGGCCAGAAGGGCTTAGGGTCGGAACAGTGTTCAAAGCGGAGGGGAATGGATTCGTCGATATCCGTCCTCGTATGGCCAACATCGAATCTGAAGGCGTGTTTGCTATCGCTGAAGTTGAGCGAGTTGAGGCTGCCGCTTCACACGGTTCGGCTGTACCGGCAGCGGCCACCGCGCCTCAAACTATCAAACAAGTGGCATGGTGGAATACGCAGCATGACGTTCTCGTCATGGCTAAAGAGATCGAGCAAAAGGCGAAGCATCAAGGATGGGGGCTTAATCAGTCTGGGGCGCGCGCAGGGAAATACCCGCTCGCAGCGATTGGTCAAAAAGTAGCGGATGAAATTAATAGACAGCAGGGCATGAAGGGAAGTCCGAAAAAAATCGGTGCGAGGTCGGTCAGCAAGTTCCTGAAAAAGCAGGGATGGAAGTGATGAAATTTGAAATTTCCCACTGCATTCTGATTTCATCCTGAACCCTTTATCCATGCGGGTTCTGGCAGGGTGGGGCTCATGATTTCAGGCTAAATTCAAGGTCTGATAAAGGCTCCACTAATAAGGAGCCACCATGGAACCTAAGTCAGCAAAAACACCCCCGGCTGCGGCCGAAGATAGCGATAACTCTGAGAGCAAACGGGCCAGCCCGGTTGATATCTCCCATTTCGACAAGCTGCCCGACGCGGCCATGATCAGCGTCAAAGCGCTGGCCACGGTCGTCGGCAAGGGCGTGTCCACCGTCTGGCGCAACTGCCAGGAAGACCCCGAATTCCCGAAACCCATCCGCTTGAGCCGTGGCTGCACCCGTTTCAAAGTGGGTGACATTCGCGCTTACTTGGCAGCTAAGGTCTGTGCATCCGCACAGTCATCACGCGTGCAGGGCAAAACTGCGCGGGGTCGCGTATGACCAAGAAGCCCACCAAAACCCATGGCACTGGCTACACCCGCGCCGCAGACATCCTGGCAGCGGCGCTTGTGTCGGACAAGCCCGAGATCATGGAAATCGAGAAACTCGATCCTGCGGTTCGTTCGCGCATCGTGGCTGGTCGCCTGTTCGGCTATCGCCCCGTGAGCGTTCGCTGGCCAACCGGCGAGTTCGCGCTGATGTTCTGTGAGCCTGGCAGCAACATGCCGCATCCCGCCAAAGTGGTGGCGGCCTATCGCCAGTGCCGGGCTGGCCAGCAGGTGTTTCCGTCGGGGAGCCAGCCATGAGCATCCTGTCACCCGACCAAGCGATGGCCCAAGCCTTTCTGGACATCCTGGGCCCCAACGAGCAGTTCACTTTTCAGACGTTTGATGACAACGCCGACCGTAAGGAGCCGAGCCTTGCGCGCGTCTTTCACGGGTCCCTTCAACAACACTTCGCAACCCTCGCGCGGCTGCAGCAGCGCGGCGCGGGCGTGTACGTGATGGTTAATCGCGGCGACGGTGTGATCCATCCCGGAGCTAAGAGCTGCCGAACCCATGCCAACGTGACAGCCATCCGCTCGTTGTTTGTTGATCTCGACGGCGCGCCATTGGAGCCAGTGCTGCAGTCTTTGTCGCCCGATATGGTGGTCCTGAGCAGTCCAGGGCGCTGGCACGCCTACTGGTTGACCAACGACTGCCCAATCGCTGAATTTGGTCCGCGTCAACAACAGATTGCCGAGAAATTTCGTGGCGATCCAAAGGTCTTCGACCTTCCCCGCGTGATGCGACTGCCTGGCTTTTTCCACCAGAAGAAGGAGCCTTATATGACCCAGATGATCTACCCGGAGTAACGCGATGCCTGCCACATTGAAAGTGATTTCCAATCCATCACCCCCCGGCATTTCGCCAGTGACGGCCGGTCGCCCCTACCTACATATCGTCAAGGCCTTAGCGCTTGATCGGGTGCCCGTCAAAACCAAGGCTACCAAGAGCCGCAACAAGAAGAACCCTGCCGGCACTACGGTCCAAGCCGGTACGCCCTTTGATCCGGCCGCTGGCCGCAACAACCACCTGATTAGCCTGGCCGGTTCCATGCGCCGGCGTGGCATGTCGCAGGAGGCGATTGAAGCAGCGCTCCAAGCTGAAAATCTGACAGCATTCAATCCGCCGTTGTCTCAAGGCGAGGTGTCGCAGATCGCAGCCAGCGTGATGCGTTACCCGGCCGCCTTAGGCCAGGACGTTATGAAGACCCTGACGGATGTCGGCAACGCAGACCGTTTTGGCGCGCGCTACCAAGACGAGCTGAAGTACGCCTTTGGTACCGGCTGGATGTTCTGGAATGGTGTGTTCTGGCAGCGTGACCAGTTGGGTCAAGTCATTGAGCTTGCCAAGGCATTGCTGCGTGGTGTCTATCAGGAGGGCGATGCGTTGGATGACACGGCCCGGGTCGCAGTCGCCCGGCATGGCGTTAAAAGCCAACAGGCTGCCCGTTTGCATGCCATGCTGGACCTCGCAGAAAGCCTGCCTGCCTTGGCCATTAAGACGGAGCAACTGGACAGCGACGACATGCTTCTGGGTGTGGCGAATGGTGTCGTCGACCTGCACACCGGCCAGTTGCAGCTGTCGCGGCGCGAGGACCTGATCACACGGGTCAGTCCCGTCGAGTTCGACGCGCAGGCCCAATGCCCGAAGTTCATGGCGTTTCTTCAGCAGATCACAGGTGGCAAGAAACCACTGATGACCTATTTGCAGCGTATTGTTGGCTACAGCTTGACCGGGAGCACCAGCGAGCAATGCCTGTTTTTCCTGCACGGGCAGGGCGCCAACGGCAAAAGCACGTTTCTCAACGTGCTCAAAGACCTGTTGGGTAATGAGCTCGCCAAGCAAACCCCCACCGAGACCCTGATGTCCAACCGCAGCCGTGCGACCAATGACCTGGCCCGGCTCGCTGGCGTCCGGGTGGTCATGGCCAACGAAGTCGAAAACGGTTGTCTCCTCGCTGAGTCGCTGGTCAAGCAGATGACGGGCGGCGACCCGATCAGCGCACGGTTTCACTACCAGGAGTACTTTGACCTGATCCCGAAGTTCAAGCTGTTCATTGCCGGCAACCACAAGCCAACCATCCGTGGGCGTGACCAGGGCATGTGGCGCCGTATCCAATTGATCCCGTTTGAAACGACGATTCCGGCCGCACAGCGCGATAAAAATCTCCAGCAGAAGCTGCGCTTGGAGTTGCCGGGTATTCTGAACTGGGCGATTCAGGGTTGCCTGGCCTGGCAGAAATCAGGCTTGGCGACGCCTAAAGTGATCACTGATGCGGTCAACAGCTACCGCGAAGAAATGGACGTGGTGGGGCACTGGGTCGCTGAATGCTGCGACGTTGAGAAGGCGGCGGCTTATAAAGCGGGTGAGGCCTATCAAAGCTATAAATACTGGGCTGAGCGCAATGGCTATTTGCCAATGGCGAGTGGATCTTTCAGTCGCGAACTGGAGGGTCGTTTCCAGAAGGTCAAACGCAAAGAAGGCAATTATTTTATGGGGGTGAAACCCATCGCTTGAGCGCTGCCCGTGTATGGGTGGAGGCGGGTGGAGCCAAAGAATCAAGTTCTTTTACTTTTCACTTCATGTGGAAAATAACAAAAATGGATTCCATCCGCCTCCACCGGTCAGCTCTCCCAGTCAGCACCAGTCCCCTGGCGATGGCTACCATTCGATCATGGCAGTGGCCGCCGCTCGCGCCTGGCCACCCCAGCCCCCATGTGTAGCCACTACCAAGCCCTCAAGGAACGCGCCAAGTTCGAGCGGCAGTTCAGTGTCAAGCTGCCGCCCTATACCGGCGTTTATGACATGTGGCCCGGCTATGAGGCGCCTTTCGTCCGCAGACCTCCTGAGTTCGCTTCAGGGGACGAGGCAGTGCCCGAGCGTGAAGTTGTGGTGGGGCGGTTTGGTCTGATTCCGCATTGGGCGAAAGACGACAAGTTCTGCCGCCGAACCTTCAACGCCCGCAGTGAAACAGCGTCTACTTTGCCCAGTTTCAGGGATGCCTGGCGCCAGGGACAGCGGTGCATCATTCCGGCTGAGGCGATCTTTGAGCCTGATTGGCGCAGCGGCAAGGCCGTGGCGACCCGGATCAGCCGAACGGATGGTGACGTCATGGGTATTGCTGGCTTGTGGGCACGCTGGCGGGCGCCCACTGGGGTCTTTGTGCACAGCTTCACGATGCTCACCATCAATGCGGACGAACACCCCTTGATGCGCAAGTTCCACAAGCCTCTGGATGAAAAGCGCATGGTGGTGATGCTGCCCGAGTCGGCTTATGACACATGGCTGGGTGCGAAGCCAGTCGAGGCCATGGGCTTGATGCAGCCATGTCCGGCTGATCGCTGGGTCGCGGATGCCGCAGCGCCTGATGGGCTGTTTTAGCGCATCAAGTCAGTGGGGCAGGGGAGTCAAGGCGGTCCCCGACTGGATGATGTCTAGCAGCTCGGCATCGGACAGGCGTGACAGGTCCCGATAGGTTGTTTGCTGGCTGGTGGTCAGTTCAACACGCTTCAATTCTGGTGAAAAATACCCAAGCATTTTGGCGATGGTGGAAAGTGCCGACACCATGGCGGCCGGGTTCTGGAGCAAACGCCCCATTTTTGCAGCGTCCAGCAGCCCTTTGACAACGCCCTCGCGCGTGACCTGGAGTTTGTGGGCCATCGCGACTTGCTTCTCCTGCAAGACGGCCAGAATGTCTGGTTTTGTCAGGTTCTCGTGGGCAATGGCACGGGCACTTTTAGGGCTGTAGCCGGCTCGTACGGCAGCGGCGGCGCCATTAAGATCAACCAAATATTCATCGATCCAGCGCAGTTGCTTGTCTGATAACGCTTCACGCTTTGTCGGCATGCCTATATTTTAAGCAAAAGCTGAGGCGATATAGGAATCTAGCAAAGCTTTAATGGCGCAGCACTTTTCGAGTGCATAGCTGCTATGGTGCGAGAAACGTGCGCTGTTTGACTATAAATTCGTTAAGCTCACACCGATGCAAATACTGGGTCAAAGTTGTATGACGGAATTCAACGCTTGAGTCTCATCGCCCGTGCCGCTCTACAGTGCCCGCAACGCTGCTCACTTTGTCCATTGAGGTATTGAGAGAGATGCAGCCATCCCGCCTAAGCTTATTGCGGCGAATTCGTCTTTTGGGTAACGCCGCGCTCCAGCAACACTGCGACGCAGCCACTGTCGCTGGCACAGCATTAAACCTATGGTGCGAACTTGATTTTCCTTCCGTACCAAAAACGAAGCTCCCCAAATCTACACAGCTCAAAGTCACTGCCGAGCTACAGAGCTTCGTACAAATGCTGCGGCAAATGGACTTCTTCGAAGCTTCGTACTGGCTGAGCTCGACCTACGCAATGCTGACCGAGGAGACCTACCGCAAGAAACTAGCGATGTTTTTCACGCCAGCGTCACTCACGAGAGGTCTACTCGACGACTTAGCTGCCCAAGGCGCAGACTTCGGCAAACATAGTTTTTTGGACCCGGCCTGTGGCGGCGCGGCATTCTTGGCTCCTATCGCCTTCCGAATACGGAAAGTTCTTAAGAATCGGGGCCTGTCTTCCAAGGCACGACTCAAGCACATTGAACGGAAGCTATTCGGTACGGAGATAGACCCGACCCTCTGCAAACTATCGCAACAATTCCTTTACATGGCGCTGCACGAGGACATCAAAGAATCCGGATACATACCAACGTTCACGATCGAGGCCGCCGACTCTTTGAAAAGTCGAGGTGGCGCGCTGGGACGGCGAGACGTTGTCGTTTGCAATCCGCCCTACCGCAAACTCGCATCAGATGAAGTCACACAGCTCGACCCAGCGTTTGAACTAGTAGTTGAAGCACAGCCAAACCTCTACAGCATCTTCATCTACCACTGTGTGAGGCTAGCCCGTCCAAACGGTATCGTCGCACTAGTCACACCGACAAGCTTCTTGTCAGGGCAGAACTTCAGCGGACTGCGTAGTTTCCTTATTCGCAACACCGACGTAGCTCACATCGGTATGGTCAGCGAGCGATTAGGTGTCTTTATCGATGTTCAGCAAGAGACGGCTCTCACTGTGCTGCGCCGCCGTACGACGGAGAACAAGGCCGAGGTTCAGGCCACCGTATCGGTAGTCTCAGTTGCAGGTGAGTACACCCCTGTTGGAGTTTCTATCCTTCCAAGCGGCGGTTCGGTGTGGCCGATACCTCGTGGAGTCACTGACGTTGAACTGCTGAAACAGGCTGCAACAAGCAAGTTCCGGATAGCAGACTACGGCTACAAGATCCGTATTGGTGCATACGTCTGGAACCGCGACAAGCGACCCAAATACAAAACTCTCCACGACGTGCGTAGTGCGAAGTCGACGACGGCAGTCCCTCTTATTTGGTCGCGTGATATCTCAGCAGATGGCACTCTGAATTTTGACCCTGAGAGCAAGGCTAACGGTCACCACTTCGTAGATTTCGGAGACAAGCTGCACCCAGCTGTTATACGTCAGTGTTCTGTCGTAATGCAGCGCGTAACTTCTAACGACCAACCGCGACGCCTTGTGATGGCGCCTATCCCTTCATCAATCTTCCTGGTTCACGGTGGTTTCGTCGGAGAGAACCATGTCGTCATCCTTGAGCCATCTGTCGACCTACCCGAACTACAGCCAGACGATCTCGCCAAATTGCTCAGCACGCACGCAGTAGATCGAATTTTTCGATGCATTTCTGGTGCGACCAATGTCTCGTCTTTTGAACTTTCTCACCTCGCATTGCCTGATCCGGCGATGCTAAAGAAATACCGCAGTCAAGGGAGCTCCATGGAAGAAGCGGTGAACCGCTCACTTGGGCTTGACCTTTCAGGAGTAGTTAAACAGGCGTTGACTTAGAGAATTGCATCAATGACCAAGTTCCAATCACTTGCTGACCGACAGGCAGACCGCGCAAAGTCGCTACAGCTACAAGCTGACCGAGCTAAGCAACTCGCTGCTCGACGCTCATCGCCGCCGCCCCCTATTGCGACTGCGAAGATAGGCCCGCAGCCAGCTCCTGACGTAGTAAAACTTGCTAGCGAGCCCCCTTTAGTGCTGGCCCGAGTACAGCGAGCACTCATCCCAATGTTCCGTGACGATAGTGCCGAACCAAGCGCTCCAACGACCGCATTGATTGAACTGGCGGATCTCTATCTACATGCAGCGCAACATCGCACGAGGCACATCGTGATGGTTTGGCCAGCATCCTTCAAGACTTTGACTTTAGTGCATGCGCTCGCCACATTAGCCCGCTGGCATGAAGGCGACAAACTGGGTATCCGCGGCCTTCTGTTCCCCGTCAAGGCGAATGCTTTCCATCCATTGAACCACATACACTTTGAGCGCAATGCGGTCCTGGGAATCGCCAGAAACCTCGAAGAAGTAAACCCCAACCCAAGGGTCACAAGGTCGCTTCCGACCAAGGACGCATTTCACTTCTGGCTGACTGACCGCAGCTTGCCCAAGCTCGAAGGCGAAGACTTCAACCCGACAATCGGCGAGTTGCTGCCGCACTTTCTCGCCCACTATGATTTCAAGGGCTGGCAGCCTTGCCACGAGAAATTGCTTGCGCTCATCCGTGCCAAGGTACTCCGTCGCACAAGTGCTAAGGCGTTGTTACAGAACACAGAGCCCCTTGGTCAACCCAGAACAGCACCCGACGCGCTTTTCGCTCTCGATGGCCGTATGAGCGAAGCCGATCTGCGAAAGGCCTGCCGCGAGATGGCACAGGCTGGGCCACCTGAAGTAGTCATGGTCTTGGCAACCAGGGCCGTCCGCTTCGAAGCCCCAGGCTGGCGGGGCCGCTTGGTGCGCTTCTGCCTCATGCTGGAGGATACGTTTCCGCAAGGTCCACCGGGTGTGGTCATCGTCACGGACGAGCCCCACGCTGCATACAGGCTAAAAAGTGAGCTCTGGGAACAGAACAGCAAGCGGGACCCAGCCAAACGTTGGAGTACGCCGCACGAGTTCAAGATTCGCGGGGTACCGAGCACCGTAGGCGCAGAAGGCCTGCTAGCACCCGGCGCGTTCGAGGCGCCGCACCCCTCGCCACGCGAGTTTGATGTGCACATTGTGGACTCTGCGGTTGCAAAGGTCGCAAACAAGCTCGTTCGCATCGCGCATGACGCGCCCGGCGGCAAGGAGAACGCTCGGGGCCTCGTCGAGGCTGCGAGCTTCATATCGCGCATTGCTGCGCTGCCATGTGGCGTGATGCACATGGCCGAATACTTGGCGGGCCCCGACGTATCCGACCGGACTCGCGCGGCCTTCGACTGGCCTATGCACATCGGGGCGATCAACGATTTCGAACGGTCAGTAGGTGTCGGCGAAGATCGCTCCGCCTTATTGGACTGCGTCGCTCGCGCATCAAGTCTTTTCGGGAACTACAACAACGCGACACCGTTTGCGCACAAGCTCGCGGAGCTCGTTGCCACGGCTGCTGGGAGTAAGCGCCGGAGCGTGGCAGTAGTGTTTACGAACGCCCTCTATCGCCGTCTGGCTGAGCGCTTTCTCCAAGACTACGATCAGTATCCAGAAGGCGTCGCGTTCGGTTCGTTCCACGAGCGCATTCACTTCATATCGGCAGCGCACCTTGAAGATCATCTCCCAGGCCTCGAGGGCTCCACCTTGGTCTTCGCTGGCTTGAATGAAGACTGCCTGCGCTTGCTCCTGACGGACGACAGGATCCCAGCACACTCTGTTGTGCTGTTGACGCAGCGAGCTGGCCAGTTCTTGCGCGCAACGTTGAAGCCAATCGTCGAGAACTTCCCGGAGTTTCGTTCCTACAAACCTCGCATCGAGTCCATTCTTCGTCAACTAAAGGACCTGCCTGAGGACGCTTCAGTCCTGTCGACTAGCGATTACGTTCTGCCAACATTCCGCGTCGAACTTTCATCGGATATCTCGGCGACGGACCATGAACTAGACCCAGATTCGTGGGTGATTCGGCTGGAGAACGGCGTGACGCATTACCGACGGGACACTTCTGAGGTTTACGTCTACGACCCGGCCTCTCATCACGCATCAGATGCTGGCTTTCGGACGTGTCTGGTTCGCTCGCTTGAGTCTGGAGACAAGCTCTTCGTAATGTCTGCTGAGCTCCGAGAAATGGTCGAGCAAGTGCTACGCGATGCCGGGGTTCCGATTCAGACGGACAAGACGTTTGAGAGCGCTCTACGGAGCTACCACGAGCAAGTCCAGAAGCGCTTCGCTCAGCGGTTTCCGGAAGGTACGGTCCAAGACAAGGTTCGAGCGATGCGGCAGGCCATTCTTGCCGTTGACAGTCGCCTGGAGGCTGACCTGGCGAAGGAACAGGCCATGCGTCAATGGATAGACCTCAGCAATTCCACCAACACGCCATTTGACCAGCTCAGGCCTCAAGCGCCGCTACGCGAATCAGCCTTCAAAGCCTTCGCCAAAGTCTTGGAGTTCACTCCGCTTGAAGCGGCCTACCAATGGCAGCGCGTCATCATGGCTGTACGCAACTCTCGACGTCTCGATGGGCGGCATGTCTCCGACATCTACGCATACATGCTCCTGCAACCAGAGTCCGCAATGGCTAACTCAAGCATCAAGAGGAAAACACTCGCAACTTTGTTCGAAAAGGCACGTTCGAATGTGGTGACGGTTGAGAGTGCCAATTCTATGAAAGAGACGAAGAGATGAGCGAGCCTGTCCTGCGCGCAGACCCAGCATTGGTGCATTCGACCCTGAAGGAGGCGGTCGTTGATGGACTGCTGAACCTTACCTACTCGAAGCTCAGCGGCAACGGTCCCAGCGGCCAATACTTGTTTGGCGCCAGACCAAGGGCGCTGCTCAATTCTGGCTTCATCCTTCCGCAGAAGAATCCGACCGGCGACGACGAGGTGACTTCGCCTATCTGGATCTCGTCGCATGGGATTCAAATGCAACTCAACGCGGGGACGCCTTCCACGGTCAAGGTGTCCCCGCGCTTCTCAATGTACGTCCGCGTACTCCCAAGAGAAGAGGACCTTAAGCGGCCCAATTGCCGGCCTGTCTTCATGCTTCGCCAATCGGTAGTCGCGGAGCTGAAGACCGAGCGTAACAAGCGGCTAGACGAGGCTTGGGACAAGGTTAAAGGCGAATACACCTCTCGGTGGAAGCACCCTCAATGGGCGGAGACCAGGGTCAAGGTCGTCGAAGCAATCTATGCCGAGAAGGGCATCCCACACCGCCTACTCACGGCAGACCTGCCGCAGGAGACGACCGAGGAAGATGTCCCAGTCGAGGCAACCCCCTCTGAGGACGCCGCCGGCGAGCTTACTAAGGAAGGCATGGCTGTTCAGGCTACTTCTGCGTTGCCCATCAAGGATGATCACTTTGAGCCGCTGAGCGTGCCCCACAAGTGGTTCAGGCTCGAGGTTGTGCTGCCCGATCTCGAACTCGATACCGCGAAGTCCGCGGATCAGCTCGAGCATGACATAGCGGATCATGCCGCACATATGAATGCAGCAGTGTTCAAGCTGCTGGAGGATTGGGTTAAGAGCGACGATCCCGAAACTGGCGGTAAGGCATGGGGCTACCGGCACGACCTGCAGATTCCAGCGAGCCAATACACCAAGTGGTCAGAGTTCCTAGACCGAGTGCGCAAGTCAGACCTCCGTATCGCCATTCCGGACATCAAGCTTTCCTGGGACCTAGAACTCCACACCGACTGGCTGGACCCTTCAAAGCGCAATCTGTTTATCGCGCTGGAGAATGTCAGCCAGATGCCTCGGCAGTTCGCAGACGAGACCGAGGAATCCATCTTTCAAACCTCGCTGCGGCTTGAGCTGCCCACAGCACTGCATCAACCCTTGAAGTTGGAGCGTATCGAGCCCTCTTACCGCTACAACATGTATCTGGCCTACCCAGCTATGGGCCACAACTGTGGTGTCGAGCGCGTGCAATCCGCGGCAGATGTGCGGGTCCTGCAGACGACCTGGACGCCGAGATACGTCCAGCCTCGAATTGTGCCCACGAGCGCCAACGGTGTGCAACGCTTGGTCCGAGCGCTAGCTTCACCAAGTGGACTGGACGGTCTGGCGCCGCTAGTGCCGGCAATGGACGCGTGGCTGAAGGACCTCCCCACCCTAGTCAAGACCGCCGAAGGCTTAGAACCATCCGACTCTGCCGGGGCAGCCCGCGAGGCCGAAGCCTTCAAAGGCGACCTCTTGAAGTGGCGATCAGAGCTGAATTCGGTTACCGCGGGTCTTGAGTGCCTGAAGGAATCCAAGGCCGCATGGAAGGCCCGCGGAGTCCAGGCGGACAAGAAGGCAGTCGTCTTCGAAGCGTGGCTGGCCATGAACGAGGCAATGGCTGACTTCATGAAGTCTCGGTTTAAACGTGACGACAACGAGTGGCGCCTTTTCCAGTTGGCATTCGTCGTCGCAAATATTCCAGCCTTGGCCTCGCGTATTCCAGAGTTCTCACACCATTTCGACGAAAAGCGAGACGATGCGGTCACCCTGCTGTACTTCGCAACTGGGGGCGGAAAGTCCGAGGCCTTCTTCGGCTTGCTCCTGTTCAACCTCTTGCTCGACCGACTGCGTGGCAAGTGCCGAGGCGTGACGTCGTTGATTCGATATCCGCTGCGTCTGCTCACCATTCAGCAGGCTCAGCGCTGCGCTCGTGTCCTGGCACATGGCGAGCGCGTACGCCGAAGTCACGGCTATGGCGGAGAGCCTCTCTCCATTGGTTTTTGGGTCGGCAGCGGGGGGTCGCCGAACCGGCATAGCACTAAGGGCGTCAAGAGCATTCCGTTGGCAAGTGCCGCGCCGCCGACCTTGGCCAACGAGGAGGCGCTTAGGTCGAACGACTCCAAGTACTCTGCAGCGATGCGAGCATGGCGGAAACTGCCCAAATGCCCTTTCTGCGGAACCGAGACTGCGCTACGGCTATTTGTGGAGCACGGCGACCAGACCCTCGGTCACGTCTGTACGGACATCAAGTGCGACTCAAATGGTGGCACATGGAAGCCTTTGCCCTTCTACATTGTTGATGAGGACATCTACGACCTAGCGCCGTCAGTGCTTCTAGGAACCGTCGACAAGCTCGCACTCATCGGACATTCGGGCCGAACCATTCGCCGCATCTACGGCATGTTCGGGGCTGCCCCTTGGTACAGCCCAGCATCGGGACGCCTTTACATCCCTGAGAACAAGGAGCTCGCAGCAGGCCCAACCGCGAAGGACATGGCCGGCGTCTATCCTGCCTACAAGGGCGGGCAAAAGCTCTTTCACGACCCGTTCCCCAGCCTCATCATCCAGGACGAGGCCCACCTGCTCGATGAGTCGCTTGGAACCTTCGCGGGCTTGTTCGAGTCGACGCTGGATGCAATATTCGCCCATCTGGCCAGGCCGCTGGCGGGACTTGTGGCCGTGGACGCGCAGGGCAAACGGCGACGGGCGAAGGTGATTGCGGCTTCCGCGACAGTCTCCGATCCGGAGCGCCAACTTGAACATCTGTACCAGCGGTCCATCCCGGCGACCCAGTTCCCTGAGCCCGGTCCCTCCCTCTACGAGTCTTTCTACGCAAAGCCGTCGGAGGCCGCACCGGAAGAGACGGAGCGACGAGCAAATCCGGAAGTGGAGGTTTCCAGCCGTCAGGCTCGCGTCTACACGGCGTTCATGACCAACGGTAAGCCGCACACGTCGACAAGCGTTTCGGTCTTGTCCGGTTTCCATCTCACTGTCACCCGCCTGTTCGACCTCCTATGCGCGGGCGGGGACCCAGGTCTGCAGGAGGCAAGGGAACAGCTGATTGGCCACGTCTCATCAGGTCCACTCCAGGAACTTCATCGGCAGGCGCTTGGCGTAGCCAGTGCTTCGGAATTGGCGACGCTGGTTGACCTGCACCGCATTGCGCTGACCTATGTGACTAACAAGAAGGGTGGCGATCAAATCATGGCCGCCGAGGCCGAGGAGACGCGTAAGCGGCATCTGAACGAAGGCATTCCCTTGGAGGGCATCGACACGCGCCTCATCACGGGCTCGGTTGAGCAAGGCGAGATTCAGGGCGTCGTCGATACAGCGCAAAAGCGTGTGAACCCAGGCGAGGCTCTACCGCCCATCCGAGAGCAGATGCGGTCAGTCATCGCGACGTCCGCTATCTCTCACGGCGTTGACGTTGATGAGTTCAACTCGATGTTCTTCGCTGGCATGCCCTCGGACATTGCCGAGTACATCCAAGCGTCTTCGCGGGTCGGGCGGACTCACATCGGCTTCGTAGTGCTTGTGCCAACGCCGCAACGCCGACGCGACCGACACATCGTGCATGTCTACGACATCTTCCACCGCTTCCTTGAGCGCATGGTCCAGCCGTCGGCCATCGACCGATGGGCGGAAAAGGCTATTGAGCGCGTGTTCCCTAGCCTCTTCCAGGCCTACCTGCTAGGTGTTGTTCCCAGCCGGGAGTTGTTGCGGTTGCCTGAAGACGAGAAGGGCAAGACGCCCGACTTCACCTTCATCCCCAACGTCCGCGCCGAATTCAAGGCTCGAGGTGACGCGTTCCTGGATGAAATCGACAAGTTCATTGAATTGGCGGTTGGCTTGCGAGATGGTTTTTCGCCAGAGGGTGAAGAGCACTATCGGCGTCGAATAGACCAGCGCACTCGCAACCTGATTGTTGATACTTGGAGCAGTCCTGTTTGGGGTAGCGGCACCATGGATGGGTTTTTCAAAGGTCAGACGGACCCGATGCTCAAGCCTATGACGTCACTTCGAGACGTCGACCAAGGGGGAGTCATTCAAGCATCGCTACGGGACGCTACCGGGCATCGACAAACACTTCCTGAAGTCCAGTTAGTGATGGACTTGGTCCGGAACGGCGTCGCTGACAGCGGTGGCGCTGATAACGCGCAGACTGGAGATTGAAATGGCAACAACTGGAGCATTTCTCGGCTCAGACGAGGACGACAAGACACTGAGTGCGCCAACCATGACGCGGTCGCGTGGTCAGCTTGGCTCGGCCTACGCGCCGGGCGCATTCTTTACGTTCGAGGGTGGCCTGGGCTCCTGCATATCGATTCCAGACCTATCTGCTTCTGTAGATGACGCTCCTATTACGGCGTCCACGAAGGCTCAAATCATCCTGCGGCTGCAGGAAATCTGGCAAACCTGGTTCTCACGTGCTTACTCGGTAGGCTCAAACGCTCGACCCATTGACCCGGAGCAGTGCCTGGACGAGGCCCTCCTGAAGGGCGCCTCTGTGGTCCCGTTGGCCGGTGACCGCATTTCCTTCTTGAGCCCCTTGAGGATGGGATACGCACCGGCGCCGCTCACGTTCGTCTGCAACAAGTGCCGACTGTTCAAGCGATTTGAATCTGCCCACGATCTCTCAAAGAATCTTTATGGCATGAGGAAGAGTAAGTGTACGGCGATTGAGGCCAAGGGACCGTGTCAGTGGCGCCAAGTTGACGTCGTGTTTGTTCATTGGTCTGGCGAGTGGATGCCGGTCACTCCAGGACGGTGGGAGTGGAGTACCCGTACGGGAGTCGCACGCCTGCATGGCGAAGAGTGCACTGTTTGCAGCGGCAAGGCTTTCAAGTTGAACACCGACTCGCCGCGAATCGGTAAGTGGCACTTCTACTGCGCTAACCCAACCTGTGGCCACAAAGGGTCTGACGAGTGGCGACAGAACGACCCGTTCACTACCGGCGTTTTTCGAGACCGTCCCGGCATGGATAAACGAGTTGGCGAGCGACGGATGGAGCCCATCTCGTATCGGGCGTCTTCGGCGTACTACGCGCAGGCCGACCAATTCGTCTTGTTCCCAGAGTCCGAGCATCAGCTTCTGACTTTGCTGGAACCCCAACGACAGCTCGAACTCGCCGAGTTCATCGGGATTCAGTTTCAGTTCACAAGCGGGGAGCTCACTTCCGACGAGATGAAGAACTCTCTCCAGGCTGCCGGTAAGGCAGGTGAATGGGAGACCTACGAGAACCTGTCGAAGATGCGCGACCTCGCGAAGGGCATGAACGATGCGGCGGCGCTAGCGTTGATGGAAGGCGAGCTGAAGAAGCTGGTCACGCGCTGGACGACAAGTGATCCGCCTCTTGTACGCCCGCAGGTTGAGCTCCCTCCCGTCATCACGGCGCAGATGGCGCTTCGTAGCGAATACACGAGCCGATTCGACCCCTTCGTCTTGGCGGTGGAGCATGAGGCTCTGAATCGAGGAAAGCTCTCGGCGCCACCTGACGGAGGCCGGGCGAAGTTCGTTAGGTTCAATCACCTGGACAACGACCTTGCACCCAAAGACGTGCTGGTCAAGGCCTCGCAGGAGGCTGAAACCACACGACTTATGAAGAAGCTTGGCTTCGTAGACCTCGGTCTGATTCGGGAGTTTGACCTTTGTCGCTTCACGCACGGCTATACGCGGGTGTCGGCGACGCCTATCTTGGAGAAGCGCGGCCAGAACGTCCCGGTTCGTCTGCGCCTCTTTGACTCCCTGCGCAACAGCAAGCGCCCCATCTACGTGGTCACGCAGGCAAACGAGGCGGTCTACGTCAGGCTGGACCCGGAGGCCGTCTACGCGTGGCTGCAAGCCGTTGGCGTGGGGGACCTGCCGGACTGGAACAAGGACAGCACTGTCAAGCTCGGCGGCCGCCTGCTTGAAGTGGCTCAACCTTTTGGGCGCTACTTCTCGTTGCTTAGGGAGGGAGATGCGGCCACCTACCGCTACGTCTACACGCTGCTGCATACGTATGCTCACGTGCTGATGAAGAACATAGCTGAACTGTCGGGCCTCGACTTGGGCTCCATGGGTGAGTACATCTTCCCGCTGGACTTCGCGTTCGTCGTGTATCGCAGCGGGACGACGATGGACTTGGGCAACCTGTCGGCGCTATGGCGAAATGAGAATAACCGGTTCCTGGCTCGGCTTTTGGAATCGTCAACGCACAGGTGCAACTCAGGTCGCCTCTGCGACACTGCTGGCGGTGCCTGCCCGGACTGCATCATGATTCCAGAGACATCGTGCGTTGCTCAAAACCAGCTCCTCTCGCGAGCAGTGTTGAAGGGCGGTCCACCGCCTCGGGAGGACACGACACATAGGGGCCAGCGCATCCGTGGCTTCCTTGAAGTAGTCAACGAGAGCGATGAACTCTAGCCTGCTGCATGCGTTTGACGCATTGGCGCCTAACGCGGAGGTTAGTGCCCCGCTTTGCGCGGCGGCAGCCCAAGGACGGTTTGATCTGCCTTCAGACGTACACACGATCTGCACCCGCGCGGGGTTGCCGCGTGCCCGAGCCGGGGACATTGAGCGAGCATTGCTGGTTGGACTTCATATTGGTATCTTTGGTCAAGTTGGTCCGCTCAGCTGGCGTTCATGCAATAACACTTTGGCTAGCGAGCTGGCACCACTCCTCGAAGGTGCCCGCCTGTACCGAACTCGGGTGCATCAGGATACGGACCAAGTAGATGTTGTGCTAACCAAACCGCCGGCGCCGAGCCAGGTCTCCCGCAAGCTCGAAAGCATGCTCTCCGGCGGCTGGGGCTTTCGTGACACCAAAGAGCTGCTGCCGGCCATAGCAGGTGGCGCTCAGCGGTCGCTCATTGTGATGACGCCCTTCTTCGACGACGTCGGAGCCGAGGTCGTCCTGAACTTGTTTGAGAACACAGCTGCCGCTGACAAGTGTCTGATTCTCCGTACCACGAAGGAAGGAATGCCACCCGAAGGGTTAGAGAAGGTCGATGCACGGTTGGTCGCGCTCCGTGTGGATGTTGTCAACTTTCGACTGGACCGACCGGGTTCGCCGGGAAACGAAACGTTCCATGCTAAAACGATTCTTGGTGACGACAATACCGCCTACGTAGGGTCCTCGAATATGACCCAGTGGTCGTTCGAGTACTCGCTGGAACTGGGTCTTTACGTGCGAGGACGGGCTGCCTTTCGGATTGCGGAGTTGCTTCACGCCATTCGATTAGTTTCAGCCCCCATGAGTTAGATATTGCGGCGTTCGGTGTACTGTCTGGAAAGCGTTTATGGAGAAGGTACCGTTAAAACGGCCGGTGCTACGTTATTGCTCTCTCATATTCAAACCACTTGAGTACCTTATTTGAGTGGTCAACAGAATTCAAGTTGCAATTAGGAGGCTGGCCAATCGCTGGCCTTATTTTCATCCTTGCTAATGTTGATGCATTTCTCTAGAAAAAATTTGAGTTTCGGAGAATAAGTAACTCATTCAGCCACGCGGTACCCTGGTCCGGGTCGCTGAAAACCCGGTAGCCACTTCGGATTTCGTTTTCAGCGCCCCATAAAGGAGTCTCTATTTGACTTCTGCAGCCAACGATTACGTTGGCTGCACATCTTATTTCTTGCGTCTTTCATCTTGACTGCCCGCATCCTGCGGGTGGGTGATTGACGCAAGGAGTCTTCATGTTCACGACCGGGTTTGCCATCTTTCTTGGCCTGGTGTTCATCTTCATCAAACTACCGAGGCGCACCATGCTGCGCTGGCTGCGATACGACATGCTCCTGGATGTCGCCGTGACCCTGCTGGTGCTGGCCATTCACTTCGGCACTTTCAGTGGCGTCATGGCCGCTACTTTCGCGGGCTTACTGACCAGCGTCTTCACAAGCCTTGCCAAGAAGGTCTTTGGCTACATCAAAGACGGTTACTACCTGCCAGGAATCATCTGCCTGCGCGTGGATTGATCCTTCAGCCAGAACCTTGAGGTCCTAGCGACTGCCACTCTGGTGAACCTTGGTTCACCACCATTCGTTCTCACAACCCGCCCCTGCCGACTTCGGTCCGCAGGGGCTTTTTTATGGATCTTCGTCATGCCCACCAAAGCCAAAGACCTTTACCAATCCGTCACCGACCAGATCATTGCCGCGCTAGAAGCCGGCGTGGTGCCCTGGATATGCCCGTGGCAGACCGCTGGCACAGAGCTGTTCCCGGCCAACCTGTCCACCGGCAGGCCCTACCGGGGAGTCAACGTCCTGCTGTTGAACTGGCGGGCTGCCACCGCCGGCTATTCATCCAATCGCTGGATGACCTATGAGCAGGCCAGAGCCACTGGCGCCCATGTCCGCAAGGGCGAGCAAGGCACCCAGATCGTCTTTTTCAAGATGCATGAGATAGGTGGTGCCCAAGCGGAATCATTGCCGCGTCAGGCCACTGACGAGGCGAGGCAGATTCCCCTGTTGCGCTGCTACACCGTTTTCAACGCTGCTCAGATTGATGGGATGCCCGAGGAGCTGGTGCCGCCGGCTGCCACACCCCAGTGGGATGCCTGCGCCATCGGCGAATCCATCCTGGAGGCGTCAGAAGCTCGTATCCTTTACTGCGGCGACAGTGCTTTCTATTCCCCAGCGTGTGACTTCATTCAGATGCCGGCTCGGAGTTCATTTGGGACGGCCGATGACTTCTACCGGGTCGCTCTTCATGAGCTGACGCATTGGACTGGCCATAAGGATCGGTGCAATCGGAAGTTGAGCAACCGCCTCCAGCTGGAGGCTTATGCCTTTGAAGAGCTGGTGGCTGAGATGGGCTCTGCGTTCCTGACCAATTACTGTGGGCTGGATGGCCGGCTCCAGCATGCCAGCTATATCGACCACTGGCTGCAGGCCTTGAGAAACGACAAGCGGCTGGTGTTTACGGCTGCCTCACAGGCCCAGCGTGCAGCTGACTTCCTGTTGCCATGAGCGACTGCTGCTGGCTGTAATCCAAGGCCTGCGGCCTTGTGATGGGGCTGGTGCGTGGAGCGACCCCATGGCTGCCGGCGAGGTCATGCTGGACCCGCCACAGGCTAGGACGCTTTGCGTCCGTGTGGCGGGCCCAACATCACCTCTAAATGGGTGCAGGCGCCCGCGCCCAAGGGTGACCGAGGCGGATAACCGCCACGGTCATGCGGTGAGCGAAGAGGACACCCTGATAAAAATATCTGCTAGCTTTCGCACGTTGTACGAAAGCTGCGCTGCATCTAGACTAACGGCTCCGAAGAGCCTTACGTCCTATGCCCAAAGATCAAAAAACGAGCCTTCCCCTTGTCGCGCCAGGCTCAGTTCCGCCGGAGCGCCTGGCCACCGCGTTTTCAGCGCTCGAATCAAGCCTTTCCAAGCTGCAGCGCGATACGCTATCAGCCATGTACCACGCAACAGACCACTCTTTGCCGATCGACGGCGATGGGCAGTACTCGATCATCATTAACGCGTTCGGGAAGATTGGCGGAAAAATTTCACGCCAATTGGACTGCCAACCTGACGGTGGATATCATCTTTATTGGATTGCTTCTCAATTGACCAAGACGGAGGGTAGCCCGCCCGTTTGGAAAATGCGGGAAAACCTCGTTAAAGCTCTAAGTATGTTGGGCTGGTGAAAAAACAGGGGAGTAGCATGCGGTGATTGCTGCCGAGGGTGGCAGGTCAGTGCGCTAGCGCTTCCCGCTCAATGTATCTCGGTTACGCTGTAATTTGCGCTTCACACAAGCTGCAGAACTAGCCTCTGGGGACCGCACAGGTCTTGAGGCTGCCGTAATACCTCTAGCCATGATCTAAGGATGCCGTATTCAATACGATTCTAGGGGCGGCGCCGTTCCTGATACACCTTGATCATAAACATCGAACTTCATTCCAAACAGACCCGCAAACTCTTTTAGATTTTCCACAGCGTTGGGTCTGCATTCCGGAATTTGCCATTACGGTAGTACTCGATCCTTATCGATCTATGAGGTAAATCAACATCGATAAAGATTCCGAGCACATAACCGCAAACGTGCTCTGGATGCGCCTGTCCATCGTAAGCCCATACCCCGTCGCTCTTCTTGGTCAACGCTCGCAGGCGTTTTCTATCGTCATCTTTTTCAGCCTGTGAGCGGTAGGACTTCTTCATCTCGATGGCAATGAGGTTATCGCGACCTACAACCTCGCCGCGGCTGTGAAGCAAGAGATCGCATTGGACGGTTATGACCTCGTAGTCGCGATCGAGGATAGTCTTCACTTGGCCGCCTTGCTTGCGGTTGTAGTCCGGGTCTGCGTAATAGCCTTTGATACCAAATTTATCTGCCTGCTGCTGAAGGTGATGTGCCAGGCGGCCACAATAGGTTCGTTCAGAAACATCGTCAAGCAGTAAACTTTTGTCTTGTCTCAGAAAGTCTGTCATAGCAACAGCAAATACTTGCTTTAATAGGTCAACATTAATTCGCATTAGTAACTCCTGTTTGCGGATGCTAGCTGCTAGCGGATGCGCAGCGCTAGTGTGCCAACCCGTAATCTGTGTCGACGAGAAGAGTCATTGCCGGGCGCCGGAGTGAACGCAGCCGATGCCGTCCATGGGATTCAGCGACATCGAGGGCGTTGCACAAGGCTACAAGCGCCATGGGACAACGACTGTGTTCGCAGCGCTGAATTTCCTGAACGGCGCCGTACTGGCGACCCACAAGCCGCGCCACCGACATCGGGACTTCCTATCGTTCTTGCGCGAAATCGACAAGACTGTTCCACCCGAACTCGGCCTCCAATTTATTTTGGACAGCTACGCCACTCATAGTCATCCAAAGATCAACACTGGTTGGCCAGCCTGATACGCTCGCACACGTACTTCAACCTGACCTACTGCTGCTGGTTGAACCAGGTCGAGCGATGCTTCGCCTCGATCACCGACAAGGCTATCTAACCTGAATCCTTCACCAGTGTCAGGCAGCTGGTGGCGCGTAGTGTTCAAATTGGTGACACACCACAACGTCCACAGAAAACTCTTGTGATGGACGACCACCGCTGATTCGATTCTTGAAAATCGGTATCGACTTTGCTCACATATCAGTGGGACAGGACACTGGTTCTAGCCGCGAAAAATACTGCTATTGTTAATTGAACAAAACTAGTTAACAGTATTTAACTCAATGGAGATCAATGAATAAGGGGCAAGCTTTCTGGCCATTTCTGACGCTTAGCGAATCAATCGATGCGACTTGAATATTGCTTGCTATGAAATGACTTTGGAGCATATTCGGTAGATTTTTGTCTTCCAGGAGATTATTTACCTTAAAGTCATATTGAGAGGCCAAAAAAGAGGCCAGCTTTTTAGTTTTGAAATGGCCCTCGTCGTCAAAATAATGGATTGACACAACGAAGCGTCTTTCTTGAGCTATTTTTTCGTCAAGGCATGATGTCGTTTCTGCCGTCTTATCGTTATTCACTCTTTTGCGATTCTCGACGTGTTTGTCATACAGAATCTTGGCGCGGTCACACGTTTCATTAGATATGGCCCATGTCAGGCGGGCTTGATATGTCAATGGCAAAATCGTGATAACTGTCCTACAGCGCATGTCTTGGACTGCAACAAAACAGGTTTGATCCGCCGGACTATAGAAAACTAGGTGATGACGCATGAAGCCAGGAATATGCCCTGAGTCAACATATACCCGATGGTCCAAAAGGTCAGCAATTTCCCCTGAGCTCATTTTTGTTCGCTCATGCAGGCGTATAAAGGCGTGATGGGAAAGACAGGCGAATTTCTGCATGAGATATCTCCTGTGCTAGAGATAGGTTTGACGAAAATCCCTGCGCCCTTGATCATATGTGGCAGGATTGGTCGCATGTGGCACAGGACCCCGTTCTTCACTGGTTAGATAGTTGATTCGATAAGTATTAAGGCCTGAGGGATGCAACATACCGTGCACAATTCGGCTTTTTGGAAGTGCACCTTCCACAACGAGGGTATCAATGACTTTTTGTACGGTTGGGCCCAAAGCGATAAAAATAGCATTCGGTATTTGGTCTATCTCACGTACAAAGTATTCAAACAAGTATTTTCTAAGGAGTGGGTGACGAGTCATGTCGGGCGTCCCTTTGAAGTCTCGACCGTTGACAAATACCGGGTAACGCAGAAGTGAAGTAGCCTGTATCAGGCTACTTGATTCAGAAAATAGAGTTCGAGCGCTTTCAAGGCCCAACCAAGTATGAACTCCCCAATGATCTAATTGTCGTATTAGATTGGTGCGCATTTGTTCACCACTAAAAGCGCCTTCTTGCTTAGCCTTTTGTATCGATGTCGGTGAACTAGAGCCCGCCATCAACTCCCTCCTTGCCACGTTGTTTGCGTTGACCATTTGTGTTGGACCTGGCGTGATTCCGACCAGTACAACCCTAGCTGCCGGGTTAATGTATTCAAATGGTGAGTAATAAACCGAGACGCTACTTTCGATATCTATTAGCAGTCGGCTATCTCGTATTACAGGTGCGGATTCAGACACTAGTACCGGTTTAAACTGTTCAAAAAGTTCGATATTCATGATTTTCTGCCTTGCATAAATAATGGTTAGCTACTAGAAATGATGAGCCCCTTAGGCATGAACAACGACGGTGCGATCCCCGGTGCACTCATGCGAACGCCATAACCAAGTTGTATCCAGGATTCAAGATCGCTTTCATTCGCTACTGCTGTTGCGTCAATCTTTCGGTTACTTGTCTTACTGACGAGAAAGAAGCCGTCCTGAAATCGATGTGGCCTCATTACTATTCCCTTGTTGGGGCCGCGTGTCACAAGTGCAGATATTGATGTCATAGAGAATTAGTTCTTTCAATGTCAAACGGCTGTGGACAAGATTCGGCGGCGCAGTGCCTGTATTTCCTCTTTCTTTGCGACTTCAAGCATTCGCAATGCAAATAATTCGCCGCTAAGGCCCAGTGCTGAACCAATGGCTGCTAACGCTGTCTCGCCGACATGAATACGCCCGGACTCCAAGGTCGCAATATCTGCCGCTGTGATATCAATTCCAGCGGCTTTTGCCAACCCCGCGTGATTAAATTTCAATCGATCACGATTCACTCGTACAAAATCGCCAGCTTGTGACGCGGTAACGAACTCAATATTGCTCAGAATGGTCTGAGAAGAAATCGACTGTCCGACGCGAGTAGGTTTAAACCCCCGTTTGTTTTGCAGCCAGGCAATGGCTGCCTCACGTGGGATGTAGATGTTTGAATTGACGACCGCCGTGTCGAGCCGGTTGGTAGCGGTCTTACTGGTTGCATTGCGAATTGTTCGCTCGTCCAAATCCGCAAGAATTGCCAGTTCTGCAATTGTCAGCATGTCGGATGGAGGAGCATGGTCGTCTAACGGCGTACGTTCGTCGCCATCCAATATCCGTCTTGCAAAAAATGCTCTTGCGGCATAGAGACATTTACCCGCATGGACGTATTCGCCGTGCAGGGTTTCACTGATCAGCAGGGACTTCGACGTGTCAAGGATCAAGCCGAATGCAAAGGTCCATTCGTTGGAGCCGCTGTTGTCGGCCGGTAGCACGTCATAAATTCCCTGGATGCCATAGTCATAAAACTGCCCGACGCTGATCGTCGCTGGATAGTGATCAATGGAGAAGGGCTCCCGATATGACGTTGAATCAACTTCAGGATTCCTGAAGTGACGAAGATCGTGTTGATTTTTTGGATTACTGCCAAACAGTAGCCTGAACCCAGATTCCGGTTCCAAGACAAAAGAGGCGGCACGCGCGTACTGGTAAATGATCTCTTTGAACTCTTCAAGCATCTCTGCTTTTGTAAATTTAGCCATGGTCAGTTCCTTGAGTGTGTTAAGAAGTCATCACGGGTGCAATATTAACTTCGCAAACAGAACGTGTCAACAGGTAATCACAAATATCACAAAATAAACTATCAGCAGCAGGTCGCCAAGATTTCGGTTTTTTTGAGGGTGACCATTTGAGGAATTTCTCGCCTTACCAGAACAAGATCAGGGCCGGCATGCCGATCAAGAATCTGTGCCGCAAAGGTTGCTTCAGCGGCGCGACTTTCTAGAGGTGGCGGGCCAAGTACGGGGGGATGGACGTACTCGACGCTCGGCGGCTGCGTGAGCTGGAAGGTGAGAACACCAGGCTCAAGCGCATTCTGGGCGAAGTCAAGCTGCTCATTGACGCGCTTTACATCGCCTTCGGTGTAAAGCGCTATCCTCGTATGTCGAGCGCGCAGGTATTCAGGTCATGATCGAGCAGTGCGATCCGTCCGAGCGGCGCGCGTGCAGGCTTGCAGGGCTATCCCGCGACAGTTACCGCTACCCACCTTAGAGCGATCAGACGAGCACAGACCTGAGCGGCAAGATCGTGGAGATTGCTCATGCCCGCTGGCGTTCCGGGTACCGCCGCATTCACGACCTGCTGCGACTTGACTTTCCCGGGGTGAACAACAGGCGCGTGTACCGGCTATACAGCGAGGCGAACCTGGCCGCGCGCAGGCGCAAGAAGGCCAAGCCTCCTGCGTCCGAGAGGGCGCCTCTGCAGCTTGCCCATGGCGTCAACGAGGTGTAGAGCTTGGCCCCCGTCTCCGATAGCCTGGCCAACGGCCGGCGCATCAAATGCCTGACGGTGGCCAATGACATCAGCCACGAGTGCTTGGACATCGCTGTTGATTGGGGCAGCTCAGGCGAGTACGTTATACGTCTGCTCGACCGTGTCGCCATCTTCCACAACTACCCGCTAACCCTGCGTACCGATACGGTCCGGAGTTCACCAGCCGGGCAGTCATGGCCTGGATGCGTAGCCATTGCGTCAAACATATGCTGATCCAGCCATGTCGGCCCATGCAGAACGGCTACATCGAGCGCTTCACCGGCAAATTCAGGGATGAGTGCCTGAATGAGCAGTGGTTCGGGACGCTGCAGCGGTGCGATCATCCATCAGCATTTGGGGTCGGGACTACAACGAGGTCGAGCCCCACAGCGGCATCTGACGCATCCCACTGGGCCTCTTTGCTGAGCCACATCGCCAGCGCGCAGGCGACGCAGTTCAATCTTCACCAATCACTGCGCAAATCGATTACCCGCGAAATCCCAGACTTCCTGAGTTTGATTGGTCTGGAAGAACGGGGCGGGAAATCAATAACAGCTTTTCGCTGGTATCACCGCCTCAGCACCTTGCGAAATGACGGTACTTTTGACGGTATTTTCTATTCTAAAAAATAAAAATACTCGATTTCATGGGTGTTGTAGCCTGAATTTCGATCCCCTCCGGGCCACTGAGGGGTGCGGGCTTCTGCGTCATGCAGACCAGCCCCGGCAAATCCTTTGATCGAATTCAGCGCTTCTGGTATTGGGTTGCCCCGAACAGAACTTCGCGCGCCTTGTCATCGGTGATCGGCCGGCGCAAGCCGGCCAGCACGGCCACGCCGCGCTCCACCGCGGGCCGGGCGGCGATCAGGTCGAACCATTTCTTCAGGTGCGGGTAGTCGGCCCAGTCGATGCCGTGGTTGGCCCAGTTGCGCAGCCACGGGAAGATGGCGATGTCAGCGATGCTGTACTGGTTGCCGGCAATGAATCTGCTTTTGGAGAGCTGCCTGTCCATCACGCCGTAAAGCCGCTTGGTCTCGTTGGAATAGCGGTTGATGGCGTACTCGATTTTCTCTGGTGCGTACTGGCGGAAGTGGTGGGTCTGCCCGATCATCGGGCCGACGCCGCCCATCTGGAACATCAGCCACTGCAGCACCTCGAACCTGGCACGGTCGGATTTGGGCAGGAACTTGCCGGTCTTGGCGGCCAGGTACAGCAGGATGGCACCCGATTCAAAGAGGGAGATCGGTTTGCCGTCCGGGCCTTGCGGATCCACCAGGGCGGGAATCTTGTTGTTCGGACTGATGGCGAGAAAGTCGGGCTTGAACTGGTCACCGGTGCCGATATTGACCGGGTGGGCCTGCCAGTCGCGGCCCAGACGGTATCCGCATTCCTCCAGCATGATGTGGACCTTGTGACCGTTGGGTGTGGGCCAGGAGTAAACGTCGATCATTGGTGTTTCCTTGTTTTTCCTAATACGATGGATGTCCGCTGCACTTTAAGAGAAAACGGCAAAGCATGTTTGAACGCCTCAAGAACGCACTCACGGGCTCGTTTGCGGTCGAGACTGCTCGTTCACACGCTGACCCGGTGTCGGAGTGGGCGGGCATGCAGGGCCTGGCCTACACCGGTAGCGGGGATGGCAAGGGGTTCTCCCTGAAGGGGCAGATTGCCGGAAGGCCGTGGCGCCTGGAGCGCGGCAAAGCGTCGCGGCAGTACATCGAAGGCGAAGAGGTCCGCGCCCGTGCCGAACTGGCCATCCATGAAGAGATTTCGGTGCTCATCATGAACCGGCCGCTCAAGGAAGTGCTGGAAAAGCGGACCTACCAGATGTACACCGACAGCCTGCAGACCACCGCCGACCCGAACCTGCCTGAAGAGCTCCGCTGGCTGGCGATGTACCCGGAGGTCGGCTGGAGCGGCTTGTCCGACGCGTTCTGGGTGCGCTATGCCGTGATGGCTGACCAGCGCGAGCACGCCGTGGCGTGGATCACTCCGGCTCTGGCCCATCTGATGCTGTCCTGGCCAGAGCCGGGCCCCGCGCCCGAGGTGCCCTTCATCCTGATGATCATGCGCGGCAAGCTCTACCTGCGCATGCAATACACGCCGGCCGACATGCCCACGCTGGAGCATGCCTCCACAGTGTTCACCAGCGCCTGCGAGGCGGCCATCGCGGGTTTTTCGACGGATATCCCGCTGTAGTTGCGCATGAAAAAAGCGCCTGAACCCTTGACCGGGTTCAGGCGCTATTTGTGGGCGTCTCGCGTCCGCTCAACCGGCTCAGCCGCCGCGCGTAACCGGCATCTCCACCTCGCCCGGCATCAACAGGTGCTTGGCCAACTCCAGCTTGGCCAGCGATGCACGGTGCACTTCATCCGGACCGTCGGCCAGGCGCAGCGTGCGCTGGTGTGCGTAGGCATAGGCCAGCGGGAAGTCATCCGACACACCGCCGCCGCCATGGGCCTGAATGGCCCAGTCGATGATCTGGCAGGCCATGTTGGGGGCCACCACCTTGATCATCGCAATCTGCGCCTTGGCCACCTTGTTGCCCACGGTGTCCATCATGTAGGCTGCCTTGAGGGTGAGCAGGCGCGCCTGCTCGATCATGCAGCGGGCTTCGGCGATACGCTCTTCCCACACCGACTGGCGGGCAATCGCCTTGCCGAAGGCCACGCGGCTGTTCAGGCGCTTGCACATCAGCTCGAGCGCGCGCTCGGCACTGCCGATGCTGCGCATGCAGTGGTGGATGCGTCCGGGGCCGAGGCGGCCCTGGGCGATCTCGAAGCCGCGGCCTTCGCCCAGCAACAGGTTGCTGGCCGGCACGCGCACATTGGTCAGGCGCACTTCCATGTGGCCGTGCGGTGCATCGTCGTAGCCGAACACCGACAGCGGGCGGATCACCTTGATGCCTGGTGTGTTCGCCGGCACCAGAATCATCGACTGCTGCTCATGGCGTCCGGCGTCCGGGTTGGTCTTGCCCATCACGATGTAGATGGCGCAGCGCGGGTCGCCGGCGCCGGACGACCACCACTTGGTGCCGTTGAGCACGTAGTCGTCGCCGTCGCGCGTGATGCTGCACTGGATGTTGGTGGCGTCGGACGAGGCCACGTCGGGTTCGGTCATCAGGAAGGCCGAGCGGATTTCACCCCGCAGCAGCGGCTCCAGCCACTGGTCCTTGTTGGCCTCGGAGCCGTAGCGGGCAATGGTTTCCATGTTGCCCGTGTCGGGTGCGTTGCAGTTGAAGATTTCAGCCGCAAACGGCACGCGGCCCATGATTTCGCACAGCGGCGCGTATTCGAGGTTGGACAAGCCTTCAGGAGCGCGTGGTGAATGCGGCAGGAACAGGTTCCAGAGGCCGGCAGCGCGTGCCTTGGGTTTGAGCTCTTCGATGACAGTGGTGGGAATCCAGGCATTGCCCTTGGCGCGGTTCTCGGCAATCTCGCGGAAGAAACGGGCCTCGTTCGGGTAGATGTGATCGTCCATGAACTTGAGCAGGCGTGCCTGCAGTTCCTGTACTTTTGGGGTGTAGCTGAAGTCCATGGTGTCTCCTGGTATGAAAGGGGTGGTGGTGAGCGGTGCTGTGGTGTGTCTGGATGCGGGCTGGTGTCAGGCCTTGCGCGTGGCGAAATCCCATGCCATGCGGGCCAGGATGGGTGCCCCGGCCGCTGAACTGACGGCTTGCGCGCTGGAGGCCGTGCCGGTCTCTATGCGCTTGGCAATGCCCTGCAGGATGGCTGCAATGCGGAACAGGTTGTAGGCCATGTAGAAGTTCCAGTCGGCCTTCAGCGCCTCTGGCGTGGTGATGCCCGTGCGTGTGCAGTAGCGCTGGATGTACTCGGCTTCCGTGGGGATGCCCAGGCTCGCGACATCCAGGCCGCCGATGCCGCGGAAGGCACCCGGTGGAATGTGCCACGCCATGCAGTGGTAGCTGAAGTCGGCCAGCGGGTGCCCCAGGGTGGACAGTTCCCAGTCCAGCACGGCCAGCACGCGCGGCTCGGTGGGGTGGAACAGCAGGTTGTCCAGGCGGTAGTCGCCATGCACGATGGAGATCATTTTTTCGTCGCGTGCGCTGGCGGGAATATGCTGTGGCAGCCACTGCATCAGGCTGTCCATCTCGGGAATCGGCTGCGTGATCGAGGCGACATACTGCTTGCTCCAGCGCCCGATCTGCCGCTCGAAATAATTGCCAGGCTTGCCATAGTCGGCCAGCCCCTGATCGGCAAAGCGGACCTTGTGCAGGGCGGCGATGACGCGGTTCATCTCGTCGTAAATCTCGCCGCGCTGGGCGTTCGTCATGCCGGGCAGTGATTGGTCCCAGAGCACGCGGCCCTCGACAAACTCCATCACGTAGAAGGCGCGCCCGATGACGGACTCGTCCTCACACAGGCAAAGCATGGCGGGTACCGGAACGTCGGTGCCTGCCAGCCCTCGCATGACCTTGAACTCGCGCTCGATCGCATGAGCCGAAGGCAACAGCTTTGCCACGGGGCCAGGCTTGGCCCGCATCACATAGGCCCGGCCGGGTGTCAGCAGCTTGTAGGTCGGATTGGACTGTCCGCCCTTGAACATTTCTGCCGTCAAGGGGCCCTGAAAGCCGGGCAGATGGGTGCGAAGGTAGGCGGACAGCGCCTCCACATCAAACAGGTGGGCTTCCGAAACAGCCCGGGTACCGACAAAGTGATCGAAGTTGGTCATGCGATGTGCAGGTTGAGGGGGTCAATGTTCGGTTTCCGCGATGCGCATCAGGGCTTCGCGGTTACGCACGACCAGACCGCCCGGTTCGATGCGGATGGCGTTCTCGCGCTCCATCGACTTGAGCTCCTGGTTGACGCGCTGGCGCGATGCGCCCAGCAGTTGGGCCAGCTCTTCCTGAGCCAGTTGCAGACCGATGCGGATCTCGCCGCCATCGGCCAGGCAGGGCACGCCGTAGCTGCGCACCAGGTGCAGCAACTGCTTGGCCAGCCGGGCCCGAAGGGGCAGGGTGTTGAGGTCTTCCACCAGGCCAAAGAGCTGGCGGATGCGCCGCGCATGCAGACGCAGCAAGGCTTCGTACAGCTCCACATGCTGGCTGAGGATCTTGCGCAGGTCGGCCCGCGAGACGCACAGCAGGGTGGTGTCGCCATGCGCGTAGGAGTCGTGGGTGCGGCGTTCGCCGTCGAAGATGGCGACATCGCCCACCCATATGCCTGGCTCTACATAGGTGAGGGTGACCTGCTTGCCCGAGATCGAGGTGGAGCTGACCCGGATGGCGCCGCATGCGCAGGACAGCCATTCCTCCGGCACATCGCCGCGCGCGCTGATCAGTTCGCCGTCTTTGTAGCGTTTGACGTACGCGCATCGGAGTATGTCGTGCCTCAGGGATGGTGACAGGGAGGAAAACCAGCGACCGTTGTTGATCGCCTCGCGTTCCTCAATGGTAAGAATGGGGTCGTCCATGGGCTGTCTTGTGAGTGACTAACATGGCCCTGATTGTCGCTTGAGCGACCTGCTGCCGCAGGGCTTGGTGTCGCCTGCGGGTCGGGGATAAACCCTCATGCTGGCAGCCGGCGAGTCCCGTTGTGGCCGGCACGTGCTCAGCGGTACCGCGGCGGGCGTTTCTGCAGGAAGGCCTCGATGCCTTCGCCGCCGTTGGCATGGTGCAGGTTGCGGACAAAGTGGTCTCGTTCGCTGGCCAGTTGCTGGTTCAGCGTCGCACCGGGAGCCTCATTGATCAGCTCCTTGATGCTGGCGAGGGTATTGGGTGCGCGCTCATTGAGCCCTGCGGCCATCTGAAGCGCTTCGCCAAGAGCCCGGCCGGCCGGCGTCACCCGGTTGAGCACACCCAGAGCGTGCAGACGCGCGGCACCGATGCGCTCTCCGCACATCAGCAGCTCGCTGGCCAGGGCCCGGGGCAGCGCGCGTGCCAGGCTCCAGCTGGCACCACCATCCGGCGACAGGCCGACCGTGCTGTAGGCCATGACAAACACGGCGTTGTCGGCCGCCACGATGAAATCGCAGGCCAGCGCCAGCGAGAACCCGGCACCCGCAGCGGCTCCTTCGACAGCAGCTATCACCGGCTTGGGGTAGGTGCGGATGGAGTCGATCCAGTTGTGCAGGCCTTCAATGCTCTGCGCCTGCACGTCCGGGCTCTCCAATCGGTTGGCCTGAAGGCGCTGCAGGTTGCCACCAGCGCAGAACATGCTGCCTTCGCCGGTGATGACCACGCTGCGGATTTCCGGGTTGTTCTCAGCCGCGTTCAAGGCCTCAATGCCCGCGGCATAGATGTCGGGTCCGAGGGCGTTGCGAAACTCCGGATTGCTGAGCGTGAGGATCAGCGTCGCGCCTTCGCTGGTACTTTTGAGTGAGCCTGCCATGTCAGTAGGGGTTGGTCCAGTTCGAAGAAGAAGTGAGGCGATAGTGACCTCGCCCCGCGGCGCAGCGTCTGACCAGCGGGGGCCGCGGAACTGGCTCGGCCAGGCTGCAGGCGCCGCCCCCTCGAGGGGGGAAGGCGCTACACGCAGTGAGCGTCCGACGGGGGGCAGTCATGATTCCTGATGCATGAGGCTCAGGCCGATCGCGCCCCGGCGTCGCAGCCAGGGCGAGGGCCGGTAGCGTTGGTCTCCGTACACCGTCTGCATGTTGAACAGCACCTCGAGCACATTGGTGGGGCCGTAACGGTCGCCCATCGCCAGCGGGCCCATCGGGTAGCCCAGACCCAGCGTGACGGCTGTCTCCAGATCTTTCGGGGAGCAGATGCCCTGCTGGCAGATGTCGCTGGCGATGTTGACGATGGCGGCCACCACACGCTGGGTGACAAACCCTCCGCTGTCACGGATCACGCTGACAGCCTTGCCATCGCGCGCAAACAGCGCGTGCGCCGCATCGCGCATGTCGGTGCGCGTGGCCGGGTTGGTGGCCAGCACGCGCCGTTTGGTGGCGGCATCGTCGATCAGCATGTCGATGCCGATGGTGCGGGCCGGGTCCAGACGCTCCACGACGGCCACGGTGGTGATGTCAAAGCCCAGTGGCGCGACGATCACCAGCGCCTGGGGCGAGGCGGAAGCCCCGGTTTCGATTTTGGCGCCCAGATCCTTCAGAAGCTGCAGCAGTTCGGAGCGGCGTGAGGCCCGGGGGGATACCCACACCGGGGGCATATTCGCCACGCTCGGGACGGCTGGCTCGGCAGGTGTCTGCATGGCGCCGTCCGCGTAGCGGTAAAACCCTTCACCGGTCTTGCGGCCCAGCATGCCACCGGCCAGGCGCTGGGCGGTGATCACGCTCGGGCGGTAACGCGCTTCCTCAAAATACTGGTGGTAAATCGATTCCATCACCGGGTGCGAGACATCCAGGGCTGTCAGGTCCATCAGCTCGAAGGGCCCCAGCTTGAAGCCCGCCTGGTCTTTCAGGATCCTGTCGATGGTGGCGAAATCAGCAATGCCTTCGCTGACTACGCGCAGAGCCTCGGTGCCATAGCCGCGCCCGGCGTGGTTGACGATGAAGCCCGGCGTATCCTGCGCCTGAACCGGTGTGTGACCCATTTCCCGCGCATAGGTGGCCAGCGTCGAACAGACGGCCGCGTCTGTCTTGAGGCCGGCAATCACTTCGACCACTTTCATCAGGGGGACTGGGTTGAAAAAATGGTAGCCGGCCAGACGCTCCGGTCGCTTGAGATGTGCCGCGATGGCCGTGACCGACAGCGAGGAGGTGTTGGTGGCCAGCACGGCGGTGTCGGAAACAATGCTTTCCAGTTCGGCGAACAGCGATCGCTTGACGTCGATCCGCTCCACCACGGCCTCGATCACCAGATCGCATGAGGCCAGCTCGCTGAGCATGGTCGCCGCGACCAGCGTTTTTTTGTAGTCGCTGGCCTGGTGGGCTTCCAGCCGGCCCTTGGCCACCAGTTTGTCCCATTGCCCCGAAATGTCTTTCAGGGCCTGTGCGGTGGCCGTGGTTTGTGAGTCAAAAAGTATTACATGGCTGCCGGCCTGAGCTGCAATCTGCGCGATCCCGCGACCCATGGCGCCCGCACCAACGACACCAACTGCCTTATATTGTGGTTTCATGCCTGCATTATTGCCCAGCGTCTGTGGACGGGCTGGTTCAAAATGGCGAGCTGTCGTGTCGATATTGCCTCAAGGTGCCTGCTCTCCCGTGCAACATCATCCATTTTTTGCAGCTCTTGTGACCGTTTTTGCGGTGACGGCATCGCACGGCCTGACGCTGGGCTCCAACATGAAGTCGGCGATCAACGGAGAGCCACTCGACATCCAGATACAAAGCCGGCTGGATGCGGGGGATGACCCGGAAAAGCTGTGCCTGAACGCCGAGGTCTTCTACGCCGACCGCAAGCTCGATGGCAAGCTGGTGCAACTGCAATCTGAAAAGACCGCCGTGCCCGGTGAGGTACTGGTTCGCGTGCAAGCCACGGCGCCCGTGGACGGCTCGGTGGTGACCGTTCACCTGAGCGGAGGTTGCCAGCAGAAGATGGTGCGGCGCTATACAGTGTTGGCGGCCGCGGCCCCTCGGCTGGGTGCGCCTAAGGTAGAGGCCGCAGCCAACGCGGACAAGCTGCAATCCTATGAAAACAACCTGCGGCGCGTTCAGGACCAGCTCCAGGACAGCAAGGCCACAGTGATGCAGTTGCGCAACCAGCTCGAGGTGGCGCGGGCTGAGCGCTACTTCAATGGGCTGGTGTTCGCGCTGCTGTCGCTGTTGGTGCTTGCCGCGCTTGGCATCCTCTATTTGCGGGCGCAACTGGGCAAGGCTCACGCTTCGCTGCGTGCCGATTCAGCGCAGGAGTCCACACCCAGCGCATCGCAGGAATTTAGTTCACGATTCGGTGATCTGGTCGCGCCGGTGCCACCGAAGTCCAGCGAGTTTTCGGTATTGTCACCGCTGGAGCTGGGCAGTGATTTCGGTTCACCCGTACCCCGGTATGAGCCTCCACGAGAAGTGGCACCGCCGAGCCACCCGGCAACGCTTCCGCCCGGCACGCCCTTGCCCCGAAGGGACCGCAACCGGTTTTCAGTGAGCTTGCCGCACAGCGTGGCGGGAAGCACCGCAGCCGAGCTGGCCGACTTGCAGCGCGAAGTGGAGAGGCTGACAAAGCGTGGCGAGCAAAGCAGGGGCGTGGACCTGTTGCTGCGCCACCTGGCCAAGAGCGTCAATACCGGCATTGTGGTTTACCTGAACCTGTTCAATCTCTACCAGCAACTCGGTCGTGCGCAGGACTATGAAGTGCTTCGTGCTGACTTCAATCACGTCTTCAATGCATCCATCCCGCCGTTTGGCGAGTTTGTAAGTGCAGGGTCTGGCCTGGAGGGCTGGCCTGTGCTGCTGCAGAAAATACAGTCGCTCTGGCCGCAGCCGGCGGTTCTGCCGGTCCTGGAGGCCGCCTTGTTCAAGCCTGTTGATGGCAGCCCGGTGATACTGGATCTGCGGACCTGTGTGGATGTGCTGCATCTCTACGAGTTGGGCAAATTCATGACAGAGAGCGCGGGCGATCTGCTCCAGGGTGTTGCTGGAGTGGATGCGCTTGAGCGTGCCATGATCCCCCCGTCGTCCCGGCGCCTGGGTGTGGACATTGACCTGACCGAGCCGGGTGACTTGCGCAACAAGTCCATGAGCAGTGCACGGGCCAACCCCCCCGCCAACTCGTCCACTTTCAGTGGTTCAGCAGAACCTGGTCGTGGCAGCGGGAAAAGCGCGTCGCACTGGTCGCCTGAGGTGTCGTTCGAGCCAACGCTTCTGGAAAACCTGGTCGATTTCGATGATCACGACACGGGCTTCAGCCAGGGCGACTTGCCCAAGCCGGCCTGAGGGCATCGTTGGTAAATATTCACCCGCTGCACCATCGGACACTTTGGGCGGTGTCATGTGCCTGTGCCCCCATCCCGGCCACAAACCCAGAAATGAGTACTTAAGAACTAATTCTTGAATTCTGCGATCAATGGCCGAAAAGCTTATCTGCGGACCTGCAAAGCCCCGGGATTGACGATGTTGGTAGGCGTGCCCTTGATGAAGTTGACCACGTTGTCAAAGGCTGCACCAAAGTACAACTCATAGCTGTCCTGCTCGACATAGCCGATGTGGGGTGTGCAGATGCAGTTCTCGAGCCTGAGCAATGCGTGGCCCTGGAGAATGGGCTCTGACTCGAACACGTCAATGGCTGCCATGCCCGGACGCCCCCGGTTGAGCGAGGCAATCAGGGCCTCCGGTTCAATCAGCTCTGCCCGGGAGGTGTTGACCAGCAAGGCGGTGGGTTTCATCCGCGAGAGGTCTTCAAGTGTGACGATGCCGCGGGTTTCCTCTTGCAGGCGCAAATGCAGGCTGATCACGTCGCTCTGTTCGAAGAACTCACTTTTGCTGGCAGCGACTTCAAAGCCATCGGCCAGGGCACGGGCGCGCGACGCCTCGCGGCCCCAGATGACGACGCGCATGCCGAATGCACGCCCATAGCCCGCAATGATCTGACCGATCTTGCCGTAGCTCCAGATGCCCAGCGTCTTGCCCTTGAGCACGTAGCCAATGCCGAAATTCGGTGGCATGGCACCCGATTTGAGTCCTGCTTGCTGCCAGGCGCCATGCTTGAGGTGAGCCACATACTGCGGGATCCGCCGCATGGCTGCCATCAGGAGTGCCCATGTCAGCTCTGCCGGCGCGATGGGTGAGCCGATGCCTTCCGCCACGGCAATGCCGCGTTCGGTGCAGGCTGCGACGTCAATATGGCTGCCGACTTTGCCCGTTTGTGCAACCAGTTTGAGTTTCGGCAGTTTCTCGATGACCTGTCGGCTCAGGTGCGTTCGTTCGCGAATCAGCACGATCACATCAGCGTCCTTGAGGCGAACCGACAATTGGCCGATGCCTTTGACCGTGTTGGTGTACACCTTGGCGGGGTAAGCATCCAGTTTGGTCGCGCAATTGAGCTTGCGCACCGCATCCTGGTAGTCGTCGAGGATCACAATATTCATGGCGATATTGTGCCTGTAACGCACCTGCGCCTTGCGCCAGAAGCGACCGACAGCAGGTGCCGACGGCCGGGGTCACCGTTGCTGGCAGGGGCCTGGCCTGGGACTGTGGGGCCTGAGCAGCCCACCCGTCCGCGTCAGGCCGTGTTCAATGGGCAGCGGATTCGCGCATGGCCATGCGGTCAAGCTCTGCGCACACATCGGCCATGCGGCCCGAGATGATCATGCGCCCGGCACATGAGGCGCTGACGCTCGCATCCAGCTCGCGAACGATTTTCAAACGGCTCTGGCGCGAAGGGCGTGCGACGCCCCCACATGGCCGCGTGGTGACACTGTGCACGCCGGAGCCCCGCACAGCGGGATGGCGCGAGGGCTTCAGCGGCTGCAGGTGGCTGGCCAGCGGTGCTGCGTCATATGGCAAACCGGGTTGATGCGCGCTGTTTTGCGCCGGCACGAACCAGGCGGCTACGGCGTGAACCGGCGCCAGCAGGATTGACAGCAGTGGCGAGGACGAAAAACTGATGATTCCCATGATGAACTCCTGTTGGAAAGAAGGTGTACACAGGCAGGATTTACGCCGGCGGTACTGCCGGTGAAGCCGCGACAGCAGGGTGTTGGTCCGAGGGAACCAAACGCCCGCCACCTGCTGGGCGGCTGAATGCGTTCAGGCCTACATCAGCATGGTGTTCCGGATCAGCCCGACCGCCAGGCCTTCCAGCTCGAAAGGCTCGCCCGGCTCCACCACAATGGTTTTGAAATCAGGGTTTTCCGGCAGCAGCTCAATCAGGTGCTTGTTGCGACGAAAGCGTTTGACGGTGACTTCATCGCCAAGCCGCGCCACCACAATCTGCCCGTTTTTGGCTTCTTTGGATTGCTTCACGGCCAGCAGGTCACCGTCCATGATGCCGGCATCGCGCATGCTCATTCCGCGGACCTTGAGGAGGTAGTCGGGCTGCCGCTGGAACAGACTGCTTTCGAAGTAATAGGTCTGGTCGATGTGCTCCTGCGCCAGGATCGGGCTGCCAGCGGCAACCCGCCCCACCAGAGGCAGGGCGAGTTGGGCCAGGCTTTGCAACGGCAGGGAAAACTGTTTGATGCGCGACTCGTTCAGCGAACGGAGGGTGTCGCTGCGCAGCCGGATGCCGCGGGACGTACCGCTGACAAGCTCGATCACGCCTTTGCGGGCCAATGCCTGCAGGTGTTCTTCGGCCGCGTTGGCTGAACGGAAACCGAGTTCGGTGGCGATCTCGGCACGCGTCGGGGGCGCACCGGTACGTGCAATGGCGCTCTGGATCAGCTCAAGGATTTGCTGCTGGCGTGCGGTGAGTTTGGGGCCTTCAGCCGACACGTGGAGGAAATCGTTCAGTGTGCTCATGGGCAAAACTCCTTGGCTGCAGTGGTGGGCATGGGCAACGGGAGACTGCGGCTTTGTCCGGTGGCTGTTGCGTGCCACTGTGTAAAGTGCAGGTCGGGCTTGACGGTGTTGCTGTGGCTCACGGCGTGCTGTTCAATGGTTGCTGTAACGGTTTTATTTAACTGTTTTAATATCCAGTAGCTGTATTTTCATCCAGTTCTTTTCAAAATGCAAGTCATCTCATCATGAAACCGTCAAAACTCGTGATTCTGGGCACCGGTGGCACGATTGCCGGTTTGTCATCCAGCGCGTCGGACAACATTGGCTACACCGCAGCGCAGGTGGGTGTCGCCCAGCTGGTGGAGGCTGTTCCGGCGCTGTTGCAGGCAGGCCCCGTGGTGACGGAGCAGGTCGCACAGATTGATAGCAAGGACATGGATGCCGGGGTGTGGTGCCATCTGGCGGCGCGGGTTCAGCATTTTCTTGCGCAACCGGAGGTGCAGGGCATCGTCATCACCCATGGAACCGACACGCTTGAAGAGACCGCCTGGTTTTTGCAGATGGTGTGCAACCCGGCCAAGCCCGTGGTGTTGACCTGCGCCATGCGGCCAGCGAGCGCGCTGGTACCCGACGGACCGCAGAACGTGCTCGATGCAGCAGCGGTGGCCAGGCATGCCGGCGCGCGAGGTGTGGTGGCGGTGTGTGCGGGCACCATCCACGCGGCGCGGGATGTGCAGAAGGTCCACACCTACCGGCTGGACGCCTTCAGTTCTGGCGATGCCGGCCCGCTGGGTTATGTCGAGGAGGGGGCACTGAGGTTGCTGCGAAGCTGGCCTGTTGGCATCGAAGGCAGCGATGGCGGACCTGGTGACGGGATCAAGGTTGACCAGGATGCCCTCGCTCGCCGGTGGGCCAGTTCCGAATGGCCGCGCGTCGAGATGGTCACCAGCTGCGCAGGGGCGGGTGGTGCAGTCGTGGATGCGATGGTGTCACTTGGCGTGCAGGGGATCGTCGTGGCCGCCACAGGTAATGGCACTGTGCATCATGCGCTGGAGGCGGCATTGCTTCGGGCCCAGGCGGCTGGCGTGGCGGTGGTCCGGTCGACGCGCTGTGCGCAGGGCCGGGTACTGCCCAGGGCAGGCGATGCCTTGCCTGATTCTGCGGGCCTGAGCCCTGTCAAGGCCCGGATTGCATTGATGCTTCGCCTGCTGACAGTCCCATGAGGACGTGAAAAAAGGCTGTCGATGGACAGCCTTTGGGGAGAGAAAGTGGCAGGCAACCCTGTTGCGATACCGGACCCATCCGGTCCAGCCGGCCTTCAGCTGGCCAGCGCCGCGAAGGCCCGTGCGGTAATGTCATCCACTCCGCCCATCCCGCTGATGGCGCGGTACTTCGGTGCCAGCTCAGGTGCTGTTCTGGCCCAGCCGGAGTAGTAGTCGACCAGCGGGCGGGTCTGGGCGCTGTAGACCTCCAGCCGCTTGCGCACGGTTTCTTCCTTGTCGTCGTCGCGCTGGATCAGTGGCTCACCGGTCACATCGTCCTTGCCTTCCACCTTGGGCGGGTTGAACTTGACGTGGTACGTGCGGCCTGACGCCGTGTGCGAGCGGCGACCGCTCATGCGCTCGATGATGGCCTCGAACGGCACGTCGATTTCCAGCACGTAGTCGAGTTTGACGCCGGCGGCTTTCATCGCATCCGCCTGCGGAATCGTGCGCGGGAAGCCGTCAAACAGAAAACCTTTGGCACAGTCGCTTTGCGCAATTCGTTCCTTGACGAGATTGATGATCAGGTCATCGCTGACCAGACCGCCCGAATCCATCACTTTTTTGGCTTCGATGCCCAGCGGCGTGCCGGCCTTGACCGCGGCACGCAACATGTCACCGGTGGAAATCTGGGGGATGCCGTATTTCTGGCAAATGTAGGTGGCTTGCGTACCTTTGCCCGCACCTGGTGCGCCCAACAAAATCAGTCTCATGGATGTCCTCGGATTTTTTATAGATTCGAAAAGTCGGGCCGGGCGGCCCGTGCGCAGTGGCGTGTGCCGATGCAGCCGGGCGTTGGGGCCACCGCATGTCCGGTCTGCGGGGCCTTTAGCATTCCATTATGAGGATAGCATGTGCACCTAGCCGGTGCCTTACAGCGCTGGCTAGGCTTAGTCCGGAGCGGGGGTAAACAGCTGCCGCACCCGTTTCAGGTCATCAGGCGTGTCCACCCCGGGGGCTGGCGCACCATGCGCCAGATGCACCGCGATGCGGTGGCCGTGCCAGAGGGCACGCAGTTGTTCCAGGCATTCCAGCTGTTCCAGTGGTGCGGGGGGCAAGGACGGAAACTGCCGGAGAAACCCGACCCGGTAACCGTAAATGCCCACATGGCGCAGCGGAGGCGGCAGGGCATGGGCGGTGTCCTGTTGCCACCAGGCCTGGCCGGCAAAATCTCGTGCCGCAGGAATTGGGGAGCGGCTGAAATAAAGAGCGGTCTGCCGGGCATCCAGTACCACCTTCACCACGTTCGGGTTCTGCAGGTCCGCCAGGCTGTCGATGGGGTGTGCTGCGGTACTCATGGCGCAATCGGGCCGGTCAGCCAGCTGCTGCGCCACCGCATCGATCAGTGCCGGGCTGATCAGCGGCTCGTCGCCCTGGACGTTCACCACCGTGTCACTGTCGGCAAGGCCAAGCAATGTGCAGGCTTCGGCCAGCCGGTCGCTGCCGCTCGGGTGGTCGTTCCGCGTCAGCACAGCCGTGATGCCAAAGGCCGCGCATTGGTCGATGATGGACTGGCTGTCCGCGGCCACCACGGTGCGCAGCGCGCTGCTCTTGAGTGCCTGCTGCGCCACCCTTACCACCATGGGCGCACCGCCGATGTCTGCAAGGGGCTTGTTTGGCAGCCGGGTAGACGCCAGGCGTGCCGGGATCAGGACGGTGAAGCTCATGTTGGCGTACCGGTGACCTGCGTCACAGGCCGAGTTCCTCGTCGGTCAGGGTGCGTGCTTCGTTTTCAAGCAGGATCGGCAAGCCATCCCGGACCGGGTAGGCAAGTCGCGCGCTTCGGGAGACGAGCTCCTGCTTTTCCCGGTTGTATTCGAGGGGGCCCTTGGTCACGGGGCAAACGAGTAGCTCGAGCAGTTTGGTGTCCATGGTCACGATGGTAAGTGAGAAACCGCAGTGATCGGCGGGCGTGCCAGCAGTCGGTCAAGGGCGCGGAAGAATTCCGGCTCCGGCGTGAAGGCCAGGGGAACCGCCAGTACGCGGGCCTGTGCAGCCGCTGGCAGCCGGAACAACTTGACGGCATCTTTTTCGGTGCAAAGCAGCGTGTGGGTGGGGTGTGCCTGGAGCAGGCGGGCGACATCGGGCGTGTCGAGCGTGTGATGGTCCGGCAGTGCAACGGTGGCATCCAGAACAAGGCCTTGCTGCAGCAGCATGTCAAAAAACGAATCGGGGCGCGCAATGGCGGCCAGCGCCAGCAGAGGCGTTCCTGCCAACTCTGCAAGCGGGGTGATGACACCGTTGGCTGCCACACCGTGAGACATCAGCGCCCGCGATGAGGTGAAGCCCGCAAATGCCGGACGTTGCCCGGTGTGCAGCACCAGGTCGATCTGCCGCGATGGCTGCGCTGGCCAGGGTTCGCGCAACGGGCCTGCAGGCAACAGCCAGCCGTTGCCAACGCCGCGATCATCAAACACCGCAATATTGATGTCCCGACCCATCGCCAGATGCTGTAAGCCGTCGTCGCTGACCACGATGTCGGTGGCAGGATAGCTGGCCAAAAGCGATGCCACCGCTTCCGCGCGCCGGACCGCGACAAATACCGGTGCGCCCGTGGCCTGCCGGATCAGCGCGGGCTCGTCGCCCGAGGCGCCGAGCGGTGTGTCGGGCGTCACCTCGGTATTGGTTTGACTGCGTCGACCGTAGCCACGCGAGACAATGCCCACGCGCAGTCCCTTCGACTGCAGGTGATGCACGATGGCGATCACCAGCGGTGTCTTTCCTGCGCCGCCGGTGACCACGTTGCCGACGACGATGACGGGCAGATGAAAACGCGCGGAATGAAGAATGCCTGCCTGGTAGAGCCATGTTTTGCCGTACACAGCCAGTCCATAGAGGCGGGAGACCGGCCATAGCAGGCAGGCCAGCCAGCCGCGGCGACTCCAGGCGTGCAGCAGCAGATTTTTCATCGGGTTCAGTGATTGCGTGCCGGGACGATCGGCCGCGTCGTCGGCACGGCGCTCGGCATGCCTAGGGCTTGCCCGACTGCGCCGAGCTCTGTGTGGCGAAGGTGATCTGCGCCAGACCTTCACGCCGCGCCGCTTCCATCACGGTCACCACCGACTGGTGTGTGGCGGTGGCGTCGGCGCTGATGATGATCACGCTGTCCTTGCCCGCCCTGGCGGCGTTGGACAATGCGGCGCCAAGGGCCTGAACGCTGCGTCCGTCCACCAGCGTCTTGTTGACCATGTAGCGCCCGTCGCTGCTGACGGCCACGATCACTTCACGGGCGTAGTCACGCTGCTTGTCGGCATCGGCCACTGGCAGTTTGACCTGCAGTTCGGTGAACTTGCTGTAGGTGGTGGACAGCATCAGAAAGATGAGCACCACCAGCAACACGTCGATGAAGGGGATCAGGTTGATCTCCGGTTCATCATGAGGGTGTGGGCGGAAATTCATGGCTGTCCCCGGCGAGGCAAAGAGGGCGCAAAACGCGAAGCGGCGAGCGTGGGTGCCATCGAACGCAGCGAAGGGCCGCCCCGGGCAAGTTCAGCTCCCTCGGGGGGCAGCGAGGACACGGCAGTGCCGAGCGTGGGGGCCAGGGAACGCAGCGAAGGGCCGCCCCGAGCAAGTTCAGCCCCCTCGGGGGGCAGCGAGGACACGGCAGTGCCGAGCGTGGGGGCCATTCTCATTTGCGCAGCGTGTTCAGATGCCGTACAAAGCGCTCGGCAGCCAGTTCCATGGTCAGCAGATAGCCATCGACACGGGCGCGGAAATAACGCCAGAAAATCAGCGACGGAATGGCCACCATCAGGCCGAAAGCGGTGTTGTAGAGCGCGATCGAAATACCCTGCGCCAGTTGCGCCGGGTTGCCCGCACCGCCGTTGCCAATGCTGCCGCCCCCCGCCTGCGAGCCGAAGATCTCAATCATGCCAATGACGGTGCCCATCAGGCCCAGCAGCGGCGCGGCCGAAGCGATGGTTGCGAGTGCGGCCAGATAGCGTTCCAGCTTCTGGGCGGCCTGCCGGCCTGCACCTTCCATGGTGGCGCGAAGGTCACCTTCACTGATGCGCGGGTTGGCATTGAGGACACGGAAGCCAGTGGCAAGCACCTCGCCGAGCAAGGAATTCTGTTCCAGCTGGGTCACGACATCGGGTGAGGGGATGCCGCTGCGCGACACCGTGATCACTTCATCAAGCAGTTGGGGAGGGGCGACTTTGCGGGTTTTCAGGCTGGCAAAGCGCTCGATGACCAGTGCGAGCGCCAGGATGGAGCAGGCAACCAGCGGCCAGATGGGCCAGCCTGCGGCTTGTATGATCGAAAACAATCGGCAATCTCCACACAGATAAATTGTGTTGGATTATGGCCTACACAGGCACCACCGCCGCAGCGCGCGCCGGGTGTGCGGGCCAGGTTTCTGCAGCGCTCGCCTGTAGGCGAAAACTCACAGAAGCTGTGGACAACTTTGTGGGCAAGTCAGTGTGCAGTGCCCTGGAAGCCGCGCCAATTCGCACTTGTGACAAATCGATGAAATTTTGAGCAGAATTAAGTTATTCAAAATCAATGAGTTACACGAATTTATCGTGCGATGCGCACCAAAGCACAGGGTCAGGCCGCACCACTGCGTCGGCTGTGGAGTATTACCCCCGTCAAATCAGGGGCCTTGGTGGTGTTTGATGCATCCGTGCCAGATGGGGCCGGCGGTCACGCGCCGCGCGAGACCGGGGTGCGGGTATGGCCGGTCGGCTCGTTGCTGCGGGCCATTGCCGACAGTCTGGAGGCGCGTTTCAATCCAGTCGCGGTGCGGGGGGAGTTGAGCGGTTTTTCCCGCGCGGCCAGTGGGCACTGCTATTTCTCCCTGAAGGACACGCAGGGCCAGGTGCGTTGCGCCATGTTCCGGCGAGCTGCGGGTCTGCTGGATTTCGCGCCGCGCGATGGCCAACTGGTGGAGGTGCGCGGCCGCCTGGGCGTGTACGAGCCCCGCGGCGAGCTGCAACTGGTGGTGGAGGCCATGCGCCAGGCCGGCCAGGGCAATCTTTTCGAGCAGTTCCTGGCGCTCAAGGCCAAACTGGAAGCCGAGGGCCTGTTCGACAGCACCCGCAAGCGCGACTTGCCGCTGATGCCGCGCGCCATTGCGCTGGTGACGTCGCTGGGCGCCGCGGCGCTGCATGACGTGGTGAGCGCGCTGGAGCGCCGGGTGCCGCACATCCCGGTGAGGATTTACCCCGCCAGCGTGCAGGGCGCACAGGCCGCGGGCGAGCTTGTCAAGGCAATGACCAGTGCTTTTGTGCGGCGCAATGAAGACAAGACCGACGTTCTGTTGCTGGTGCGTGGTGGCGGGGCCATGGAGGACCTTTGGGCCTTCAATGACGAGCAACTGGCCCGGACCATTGTGGCGGCGCCCATGCCCGTCGTCAGCGGCGTGGGTCATGAGACCGACTTCACCATCGCCGACTTCTGTGCCGACGTGCGGGCGCCAACGCCGACAGCGGCCGCCGAATTGTGTGCCCAGCCACAGGAGGTCTGGATGGGCGTCCTGGCGCAGGCAGCCGGACGCATGGACAGAGCCCTGGACCGGCAGTTGCAGGCGCAAAACCAGCGGCTGGATTGGGCGGCGTCCCGCCTGAGCCGCCCATCCCACATGGTGACGCGCCAGCGGGCGCAACTGGCTTCTGTGGCGCAGGACCTGCGCTACGCCGTACAGACAAGATTGCTGGCAGAGCAGGGGAAGGTCCAGCGGATGGGCATGGAACTGCCACGCCTGCTGAATGACGATTTTCGGCAGCGCGGACAGCGTCTGGAGCGTGCCCGGCTGCGCCTGGGTCTGCTCGATCCCCAACTGGTGCTGCGTCGCGGCTACGCCTGGCTGGCAGGCCTGGACGGCACCCCGATCGCAAGCGCTGCGCAGGCCCATGTCGGGCAGGCCCTGCGCGCTACCCTTGCCGACGGCGAGGTCGATTTGACGGTGACTGCCCCGCGGCTGATTTAGTTTTTACAATCTCCAACGCGGAGCGGCTTGCCGTATCCCTACACTGTTCATCCCACATCACGAGGAAAATCATGGAACACAAACTCCCAGCCCTGCCTTATGCGATCGACGCCCTGGCACCCCATTACAGCCAGGAAGCCTTCGAATACCACCATGGCAAGCACCACAACGCGTACGTGGTGAACCTCAACAACCTGCAAAAAGGCACCGAGTTTGAGTCGATGACGCTCGAAGAGATCGTCAAGAAGTCCAGCGGCGGCGTCTACAACAACGCGGCGCAGATCTGGAACCACACCTTTTTCTGGAGCTGCATGAAGCCAGCCGGTGGCGGCGAGCCCAGCGGTGCGCTGGCTGCGGCCATCAACGCCAAGTTCGGCTCTTATGCCGCCTTCAAGGAAGCCTTTGTGAAGTCAGCCGTCGGCAACTTCGGCTCCGGCTGGACGTGGCTGGTCAAAAAAGCCGACGGCAGCGTGGACATCGTGAACACAGGCCCTGCCGGCACGCCACTCACCACTGCCGACAAGGCGCTGCTCACGATTGACGTCTGGGAGCACGCCTACTACATCGACTACCGCAACATGCGGCCGAAGTTCGTGGAGACCTTCCTGTCCAACCTGGTGAACTGGGGCTTCGCCGAAGCCAACTTCGCCTGAGACGAGGCGTCAACAATGCGGCGCCGTGGCGCCCGTGAAAAAGCCGGTCAGTGACCGGCTTTTTTCATGGGTCTGGCGGTTGCCCCGCTCAGCGCCTGCCGTCAAAAGGCGGGCCGCCGAGCTTGCTGCCGGCCTTGATGCCTTTTTTGGCAAACCAGCCCTGATTCATTTCCAGCACGTAACGCACCGGCTTGGACGAACAATGCGAATCGGTGGTCTGTGGCTTCATGTCGGCCAGGTTGACGATGGTCCCATCGTCGGCCACAAATGCGGCGGTGAGCGGGAGCAGGGTATTTTTCATCCAGAAACACTGCTGGCTGGGCTGCTCAAACACGAAAATCATGCCTTCCTGCTGCGGCATGTCCTTGCGGAACATCAGCCCGATCTGGCGCTGTTCCGGCGTCAAGGCCACCTGCGCGTCAATCAGGTGCATGCCGGCCGACAGTTGAACCCGCTGCAGATTGAGCTGCGGGGCTTCTTGCGCGGTGGCCGACAGAGGTGCAATCAAGGCCATCGCGCCGGCAAGGGCCAGCATCGCCAGGCTGTGCGTGGCGTACCACGACCGGCGTCGGCGCGGCACGCCAGGAACGGTGAAGGCGAAAAAAAGGGGGGTGGGAAATCTCAAATACATGGCTCACAACCGTGAAAGTTCATTCATCAGCATAAACGACGCGCATAAAAAATGCCCGCATCAGCGGGCATTTTGACGAAAGTCACCAGGAATTACTTCTTGGCTTCGGCTTTCTTGGCGGCAGCGGCGTCAGCTTTGGCTTTCTTGGCAGCAGCAGCTTTTTCTTTCTTGGCGGCTTTGGCAGCAGCTTTTTCTTCTTTGGTCATCTTGGCTGGCTTGGCTTCAGCTTTGGCTTCTGCCTTGGCAGCAGGAGCGGCTGGGGTAGCAGGCGTAGCAGCAGTTGCTGGTGCAGCAGGCTTGGCAGGCGTGGCAGCCATAGGAGCGCCAGTGTGGGAAGCGGCGAAAGCGCCGGTTGCGAAGAGGCCAGCGATCAGTACAGCGAGGAGCTTGTTCATTTGGAATTTCCTTGAAACATTGTTGGAAAAAGTACCCCGAACTTTTCGGAGGCCCTACCGTAACGGAGCGGGTTGCCGGGCCGTTGACACCAAAATGCAAATTCTTTTGGCAAAAAGTTTTACGGCTAGAATTTAGGGGTTTTTACCTAACTGCTGATGCGGGTCACAAGCTCGCCAAACCCTCAGCGCACACCGGAGACCTTCCTACATGTACCAGCACATCAAAGTGCCCGCCCAAGGCCAGAAAATCACCGTCAACGCCGACAATTCCCTGAATGTGCCGGACGAGCCCATCATTCCGTTCATCGAAGGCGATGGCACCGGTGCAGACATCACGCCCGTGATGCTGAAGGTGGTTGACGCTGCAGTGGCCAAGGCTTACGGTGGCAAGAAGAAAATCCACTGGATGGAAGTGTTTGCCGGCGAGAAGTCGACCAAGGTCTATGGCCCGGACGTCTGGCTCCCTGAAGAGACGCTGCACGCCGTGCGCGACTACGTGGTGTCCATCAAGGGCCCGCTGACCACCCCCGTTGGTGGCGGTATCCGCAGCCTGAACGTGGCCCTGCGCCAGGAACTCGACCTGTACGTCTGCCTGCGCCCGATCCAGTACTTCGCCGGTGTTCCTTCGCCAGTGAAAGAACCGCAAAAGACCAACATGGTGATCTTCCGCGAGAACTCGGAAGACATCTATGCGGGCATCGAATTCGAATCCGGCAGCGACAAGGCCAAGAAGCTCATCAAGTTCCTGCAGGACGAAATGGGTGTCAAGAAGATCCGCTTCCCGAACACCTCCGGCATCGGCATCAAGCCCGTGTCCAGCGAAGGCACCGAGCGACTGGTGCGCAAGGCCATCCAGTACGCCATTGACAACGACAAGTCCAGCGTGACCATCGTGCACAAGGGCAACATCATGAAGTTCACCGAAGGTGGCTTCCGGGACTGGGCCTATGCCCTGGCGAAGAAGGAATTCGGCGCTGTGGAGATCGATGGCGGCCCGTGGATGAAGTTCAAGAACCCGAAGACGGGCAAGGAAATCACCGTCAAGGACAGCATTGCCGACGCCTTCCTGCAGCAAATTCTGCTGCGCCCGGCCGAGTACAGCGTGATTGCGACGCTGAACCTGAACGGCGACTACGTGTCTGACGCCCTGGCAGCCCAGGTCGGCGGCATCGGCATCGCCCCCGGCGCCAACCTCAGCGACACCGTTGCCATGTTCGAAGCCACCCACGGCACGGCACCCAAGTACGCTGGCAAGGACTATGTGAACCCTGGTTCCGAAATCCTGTCGGCCGAAATGATGCTGCGCCACATGGGCTGGACCCAGGCGGCCGACCTGATCATCAGCTCGATGGAAAAATCGATCGAATCGAAGAAAGTCACCTACGATTTCGCCCGACTGATGGAGGGCGCGACCCAGGTCAGCTGCTCCGGCTTCGGCCAGGTCATGATCGACCACATGTAAACCGGCAGACCAGCACCGGCGGCCGCGATGCCGTCCGGCCGCCTGCCTCGTAAAAACCGCCCGGAAGCGATTCCGCGGCGGTTTTTCTTTGGCCCTGCCGGGAATGCAAAATATCACGGATGGATGTCGCGTTCCCGCCACCAATGCCCATGATGAACACACTGCCTGACCGGGGTCGCTAGAATGAATTCCATGGTAACCAAGTCCCCCAAAACCCCGGCGCCGCCCGCACAGCCCGCTGTTCCGGGCGTGCGGCCGGACGGCACCGGCGGTTCAGACTCCGTGGTGCTGGAAAGGCGCCCCCAGAAGACCAAACCACCGCAGATGCACCAGGTGGTTCTCCTCAATGACGACTACACCCCGATGGAGTTCGTGGTGGTGGTGATTCAGGAGTTCTTCAACAAGGATCGCGAAACCGCCACGCAAATCATGCTCAAGATCCATCTGGACGGCAAAGGCGTTTGTGGCGTCTTCTCCAAGGACGTGGCGGCCACCAAGGTCGATCAGGTCACCGAGGCAGCCCGGAAAAACGGGCATCCGCTTCAGTGCGTCAGCGAACCCATTGAATAACCGGAAATCCGGCCAATATTGTCTTCAGATGTCAGTCAATTAACCGCAGCAAGCCGAAAGGAAGATCAATGATTGCCCAGGAACTAGAAGTCAGCTTGCACATGGCGTTTGTCGAGGCGCGCCAGCAGCGCCACGAGTTCATCACCGTTGAGCACCTTTTGCTTGCCCTGCTGGACAACCCCAGTGCCGCTGAAGTGCTGCGCGCCTGCTCCGCGAACGTGGATGACCTGCGCAAGGCGCTCAGCAATTTCATCAAGGACAACACGCCGCAAGTCGCCGGCTCCGACGATGTCGATACGCAACCCACGCTGGGCTTCCAGCGTGTGATCCAGCGCGCCATCATGCATGTGCAGTCCACCGGCAACGGCAAGAAGGAAGTCACCGGGGCCAATGTGCTGGTCGCCATTTTTGGCGAAAAAGACTCGCACGCCGTGTACTACCTCCACCAGCAGGGGGTCACGCGCCTGGACGTGGTGAACTTCATCGCCCACGGCATCAAGAAGAGCGACCCACCCGAGCCTGCCAAGGCTGGCGAGAGCGCGGCGGAGAACGAGGAGGGCGGCGAGAAGAACGAAAAAGCCTCGCCACTCGAGCAATACACCGTCAACTTGAACCAGCTCGCCAAGGAAGGCAAGATCGATCCGCTGATCGGCCGCCAGTACGAGGTCGAGCGCGTGATCCAGATTCTCTGCCGCCGCCGCAAGAACAACCCGCTGCTGGTGGGTGAAGCCGGCGTCGGCAAGACGGCGATCGCCGAGGGCCTGGCCTGGCGCATCACGCAGAAAGACGTGCCTGAAATCCTGGCGGAGGCCAATGTCTACTCGCTGGACATGGGCGCGTTGCTGGCCGGGACCAAGTACCGGGGTGACTTCGAGCAGCGACTCAAAGGCGTTCTCAAGGCGCTGAAAGACAAGCCCAACGGCATCCTGTTCATTGACGAGATCCACACCCTCATCGGCGCCGGTGCCGCCTCGGGTGGTACGCTGGACGCGTCCAACCTGCTCAAGCCGGCCCTCAGCTCCGGGCAGCTCAAGTGCATCGGTGCCACCACGTTCACCGAGTACCGCGGCATCTTTGAAAAAGACGCAGCGCTGTCACGCCGCTTCCAGAAGGTCGACGTGGTCGAGCCGACGGTGCAGGAAACGGTCGACATCCTCAAGGGCCTGAAGTCGCGCTTTGAAGAGCACCACAGCGTCAAGTACGCCGTGGCGGCCTTGCAGGCCGCGGCCGAGCTGAGCGCCAAGTACATCAACGACCGCCACCTTCCCGACAAGGCGATCGACGTGATTGACGAGGCGGGTGCTGCCCAGCGCATCCTGCCGGCGTCCAAGCGCAAGAAAATCATCACCAAGACCGAGGTCGAGGAAATCGTGGCCAAGATCGCGCGCATTCCGCCGGCCAACGTCTCCAACGACGACCGCGGCAAGCTGCAGACGCTGGAGCGCGACCTGAAAAGCGTGGTGTTTGGCCAGGACAAGGCGCTGGAGGTGCTGGCCTCGGCCGTCAAGATGGCGCGTTCGGGTCTGGGCAAGGACGACAAGCCGATTGGCTCCTTCCTGTTTTCCGGCCCCACGGGCGTCGGCAAGACGGAAGCCGCCAAACAGCTGGCCTACATCATGGGCATCGAGCTCATCCGCTTCGACATGTCGGAGTACATGGAGCGCCATGCCGTGAGCCGTCTGATCGGTGCGCCCCCCGGTTACGTGGGCTTTGACCAGGGCGGCCTGCTGACTGAAGCAGTCACCAAGAAGCCGCATTGCGTGCTGTTGCTCGATGAGATCGAAAAGGCGCATCCGGACATCTTCAATGTGCTGCTGCAGGTCATGGACCACGGTACGCTGACGGACAACAACGGGCGCAAGGCCGATTTCCGCAATGTGATCATCGTCATGACGACCAATGCAGGCGCCGAGACCATGAACAAGGCGACCATCGGCTTCACCAACCCGCGTGAGGCAGGCGACGAGATGGCCGACATCAAGCGCCTGTTTACGCCGGAGTTCCGCAACCGCCTGGACGCAACCGTGAGCTTCAAGGCGCTGGACGAGACCGTCATCCTGCGTGTGGTCGACAAGTTCCTGCTCCAGCTCGAAACGCAACTGGCCGAGAAGAAGGTGGAAGTCACCTTCACCGACACGCTGCGCAAGTATCTGGGCAAGAAGGGCTTTGACCCCCTGATGGGCGCACGGCCGATGCAGCGACTGATACAGGACACGATCCGCCGTGCGCTGGCAGACGAGTTGCTCTTCGGTCGCCTGATCGATGGCGGCCGCCTGACGGTGGACATGAAGGTGACCACCGACGAGAAGGGTGTGGAAAACGGTGAGGTGCAACTCGACATCCAGCCCCTGCCCAAGAAAGAGGGCAAGGCCAAGCCTGAGGCGGAGCCCGCAGAAACGAATTGAAGGGTGTCTGCCCGGGGAAGGTGAAAAGTTCCCCTCCGCGACTTCCAAAGTCCCATGGAAAGGCCGGTAGCATCGCGCTACTGGCCTTTTCTTTTTTCCTGCACCCATCCTGACAATGACTTCCCCTGCGTCGCACACTTTTCTATGGCACGACTACGAGACCTTCGGCATCAACACCCGGCGCGATCGCCCAGCGCAGTTTGCCGCCATCCGCACCGATGCGGAGCTCAATGAAATCGGCGAGCCGCTGATGATTTACTGCCGGCCTGCCAACGACTACCTGCCCGATGCGGAGTCCTGCCTGATCACCGGCATCACGCCGCAGCTGTGCCTGGCGCGTGGCCTGCCCGAGCACGCGTTTGCCGCGCAGATCGAGGCAGTGCTCGCGCAGCCCGGCACCATCGGTGTGGGCTACAACACCATCCGCTTCGATGATGAAGTGACGCGCTTCATGTTCTGGCGCAACCTCATCGACCCCTATGCCCGCGAGTGGCAGAACGACTGCGGGCGTTGGGACCTGCTCGACGTGGTGCGCATGGCCTATGCGCTACGGCCGCAAGGCATCCAGTGGCCGCTCAAGGCCGACGGCCGCCCCAGCTTCAAGCTGACCGACCTGACCGCGGCCAACGGCCTGGCGCACGAGGCGGCGCACGACGCACTGTCAGACGTGCGCGCCACCATCGCATTGGCGCGGCTGGTGCGCACGGCCCAGCCCAAGCTTTTCGAGTTCTGCCTCGGCCTGCACAAGAAGGACCGCGTTCTGGCCGAACTGGGCTTGCCGGCCACCACACGCGCTGCCCAGCCATTCCTGCATGTGTCGGGCATGTTTCCGCCTGAACGCGGCTGCCTGGCCATCATGTGGCCCTTGGCGACGCACCCGACCAACAAGAACGAAATCCTCGCCTGGGATTTGTCGCAGGATCCGGCCGAGCTGCCGTCCCTCGATGCAGCCACATTGCGCCAGCGCCTGTTCACCCGATCGGCGGACCTGCCCGAGGGTGTGCAGCGCCTGCCGATCAAGTCGGTGCATGTGAACAAGTCGCCCATGGTGGTGCGCAACCTCAAAACCCTGACGCCCGAAATGACGGCCAAATGGGGCGTGGACATCGAAGCTGCCTTGCGCCACGCGGAAAAAGCAGCGGCCTTGCCCGACATGAGCGCGATCTGGCCCGAGGTTTTCAAGCGTGCCCCCGAGCCGCAGCCTGATGTGGACGAGGATCTTTATGGCGGCTTCATCGGCAACGCTGATCGCCGGCGTCTGAACCAGCTGCGCGACATGTCGCCCGCCGAGTTGGCCCACGCCCGCATGGGCTTTGACGACGAGCGGCTGGAAGAGATGGTCTTTCGCTACCGCGCCCGCAATTTCGCCGACACCCTGTCAGCAGAAGATGCCGGGCGGTGGGAGGCGCATCGCGCCGCGCGGCTGCTCGAAGGCGAGGGCGGTGCGCGCAATGTCGATGCACTGTTCGCACAGATCGACACGCTGCAGGAAAGCGCTGACGAGCGCGGTGAGGAGATTCTGGCCGCGCTTTATGAATACGCAGAGCTGATCGCACCGGAAATGTGAGCTGGTTCCGCCGGTCGCCAGGTCGGATGCTTTTCCATGATCTGCGCGAAGAGTGGACTGGCTTCAAATGCCGCCAGCCATTGCTGGAGTGCGGGCCAGCTCTGCGCGGCAAACCATGCGGGGTCGGTGTGTGCGAACTGGCGGACAAAGGGAAGAACGGCCATGTCCGCCAGGGTGGTGCGTGGGCCGCACAGCCAGCCTTGCGGCTTCAGGCGCGCTTCAAGCTGATCGAGCCACCTGCTGCATGCACGGCGGTGCTCGGTAGCGAAGGCTGTGAGATCGCTATCCGGGGCCTGGTGCGAGTAGCGGTGAGGGTATTTGTAGCGGTCGAGGTGGTGTTTGAAGGCCCCGTCATTCTGCTCAATCAATGCGCGCATGTCGGCCAAGGTGCTTTCGCTTTCTTCACTGTTCAGCCAACGCCCAGGGTCGTGTCGGCGCAAGGCCCACCGCATCACGTCCAGGCTCTCGTCAATCACCGTCGAATCGGGCAGCACCAGTACAGGGACGGTGCCCTTGGGCGATACAGCCAGCATCGCGGCTGGCTTGTCGCGCAGCACCACTTCGCGGAGTTCATAAGGCGTGGCGCTGACCGCCAGCGCCAGCCGCGCCCGCATCGCATACGGACAGCGGCGGAACGAATACAGCACTGGCAGCGCAGCTGCCATCAGCAGCCCTCAGACGGCGGCTCGCCCGCGCCCGGCTGCCGCGCGCCTATGTGGGCCTGCTGACGGGCTTCGGCCAGCGCCACCTGGCGCTGGCGTTCCCTGTAGCCGGCCTTTTGCTCGTCGGTGGTGACGGCATGGCAGCGCGCGCAACTCACGCCCAGTTCATAAAGTGGTGACTGGCGATCCTGCGCGCTCAAAGGATGGCGGCAGGAACGGCACAGTGTGAAGTCACCGGGCTGCAGGCCATGGCCGACCGACACGCGCTCGTCGAACACAAAGCATTCGCCTTCCCACAGGCTCTGTGTGGGTGGCACCGTTTCCAGGTACTTCAGGATGCCGCCTTCAAGGTGGTAGACCTCTTCAAACCCTTTGGAGCGCAGCAGCGCGGTGGATTTCTCGCAGCGTATGCCACCGGTACAGAACATGGCCACGCGCGGTTTTTTGCCACTGGCCGGCGCCAGCCTGCCGCCCTCGGCCATCTCGCGCTCGACCCAGCCGGGGAGTTCTGAAAAACTGGTGGTGGCCGGGTTGATGGCGCCTTCAAACGTGCCGATGGACACCTCGTAGTCATTGCGGGTGTCCACCAGCACCACATCAGGTTCGCTGATGAGCTGGTTCCAGTCCTGCGGCTTGACGTACTGGCCAGCCATGAGGGCCGGGTGCACCTCGGGCACACCCATGGTGACGATCTCGCGTTTGAGGCGCACCTTCATGCGGTAGAAGGGCATCTCGTGCGCCCAGGCTTCCTTGTGTTCCAGGGGAGCCAGACGCGCATCGGCACGCAGCCAGGCCAGCACCGCGCGCACGCCCGCCTCAGGCCCTGCAATCGTGCCGTTGATGCCCTCTGCCGCCAGCAGCAGGGTACCCTTCACGCCGTTTGCTTCGCAGCAGGCGAGCAGCGGCGCGCGCAGGTCGGCATGGTCGGGCAACTCCACGAAGCGGTAGAGCGCGGCAGTCAGGATGGGCAGGGCGGGCAACAAGGTGGAGGACATGGCCAGGGGGGATCAACTGGGACGAGTCAACTGGCATCGGCGAAGCGCTGTCAGGGGAGAGCTAAAGACGTTTTTCCGGTGATTTCGGGGAATATCGTCCTGATGTGCAATGGTAATGGCAGGTGTTTGAGTCATGACCTCGCGCGGCCGATTTCCTGCGTTGCTCATGGAAATGGTGCTGATTCCACGTGGTTTCAAGCCGTTTTAGCCTCCTTGACCAGCCATCGCCGCCACGTCACCGTTGGGCGGCTTCAATCTGCGGCATTGACTGACAGAATATTTTGCTGCGCCGCAGCAAAATAAGCGTATTCTTATGAATGACTGCTGTTTTTAGACAGGGATTTCTCCGGAACCCTCGTCAGGACATGCTGGCTTGAAACTTGAACTCCACCCTCAACTCACCCCACGATCGGTCCCTCCATGCGTAAAAGCCTGAGCAGCCTGTGGCTCAAAAGCGTCCGCAAATTGGGCAAGCTGGGCAAAGTGCAGGCCAGGCAAGGTCGAAAGTTGCTTAAAAATCTGCTGCCGGTGCCTGCACGAACCACCCAGAAGGTGCGGGGCAGCACCTCCCAGCGGCAGGTCATGATCGACCCGCTCAGCGGCGTGGCCAGTGCCCCACCGGTCATTGAGCGCGCCGTGAAGCGCGCGACGCGCCCTGCAGGCCAGTGGAACAAGGCCTACTTTTCCCCGCCCCTTGAATCGCTGCCCGTTGGCAGCGTCCCCAAACGCATGACCTACTGGCTCTATGTACCAGCACGCCATCGGGCAGCAGATGGACAGGGCAGTCTGGATGAACCCATGCCGCTGGTCGTGATGCTGCACGGCTGCCAGCAAACCGCCACAGACATTGCCACGGCCACGCGGTTGAACGCGCTGGCGGACCGCAAAGGCTTCGCGGTGCTGTACCCGCAGCAGTCCGTCGCGGCAGACGCGCACCGCTGCTGGCACTGGTACCAGCGTGCCACCCAGCAAGGGGAGGGCGATGTGGCCCTGATCGCCCGGCTCATCACGCGCGTGCGGGAACTGCACGGACTGGACGCATCGCGCACCTATCTGGCGGGCCTGTCGGCCGGCGCAGCGCTGGCCAACCTGATTGCGCTGCGCCATCCTGAGCTGATCGCGGCCGTGGGCCTGCACTCGTCGCCCGTGTTCGGAACCACCGACTCGCCCATGAGCGCCTACCGCGCCATGCAGCACGGCTCGCTGCTGCTCAACAGCGAAGCCGCACGTGAGTTTGTCCGCGGCGCGCCGCAGTTCCCGGGCATGCCGACCATCGTGATCCATGGCGATGGCGACTCGGTCGTGCGCCGCGTCAACGCACGCCAGTTGACCGAGCAGATGCACATCATCAATACGCCGTGGATCACCAGCGCCCATCCGGTGGCACGCCACCATGCCGGCCGGGCCGGCGGCCGCAGCCCGCGCCACGGTTACCGCAGCCTGACCCACTACGCCGGTCGCAAACCTTACCTGGTGCAGTGCGACATCGAGTCGCTGGGCCACGCGTGGAGCGGCGGTGACGGCAGCGTGGAATACAGCACCCCTGCAGGTCCCAACGCGACCTTGATGATGTGGAACTTCTTTGCCCTGCACCAGCGTGAGCCTGAGCCGGTCCGCGCCAGCGCTCGTGCATCGGCCGAGGTGCCCGAATCATCATTGGCCGCGGCTACTGACAACGCAGCGTAGGCGCCTGCGGGCTATCATCGCGGGGATTCCTGACCCACGATTGCTGACCCACGAAGCCCCGCCATGACCACCCTGAGCACCACGTCAACGCGCTCCCCTACCAAAACGCCGATGAAAATCGCCGTCATGGGGGCGGGTGCCGTGGGTGGCTATTACGGTGCCATGCTGGCCCGTGCGGGGCACACGGTGGTGATGATTGCCCGGCCCCAGCACGTGGAGGTGATTGCACACCGGGGCTTGCGACTGCAGACCGCGGTATTCGATGAGCAGGTGCCAGTCGCCGCCAGCACCGACGCCAGCGCGGTACAGGGCGCTGATCTGGTGCTGTTCTGCGTGAAGTCCACCGACACGGAGTCGGCCGGCGCCCAGTTGCGCCCACACCTAGCCCCTGGCGCCCTGGTGCTCACGCTGCAGAATGGGGTGGACAACGCCGACCGTCTGCGTCGCGTGCTGCCAGGCCACGAAGTGGCTGCTGCCGTGGTCTATGTGGCCACTGAAATGGCCGGCCCCGGACACGTGAAGCATCACGGTCGCGGCGAACTGGTGATCGAGCCATCCAGCCGCAGCGAGGCGGTGACCCACGCGTTGATCGCTGCTGGCGTGCCAACCGAGATGTCGCCCAATGTGCGCGGCGCGCTGTGGGCCAAGCTGATTCTCAACTGCGCCTACAACGCCGTCTCGGCCATCACGCAGTTGCCCTACGGCAAAACCGTGGTGGGTGAGGGCGTGCGGGATCTCATGCGTGACGTGGTGGCCGAATGCCTGGCAGTGGCCCAGGCCGACGGCGTAGAGGTGCCGGGCGACGTGAACGCCGCCATCCGCAAGATTGCCGAGACCATGCCGAACCAGTTTTCCTCCACGGCGCAAGACCTGGCACGCGGCAAGCGCAGCGAGATCGATTACCTCAACGGCCTGATCGTGCGGCGCGGCGAAGCGCTGGGCATTGCCACACCGGCCAACCGCGTGCTGTGGGCGCTGGTGAAGTTGCTGGAGCAGAAGGCTGCCACGTGAGCGTGCGGGTGGCTGCCCATTCGTTTTGACTCGTTTTGACTGTGCCGTCCTACCCTTCAGGAAAGCCGACCCATGCCCAGCCATGATGAACAGACCTCGCAAGTCGAGGCCACCACCCAAAGCTGGATCGATGCCTTCAATGCGCACCATCCCGCAGTCGTCTGTGCGCTCTATCACTCGGATGCCGTGCTGTGGGGCACCACGGCGCAGTCACTCATCACCACGCCCGAGGGAATTCGCCAGTATTTTGAACACCACTGCGGTCCTGAATCCTTGCTGACCATCACCCTGACGTCACACCACGTCCGCGTGATGGGCGACACGGCCATCAACTCGGGCAGCTACACCCTGAATGCGCACATTGAAGGACAACTCCGGCTGCTGCCGGCACGCTACACCTTCACTTACCGCAGGGTGGGCGAGCAGTGGCTCATCGTGGACCACCATTCGTCGTTCCTGCCCGTTTCCGTTTAGGGCGTCTTGCGGGAGGCCGTTCAGCGCTTCAGAGGCCTGCCTGTGTCATGTGCACCACCGCCGGCACAATGAGACCGGCACCGGTGAGCAGCAGCAGCACACAGACCAGCTTCAGCACCGCAGGCCGGGACCAGCCGGGCGGATGACGCTCCAGCCACCAGGTCAGCGAGAACACCAGCGGAGCAGCCAGCAGGCAGAGCTTCAGCGCGTTGTGGCTGAACTGGCCGGTGACCAGCACCACGATCAGTCGCACGGATGAACTGGCTGCCAACGAAGCCACCAGCGTGTCGCGGATGGTCTTCAGCCCCATGGGCTGGCGGTACAGCTGGTACACGAGCGGCGGTCCGCCCGTTGCGAAAAGCCCCGTCAACAGGCCCGACAGAGCACCCCAGAGCCGAAAGGAGCTGGCCGACGAGCGCTCACGCAAAGCCGCCGCCTGGCGCAGCACGATCACGGCGCACAGCACCACGGTGAGGCCGAGCAGCATGCGCAGCACCAGCGTGACATTGCTGCCCAGCCAGCCCAGCAGCACAATGCCCGCCAGAATGCCGGCCACGCTGCCCAGTGTGGTGTCGCGGAAAGCTGCCACGTCCAGCGTGCTGCCTGACCGCCGCAGGGCCACCAGGGCGTTGGCCAGCGCCAGCACCGTAGCCACATTGGCCAGGTCGGCGACCGGCGCCAGCTCAAAGAGGCCCGCCAGCCCGAGCAGGATGAGGGCGAAGGCAAACCCACTGAGGTTCTGCGCGCAGGTCGCCACTGCCACGCAAAGCAGGAAGAGGACCGCGTGCAGCAGGCTCATGCAGCAGCGCGCCCGTTGTTGGCAGGGAAGTGGCTGAAAGAAAAGCACATCATGAAAAATCCGTTCTGGCTGAGCCCGTCGAAGCCCTTCGACAGGCTCAGGGCGAACGGGGGCGGGAATGGGGGTGGACACGAAGGCAGCCGGCGCGACCCGGGTCACGGCGCCAGGCCAATGACCTGCGGCATGCCGTTCGCCGACACGCCAGATCAGGCTGCCTTCAAGTTTCTTTGATGCCTAAGATTTTACAGATGATCCGCCAGTGCTGCGGCTCCACCGGTGTGATCGACAGGCGGTTGCCTTTGCGCAGCACCACCAGGTCCTGCAGCGACGCATGGGCGCGGAGTTCCGGCAAAGTCAGGTTACGGGTTTTCTGCAGCACCTGCACATCAACCAGCATCCACCGCGGCGCTTCGGGCCGGGAGGCCGCGTCGTGGTAGGGCGATTGCGGGTCGAACTGCGTCGGGTCCGGGTAGGGTGCAGACGCCACCTGCGCCAGGCCCACGATGCCGGGCTCCGCGCAACTGGAGTGGTAGAACAGCACGCCATCTCCCACCTGCATGGCGTCGCGCATGAAGTTGCGCGCCTGGTAGTTGCGCACGCCAACCCAGGGGACGGTCGAATTCTTTGCTGCAAGGGCGTCGTCAACCGAGCATTCCCCGGGTTCGGATTTCATGAGCCAGTAGCTTGTCATGGGTCGATCCTCAAACCGGTCATGCGATTCACCTGGCCATCAGGGCAAATCCAGGACCACATTGCCGACCACCTTGCCGCCCTCGACCGCTTCGTGGGCATCGGCAATATCGTCCAAAGCAAAGCGGGCGCCGACCGCGTGCAACAGCCGCCCCTGGGCCAGCAAGCCGGTCAGTTTGCTGATCGCAATCTGCCGGTCGGCCGGGGTGAGGTCATAGACCAGAAAAAATCGCAGGCTGATCGAGCTGAACAGCAGGGTGCGAAACGGAACCGGCGTGTCGCCATACGCGTTCGAGCCGTAGCCCACGAGCGTGCCGTGGGGCGCCAGTGCACCCTCGGTCAGCAGCTGTACCGTGGACGAGAAATCCATGTCGACGATGGCGTCCACGCCACGGCCGGCCGTGAGATCCTTCACCCGCTGCGCGACCGGCTCGGTCTTGTAGTTGATCGTGGCCTTGACGCCCGCATCCAGCGCATGCTTCGCTTTCTGTTCCGACCCCACGGTACCGATCACCTCCGCACCACCAATGCGTGCCAACTGTGCTGCATAGTGACCCACCGCAGACGAGGCACCGATCACCAGAATGGTTTTGCCGGAGATGTCACCCAGCAGGTGGATTGCCTGACAGGCCGTGAGCGCCGGGATGCCAAAACAGGCGGCGGCCGCAAAATCCGTCGTGTCGGGCAGCCTCACCGCCTGCGCCTGGGGCAGCGCAATGTACTGCGCAGCGGTACCCAGGGGCCGCTGCCATTGCCCGTTCCAGATCCAGACGCGTTCACCCACGCGGCCCGACGAGACACCGTCGCCCACGCTGTCGATCACGCCGGCGCCATCGCTGTGCGGCACAACACGCTCGCTGACCAGCGGCCGGCCAAGCCTTGATTTGACATCCGAGGGGTTGACGCCCGAGGTCGCAAGTTTGACTCGGACTTCGCCAGGCCCTGGCATCGGCGTGAGCAGTTCGCCGACTACCAGGACGTCACGGGCCATACCGTTTTTTGAATACCAGGCAGAACGCATGATGACCTTGTCTGATGTTGTTGACTGCATTGGCGCAGATGGATCGAAGAGAAAGCCAATGGGCGCTAAATCGAGGATACAAGAAATGCCGTCACTTGGCATCGTTCGGTGGTGGATCGCTTGCGACCGTCTGGACAGTGCGTCGATGTAATCTGCGCAAGATCCACGACGCCTTTGCTGCAGCAAAGGCCTATTCGGGCCTTGTCACTGCGCAGCGCCGTGTTTATCTTGTCGCTCGCGTTGGCCAATGCGCAGACGACACCGTGGCGATCAATCGCCAACCCGTGGACGCCACGTCACGCGCCCGTGGCCCATATTGCTCACGGTTTCGGCTCACGCCAGACAAGGTAAGGATTCAGTGGTGTGCCTCGCCACCATTGGCGCTCCGGCCCCAGCTTGAAGATCGCAAAGTGCAGGTGTGGCGCATCCGGCGATGCATTGCCGGTGCTGCCGACATACGCGATCACCTGGCCCTTGCGCAGGATGCTGCCTTCGGCCACGCCTTCCGCGTAGCGGTCCAGGTGGGCGTAGTAGTAGGCGTAACGGTTGTCCGGGTCGAACTGGTAAAGCGTGATGCCGCCCGGTTTGCTCACAAACAGCTTGGCCACTTTGCCGTCTTCGACCGCAAGCACGGGCGTGCCGCGTGGGCTCATGATGTCGATGGCCTCGTGCGGAACGCCTGCCGCGCGCGCCTGGGTGTAAGTGTCGCTGAGTTGGGCCGCGGTGACGCCTTGCACCGGCAGCGTCAGGGCGCGCAGGCGCAGTGGCGACGTGTCCGTGTCAACCGAAACAGGCCCGGATGACGGCGGCAGGTCGGTGGGTAGCGCCGTGTTTTGCGCCGCGGGTGCCGGCTTTTCGGACGGGCCCGGCCGTACCGGCTGGCCCGCTGGAGCCAGTGCCTGACTGACAGGTGGGGTGGCCGGTGGCTGCACCTGTGTTGATGGCTCCCTGCGAGCGCCCAGCATCACTCCCGCGGCTACGATCAGCAACGCACCCACGGTGAGCGCCAGGCCTTTTGCTGAAACGTGTGAATCGGCCATCAAGCCAGAATGTTGACCTTGAACCCGGCTTTCACCAGGGTTGACAGGCGCTCGGCGTCCCAGTTGGTCATGTGGATACAACCATTGGTCTCGGAGTGCCCGACGTTGGAAGGGCTGGGTGTGCCGTGAATGCCCCAGTGAGGTTTGGTCAGTCCAAGCCAGATGCTGCCAACCGGGTTATTGGGGCCAGGCGCGATGTCGACCTTCTGCGCGTCTTTGGGAGAGTTTTTGAGCAGGGCGGGGTTATAGGTGAAGCGCGGGTTTTTCACTTCATTCTTGATGGCCATCATGCCAAGCGGCAATGGATCGTTCTTTTCGTTGCCGATGCTGATGGGAAAGCCTGCCACCAGCCGCTGGGCAGTATCCAGAACATAGAGCACGCGCTCCGACTTATCGATCTGGATCGAGGCCGCGCTGACCGGCGTGGCGCTGGCGGTCACATTGGGCACGGTGATCTGCTTGCCAGCGTCCAGGGTGCCGCTGCCGTTGAGTTGCTGGAGATAGCCGGGGCTGGCATGGAATTTTTCGGCCATCGCCTCCTCGATCGACTCATAGACCAGCGCCTTCATTTTTGCGCGCTCGTCCATCCTGACCGGCGTTTTTTCGAACGGGCCGGAAGCGTCCTTGTCGGTCAAGGTATAGCCTGTGAGCAAGGGTGCGCCATCCGTGCGCAGCGACGCCCAGGTTTCCGCGGTAACCGTTCCGGTGGCCTTGAGGTCGTGTGCGGTCTGGTAGGCCTTGACCATGCGCTGCATGTTGGCGGCAAAGCGCCCGTCGATCTCGCCGCAGGAGAACCATGCCCGATCCAGCATGATCTGCGCACGCACCACGGCTGCGCCTTGGCTACCGCGGCGCAGCAAGGGTGTATCGGTGGCGTTGTTGAAGGCCTCCATGTCAAAGGGCTGCTTGCCTGCCGCCCTGGCTTTTGGCTTGGCCGCCCAGGCGCCGTGACCGGCGAGGCCCAGGCCGGTGAAACAGAGGGACGCAACAAGCGCGCGTCTCGAGACATGGACAGTGGAAGGTGTGGCAAGAGACGGCATCGGGAGGGCTTTCAGGGTGATCGGCCCAGTTTGCCGCCACTCACGCCCATCGGTTGTAAGCAGACATGCCTGACCGCAGTCAGGTTTAGGGGGTGATGTGTGGCTGCGCCGGCCTCTGCGGCAAATACAACTGCGCTGTGACCTCAGGTGTCTCGGCCAGCAGCACACCCTTCTTCCACACCTTCAGCCGGTTCGCGCGCAAGCGGATCGCTTCCACCACATCGCGCGTCTGGAGCAGCACAAAGCTGGCATCGCACCCGACCTTCAGGCCGTAGCCTTGCAGGTGCATCACCTTCGCCCCATGGGTCGTTACTGCGTCAAAGCACTGGCGTATGCCTTTCTGGCTGGTCATCTGTGCCACGTGCAGACCCATGTGGGCGACTTCGAGCATGTCGCCGCTGCCGAGGCTGTACCACGGGTCCATCACGCAGTCGTGGCCGAAGGCGACCTGGACGCCGGCGGCCATCAGTTCGGGGACGCGGGTCATGCCGCGGCGCTTGGGGTAGCTGTCGTGGCGGCCCTGCAGGGTGATGTTGATGAGCGGATTGGCGATGACGCTGACCCCGGACTCGGCGATCAACGGCATCAATTTGCTGGCGTAGTAGTTGTCCATGCTGTGCATCGACGTGCAGTGCGAACCAGTCACGCGGCCTTGCAGCCCCAGTCGTTGCGTCTCAAACGCCAGCGTTTCGATGTGCCGCGACAGCGGGTCGTCGGACTCGTCGCAGTGCATGTCGACCAGCAGGCCGCGCGCCGCGGCGATGTCGCAGAGCAGCTTGACGCTGGCCGCGCCCTGCTCAGCCGTGCGCTCGAAGTGGGGGATGCCGCCGACCACCTCCACCCCTTTGTCGAGTGCGCGTTCCAGATTCTCCACACCACCTTTCGCACGCAACGCGCCGTCCTGCGGGAAAGCGACGAGTTGCAGGTCGAGATAGGGCGCCACCTGCTTCTTCACCTGCAGCAGGGCATCCACCGCCAGCAGGCTGGCGTCGCTGGTGTCCACGTGACTGCGGATGGCCAGCAGGCCCTTGGCCACAGCCCAGTCGCAGTAGGTGAGGGCGCGTTCCATGATGGCTTCGGCCTTCAGCGTGGGTTTGAGTTCCCCCCACAATGCGATGCCCTCGAGCAGGGTGCCGCTTTCGTTCACGCGCGGCAGGCCATAGCTGAGCGTGGCATCCATGTGGAAATGCGGGTCCACAAAAGGCGGGCTGAGCAGGTAGCCTGCGGCGTCGACCGTCTCATGCGCGGGGACGCTGAGGCCCGCCTCCACGGCCGTGATGCGGCCGCCCTGCACGGCGACGGACATGTCGGTTCTGCCGTCGGGCAGCGTGGCGTGGGTGACGAGCAGGTCGAGCATTGGCGTCTTTTGATCGGTTCAATACCGCTCTTACACCGAGAGGTTGAACATCCTTTGCACCAGCCACCAGCCCGCCAGAATCGCGACCAGCACAGAGCCGCCCTTGAGTACCCCGACCCGGTAAAAGCGCGTGTGCCGCAGCAGAAAAGCCAGTGGCAGAAAGACGGCCACGATGGCCAGTTGGCCCACCTCCACACCCAGATTGAAGCCCACCAGTGCCAGCACCAGTGCATTCTGCGGCAGGCCCAGATCGGCCAGCACCGAGGCAAAGCCAAAGCCGTGGATCAGCCCGAAGGCGAAGGCCATGACCCAGCGTCTGGACTCGATCGCCCCGCGCAGGTTGTTCAGTGCGGCGAACACGACCGAGGCGGCAATCGCCGACTCGACCAGACGCGATGGCAGGCTGATGACCTGCAGTGCCGCCAGGCTGAGCGTGATGGAGTGCGCCAGTGTGAATGCGGTGACGACCTTGAGCACCTCCTTGATCGAACCTGTCAGGCTGGACGAGCCCTCCCATTGGCCCTGCCTGCGCACCAGCACCGCGGGCAGCAGCAACGAGAGCAGGAACAGGATGTGGTCGTAGCCGATCCAGATGTGCCACGTGCCGTCCACCAGGTATTGGCGCAGCGTTTGCCAGGCACCTGCAGGTTGCAGCGCCAGCGTCTGTTCGGCTGAACTGGTTCCGAAGACGAGCGCCTGGGCCTGCGCGCTGCCCGGCCCCACCCACTGCACCAGACCGCGGTGGGACGGGTCCACGTCAAACAGCAGCGAATAGGCGGCTTTGAGCGGCGCGTCAAGGCTGGTGCATTGTGCGGTCAGGCTCAGCACGGCATAGGTGCCGTCACTGTGCCTGTCGAGCTGCAGCGGGGCTGCCGTGGCCCACACGCAGGACTTTTCCGACGCAGTGACCGAGAGGTGGCTGGTGGCCATCTGCGTGATGTCGTCGGCGCGCAGCCTGACCTCGCCCCAGGTGATTTCACCGTTGCTGTCGCGGTCGAGCTGCAGCACATAGTCGAGGTCGCGCAGGGCAATGTCCCAACGCACGGCAATGTTGCCGCTGCCTTCGGTGGCACGCAGGGTGAGGTAGCTGTCGCTGGGCTTGTGCGCCCAGGCGGTGGTGTGAAGCAGTGCCAGCAGCAGGCCGAGCGGCCAGACCAGGTGGGTGAGCAGGCGGATCATCGTTTGCCTCCCGTGCTGGCGAGCCTGGCGGCCAGGTCTGCCATCACCGGGTCCTCGTAGTGGCTGCCTTGCAGCCACTCGAGTGCAGGCCTGGCCGCCTCGGGCTTGCCGGCAGCCAGCGCCGTGCGCAGCAGGATGTCCGCGTCGCGCGGCTCTTTTTGTACTTCGTAGTTGCGGGCTGCAAGTGCCAGTGCGTCGGCGGGTTTGCCCTCGATGTCCAGCGCAAAGCGCGCAGCCTCCTGCTCGTGCAGGCGGTCACCACGCAGCGTGGCTGCCGCAAAACGGTCGCGCAGTTGCGCAGCCCAGTCGCTCGCCTTGGGATGCTGTGCGGCTTTGCCGGCCAGCGCCAGGCGCAGCAGCAGCACGTCGGAGCGCTCCCAGCTTTCCAGCAGCGTGATCACTTCCGCAGGTCGCTTGCGGGCCAGCAGAAAGTCGCTGTAGGCGCCCAGCAGGTACTGGTCGGTGATGCCCAGCTTGAGGCCCTTTTTATAGTATTCCTCGGCCAGAGCCGGATCGGGAAGGCGCACGGCCATTTCGCCGAGCCGGGTATAGAGCCACAGCAGCAGCTCTGGCACCGCACGCGGGTTGGCGCGCACGGCCTGCATGACAGCGTCGAAACTTGGACGCAGTTCGCCGGTGGTGGCTTTCACGAAGGTGCGGCAGCCCAGGCCCAACAAGGGGTCGGCCAGCGGCGTGAGTCGTTCGCAATCGGCCATGGCCTCCGGATAGCGGGCCTGCACCATGTAAATGGCAGAGCGCCACGCCAGCGGCTCTGCCCAGCGCGGATTGAGTTCAATCGCCTTGCCCAGGCTTTGCAGGCCACCGTCAAAGTTGTGGCTGTACTGCTGGATCAGGCCGTTGGCCAGCCAGTAGTCGGCGTTGTCGCCGGCCGTGGTGGCCATGGGTGCAATCGAGGCTGCGGCGTAGCCGACCAGGCGTGGGTCGCCCTGGGCCATGGCAAGTTCGAAGTAGCGGCGGGCGATCTCGACGCGCAGTGCGTTGTCGCCGGGCTTGGCCGCCAACTGACGGCGGAGCGACTCAACGCGGCGGGCCGAGGGGTCGCTGGCCAGTGGCAGGCGCTCGACCACCTCGCTGTCAGTGGCAGGGGTGAACGGGGCGGCAAAGAGATGCGTGCTGGCGCCCAGCAGCAGGGTCACGGCCAGCAGCCGTGCGGTACGGTACAAGCCCATGCCTATTGGGTGCCGAAGATGCGGTCGCCTGCGTCGCCGAGACCGGGGAGGATGTAACCGTGCCCGTTGAGCTGACGGTCGATGGCGGCGGTGTAGATGGGGACATCCGGGTGGGCGGCCTGCAGCGCGGCAATGCCCTCGGGGCAGGTCAGCAGGCAGACGAACTTGATGGACTTGGGGTTGAGCTCCTTCAGGCGCTCCACGGCAGCAATCGCCGAGTTGCCGGTGGCCAGCATCGGGTCCACCACCACGATGTCGCGCTCCTGCATGTCGTGCGGCATCTTGAAGTAGTACTCGACTGCCGTGAGGGTCTTGGGGTCGCGGTAGAGGCCCACATGGCCGACGCGGGCGCCCGGCACCACGCTGAGCATGCCCTCCAGAATGCCGTTGCCGGCGCGCAGGATGGACACAAAGACCAGCTTCTTGCCGTCGATCACGCGGGACTTCATCACCTCCAGCGGGGTTTCGATCTCGATCTCCTGCGTCGGCATGTCGCGCGTGACCTCATAGGCCATCAGCATGCTGAGCTCGTTGAGCAGGGTGCGGAAGGTGTTGGTGGAGGCGTCCTTGCGGCGCATCAGGGTGAGTTTGTGCTGGACCAGCGGGTGGTCAACAACGTGGACTTTGGCTTCGGGAGTGGTCATGTCGAGGTTTTTGGAATGCTTAAAAAACGGTGCCGTCGCTCTGGATGCTCAAGGGTGGCTGGCCGTCACGCAACTGCTGTGCCAGCACGCGCCCCGCGGCCCAGGTGCCACCTTCGAGCACGCAGGCCAGCGGCATTTGCGCCGCTGCCAATCCTAACTGGTCGCGCACCAGGAGGGCGAGCTCGTCCAGCAAGGAAACCGTCAGCGCACGCCACTCCACAATCAGTTCGTCCCCCGCCCCATGGGGCTGCGCCGCCTGCGCCGGGTCTTTCAGGCGCAATACCCCGGCGTCGAGGAACAAGCCGCCGTTGCGGTACTCAGGCAGTCCCGTGAGGGCATCCAGCCCCTCGACACGAACACCCGCCCATTCAAAAGGCTCCAGCAGGGAATACGTCAGCCACTGCGACAGCTTGTGAAAGGGCATCCAGCCGTGCGTCAGGTCGGCTTCTCCACCGCTGCCCCGTACGGCCACGTGGCGCCAGCAGTCCCCCAGAGCCTGGCCCTCAAGAAGGTTCTGTGCAGGCCAGATGGCAGAAAAGCCGGTGAGCACGGCAGTGAGCAGGTCGTGAGCCTGCACACTGGGTGGGTTTTGCCGTGCGCCGCCAACGCCTTGCGCCATCAGGTCAAACAGATGACCGGGGCGGGCCGGTTGGCCAAACATGTCCGGGTTGGCCTCGAGCGCCGCGCCGAGTTGCCGCAGCAGTTGTGCGCGGCCTTCCAGGCCGACCAGCGGGTTGCTGCCGGTCACCTGGAAGGCCTGGCCCAGTGTTTCGGCTGTGATTGCCTTCAGGCCGGCTGCGTCGGCCCGGCAGGTGTCAGACGCATCGCTGGAAAACAGGCCTGCCATAAAGGCATGGAAACTGGCCACGCCCAGGCCTTCGGAGCGGGTGTAGCGGTGCGGCGCAGGGCAGCCGCCAGTGGGCGGCTCCACATAACCCCAGTCGGGTCCGGCGCCTGCGTCGAGCAGTACGCTGACGACAGCCAGATCGATCTGTGCACGGGCGCGCTCGGCAACGCTGGTGTGGCGCACCTCCAGCTCGGCGTCAAGCTGGCCGGCACGGTCTACGCCGCCGGTCTCAAAATGGCGCCAGCGGCTGTGATACGGAATGTGCAGACCCGGGTAACGGGCCCTGGTGAGCTGGGCCACCAGCGCCGCAGCCGTATCCATGGCGCCGTCGTTCACCGTGAACCAGCTGGACTCGCCGTGCCGGGCCCGGGCCAGCAGACCAGCGGCACGCGTGCGCACCGCCGCGGTGGAGCGCAATTCAGCCACTGCCGCGCTGGTGGGTGAGTCCTGGGGCATGGTGGGTGTCGCAGTGGATGGAAGGGTGTGGAGGGCGCGGGTGAAGAGGGCCTACGCGTCGAGAACGCGGCCTTTGGCCTTCCTGAGCTCTTCTGCATCCGGCACCGCGCCGGGGGTGAAGTAGCCGGCGGCCATCTTGGCGTCCATCTCGACCTGCGCGTCGGCCGGGATCAGGCCTTCGGGAATGTTCACGCGCTGCACCACCTCGATGCCGGCCCGGGTGATGGCGTCGTATTTCATGTTGCTCATGGAGACCAGGCGGTGGATCTTGCGGATGCCGAGCCAGTTGAGCACGTCGGGCATCAGTTCCTGAAAGCGCATGTCCTGCACGCCAGCAACGCATTCGGTGCGGTTGAAGTACTGGTCGGCGGTGTCGCCGCCGACCTGCCGTTTGCGCGCGTTGTAGACGAGGAACTTGGTGACTTCACCCAGCGCCCGGCCTTCCTTGCGGAAATAGGACACCAGCCCCACACCGCCGCGCTGCGCGCCCTGGATGCATTCTTCAATCGCGTGCGTCAGGTAGGGGCGGCAGGTGCAGATGTCGGAGCCGAACACGTCGGAGCCATTGCATTCATCGTGCACGCGGGCAGTCAGCTCGATATCCGGGTTTGCCAGGTCGCGCGGGCGGCCAAAGATGTAGGCCGTGAGGCCGCCGATGGGCGGCAGGAAGACCTCCAGGTCGCTGCGCGTGACCAGCTCCGGGTACATGCCGCCGGTTTCCTCGAACAGCACACGCCGCAGGTCGGTTTCGCTGCAGCCGAAGCGGCGGGCGATCTCGGGCAGGTACCAGACGGGCTCGACCGCCACCTTGGTCACCATGGCGGCACCACCGGCTGTCAGCACCTTGCCGTCAGCCTGCAGGCGGCCAGATTGCAGCGCTTCAATCACCTCGGGCAGGATCACGTGCGCCTGCGTCACGGCGATGGTGGGGCGGATGTCGTAGCCGGCGGCCAGTTCGCTGGCGAACACGTCGGACACCGTGGCGCCCCACGGGTCCATGGCCACAATGCGGCCGGGCTCGCTCCATTGGGGGTAGGGGCCGATCACGTCGGTCGGCGTGGTGTTGGTCAGGTCTGCCTTGTGCGCAGCCGACAGGGCGCCGGAAGCAATCGCCAGTGCGCGGTAAACGCTGTACGACCCGCTGTGCGTGCCAATGACGTTGCGGTGGCTGCGTTTTGTCGTGGTACCCACGACAGGCCCGCGTTCGGCGGCGGTGGCGGCGGCCCAGTGAATGGGCAGGGCGCCGTGCCCGCCGGCATGCGATGTCAACCGGATGTGCTGGGAGGATGACGGCAAGGGCGCCTTGCCAGGGTCTGCGGGCTTGTCTGCAACTTCGGCGGGCATTGAATGTCCTTGGGCAAAAATCCAATGTACCGAAGCGCCCCGGGACTGGCAAGGGCTGTGCCAAAAGCGCGACAGCAGATCAGCGCGTCAGGTGCCCTCGGGCTTGATCTGGGCGCGTTCGATGACCGGCTTCCAGCGTGCCTGCTCCTGCTTGATGAATGCCTCGAACTCCGCACTGGTGTTGCCGACTGCAAGCGCCGTGTCCTGGCTGAGTTTGTCGGCCACGAGCTTGCTGCGGGCGGCCTTGATGGCTTCGGACTCCAGCTTCTGCAGATGGTCTTTTTGCCATTTGCGCGGCGCCATCAGGCCGTACCACTGCGTCATCTCAAAGCCCTTGTAGCCCTGCTCGGCCACCGTGGGCACATCGGGGAGCTGGGGCAGGCGCTCGCTGGTGCCCGTTGCGATGCAGCGCAGCTTGCCCGCCTTGATGAACTGCAGCAACGCAGGCGCACCCACCGATGCCGCCTGGAGCCGACCCGACAGCAGATCGGTGAGCATGGGGCCGGTGCCGCGGTACGGCACGTGCAGGATGAAGATGCCTGTGGCCACCTTCAGGTACTCGAAGGCGAGGTGGCCGGCGCTGCCGTTGCCGGCTGATCCGTAGTTCAAGCGGCCTGGCTGAGACTTGGCATAAGCGACAAACTCCTTGAGGTTTTTGGCCGGCACGTCCGGGTGCACCACGTACAGGCTGGGCACCTTGGAGACCAGCGTGATCGGCGCGAAGTCCTTGTTGGCGTCATACGGCAGTTTCGGGAAGATGTAGGGGTTCACCGCCAGCGTGCCGATGTGACCCAGCACGATGGTGTGTTCGTCGGTGGAGCGGGCCACTTCTTCCATCGCAATGTTGCCGGCGGCACCGGGTTTGTTGTCCACAAAGACGTTCTGGCCCAGGGTGCGCGCCATCTCGCCCGCCACGGCGCGGGCCACGATTTCGGAGCTACCGCCCGGCGCGAAGGGGACGACGAGACGTATGGGCTTTGAGGGCCAGGTGTCAGCGGCGCGTGCCAGCAGGGGTGAGAGCGCTGCCGCCGTGGCGGCTGATCGGGCGAGCCAATGGCGGCGGGTGAGGGAAGTGTTCAGGGGTGTCATGTTTGTTTCCGGGAGTTGGGTGGGGTGGGGATGCCTGGGGTGTTTTCAGTCAACGGTGATGTTGCGCTCTTTGATCACGCGCGTCCACAGCGCCATCTGCTGGCGGACAAACTGCTGTGCATGCTCGGGCGTGCCTTTTTGAATGTCGCCACCGAGTTGCAGGATGCGGGCTTTCACGTCCGGCGAAGCCATGGCTTTTTGCAACGCGGCAGAAATCTTCTCGATCACGGCGTCGGGTGTGCCTGCCGGCGCGAAGAGGGCGTTCCATTCGTAGATTTCGGTGCCCGTCAAACCTGACTCTTCGAGGGTCGGTACGTCGGGCAACAGGGCCGACCGCTTGCCGGATGTCACCGCCAGCGCGCGCAGCTTGCCCGACTGGATGTGGGGCAGGGTGGACGCGAGATTGCCGAAAAAGAGTGGAACCTGGCCGCCGAGCACGTCACTGAGCGCCGGCCCGCCGCCTTTGTACGGCACATGGACCATTTCGATCTTCGCGGCCGACTCGAACAGCGCGCCAGCCAGATGCTGGGCCGAGCCGTTGCCAGACGAGGCGTACGACACCGCCTTGGGCTGGCTGCGCGCCTGCGCGATCAGGTCCTTGACGTTTTTGGCCGGAAATTGCGCATTGACCAGCACGACGTTGGGGAACTGAGCGATCACGCCGATCGGCCGGAAAGCCCTGGCACCGTCATAGGGCAGCTTGGGGTAGAGCGCGGGGTTGACCGCGAACGACGAAGCGTCGAGCATCAGCGTGTACCCATCCGGCGCGGCCTTGGCCACATAGGCTGTACCGATTTGGCCGCCCGCGCCGGGCCTGTTTTCAATAACGACAGGCTGGCCCAGTGCCTCGGCCATCCGGGGCGCGATGAGGCGGGCCATGGTGTCGGCCCCGCCGCCTGGCGCATAGGTCACGACCAGATTGACAGGCCTGTTCGGCCAAGTCGCCTGCGCCATGGCGGGCGGCGCCGGTGACGCAAAAGTTATTGCCGCGACCAGCGCTGCGAACAAGGTACCTGTCTTCATGTTGTTTCCTGCGTTGTCAGCGCACCTGCGCCGTGTACTCGAACGACCAGGCGTCGCCCAATGTGGTCCTGAGTTCAACGCATCGGTTGGCCAGATCGAATGCGCGCCGCTGCACACGCACGCACGGGTGCCCCTTTTCGAGTTGCAGCCGCCGTGCCTGCTGCTGCGTGAGCAGGTCAAAAGCCAGCCGGTCTTCGGCGTGGTGGATGACCACACCGCAGACACGCTGGAACATCGGATAAAGAAGGTCGTCCCAGGCCGTTGTGTCGGATGCGGTCAGCGCATCGAACAGGGGCAGCGGCAGCGCCAGTGTTTCCAGCAGGCGCGGCTGCCCTTCGATGCTGCGCAGTCGCTCCAGGACGAGCACGGACGCGCCTGCAGAAAGCTCAAGCATTTCTGCCTCGTCCGCATCGGCCAGCCGGGTTTTGCGTGACAGGATGCTGGACAGCGGCGTTGCCGGTAACTCGCCCGATTGCCTGAACCGGAAGAAGCGCAGCATGGAGGCGCCGCCCAGCGCGGCCTTCACGAAAGTGCCGCGGCCGTGCCGACGCTCGAGCATGCCATCAGCCACCAAAAGCGCAAGTGCCTGGCGGATCGTGCCCAAGGCCACACCGTAAGACCTGGACAGCGCCGCCTCGGGCGGAATGGCTTCGCCCGGTTGCCATTCGCCCTGCAGAACGCGTGAGCGCAGGGCGGCTGCCAGCCAGCCATAGCGGCTCTGGCCAGGCTGCGGCGTTTGCGCCAGGCCTGGTACTGGCGAGCGCAACGCTGCGGCCACCAATCGGGCGGGCACTTTGGCGGCCACTTTCCGTGGTGATGTTGTCGTTGTGGTCATTGATTTAGTCATCTAGAGGACTATACTTTAGCTTGTGAGGTCTTTCTTGTCAAAAACATTCGTCGATACGCACTTTCACGTTTTCGATGCTGGCGTCGTCCATGGTCTGGCGCGCTATGTTCCGACCTACGACGCGCCGTTAGGAGCCTGGCAAAAACGTGCGCGACCGCTCGGCATCCATCGCGGCGTGCTGGTGCAGCCAAGCTTTCTCGGCACCAACAACTCCCGCCTGATGGAGGAGCTGGCATTGCATCCGGACAGCCTGCGCGGTGTTGCAGTGGTTTCCCCCGATGTTGATGTGCATGAGCTGCGGGCGATGGACTCGGCGGGCGTACGCGGCATACGGCTCAACCTGGCGGGCGCTGCTGGCGCGGGCGCATGGGCAGGGGCGCACCGGCTGTGGGACTTGCTGCTCGCGCTCAACTGGCATGTGGAGCTGCATACCGACACCGGTGAATTGCCCGAAGTCATCGGCGCTGTGCCGGAGGGGCTGGCGCTGGTGGTGGATCACATGGGAAAACCGTCGGCAGCGGCCCTGTCGGATCCGACTGTTCGGGCCCTGGCCTTGCGTTCGCGGCGCTCGGTCGTCCACATCAAGTTAAGTGGCCCCTACCGCCTGGGGTCAGTGGATGCAGGCGAACTGGCCCGCTTGTGGATGGGCGAACTCGGCCCGGCCGCCTTGCTGTGGGGAAGCGACTGGCCCCACACCAATCAGGAGGCAGGCACGGATTACGCGACGCTTTTCAACGCGCTGCACGATTGGGTCGGCGAAGAAACGGCGAACGCCGCACGCACAGGCAACCCGTTGGCGCTGTACTGGCGCTGAGCGCTCAGCGCTTGCCTCCGAAGATGCCGCCCAGCACCCCGCGGATGATTTCCCGACCCACCGCCGAACCCATGGTCCGCACCGCAGACTTGGCCATGCTTTGGGCCAGCCCATCATGCTTTCCGCCGCGCGGGCCGGTGCTGCCGAACAGTACGTCGTTGAGCCCGCCGAGGATGCCGCCCGAGCTGCTTTCACCCGCTGCGCCACCCTTGGGGGCCTTGGCGGCACCCTCTGCTGCGGCATCGGCACGGCCCTTGAGTTTTTCGTAGGCAGACTCGCGGTCGACTTCTTTTTCGTACACGCCGGCCACCAGCGAGCTCTGGATCAACGCTTGGCGCTGCTGCGGTGTGATGGGTCCGATCTGGCTGCCCGGAGGCAGCACGTACACCCGTTCGGTGATGCCGGGCCGGCCCTTGGCATCGAGCAGGCTGACCAGCGCTTCGCCCACGGCCAGTTCGGTGATGGCCGCTTCAATGTCCAGCCCTGGTTTTTGCCGCATGGTTTGCGCTGTGGCCTTCACTGCCTTCTGGTCGCGCGGCGTGAAGGCGCGCAGCGCGTGCTGCACGCGGTTGCCCAGCTGGGCCAGTACCGAATCCGGAATGTCCAGCGGGTTCTGCGTGACGAAGTAGACGCCGACGCCCTTGGATCGCACCAGTCGCACCACCAGTTCGATGCGCTCGATCAGTACCTTGGGCGCTTCGTTGAAAAGCAGGTGGGCTTCGTCGAAGAAGAACACCAGTTTGGGTTTTTCGGGGTCGCCGATCTCGGGCAACTGCTCGAACAGCTCGGACAGCATCCACAAGAGAAAGGTGGCGTAAAGGCGGGGCGAGTTCATCAGCTTGTCGGCGGTGAGGATGTTGACGACGCCACGGCCATCGACCGTTTGCATGAAGTCGCTGATGTTGAGCATGGGCTCGCCAAAGAACTTCTCACCACCCTGGCTTTCGATCTGCAAGAGCCCACGCTGGATGGCGCCCACGCTGGCAGCGCTGACGTTGCCGTACTGCGTGGTGAAGTCGCTGGCGTTGTCGCCCACGTGCTGCAGCATGGCGCGCAGGTCCTTCAGGTCCAGCAGCAGCATGCCGTTGTCGTCGGCGATCTTGAACACCAGGTTGAGCACACCGGCCTGCGTCTCGTTGAGGTTGAGCATCCGTCCCAGCAGCAGCGGGCCCATGTCCGAGATGGTGGCGCGCACCGGGTGGCCCTGCTCGCCGAACACATCCCACAGCGTGACGGGGCAGGCGGCTGGCGCGGGCGGGTCAATCTGCCGGTCTTTCAGCACGGCGGCCATCTTTTCGCCGATGCTGCCCGCCTGGCTGATGCCGGTGAGGTCGCCTTTGACGTCCGCCATGAAGACCGGCACGCCGATTTTCGAGAAACCTTCTGCCAGCGTCTGCAGCGTCACGGTCTTGCCGGTGCCGGTGGCGCCCGTGATGAGACCGTGCCGGTTGGCCAGCCCCGGCAGCAGTTCACAGTGCGTGGAGGCGTTTTTTGCAATCAGCAGGGGAGAGACGGAAGAATCGGCCATGACGTTGTCCAAAAGGTGAACTGGGGATGAAGCAAAGGTGAAAAAGTAAAATACCAGCTGTAGATTAAATCAATTCATCAGTCCAAACCTGTTTGGACACCGAAGTAACCGGGGATTGTGCAGTGGCTGGTCATAGCAAATGGGCAAATATTCAACACCGCAAGGGGCGCCAGGACGAAAAGCGTCAGCGCGTCTGGACGCGGGTGATGCGCGAGATCATGGTGGCGGCCCGCATGGGTGGGGGCGATCTGGGCACCAACCCGCGACTGCGCCTGGCAGTGGAGAAGGCCAAGGCGGCCAATATGCCCAGCGAGAACGTCAAATACGGCATTGCCAAGGCCACCGGCAGCCTGGAAGGCGTGCATTACGAGGAAGTTCGCTATGAGGGCTATGGCATCGGCGGCGCGGCCATCATCGTGGACTGCATGACCGACAACAAGGTGCGCACCGTGGCAGAGGTGCGCCATGCGTTTTCCAAACACGGTGGCAACATGGGCACCGAGGGCTCGGTCGCCTTCCAGTTCAAGCACTGCGGCCAGCTGATTTATGCGCCTGGCACCAGCGAGGAAAAGGTCATGGAAGTTGCCCTCGACGCAGGCGCTGACGATGTGATCACGCATGACGACGGTGCCATTGAGGTGCTGACGCCCTACACCGGCTTTGAGGCCGTCAAGAACGCGCTGGAAGCGGCAGGCCTGAAGGCCGAGGTGGCCGAGGTCACCATGCGCGCTGACAACACCATCGAGATGGCGGGTGGTGAGGCCCACAGGATGCAGAAGCTGCTGGACGTGCTGGAGGACCTGGATGACACCCAGGAGGTCTATCACAATGCCGCAATATTGTGAGCCCCCACGCTCCGCACTTCGTGTCGTCGCTGCCCCCCGAGGGGCGCTGCGCCTGCGGCCCGGCGAAGCCGGTTCCGCGGCGCCTGCTTGTCAAGACGTAGTACCGCAAGGGCTTGCGGTTGTTCAGAAATTCAGATGAAAGTTCTCGCATGAAAGTTTTAGTGGTTGGCGGCGGTGGCCGCGAACACGCGCTGGCCTGGAAACTGGCCCAGTCCCCCAAGGTGCAGGCGGTCTATGTGGCCCCCGGCAACGGCGGCACTGCGCTGGATGCGCGGCTGGAGAACATCAACATCACCGACGTGGCCGAACTGCGCGCCTGGGCGTTGGCCGAGAAGATTGCACTGACGGTGGTGGGCCCGGAGCAGCCGCTGGCGGCAGGCATCGTGGATGAGTTCCGTGCGCACGGCCTGCGTGTGTTCGGCCCGACCAGGGCGGCAGCGCAGCTGGAAAGCTCCAAGGCGTTTTCCAAGGCCTTCATGAAGCGCCATGGCATTCCCACCGCCGAGTACGAGACCTTCACCGACGCCACGGCGGCCCACGCCTATGTTGACGAAAGAGGCGCGCCGATTGTGGTCAAGGCCGATGGCCTGGCCGCAGGCAAGGGCGTGGTGGTGGCAATGACGCTGCACGAGGCGCACGAGGCCATCGAGTTCATGCTGGCGCCCGATCCGGCCTTCAACCCGTTGGGCGTGACGCACAACGCGGGTGGCGCGCGGGTGGTGATTGAAGAGTTTTTGCAGGGCGAAGAAGCCAGCTTCATCGTCATGTGCGACGGCAGGAATGTGGCAGTGATGGCCACCAGTCAGGACCACAAGCGCCTGCTTGACGCAGACCAGGGCCCCAACACGGGCGGCATGGGCGCGTATTCACCAGCCCCCGTGGTCACACCCGAGGTGCACGGCCGCGCGATGCGCGAGATCATCCTTCCGACCATCAAGGGCATGGAAAAAGACGGTATTCCGTTCACAGGTTTTCTGTACGCCGGTCTGATGATCGATGCCGAGGGACGGCCCAAAACGCTCGAATTCAACTGCCGCATGGGCGACCCGGAAACGCAGCCCATCATGATGCGGCTCAAGAGCGATCTGTACGACGTGATGATGGCCGCCACTTCCGGCACGCTGGACCAGATCGAAATGGACTGGGACCGCCGTCCTGCGCTGGGTGTGGTGATGGCGGCGCACGGCTATCCGTTGAACCCGCGCAAGGGCGACGCCATTCACGGTTTGCCTGTGGCTACCGAGGACGCCATGGTGTTTCACGCCGGCACCCGCAAGGATGGCAATGCGACATTGACCGCTGGCGGGCGCGTGCTGTGCGTGACAGCCCTCGGCAGCACCGTGAAAGCGGCCCAGCAGCGGGCCTACGAAGTGGCCGACGGCATTGGTTTTGACGGTGCCCAGTACCGCAGGGACATCGGTTACCGCGCCATCAAGTCCTGATGCCTTGCCACTGAAGTCGCAATGACGCCATGACGACGGACCTGCAGCCGCCTCATCCCCTGCAGTTTCACGGCAGCCGCTGCGCTGGCATGGTGCTGCGTTGGGCTGGCTGGAGGGCGGATTTTGAGGGGCTGCCGGCCCTGCAGGGCGTGGTGGTGGTTTATCCGCACACCTCCAACTGGGATTTTGTGGTGGGCCTGCTGCTGAAGTGGGCGCTGGGCATTCCACTGCAGTTCTGGAGCAAGGATTCGCTTTTTCGCATCCCCCTGTTTGGCCACTGGCTGCGTTGGGTGGGGGGTGTTCCGGTGAACCGCAACTCGCCGCACGGTGTGGTGGGCCAGATGGTGCGCCTGATCGCCGAGAAGAAGCAAAAAGGCGAGTATTTCTGGCTGGCCCTGTCACCTGAAGGCACACGTCGCTACACACCCGCCTGGCGCAGCGGCTTTTACCGGGTGGCCTTCGAAGCCGGCGTGCCGGTGGGGCTTGCCGCGCTGGACTACGGCCGCAAACGGCTTGTGCTGCGCCATTTTGTGCGGCTGACGGGCGACGAATCGGCCGACATGGTGCGCATTGCCGAGGCACTGGGTGATTGCCGCGGCTTCCGGCCTGACAAGGCCGCACCGATCGAGCTGCCGCCTTTTCAACGCGCAGCCACAGACACAATGCTCGAACAAAGGTAAAAAAGCATGACGGATCTTTCAGGCGTACGCGTGTTCTTGCTGGGTTTGCAGGAACGCATCACCGGTGCCATTGCCGAGCTCGACGGTCAGCCGTTTGTGGCCGATGCGTGGCGCAAGGAGCCGGGCGAACCCCTGCAGGGCGATGGTGTCACCATGATTTTGGAGCACGGCCACGTCTTCGAGCGGGCCGGTTGCGGCTTTTCGCATGTGCGCGGCCCCAAATTGCCGCCTTCGGCCACACAGCACCGGCCCGAGCTGGCAGGCGCGCCGTTCGAGGCCATGGGTGTGTCGCTGGTGTTCCATCCGCGCAACCCGTACGCGCCCACGGTGCACATGAATGTGCGCATGCTGGCGGCCACGCCCACCGGCGGTGGCGAGCCGGTGTGCTGGTTTGGCGGCGGCATGGACCTGACGCCTTATTACGCCTTTGAGGAAGACGCCAAGCACTTCCACCAGACCTGCAAGGACGCGCTGGCGCCCTTTGGTGACGACAAATACCCCCGTTTCAAACAGTGGTGCGACGAGTATTTCTTCCTCAAGCACCGCAACGAGCAGCGCGGCGTAGGCGGTGTTTTCTTTGATGATTTTCACGAACTGGGCCAGGAAAAAAGCTTTGCCATGATGCAAAGCGTGGCCAACGGCCTGATTCCGGCGTATCTGCCGCTGGTCCAGCGCCGCAAGGACATGCCTTACGGCGAACGCGAACGCGACTTCCAGCTGTACCGCCGCGGCCGTTATGTGGAGTTCAACCTGGTCTGGGACCGCGGTACCCACTTTGGCCTGCAGTCAGGCGGGCGTACGGAATCCATCCTGATGTCGATGCCGCCACTGGCGAGCTGGTCCTACCAGCGCCAGCATGAAGCGGGCTCACCGGAAGAGCGGCTGACACAGGATTTCCTGATCCGCAGGGACTGGGTGTGACGCTGCAACCGCGGTCAGGTGTGCGCCGCATCGGCATGTTCGGCGGCGCGTTCGACCCCCCGCACTGCGCCCACCAGGCGCTCGCCCGGGCGGCCGTGGCGCAATTGAACCTCGACACGCTCTACGTCGTACCGACCGGGCACGCCTGGCACAAGCCGCGGACGCTCAGCGCGCCCGAACACCGCCTGGCGATGGCGCGGCTGGCCTTTGACGAGCTGCCACACGTGGAGGTGGACGACCGCGAAATGCGGCGCGCCGGCCCCAGCTATACCGCCGATACCCTGGCTGCGCTGCAAGGCGAACACCCTGAGGCCCAGCTCTACCTGGTGATGGGGGCCGACCAGTTTGCCGCCTTCGGCCAGTGGCAGCGATCTGATGAGATAAGGGATATTGCTATAATTTGCATAGCTGGGCGATCCGATGCGGTAGCCGATTCCACGGGATCAACGGAGCCATTGGTGGCGATTGCCGACCCGCAAAGCCCCTTCCTGACCTTGAACCTCCCTCTGATGCACGTCAGCGCCACGCGCATTCGCCAATTGGCGGCTGCTGGCGGGGCGCTTGCGCCGGAGTTGTCCGGGCTGGTTCCCGAGACCGTGGCGCGTTATATTGCAGCCCATCAGCTCTACCGGATTTCCTGATTTTCACCCCTCAAGCAAAGTACTGAATGACCCCTACCACTGCCAAAACCGCGGGCATCGATGCCAAAAAAGATGTCCAGAAGCTGCAGCGCGCCATCGTCGATGGCCTGGAGGATGTGAAAGCCCAGGACATTCAGGTGTTCGACACCGAGCACATCACCTCGCTGTTCGAGCGCGTGATCGTGGCTTCCGGCACGTCGAACCGCCAGACCAAGGCCCTCGCCGCCAGCGTGCGCGATGCCGTGCGCGACGCTGGCTTCAACAAGCCGCGCATCGAAGGCGAAGACAACGGTGAATGGATCATCGTGGACTGCGGCGCTGTGGTGGTGCACATCATGCAGCCCACAATCCGCCAGTATTACCACCTCGAGGAGCTGTGGGGCGAAAAGCCCATCAAGCTCAAACTCGGCGCGCCTGCACCGCTGGCCAAGGCGTCCAGGCCCGAACCGGTGGCAGAGGTCAAACCCAAGGCTGGCGCTAAAACCGGTGGCAAGGTGGCGGTCGGCAAGCGCGGTGCCAAGCCGGCGGCGAAAGCCGCCAAACCTGCGCCCCGTGACCCGGAGCCGGGCTATGTGGGCCGCGTTGGGAAAACCAACGACTGGACTGCCAAGCGCAACCTGGCGGCACCCGCGGCAGAACCCGCTGCGAAGGCCCCACGAACGACCCGTACAGCCAAGCCGGCGGCCAAAATCCCGCTGGTCAAGGTGCCAGTGGCGAAAAAAGTAGCGGCCAAAAAATCCGTGGCAGCCAAGACGGCCAACACCGGGAAAGCTGCCGCCAAACGACCTGCGGCTGCCAAGCCCGCCACCAAATCAGCCACTAAAACGGCCACGAAGCCGGCCGGTAAGCCTGCCGCCAAGAAAGCCGCACCGCGCAGCCGATGAGGCTCACCATCGTCGCAGTCGGCCAGAAGGTGCCTGATTGGGCACAAACCGCTTACGACGACTATGCCAAGCGTTTTCCGCCTGAGCTCAAGGTCGAGCTCAAGGCCGTGAAGACGGAGCCTCGCGCCTCCAAGACGCTGGAAACGCTGCTCTCGGCCGAACGCGCGCGCATTGACGCTGCCATTGCACGGGGCACCCATGTCGTGGCGCTGGACGAGCGGGGCACGGCTGTCACCACGGTGGCTTTGGCCGAGCGGCTCAAAAGCTGGCAGTTGTCGGGCAATGATGTCGCCATCGTGATTGGCGGACCGGACGGTCTGGACCCTGACTTCAAACGCACCGCCCACGAGCGCCTGCGCCTGTCCGATCTGACCTTGCCCCACGCCATGGTGCGCGTGCTGCTGATCGAGCAGCTCTACCGGGCGTGGAGCATCACCATCAACCACCCCTACCACAGGGAATAGGAGCCCCCACAGTCGTTCGCTTTGCGTAACTCCTTGCCCCCCGAGGGGGCAGTCCGCCTGTGGCCCGGCAAAGCCGGTTCCACGGCTCCACTGGGGAAGACATTGCCCCACAGATGCCCACTGAATGCCGTTCGTCCTGAGCCTGTCGAAGGATGCTCCCACTTCCGTTCGCCCTGAGGTATCGAAGGGCAGTGTTAAATCGTCAGACAAGGTACGTCCATGAGCCCATTCATTTACCTCGCCTCCCAGAGCCCGCGGCGCCGACAGCTCCTGGAGCAGTTGGGGGTGACCTACCAGCTGCTGCTGCCGGACGCTGACGAAGATGCGGAGTCGCTGGAGGACGTGCTGCCCGGCGAAACGCCCACGGCCTATGTGCAGCGCGTGACCCGGCTGAAGCTGGCGGCTGCCGTCGCGCGCATGAAGCGGCGCTCGCTTCCGGCCGCACCGGTGTTGTGCTCTGACACCACGGTCGCCCTGGGTCGCACCATTTATGGCAAGCCCGCCGATGCGCGCGATGCGGCGCGGATGCTGGGTGAGTTGTCAGGGCGTACCCACCGCGTGCTGACCGCCGTGGCGGTGCAGCGCGGCCGGCAGGTGCATGAGGCGCTCAGTGTTTCGCAGGTGTCGTTCGAGCCGATGACACCGGCGCAGATCAAGGCCTACGTGGCCAGCGGCGAGCCCCTGGGCAAGGCCGGTGCCTATGCGGTGCAGGGCAGGGTGGCCATGCACATCAGCCGGATCAGCGGCAGCTACTCCGGCATCATGGGCCTGCCGCTGCATGAGACTGCGTGTTTGCTGCGGCAGGCGGGTTTCAGGCCCTAGAGTCCCCCCGGGCGCTGGCATCCCTACAATCCCAGCATGCAGCAAGACATCCTGATCAACTGGTCGCCCCAGGAAACCCGAGTGGCCGTGGTCGAGCACGGTGCGGTGCAGGAACTGCACGTCGAGCGGACGCTGGAGCGCGGCCTGGTCGGCAACGTCTTTCTGGGCAAGGTGGCCCGGGTGTTGCCGGGCATGCAGTCGGCCTTCATTGACATTGGGCTGGACCGTGCGGCCTTCCTGCATGTGGCCGACCTGATGAGCAGCATCACGAGCCGGCATGCAGAGCCGGAGGCTGCAGCGCCCGGTGCTTCGGGTCAGGGCGCAGCGGCACTGCAGCCCATCGAGAAGCAATTGTTCGAAGGCCAGTCGGTGATGGTGCAGGTGCTGAAGGACCCCATCGGCACCAAAGGCGCACGCCTCACGGCACAGATCAGCATTGCCGGCCGCCTGCTGGTGTTCCTGCCGCAGGATAACCACATCGGCGTTTCACAAAAAATACCGCCGCGCGAGCGCGAGGCGCTGCGCCAGCGCGTGCAGACCCTGGCGGGCAGCGCTGGCGGCGGCTTCATCCTTCGTACCAACGGAGAAGATGCCACCGACGCCGAGCTGGGCGAAGACATCGCCTACCTGCGCAAGACCTGGGCGCGCATCAAGGATGCCTCGATGCGGCTCCCGCCTGCGTCGGTGCTGCACCAGGACCTGAGCCTGCTGCAGCGGGTGCTGCGCGATCTGGTGGTTGAAAGCACGCAGACCATCCGCATCGACTCCCACGAGCAGTTTGACAAGCTCCAGTCCTTTGCAGCCGAGTTCATGCCGGCCACGGTCAGCAAATTGCAGCACTACGGCGGCGAAAGGCCGATTTTTGACCTCTTCAACATCGACGAGGAAATCGCCAAGGCGCTGGGCCGGCGTGTGGACCTGAAGTCCGGTGGTTACCTCATCATTGACCAGACTGAAGCGTTGACCACGGTGGATGTGAACACCGGCGGTTTTGTCGGCGCCCGCAATTTTGACGACACCATTTTCAAGACCAACCTCGAAGCGTCGCAGGCCATCGCCCGACAGTTAAGGCTGCGCAACCTGGGCGGCATCGTCATCGTCGATTTCATCGACATGCTGAAAGACAACCACCGCGAGGCCGTGCTGGCCGAGTTCCAGAAGCAGTTGGCGCGTGACCGCATCAAGACCACAGTGAATGGTTTTTCAGCGCTGGGCCTGCTGGAGATGACCCGCAAGCGCACCCGTGAATCGCTGGCGCACCAGCTCTGCGAGCCGTGCAGCGCCTGCAGCGGCAAAGGCGTGGTGAAAACCGCGCGCAGCGTGACTTACGACATCCTGCGCGAGATCCTGCGCGAGGCGCGGCAGTTCAATCCGCGTGAGTTCCGCGTGGTGGCGTCGCCCAAGGTAATTGAGCTGTTTCTCGACGAGGAAAGCCAGCACCTGGCCAGCTTGAGTGACTTCATCGGCAAGCCCGTGTCGCTGCAGGCCGAAGCGGCGATGGCGCAGGAGCAGTACGACATCGTGTTGCTGTGAACCTGACGAACGCTGAATGCCGCAAGCTGCCGACATGAACCTGAAAATCACCGCCAACCGAAGGCCGATTCCTATTCTGGTCTACCACCAGATCGCTCCGGCGCCACCCAAAGGCACGCCTTTTCGCAGCCTGTGTGTATCTCCTGCGGCGTTTGCGCGCCAGATGGCCTGGCTCAAGCTGCTCGGCTACACCGGACTCTCCATGACAGCGCTGGAGCCCTACCTGCGCGGCGAGCGCGACGGCAAGGTGGTCGGCATCACTTTTGACGATGGCTACCAGAACAACCTCACCAACGCCTTGCCGGCCCTGCGGCGCCACAGGTTTTCCTCTACCTGCTACGCCGTCAGTGGTCTGATGGGCCAGACCAATGTGTGGGACCGTGGCATTGGCGTGCCGCAAACCCCGCTGATGACCGAGGCCGAATTGCGCGAATGGGTGGCCGGCGGGCAGGAGGTGGGCTCGCACACCGACCAGCATGTGAACCTCATGGAGGCCAGCGACAGCGCCGCCGAAGCGGACATGCAGCGCGGCAAAACCGTTCTGGAGGCCGTGCTTGGCGTGCCTGTGACCCAGTTCTGCTACCCGTATGGCCGGTACGAACCGCGTCATCGGGCCATGGTCGACGCACTGGATTTTTCGGCGGCGACCACCACCGGACGCAGCCGCTGCCTGACTGGCATGGACATGCTGCAACTTCCACGTGTGCCGGTGCACCGGTCGACGACGCTGCCTGTGCTCTGGCTCAAGCTGGCAACCGCCTATGAAGACCGGCACGATGAGCCTTCCGCACGCTGACCCGGTGGCGTCCGCAGCCGAGCCTGCCACCCCCCGATGGCGGGTGGCGGTGTTCAACCGCACGTTTTCCGCCACGGGCGGCGGCGCCGAGCGCTACTCGATCGCACTGGTGGAGGAGCTGGCTGCCCGCCACGAAGTGCATGTGTTCGCGCAGGAGATTCACCACCAGTGGCCCGGGGTCACTTACCACCGGGTGTCAGCCCCCTTGCGCAAGCCGCGCTGGGTAAACCAGTTGTGGTTTGCCACCGCCACCTGGTGGGCCACCCGCCGCGACTTTGACGTGGTGCACTCGCACGAAAACTCCTGGCACGGTGATGTGCAGACGGTGCACGTGATGCCGGTGCTCCATAGCCTCTTTCGCGGACGCAGCGGCTGGCGCCGTCTGTTGCGCCACATCAAGGTCTGGACCAGTCCGCGCCTGCTGACCTACCTCGGACTCGAGCGGGCACGGTATTCACCGCAGGCGGGGCGGCAGGTGGTGGTGACGTCTGAGCATCTGCGTGCTGTGATGGGCGAGAGCTATCCGCAGTGCCTGCCCATGCTCTCGGTGATCACGCCAGGCATCCACCTGCCGGCTTCAGCTCCCACTGCAGCCGCTCGTGCGACGGCCAGAACCTTGCTGAACCTCCCGCAGGAAGTCCCTTGTCTGCTGTTTGTCGGCAATGATTACCGCAAGAAAGGTCTGCCGACCTTGCTGCGGGCACTGGCCAGACTTGCGCCGGAGGTGGTGCTGGCCGTGGTGGGCAACCCGGCGCACATTCCCGAGTTCGAGGCCGAAGCAGGCGCCCTCGGGCTGCAGGGCAGGGTGTTCTTTCTGGGTTCACTTCAGGATGTGGCGCCAGCGTATGAAGCGGCCGACTGTCTGGTGCACCCGACGCTGGAAGACACGTTTGCGATGGTGGTGCTGGAAGCCATGGCGCACGCCTTGCCCGTGCTGGTGAGCGGGCCCCGCTATTGCGGCATTGCCGGGCTGCTTCAGTCCGGTGTCAATGCCATGCTGCTGGACGACCCCCAGGACGTGGACGCCATGGCGCAGGCACTGACCAAGGTGCTGGCCGATGACAGCATGAGATCGGCGCTTGCAGTGAAAGCCCGTAAATTCGCGGCAGCCTACCAGTGGCGGGAGTTGGCGGTACAGCAAGAGGGCCTGTATCGCAGGGTCGTTGCGGCGCGCAGCCAGCGGCCTTGACGGTCCCAAACGCGTTACGGTTACCTCAGGCCACCAGCTTGAAGTGCTTGCGGCTGAAGTCCAGGCCCGTCAGGCTCTCGATCTGCCGCATGAAGTGGTACTTGTTTTCCTTGGGCGTCGGCTTGTAGTTCGGGTCAATGTTGAGGGTCTGCTCCGCGTCGGTGGCCAGCCACTGCTTGACCGCCTCCGGATGCGTTCCGGTGAACGGCGCCAGGGCGCGGCGGTCGAACTGGCTGTACACAATCTGAGCCGCGGGTGTCGCCCAGTACTTGCTCACCTGATCCATTTTTTTCTGCATCTCTTCGTTGCGGCGGATCCAGCCGTAATGGTAGATGTAGGCATTGGCCAGCGCCGCGTGGGGGTTGCGGCCTCGCTTGTGCTGGGTGGTGACCAGCCAGTACTGGCCGTCCGGTGCGTAGCTGCGGATGGTGTTGCGGATCAGGCGGCATTCGCGGCGGTACCAGCCCGGGCTGATGGAGATCCAGTCGGGTGAGCCATAGAAATGCCGGTAGTCAAACACCAGCGCTTCCACTGCGGGATTGTCGTGATGGCGATCAACACTGGCGCGAATGGCCGCCAGTTCGGCCTCATGCACGACCTCATCACCTTCAAGATAAAACGCCCAGTCACCGGTGCAGGAGTACTGCGCGATCATCTTCTGCTGGGCGTACACAAAGCCGCGGTCGGACATGCGCTCGTTCCACAATGTTTCGATGATGCGGATTTTCGGGTCGCCAATGGCCTTGACCCGTGCCAGCGTGTCGTCTGAGCCTTTGCCGACTGCCACGACAAACTCGTCGACCAGCGGCAGCAGGGACCGTATGGAGGCCTCAAAGGGAAAGGCAAGATCCACACCGTTGCGGATGAAAGTGAAACCACTGATGGAAGCGGACATCTGGAGAACTCTCAGGAATGTGGAGGGGAACCCGGTCAGCGGCTGGCCGACTGAAAGCCTAGGTGGTACAGGTGCGCGTAGGCGCCATTGTGGGCGAGCAGCTCACTGTGCGTGCCGCTCTCGACGATACGCCCTGCATCCATCATGATGATGCGGTCCGCATGCTGCACGGTCGACAGCCGGTGCGCGATGATCAGGGAGGTGCGGTTGGCCATCAGCCGCTTGATGGCTTCCTGCACCGCCAGTTCGGATTCCGTGTCCAGTGCAGAGGTGGCCTCGTCCAGGATCAGCACAGGCGCATCCTTGTAGAGGGCACGCGCAATGGCCAGGCGCTGGCGCTGGCCACCGGACAGCTGCATGGCGTTGTGACCCACAACGGTGTCGAGGCCTTGCGGCAGCTCTGCCAGCAGGCCGCCGAGGTTGGCCGCTACCAGACAGTCGCGCACGCGATCGCGGTCAACCGATTGCCCCAGCGCGACATTCATGGCCAGGCTGCTGTTGAGCATCACGACATGCTGGCTGACAAAGGCAAACTGAGCGCGCAGGCAGGTGAGGTCCCAGTCTTGCAGCGGGTGCCCGTCCAGCGTGATCTGGCCGGACGTCATCTCCACAAAGCGCGGCAGCAGGTTGACCAGGGTGGTTTTGCCTGAGCCGGAGGCGCCGACGACCGCCAATGTTTCGCCCGCCCTAATGGACAGCGACACCTTGCTGAGGGCCGGAACCGCATCGGCCTTGTACATCACCGTGACGTCGGAAAAGGCAATGTCGCCATGGGCGCGGGCCTTGGAGAACGTGCCGCCAGCCTCATCGAGCGTCTGGTCCATCAAGTCCAGCCCGCGCTCCAGGGCAGCCAGGCCGCGTGTGATCGGGGTGGTTGCATCCGACAGGCTTTTCACCGGTGCCACCAGCAGCAGCATGGCCGTGACGAAAGCCACGAAGCCGCCCACTGTGGTGGTGTTCTCGGCGCTCTGCAGCAGCGCGATGGAGATCACCGCTGACAGCGCCATCGCGGCCAGCACCTGGGTGATCGCGCTCATGCCGGCGTATGCCGCCGTGCCTTTCATCGAGAGCCGGCGCAAGGTGTTGCTCAGTCCATTGAAACGTGCCGCCTGGCTGGCCTGGGCGCCGTGCAGGCGTACATCGCGGTGGGCCAGAACGTTTTCCTCCACCACGTAGGCCAGATCATCGGTGGCGGTCTGGCTTTCGCGTGTCAGGCGGTAAAGGCGCTTGGACAGCACCTGGATGACATAGGCAACCGCCGGAAAGAGCAGGGCCACCACCAGGGTGAGCTTCCAGTTCAGGTACACCAGGTAGGCAATGAGCGCCAGCAGGGTCAGCACATCACGTGCCAGCTTAAGCACGGAATTGATCAGCATCGACGAACCGTTGAACACTTCGTAGACCACCGTATTGGCAATGGCGCTGGAGCTCTGGTCCGCGAACAGCGTCAGGCGCGCGCGCAGCAGTTTGTCGAACATGGCCTGGCGCAAAAGCAGCAGGCCATCATTCGTCACTTTCGACAAGGCAAATTGAGCGAGAAAACCCGCCAGGCCGCGGATGGTGAAGAGCAGCATCAGCGCCAGCGGCACCAGCCACAGGTTGAAGCCATCCCTCTGGAATCCGCGGTCCAGCAGCGGCTTCATCAGGGCCGGCACAAACGGCTCCGTGATGGACGCGGCAATGGTGGCGCCGATGGCCAGTGCCCAGCCAGTGCGTGATGCGCTGAAATAGGGCCAGACGCGGGCGATGCGTTGCCTCAGTGCCATGTTCTTTGGAGGATTCGTCACAGGGACGTTTTCCCTTCGTATGGAAGATGGCTTGGTGATGAGGCCAACATCTGCTGCCTGCCCAGAGCCAGCAACAGGCCCAGGGTGATGCAGAAGAAGTCGCCAATCAACGCGTCATAGAGTGTTGAATTGAAAAGGCAGGCTATCGCGAGAGCCAAAAGGGTTGACTGCATCGCCCGAGCGACCGGTGTGGCCAGTTTCGCAGAATCGACGAAAAGTGAGATCAACAAGGCCATGAACGCGAAAATACCCGGCACGCCCAACTGGACACCCCAGTAAAGGTACTCCTGATGTGGGTTGCTGTTGCTGTTCAGGGGCTGGTGCGACGGATTTTTTGCAGTCTGAAGCTGGTCGTAGGCTGCGCTCCAGCTACCGACGCCAACACCGGTTGCCGGGTGATCGGCAATGATTGTCAAGGCCGAGCGCCAGAAATCAAGGCGCACACCCGATGACGTGTTCTGTACATCCTGCTTTGGTGAGTAGGACGTAATTTCGGACTTGGCGAGCAGCAGCCTGTCGTGCACCTGGGTTGAAGTAAAAAACAGCACGGCAACCAGCGCAAATGGCATCAGCACCGCAGTCGCCCTGTATTTTTTTGGCAGCTCCCACATCACGCCCATGGAGAGCAGCAGGATGGCCACCAGGTGTCCACTGCGACCGCTCAACACGAAGACGACATTGAGCAGCGCGGCCGCTGCGACAAAGCACGCAACCAGCCTGCTGGCTCCGGACTTCAACAATGGGCGGAGGTGCCAGCAAAGTGCCGCAAACACGGCCGTCATGATGCCCTGGTCAAGGTAGCCTGAGAAAACGGTGTAGTGCGACAGCGCTGTCCTTGATGTTGCCCACAACACGGGAAGATGCGCGAAAAGCAGCCACGAGCTGAGCATCACCAAAGCCTGCGACGACATGAAGGCGATCATTGCAAACCTTGCCTCACGCTCATCGCGGATCAAGGTCATCATCAGAATGATCAGGATGAGTTTCGAATACTTGACCACCGACCCCACGCCATCTGCCAGTGGCGCAACCGTCCAGAGAAGGCTGAGGGCCAAGAAAGCCACACTCAACGCAATTACCTTGGGAGCCCACGCCCAGGATACTTTTTTGTTGACTTGCTGGAATTCCTTTGAAATCAGGATGCTGACGAGCGCGCAGATCAGGAGAAACAATTTGGCGATGCTGATGATCGCCATGGACAACCCGACCGATGCACTTGCAAGGCAAACGACAAGAAGCCGGGCGTTGAATGGTTTGGGTTGCAAGTTGGTTGCGAAAGCCGCGTTGTGAGCAGCCCGCATTATCGATGATTCAGGTTCCTTTTTCTTCTGCCCTGAAGCCGACGCTCTGCTATGCTTTGGCGCATCTCCGGTGGGCCAAAACGTTTCAATGGGTCCGCCAGACAAGCACCTCAAAGGTTAATTGTTGGCCCGCCTTTCCGTCATTGTCATCACCCAGAACGAAGCACACAACATCGAAGCCTGCCTTCGCTCGGTGGCGTTTGCCGACGAGATCGTGGTGGTCGACTCGGGCAGCACTGACGGCACCGTGAGGCTGGCGAGTGCTATGGGCGCCAAGGTGCATCCGCGCACGGACTGGCTCGGCTTCGGCGTCCAGAAGAACAGGGCGCTGGCCCTGGCGACGTCCGAGTGGGTGTTGTCCCTTGATGCGGATGAGCGGGTCACGCCTGAATTGCGACGGGAAATCGAGCAAGCCATCGCGGCGCCGGCGTTCGATGTCTACGCGTTTCCCCGCCTGTCGAGCTACTGCGGCCAATCGATTCGCCACTCCGGTTGGTACCCGGACCTGGTGAAACGGCTGTTCCGCCGCGGCGCTGCCACGTTCTCCGATGACCTGGTGCATGAGCGCCTGATCACTCGGGCGCCCTCAGGATGCCTGACGTCCGACTTGCTGCATGAGAGCTTCACGTCGTTCGAGTCAGTGCTGGACAAGCTCAACCGGTATTCATCGGCGGGCGCGCAGAGCCTGAAGGGACGGGGCCGTACAGGCTCATTGGGCAGTGCCCTGGGGCATGGGCTGTGGGCCTTCCTGCGAACCTACATTGTCCGGCTGGGGTTCCTCGATGGCCGGATGGGTCTGGTACTGGCCATCTCCAATGCCGAGGGTACCTATTACCGCTATCTCAAGCTGTGGCTGCTCAACCGTGGTGACGGGGTGCGCCCGACGAAATGAAAATCAGCTTTGTTGTCCTCACCTACAACCGCACCGACGCCTTGCTTCCCGTGCTGCGGTCTCTGGCAGCCCAGTGCGATGAGCGCCATGAAGTCCTGATCGCAGACGACGGCTCCCGTGCCGATCAGGTGCAGATGCTGATGGCAAAGTGTCCCGTGTTCCGCTGTCCGGTGCGTCATGTGTGGCACCCCGATGTAGGCTTCACCGCGGCGCAGGCCCGCAACCTGGCAGCCAGCCACGCCAATGGGGACTACCTCGTTTTTCTCGACGGGGACTGCATCCCGAACAAGGACTTTGTGCGTTGGCACACACGCCTTGCCAGCCCGGGTTGCTTCGTCAATGGCAGCAGGGTGCTGCTCAGCCCTGCACTGACAGCGCGTGTAATTTTCGAGGGGCTGGACCTGCCCAACCAGCCATGGCCGTTCTGGTGGCATGCCCGCATCCACCGGGACAGCAACAAACTGTTGCACCTGCTGTCCTGGCCGTGGAATGTATTCAGGGTACAACAGGGCTTTCATTGGCGCGGTATCCGCAGCTGCAACTTTGGCGTGTGGCGGTCTGACTTTGTGGCTGTCAATGGTTTTGATGAGGTGTTCAGTGGCTGGGGCCACGAAGACGCCGACCTCGTCTTGAGGCTTTGCCATCTGGGCGTGCAGCGCAAAAACGGATTTTTGGCGACCGAGGTTTTTCATCTATGGCACTCTGAAAACAAGCGTGACCATGAATCGGTGAACAAGACCCGCGTCATGGAGCGAATGAAGACCAGCCGCGTCCTTGCCGAAAAAGGACTGCGGGAGCTCCAGCCGGAAACGCCCGTCAAAATAAGCACACTGAACTGACCCACCTCTCTCAAAAAAAGCGCCATGAACAATCTGCCTTCCTTCAGCCGACGTACTGCCCTGGGCTTTGCAGTGGCCGGGGCGTTTCCCGCCATTCCCGCATTGGCACAGTTCCGCGTCGAAGTCTCGGGCGTGGGACTGACCCAGATGCCGATCGCGATTGCCGCCTTCAAGGGTGACGCCCAGTCACCCCAGAAGATCGGCGGCATCGTCCAGGCCGACCTCGAGCGCAGCGGCATGTTCCGCAGTGTGGATGCAGCCGGCTTCGCTGCTGACGAAAACAGCCGTCCGGACCTCGCGAGCTGGCGCCAGAAAGGCGCTGACGCACTGGTCACCGGCAGCGTGACGGCCCTGGCCGATGGCCGGTTTGACGTGCGCATGCGCCTGTGGGACATCGTGCGTGGTCAGGACATGGGTGGTCAGAACTACCCCGTGGTGGCCGCTGATCTGCGCCTGGCAGCGCACCGCATCTCCGATTTCATCTACGAGAAGCTGACCGGCGAGAAAGGCATTTTCTCAACGCGCATCGCCTACATTACCAAGGCCGCGCAACGCTACAACCTCTGGGTGGCCGACTCGGACGGCGAGGGCGCGCAATCGGCCCTGACGAGCCCGGAGCCCATTATTTCACCAGCCTGGTCGCCGTTGGGCGGGCAGCTGGCCTATGTCTCGTTTGAATCCCGGAAGCCGGTCATCTATGCACACGATGTGGCAACCGGCAGGCGGCGCCTGCTGGCCAACTTCCGTGGTTCCAACAGCGCGCCGGCATGGTCGCCAGACGGCAAACAGCTGGTGGCCACCCTGAGCCGGGATGGTGGCTCGCAGATTTATGCGATCGGACTGAACGGTGGAGAGCCCCGGCGTCTCACACAGTCCTCCAGTATCGACACCGAACCGGTGTACTCGCCCGACGGGCGCTTCATTTACTTCGTCAGTGACCGTGGCGGCGCACCGCAGATTTACCGCATGAACCCCTCGGGCGGTAATCCGGAGCGCGTGACCTTCACGGGTGGCTACAACATTTCACCCGCCATCAGCCCCGATGGACGCTGGCTTGCCTATATTTCGCGGGTGGGCGGAGCGTTCAAGCTCCATGTGATGGAACTTGCAAGCGGCACCGCGACTCCCATTACCGACACCAGCGCCGATGAAAGCCCGAGTTTTGCGCCCAACAGCCGCTTGATCGTGTATGCCACTGTCAGTCAAGGCCGCGAAGCGCTGATGACCACCACGCTGGATGGCAAGATCAAGGCCAAACTGGCCGGTGCCACCGGTGACATCCGTGAGCCGGACTGGGGCCCTTTCCAGCGCTGAGCAGGTGGCGCCAGGCGCTGATCTTCGAATCTGATTTTTGATTTCTAATCCATTTTGAGGTACCCGATGAACCATCTTGTTTCCAAACTTTTCCTCACGATAGCTTTCGCTGCCACGCTCGCTGCCTGCGGTTCCAATGTGAAGCTGGACGATGTCCCGGTAGAAGACAGGACGGCTACCGCCGCCAAGGGCAACGCCGCTGCCGCCGGGAGTGCTGTGGCCCCGGTCCAGCTGGGCAATGCGGACTCATCGGCTGCCGGCCCCGCCAACACCCCCAAAGTGATCTACTTTGACTTTGACAGCTACGTGGTCAAGCCCGAGTTCCAGCCAGCCATTGAGGCGCATGCCCGATACCTGGCCGCGAACAAGGCGCGCAAGATGGCCATTGAAGGCCACACGGATGAACGCGGTGGCCGCGAATACAACCTGGCGCTCGGGCAAAAACGCGCCGAGGCCGTTCGCCGCGCCCTCGGCCTGCTGGGTGTCCAGGATCCTCAGGTAGAGGCGGTCAGCTTTGGCAAGGAAAAGCCGGCCGCGACCGGTACCGATGAGGCCGCCATGGCCAAAAATCGCCGCGCTGAAATCAACTACCGTTGAACCCGGAGCACACCGTGAAGATGTTCAAAGCTGCCGCGATGCTGCTCGGCTGCGTGCTGGCGTTCCAGGCGCACGCGGGGCTCTTCGAGGACGACGAGGCGCGCAAGGCCATTCTGGATTTGCGGCAAAAGTTCGAGGCGACGCAGTCCGAGCTCAGGCGTTCGACGGAAGACAATGCGCAGTTGCGCCGCAGCCTGCTGGACATCTCCAACCAGATGGAGGCACTGCGCTCGGAGCTGGCCAATCTGCGTGGTCAGAACGAGAAACTGGCACGCGACGTGGCCGAGTTGCAGCGCGCGCAGAAGGATATCTCGCAAGGTGTCGACGAGCGCCTGCGCAAGTTCGAGCCCAGCAAGATCGCGGTGGACGGCAAAGAGTTTGTGGCGGAGCCGGCTGAAAGGCAGGAGTTCGACGCCGCGCTGGCCATCTTGCGCAAGGGTGATTTTGCGGCGGCGCAGACGGCCTTCATGGGTTTCATGAAGCGCTATCCGCAGACGGGCTACAGGTCGTCGGTGCTGTTCTGGCTTGGCAATGCGCAATATGCCTTGCGCAATTACCGCGACGCCATCACCAACTTCCGCACGCTCGTCACCAACGATCCCGAACACGCACGTGCGCCGGAGGCCCTGCTGTCTGTGGCAAATTGTCAGATCGAACTGAAAGACGCCAAGTCTGCGCGCAAGACGCTGGACGATCTGGTAAAGGCTTATCCGCAGTCTGAAGCCGCCTCAGTGGCCAAAGAGCGCATTGCCAAGCTGAAGTAGGGCGCGCACCGCCGGCTCTCACCTTGACGCCGTGGTGCGGCCACCCCGCGGTTCCCACTTAAAATCTGCGGATGGACACTTCTGCTCTCAGCGCATTGACGCAACAGGTTCTTGTCGCGGCCTTTGTGCTGTCGATGGTTTTTGGCGCGATCGCACAGCGCACCCACTTCTGCACCATGGGTGCGGTCAGCGACATCGTCAACATGGGCGACTGGACCCGCATGCGCATGTGGGGCATGGCCATCGGTGTGGCGATGATTGGCTTCTTCACGCTGGCCGCACTGGGGCTGGTCGATCCCGCCAAAACCCTTTATGCCTCCAATCGATTCATCTGGCTGTCTGCACTGGCCGGCGGTGCACTGTTCGGTTTCGGCATGGTGTTGTCATCGGGCTGCGGCAGCAAGACGCTGGTGCGCATCGGTGGCGGCAGCCTCAAATCGCTCGTGGTGTTTGTCGTGATGGGTGTTGCGGCCTTTGCCACGCTCAAGGGTGTCACGGCGGTGGCGCGGGTGGCGACGGTTGATCGTGTGGCGGTCGACTTTGCGGGCAACGCGACCTTGCCCAACTGGGTCAGTGCTGCGATCGGCATCGCACCGGCCGCCGCAGGCGTAGGTCTGGCCCTGCTGATCGGCGGGTGTCTGATCCTCTGGGCCCTGTGGGGCAAGGACTTCCGCGGTTTTGACAACCTGCTCGCGGGCCTCGGCATTGGCGGTGTCATTGTGGCCATGTGGTGGGTCAGCGGGAGCCTGGGCCATATCGCCGAGCACCCCGACACCTTGCAGGAGGCGTTTATCGCTACCAACTCAGGCCGGGCCGAGGCGCTGAGCTTTGTGTCTCCGGTGGCCTACACGGTGGACTGGGTCATGTTCTTCAGCGACAAGAGCAAGGTCCTCACCATCGGGATTGTGTCGGTCTTTGGCGTGGTGGCCGGGTCGGCGCTGCAAGCTGTTGTGTCCCGCAACTTCCGCTGGGAAGGTTTTCGCGATGCGCGTGACACCGGCAACCACCTCGCCGGCGCCGTGCTGATGGGTGTGGGCGGTGTCACCGCCATGGGGTGCACGGTGGGGCAGGGCCTGTCTGGCGTATCGACGCTCAGCGCGACCAGCGTGGTGGCTCTGGCCTCTATCCTCGCAGGCTGTGTGGCCGGTCTGAAATACCAGATCTGGCAGCTTGAGCGCAGTGCCTGATACCGGGCGGTCCTCATGGCACTGACTGAACCGCTGTTCGAGGCGGATCTTGACCGGCGCTTCGGTGGGCTGGCGCGGCTCTACGGCGTGGCAGGTGCCCGGCGTATTCGTGACGCGCACGTGGTGGTGGTGGGCATCGGCGGGGTCGGCTCGTGGGCGGCAGAAGCCGCAGCCCGCAGTGGTGTGGCCCGCCTCACGCTGGTCGATCTGGACCACATCGCCGAATCCAACATCAATCGCCAGGTCCATGCACTGGACAGCACGCTGGGCCAGTCCAAGGTGCAGGCCATGCGTGAGCGCATTGCCCAGATCCATCCGCAGTGCGAAGTGGTGGGCATCGAGGAATTCGTCGAGACCGCCAACTGGCCCGCCGTGATGGGATGGGATGCGTCATGGGACGCGAAGGGCATCGCCGTGATTGACGCCTGTGACCAGGTCAAGGCCAAAACAGCCATGGCCGCCTGGGCCATTCGCCACAAGGTCAACTTCGTCAGCATTGGTGCGGCCGGCGGCAAGCGGCTCGCGCACCGTGTGGATGTGGAAGACTTGGCCGATGTAACGCACGACCCGCTGCTGGCCCAGTTGCGCTACCGCCTGCGCAAGGAGCACGGCGGCGCGCGCAAGGGCCGTATCGGCGTGACCTGCGTCTTCAGCCGCGAGCCCGTTCTACAGCCTGCAAAAGTTGCCCTGTCGTCTTCGGGCACAGGTGCAGACGATGCCGGCGTTGGAATGACAGATGAAGCGAGTTGCGAGGTGTCACCGTCCAGCGACGGCACATTGAACTGCCATGGCTACGGGTCGGTGGTCAGTGTGACAGCGACATTCGGCTTGTGCGCGACCGGTTGGGCCCTCAGCAAAATTGCCGGGTAGTTTTGCCAAGGCTGTAAAAATCACGCTATAATTTGAGGCTGTGCTGCTGCAAATGCAGTGCAAACCGGGAGAAATCCTCGGGACCTTAGCTCAGTTGGTAGAGCAGCGGACTTTTAATCCGTTTGTCGTGGGTTCGACCCCCGCAGGTCCCACCAATAAAGCCTTTCACGGCTACCTGAAAAGCCCGCTATTGAATCGATAGCGGGCTTTTTTCTTGGCCGTTCGGAATTTACGCAGGATAGCCTTGCAGCGGAATCCGCAGCCGGGCCTTGGTCGCCACCTGGATGCAGTCCTTCATGTGCTGTTCACCGAGATAGCGCAGCGCGGCGTAGCCGACTGCGGCCGACACCATCTGGCCCGCAAACGGCACGTACTTGGCCAGTTGCTTGGTGGTCAGGCGCATGCCGATCTTGCTGGCGGCCTTGATGACCAGATCGCGGCTGATGAGCTTGCCGACCAGCACGGAGCCGACCAGTGCCACTGCCTTTTGCACCTGCTCGCGTTTTTTCGGGTCGAGCTGGTCGAGCTGCTGCGGTGTCAGTCCGAACTCGCGGTTGATTTCCGGTATCAACTTCGACAACAGTGCCGCATCAACAGCCCAGTCCAAGCCGGGTATGGGCACGGCGCTGGCCGCGGCCGCCACCATGGCGCGCCTGTTGAGCAGTTTGCGGCTGCGCTGGACGGCAGCCGCCAGGGCGGCGTCGTCAGCGGCCATGTGCATAGCGGTGGGCATTGGCGAGTCCCTTTCAGAGAGTGACCTGGACGATATGCGTCCCGTCGGTGTCTCTTCAAGCCACTTTACACCGCCGCCGACTCAATCTGTTCCGTGAGTTCAAGCCAGCGCTCTTCCAGGTTGGTGATTTCGTTCGCGATGGCTTTCAGGCGTTTGCCGGTCTGGGCAATCTCTGCAGCAGCGGTGGTGCGCGTCAGCAAGTCCTGCAGACTGCTCTGCTCGGTGTTGAGTGCCTGCATCCGAAGGTCAATCTTCTCCAGTTCCTTGCGCAGGGGTTTGGTGGCGTCTGAGTGCTGCTGTCGGCGTTGGGCGTCTTCCTTGCGGTTGGCAGATGACTTTGCATCGGGCGCCGGCTTCTTCACCGCAGTGTCTGCCCTGGAGGTAACGGGTTTCGGTGTGGCTTCAGGGGTTGCGGCAGTGGATTTCTTGGCTTCTTCCCGCTGGCGCTTGGCATGGTCGAGCAGGTACTTCTGGTAGTCGTCCAGGTCGCCGTCAAACGGCGCGACACCGCCTTGCGAGACCATCCAGAACTCGTCGCAGACGGCACGCAGCAGCGCGCGGTCGTGGCTGACCAGCATCACGGTGCCTTCAAACTCATTGAGCGCCATCGACAGCGCTTCGCGCGTGGCCAGGTCCAGGTGGTTGGTGGGCTCGTCCAGCAGCAAAAGGTTGGGGCGCTGCCAGACAATCATGCACAGCACCAGCCGGGCTTTTTCGCCGCCGCTCATGCTGCCCACGGCCTGCTTGACCATGTCACCGCCGAAGTTGAAGTTGCCCAGAAAACTGCGCAGGTCCTGCTCGCGGGTGGGCTGGTTGCCCATCTTGCCGGCGGCGGTGACTTCTTTCACGAGGCGGATCATGTGCTCCAGAGGGTTGTCGGCCGGGCGCAGCACGTCGAGTTCCTGCTGGGCGAAGTAGCCGATATTGAGGCCCTTGCCTTCGATCATCTCGCCTTCAATCGGCGCCAGCGCGCGTGCCACGGTTTTGACCAGTGTGGATTTTCCCTGGCCGTTGGCACCCAGAATGCCGATGCGCTGACCGGCCAGCACCGACTTGCTGACGTTCTGCACGATGACGGTGGGCGGCGTGCCTGCTGGTGCGTCTTCTGGCGCGGGGTAGCCGAAGTAGGCGTTCTGCATCGACAACATCGGATTGGGCAGGTTGGCCGGTTCCTTGAACTCGAAGGTGAAGTCGGCCTCGGCCAGCAGCGGAGCAATTTTCTCCATGCGGTCGAGTGCCTTGACGCGGCTTTGCGCCTGCTTGGCCTTGCTGGCCTTGGCCTTGAAGCGGGCGATGAACTTCTGCAGGTGGGCTATCTTGTCCTGCTGCTTGGAAAACGCGGTTTGCTGCAACGCCATCTGCTCGGAGCGCAGATCCTCAAACTTGCTGTAGTTGCCGCCGTAGCGCGTCAGCTTGGCGCTCTCGATATGCACCGTCACATCTGTCACGGCATCAAGGAATTCGCGGTCATGGCTGATGACCAGCATCGTGCCCTGATAGCGCTTGAGCCAGGCCTCGAGCCAGACCAGCGCGTCCAGGTCCAGGTGGTTGGTGGGCTCGTCCAGCAGCAGCAGGTCCGACGGGCACATCAGCGCCCGTGCCAGTTGCAGGCGCATGCGCCAGCCGCCCGAAAAACTGTTGACCGGGTTGTCGAGCTCGCTGACCTTGAAGCCCAGTCCCAGGATCAGCGCCTGTGCGCGCGCCTGCGAGTCGTGTGCACCGGCGTCGTACAGGTCCATGTAGGCGTGTGCCATGCGGTCGCCGTCGCCGCTGGCTTCGGACGCGTCAACCTCAGCCTGTGCGGCCATCAGTACGATGTCGCCCTCGATCACATAGTCGGTGGCGCTTTGCTCGGTTTCGGGCATGTCCTGCGCGACCTGCGCCATGCGCCACTGCGCAGGAATCGAAAATTCACCGCCGTCTTCGTGCAGCGTGCCGTTGAGCATGGCGAACAGCGACGACTTGCCCGCGCCATTGCGCCCCACCAGTCCGACGTTCTCGCCCGGGTTGAGGGTGACAGACGCGCTGTCAAGAATCACTTTGGCGCCACGACGCAGCACCACGTTTTTAAGGGTAATCATTCAAAGGCCGGTTTGATACCGGATCAACAAAAGGGGAGCAGGGCACGCATCCAGCGCGCATCCCGAGGGGCATGCAGGTTTCAAGCCTGATGCGCAGCCAGCTGTTCGCGCGTCAGCAGCAGCACCTGATCGGCGCCTGCGCTGGTGTCGAACCACAAGGGATCCAGCTGTGGAAAGGCCCGCGAAAAGTTCTCGCGTTCGTTGCCTATTTCCAGAACCAATACGGCATTTTCGCTCATGTGGGCGGCTGCCTGCTGAAAAAGGGTGCGAATGAAGTCCATGCCGTCCGCGCCGCCGGCCAGCGCCAGCGACGGTTCAGCGCGAAATTCAGCGGGCAGGGCGGCCATGCTGGCGGCGTTCACATACGGCGGATTGCACAGAATCAGGTCGTAAGGGCCGGCACAAGCGCCCAATCCGTCCGATTCGATCAGGGTGATGCGGTGGGCCAGGTCGTGGCGATCAACATTGATCCGTGCCACGGCCAGCGCGTCGATGCTGATGTCGGCTGCATCCACCACCACCTCGGGATAGGTGAGCGCAGCCAGCACCGCCAGGCTGCCGTTGCCGGTGCACAGATCCAGAACGCGAAAAACTGGGGCCCCCACGCTTGCCACTTCGTGTGCTGCGCTGCCCCCCGAGGGGGCGTTCGCTTGCTTGGGGCGGCCCGGCGCGGCGCTCGGCTCGACCAGCCAGGGGTCGATGCTGGCGTCGGCCAGCAGCTCGGCAATCAGCGAGCGCGGGATGATGACGCGCTCGTCCACGTAAAACGGCACGCCCATCAGCCACGCTTCGCGCGTCAGGTAGGCGGTGGGCTGGCGTGACGTCACGCGGGCCTCGACAAGCGCCGAGACTTGGGCCTGCTCATCGGGGGTGACAGGCCGGTTCTCGACGCTGTCCAGATCGTCCACCGGCAAGCCCAGCTTCCACAGCACCAGCCACGCGGCTTCATCAAAGGCGTTGGTGGTGCCCTGGCCGAAGCCGTCGGAAAAGCTCAGTCCGGCCGCTTCGAGCCGGGCGGCCACGTCCTCCACCAGCGCCAGTACCGTGGCTGGCGTGCTGGCGGCTCCCGACGGGCTGGCGCTCATGCCGAGGCCAGCTTCCTGAGCACGCCCTTGTAGATGTTCTTCAGCGGCTCCAGCGAGCTCACCAACACGTGTTCATTGATCTTGTGGATGCTGGCGTTGATGGGGCCCAGCTCGATCACCTGCGGGCAGATTTTGGCGATGAAGCGGCCATCGCTGGTGCCGCCCGTGGTGGACAGTTCGGTGGCGAGGCCCGTTTCGTCCTGAATGGCCGCCTGGACCGCACCCACCAGATCGCCCGGTGTGGTCAAAAAGGGCAGGCCGCCCAGCGTCCACTTGAGGTCGTATTCAAGCTGGTGCCGGCTCAGCACGGCCTGCAGGCGCTGCTGCAGGCTTTCAGGGGTGGACTCGGTACAAAAGCGGAAGTTGAAGTCCACCACCAGATCGCCTGGAATCACATTGGACGCACCGGTACCGCCATGCATGTTGGAGACCTGCCAGCTGGTCGCCGGAAAGAAGTCATTGCCCTGATCCCACTGGGTGAGCACCAATTCGGCCAGCGCCGGTGCAAACAGATGAATCGGGTTCTTGGCGAGATGGGGATAGGCGATATGCCCCTGCACGCCCTTGATGGTCAGCTTGCCGCTCATCGTGCCGCGGCGGCCGTTCTTGATCATGTCGCCGAGCTGCGCCACTGAGGTTGGTTCACCCACGATGCAGTAGTCGAGCACCTCGCCGCGCGCCTTCAGCGCTTCGCAGACCTTCACGGTGCCGTCTGTCGCAGGGCCTTCCTCATCACTGGTGATGAGAAACGCAATCGAAAGCGCTGGCGCCGGTTGCTCGACCAGGAACTCCTCGACCGCCACCACCATGGCTGCGATCGAGGTTTTCATGTCTGCCGCCCCGCGGCCATAGAGCCTGCCGCCGCGGTGACTCGGGGTGAACGGGTGGCTGGTCCATTGGTCCAGCGGACCGGTGGGCACCACATCGGTGTGGCCGGCGAACACCAGCGTTTTGGGTTTGACCTTGCCCGGTGCACCTTCACGCCGTGCCCAGAGGTTGGTCACCCGGAAGTGATCGGGCCCGCTGACGATGGTTTCGCAGCGAAAACCGAGTGGCGCGAGGCGCTCGATCAGCAGGGCCTGGCAGTCCGCATCGTGGGGTGTGACCGAAGGGCGGGAAATGAGCTGTTCGGTGAGGTGAAGGGTGGGAGACATCAAAAAAATCAGGCCGGTTTCAAAGCGGCGTGAAGCCGGTGGTCCCGTATTTGGAATCGGTGTCGGGCCGGACATCGAGTGTGATCTCGGTGAACGATGGGTGGTCGTCCGGGTCCTCTTCAGGTTCGGCGGCCTTCGCCTTGACGGCAAAGTCGTTTTCAAGCCGCCACATCAGATTGGTTGGCGAGTCGGCGAACAGAATGCCCTCCTTGCGGGTGACCACGCCGTCCACAATCAGCGTGGCGATGGCCTGCTCGAAGGTCTGTGAGCCTTCGGCCATGGATTTTTCCATCGCTTCCTTCACGCCCGAGAAATCCCCTTTTTCAATCAGCTCAGCCACCAGCTTGGTGTTGAGCATGACTTCCACCGCTGGCGTGCGGCCGCCTGCCTGGGTACGCAGCAGACGCTGGGACACGATGGCTTTCATGGCGGCGGCGAGGTCGCCGAGCATGGTGGTGCGTACCTCCACCGGATAGAAGCTCAGGATGCGGTTCAGTGCCTGATAGCTGTTGTTGGCATGCATGGTGGCCAGGCACAGGTGGCCGGACTGCGCGTAGGCAATGGCCGCCGACATGGTTTCCCGGTCGCGGATCTCGCCGATCAGGATCACGTCGGGCGCCTGCCGCAAGGCGTTTTTCAGCGCGACCTGCAGCGACTGGGTGTCGCTGCCGACCTCGCGCTGGTTGACCACGGATTTCTTGTTGGTGAACAAAAACTCGACCGGGTCTTCAATCGTGAGGATGTGGCCCAGCGTGGTGGCGTTGCGGTGGTCCATCATCGAGGCCAGCGTGGTGCTCTTGCCGGCACCGGTGGAGCCCACCATCAGCAGCAGGCCGCGCTTTTCCATGATGAGATCGGCCAGGATGGCCGGCACGTTCAGGCTCTCCAGCGGCGGGATCTCGCTCGGGATGTAGCGAATGACTGCCGCATAGGTGCTGCGCTGCCGGAAGCCGCTGATGCGGAAATTGCCAACGCCCTCCAGCGGCAAGGCCATGTTGAGCTCGCCCATTTCCTCGAGCTCTTCGATGCGCTCGGGCGGCAGCACTTCAGCCAGCAGGTTGCGGGGCGCGTCCGGCGGCAGGATCTGCGCATTGATGGGAACCGCCTGGCCGTTGATCTTGATGAGGGCCGGTGAATGCGCCGACAGGTAAACGTCTGACGCTTTCTTGTCGGCCATCAGGCGCAGGATTCTTTCCATCGTACTCATCGATTCGCTCCTTATGATGCCCCCACGGTCGCTCGCTTCGCGTAGCTCCCTGCCCCCCGGGGGGGGGCGCCCCGCCTGCGGCCCGGCAAAGCCGGTTCCGCGGCGGGAACCTGGTTGGATAGGCTCGCTTTAATCGCAGGCCCAACCGGTTCGCAGTCGAAATCAGTCGCGCAGAAGGTCGTTCAGGCTGGTGGTGGAGCGCGTTTTGGCGTCCACACGTTTGACGATCACCGCGCAGTACATGCTGTACTTGCCGCCTGCCTTGGGCAGGTTGCCCGACACCACCACCGAGCCCGCCGGGATGCGGCCATAGCTCACGGTGTCGGCTTCGCGGTCGTAAATCGGTGTGCTCTGGCCGATGTAGACGCCCATGGAGATCACCGAGTTTTCTTCCACGATCACGCCTTCGACCACTTCCGAACGGGCGCCGATGAAGCAGTTGTCTTCAATGATGGTCGGGTTGGCCTGCAGCGGCTCCAGCACGCCGCCCAAACCCACGCCACCGGAGAGGTGCACGTTATTGCCCACCTGGGCGCAGCTGCCCACGGTGGCCCAGGTGTCGACCATGGTGCCTTCGCCGACCCAGGCGCCGATGTTCACGTAGCTTGGCATCAGGATCGCGCCCTTGGCAATGAAACTGCCGCGGCGTGCCACAGCGGGCGGCACCACGCGCACGCCGGTGGCGCGCATTTCGGCTTCGCTGAGATGGGAGAACTTGGTCTTGACCTTGTCGAAAAAGCCAAGGTCGCCGGCGCGCATCAGCTCGTTGTCTTTCAGGCGGAAGCTCAGCAGCACGGCCTTTTTGATCCACTGGTGGGTCGTCCACTGGCCCACGCCTTCGCGGGTGGCCACGCGGAGCTTGCCGCTGTTGAGCTGGGCAATGGTGTGCTCCACGGCCTCCAGCACTTCCTTGGGGGCGGATTGGGGCGACAGGTTGGCGCGGTTTTCCCAGGCGGCGTCGATGGTGCTTTGCAGATTGTCTTGTGTCATGTCGTTGTTTTCAGGGCTGATGTTTATCGGGACGGGTTCAGTGAACTTTGGACTGGATGAACTGGACGATGCGCCCGGCGGCTTCCACACACTCGGCGGTTTCCGCCACCAGTGCCATGCGGATGCGGCCAGCGCCGGGATTGCTGCCCTGTGCATCGCGTGCCAGGTAACTGCCCGGCAACACCACCACATTGTAAAGAGCGAGCAGCCCGGCGGCGAAGTCGGTGTCGGAGCCCCCAAATACCGCGGGAACGGCTGCCCACAGGTAAAAACCGGCGTCCGGCAGGGCCACGTCCATGACGGCCGACAGCATCGGTGTGACTCTGGCGAACTTTTCACGGTACAGGGCCCGGTTTTCCACCACGTGCTGCTCGTCGCTCCAGGCGGCGATGCTGGCAGCCTGCACCACCGGGCTCATGGCGCTGCCATGGTAAGTGCGGTAGAGCAGGAAAGGCTTGATCAGCGCCGCATCGCCTGCAACGAAGCCGCTGCGCAGGCCCGGCACGTTGCTGCGCTTGGACAGGCTGGTCATGGCGATGAGGTTTTTGAAATCGTGCCGGCCCAGCTGCGCGGCGGCCTGCAGCCCACCCAGCGGTGGCTCGTCACGGAAGTAGATTTCGCTGTAGCACTCGTCCGAGGCGATGACGAAACCGTGGCGGTCGCTCAGGTCAAACAGCAACTTCCATTCGTCCAGACCCATCACCGCGCCGGTCGGGTTGCCCGGCGAGCAGACAAACAGCAATTGCGTCCTGGCCCAGACCGATTCCGGCACGCTCGCCCAGTCGACGGCGAAGTTGCGTGCGGGGTCGCTGGGCGCGAACCACGTCTGGGCGCCTGCCAGCAGCGCCGCGCCTTCATAGATTTGATAGAAAGGATTGGGGCAGACAACGGTCGCGCCGGGTCGGGTGGGGTCAATCACCGTCTGCGCCAGTGAAAATAGCGCCTCGCGGGAACCGTTGACAGGCAGGATCTGCGTCGCCGGGTCCAGCGCCAGGCCGTAGCGCCGCGACAACCAGTCGGCCATCGCCAGGCGCAGCTTCGGCTCGCCCAACGTCCCCGGGTAGCTGGCCAGCCCGCCCAGGCTGGCCGTCAGCGCATCCTTCACCAGTTGCGGCGTGGCGTGGCGGGGCTCGCCTATGCCGAGGCTGATGGGGCGGTAGGCGGGGTTGGGGGTGATGCCGGCATGCAACTGGCGCAGCCGCTCAAAAGGGTAGGGCTGAAGGCGGGAAAGCAGGGGATTCATGGGTGAATTATCCCGTGCCGCGACAGGCGGTTGCTCTGCCTGCGAAATTCGCTATGAAAAGCCTAGCAATGCGTGTCGATGAACAGTGCCGGGAGCCTGGAAAGGCGAGGGTTTCCAGAAGGTGATTTCAGTCGATAGCGCCTGGGGCCGGAAATCACCTGGAAGGCGGCACTGGCAGGCCGAAACAGGTGTTCGGCTCGGGTAACATGACGGTCCGGGTTCTGCTGGCCTCTTGGGTGTGGTGCATAGGCGCTGCAGTGGTCCAGGTGGTCCCTGCCGGGTGCCGGAACTGCTTTCGGGCTTTCCGGACCGCGGATCGGCTCCTGACCCGATTCATCAGGCTCAACAGATTCTTCAGGTTCAAGAACAACAGGGACAGCTGTGCGTCTCAATTCGATCAAGTTATCCGGGTTCAAGTCTTTCGCTGAACCCACCAATTTCGTGTTGCCCGGCCAGCTGGTGGGCGTGGTCGGCCCCAACGGATGCGGCAAGTCCAACATCATGGACGCGGTGCGCTGGGTGCTGGGCGAGAGCAAGGCCTCGGAGCTGCGTGGCGAGTCCATGCAGGACGTCATCTTCAACGGCACCAACACCCGCAAGCCCGCCAGCCGCTCCAGCGTGGAGCTGGTGTTTGACAACGCTGACCACCGCGCCGGCGGCCAGTGGGGGCAGTTTGTCGAGATTGCCGTCAAGCGTGTGCTGACGCGTGACGGCACATCAAGCTATTACATCAACAACCAGCCGGTGCGCAGGCGCGATGTGCAGGACGTGTTCCTTGGTACTGGCCTTGGGCCACGCGCCTACGCCATCATCGGCCAGGGCACCATCAGCCGCATCATCGAGTCCAAGCCGGAAGAGCTGCGCCTGTTCCTCGAAGAAGCGGCGGGCGTCTCCAAGTACAAGGAGCGCCGCCGCGAGACAGCCAACCGCCTGACCGACACCCGCGAGAATCTCACGCGGGTTGAAGACATCCTGCGCGAGCTCAATGCCAACCTCGATCGGCTGGAAAAGCAGGCCGAGGTCGCGCTGCGCTACAACACCCTGCAGGCCGACGGTGCGCTCAAGCAGCACCAGCTGTGGTTCCTCAAGCGGGCTGAAAGCGAAGCCGATCAAACCCGCGTCAAGGCCGATGCCGAGAAGGCGGTGAACGACCTCGAAAGCCGGGTGGCCGATTTGCGCCACATCGAGGCGGATCTCGAAACCATTCGCCAGGCCCACTACACGGCTGGCGATCAGGTCAACCAGGCGCAGGGCAAGCTCTATGAAGCCAGCGCCGAGGTAGGGCGGCTGGAGGCCGAGATCCGCTTTGTGGTCGATGGCCGCGTGCGGGTTGAGCAGCGCCTGAACCAGCTGCGAGAACAAACTGCCCAGTGGGCCACGCGCAAGGAAGATGCGGCGGCAGAAACCGAAAGCCTGGCCGCGCAGGCCGTGGAAGCCGAAGAAAAAGCCGAATTGCTGGCCGCGCAGACCGAGGAGCACCAGGGCCAATTGCCGGCACTGGACGATGCGCTGCGCCAGGCCCAGGCCAAGGCCAACGAGCAGCGTGCCAGCGTCGGCCAGGTGCAGCAGCAAATCCAGGTGCTGGCCGCCGACCAGCGCAACATCGAAGAGCAGTCACGCATGCTGTCGCTGCGGCTGGAGCGCCTGACGGCCGACCGCAACGCCCTCAACGCACCGGACGAAGCGCGGCTGGTGAACCTCACCGGGCAACTGACGGCTGCACGCGATGCGCAGGAGCTGGCAGAGGCCCGACTGCACGAACTGACGGAATCGGTGCCGCAGCTGGACGAAGAGCGCCGCACGCTGCAGCAGACCGTCAACAACGAGTCGGCCAAGCGCGCCGACCTGTCGGCCCGCATGGAGGCGCTGAAGGCGCTGCAGGAAAAGGTCAAGACCGACGGCAAGCTCAAGCCCTGGCTGGCGCAGCACGGCCTCGACAACCTGCAAGGCCTGTGGAGCCGCATCCACATTGAGCAAGGCTGGGAAAACGCGCTTGAGGCTGCATTGCGCGAGCGCCTCGGCGCACTCGAAGTCAGCCGCCTCGACATGGTGCGTGGCTTTGTAGGCAGTGATGGCCGCGGCGTTCCACCCGCCAAGCTTTCTTTCTATTCACCACCGCAAGCTGCAGCACCCACGCGCTCCAACCCGGCCATCTCGCTCAAACCTCTCACCGAACTGCTGCGCCTGAACGATGCGGGGCAGTCGGCCCTGCTTGGCGACTGGCTGCAGGGCTGCTACACGGCAGCCAGCATTGAAGACGCCCTGGCGGCGCGCGACAAACTGCAGGCTGGCGAAGTCATTTACGTCCAGAGCGGCCATGCGGTGACGCACCACAGCGTGAGTTTTTACGCTCAGGACTCCGAGCAGGCGGGCCTGCTGGCCCGTGCGCAGGAAATCGAGAACCTCGACAAGCAACTGAAGGCGCAGGCACTGATCAGCGACGAGGCGCGCAGCGCCCTGGTGCGCGCCGAAGCCGCCTACGCCGATGCCGCGCAGCGACTGGCCACGGCTCGCCGTGAATCTGCCGAGGGGCAAAGCCGCAGCCATGAGTTGCAGGTCGAAGTGCTGCGCCTCACGCAACTGGCCGAGCAGACTCGGGCCCGCAGCCAGCAGATCCAGGGCGACATGGCAGAAATCGAAGCTCAGCTGTCTGACCTGCAGGAGCGCAAGGTCACGGCAGAGGCGCGCTTTGAAGAGCTCGACATGCAACTGGCCGACAGCCAGGAGCGCCATGCGCAGCTCGATGACCGCGTGATCGAGGCCGAGCGCAAGCTGGGTGAATCGCGCGAGCAGCAGCGCACGCTGGAGCGCCAGGCACAAGAGGCGCAGTTTGCGCTGCGCAGCCTGGCATCGCGCCGGGAAGAGCTGGCGCGTTCGATCGACATCGCTGCGCAGCAGGCAGCCTCGATTGCGACCGAGGAAGAGCGGGCCCGTGAAGAACTCTCGCGCCTGACCGACGCGGCGGCCCAGGCGGGCCTGCAAAGCGCGCTGGCCGTCAAGCTGGAGCGCGAATCCGATCTGGGGGCCAAGCGCAGTCAGTACGACGACTTGACCAACAAGCTGCGGGCCAGCGACGAACGCCGTCTGCAGCTCGAGCGTGAGCTGGATCCGCTGCGCCAGCGCATCACCGAATTCCAGCTCAAGGAACAGGCGGCACGCCTCGGTCTGGAGCAATATGCCCAGTTGCTGGCCGATGCACAGGCCGATCTGGTGGCGGTCGAGCAGTCCGTCCAGACCGGCAATGTCCGCCTGGCGGGCCTGCAAGGCGAGATTGACCGCATCCACCGCGAAATTCAGTCGCTCGGCGCCGTCAATCTGGCTGCGCTGGAAGAACTCAGCACCGCCCGCGAGCGCAAGCAGTTCCTCGATGCGCAGTCGGCCGACCTGAACGAAGCCATGGCGACGCTGGAAGATGCCATCAAGAAAATCGACATGGAAACGCGCGACCTGCTGTCGAGCACGTTCGAGACTGTGAACACCCATTTCGGCAAGATGTTCCCCGAGCTGTTCGGCGGCGGCAACGCGCGCCTGGTGATGACGGGCGAGGAAATTCTCGATGCCGGCGTGCAGGTGATGGCGCAGCCACCCGGCAAGAAGAACCAGACCATCCATTTGCTCTCGGGCGGCGAGAAAGCCTTGACAGCCATTGCGCTGGTGTTTGCGATCTTCCAGCTCAATCCGGCCCCGTTCTGCCTGCTCGACGAGGTGGACGCGCCGCTGGACGACGCCAACACCGAGCGTTACGCCAAGCTGGTCTCCAGCATGAGCAAGTCGACGCAGTTCCTGTTCATCAGCCACAACAAGATTGCGATGGAAATGGCCGAGCAGCTGATCGGCGTCACCATGCAGGAGCAGGGCGTGTCGCGCATCGTGGCGGTGGACATGGAGGCCGCGCTGGGCTTCGTGGAGGCTGCATGACGTTTCAGCAACCGGGTGCCGGCGCATGAGCACGCTGCAGATCGGTTTGGCGGTGGCTGGCGGCCTGGTGCTTGCTGGCGTGGTGGCGCACAGCGCGTGGTCGTCCCGCCGCAATCTGCCCAAGCGCGCCACACCCACGGAAGTGGCTGCGCCGGAACCGCTGGAGCCCGCCGTCGACGGATCGCAGACGCTCGACGACCGGCAGGAACCCAGCTTTGACACCGATTCCGGGCTCGGCTCCATCACGCGGCTGACCTTGCCCGAGCGAAAGCCTGGCCTCGATGTGCTCATCGATGCGGTGGCGCCTGTGGCCCTGGAGTCGGTGGTGTCGGGCGAAGCAGCACTCGCCGCCATGCCGGCCACCCGCCGCGCCGGCAGCAAGGCGTTTGGGGTCGAAGGCTTGAATACTGTCAGCGACGAGTGGGAGTTTCCGCTGGCAGGCCAGCGTTACAGCGCCTTCCAGTGTGGTGTGCAACTGGCGAACCGCACCGGTGCCCTGAACCAGATCGAATACTCGGAATTCGTCATCAAGGCGCAGGCCTTTGCCGATGCCATCAGCGGCGAGCCAGAGTTTCCTGAAATGCTCGACGAGGTGGCCCGCGCCCGCGAGCTGGACCAGTTCGCCAGCGCGCACGATGCGCAGCTCAGCTTCACCCTGCGTGCCACCAGCACGGCCTGGAGTCCTGGCTACGTGCAGCAGAACGCAGCGCGGCTGGGCTTCATTGCCGGCGCGATTCCGGGCCGCATGGTGCTGCCGGCGAGCCAGCAGGGTCAGGCGCCGATTCTCGGGCTGGCTTTCGACACGCAGGCCGCCATGGCCGATGACCCTGAACAGACCGCGCTGCGCGAACTGACGCTGTCGCTGGATGTGCCGCAGGTGCAGCGCAGCGAGCAGCCCTTCGCCCGCATGTGCGAGGTGGCGCTGGCCTTGGCCAAAAACATGGAAGGCGTCATCATCGACGACAACGGCCAGCCGATCCGGCCCGAGGCGATGGAGATCATCCACGCCGATCTGGAGCAGCTCTACGACACACTCGACAGCCGCGAGTTTTCGGCCGGTTCCGTGCTGGGCCGACGCTTGTTCTCGTGATTTCCCACCTTCGGGCTTGATGGCTGATTGACTTGCCGACCATGGCTACTCCTGATCTTTTTTCTGACAGTTCCGAGCCTGCTCCTCCTTCTGTGTCGGCGTCGGAACGGATGGCGGAACTGCGCGCTGTGCTGCATGAGCATGCCCATCGCTATTACGTGCTGGACGAACCGTCCATTCCAGACAGCGAGTACGACCGGCTCTTCCAGGAACTGCAGGCGCTGGAAGCGGCACACCCGGAGCTGCTGACCGCTGACTCACCCACGCAGCGGGTGGGCGGCAAGCCGCTGGACCAGTTCGCCAGTGTGCGCCACCAGGTGCCCATGCTCAGCATTCGCACCGAAACCGATACCGAGGCAACTGGCGCGGAGGGCTTTGACACCCGGGTTCGCAAGGAGCTGGGTCTGGTCGAATCCGAGCCGCCAGTCGAATATGTCGCTGAGCTGAAGTTCGATGGCCTGGCAATGAGCCTGCGCTATGAGCGCGGCGTGCTGGTACAGGCGGCGACGCGGGGTGATGGCGAAGTGGGCGAGGAGGTGACGCAAAACATCCGCACCATCCGTCAGATCCCACTTAGGCTGACGACCCCCACGCTCGGCACTGGCGTGTCCTCGCTGCCCCCCGAGGGGGCGCATTTCGCCTTGGGGCGGCCCGGCGGCGAAACCTCTTTTGCCATACCACCCGTTCTGGAGGTGCGTGGCGAGGTCTACATGCGCCGGGACGATTTTGAATCGCTCAACGAGAAGCAGCGCGAAAAAATCGCTCAAGGCGCCAAAGGCGAAAAAACCTTCGTCAACCCACGCAACGCGGCCGCTGGCGCTGTACGCCAGCTCGACCCGGCCATTGCCGCGCAACGACCCTTGAGCTTTTTTGCCTACGGTCTGGGCGACATCACGCCGGTCGATCAAGGCGGCCCCGACTTTGACACACATTTCCAGATGTTGATGACGCTGAAGTCCTGGGGCTTTCCGGTCGCCGCCCAGACGCGTGTGGCGCGGGGTGCTCCCGAGTTGATTGCCTTTCATCAGGCCATGGGCGCAGCGCGGGATGCGCTGCCCTTTGACATCGACGGTGTGGTCTACAAGGTCAACAGCCTGGCGCAGCAGCGACAACTCGGCTTTGTGACGCGGGAGCCGCGCTGGGCTGTGGCTCACAAGTACCCGGCGCAGGAGCAGCTCACCACCGTCGAAGCGATTGACGTGCAGGTCGGCCGCACCGGCAAGCTGACGCCGGTGGCCAAGCTGGCGCCGGTGTTCGTCGGTGGGGTGACGGTGACCAACGCCACGCTGCACAATGAAGATGAGGCCAGGCGCAAGGATGTGCGGGTTGGCGATACCGTGGTGGTGCGGCGTGCTGGCGATGTGATTCCCGAGGTGGTGAGCGTGCTGGCCGACAAGCGCCTGCCTGGTGCGCTGGTGTTCACCATGCCGCGCCAGTGCCCGGTGTGCGGCTCCGAGGCGGTGCGGGAAGAGGGCGAAGCCGATTACCGCTGCACCGGCGGCCTGTTCTGCGCTGCCCAGCGCAAGGAGGCCATCCTGCACTACGCCCATCGCCGTGCGGTGGAGGTGGAAGGGCTGGGCGACAAGCTGGTGGAGCAATTGGTCGATGCCAATGTCATCCGCACCTTGCCCGACCTCTACAAGCTCGGACTCACGGCCTTGGCCAGCCTGGACCGCATGGCGGAAAAATCCGCCAACAACCTGCTGGAAGCGCTGGAAAAATCCAAGCAGACCAGCCTGCCACGCTTCCTTTTTGGTCTGGGCATTCGCCACGTGGGGGAGGCCACCGCCAAGGAACTGGCGCGCCACTTTGGCAAGCTCGATGCCATCATGGACGCCACCGAAGAGCAACTGCTTCTGGTGAAGGACGTCGGGCCGATTGTGGCGTCCAGCCTCCACACCTTCTTTGCACAGCCGCACAACCGTGAGGTGGTCGAGCAACTGCGGGCCTGTGGCGTGACCTGGCCCGAGGGCGAACCGGCCGCTGTGGCCCCCACGCCGCTGGCCGGCAAGACCTTTGTCATCACCGGCACCTTGCCCACCCTGAGCCGTGACGAAGCCAAGGACAAGGTGGAGGCCGCCGGTGGCAAGGTGGCCGGATCGGTCAGCAAGAAAACCGACTTTCTGGTGGCAGGCGCCGAGGCGGGCAGCAAGCTCACCAAAGCCCAGGAACTGGGCGTGGCGGTCATCGACGAGGCGGCATTGCTGGCACTTCTGACGGTCGAGTGATCGTGGTCTGGCGGCCTCTTACACCAGGTTACAGCGCTTTGCGCGCCAGACGTCACGCCACCGGCGGGCGTGAAACGTTAAACACCTGTTTCAACAGGAGTTTTCCATGACCAAGATGCGTTTATCGGCTTTCGTGGCCGCTGCGGGCCTGACCGCCTTGCTGTCCGGCTGTGTGGTGGCGCCTATCGGTCCAAGGCCTGTGGCGGTCTATCCGTCGCAACCGGTGTATGTGGAGCCCGCTCCGGTGGTGGTGGTCCCGGCGCCGCGCTATTACGGCTACGGCTACCGCGGCTATTACGGTCCTTACGGTCACCGTTACTGGCGCTGAGTCGCCCGGTGCGCTGGCCGGGCTGATAATCCGGCATGGCCATTCGTGAAATTCTCAAGATGGGTGATCCGCGCTTGTTGCGTGTGGCGCAGCCCGTGACGGCGTTCGACGCCGATGAATTGCACCTGCTGATTTCCGACATGTTCGACACCATGCGCTCCGTGAACGGCGCAGGCCTCGCCGCCCCGCAAATCGGTGTGGACTTGCAACTCGTCATCTTCGGCACCGATCAGGTCAACCCGCGCTATCCGGAGGCACCCCTGGTGCCGCGCACCGTTTTGCTCAATCCGGTGATCACGCCTTTGGGTCCGGAGGAAGAAGACGGCTGGGAGGGTTGCCTCTCGGTGCCCGGCCTGCGTGGCCTGGTGCCGCGGTTTGCCAGCATTCGCTACACGGGGATGGATCCCTATGGTGATCCGATCGACCGGGTGGCGGACGGCTTCCATGCCCGCGTGGTCCAGCATGAATGTGACCACCTGATCGGCAAACTCTATCCCATGCGGATTCGCGACTTCACTCAATTCGGCTACACAGAGGTGCTGTTTCCCGGTCTGGACGCCACGGCAGACGACTGAGCCGGAAGAGCGGCCAATTCGTAGAGCGCCACGGCTTTTGAATCGGGTGTTCCAGGCGCTTTCCATGGGGGGTGCCTGGACAGTGGGGGCAAGAATCGCCGTTTTTACACGTCGGGTGGTTTAGCCGTATTCTCTGGGGGCGCCCGCACTCCCGCGAGCGTCATTCCCCAACCCGCCTTTCGGAGACAAAATGAAAAAAAACGGAATCCTGGCCTTGTCGGCTACCCTGCTTGCGCTGACTTTTGGAAGCGCCTCCGCACAAAACACACCCGGCCTGATCAGTGAGCGCAGCATCTCGGCCAGCGCCGCCCTGGAACTGGCCACAGCCAGCCTGGAACGTTGCCGCGCCGACGGATACAAAGTGACCATCACCGTGCTGAACCGCCATGCGCGCACCGCCGTGGTGATCAGCGATGATGGCGTGAATCCGCACACCCTGGAAAACAGCCTGCGCAAGGCCTACACCGCATTCACCACACGCAACCCCAGCGTGGACATGGGCAAGCGTCCGCAGCCTGGGCTGGATGGCTTCATGCAACTGGACAAGATCACGACCATTGAAGGCGGCTTGCCGATCTTTGCGGGCAAGGAGTTGATCGGTGCCGTGGGCATTTCTGGCGCGCCCGGTGGCGAAAAGGACGCCGCCTGTGCGCAGTTCGGAATGGACAAAATAGCCAAGTCACTGGGCAACTGAGCGCCGTCCGGCGCCGGTCCCTCACTGAGTCCGCATGCCACTGCCACCCGTTTCATTTCCCTACCTGCTCAAAGTAGAAACGGTCAGTGGCAGCGGCGCAGACCTGCAACTGCGCTCGCTGCTGGACAGGCAGCAGTTCCATGACCCGGACGGGGACGCCGAGCGGGCAGGTATCTCCTCGTCGGCCTGGCCCATTTTTGGTCTGCTGTGGCCCTCCGGGCGCGTGTTGGCCCATGTGATGCAGACCCATGCCTTGCAGGGCAAACGCATTCTGGAGCTGGGTTGCGGGCTGGGTCTGGCCAGCCTGGTGGTTCACCGGCGCGGTGGCGACATCACGGCCAGCGACTGCCATCCGCTGGCGGCTGAGTTCCTGCTGGAGAACCTGCGACTCAACCACATGCCCACGATGAAATACCAGACCGGCCATTGGGCGCGCGCCAACCCTTTGCTGGACCGTTTTGATCTGATCATTGGCAGCGATGTGCTCTATGACCGCGAGCAGCCGGAGATCCTCGCGCGCTTCATCGGCCTGCATGCGGCGGTGGGGGCCGAGGTGCTGATCGTGGACCCCGACCGCGGCAACCGCGCCGGTTTCAACCGCAGGATGGGTGAGATGGGCTATACCCGGACCGAGACGCGGTATGCGGTAGCGCCTGGCCTGGTGGGTCCGTACAAGGGCAGGCTGCTCAGGTACCAGGGCCCGCATCCGGAGCTTTTGGCGACCGTCTCGCCTTGATTCCGGGTCGCACCGGAAGGTGCGTCAGGCGTTCAGCGCTTCCAGCAACTCGGTCTCTATGGCGATCTGCGCCTTGTTCTGCTGCAGCTCTGGCCCGTCGATCAGGAAAGTGTCTTCTACCCGCTCGCCCAGGGTGGTGACCTTGGCGAGTTGCAGGTTGATGCGGTGGCGCGCCAGCACCCGCGCGATCAGGTAGAGCAGGCCCACACGGTCGCTGGCCGAGACGCTGAGCAACCAGCGCTGCGCTTTCTCGTCGGGGCGCAGGTCCACGCGCGGCGCAATCGGAAAGCTCTTGACCCGGCGCGAGACCCGGCCTTTGCCCGGTGCGGGCAACGGGCCGCGTTCGGCAATGGTGCGGTCCAGGTCTGCCTCCACCATGGCCGCCAGTTCCCGGTAGTGCTCGCCCAGCGTGGGGCTGACGACCTGGAAGGTGTCCAGTGCATAGCCGTTGCGTGCCGTGTGCACCTTGGCGTCCAGAATGCTGAAGCCTGCCTCGTCGAAGTAGCCGCAGATGCGGGCGAACAGGTCCGGCACGTCCGGCGTGTACACCAGCACCTGCATGCCTTCGCCGGCCAGGGAGCGGCGGGCCCGCACGATGGCCCTGGCGGTGCCGACATGGCGCGAAAGCTGGCGCGCATGCCAGGCGATGTCAGCCGCTTCGTGGCGCATGAAGTAGCTCACGTCCAGCGTGTCCCAGAGCGCCTTGTGGCCTTCGAAGGGTTCGGAATGCAGCGCCAGCGCGGTCAGGGCTTCGCGTTTGCGCGACTCGACCTCGGCATCGGCATCGGGCGCGCGGCCTCCGAGGACCCGCAGCGTGTAGCGGTACAGGTCTTCCAGCAGCTTGCCCTTCCAGGCGTTCCACACCTTCGGGCTGGTGCCGCGGATATCGGCCACTGTCAGCAGGTACAGGGCCGTCAGGTTGCGTTCATTGCCCACGCGTTGGGCAAACGCGGCAATCACTTCCGGGTTGCTCAGGTCTTCCTTCTGGGCGATGCGGCTCATGCTCAGGTGCTCGCCCACCAGGAATTCAATCAGCCGGGAGTCTGCCCTGGCAATGCCATGCTGGCGGCAAAATACGCGGACATCCTTGCAGCCGAGTTCGGAGTGGTCACCGCCACGGCCTTTGGCAATGTCGTGAAAGAGCGCCGCCACGTACAGGATCCACGGCTTGTCCCAGCCGGCGGCGAGTTGCGAGCAGGTCGGGTATTCATGCGAGTGCTCCGCCATGAAAAAGCGGCGCATGTTGCGCAGCACCATGAGGATGTGCTGGTCCACGGTGTAGACGTGGAACAGGTCGTGCTGCATCTGCCCCACGATGCGGCGGAAGATCCACAGATAGCGGCCCAGCACCGAGGTCTGGTTCATCAGCCGCATGGCATGCGTGATGCCTTCGGGCTGCTGCAGGATGCGCAGGAACATGGCGCGGTTGACCGGGTCACTGCGGAACTTGCCGTTCATTACCCCGCGCGCGTTGTACAGGGCCCTGAGGGTCCGGGCCGACAGGCCCTTGATGCCCATCGTAGTTTCGTACAGCAGGAAGGTTTCCAGGATGGCGTGCGGTTCGCGCACATACAGGTCGTCACTGACCACCTCCAGCATGCCGGCCTTGTCGTGAAAGCGCTCGTTGATCGGCCGCAAGGTGGACGTGTCGGGGTTCAGGCGCTCCTCGATGTTGAGCAGCAGGATCTGGTTGAGCTGCGTCACCGCCTTGGCGGCCCAGTAATAGCGCTTCATCAGCGCCTCACTGGCGCGGCGCGGCAATTTGCGGCCGTCGTCGGATTCCGCCTTGTAACCGAACGATTCTGCGACGGCGGTCTGCAGGTCGAACACCAGGCGGTCTTCGCGCCGCCCGGCAATCAGGTGCAGGCGGGCGCGGATCAGGCTCAGCAACGCCTCGTTGGCCTTGATCTGCCTCACCTCAAAGGCGGTGGCCAGGCCATTGCGGGCCAGGTCGTCCCATGATTTGCCCAGACCGGCCGCCCGTGCCACCCACAGCAGCACCTGCAGGTCGCGCAGGCCACCTGGCGACTCCTTGCAATTGGGCTCCAGCGCGTAGGGGGTGTTTTCGAACTTGTTGTGGCGCTGGCGCAGTTCCAGCGTCTTGGCCACAAAGAAGGCCTGCGGATCGATCAAGGCCTCCAGTTGTTGCTGCAGGCGTGCAAACTGCTTGCGGGGGCCGGCAATCAGGCGCGCCTCCAGCAGTGACGTTTGCACCGTCACGTCCTTGGCGGCTTCTTCCATGCAATCGGCCAGGGTGCGCACGCTGGAGCCGATTTCCAGTCCGCTGTCCCAGCAACTGCCGATGAATTGCTCGATCCGGCTTTTCAGCGCGTCGTCGGCGCTGGCGTCGGTGCCATCCGGCAGCAGCAGCAGCACATCCACGTCCGAATGGGGAAACAGCTCGCCGCGGCCAAAGCCACCCACTGCGACTAAACAGGCGTCCGGAGGAAAGCCCGCAGCCTCCCACAGTTGCTTGAGGATGCCATCCGTGTGGCGGGCCAGCTTTTGCAGCAGGCTGTGCAATCCGCGGGACGACGCACCGCTGCCCGCCAGGCTGTCCCAGAGGGCCGCCTTGCCGCTGCGGTACTGTTCGCGGGTATGCACCAGCTCGTTCATGCGTGCCTGAAGCCCACAGCCGTGGTGCGCGAAGGCAGTGCGGGCAGCGAGGTCAAGCGCTGACCGCGACCTGCGCGAGCGTGCTCTGAGGCACGAAAGCCGGGATCGCCGGGCTGCCGGCCGATAGCGTCAGCACCTCGTAGCCGGTCGGCGTGACCAGGATGGTGTGCTCCCATTGGGCCGACAGGGAGTGGTCACGCGTCACGATGCTCCAGCCGTCTTTCTCGGGGCCGTCCTTGATGTCGCGCTTGCCGGCGTTGATCATGGGCTCGATGGTGAAGGTCATGCCAGGCACCAGTTCTTCGAGCGTACCCGGCCGGCCGTAGTGCAGCACCTGCGGGTCTTCATGGAACTTGGTGCCAATGCCGTGGCCGCAGAACTCGCGCACCACCGAAAAGCCGTGTTTTTCTGCATAGGTCTGGATGGCGTAGCCAATGTCGCCAAGGCGAATGCCCGGCTTGACCCGCATGATGCCTTGCCACATGGCTTCGTAGGTGACCTGGCACAGGCGTTTGGCGGCAATGGATGCCTCGCCCACCAGGTACATGCGGCTGTTGTCGCCATGCCAGCCGCCTTCGATGATGACGGTCACGTCGATGTTGACGATATCGCCCTTCTTGAGGGGCTTGTCGTTGGGGATACCGTGGCACACCTGGTGGTTGACCGAGGTGCAGAGTGATTTGGGGTAGGGCACATAGCCCGGGGGGCCGTAGCCCAGGGTGGCCGGAATGGTGCCTTGCACCTGGGTCATGTAGTCGTGGGCAAGACGGTCGATTTCGTTGGTGGTGACACCTGGCTTGACGAAAGGTGTCAGGTAGTCGAGCACCTCGGAAGCGAGCCTTCCGGCCAGGCGCATGCCTTCGATCCCTGCGGCGTCTTTGTAGGTAATGCTCATCCCCTAATTATCCCACCGCATGGCGCTGACCGCTTTTTCTGGACGCGCTCAGGGGCTTTGGCCCGAACACAGCTTGCCAGCGGTTTGCGTCCGGGGCGGGACGGCGTGCGCTGGTAAAATTCGGCTTTGTTCGAGCGCCGCAGGGTGCTCCGCTGTCCGTTCCCCCATCTTTCAGCCTCGCGCTGCCAATTTCCCATTACAAGGCCACCGTACCGTGACCCTGCATCTGACGACTTTCGAGGGCGAGCCGCACGGCATCAACGCCCTGAGCGATTTCCGTATCCAGCAGTTGCTTCCCCGCCTGCAGGCCATCGAGGGCAAGATTTCCGGCATCAGCGCCCGCTTTGTCCATTGGGTGGCCACCGAGGCTGAGCCAACGCCTGCCCTGAAGTCGCAGCTTGCGGCCCTGTTGACCTATGGAGAGCCTTGCCCTGCAGCGGCTGCGGGGGCAGACCGCTCAGGTGACTTGACGCTGCTGGTCTCGCCCCGGCTGGGTACCGTGTCGCCCTGGGCGTCCAAGGCCACCGACATCGCCCACAACTGCGGACTGGCCATCAAGCGCATTGAGCGCATAACCGAGTACCGCATCACCGTCAAGTCCGGTTTTTTCAATAAAGCCGCTCTGACCGATGCCCAGCGCGCCGAGGTCGCTGCCTTGCTGCACGACCGTATGACCGAAAGCGTGCTGTCTGGCCGTGAGGACGCCGCCAAGCTGTTCACCGAATTGCAGGGCGCGCCGCTGCAGAGCATCGATGTGCTGACGGGGGGCAAAGCGGCGCTGGAGCGCGCCAACACTGAGTTCGGCCTGGCGCTGGCCGCCGACGAGATCGATTACCTGGTGACTGCCTTCACCCAGCTTCAGCGCAATCCGACCGATGTCGAGCTGATGATGTTTGCGCAGGCCAACAGCGAGCATTGCCGCCACAAGATCTTCAACGCCGACTTCACGATTGACGGCGTGGCGCAGGACAAAAGCCTGTTTGCCATGATTCGCAACACCGAAAAGCTGCATCCGCAGCACACGGTGGTGGCGTATTCCGACAACGCCTCGGTGATGGAGGGCTCCCGCGTTCAGCGCTTCTTTGCCAAGCCTGCCTCGGCTGCAGGCAACGCCGGCACGCCATACCAAACCTACACGGCCACCGACGACGCGCTGATGCATGTGCTGATGAAGGTCGAGACGCACAACCATCCGACGGCGATTTCGCCGTTTCCGGGGGCCTCGACCGGCGCCGGCGGCGAGATCCGCGACGAAGGTGCCACCGGGCGTGGCTCCAAACCCAAGGCGGGTTTGACCGGTTTTACCGTGTCCCGTCTTTTCGATGGCGACTACGGAAAGCCCGAGCACATCGCCAGCCCGTTGCAGATCATGACCGAAGGCCCGCTGGGTGGCGCGGCCTTCAACAATGAATTCGGCCGGCCCAACCTCGCGGGTTACTTCCGCGAGTACGAGCAGACCGTCGCAGGCCAGCGCTGGGGTTACCACAAGCCCATCATGATTGCGGGCGGCGTTGGCACCATTGATGCTGATCTCACGAAGAAAATCCAGTTCCCGGCCGGCACCTTGCTGATCCAGCTCGGCGGCCCCGGCATGCGCATCGGCATGGGCGGCAGTGCAGCCAGTTCCATGGCGGCAGGCGCCAACGCGGCCAGCCTTGACTTTGACTCGGTGCAACGCGGCAACCCGGAGATCGAGCGCCGGGCGCAGGAGGTCATCAACCAGTGTGCCCAACTGGGCGCAGCCAATCCGATCCTGGCCATTCACGATGTGGGGGCGGGCGGCTTGTCCAATGCGTTCCCGGAGCTTGTCAACGACGCCGGTCGTGGTGCGCGCTTTGACCTGCGTGCCGTGCCGCTGGAAGAAAGCGGCCTGTCGCCCAAGGAAATCTGGAGCAACGAGAGCCAGGAACGCTACGTGATGGCGATTGCGCCTGAGTCACTGGCGCAGTTCACCGCCTTCTGCGAGCGCGAGCGGTGCCCGTTTGCCGTCATTGGCGTGGCGACCGAGGAAAAGCAGCTCGTACTGTCGGACCTTCCCGTTCGCCCTGAGCCTGTGGAAGGGATGGCTTCGACCCCTTCGACTGGGCTCAGGACAGGCAGCTCAGCCCGAACGGAACCAGTGAACATGCCCATGAATGTGCTTCTCGGCAAACCACCGAAGATGCACCGTGACGTGAGATCCGTCAAACACGACATCCAGCCCATCGATCTGACTGGCGTGGACCTCCAAAAAAGCGCCATCGACGTGCTGAGCCACCCCACCGTGGCCTCCAAACGCTTCCTCATCACCATCGGCGACCGCACCGTGGGCGGCTTGACGCACCGCGACCAGATGGTGGGCCCGTGGCAGGTGCCGGTGGCGGATTGCGCAGTGACGCTGGCCGACTACCAGGGCTTCGCTGGCGAAGCCATGAGCATGGGCGAACGCACCCCGCTGGCGGCCGTCAATGCCGCCGCGTCAGGCCGCATGGCGGTGGGCGAGGCCATCACCAATCTGCTGGCGGCACCGATGGAGCTGCCACGCGTGAAGCTCTCGGCCAACTGGATGGCCGCTTGCGGCGAGTCCGGGCAGGATGCGGCGCTGTACGAGACCGTCAAGGCGGTCGGCATGGAGTTGTGCCCGGCACTGGGCGTGTCGATTCCGGTCGGCAAGGATTCGCTGTCGATGCGTACTGTGTGGTCAGAGGGGGGCGAGGCCAAAAAGGTCACGGCGCCGGTGTCGCTGATCGTCAGCGCTTTCGCCACGCTGGCCGATGTGCGCACCACCCTCACGCCCCAACTCAATGCAGAGGAAGCTGATACCACGCTGATCCTGATCGATCTGGGTAAAGGTAAGAAGCGCATGGGCGGCTCCATCCTCGCGCAGACCCTGCAGATGGAGCAGGGCGAGGTGCCTGACCTCGACGATCCGCAAGACCTCGTGAGCCTCGTCCACGCAGTCAACCAGCTTCGGGCCGAAGGCCAGATTCTGGCCTACCACGACCGCAGCGACGGCGGTTTGTTCGCGGCCGCCTGCGAAATGGCCTTTGCCGGCCATGTGGGCGTGGCCCTGAACATCGACATGCTGCTGGTCGAAGGCGACGGCATCAGCGACAGCCGCATGGACACGGGCGACAGCAAAAACTGGGCAACGCAGATCGGCGCACGCCGCGAAGAGCTGACGCTCAAGGCGCTGTTCAATGAAGAGCTGGGCGTGTTGATCCAGGTCCGCACCGAGGAACGCAACGCCGTGATGCAGACGCTGCGCGAGCACGGGCTGTCGAAGTTCAGCCACTTTGTCGGCAAGACCCGACCCGCGCATGCAGCGCTGGAGGTGGGCAAGGGCGAAGTCCAGGTGTGGCGCGACACCAAGGCGGTGTTCAGCGCCAAACTGGAAGACCTGCACCAGGTCTGGGATGCCGTGAGCTGGAAGATCTGCCAGCAGCGCGACAACCCGGCCTGTGCCGACGCAGAGCACGCCAGCGCCGGAGAGCCTGCCGATCCAGGCCTGCACGTGCAGCTGAGCTTCGACCCGTCGAAAGCGCAGGCGCCAGCGCTGAACCTGTCGGCGCGTCCGCGCGTGGCGGTGCTGCGCGAGCAGGGCGTCAATTCGCATGTCGAGATGGCTTACGTCTTCACGCAAGCGGGCTTTGAAGCTTGCGACGTGCACATGACCGACCTGCAGACCGGTCGCGCGCAACTGGCCGATTTCAAGGGCGTGGTGGCTTGCGGTGGCTTCAGCTACGGCGACACGCTGGGCGCCGGCATCGGCTGGGCCCGTTCCATCACCTTCAACGAGGCCTTGGCCGAGCAGTTCAAGACCTTCTTTGCGAGGCAAGACACGTTTGGCCTGGGCGTGTGCAACGGCTGCCAGATGTTTGCCGAACTGGCCGACATTATTCCAGGGGCGGAAGCCTGGCCGCGATTCACCACCAACCAGAGTGAACGTTTCGAGGCCCGCCTGAGTCAGGTGGAAATTCTGCCGTCGCCCAGCATCTTCCTTGCAGGCATGGCCGGTACCCGGTTGCCGATTGCGGTGGCGCACGGCGAAGGCTACGCCAATTTCGCGCGGCGCGGCGACGCCAACCAGGTCATTGCGGCCATGCGCTTCACCGACAACCATGGGCAGCCTACGGAAGCCTACCCGGCCAACCCGAACGGCAGCGCAGGCGGCTTGACGGCGGTGACCACCGCCGACGGTCGTTTCACCGCGATGATGCCGCACCCGGAACGCGTCTTCCGCAATGTGCAGATGAGCTGGACCTCAGGCGATCGCAGCGCGCCCAGCCCGTGGATGCAGCTCTGGCAAAACGCCCGCCGCTGGGTGGGGTGAGTTCAGGGCGCGCGGCTTGACGCAGGGGGTGCTACGGCTGCGCCCTCGATGCCGTGCCGCGCCAGGGCAGCGGCGACAAAGCCGGAGGCTTTCATCTCTTCGATGAAGGCCGCCATGTAGCGCGCACCGGCGTCACGGCCTTTGGGTAAACCCATGGCCTGCTGAATCACCATGAAACGGCCGTCGAGTAGCCGAAGGCCCGGAAGCCGCTGGGCGTCAGCCTGCAGTTGCTGCTTCACGCCCGCCGCCACTTCCATGTTCTGCGCGAGGAACACATCGGTAACCGCTGGCGACGTGGGCGCCTTGACCAGCTTGGCCGATTTCAGCTCCCGCGTGAGATACAGGTCATAGGCGCTGCCGTTGCCGACCACGATGCGGTTGCCGGGCCGGTCTACTTCGTCATTGCTCTTGATGGGCGAGCTGTTCTTCACCAGGTAGGCGCCTTCGATGATGACGTAGGGCGGCGTCTGCAGCATGTCGGCGCCGCGTACCGGGTCAATCGCCACGAAGGCGATGTCGACCCTGGCAGCCTTGACGGCATCCACCACGCTGCCAGCGGAATTGAAGGTCACCAGTTCCATCGGCACCCCGAGGCGATGCGCCAGTTCGCGCGAAAGATCCACGGACACGCCTTGCGGCGCACCGGTGCTCGCGTTCTTCACGGCAAGAATCGGGTTGCCGAAATTGATGGCGGCTCGCAAGGTGCCCGAGGGCGCCAGTTCCGTCACAGGCGCGGGCGCCCGGGAGGCGCAGGCGGCCAGCAACAACGGCAGGGCGATCCAGGCCATCCGGCCCAGCCAGACCCGCATCAGAAGTCGACCTTCTGGCCGGGGTCCACCACCAGCATGCGCGGGGTGCCGGGAGCAGTCCCCAGGGCGCTCTGGAATTCAGCGGTCGTGCCGCGCAATTGCGGCGTGGTGCCGTAGTGGATGGGCAGCGCAAACTTTGGCTTGATCATGTCCCGCACCGCCATGGCGGCGTCGGCAGGGTTCATCACAAAATGGCCGCCGATCGGAATCATCACGAGGTCGGGACGGTACATGTCGCCGATGAGGCGCATGTCACCGAACACGGCGGTATCGCCCATGTGCCAGATCTTGAAGCCGTTTTCCATCTCGAGGATGAAACCCACTGGCTCGCCACCAGGCTGGACTTCGTCCTTGCCGGTGGCTGGGTTCTTGTAGGCCAGCTCGGAGGAGTGTTCGGCGCGCACCGCAGTGATCTTGGGGCCGGTCGGGCCCCAGGGCGTCAGGGTACCGCCCTTGCCGAACCTTGGCGAGAGCTCGGCCGGCAGGATGCCCAGGGTGGCCACAGTCTGGTTGAGGCCCGCCGGGCCGTACATCGGCACGTTGTTCAGCTTGGCCAGCGCGGGCGCATCGGCAAAGTGATCGAAGTGGGCGTGCGTCACCAGAATCAGGTCCACCTTGCCCAGCGCCTCCAGCGACTTGAAGTTCGCCGGTGTCTTCGGGTTGGTGAGGAGCCAGGGATCGATCACGATCACCTTGCCGCCGGGGGTGGTGATGCGGGTGGCGGCCTGGCCCAGCCACAGCACCTCGGTTTTGCCGGTTTGCGCCCACGCGGCGGACCCGAGCAGCGCGACGCATGCCAGCAGGGCCGAGCGAAAAATTGATGTCAACATCAAGGTCTCCAGAAGTAATAAGTGATCTGATGATTTGACATGCCGCCCGTGGCAGCGTCAATCGGGTAGCCACTGCCTTCCGGAAAAATTTTCAACCAGGCGTAAAAAAGCGGCCCGAAGGCCGCTTTCGACAGACGAGGCGAATGCGACTTTTCGCTTATTCGACCTTGGCCTTCTTGCGCAAGTCTTCCTGGAAAGCGGCCAGCTTTTGCTGCTGCATCTGCTGGGCGATCTGCGGTTTGACTTCGTCAAACGACGGAAGCTTGGCGTCGCGGATGTCGTCCACCCGGATCACGTGGTAGCCGAACTGGGTTTTCACCGGGGTCTCGGTCGTCTGGCCCTTGGCAAGTTTCGACAGCGCGTCGGAGAACTCCGGCACATAGCTGGCGGGGTTGGCCCAGTCCAGATCGCCGCCCTTGGCGCCGGAGCCCGGGTCCTTCGATTGCTTCTTGGCGATGACATCAAACTTGCCGCCCTTTTTCAGGCTGGCAATGATGGCCTTGGCCTCGTCTTCCTTCTCGACCAGGATGTGGCGGGCCTTGTATTCCTTGCCGCCGTTGGCAGCGACGAACTTGTCGTATTCGGCCTTGATGTCGGCGTCAGACACCGGGTTTTTCTTCTGGTAGTCGGCGAACAGTTCGCGGATCACGATGCTCTGGCGTGCGAGCTCCAGCTGCACCTTGACGTCGTCGCGCGCAGACAGGCCCAGCTTGTCGGCTTCCTGCATGAAGATCTCGCGCGCGATCACTTCCTCGCGCAACTGGCCTTCCATTTCAGGCGTGACCGGCCGGCCCGTGCGTGCAACCTGCTGCGCCAGTGCTTCCAGCCGTGTCTTGGGCACCGCCTTGCCATTGACGACGGCCAGGTTTTGGGCCATGGCGCCCTGGGCGCCCAGGGTCAGCAGAGCGACCGCAGCAGTGGTCAGCAGAAAATTCTTCTTCATGATGGAAAGTATTCCTTTGATGAGCGTGAGGGACAAGAGCGAAAGAGCGAAAGAGTAACCGGCAGTTCATCCGGCGGTCAGGTGCGAGGGGTCAGCTCGGGATCGATGACTTCGATGGCCAGCGCGTGCAGGCCTTCGTCGATGAAATTTTGCAGTGCATCATACACAAGCCGATGGCGTGCGACGCGGCTTTTGCCCGTGAAAGCAGGGCTGGCAATCCGGATGCGGAAGTGGCTCCCAAAGCCCTGGCCATTGGCGCCACTGTGGCCGGCGTGCGCAGCGCTCTCGTCGAGCACCTCCAGATGAGACGGCGCCAGGTGATCGCGCAGTTGCCGCTCGATTTCGCTGACCTGAAATGGCCGGGGTCCGGCGCCCGGTTGCGCGGTCATGGCGTGGTGTCCGTTTTCATGTGCTTGTTGAGGTAGACGGCCTGCACCAGGATAAACACCAGCATCAGGCCCAGACCTCCAAACAGCTTGAAGTTGACCCAGGTGCTGGTGGAGAAATTGAAGGCCACCCAGAGGTTGAGGCAGCCCATGACGGCAAAGAATGCGACCCAGCTGAAATTCACCGTGCGCCAGACCGGCTCAGGCAAGGTCATCTGGGCACCCATCAGGGACTTGATGCCGTTTTTCTTCAGCACCAGCTGGCCGAACAGCAGTGCGCCACCCATGACCCAGTAGAGCAGGGTGGGCTTCCACTTGATGAAACTTTCGCTGTGGAAATAAATGGTGGCGCCACCCAGCACGGTGACCAGCCCCAGGCTGATCCACAGCATGGTGTCGATCTTGCGGCCACGCGCTTTCAGCCAGAGGATCTGCAGCAGTGTGGCCACGATGACCACCACGGTGGCCAGCAGCACGGGACCTTCGGCCGGGCCCACCACACCGCCCGACACCATGAAGCCCAGCCACTCCGTGGCAGTCGCTGCCGCCCAGTCCTTGTGACCCTCGGCGTACTTGAACATGCCAAAAAACAGGGCAATCGGCAAAAAGTCGAACAGGATTTTCATGAGCGGATTATCACGGAGCCGAGGGCACGGCGTGGGTTGAACCTGCCCTTCGATACCTCAGGGCGGATGGAAGCGGCGAGTCCTTCGACAGGCTCAGGACGAACGGAGTTGAGCGATCGACCGCGGGGGCGGTATTCCACCAGCAGGTGCCGCGGAACTGGCTTTGCCAGGCCGCAGGCGCAGCGGCCCCCTTGGGGGGCAGGGAGCTACACGCAGTGAGCGACCGTGGGGGCTCGGTACACCGTGAGGGCATTACTTGGGCTTGAAATCCAGCGACGCCGAGTTCATGCAGTACCGCAAACCGGTCGGCGTGGGGCCGTCGGGAAACACATGGCCCAGGTGCGCACCGCAGCTGGCGCACACGGTTTCCGTCCGCGTCATGCCGTATTTGCGGTCCACATGCTCCTCGATGGCGTCCGGCGTGGCGGCCTCCGAGAAGCTGGGCCAGCCGCAACCGGCGTCGAACTTGGTCACGGAGTCGAACAATTTCGCGCCGCAGCAGATGCAGTGGTAGCTCCCGTCGGCCCAGACGGCTTCGTATTTCCCGGTGAAAGCGCGCTCCGTGCCGGCGTGGCGGGTGACTTCGAAGGCCACCGGCTCGGCGCCTTTTTCGGCCAGCAGGGCTTTCCATTCGGCATCGGTTTTCTGGATCTTGGCGGGCATGGATCAATCCTGGTGTGGGGTGGGTGGGTTTCAGGAACTGCAGCTGATTTCAATCGAGGCCGCCCAGTCCGGCGGGAAACCGGCATGGCTCTCATGGCCGGGATGCTCCTCAAATGGGGACTGCAGCAGCGTCAGCAAGGTATCGACTGCGGAAAAGTCTTTTAGTTTCGCCGCGCGTATGGCTTCTTCGCCCAGGTGGTTGCGCAGCACGAACTTCGGGTTGCTCTTTGCCATCAGGTCTGCGCGCAAACCAGCGTCAACCGACGCGAGTCGTTCCGAATACTGCAGGGCCCAGGCGTTGAAGGACTCGCGGTCGAAAAACAGGTCGCGCACCGGCTCGTGGCCGCTTTGTGGCGTAAAGCTGCCCAGCCTGCGCCAGAAGATGGTGTAGTCCACCTTGTTGCTGGCCAGCAGCCGGAAGGTGCTGTCGATCAGCGCCAGATCGTCCGGCTGCACGTCCGGCAGACCAAGCTTGGCCCGCATACGCGCCTGCAGCGCCTCGGGAAACACCGTCTTGAAGGACTCCAGCGCTGCCAGGGCCTGTTCCTGGTTGTCCATCAGCGGCAGCAAGGCCTGTCCGAGGCAAAAGAGGTTCCAGTAGGCGATGTTGGGCTGGCGGTTGTAGGCGTAGCGCCCTTCGGTGTCCGAGTGGTTGCAGACGTGGCCGGGCTCGAACGCGTCGAGAAACTGGAACGGGCCGTAGTCGATGGTCAGGCCCAGGATGCTCATGTTGTCGGTGTTCATCACGCCGTGGCAAAAGCCCACCGCCTGCCAGGCGGCGACCATGTGCGCCGTGCGCTCGCTGACAGCCTGCAGGAAGGCCGCATAGGGCTGGTCTGCCTCCAGACATTCCGGGTAATGCTGCTGGATCACGAAATCGGCAAGCGCCTTGAGCTGGCCGGGCTGCGCGCTGTAGCTGAAATGCTCGAAATGGCCAAAGCGGATGAAGCTGGGCGCGGTCCGGGTCACCACGGCCGATGTCTCGATCTCCTCGCGGCGCACCGGCGCATCCGAGCCCGTGACGCACAGTGCCCGGGTGGTGGGAATACCCAGCCCGTGCATCGCTTCGGAGCACAGGTATTCCCGGATGGAGCTGCGCAGCACCGCGCGGCCATCGCCCATACGGGAGTAGGGCGTGCGCCCGGCGCCCTTGAGCTGGATTTCCTGCGGACCCGACGGCGTGCTGATCTCGCCCAGCAGGATCGCACGCCCGTCGCCCAACTGGCCGGCCCACTGGCCAAACTGGTGGCCGCTGTAGACACTGGCCAGCGGCTCCGAACCCGGCAGGATGCTGCTGCCCGTGAAGGCCTGCAGCGCTTCCTCTGAGGCCAGCCACCCGCTGTCGAGGCCCAGGTCGCGCGCCACGGCCTCGTTGCGGCCCACCCAGTACGGGCTGGGCAAAGGCTGGGGCTGCAGGCGGGTGTAGAAATCCGGCCCGAGCCGGGCAAAACCAGCCTGCCAGGGGAGTTGCGCAGCGGTCATCAGAGGTGGGGGCGTGTCTGGCAGAGGGGTGGCAAGTGCGGCAGGCGTCATGTCCAAATTGTCCCCTACCTGACATGAGCCCGCAGATTCACGGGCAATCCCGCATGACGGGGCGGCAAGGCTGCGGCATCATGCGCCAGAAGCCCATGAACATGGGCTGTTCGCACTGTTACTTTCCCCCCAACAATTGATGGAGACCCCCTGATGCTCGGGTTAATGCAAAGCCAGCCACTGCTCATTTCCGGCCTGATCGAGTTCGCGGAGCGCCACCATGGCGACGCCGAAATCGTCTCCAGGCGCGTGGAAGGCGATGTGCACCGTTACACCTACCGCGATGCCGCGAAGCGGTCGCGCCAGGTCGCCGGCGCGCTTGACGGCATGAAGCTGGCTTTCAGCGACCGGGTGGCCACCTTGGCCTGGAACGGTTACCGCCACTTCGAGCTGTATTACGGCGTCAGCGGCTCCGGCCGGGTGCTGCACACCATCAACCCGCGCCTGCACCCGGACCAGATCGCCTGGATTGCCAACCATGCAGAAGACCAGGTGCTGTGCTTTGACCTCAGCTTTTTGCCTCTGGTACAGGCGGTCCACGCCCGTTGCCCCACGATTCGCCAATACATCGCCCTGTGCGACGACGCGCACCTGCCCAAGGACTCCGGCGTGCCTGGCCTGATCAGCTACGAGGCCTGGATCGGCACCCAATCCGGCGTCTATGCCTGGCCCAGCTTCGACGAAAACTCGGCGTCGAGCATGTGCTACACCAGCGGCACCACCGGCAACCCGAAGGCGGCGCTGTACAGCCACCGCTCCAGCACGCTGCATGCCTATGCGGCCGCCTTGCCGGACGTGATGAGCATCTCGGCGCGCGACGCCATCCTGCCCGTGGTGCCCATGTTCCACGTCAACGCCTGGGGCATTCCCTATTCGGCGGCGCTGACCGGGGCCAAGCTGGTGTTCCCGGGGCCGGCGCTGGACGGCAAGTCGGTGTACGAGCTGATGGAGGCCGAGAAGGTCACCTACGCCGCAGGTGTTCCCACGGTGTGGCAGATGCTGCTGACCCACCTCAAGCCGGCCGGGCTGAAGTTCTCCACGCTCAAGCGCACGGTGATCGGCGGCTCGGCTTGCCCGCCCGCGATGATCCACGCCTTCCGCGAGGATTACGGCGTCGAAGTGCTGCACGCCTGGGGCATGACCGAGATGAGCCCGCTGGGCACGCTGTGCACGCTCAAGAACAAGCACGATGCACTGTCGGAAGACGCGAAGATGAAAATCCGCCTCAAGCAAGGCCGGGCCATCTACGGCGTCGACATGAAGATCGTGGACGCCGACGGCAAGGAACTGCCCTGGGACGGCACCACCTTTGGCGACCTGCATGTCAAGGGGCCGTGGATTGTGCGCGAGTATTTCAAGGGCGAGGGCGGCGATCCGCTGGTGGACGGCTGGTTCCCGACCGGGGACGTGGGCACCATCGACCCGGACGGCTACCTGCAGATCACCGATCGCAGCAAGGATGTGATCAAGTCCGGCGGCGAGTGGATCAGCTCGATTGACGTGGAGAACATCGCGGTGGCCCATCCGGCCGTGGCGATGGCCGCCTGCATCGGCGTGTTCCATCCGAAGTGGGATGAGCGGCCGATTGTGGTGATCGTCAAGAAGCCCGGTGCCGAGGTCAGCCGTGAAGAGTTGCTGAAGTTCTACGACGGCAAAACCGCCAAGTGGCAGATTCCGGACGATGTGGTGTTTGTCGACGCCATTCCGCTGGGTGCGACGGGCAAGATGCTCAAGACCAAGCTGCGCGAACTGCTGAAAGACTACAAATTGCCGCAGTCTTGATTGAAAAGCTTCGATGGGCTTTTCTTCACCAGCATGAGCCGCAGAACCGGCTTTGCCGGGCCGCAGGGCGGGCGGCCCCCTCGGGGGGCAGCGCACTACGCGAAGCGAGAAGCGTGGGGGTCACCTCCGTGACATGGCTAGGGCATTCCCCGAGCCGGCGCTGCTGCTTTTGACCTAATCTCTGCGGGCTGAGTGTGTGTTTTGCCGACTGTTTTGAATTTTCCATAAATTTCAGGAGACAAGGGATGACAACCCAAACCCGTTCTTGCGGCGCGATGCCCCGCCGTTTTGCCTCCGTGGCGGTAGCCGCCTCCGTGCTGGCATGCAGCCTGGCCCTGGCCCAGGCGCCCGCCAAGCCTGCCGCACCGCCTGCCAAGGCGGCAGCGCCGGCCGCGGCCGCCGGCAGCGTCAACCTCAACCAGACCGTCAAGATCGCGTGGCTGGACCCGCTGTCCGGCCTGATGGCGGCGGTCGGCACCAATCAGCTCAAGGGCTTCCAGTTCCTGGCCGAACGCTTCAGCCAGAAAAACAAGGCGGGCGTGAAGTTCGAGATCATTGGCATCGACAACAAGCTCAGCCCGCAGGAAACCACCAACGCGCTGAAATCCGCCATCGACCAGGGCGCCCGCTATGTGGTGCAGGGTAACGGTTCCGGTGCGGCGCTGGCCATCATTGATGCGCTGTCCAAGTACAACGAGCGCAACCCCGGTAAGGAGGTGCTGTACCTCAACTACGCCGCAGTGGACCCGGATCTGACCAACAGCAAGTGCGATTACTGGCACTTCCGCCTCGACGCCGACACCTCCATGAAGATGGAGGCACTGACCGCGTTCATGAAGGATCAGCAGGACATCAAGAAGGTCTACCTGATCAACCAGAACTACTCGCACGGCCAGCAGGTCGCCAAATTCGCCAAGGCCAATCTGGCCTCCAAGCGGCCGGACATCCAGATCGTCGGCGAAGACCTGCATCCGCTGGCCCAGGTGCGTGACTTCGCCCCTTACGTCGCCAAGATCAAGCAGTCGGGTGCCGACACCGTCATCACCGGCAACTGGGGTTCAGACCTCTCGCTACTCGTCAAGGCAGCCAACGAGGCCGGTTTGAGCAATGTGAAGTTCTACACCTACTACGCCGGCGTGACGGGCACACCGACCGCGCTGGGCGCCTCGTCGGCTGGCCGCGTGTACATGGTCTCCTACAACCACCTCAACATGGGTGGCGAGATCCAGCAGATCATGGCCGACTACAAGAAGAAGTTCAACGACGACTTCTACACCGGCGCCATCTTCCATGCGTTTGCCATCCTGACGGAATCCATGGCTCAGGCCAAGTCGACCGAGCCGGCCATGGTGGCCAAGGCGATGGAGGGTCTGCGCTTCAAGAGCTTCAATGGCGATGTCGAGATGCGCAAGACCGACCACCAGCTGCAGCAGGGCCTCTACATCGACAAGTGGGAAAAGGCGGGCGGCAAGTTCAGCTATGACGCCGAGAACACCGGCTACACCTTCGTGCCCGTGAAGTACTACGAGGCTTATGTGGCCAGCACGCCGACGTCGTGCCAGATGAAGCGTCCTTCCTGATGCATTGACTGGTTGACTGGCGTTGACCAGCGCTGCCAGGTGCGAAGGCCCGACCCATCCTCGGGCCTTTTTCTTTAGCTTTCCAGTTTCAGGCGGTTCTTGATGAATTTGGAATTTTTCACCATCTCCCTGCTCAATGGCCTGAGCTATGGCCTGCTGCTGTTCATGCTCAGCTCCGGCCTGACGCTGATCTTCAGCATGATGGGTGTGCTCAATTTCGCGCACGCGTCCTTCTACATGGTGGGCGCCTATGTGGCCTACAGCATCTCGCAGGTCATTGGGTTCTGGTGGGCGCTGCTGGTAGCGCCGCTGGTGGTGTTTGCCATGGGGGCCGCGTTTGAGCGTTTCTGTCTGCGCAAGGTGCACAAGTTCGGCCATGTGCCCGAACTGCTGGTGACCTTCGGGCTGTCTTACCTGCTGCTGGAACTGGTGCAGCTGGTGTGGGGCCGCGCGGCGGTCAACTATGTGCTTCCTGAGGGCTTGCAGGGGCCGCTCTTCACGGTGTTCGGCACCAACTTTCCGAAGTCGCGCGCTTTCATCATGCTGATCTCCGTGGTGATGCTGGCCAGCATCTGGCTGGTGCTCACGCGCACGCGCATCGGTCTGGTGATCCAGGCGGCACTCACCCACCCCGACACGGCCGAGTCCCTCGGGCACAACGTGCCGCGGGTCTTCATGCTGGTCTTCGGTGGTGGCGCGGCGCTGGCGGGGCTTGCCGGTGTCATCGGCGGCAACACCTTTGTCACCGAGCCCGCGATGGCTGGGTCTGTGGGCGCCATCATCTTTGTGGTGGTGGTGGTGGGCGGCATGGGCTCGCTCAGTGGCGCCTTTCTGGCTTCGCTGCTGATCGGGCTGATCCAGACCTTTGCCGTGGCGATGGACCAGTCCCTGATGAGCATGCTGGGCCAGCTCCATGTCAGCGTGACGCCCGAGACCTTCGGCTATCCGCTGCTCAAGCTCACGATTTCGCAGGTGGCGCCCATCCTGCCCTTCCTGTTGCTGGTGCTGATTTTGATCTTCCGTCCCAAGGGCCTGCTGGGCACCCGGGAAGACTGAGGCGGACCGATGTCAAAAACGTATTACGAATTCAAGCCCTTCAACGTGGGGCGCTGGGTGCTCTGGAGCCTCTATGCGCTGCTGCTGATCGCGGCGCCGATGATGTTCAAGAGCAGCCTGGCGCTGACCATGCTGTCGCAGGCCGGCTATCTGGTCATCGTCTGCCTGAGCTACAACATCCTGCTGGGGCAGGGCGGCATGCTGAGCTTCGGCCACGCCGTCTATGCCGGGCTGGGGTCCTTCCTGGCCATTCACGCGATGAACCTGGCAGCCAAGGGCGCCATCTTTCTTCCGCTGCCGCTGATCCCATTGGTGGGTGGCCTGGCCGGTCTCTTTTTTGCCGTGCTGCTCGGCTACGTGACGACCAAGAAGGCCGGCACCACCTTCGCCATGATCACGCTGGGGGTCGGCGAGCTGGTCTTCGCGATGTCGCTGATGCTGCCCGAGTTCTTTGGCGGCGAGGGTGGCATCACGACCAACCGCGCCTACGGCAAGCCCTTGTTCGGCATCACCTTCGGGCCACAGGTGCAGGTGTATTACCTGATCGCGTTTTACTGCTTTATTTGCACTGCCGCCATGTTCGCCTTCACGCGGACGCCGCTGGGCCGCATCCTGAACGCGGTGCGCGACAACCCGGAGCGAGTCGAGTTCATCGGCTACAACACGCAGCGTGTGCGCTACTACGCCTTCATCATCGCGGGCTTTTTCGCCGGCATCGGTGGCGGCCTCGCTGCCATCAATTCGGAGATTGTCACGGCAGAGGTGGTCAGCGGCGTGCGTTCTGGTGGCCTGCTGCTGTTCACCTTCCTGGGCGGCGCCACCTTCTTCTTCGGGCCCGTCATCGGCGCCGGGCTGCTGGTGCTGGCGCTGATTTTGCTGTCCGAGCTGACGATGGCCTGGCTGCTGTATGTCGGTCTCATCTTCCTCTTCATGGTGATGTATGCGCCCGGCGGCATCGCCAGCCTGATCATGATGAACCTGCGGGTGGCGTCGTTCGGCAAGCTCAGGGAACTCTGGGTTGGCTATCTGGGCCTGGCCCTGACCGCACTCACGGCGCTGGCGGGCGCGGCCGCCATGGTCGAGATGGTCTACCACCTGCAGCTCAACGCGGCGCTGGGGGCCGAGCTCAGCTTCATGGGCGTGAAGCTCAACGCCACCAACATCAACAGCTGGCTGGGCGCGGGCTTTCTCCTCATCACCGGTCTGGGCCTGTTCGAGCTCACGCGGCGCCAGTTCCTGGTGCAGTGGAGCGACATCCAGAGCGAGATTGAAAAAGAAATCAAACGGAGGGATCTGCTGTGACCGCCCCTGCCCAACCATCCGGCATCCAGGGCGATGGCTGCTCGCTGGAGCTCAAGGACCTGCGCAAGAGCTTTGGCAGGACCGAGATCATCCGGGGAACCAACCTGCAGGTGCAGGCCGGCGAGCGCGTCGCCATCATCGGCCCGAATGGCGCGGGCAAGTCCACGCTGTTCAACCTCATCAGCGGCCGCTTCGAGCCCACCAGCGGCGAGGTATTGCTCCACGGGCAGCGCATCAATGGCAAAAAACCGTTCGAGATCAACCGCATGGGGCTTTCCCGCAGCTTCCAGATCACCAACATCTTCCCCAAGCTCAGCGTGTTCGAAAACCTGCGCTGCGGCGTACTGTGGAGCCTGGGCTACAAGTACAGCTTCCTGAAGTTCCTGGCCGATCTGGACGATGCCAATGAGCGTGCCGATGAGCTGATGGAAATGATCAAGCTCGACAGGAAGCGCGATGTGCTTGCCATGAACCTGACCTACGCCGAGCAGCGCGCGCTGGAAATCGGCATCACCATCGCCGGCGGTGCCAGCGTGATCCTGCTCGACGAGCCGACGGCCGGCATGAGCCGCTCCGAGACGGGCCGCTTCATCCAGCTGATCAAGCAGGTCACGGTGGGAAAGACCTTGCTGACGGTGGAGCACGACATGGGGGTGGTGTTTGGCCTGGCCGACAAGATTGCGGTGGTGGTCTACGGCGAAATCATTGCTTACGACACGCCCGAGCGGGTGCGCGCCGACCAGCGGGTGCAGGAAGCCTATTTGGGTTCGTCGGTGGCAGATGCCCAAGCTGTGAGCGGAGGTCACTGATGCTGCACATTGAAAACCTCCACGCCTTCTACGGCAAAAGCCATGTGTTGCACGGCGTGCACTTCGACGTGCAGCCGGGTCAGATCGTCGCCTTGCTGGGCCGCAATGGCTCCGGGCGCTCCACCACGGCCAAGGCCATCATGGGCCTGGTGGACTGCCAGGGTTCCATCCGCTGGAAAGATGCAGAAATCCTCGGGAAGAAGGCCTACCAGATCGCACATCTGGGCTTGGGCTACGTGCCCGAAAACCGCGACATCTTTCCCAAGCTCACCGTGCACCAGAACCTGCTGCTGGGCCAAAAAGGCAGCGGCAAGGGCTCGCGCTGGGGCTTTGACGACATGTACCGGATGTTTCCGCGCCTGCTGGAGCGCCAGCACACCGAGGCCGGCGTGCTCTCGGGCGGCGAGCAGCAGATGCTCACGCTGTGCCGTACGCTGATGGGGGACCCCGACCTCATCATCATTGACGAACCCACCGAGGGCCTGGCGCCCAAGATTGTCGAACTGGTGGGGCAGTACCTGCAGACGCTCAAGAGCCGGGGTATCTCGGTGCTGCTGATCGAGCAGAAGCTCACCATCGCCATGGCCATCTCGGACCGTGCGCTCGTCATGGGCCATGGCAGCATCGTGTTCGACGGCACACCCGACTCCCTGCGCGCCGACGCGTACATTCGCAAAGAGTGGCTGGAGGTGTAAAAAACCTGCCGGATTGTCACCGCAGAGACAACCGGGGCCGTCTTCGTGGCTTCCAGGCCTTGTACAGTGACCCGGCCCCCCTACAATAAGAAAAGAACGATCGTACTATTTTCGAGTCTCCGGAATGCTTGTCGATTGCATTGCGGACAGACACACCCACCGAAACGGTCCGATCATCCCGTCATCGAATCCCTCTGAACCCATCCGAGACAGCAAAACCTCTCCAACGAAAGAAGCAGTGCCATGACAACCCTCTATGAAGTCCACGGCAGCGTCGCCCTGATCACGCTGAGCAACCCACCCGTCAATGGTCTCGGGCACGCCACCCGGCTCAGCCTGACGCAGCACCTGCAGCAGGCCAACGCCGACGACGCGGTGAAGTCGGTCGTGATCACTGGCGCCGGCAAGGCGTTCTCGGGTGGTGCAGACATCAAGGAATTCGGCACGCCCAAGGCCATGTCCGAACCAAACCTGCACAGTGTGATCCGCGCGGTTGAAAATTCCGGCAAGCCTGTGGTGGCTGCGATTCACTCGGTCTGCATGGGCGGTGGACTGGAGCTGGCATTGGGCTGCCACTACCGCATCGCGGCACCCGGCTGCAGCGTGGCATTGCCTGAGGTCAAGCTGGGCCTGTTGCCCGGCGCAGGCGGCACGCAACGCCTGCCGCGCGTGGTGGGGGTGGAGCCAGCGCTCAACATGATCGTCAGCGGCGAGCCGGTGAAAAGCGAGTTGCTGGCCCAGATTCCTGGCCAAAAGCTGTTCGACAAGATGGCCTCGTCGCCCGAGGCCCTGAAAGACGAAGCGCTGGCCTTTGCCCAGTCGGTGGCCGACACGCGGCCCATTCCGCTGGTGCGCGACCTGCCATGCAAACACCCCAATGGTGACGCCTACTTCCAGTTCGCCCGCAACATGGTCAAGGGCATGGCGAAGAACTTCCCGGCGCCGCTCAAGTGCGTCGATGCCGTGCAAGCCGCCACGAAGAAGAAATTTGAAGACGGCCTGTCGTTTGAGCGCGAGATCTTCATCAACCTGATGTGGACGCCGGAAAGCCGCGCACTGCGCCATATCTTCATGGCCGAGCGGGCTGCGTCCAAGATTCCGGATGTGCCGGAAGACACCCCCAAGCGCGAGATCAAGTCGGTGGCCGTCATTGGCGCCGGCACCATGGGCGGCGGCATCTCGATGAACTTCCTCAACGCCGGCATCCCGGTGAAGATGCTCGAGATGAAGCAGGAAGCGCTCGACAAGGGCATTGCCACCATCCGCAAGAACTACGAAGCGCAGGTCAAGAAGGGCAAGCTCAAGCAGGACAAGTACGAGCAGCGCATGAGCCTGCTGAGCACCACCCTCAGCTACGACGAGCTGAAAGACGCCGACATGGTGATCGAGGCGGTGTTTGAGGACATGGGCGTGAAGGAAAAGGTCTTCAAGGAACTGGACCGCGTGATGAAGCCCGGTGCCATTCTGGCCTCCAACACCTCCACGCTCGACATGAACCAGATTGCCGCCTTCACCAAGCGTCCGCAAGACGTGATCGGCACCCACTTCTTCAGCCCGGCCAACGTGATGAAGCTGCTGGAGGTGGTTCGCGGCGCCAAGACCGGCAAGGACGTACTGGCCACGGTGATGGCACTGGGCAAGAAGATCAAGAAGACCTCGGTGGTTTCGGGCGTGTGCGACGGCTTCATCGGCAACCGCATGATCGAGCAGTACGGCCGCCAGGGCGGCTTCCTGCTGGACGAAGGCTGCACGCCGGCGCAGGTGGACAAGGCCATCGAGAAATTCGGCTTTGCCATGGGCCCGTTCCGCATGGGCGATCTGGCCGGCAACGACATCGGCTGGGCCATCCGCAAGCGCCGTTACACCGAAAAACCGGACATGAAATACAGCAAGACGGCTGACCTGCTTTGCGAGAAAGGCCGCTTTGGCCAGAAGACCGGCGCCGGCTGGTACGACTACGTGCCCGGCAAGCGCGACGCCATTCCCAATGCCGAAGTGGTGCAGATGATTGAAGACCACCGCAAGAGCCTGGGCATCACCCCGCGCAAGATTTCTGATGAAGAAATTGTGCAGCGCCTGGTGTATGCGCTGGTCAACGAAGCGGCGCACATTCTGGAGGAGGGCATTGCCTCCAAGGCCAGCGACATCGACATGGTCTACCTGATGGGTTACGGCTTCCCGATTTACCGTGGCGGCCCCATGCTGTACGCCGACCAGGTGGGCCTGTTCAATGTGGTGGAGAGCATGAAGCGTTTTGCCAAAAACCCGCTGGACGACGCGAAATTCTGGCAGCCGGCGCCGCTGCTGGCACGCCTGGCGGCCGAGGGCAAGACTTTCAACCAGTCGACCTGAACCCCAAAGTAATTAGCGTCACCTCACGTCCCAGACACCGGAGAATTTCATGACATCAGCCCTCATTGTTTCCACCGCCCGCACCCCGCTTGCCAAGAGCTGGAAGGGTTCCTTCAACATGACACACGGCGCCACGCTGGGCGGCCACGCTGTCGAGCACGCCATCCAGCGCGCCGGCATCGAAGCCGCCGAAGTGGACGACGTCATTATCGGCTGCGCCACGCCTGAGGGCGCCACCGGCTCCAACATCGCCCGCCAGATTGCCCTGCGCGCCGGTTGCCCGGTCACCGTGTCCGGCATGACGATCAACCGTTTTTGCTCTTCCGGCCTGCAGACCATTGCCACGGCGGCGCAGCGCGTGATCGCCGGCGAGGCCGACATTTATGTGGCCGGCGGCGTGGAAAGCATTTCCTGCGTCCAGCAGGAAGCCAATACCCACATGCTGCAGGACACCTGGCTCGCCAAGAACAAGCCCGAGATCTACTGGAACATGCTGCAGACCGCCGAGCAGGTGGCCAAGCGCTACGGCATCTCGCGCGACCGCATGGACGAGTACGGCGCGCTGAGCCAGCAAAAAGCCACGGCAGCGCTGGCGGCCGGCCGCTTTGAGGCCGAGATCGCACCGATCACCGTGATGGCCGGTGTGGCCGATCCGGTGATGGGTCTGATCACCAAGAAGGTCACCGTCAGCAAGGACGAGGGCATTCGCGAAGGCACGACCAAAGAAGGCATCAGCGGCATCAAGCCCGCCGTTCCCGGGGGCGTGATCGCCGCAGGCAACGCCAGCCAGTTCTCTGACGGCGGCGGTGCGGTGGTGGTGATGAACGAAACCGTGGTCGAGAAAAAGGGCCTGAAGCCTCTCGGCCGCTTCCTCGGTTTTGCGGTCGCTGGCTGCGAGCCTGACGAGATGGGCATTGGTCCAGTGTTTGCCATCCCGAAGGTGCTGGCCAAGCTGGGCCTGAAGGTCGGCGACATCGACCTGTGGGAGCTCAACGAAGCGTTTGCCGTGCAGGTGCTGTACTGCGCCGACAAGCTGGGCATTCCGATGGACAAACTCAATGTGAACGGCGGCGCCATCGCTGTGGGTCACCCCTACGGCGTGACCGGTCAACGTCTGACGGGCCATGCGCTCATCGAAGGCAAGCGCCGCGGTGCCAAGCGTGTCTGTGTCACCATGTGCATTGGTGGCGGCATGGGCGCAGCGGGTATTTTTGAAGTGATCTAACGCCCCCCCTGCGCCGCCTTCGGCGTCATCCCCTCATGGGACGCCAGCTGCGGCCCGGCGGAGCCGGTTCCGCGCTGGCACTGGCCAAGCCACTTGCCTGACAGCGAGCTGGGTTTTACTGAAGGAACAGGGATTCATGTCGCTTCGCTCCACCATTGATTTTCTGCTGTACCAGTGGCTCGACGCCGAGTCCCTGAGCCAGCGTGCGCGATTCGCAGATCACTCCAGGGACACCTTTGACGCGGTGCTGGACACGTGCGAGCGCATTGCCCGTGAGAAGTACGCGCCGTTCAACCGCACGGTCGACATGCAGGAGCCGCACTTCGACGGCGAAAAAGTCATCCTGCCGCAGGCCACGCATGATGCGCAGAAGGCCTATGCCGAGTCCGGCATGCTCAGTGCGGCACAGGATTACGACATGGGCGGCATGCAGCTGCCCTATACGCTCGAGTCTGCTGCCAACGCCTTCTTCGCGATGGCTTCGGTCAGCATCGGCTCGGGCATGCTGACCACCGGCAACGCGAACCTGCTGATGGTGCATGGCACCGAGGTGCAGAAAGAGGCGTTTGCGCGCCATGAGTTCTCGGGGCGCTTCTCGGGCACCATGTGCCTGTCGGAGCCGCAGGCGGGATCGTCCCTCAGCGACGTGATGACGCGCGCTGTGCCTGACGGGGATGATTTTGAAGCCGACCCACTGGGCCCGCGCTACCGGCTCAAGGGCAACAAGATGTGGATTTCCGCCGGCGAGCATGAGCTGACGGAAAACATCATCCACCTGGTACTGGCCAAGATTCCGGGGCCGGATGGCAAGCTCATCCCCGGCACACGCGGCATTTCGCTGTTCATCGTGCCCAAGAAGATGGTCAACCCGCAGGGCGAACTCACTGGCGTGCGCAACGATGTGGCGCTGGCGGGCCTGAACCATAAGCTGGGGTGGCGCGGCACCACCAACACGCTGCTGAATTTTGGCGAAGGCAAGTACCCTGTGGGCCAATCGGGTGGATTCGATGGCAACGGCGCCGGCGCCGTGGGTTATCTGGTCGGCAAGCCCCATGAAGGCTTGCGCTGCATGTTCCACATGATGAACGAGGCCCGCATCGGCGTCGGTATGGCCGCCACCATGCTGGGCATGGCGGGCTACCACGCCAGCCTCGAGTACGCGAAGAACCGTCCGCAAGGCAGACCCATCACCGGTGCGGGTAAGGACCCGTCGGCGCCGCAGAGCCGCATCATCGAACATGCTGACGTCAAACGCATGCTGCTGGCGCAAAAAGCCTATTGCGAGGGCGCACTGGCGCTGGAACTCTATTGCGCGCGGCTGGTTGATGAGCACCACACGGCGGAGGCCGAGGCCGCCGACGAGGCACGGCTGCTGCTGGAGGTGCTGACGCCGATTGCCAAGAGCTGGCCCAGCGAATGGTGTCTGGAGGCCAATTCGCTGGCCATCCAGGTGCACGGCGGTTACGGCTACACGCGTGATTTTCCGGTGGAGCAATATTGGCGCGACAACCGCCTGAACATGATCCACGAAGGCACGCACGGCATCCAGGCGATGGATTTGCTCGGCCGCAAGGTGGTGATGGAAGGGGGCAGGGGCCTGAAGCTGCTGGCGGGCCGTATCAATGCCACCATCGAGCGCGCCATCCAGGTGCCCGAGCTGGCAGCGCATGCCAATGCACTGGGCAAAGCACTGCAGCACGTGGGCAGCGCGACCAAGGCAGCGTGGGCGACTGGCGTGCCGGGCGACGCGCTGGCCAATGCCGTGCCCTATATGCAGGCTTTCGGCCACACGGTGCTGGCCTGGGTCTGGCTGGATGTGGCGCTGGCGGCAGGGGAATCCGCAACAGGCACACTAGGGGCTGTGCGTTATTTCTACCATTACGAGCTGCCGAAGATCGGCGCATGGCTGCAGGTGGTGGAAAACCGCGACCTGACCTGTGCCGATTTCCCCGAGGAGCTGTTCTGATGCCTTTTTTCAAGCCCTCTGCTGATGCCGCTGGCGACCGCTTCGTGGCCCGCCTGCAGGCTCTGATCTGGATCCTGATCTACGGCGGCCTGCTCACGCTGGTGCTGGGGCTGTCGGTGCTGCGCCGGAGCGACACGCTGGGGTGGTCGCTGGTGGCCGGCGGCGGCGTGGTCGCGGCAGTGGGTTTTGGGCTAATTTATGTGCGCTCCAGAATCACGACGCGGGCCTGACACAGGGGGCCGCCAGTCACTCGCACGACAGCGGCGCTCGCCCGCGATCGCTTTCTTGTGCTCTACTTTGAACAGCGATTCCCGGCAACGATTTTCAGTGTGCCAGCGGTGGGTAACGGACCTGCCGAAATGATTCCAGTGGCGTCCTTCCAGGCGCACACTGACCCCACAACACCACAACACCACAACGTTCAGGAGACATCCGATGACACGAACCATCCAGCAATTGTTTGACCTCAAGGGCAAGACCGCGCTCGTCACTGGCGGCTCCCGCGGGCTGGGCCTGCAACTGGCCCAGGCGCTGGGCGAGGCGGGCGCCCGCGTGATGCTGAGCTCGCGCAAGGCAGAAGACCTGCAGGAATCGGCAGCCATTCTGAAGGCCGCCGGAATCGACGTGGACTGGATCGCCGCCGACTGCGCCAAGGAAGCCGACATCCGCGCGCTGGCCGACGAAACCATCAAGCGCTTCGGCCATGTGGACATCCTCGTCAACAACGCGGGTGCTGCCTGGGGCGCGCCGGCCCAGGACCACCCGGTTGAGGCCTGGGACAAGGTGATGAACCTCAACATCCGCGGCTACTTCATCCTGTCGCAGCATATTGCCAAGCACAGCATGATTCCCCGCAAGTCGGGCCGCATCATCAACGTGGCATCCATCGCTGGCCTGGGCGGCAACCCGCGCGAGATGACCACCATCGCCTACAACACCTCCAAAGGTGCGGTCATCAATTTCACCCGTGCACTGGGCTGCGAATGGGGCCAGCACCAGATCACCGTCAACGCCATCTGCCCGGGTTTCTTCCCCAGCCGGATGACGGTGGGCACGCTCAAGGCCCTGGGTGAGGAAAAGCTGGCCTCCCACGCGCCGCTGGGCCGTCTGGGCGATGACGAAGACCTCAAGGGCCTGTGTGTGCTGTATGCGTCGGATGCCGGCAAGCACATCACCGGCCAGTGGCTGGCGGTGGATGGTGGTGTCAGCGTGATCACTGGCGGCTGAGCACCATGTTTGACCCGAACTTCGGCGCCGAGATCCCCTTTGTCACCCACTTGGGGTTCACGCTGGACGTATTCGAGGGCGGCGAGTCGGAGCTGGGCTACACACCAGCCCCCGAGCACCTCAATTCCTTTGCTGTGGCGCACGGCGGGGCCGTCATGACGCTGCTCGACGTCACCATGGCCACCGCGGCGCGCAGTGTGCAGAAAGACATGGGCGTGGTCACCATCGAGATGAAGACCAGCTTCATGCGGCCCGCGCCCGGTGACGGCAGCAAGCTCACCGGCAAAGGCCACCTGATCCACCGCACCGCCACGCTCGCCTTCACCGAGGCCACCCTGTTTGACGCCGCCGGACAGGCCTGCGCGCACTCGACGGGTACCTTCAAGTACGTCAGGCGCCGGCCGGCTGAGGCGCAGAGCGGCAGCGGTGCCGGCACCCTTTCAACCGATTGAGCACGACTGATCACCGACTGATCATCGATGGAGGCACCAGCCTCCACCCACCCCACCGGAGACCCCCATGCCCGTCAACCAGCAAATCCTTCTCGACAACCGGCCCGTGGGCGAGGCAGCGGCCAGCAACTTCATGCTGGTGTCCAGTGACACGCCGCCCTTGCAGGACGGCCAGGTGCTTGTCCGCCACCATTTCCTGAGTCTCGACCCGTACATGCGCGGGCGCATGAGCGACAGCAAAAGCTACGCCGTACCGCAGGCGCTCGGCCAGGTGATGCAGGGCGGCACGGCAGGTGAGGTGGTGGAAAGCCGCTCGCCGAAATTCCAGCCCGGCGACAAGGTCGTCGGCATGGGCGGCTGGCAGCAGTACAGCGTGGTCAACCCCGATCAGCCGGGTGCCTTGCGCAAGGTCGATACCACCCATGTGCCGCTGTCGCATTACCTCGGCGCGGTCGGCATGCCGGGCGTGACGGCCTGGTACGGCCTGGTGAAGATCATCGAACCGAAGGCTGGCCAGACGGTGACGGTCAGCGCCGCCTCGGGCGCTGTGGGCAGCGCGCTGGGTGCGCTGGCCAAGGCACGCGGCTGCCGCGTAGTGGGCATTGCCGGTGGTACGGACAAGTGCCGCTACGTCACCGATGAACTCGGTTTTGATGCCTGCATCGACTACCGCCAGCACGACAACGCGGCCTCGCTGTCGGCGGCCCTGCAGGAGGCTTGCCCGAGCGGTATCGACGGCCATTTTGAAAACGTCGGCGGCATGGTGCTCGATGCGGTGTTGCCGCGCATGAACGCGTTTGGCAGCGTGGCGCTGTGCGGCATGATTGCCGGGTACGACGGCAAGCCGGTGCCCCTGACGCAACCGGCGCTGATCCTGATCAGCCGCCTGAAGATACAGGGCTTCATCGTCAGCGAGCACATGGAGGTGTGGCCCGAGGCGCTGGCAGAACTCGGCGCGCTGGTGGGCTCTGGCAAGCTGCGGCCGCGCGAGAGCGTGGCGCAGGGGCTGGAAGCCGCGCCCGAGGCGTTTCTGGGCCTCCTCAAAGGCCGCAACTTCGGCAAGCAACTGGTCAAGCTGCTCTGAAGCGCATCCCTGCGGCGGCTGATCTCTTCAAGGCAAGACACCAGGCCAGACACCATGCAAGCCACCCATGAAGTCTTCAACCAGCCCTTGCCGCTGGCGGACTACAACCTGTTCAGCAGCAACCGCCCCTTGCAGGACGCGCTGGCCTTCAACGCGCCCGCACTGGACACCACCGCCCTGACGGCGCTGGGCGCCACGCTGGGCAATGCCGCCATGCAGACCCATGCACGCCTGGCGAACCTCCATGCGCCGGTGCTGCACAGCCACGACCGCTTTGGCCGCCGTATTGACCAGGTGGAGTTTCACCCCAGCTACCACGCACTGATGGCCCTGGCCACCAGCGCCGGTCTTCACGGCACGCCCTGGCGCGACGAAGGCCCGTCACCGCATGTGCACCGGGCAGCGGGTTTCATGCTGTTCACCGAACTGGAGCCATCGGTCCTGTGTCCGATTTCGATGACCTATGCCGCTGTGCCGGCCCTGCGGGGCAACACGGCGATCAACGCCGACTGGCTGCCCGGGCTGACCAGCCGCGCTTACGATGCCGAGCTCAAACCGTGGCAGGCCAAGGCCGGGCTCACGATGGGCATGGGCATGACCGAAAAGCAGGGTGGCTCGGACGTGCGCGCCAACACCACGCAGGCGGCACGGTCTGGTCAGGATGGCTGGGGTGAGCGCTACACCGTCACCGGTCACAAATGGTTTTTCTCGGCGCCCATGTGCGACGCCTTCCTGATCCTGGCGCAAACAGAAGGTGGCCTGAGCTGCCTGTTTCTGCCCAGGGTGCTGCCCGATGGCAGCCTCAATGCCATCCGCATTCAGCGCCTGAAAGACAAGCTGGGCAACAAGGCCAATGCGAGCAGCGAGGTGGAATTCGAGGGCGCCCAGGCCTGGCTGGTCGGCCAGGAGGGCCGCGGCATTCCGCAAATCCTCGAAATGGGCAGCATGACCCGGCTCGATTGCGCCCTGGGCACCAGCGGCCTGATGCGGCAGGCGCTGAGCCTTGCGCTCAACCACACGGTCCAGCGCCAGGCCTTTGGCAAGCGGCTGATCGATCAGCCCCTGATGCGCCATGTGCTGGCCGATCTGGCGCTGGAGTCCGAGGCTGCCACGGCGCTGGCCCTCCGGCTGGCCCGTGCTTTTGACCACCCCGGCGATGCCTACGAGGCCGCGATCGCGCGCTTGTTGACACCGGTCGCCAAGTTCTGGATCTGCAAACGCGGCAGCCATTTCGCCCAGGAGGCCATGGAGTGCCTGGGCGGCAACGGCTACGTCGAGGCGGCGGGTGAGGGCGTCATGGCCCGCATCTACCGCGAGATGCCGCTCAACTCCATCTGGGAAGGCCCGGGCAACATCATGGCGCTGGACTTGCTGCGTGCCACGCGAAAGCCCGACGTGGTGGCCGCCCTGGCGCAGGAGCTGGCCCTTGCCAAAGGTGCCCACCCTGCACTGGACCGGCTGGCGGCAGCGCTGTCGGCGCGGCTGGACGGCACCACCAGCGAACCTGAAGCACGCCAGCTGGCGCAGGACGTGGCCCTTGCCGTACAGGCGGCGCTGCTGTGCCGCAGTGCTCCGCCGGCCGTCTTCAGCGCCTTTTGTGATTCACGCCTGACCAGCGGCCGGGGGCAGGTGTTCGGCACACTGGGCCCGGGCGCCGATGTGGACAGCATCATCAGCCGGGCCATCCCCACATCACCCAGCAACATTTCATGACCACCGATAACACCTCCAGGAGACTCCCATGAGCGAACTGATTCTTCACCATTACCCTCTGTCACCCTTCGCGGAAAAAGCCCGGCTTGTGCTGGGCGCGAAAAAGCTGGCATGGAAGTCCGTGATCATTCCGTCCATCATGCCCAAGCCGGACCTGGTGACCCTGACGGGCGGCTACCGCAAGACGCCGGTGCTGCAGATCGGCGCCGACATCTACTGCGACACCGCGCTGATCTGTGACGTGCTGGAACACCTGCAGCCCGAACCGGCGCTGTACCCGGTGCATGCCAAGGGACTGGCCCGCACGCTGTCGCACTGGGCCGACACCACGCTGTTCTGGACGTCCATGGCGTACAACACCCAGCCCAAGGGTTTTGCGCAACTGTTTGAAAAAACCGGCCCCGAAGCGGCCCGTGCCTTTGGTGAAGACCGCAAGGCCATGAGCGCCGGCATGACGCGCATCCGGTCCGTCGATGCAGCGGCCGGTTACCGATCCTTCCTGCGCCGCATTTCCCACATGCTGGGTGAGCACCCTTTTCTGCTCGGCGAGGCGCCTTGCGTGGCCGACTTCTCCATGTACCACCCGCTGTGGTTCACCCGCGTGCGCACACCGGTCCTGGCGGACATCCTGAACGCCACACCGCTGGTGCTGGAGTGGATGGACCGCATGGCGGCCCTGGGCCACGGGACGATGGAAAAATTTTCGGCCGAAGGCGCCATCGCTGTTGCTGCAGCAGCCACGCCAGCCGCGCTGTCGGACGATGCGTTTCAGGACGAGCATGGCATTCCGCTCGGCAGCCGCGTGGTCATCGCCAGCGAAAGCTTTGGACCGGAGCCCACCGAAGGCGAGCTGCTGGCCGCCACCCGCATGCACTACACGCTGCGCCGTACCGACGAACGCGTTGGCACGGTACACGTGCACTTCCCGCGCATTGGCTACGCCCTGAAAGCCGCCACGCCAGCATGAGCGGCGTGAGCAGCATCGACATGGACTGGCAGTTCACCGCGCTGGCGTCCCTGAGCGCGGCAGCGCTCTACGAGGTGCTGCAACTGCGCAGTGCGGTGTTTGTGGTCGAGCAGGCCTGCGTCTTCCAGGACATGGACGGCGCCGATGCCGACGCCATGCACCTGCTGGGGCGGCAAGCCGGGCAACTGGTGGCCTATGCGCGCTGCTTCGATGCCGGTGTGAAGTATCCCGAGGCCAGCATAGGCCGGGTCGTCACGCACGCCTCTGCGCGCGGGCGGGGCGCCGGCCACGTGTTGATGAAGCAGGCGATCAACCAGTTGCATCGCCATTGGGGCCTGCAGCCGATCCGCATCGGAGCCCAGTCGCGCCTCGAGCAGTTTTACCGCCAGCACGGGTTTGTGCCCAGCGGCGCGCCCTACATTGAGGATGCCATTCCCCACATTGAAATGCTGCGTCCTGCCTGAGCCGGGCAGGGCGATTTCACCCACAGATAACTTGCCAACAAGGAGCAAACCATGATCACCGATTTCAAAGGCAAAACCGCCGTCCTCACTGGCGCAGGTTCGGGTTTCGGACTCGAATGCGCCCGCCTGGGCGCCACACTGGGGATGAACCTCGTGCTGGTCGATGTACAGCAGGACGCGCTTGACAAGGCCGCAGCCGAAATGACGGCGGCAGGCGCGCAGGTGTTGTCCTTCAGGCTGGATGTGTCCAACGCCGGGCAGATGGAGTCCATGGGCCGCGCGGTGCTGGAGCGCTTTGGGGCGCCGCACCTGGTGTTCAACAACGCAGGCGTCGGCTCCGGTGGCCTGATCTGGGAGAACAGCGTCAAGGACTGGGAGTGGGTGCTGGGCGTCAACGTGATGGGTGTCGTGCACGGCGTGCGCATCTTCACCCCCATGATGCTGGAAGCCGCCGGCAAGGACCCGGATTGGCAGGGCCATATCGTCAACACCGCCAGCATGGCGGGCCTGCTGAACCCACCGAACATGGGCGTGTACAACGTCAGCAAGCATGCGGTGGTGTCGCTCAGCGAAACGCTGTACCAGGATTTGGGTCTGGTGACGGACCAGGTCGGCGCCTCGGTGCTGTGCCCGTTCTTTGTGGCCACAGGCATTGGTGAGAGCCACCGCAACCGCCCGGCCGAACTCAAGGGTGACCAACCCACCCGCAGCCAGATGATCCAGCAGGCGATGACGGGCAAGGCGGTGAGCTCCGGCAAGGTCACGGCGGCCGATGTGGCGCAGCGCGTGTTCGACGCGGTCGCCAGCAACCAGTTCTACATCTACAGCCACCCCAAGGCCATCCAGTCGGTGCAGACCCGGCTCGAAGACGTGCTGCAGGCACGCAACCCGACCGATCCGTTTGCCGACAAACCCGAGATCGGCGTGCAGTTGCGGGCTGCCCTTCGCGCGGGCTGATGGAGGAGGGCGATGGCACAGGCGGCTGACATGGGTTTGCGGGGCGAGGACAATCACGCCATGCCTACATTTTTTCAGTCCCCTTCATTTCGTGCCCTGAAGTGGCTTGCCATCCTTTGCACGGCCTCGGCACTGCTGGTCGCTTGCAACGAAGCGCCCGGTACGGCAGCCCCGGCCACGGCCACCACCGAGCCGGTATCGGTGGCCACAATTGCCGCCGAGGCGGGCGGGTTCCCGGTCGGTTCTGCCATGAGCGCGCGGACCTATTACGTGTTTTTTGATGCGCAGTGCCCGCATTGCGGCGCGCTCTGGGAGGCCGCCAAACCGCTGAAGTCGCAAGCCCGCTTTGTCTGGATTCCGGTGGGCCTGCTCAACCCGTCAAGCACGTCCCAGGGCGCCACCTTGCTGGCGGCGAAAGACCCGGTGGCCGCGATGGACGCCCACGAGGCCTCTTTGCTGGGCAAGCAGGGCGGCATTTCAGCGGCGGGTGATATCGACGCGCAAAAAGCTGTGGTGGCCAAAAACACCGCCTTGCTGAACCGGTTCGGATTTGCCTCGATCCCCACCCTGGTGGGGCCGCACGCGCAGACCGGTGCACTGGTCACGCAGGAGGGCTCCTTGCCCACGTCGCAGCTGGCACAGTTGCTGGGCCTGCAGGTTCCTGCGGGCGAGACTGCCGTCAAGCCTTAGCAGAGCCTGCTTTCTCGCACCGTGCCGGACCGCCCGGCGTGTCAGATGTCAGGCGGTGCAAGCTTCATAGCAAGTCCAGCTGGCCAGGCGGTTTCCACGGCTCGCACACCACGGGGTCGCCCATGTGCAGCCTGCCGCCCACCAGCACCCGGGCCGTCAGCCCGCCATGGCCGCACATGGCGTTGTAGCCGCCGGGGCCCAGCAGCTCTTCCATGCGCGAGCAGGGCTCGCACGAGCCGGTGATCTCCAACACCACCTCGCCGATGCGAAGCTGCATCGGCTGGTCGCGAAACAGTGACTTCGCGGCCAGCAGGTTCAGACCCGACACCACCAGATTGCGGCGCAGCAGCGCTGCGGGCACCGTCGCCAAACCACTGAGTGCCGCAATCACCGGAAGATGCTCGGCCTGGATCAAGGTCACCTGCCGTTTGCTGCCACCGGGCTGTGCCGCCCCGGAGGTGGCGATGCGGTCACCCCGCAGCCCGATACCCGCCAGTGCCAGGGTGGTGTCGACAGAATGCACAGCGGCACGGCGCGCAGGCCTGACAAGGATTTGCGTCAGCCGCCCGGGGCGCGGGAAGGTACGCATCAGGCTGCGCAGGTCGGGAGTTCGGTGTTCGGTCGGCATCAGCGTGTCATGGTCGTTGCGTTAGGGCCCGGGAGTGAGTGCCCGGCGGATTCGGGCGACCATCCGCTTTGCACGGCCCTTCAGAACCCGACCCAGGCGCCACGGCCACGAGCCACGCATTTGCAGCAGCACGCGGTCTTTCCAGCGCTTCCAGGGTTTGTACAGGCGCGCGAACCACGCCATGGTCATCAGCGTGGGATGGGTGAGCTGGAACAACCGTGCAGCGAGCGCGGTGCCCACCACCTTGGCGCCCACGATCAAACCCAGGCCGCTGGCCATATGGCCCCTGCCAAAAAGGTACAGGGCCAACAGCTTGAGGGGCAGCAGCATCAGCACCGGCACGCCGAAAAGCAGCAGGGCCGCCCAGGGGGGACGGCTCGCAATCCAGCGCTCCAGGCGCCCCCACAAGGGCAATCTCGCCAGCACCGCAAACCCGGCGGCAAGCTGTTCCCAACCCCACTCCTCGAACAGCACCAGCAGCGCTAATGGTGTGATGAGGGCGGCGCGGAGCCATTTTTTCAGCCTGGCGAAGGGTGACATGAGGTCTTGTGGATCAGGCGGTCAGCCGGCCGGGTTCATGCTGCGGGTCCACACCAGCAGCAGGACGCCGGTCGCCAGAGTCCAGACCAGGGTGGCGAGCGTCAAGGTCATCGTCAAGGTGGCGCGCACGCTGAGCCAGTACACCGCCAGCAGGTACGCCGCATAGGGGATCAGCGAACAAAGGCCGAAGAGCGCCGTCGTACGCAGGTCGGACGGCGTGCGCTCGGTGCCGACGATGTAATGCGCGATCAGCGCAAAGGTGGGAAACAGCGGAACCAGGCCTGCGATGAAGAAGCTGCGCGAGCGGGACAGCAGCGCAATCGCCAGAACGGCGACGGCACCCAGCAGGCATTTGAGAAACAGTGAAAGCATGGCGGGTGGATGTCCTGAAGATCGGCACGGGTGCCGCGCTTCAGTGTAGCCAAGCGCGCTGTCCGCGCAGCGGTGGGCATACCCGTCGATGCGTGGTGGAAAGTGCGGACCGGGTCAGCTCTGGCATTGCAGGCTCAGGGCCTGCAGCGTGCTGCCGGTTTGGGGGTCGAACACGACCAGATTCACCTGCCGCTCGTGGCCGGGGGTTGGTGCAATGCTGCGGAAGGTCAACTTCTGGCCAGCACCGGGGGCAGGTTTGTATTCGCCGGCTTGCGTGTACTGCCGCACGACAAAGTCATGTTTCAGGTATTCGCCCCTGTTTTCACCGGCCTGCACTTTGGAGGCGTGGCCGTGCTCGGTCACTGTCCAGTAAGCTGACCAGCTGGCCGGCACCTGCGGCCCGGGCAGGGCGGTCACCGAGGCCTCGAACTGGTCAGGCGCCAGTTGCTGCAGCGTGATGCTGGCCCTGGCGGGCTCTTTGGACTTGGGCTGGCCGCCCCAGTTGCTCCAGTCGCGGCCATCGAGCACGGCCTGGGGCGTGTAGATGCTGCGCAGCTTGTTGCGGGCGGCCACGTCGCGCTGGCGGTTGGTGTAAGCGGGCGCCGCAAACCGGTCGACCCAGCCGATGTAGTCCCAGTAGCCGACATGGAAGGCTTGCACCACCACATCCTTGCCCTTGAGGGAGGAGGCCCATTTGTCGGCAGGCGGGCAGGAACTGCAGCCCTCCGAGGTGTAGAGCTCCACCACCGGCGTGACGGTGGGCCCGGAAGTGGCCGAACATGCCCCGGGAGCGGCAAAGGCGGCAGTGGTCATCACCAGCAGGGTACTGGTGGCGAGGAATTGCTGGACGGCTGGCAACATAGGACATCTCCATGAGGTGGATGCCCGCGCTGTGCCGCTGACGAAAAAAGCTTGCCGGCAGCGTTGGCGGGCAAGCGTTGGTCGTGTCCGGTGCCGTGTTCTTACAGCGCCGGACGCCAGCCCAACGCCCGCTTGCCGTCAGAGGAGTGGCGCGCTGTGCGCCATGCGGTCAGGCATGGGCACTGCGAGCGGGCGGCGCTCCAGCCGGTCTTCCAGCTGGCCCATGTGCGCAGCCAGACTGTTGTCGGACTGCTCCAGCCGGGCCAGCAAGGCTTTTTGTTGCTGGGCAAAGCGCTCGGCCAGCACCGTGCCATGCGCGGCTTCGCGCTGCTGTGCGGCCAGGGCCTGTACTTCGATGTAGCTGCGCAGCTCGGTAAAGCGGGACGCCTCGGCCTTGTCAGCCAGTTCGCGCTGGGCGCTGAGCTGGCGCGCATAGTTGCGCATTTCCAGCAGATTGGTGCTTTGCATGTAGAGCGTGCTGGCCAGGAACACCACGGTGGCCACCACCAGCAGCAGCAACATCACCAGACCCAGCGACACCTGCACGGTGGTAAAGCCCAGGCTCAAGACGCTGACGCGGGTGAACTCGTCCACATTCAGTGCCACAAAGGCCGCCAGCAGCATGATGGAAATAACCAGTAAAAGGGTACGGACGCGCATGGGAATCTCCAGAAGTTCTGGTGTCAAGCATGCGCGCCATCCCATCCTCTGTCTGTAGGAAATCGACCATTCCGATGGTGTGACATGACCGTCTGTTGCCGTGCTGGCAGGGAAAACGAGGTGGGTCGGCGTGTTCCCATCATCCCTTGTCGTCCCCAGTCAGCGTGATCCAGGCGGCTCCAGCTTGCGCCAATGGGGTGGCAGCAGGTCCGACACCGCCGTCGGCTCCCGGCGCAGCGAGCGCCGCACGGTGGTGCTGTCCAGCGCCATGCCGTCCCTGGAGAGGTTGACATAGGCAAGTTGCTGCATCCACTGGACATCCACCTGCCCGTCCGGGCCGGGACGGGAGAAAATCAGCTCCAGCATCCTGCGCGCTTCGCCGCTGCCCTGGCTCTGGGCCAGCCGGTACAAACGGATTGCCTCCACAAAATTGGCGGGCTGCCCCTCGCCGCGGTGGTTGCGCTGCGCGCGCGCAAAGTTTTCCTTGGCCGTGGCCAGAAGGCGTGGATCGGAGACGTTGTGCAGCCGCTCTGTCAACAGCGCTGCGTTGGCTGCGGCGGCAGGAGATCGCGGCGCTGCGGCCCGGAACTGCTGGAGTGCGTCGTTGAGGCGGTTTTCGGCGACGCTCTCGAAGCCCAGTTCCAGCCGGGCGTGAATGTTGCCGCCCTGGGCGGCGCCCAGCAGCAGACGCCTGTCTCCGGTGGACGAGCGCGCGGGTTCTCCGCGCAGGTCAGGCGTTGCGGCATGCAGCGGTGCAAGCCGGGTCGTGACCAGCCATTGAAGGTAAAGCGACCGCGGCAGGTCCACTCCGCGAAGCTGCAGGATCCAGCGGCGCGCGGCAGCCGGGTTGGGTGTTCCCTGGCAGCCTTCGATCTCGCACCAGGCGAGACCTGCCGCCGCCATGGGTTCACCCAGCTTGCGGGCGCGTTCGAACCATCGGGCGGCTTCAGCGGGGTTGTACGCCACACCAATGCCATGCAGGTAGAGCAGGCCCAGTGTCCATGAGGCCGTGGCCTGTTGGCGGGGCGTCTGCTCCTGCTCCGGTTCGCTCGCCAAGGCCTGTGCGCGCAAGCTTGACACCTCCAGATCCAGCCCGGACGGATCGCTGGCGGCATGAAGAGCGGGCGGCGCAGCTTCGGTGGCCCGCAGGGTCTGCGCGTCGGCGTCCTGCGCTTTGAGTGGCGGGGCGGACTCGATATCGCCTTCCAGGGGAGGGACGGCTTCAGCGCTGACAGCTGCCGCTGCAGACGCGGCCAGCAGCCACAGCCCGAGTGCGCAAGACATGCCGTGCCACATGGCGGCTGCTCCGGGGCCGCGCTAGCGTGCGGCTGGTGGTGGTGGGGCGGCAGGCGGCGTGGCCGCCACTGCCCGCTTCGGCCCGACCGCCCATTGCACACCTGCAAACGTATAGCCGCTGCTGCCCAGGGCCGTGGCAAAGGCCTTGTTCACCTCGTCCAGACTTGCCACGTCACGCAGGCCGGTCAATGCCTGTGACTTGAGGAGTTGCGGCAGTTTTTCCGTTGCAGAGGCGTCCGTCGCGAAGCAGCCAACGCGATCGGTACCCATGCTGCTGGCGTCCATGATGAAGCCGGGGCTCGGGCTCATCCAGTCGGGAATGCGGATCGCCTGGTTGGCGCTGATCAGTGCGTTGGGATTGGTCTTGTTCGGCAGCAGGCGCATGACTTTGCCGCTGGCCTCATGCAGGAAGCAATACAGGTAGGACGCGCGTGACACGGTCGCCGACAGGAAAATCTGCTCTCCGACCTCGAAGGAGGTTCGACCGACAAGCACGTTCTCGATCTGCAAATCGATTTTTCGGGGTGGTGCTGCAGCACCGTACGCTGCGGGGCCATAGGGATGTTCAGGTCTGCGCAAACCGGGCGTGGAACTGGCAACCGGCGACGCATTGCCGGCTGTCCAGCCGATCTGCTGAAGCTTTCCGTCCTGTCCCATCACGACAAAGTTACGGAGTGCACGCTCATAGGTCGGGAAGTCGACCACGCCGGACACCACCATGCCCGAGTCGGCCTGGAACCTCCCGAGCGCCATGACGAACTCCGGATGATTGGCATCGAGCTGTGCACCATTGGGCCCGAGATAGCCGTGGCTGATCAGTGAGTTCTGGACGAGCTTGTTGTGGAGCAAGGGTGAGCCCTGGTCATACCAGTCGCGCAGCTGGCGCTGGAAATCCGGGTGCGTCTGCTCCAGCGTCAGGCATTGCCAGTAGGGCACCCGGGCCCATTTCCCGACCAGCTCGATGGCTGCAAGATCGACCAGCGTGCGGATGGCGGCGCCGGCACCCTGCGCGTAGTCACGCCCCACGTTGAACTGCACACCGTATCGTCCTATGCGCCCGGCCAGGTCCAGGCCTTGCCCGCCGGTGGCAATGATCACCTCGTTGGCAGAGTCCAGCCCGGGAATGAGCGTGCGGGAGCGGAAATCGCCGATATGCAGTTCCAGCCCGATGATGGTGGCGTTGCGCGTTCTGCTGTAACCCGTGTCCAGCCGGGAGGAGGCCGTGCCGACCTCAAAGCGGTTGTTGATGACGTTCTGGTCCACAAAGGCCACCGAGCCGGAGAAATAAAGCGCCGGTCGCTGAAGCTGTATCTGGTTGTTGTTGAGGAGAATCGTTGTCAGGTTCTGCACCGTGTCCTGCCGCGCAATATCGACTTCGTAATCGACGTAACGGAAGGCGTTGCTCAGTCGTGACATCTGCGACAAAGCCGTGATGATCATGTCCTTGGTGGCGACCGGGGCACGTGTCGAAATGTCAGGAATCTGCTTGCTCGTGACCAGTGTGGTGGGCAACTCGGCCTCACGGAACAGGTAGTCCATGCACATCAGTGCGTCTGAGAAACTTGAAACTGATCGCACAGGCCGCACCACGGGCCGGTCGGTAGCGCTGGCATAGGACTGGAACAGCGCATCGCCGCGCGGATCGGCTGGCGTGCCGCAGCCCGCCATCATCAGGGAGCCGATGACGCACAAAATTGCGGCCTTCAAGCCAGGCCGTTGACGGACCTGGTCTGGCGAAATGAAGTGTTTCATTTTCTCGTCCCTCCGCGATGCATGGGAAAGTGAAGGTGGCCAACACATGGAACGCGCAGCGCATGTTGCCGCTGATGTCGCCTGTTCTGGCTGTATGGCATACGTCGGTCCGCCTGGCCTACTTGCAGATGTTCACCAGATCGCCCTTGAGCACCACAATCTGCTGGCTGTTGCCCGGCGTGTTCAGCCTTGAGCCGGCGAGCATGCTGGTCGTTGTGGTGCTGCCGACTTCCTGGATGCAGGTCTTCTTGAAGCCGTCGGAGGCAGCCTGGGTGGTGGCATCCGTATCGGTAGAGATACCTCGGGTCATGTCCGAATTCGCCTTGGCCTCGTAGCGTGCGACCTTGGCCTTCATCCAGGCCGGCATGTCGGTAATCGATTCCATGGGCGAGCTGGTCCGGCTGCCGCCGGTCGGTGACATCTGTACCGTGACGCGCTTGGTCAGGACCACAGGGTCTTCGCCGGGCGCATTTTGCGACCACACCGGCAGTGTGAGGCAGGTGCTGATGATGGCCACCACGCCTGGAAGGTGCAGGGATGTTTTCATGACGCAATCCTCCAACCTTGATGTTTGAAGAAGCCGCCGGATCAGGCCCCGCCTGACCCGGCGCGCGCTGGCATGCCACACGGGCCGCCAGAGAAAGTGCAATATCCGGAATCGCCGGTATTGGAGGGTGACTCGGACAACACTGAGGGGATCACCTGGCGCTCAGTTGTCGTGGCCGTGGCCGCGGCTGGAACCCGTGGTGACGCAGGCAAAGCAGGCATTGTTCGAGGCAATGTTCTGCACGGCGGTGGCGTCGCGGCCGGTGGCGCTGTTCAGGACATAGCTGCTGGCCAGTACCGTGGCCTGCATCGAATGGCCGCTGATGGTCACATCACCCACATTGGACGACAGGTTCTGCTGGGCCACAGTGTCTGCATTGGAGAGGTTGCCCACGTAGCTGCCGCGTGCAGCGACGATCTGCAGCGAGTGGCCGCGGATATCCACATCACCGGCATTGCTGGCCAGGTTTTGTTGCGCCAGTGAGTCCGTGCCGTTGGCGGTGTTGACCACGCCCGTGCTGGACAGGACGGCAATCTGTGTCGAGGTGCCTGTGATCCTGATTTCACTTGTCTCTGACGGCCCGGTTGCCATCGCTGCAGTGGCGATGGAGGACAGGGCGAGGAGTAGAAGCTTTTTCATGACAGTTTCCTTCAGAAATTAAATGATGACTTCCTTGGTCTCCGTGAAATCCGGAGACCGGCCTGACGACATTGCACGGCGAAATGGTTTTTGGAGATCCCTCTTCTCCGGCGCTGTCGAGATGAAGTGTGGTGATTACTTTTATCTACTCCAATCGCCCATTGAAGTGACTCAAGTTGTGCACCTGGCGAAGGCCAACTGATTTGCCGGGGACATGCTGAACCCTGAAACAGCTGTGTCGCTCGCTATCAATTTATGACTTTTGAAGCATCTCAATACTGGGTAGTTACAAGGTGTATCTGAGGCAACAGGCCTGAAAAAGTATCACTTTCCGGCCGGAGTTGTTTCTTAATTGACTACTTGCGTAGGCAAAACGACGGATTGGCGGGTAGCGGACGACAGCTTGAGCGGTGATGTAACAAAACGGGAAAACATGGTGAGCGTGCGAAACCACCTGGCTGGCAGGGTTATCGGCCGCGGATGTCATTTATGCCGGTTGATTGATCTGGGTCATCAAAAGGCGAGGGCAGGGCGCCATACTCGCACCGGATTTTTGTGTACTTTTTGTGCAGGTGCCGACGCATAAAAAGAACGGGAGACAACCATGAACTACGCCAATCAGTGCGTAAGCCAATCGCAGCCTGATTTTTTCGATGCGCAGGGCCTGTGGGTCAACGGGCAGACATCACACGGGGACCAGTTGCCGCTGTGGCCGGATTTCCTGACGGGGCAACCCGGCCAACCTGTTCGGGTTTTGCTGATTGATGACGATGCCCACATTCGAAAGGTGATTTCGCACGAACTGCTCGGAGACCTGCGTACCGACCTGGTGGGGGAGGCGAGCAGCATGCGGGAAGGCCGGCGTCTGATTTCGCAGCTCGAGTTTGATGTCATGCTGGTCGACCTGAACCTGGGCGACGGTACCGGCTTCGACCTGATCGACCACATGAAAACAGAACGTCCCATGGCGGAGGCGGTGGTCATTTCCGCACTCGAGGACGAAGAGCATGCCATGCATGCCTTCACGCTGGGTGCGACCGGCTATTACGTCAAGAACTCATGGTTTGGAAACTTTGCCGATGCTGTCCTGCAGGTGGCCAACGGTGGCGCCTCCATCACGCCGAGCCTTGCGCGCCGCCTCCTGAACAAGCTGCACCATCCACCGGAGTCCGGCCATTCATCCCACGGCGCGGGCAAGCGGCTGTCAGACCGGGAGAAAGAGGTGCTCAAACTGGTGGCCGCAGGCTACACCAGCAACGAGATCGGAACGCGGCTGTTGCTGAGTTGCCAGACCGTTAATTCGCACATCAAGAACATCTATCGCAAACTGCATGTGCGCAGCCGGGCCCAGGCTGTGAGCTATGCGGCACATCGGGGCCTTGTCTAGCCGAGTCCACCATGTCTGCCAACTGGACGTATGCGGATGAGGCCGCTGCACGCACCGCGCCTGGAGCAACCATGCCATGGTTTCCCGACTGGCTGGCCGAGAGGTCCAGACATGTACTGAACGCCAGGCTGCACGCGGCGTGGCAGCTGGCCCTGCTCATCTGGGTGAGCCATTTCCTGGCATCGGCTGCGCTGGTGGTGAATGGCGACGCTGACAAAAACCTCTACACCGCACACCTCGGGGTGCAGATTGTCATCATCAGCGAAGCTTTTTTCCTGCTTTCTGCCGGCAACTTCAAAAGCAGCAGGATCCTGTGGATTCTGGGTGCGCAGGGAGGTGCCACGGCCATGGCACTGGCCTGGCAGTCGTGGTCGGGCGCCCCCGGTACGCAGACCGCCTCAACGCTGGTGCTTGTCACCTTGCTGTCGGCCGTCGTGCTGACCCTTGCGCTGTGCGCTTGCGTGTATCTGCCCGGAAATTATTCAGGCTGGCTCGCGTTGGTCGGCAGCCTGCTGGGCATCGGCTTTTGCATCGAGCGAATCGTTCACGGCATGCCCCCGGGTGACATTTCCTTCCTGTCGCATCATGGCTATGCCTTGCTGGCATTGGTGGTGTGGCATGCCATGGTGGGCGCAGCCCGGCCCCGGGCGCCTCCACAGGCTGAAGGCCTCATGCCTTCCGCTGGCGCCACACAGGGCCGCTCGGGCGTGGCGCTGGCCGTCGCCCATGAGCGGCACCGGATTGCCCGGAACCTGCACGACGGGGTCGCATCGCATCTTGTCAGCATCATGTCGTCCCTGAACGAGCAGAACCCCCAGCAACAGGCACTGAGCCTGGCCCTCGAACAGTGCCTGCTGGACATCAAGATGACTGTGGATGGCATGGAATGCGTGGACCAGAACCTGACCGACGCACTGGGCAGCTTGCGTTACCGGGTGCAGCGCCCCCTGGACAGGCTGGGCATCCGCATGATCTGGGACGTGGAGATGAGCATGGCGCTCGATCAGGTGCGTGGCCCTGACGTGGAGCACATTCTTCACATCGCCCAGGAATGCCTGTCGAATGTCATGCGTCACGCCAGCGCCTCGGAGGTGATCGTCGTCTGCCGTTACGCGGCCGATTCCGGACGCATCGAGCTGGAGGTGCGCGACAACGGCGTGGGCATCGCGTCGGGCGGTGCTGAAGGCACGTCAGGCAAGGGCCTTCACAACATCGACGAGCGGGCCCGATTGATCCACGGCAATGTGGCCGTCTTCAGCAAGGAGGGCTCAGGAACCATCGTGTTCCTGACCTTCCCGCTCATGCTGCCGGTCGCCGGCGTGTAGGCAGGCGGTCATCTCCATGGGGATGTCAGGTAGCCGGACATCCCCCGCGCGTGATCACCTAGCGTAGGTGCTGAGGCGTCTGAGTGCTGTCGCCAAGGCATGCGTCCGCCCGTGACGGTAGTGTGGTGTGCTGTGAGAGAATCCGGCGCGCACAAGGCAAGCCTGATCGACCGGGTTCTGGCCTGGTGCAGCGGTTTTCCCTCTCCAGCTTCACGATCAGTCCACTCCCTTCATGCAAAAAATCATTCGCCAGATTGCCACCGAAATCAAGGTTCAGGAGCAGCAGATCCGTGTCGCCGTGGAGCTTCTGGACGGTGGTGCCACCGTGCCCTTCATTGCCCGGTACAGAAAGGAAGTCACCGGCGGACTGGACGACATCCAGCTGCGCGAGCTGGAATACCGTCTGGGCTACCTCCGGGAGCTGGAAGAGCGCCGCGAAGCCGTCATCAAGAGCATCGAGGAGCAGGGCAAGCTCACGCCCGAGCTGCGTGCCGCCATTGAACTGGCCGCCACCAAGCAGGACCTGGAAGATCTGTACCTGCCCTACAAGCCCAAGCGCCGCACCAAAGGGCAGATTGCCCGCGAGGCCGGCATTGAACCGCTGGCTGATGCGCTGTTTGCCAATCCTTCGCTGGTGCCAGCCGACGAGGCCGCCGCCTACGTGAAGGCCGAGAAAAACGAAAGCGGTGACGACTTCACCACGGTGCAGGCGGTGCTCGACGGGGTGCGCGACATTTTGTCGGAGCGCTGGGCGGAAGACGCCGCCCTGGTGCAGTCGCTGCGCGGCTGGCTCTGGAACGAAGGCCTGTTTGCCTCCAAACTGGTCACCGGCAAGGACGAGAACCTGCCAGACAACGCCAAGTTCCGCGACTATTTCGACTACGACGAACCCATCGGCCGCGTGCCTTCGCACCGTGCGCTGGCCGTGTTCCGCGGCCGCGCGCTGGAGATTCTGGATGCCAAGCTGGTGTTGCCGGAGCCACCCGAGGTGGGCACATCGGGAAAGACGGGCCCCACCGTGTCGCTCGCTGAGGGCAAGATTGCGCTGCACCTGGGCTGGAGCCACAAGGGCAGGGCAGCAGACGACCTGATCCGCAAATGCGTGGCCTGGACCTGGCGCGTCAAGCTCAGTCTGTCACTGGAGCGCGATCTCTTCACCCGCCTGCGGGAAGAGGCCGAGAAGGTGGCCATCAAGGTCTTTGCCGACAACCTGCGCGACCTGCTGCTGGCCGCACCCGCCGGCCCGCGCGTCGTGATGGGGCTGGACCCAGGCATTCGCACCGGCGTGAAAGTGGCCGTGGTCGATGCGACCGGCAAGCTGGTCGAAACCGCCACCGTGTACCCGCACGAGCCGCGCAAGGACTGGGATGGCTCGCTGCACACGCTGGCCAGGCTGTGTGAAAAGCATGGCGTGAACCTGATCGCCATCGGCAATGGCACGGCCAGCCGCGAGACCGACAAGCTGGCGGCTGACCTGATCAAGTTGATGGCGAAAACTTCCGTTCGGGCTGAGCCTGTCGAAGCCGACCCTTCGACAGGCTCAGGGCGAACGGGAAGGGAAACTGCGGTGATCGAGAAGGTGGTGGTCAGCGAAGCGGGCGCCTCGGTGTATTCGGCCAGCGAGTTCGCCAGCCAGGAAATGCCAGACGTGGACGTGAGCCTGCGCGGCGCCGCCAGCATTGCGCGCCGGCTGCAGGACCCCTTGGCCGAGCTGGTGAAGATCGACCCGAAATCCATCGGCGTGGGCCAGTACCAGCACGATGTGAACCAGAGCGATCTGGCGCGCAGCCTCGATGCGGTGGTGGAAGACTGCGTGAACAGCGTGGGCGTTGACCTGAATACTGCCAGCGTGCCGTTGCTGGCGCGCGTATCGGGCCTGTCGCAGACGGTGGCCAAATCGGTGGTGCGCTGGCGCGACGCCAACGGTGCCTTCGCGTCGCGGGCCGACCTGCTCAAGGTGACGGGCCTGGGCGCCAAGACCTTTGAGCAGAGTGCGGGCTTTTTGCGCCTGCGTACCCAGGTCGAAGGCAGCAACCCGCTGGACATGACGGGCGTGCACCCGGAGACCTACCCGGTGGTCGAGAAAATCATGCTGCATACCGGCAAGCCGGTGGCCGAGCTGATGGGTCGCTCCGAAATGCTCAAGACCCTGCGCCCCGAGCTGTTTGCCAACGAGCAGTTTGGCGTGATCACGGTGAAGGACATCCTGACTGAGCTGGAGAAACCCGGACGCGACCCGCGCCCTGATTTCAAGGTGGCCCGCTTCAACGACGACGTGGAAGACATCAGGGACTTGAAGGAAGGCATGACGCTGGAAGGCACTGTCAGCAACGTCGCGGCCTTCGGCGCCTTCATCGACATCGGCGTGCACCAGGATGGCCTGGTGCATGTGAGCCAACTGGCGCACAAGTTCGTCAATGATGCACGCGAGGTGGTCAAGACTGGCGACATCGTCAAGGTGCGCGTGACTGAAGTGGACGTGGCCCGCAAGCGCATCGGACTGACCATGAAGCTGGGCGACCCACCGGCGCGGCGGGACGGTGCGCAGGGTTTTCGCGAGAACCGCTTTGAGGGCGCAGCGCCGGGTCGGTCCGGCGGGGCAGGTCGCGCAGGCCCTTACAGCGGGACTGCTCGTGCGCCGCAGGCTGCTGCCTCGACCGCGATGGAGTCGGCCTTCAGCAAGCTCGCCGCACTCAAAAAATAAACACCTCCGCCATCACATATCCCATGAATGCACCGCCCATGAGAGCGCTCCGCATTTACGCCGGCCCGGTGGCGCGTCGCCACATCGCGCAACACGGCCTGCAGCCGCGCGATGTGAGCGTGGTGCCCGGTGCGGCGGGCGGGCCCAAGGGCTTGATTCTCGGTGCGCTCGACCGTTTCATTTTCGGCGACTGGCTGGCGCGCACCGACCATCCGGTGCATCTGGTTGGCGCCTCGATTGGCGCATGGCGCATGGCCACGGCCTGCCTGAACGATCCGCATGCGGCTTTTGAGCGCCTGGAGCACGACTACATCCACCAGCATTACGAACTGGCCCCAGGCCGTAAAACCCCGACGGCGGCGCATGTCAGCGAGCAATTTGGTGTCAGTCTGAAGTCGTTTTACGGTGGCCGCATTCACGAAGTGCTGCAACACCCCCGCTTCCGCCTGCACATCGTCACTTCCCGCGGTCGCCACGTGCTGGGGCGCGAACACCGCCTGGCCACGCCTCTCGGCTATCTCGGTGCCTTCCTGACGAACAGCGTTCATCGCAAAGCCATGGGGGCCTGGCTTGAGCGGGTGGTGTTTTCCAGCCCTGGGGCCGCGCTGCCGTTTGCCACCACCGACTACCGGACCCGCCAGGTGGCATTGAACGAGTCGAACTTCCAGCCGGCCTTGCAGGCCAGCTGTTCGATCCCGTTTGTGCTGAAACCGGTGCACGGCATTCCGGGTGCGCCCGCAGGCGCCTATTGGGACGGCGGCATCACCGATTACCACCTGCATCTGGACTACCACCGTCCCCGGGGCATTGATGGCAAGGGTCCCGGTCTCGTGCTGTACCCGCACTTCCAGAAGGCCGTGGTGCCTGGCTGGCTCGACAAGGGGCTGAAGTGGCGGCACAGGTCGAGCCGTTTTCTGGAGTCCATGGTGTTGCTGGCACCCGACCCGGTGTGGGTGAAACGTTTGCCCAATGGCAAGCTGCCGGACCGCACTGACTTCACCCGCTACGGCCAGGACCTGCAGGCGCGGGTGACTGCATGGACTGCCGCCGCCGCGGCGAGCACACAACTGGCCGATGAATGGCAGCAGTGGCTGCTGCGGCCCGACATGGGCCAGGTCGAGCCCCTTTGAGGCCTGATGCACCCATCTGCCAGGCGGCACGCCCCGCGGGGGTAAATCCCTAAGCCCTGGCGAAGGCCTGCCTCCCAGAATGAAGGCTTGTTTCTGGAGGCTTCATGGTGCGATCTTTCCGACCTTCCCGGTCTTCACCCTTGTCGGTATCCCGGCGGGCGTTCAATCTGTCAGCTGTGGCCGCCGTGGCCTCGGTGGCGGCCCCCGCGTTCGCGCAATCGGCCTGGCCCAACAAGCCCATCCGCATCATCGTGCCGTATACACCGGGCGGCTTCACAGACCAGATGGCCAGGCTGGTGCAGCAGGGCTTGCAGCAGCGCCTGGGGCAGCCGGTGATCATCGACAACAAGCCGGGCGCCAACAGCCTCATCGGCGTCGAGGCACTGGCCAAGGCGCCGCCAGACGGCAGCACCTTCGGCGTGGTGATCGCGGCCTATGCCGCCAACACCACGCTCTATCCGAAGTTGCCGTACGACCCGAAGAAAGACCTGGTGGGTGTCTCGCTGATGGGCGTGTCGCCGCTGCTGGCTGCGGTGAACATCAACGCGCCGTTCAAGACGGCACGGGAACTGATCGACTACGCCAAAGCCAACCCCGGCAAGATCAGCTTTGGCTCGTCCGGCAATGGCTCGGCAGCGCACCTGACCAGCGAGTTGTGGAAATCACTCACCGGCACCTACATGGTTCACATTCCGTACCGTGGCGCGGTGCCGGCACTGACCGATTTGCTGGGCGGGCAGATTCAGTTGTTTTTTGATGCGCCCACCGGCCTCATCAACCAGGGCAAGGCCGGCAAGGTGCGCCTGATCGGCGTGGCCAGCGACCGCCGCCTGCCCGCCGTTCCCGACGTGCCGACCTTCATCGAGCAAGGCTTTGCCGGCTTCACCGGCAGCACCTGGGCCGGCATGCTGGCGCCGGCAGGAACACCGCGCGACATCGTCAAACGCATGTCGGAGGAGGTCGCGCGCATCATCAAGGCCGACGACACCCGTGCCCGGCTCGACGCCATGGGCACCTTCCCGGCGGGCAGCACGCCCGAGGAGTTTGACGAATTCATCGGCACCGAGACCGTGAAGTGGGCGAAGGTGATTCAGACGGCAGGCGTGAAGGCGGAGTAGCCCTCGTCATCTACCTGTTAGATCACATCGACGTTTCAAGCATCGCGCGGTAGTCGTCACGGGTGGCCAGCCGCGGGTTGGTCTTGTGGCAATGGTCAGCCATCGCGCCGTCGATGATGGCTTCAAACTGCGCGGCAGTAACTCCCATGGCCGCCAGGCCTGTGGGCAGCCCCAGCCGCGCATTCATGTCACGAATCGCTTCCGGAATATCGCTGCCTGACTGCAGCCCCATGGCCCGTGCCATGCGGTCCAGCCGGTGCTCTTTCTGCAGCGATTCAACCGCCGCATTGAACCGCACCACCGTTGGCAAAAACATGGCGTTCAGCGTGCCATGGTGCAGGCGCGGATCCACGCCGCCCAGGCTGTGGCTCAGCGAATGCACGCAACCGAGCCCCTTCTGGAAGGCCATGGCGCCCTGCATGGAGGCGCTCATCAGGTTCAGGCGGGCCTCGCGGTCGCTGCCGTCGCGGGTGGCGCGCTCGATGTGCGACCAGCCGCGCTCCAGGCCGTCCAGCGCAATGCCGTCCGCCGGTGGGTTGAAGGCGGCTGACATGTAGGTTTCCATGCAGTGCGCAATCGCGTCCATTCCGGTGGCGGCAGTGAGCTTGGGCGGCAGGCCGAGTGTGAGCTCAGGGTCGCAGATGGCGGTCTTGGGCACGATGTTCCAGGAATGGAAGCCAAGCTTACGGTGGTCGTCCACGATGATGATGGCGCCACGCGCCACCTCGCTGCCAGTGCCGCTGGTGGTGGGCACGGCAATCAGCGGGGCCGCGCGCTCGGTGATTTTCGGTGAGCCGCCTTCAATCGTGGCGTAGGTGGTCAGCGGCCCCTCGTGCGTGGCGGCAATGGCCACACCCTTGGCGCAATCGATGGCCGAGCCGCCGCCCACGGCGATCAGCCCGTCGCAGTTGCCGGATTTGTACATCGCCACAGCGGCCCGCACCGCCGTTTCCGTTGGGTTGGAGGGTGTCTGGTCGAACACGGTGACAGGCATGCCGGGCAGGGCGTCCAGCGCCTTTTGCAGCACGCCGGCGGCCTTCACGCCGGCGTCGGTCACGATGAGGGGCCGGGTGATGCCCACGCGCTCGCATTCCTGCTTGAGCAGCCTGACGGCGCCATAGTCGAACTGGACCTGGGTGATGTAGTAAATGAATGCCATGGGGTGCTTGTCTCCGCGTTGTACGATGTGGCGCTGCGCCGATGTGAAACGTATGCACACTACTTTAATGGCAGGAGACTCCCCATGCTCAGCAAGCAAACCCTGATCACTGCCGCGCTCGCGGTCTTTGGCCTGCAGGCCGGTGCCGAATGCCTCAGCGATGCCCAGGTCGCCGAGATGGCCGCCAACATCGCTGCCCGAACGCCGGCCACGACGCCGGAGGGACTGACCGAAGCCGACGGGGCCTGCACCCGCGCCAAGCTCAATGCGCTGCTGGAAAAGCGGCATGGCAAAGTGATCGGCTACAAGGCCGGGCTGACCAACCCGGCCGTACAAAAGCGCTTCAACTACGACCAGCCGGTCTGGGGCAAGCTGTTTGAGGGCATGGTGCTGGCCGATGGCTCGGTGGTGGACGCTGCCTTTGGCGCCCGGCCGCTCTTTGAAGCCGACATGCTGGTGCGTGTGAAAACAGCCACGATCAACCAGGCCAGAACTCCGATGGAGGTGCTGGAGGCGATCGACCAGGTGATCCCGTTCATCGAACTGCCCGATCTGGTGGTGCTGGCGCCGCCCAAGCTCAATGGCGCCGCCATCAGCGCCATCAATGTCGGTGCCCGGCTGGGTGTGGCGGGCACGCCGATTGCCGTGCCGGTGCTGCGCGCCGAGCGCTACCGCCTGCTCGACGAGCTGCGCGACATGACCGTGGTGCTGGCCGATGGCAGCGGTGCCACGCTGGGCACCGGCAAAGGCAGCGATGTGCTGGAGCATCCGCTCAACGCCGTGGTGTGGCTGGCCGGTGCGCTGGCCAAAGAGGGCCTGACGATGAAGCCGGGGGACCTGATCAGCCTCGGTTCGTTCTCGCCGCTGCTGCCGCCCAAGGCGGGCCTGAAGGCCAGTGTGAGCTACCAGGGCCTGACAGGGGCCAAGCCTGTGTCTGTGGTGTTCAAGTAAGGCCTGCTGACGACCCATGCAGCGACACCCCGCAACCGCCCACCATGCGCATGACAAGGACCATGCCCAGGCGCTCCTCACACCCGCGATGCGCGATGTGCTCACGCGCATGGCCAAGGCCAACCGGCCGCCGTTCCATACGCTGACGCCCGACCAGGCCCGTGCGGCCTATGAGGCAGGCGCCGGTGTGCTCGAAATCCCGCCAGCACCATTGGCGCGTGTCGAGGACTTCACCATTCCCGCGCGGGATGGCCACTTGCTGCCGGCCCGGCTTTATTCGGACCAGGCCGTGGCACCCGATGCCAACCAGCGCTCCCCGGTGCTGCTGTACTTGCACGGCGGCGGCTTCACCGTGGGCAGCATCGCCACCCACGATGTGCTGTGCCGGCAACTCAGCCATCTGGCGGGCTGCGCCGTGGTGTCGCTGGGCTACCGGCTTGCGCCCACGCACAAGTTTCCGACTGCGGCCCACGATGCCTGGGATGCGTTGCAATGGCTGGCCCTGCATGGCGCTGGTCTCGGGCTGGACACTCGCCGCGTGGCCGTTGGCGGTGACAGTGCCGGTGGTACGCTGGCGGCGGTATGTGCCGTACAGGCCCGCGATGCGGGCTTGCCGTTGGCGCTGCAACTGCTGATCTACCCGGGTTGCGTGGGCCACCAGAGCACGCCTTCGCACCGCACATTCGCCAGCGGTTTTGTGCTGGAAGAAGCCAGCATTACCTGGTTTTTCAATCAATACATCCGCAGCGATGCCGACCGCGACGACTGGCAGTTCGCGCCGCTGGACGCGCCCAATGCGCCCGACCTGGAGGGCGTGGCGCCTGCCTGGGTGGGCCTGGCCGAATGCGATCCGCTGGTCGATGAAGGCGTGATGTACGCCGACAAGTTGCGCACGGCGGGCGTGGCGGTGGACATTGATATTTACCGCGGCGTGACGCATGAATTCATCAAGATGGGCCGGGTGATTCCTGAAGCGCGCCTTGCCCATGCCGACGCCGCCCGGGCGCTGCGCCATGCCTTTGACCTCCCCCAATCCAACTGACCTTGCCATGAATCGACAGGACTTCCGGTTTTTCCATCGCCTGCGCGTGCGCTGGGCCGAGGTGGACATGCAGAAAATCGTGTTCAACGCGCATTACCTGATGTACTTTGACACCGCCATCACTGACTACTGGCGGGCGATGGCCTTGCCCTACGAAGCGGCTTTCGAACAGATGGGCGGTGAGCTGTACGTGAAAAAAGCCACCGTCGAATACCACGGCTCGGCACGTTTTGAAGACCAGCTCGACGTGGCGCTCAAATGCCAGCGGGTGGGCAACTCATCCATCGTTTTCAGCGGTGCGATTTTTCACGGCGAGACCCTGCTGATTGCTTGCGAACTGGTCTATGTGTTTGCCGATCCGGCCACGCAAACGTCGCGGCCAGTCCCCGCGCCGCTGCGCGAACTGCTGACGGGCTACGAGGCCGGGCAGCCGGTGGTCAGCCTGCAAACCTCGGATTGGGCCACTGTTTCGGCGCAGGCACGCAGCGTCCGTCAAGCCGTGTTTGTGGAGGAGCAGGGCATCCCGCTGGCCATGGAATGGGATGATGCCGACGCAACCGCGCTGCATGCGGTGGCCATCAATGCCTTGGGGCAGTGTGTGGCGACAGGGCGGCTGACCAGGTACGAAGAGGGCGTTGGGAAAATTGGCCGCATGGCCGTGCATCGGGTGTTGCGTGGCGCGGGTCTGGGCCAGCAGGTGCTGGCAGTTTTGGTGCAAGCCGCTGCCAGGCGCGGCGACCGCGAAGTGCTGCTGCATGCCCAGCGCAGCGCCGAAGGGTTTTACCGCCAGCAGGGGTTTGCCGTGCGTGGCGAGCCTTTCGAGGAGGTCGGTATTCCCCACGTCGAGATGTTCAGGGCGCTTTGACGCCAGCCCTCTTCATGAGGCCATAGGCACGGAAAAATCCAGGCCCACCTCGGTTGCGGTGGGCAATGCCTCGCCGTGCCGGTGCGCACGCTCCCGCATCTCGATGGTCAGTGCGTTGCCGGTCTTGCCTGCGGTTTCAGCGCTCGCCACGATCAGTGTGCTGCAGCGCGTGCCGTAGCCGTGCGCGGGGAACTCCACAAAGGCGCTGGACAGCGCTTCCTCGAAGTGCAACGGAACGCCGGTGGCTGGCAACTGCTCGCGCGGTGCGCGTGCGCGGCTGGACAGTGCCGACCACAACGGTGAATGGAGGTTGGTACCCGGGCCTGTCGAGTGATCGGCCAGCGCGCGCTCCAGCACAGACCGAAGGGCGATGGTTTTCGGCCAGGGTGTGTCCAGTGCTGCATTGGACAATCCATAGACACCTGGTCCCAGGGTCTGCAGGTGCAACGGTGCGCCAGAGCTGGCGCGGTTGGTCATCCAGGCCCATTGACGCGTCTGCAGGTCACCCACCACGAGGTTGAAGCCACCGTAATCGGTGGCCTCGCCGGCAACGGTGGCCGCAAAGTCGCCGCTGTCGCCCGGGTAGCCGAGCCACCGCGTCACCAGTGCACCGCGCGAGCGTGACGGCGCGGGGGCATCGGGAGAAGGCGCTTCGCGCACATTGGTCAGAAAAGCCACCCGGCCAGCGGGCGTGAGACCCATCCAGGTGCCGCCGGCCTGCAGGTCGCGGCCGGAGATGATTTCGTGCGCGCCTTCGGTGTGCCAGCGTGCCAGCGGCAGCGTGGGGCGGCTCAGGAACTCGTCGCGATTGCCGGCGATGACCAGCGGCCACTGTTCAGAAGCGCCAATGGCAAAGGCAATGAGGCACATGGCGCGTTACATCAGTTTGCGGGCCGCAACCAGACGGTTTCAGATGTCTTCCAGCAGCGCATAGGGCAGGGGGAGCAGGGTCAAGACTGCGCCCGAGGCACTGCCCAGCGTCAGGCTACCGTCTGTCGCAGCGGCCGTCTGCATCGAGACGATGGCATCAAAACCACCAGCGGGATTTGCCGCCGCCGCTGCGACCAGGCCGCAGGGCTGCTCCGCATCGCTGGTGTGAAACACTTCTTGCCCCACCACCGGCTCGGCAGTGGTGTGCACGACGTAAGCCCGGCGCTTGAGGGTGCCGCGGAACTGGCTGCGCGCCACCACTTCCTGGCCGGGGTAGCAACCCTTCTTGAAGCTCACGCCGCCGATCGATTCGTAGTTCAGCATCTGCGGCACAAAGGCTTCGAACACGGGCTGGGTCACCATGGCGATGCCGGACTGGACTTCCAGCCATTGCCACGCGGTCAGACTGAGCGGGTTCGCGCCGGGCATATCGGGTACATCCGGCAGCGGCGTAGCGATGGGGGCCAGCCAGATCAGGCGCGGCACGCCGGCGGCTGCAGGCAGTGTGACGAGACTGGCATCGCCCGCTTCGGCGATTGTCCAGGCCGCGGCTGCGTTCCCGGCCACTGCCTTGGCGGCTGCGCCGGCAGCGCCGTACAGCAGCGTCTCGGCTGTCGCGTCCGTCAGTTTGGCCTTGGCGCGCAGCACAAACATCGACAGCCGCTTGAGCGTGGTCTGGAGCAGGTCGCGGCTGCAGATCAGCAGCACGTCCTCCGGACCGCGCTTGAGCATGATGAAACTGGCCTGCAGCCGCCCCTTGGCATTGCAAAACCCGGCCAGACGCGCCTGCGAGTCCGGCATGAGCGCCACATCCTGCGTGAGCTGGCCCTGCAGAAACGACACGGCGTCGGCGCCAGCCACGCGGATCACACCCAGGTGCGTGAGGGCCGTCAGGCCTGACAGGTCATGGGGAATGTCCAGGGTGGATGCGTGGGCTGGGGCGTTCATGGGGGCATTCAGGTTCGGGGCGGGGAGGGCTGAATTATCATCGCTTGGTACACAGGGCGATGCCCCTGGAAAAGGTAGCTGGGTCGTGCGTCGTGTTTTTGCAAGTCTTCTGAGTCTGGTTTTTGTGGGTGCGCTGGTGCTGTTCGGTGCCGCGCTGTGGTGGCTGCACGAGCCCCTGAACCTGCAAACCCCGCTTGGCAATGCCGTGCTGGACCTGGAAATCGAGCCTGGTACCCCGGCCAGCGGGGTGGCCGAAGCGGTGGTGCTCAGTGGCGTGAAAACACCCGTGCTGCTGCTGCAGGCCTGGTTTCGCCTGTCGGGGCAGGCCCGGATGATCAAGGCGGGCAGCTACGAAATAGCGCCTGGCACCACGCCGCGCAGGCTGCTGAGCATGCTGGTGCGTGGCGAGGAGGCCCTGAAAAGCGTCACGCTGGTGGAGGGCTGGACCTTTGCCCAGGTACGCATGGCCTTGCAAAAAGCCGAGCAATTGGTGCCAGATACCGCCGGCCTTCCGCCCGCGGCCATCATGGAAAAGCTGGGTAAACCCGGTGTGCACCCCGAAGGCCGGTTTTTCCCTGACACCTATACCTACGCCAAGGGCTCCAGCGATCTGGCGGTGCTCAAGCGTGCGGCCCGTGCGATGGACAAGCGGCTGGGTGCAGCCTGGGCCCAGCGCAAAGCTGATTCGCCGCTCAGGACCCCCGACGAAGCGCTGATCCTCGCCAGCATCATCGAGAAGGAAACCGGCAAGCCTGCCGACAGGCCTCAAATTGGCGGGGTGTTCGTGAACCGCCTGCGCGTCGGCATGCTGCTGCAGACGGACCCGACCGTCATTTACGGCATGGGCGAGCGCTTCGACGGCAACCTGCGCAAGCGCGACCTGCAGGCCGACACCCCCTACAACACCTACACCCGTGCCGGTTTGCCACCCACACCGATTGCCATGCCGGGCCGTGCCGCTCTGCTGGCCGCCGTGCAGCCGGCACTGACCAAGGCACTGTATTTCGTCTCTCGCAACGACGGCACGGGCAGCAGTTATTTCAGCGACAGCCTGGAAGAACACAACCGCGCCGTGAACAAGTTCATCCGCAACCGATAAGGCCGAAGGCAGCGATGAACCCGACCCACACGACCCACCCGGCACACACCATGCACGGGCTGTTCATCAGCTTTGAAGGCATTGACGGCGCGGGCAAGTCCACCCACATCGCCGGCCTGGCCGACGCTTTCCGGGCCGAGGGCAGGGTGGTGACGCTCACCCGTGAACCCGGTGGAACGCCGCTGGCCGAGAAGTTGCGCAGCCTGGTCCTCAACGACGCGATGGACCCGCTGACGGAGTCCCTGCTGGTGTTTGCGGCACGCCGCGATCACCTGCTCCAGGTCATCGTGCCGGCCCTGCTGCGCGGCGAGGTGGTGCTGTGCGACCGCTTCACCGACGCCACCTTTGCCTACCAGGGAGGAGGGCGCGGGTTCGACCTGGCCGTGCTCGGCACGCTGGAGCGGTGGGTGCAATCTGACGAAGGTCTGCTGGGCGACCCGGCTGGCAACCGGCCCATGCGGCCCGAGGTGGAAACCGTGGTCGAGCCGCACCTGACCGTGTGGTTCGACCTGCAGCCAGAAGAGGCCGCCACGCGGCTGGCCGGCGCCCGTTTGCCCGACAAGTTTGAAGCGCAGCCGGTGGAGTTTTTCCGCCGGGTGGCCAAGGGCTATGCCGACCGGCAACTAGGCCACCCGGAGCGCTTTGCCCGGATTGACGCCTCCCAAAGCCGCGATGCCGTCTGGCTGGCGGTGCGGCAGGTGTTCGAGGCCAAGGGCTGGTTACAGGCCGTGGGCGAGGCACCGTCATGAGCCAGAGCAAGCTGGCGCCCTGGTTGCAAACCCAGCTGGAAAGCCTGCTGGTGCAGCGTGGCCATGCCTGGCTGTTGACCGGGCCTTCGGGGCTTGGCCAGTTCGAACTGGCGTTGGCGCTGGCGCGTGCCTGGCTCTGCGAGCAGCCCACGCCGCAGGGGGCCTGTGGCCATTGCGGCAGTTGCCACGCGGTGGAGGTTCACACCCATGCCGACCTGTGCATGCTGATGCCGGAGACCCTGACTTTGGCCCTGGGCTGGCCGCTCGACGAAAAAACGCAGGACGACCTCGACAGCAAAAAACGCAAGCCCAGCAAGGAAATCAAGGTCGATGCCGCGCGCGAAGCGGTGTCTTTCACCCAGTTCACCCGGTCCCGCGGCAACACCAAGGTGGTGCTGGTGTTTCCCGCCGAGCGCATGAACCACGTGACCGCGAACACCTTGCTCAAGACACTGGAAGAGCCCCCTGGCGAAGTCCGCTTCATCCTGGCCACGGAGGCGGCGCACCAGCTGCTCCCCACCATTCGCAGCCGCTGCCTGACGCACACCCTGACCTGGCCTGATGCTGCCCAGGCGCTGGCGTGGCTGGCGCAGGAAACTGCCCACGCTGATACCTCGGCTAAAAAGCCGGTCAAAGTGCCGCAGGCTGGCGATTTGCAGACCCTGCTCACTGCCTCGGGAGGGCGCCCGGCAGATGCACTGGCTTGGGCCCAGGCCACGCCCGCCGCCGAGGCTGCCAGCCAGTGGCAGGCCTTGCCGCAGGCCATCGTGCGCGGTGACGTGTCGGCATTGGCCGACTGGACGCCGGCGCAGGTGGTCGATGCGCTGCAAAAACTTTGCCACGACATGCTGGCTTTGCGCGTCGGGGCTGCCCCCCGGTTTTTCCGGATCGAGGATCTTCCGGCGCGCAGCAAGGCAGGCTCAGGCCAGCGTGCGCCTGCTGCGCCGCCTGCTTCTGGCAGCTTCAACGCCCCGGTACCCGCGGGGCTCTACCCGCTGGTCAGTTGGTCGCGCGAACTGACCACGCTCGCCCGTACTGTGGAGCACCCCTACAACCCGGGGCTGATGCTGGAATCACTGGTCAGCCGGGCCCAGCTCGCGCTCAATGCGTGACATGGACGCTCAAACCGATAAACTACGGGCATGAGCACCGCCCCCCCCGCCAGTCCCGCCGCCAGCAGCGCCCGACCCAGCGTGGTGCAGCTGGCCATCAAGGAAAAAGCCGCCCTTTATGCCGCCTACATCCCGCTTTTCAAGGAAGGCGGCATGTTCATTCCAACGGTGCGCGACTACAAGCTCGGTGACGACATCTATGTGCTGTTGACACTGCCGGAAGACACCCAGCGTTACCCGGTGGCCGGCAAAGTGGCCTGGGTCACCCCGGCGCGGGCTGCAGGCAATCGCACCCAGGGCGTCGGCGTGCGCTTCCCTTCTGACGACAAATCCCGTCTGCTCAAGCTCAAGATCGAGGAAATTCTCGGCGCGCATCTGGCGTCCGAGCGCCCGACGCAAACCATCTAGGGCCCCACGGGCTTGTGGATGCGGGGCGGCTGCCCCCTGCAGACTGATCTGCACACTTGCTTTTCTCCATGACCACCCTCTGATTGCATGTTCACCGATTCCCATTGCCACCTGAGTTTTCTGGAGCTGCAGGCCCAGTTGCCTGAAATCCGTGCTGCCATGGCGGCAGCCCAGGTCGACCGCGCGCTTTGCATCTGCACCACGCTGGAAGAGTTCGAGACCGTGCACGGCCTGGCCACCACCTACGACAACTTCTGGTCCACCGTCGGCGTGCACCCGGACAACGAAGACGTGCAGGAGCCCACGTTCGATGACCTGGTACAGCGCGCGGCCCGCCCAAGGGTCGTGGGTATTGGCGAAACCGGCCTTGATTACTACCGGCTGGGCGAGCGTACCGTGGCGGACATGGCGTGGCAGCGCGAGCGGTTTCGGGTGCACATCCGGGCCGCCCGGGCGACCGGCAAACCACTGGTGATCCACACGCGCAGTGCATCTGACGACACCTTGGCCATCCTCAAGGAAGAGGGCGAGGGCGGGGATTTGCCGCCAGCCCGCGGTGTTTTCCATTGCTTCACCGAGACCGAGGCAGTGGCCCGTGCGGCGCTCGACCTCGGTTTTTACATTTCGTTTTCCGGCATCCTGACCTTCAAAAGCGCCGCCGACTTGCGCGAAGTGGCCCGCTTTGTACCGCTGGACCGCATGCTGATCGAGACCGACAGCCCCTACCTGGCACCCATGCCCTACCGCGGCAAAACCAACAACCCGTCCTATGTGCCCTTTGTCGCCAAGCAACTCGCAGAACTCAAGCAACAGCCCATTTCCGTGATTGCCGAGGCGACCAGCCGTAATTTCGACGACTTGTTTACCGGGGTGACGGCATGACGATAAACCTGAGAAAATACATTCAATATGTCATATATGGCATTGTTTTAATTGGATTTAATGTTTCTCACGCAGGATCGTACGACGACTTTTTCACTGCCATCAAACGGGACGATTCACGCACCATCCAGAACCTGCTCAGGCGCGGTTTTGACCCCAACACCATGGGACCGAGCGGTCAGCAAGGGCTGTTCGAGGCACTCAGGGAGCCGTCCCTGGAGGCACTCAAAGTGCTGGTTGACTGGCCCAAGACCGATGTCAACGCCTTGAATGCCAAGGGCGAAAGCGCCCTCATGCTGGCCGCCATCAAGGGCCAGCAGGCCATTGCCGAAAAACTGATCCAGCGCGGCGCCGACGTCAACAAGACCGGCTGGACGCCGCTGCATTACGCTGCCAGTGGCGACCATCTGCCCATGATCAGCCTGCTGCTGGAAAACCACGCCTATATCGACGCCGAGTCACCCAACCACACCACGCCCTTGATGATGGCCGCGATGTACGGTACAGCCGCTGCTGTGAAGCTGCTGATCGAAGAAGGCGCGGACCCGCAGCTAAAAAACGAACAGGGTCTGACTGCCATTGAGTTCGCCCAACGCGCCAACCGACAGGATGTGGCCAACGCCATTGCTGCGGCCATCCGCGGAAAGCGTCCAGCGGGACAGTGGTAGCCGTCGCGTCTGACCAGCAAGCGCTTGGAGGCGGGGTTTTATGGGCGGGTCGTGTGCAGGGGGCTGGACTTCAGAGTACCTTTGAATATCTTACTAATGTTCCACGATGTATATTATGTTAACTATTAAATTTGAATCCAGCACGTGAGCCTGTGAAGCCTTCAATGGGATCCGTCCCCCGCTTCCCTGTGGCAACTCCGTAAGCCGGAGCCTCGCCGCCGCCTTGCTGTGACAAACAACCCATCTGCGAGTGGCGTCGCGTCCTTGCCCCGAATACCGACTTGTTTGCGTTGCCTCAAACCACGCGATCATGGCCGTCCTAGGATGAGCCATGAAGCTTCAATTCCTCGGCGCGACCGACACCGTCACAGGCTCCAAGTACCTTCTGGAAAACCAGCACGCCAGGGTTCTGGTCGACTGCGGCCTGTTTCAGGGTTACAAGCAGCTCAGGCTGCGCAACTGGTCGCCGCCGCCTGTCAGGCCGTCGTCCGTCAATGCTGTGATCCTGACCCACGCGCACATTGACCACAGCGGTTATTTGCCCCTGCTGGTGCGCCAGGGGTTTCGCGGGCGGGTGTTCTGTACATCGGCGACCGCCGACCTTTGCCGCATCCTGCTGCCTGATTGCGGCCATCTGCTGGAGGAAGAGGCCGAGTACATGAACCGGCACAAGCTCTCGAAGCACTCACCCGCCCTGCCCCTTTACACCCGCGATGATGCGATGCGTTGCCTAGAGCACCTCGAAGCCGTTCCCAGCGGGAAGGACTGGTCGCCAGCGGATGGATTGACCGCCAGCCTGCAGCCTTCGGGGCACATGCCGGGCTCGTCCTTTGTGCGGATCGACAACGGGCAGCGCTCCATCCTGTTTTCCGGAGATATCGGCCGGCCCAACGACATGGTGCTCAACGCTCCGGCGAGGGTGGACGGTGCGGACTATCTGGTGGTCGAGTCCACCTACGGCGACCGGCTGCACAAGAACGCGAATTTGCTGGACGACCTGGCGGATGTCATCAACCGTACCGCCGCGCGCGGCGGTGTCGTGGTGATTCCCGCGTTTGCCGTCGGCCGGGCCCAGAGCCTGATGTACTGCATGCACCTGCTCAAGTCGCGCGGCGCCATTCCCAACCTGCCGGTGTATCTGAACAGCCCGATGGCCGCCAGCGCGACGCAGGTCTACCTGCGGCATGCGGCCGAACTGCGGCTCACCCGTGCGGAATGCGAGGCCATGGCGCATGCCGCGCATGTGATCCACACACCGGAAGAATCGCGCGAGCTCAATGCCCGGCATGGACCGATGGTCATCATTGCGGCCAGCGGCATGGCCACCGGTGGGCGGGTGGTCCACCACATCAAGGCTTTTGCCCCGGACCGGCGCAACACCATCTTGTTTGCGGGCTACCAGGCCGGCGGCACCCGGGGTGCAACGATTGCCGGTGGCGCTGCCACCGTCAGGATATTCGGGGAAGACGTGCCCATCCGCGCCGAAGTGGCCATCCTGGACCACCTGTCAGCCCACGCGGATGCGGCCGAGATCATCCAGTGGCTGCGCGGATTTACCTCCGCGCCCCGCAAGACCTTCATCACCCATGGTGAGCCAGCCGCTGCCGATGCCATGCGCCTGCGCATCGAGCGCGAATTGAACTGGTCTTGCCACATGCCGTTTTACCTCGAATCTGTGGCGCTGGATTGACGGCAAGCCGCGTCAATTGGCACTGGCTGACCACCCAAAGGTCTTGTTGCTCCAGATCAAAAACAGACGCGTGGCATCGGCTCAAAATGGTTTTTCCTTGATCCGGGAGACACATGATGGACACCTATGACAGCACACTGCTTCCTTATTTCACCGGACGCCTGACCGACTGCGAGGCCGATCTGCTGCGTGTGCTGCAACGTGCGGACCTGGCCATGGAGTTGCGCCGCTACGAGAGCGACCATGGCGTCACCGACCTCAAGGCCATGGCTTCTGACGACGCCACCGAAACGGTCAATGAAGCAGAAGCCGAGCACGCGGCCCACGCGCTCGAAGAGGTTCTGGCCGCTCGCGCGCGGTTGGCAGACGGGAGTTACGGCCTGTGCCTGGCCTGTGGCGAACCCATCGACCTGAGACGCCTCAAGGCACTTCCGGCCGCGGCGTTGTGCACTGCTTGCCAGGAGGTGCATGAGCGGGCGGATCTGCGGCACCCCTTGCACTGACGCCCATCTTGCGGGTTGGCCCTCGACCTCGCGGGTCGGCTCAGGGCGTGTTCAGTGCACGCGCGTGCCGAAGGCGCGGGTCAGACCCTCAATGTCAATGATGCGGATGTGGCGCTTGTCCACGTCGAGCAGGCGCTGATGGTGAAGCGCAGAAAAAGTCCGGCTCACCGTCTCCAGCTTCATGCCGAGGTAGCTGCCGATCTCGGCGCGTGACATCCGCAGGTTGAATTCACTGGGCGAATAGCCCCTGGCCTTCAGGCGCTGCGACAGGTTTAGCAAAAACGCGGCCAGTCGCTCTTCGGCGTTCATGCTGCCCAGCAGCAGCATCAGGCCGTGCTCCCGCACAATCTCCCGGCTCATCAGGCGGCTCACGGCGTGCTGCATGCTCGGCTTGCCGGCCGACATCTCGGTGAGGTGCAGATAGGGAATCGCGCACACCTCGGTGTCTTCAAGCGCAATGGCACTGCTGGCGTGTGTGCCCTGCGCTACCCCGTCCAGCCCCATCATTTCCCCCGCCATGTAAAACCCGCTGACCTGTTCACGGCCATCGGACAGCATCAGACTGGACTTGAAGGTGCCCATGCGTACCGCGTAGATGAATTCAAACCGGTCGCCTTCCCTGTAGAGGGTCTGCCCTGCCTTGATGCGACGTTGCCGGAACTGGAGTTCGTCCAGCCGCTGCAAGTCGACGCCCGACATGTCGCCGGGCAGGCAGATGTCGCGCAGATGGCAGGCCGAGCAGGCCGTCGTCACCGGCGAGGCCACGGGTCTGAACGTGCCGGACCCCGACAAAGCCGTGGTGGAAATCGGCTGGGGACGGTACTCGAGCGTGGAAACGGACATGGTATGTTTCTCCAGAATGACCAGGTTGAAATCTCAGCGGACCCGATGGAGCGATGCCTTGGCCACCACCGGGGCCAGGCGCTCAATCTCGATGCTTTTGTCCAGGAAGTCTTCGGCGCCTCCTTCGAGGTAGCGCTTGCGGCAAGCCGGCTCCACGTTGTTGCTGAACACGATGAAGGCAATGCCCGGATCGGTCCCCCGTACGGCGTTGAGCACTTGCAGGCCGGTGCCACCTTCGAGCTGGGCGTCCAGCACCACCACATCCGGCCGGGTCGCGAGAATGCCGTCGATTGATGCCTTCGGAGTTGCTGCCTCGCCGGCAATCGTCATGCCGTAGGCCGTCAGCAGGGCGGCCACCCGCGAGCGGACGGGAAGCGAGTCTTCGGCCAGGAAAACCTTGGCGGGAAGCGTGCAGACGGTGGTCGGTGCCATGTCCATACTGTCGCTGACAGCATGGCCGCGCACCATCAGCCGCGTCTGAACCTGCGCCTAGGGATAGTCCGGAACGGCAAGGGTGATTGTCTGAGGCGGACTAGGAATTTTCCGAGTGCCAGCCCAGGCGGGCGGGTGCGAATGTCAGGTTTGCAGGTCGTCGGCCAGACCGTTTTTCAGGGCGTAGCGGATCAGTTCACTCTGGTTTTGAAAACCCATTTTCTGCATCAGGTTGGCCTTGTGGGTGCTGATGGTCTTGACCGACAGGTTCAGAAGGCCAGCGATGTCCGTGACCGAGAAGCCCGCAGCAATCATCCGGAAGACTTCGAACTCCCGGTCCGACAGGGCTTCGTGCGGCACTGCATTGGAGCCGGGCATGGCGCCACGCGCGAGCTGTTCAGCGACATCAGCCGTGATGTAGGCACCGCCCGAGGCCACTTTTCGCAAAGCCTCCACCAGTTGGGATGGCGCGCTTTCCTTCGTGAGGTAGCCGTTGGCGCCGGACTTGATGGCCCGGATGGCGTACTGCAGCTCCTGGTGCATGCTCAGGACCAGAATGTGAAGCTTGGGTTTTTCGCTGCGGACGTAGCGTATCAACTCCATGCCGCTGCGTCCGGGCATGGACAGGTCCAGCACCAGGACGTCGAATTCCAGCTCGCGCGTGCATTGCATGACTTGCGCGCCGTTGGCCGCTTCGCCGGCAACGGTCATGTCTTTGGCAGAGGCAACAATGCGCTTGAGGCCTTCCCGCACGATTGCATGGTCATCGGCAATCACGATCCTGATCATGGACTCTCCTGCTGCCAGCCCGTTGCTGCCGGACTCGTGGATGTGACGGGAATAAGTACTTCCAGGCGGGTGCCCTCCCCGGGCGTGCTGCTGATGTGGGCATGGCCTCCCAGCAGGCGGGCCCGCTCGCGCACGCCCAGCAGGCCCAGCGACTGGTTTTTCCGGGGCTGACCCACCACAAAACCCTTGCCGTTGTCTTCAACCGACAAGGCAATTTCATCGGGCAGGCTGCGCAGGCTCACCATGACCTGGGTGGCCTCGGCATGTTTGGCCACGTTCGTGAGGGATTCCTGAATGATCCGGAACACTGCCGTGGCATACGGCTCCTCGAGGTCAAGGCCCTCGGGCAGCGACAGACGGCAGGGGATGTCATGGCGTTGGGTGAAATTGCTGACCAGCCACTCCAGTGCGTCAGCCAGTCCCAGATCGTCCAGCACCAGCGGACGCAGGTCGGCGGCAATGCGGCGCGTGGAGGCCACCGCCTGGTCCAGCATGCTGAGCATCTCCAGCAGTTTGACTTGCACCCCGTCCGGCGTTTCTGTGGCGTGATCACGCACCCAGATCACGTCCATCTTCAGCGCGGCCAGCGACTGCGCCAGCTCGTCGTGCAGTTCGCGCGCGACCCGGGCTTTCTCCTCCTCGCGGATGGTCAGCGCGGCCACGGCAAACGCACTGCGGTCCCGCTGCGCCTTCACCCGCTCGGTCACATCGCGCAGGATCACGGTGTACAGCTTGTGCCCCGGTGTTTCCAGCTGGGAAATCGATGCTTCAAGCGGAAATTCAGTGCCGTCGGCCCGCAGTCCGTGCACCACGTTGCGGGCGCCCATCTGCCGCGATGTCACACCGGTTTGGCCGAAGCGATGCATGTGCGCACCGTGCCCATTGCGGAATCGGGTCGGTATCAGCTTTTCCAGCGGCTGCCCCAGCACGGAATCGCGTGGCCACGCAAAAATCCGCTCGGCAGCGCGGTTGTAGAGAACGATATGGTGCGACTCATCGACCGTGATGATGGCATCCATCGCAGAGTCGAGCAAACCAGCGAGGAGCGCTGCAGCCTGGCCGGGGTCGCTACCCGGCGCCGTAAAACCAGAGCTGTTGTGAGGGAGGAACGTCACGATTCAGTGTATCAGGCGGCCCTCTTTTTGCGTGATTTCGCCACTGCTACCGCCAGCATCCATCGTACGGTCGGCAGACGCCTGCCGTTGATTTGTGTCAAGAGGCTGATGGCGCTTCGGTCCTAAGCTCGAAACCTCATCACCCATCAGGAGAACAAACCATGTACCAACGCATACTTGTGGCCACTGACGGCTCGGCCCTGTCACGCAAAGCCGTCCGCAGCGCCATCGAGCTGGCCGCTGCCGTCGGTGCAGACCTGGTGACTCTTTATGTCAGCCCGCGTTACCCCTTGAGTTATTTCGAAGGCGGCATGAACGTGTCGATGCAGGACATCGCGCGAACTGAAAAGCAGTGGGCTGACAAGGGGCAAGGCGTGGTGGACGGCGTGGTCGACACCGCCAGGGCGTCGGGCGTCAAGGCCAAGGGCATCGTCACAAAGTCGGACCTGGTGGCGGAATCCATCATGGCAGCCGTCAAGAAAAACAAGTGCGATCTGGTGGTGATGGCATCCCACGGCCGCAAAGGCATCAAGCGCATTCTGCTGGGCAGTGAAACCCAGCATGTACTGACCCACAGCAACACACCCGTGCTGGTGTTGCGCTGAGACGATCACCGGAGACACATGATGAGAATAGTTCTGGCTGCCGACGGCAGCAAATTCACCAAGAAGGCCCTCGCTTTCCTGATCACGCACGAAAGCCTTGCCGGCCCGAACGACGAGTTGTTTGTGCTGCATGTGCAGCCACCGGTTCTTCCGCGCGTCAAGACCATGTTGGGCGCCGCTACCGTGCGCGCGTACCAGAAGGATGAAGCCGAGAAAGTCCTCAAGCCCATCCGGAAGTTCCTGGCGCATCACGCGGTTCCGCACGACACGTCGTGGGTGGTTGGTTTACCCGTGAGCGAAATCATCGACATGGCCAAACGCAAAAAAGCGCATCTGATCGTGATGGGAACCCACGGCCATGGCCTGCTCGGCAGGGCCTTGCTGGGCAGCGTGGCCCAGCGTGTGGTGACGGAAAGCGACATTCCTGTCCTGCTGGTGAAGTAGCCGGCCGAGGCCTGGCCGCACTCGCCGCAGACCGCGGGGCTTTGCAGTGCGCTGCTGTAGGACGACGGAGCTTTTGTCCGCAACAGCCTCGCAGCGGTGGCAAACTGGTGGATATGACGACATGCTGGACATTGCTGCGCTTTTCACGCCCGGATTTCTTTCGCACCGGCACCGCACTGGTGTGTGGATTTCTGCTCGCCGCGGCTGCCGGCGCACAGTCGTCATCGCCATCTGCGGCGGCTGACGATGGCCGCGCAGCGGCGCTGGTTGAAAAATACACTGCCTTGCATGGCAAGCTCGCCAGCAGCCCCTATGGCCGGCCACTCACCCTGGAGTCCTCGCAATCCGCCAGCACGGTGAGCGGTGACGTGTACGCGCTGCTCGACGCGCCCTTCGCTACGGTGAGCAGCACGCTCAGGAGCCCCCGGACCTGGTGCGACATCATGATTCTTCACATCAACACCAAGCAGTGCCGGGCCAGCGGTGACAACAGCCCGAGTGTGCTGCGACTGCACATCGGCAAGAAGGACGAGCAGCACATCGCCGACACCTTTGCGCTGGAGCTGGCCTACGAACTGGTGGCCAGCAGCCCGGGCTACCTAGGCGCGCACCTCCATGCCGAAAAAGGACCACTGGGCACCAGCAACTACGTGATCGACCTGCAGGCGACAGCCTTGCCAGGCGGCAAGACCTTCCTGCACCTGCGTTATGCCTCCAGCTATGGGGTGGCCAGCAAGCTGGCGATGCAGGCCTATCTGGCGACGCTGGGCAGCGCCAAGGTGGGTTTCTCGCAGGTGCAGCAAGGCGACAAGACGGCGCTGGTGGGTGGTTTGCGGGGTACGGCCGAACGCAACACCATGCGCTACTACCTGGCCATCGAGGCCTATCTGGCGGCATTGAACCGGCCGGCCTCCCAGCAATTGGATACACGCCTGCAATACTGGTTCGACGCCACCGAATCCTATTCGCGCCAGCTGCACGAGATGGATCGGGAGAGCTATCTGACGATGAAGCGCAAGGAATACCAGCGGCAGTCGTCCTGACCTGTAACTTGGGTGGGATCTGGCCTGATCACCGGGCGGAAGCCGGAGCCTCTGCGCAATCAGTTGTCCGGTTGTTCAGTGTGGTTTGCTGGGAACGATGGACAGATGACTGCGTCCCATCAGTTCGCTCTGTGACACGCAGTAAGCCAGCAGGTCATCAATTTCGGTGGATTTGTCGAACACCGCATCGACACCCAGTTCAGCGCAGCGCCGCCGCATTTCGCGGGTGGCATAGTTGCTGAACACCACCATCTTCTGGCACGTGAGCCGGTGCCTGCAGGCTTCCAGCACACGCAAACCGCTGCCGCTTTGCAAGAACAGATCAACGATGGCGAGATCCCACCGGTTGTCGGTGCGGGTGAGCCATGCTGTCCCGCCTTCTTCTGTCGCGGAAGTGCCGACGGCCTCGATCGGCGCCAACTCCTCGAGCGTGCTGATGAGGTTGTCCCGGATGGTCGGGCTGTCTTCGACGAGGTAGGTTTTCATTTTCATCGGTGGCCTGTCACTTGGGCTGGATGAATGTCTATCTGTAGCATCCTCGTAATTTACGTGATCCGGCATTCATGCACCACGGGCTGTAGCGGCGAACGGTTGTAGGAGAAAGCGCCACAACCCGGCACAAGCTGCGCGGCTTCGGCGTGGCGGATGGCCTTGGCGGGCTTCGCCGGGTGCCTAGAACGACCTGGGCGAGGCCGCTCGGGTGACCGGCGGGGTCGTGATGCTGCCGCCCGATCGCTTGAACGCAACCGTTGGCACGGTGAAATCCTCAAACGGTGCGCCCAGCGCAATTTCGCCGTCAAGCAGCAACACGCACTCCTGCCGGCGCAAGGCGATCACATCGGCCGTGCCGGCGAACTTCACCCAGGTTCCGTAACTGCTGACATCCTCGAGATAGAACTGTCCGGCCCGCCAATCCAGCTTGGCATGGCGGCGTGAGACGCGTGGATCCTGGATGACGAACTGGCCCAGTTCGTCCCGGCCAATGAAGATGGGCAGCTCGGTGGCAAGGAAGTCGGTCTGGACGTTCAGCCATGCCAGCGAAATGGATTCGGGGGCAGTGTCTGGTTTTGCGCGGACTGCGGCCAGCATCGACAGGCTGGCAGGTACGGTGAAGGTCTCGGATTGAACGTCTGCCTGCCATTCAATCTGGTGCACCACGCTGGGTTCCTGTCGGCCACGAATGTTCATGGGACCCAGCCGGCGAAACCGCACCAGGCTGTCAGATGGAATGCTCTTCACCACCACGTCGGTGGCCAGAATCTGCTCGGGCCCGCAGAGGTCGCTGAGGCGGGAAGCGACATTGACGGCATCGCCAAAACAGTCGCCGCCCTGCTCCACCACGTCGCCACGGGCCATGCCGACCTGAAGCCGCATCTTCAATGCCTCGGGCCAGGTGGCAATGCGGTCGCGGTGAACGCGTTGCAGCTCGCAAGCGGCTTCGATGGCATTCAGGTTATCTGCAAAAACGATCAGGACGCCATCGCCGAGGTACTTGATGACCTGGCCACCAGATGCGGTGCACACCTGACCGATCCACTGCGTCAGGCGCGTGATGGCCTGGGTTGCCCTGGCGTTGCCCAGAGATTCAAAGACGCCCGTACTGCCGGTGAGGTCAGCGAAAACAACAGTAACTTCGGCCATTGGAATTGACGGATTGACGCGGGGGTGAGGTGAATTGAGCGAAGTAAGAAGCCGATGGCCTGGATTTAATTACAACACAAGGGCCGCACCACGGCGTGAAGACCAGCGACTGACAGAACACTTTTTCTGGCGTTCAACTCGCACTCGGCTTGAGCTGCATGGATTTGAACTCCAGAAACTCCTCAAAACCGTACACCCCGTTTTCACGCCCGTTGCCCGACTGCTTGTAGCCGCCAAAAGGCGCCTGCGCGTTGAAAGGCCCGCCGTTGATGTCCACCTGACCGGTGCGCAGGCGACGCGCCACCTGCATGGCGCGCTCGTCGGTCGCCGCCCACACCGCGCCGCCCAACCCGTAAACGGTGCTGTTGGCAATGGCCACCGCCTCGTCCTCGTCGGCATAGGCAATGACGACCAGCACGGGCCCGAAAATCTCCTCCTGCGCCAGGGTGTCGGTCGGCCGTATGCCGAGGATGGTGGGCTGGACAAAGTAGCCAGTGTCGAGGGTAGGCGCGATATCGCCGCCGGAGATCACGTCGGCACCCTCCGCAATGCCGGTGCGGATGAATCCCATCACGCGGTCGCGCTGGGTGGCGCTGACTAGCGGGCCCAGTCTGCTGGCTTCGTCCAGGCTGGGGCCTACGGTGAATTTGGACACTGTCGCCTGAGCCAGGGCACGAACTTCCTGGTAACGGCCGGCGGGCACCAGCATGCGGGTGTGCGCCGAGCAGGTCTGGCCGCTGTTGAGCATGCAGGCCGATACCGTGCCTTTCACAGCCGCCTCCAGGTTGGCATCGTCCAGAATCACGCTGGCCGATTTGCCGCCGAGTTCCAGGGCCACCCGCTTGACGGTCTGGCTGGCGAGTTCGGCCACGCGTTTGCCGGCCCGCGTGGACCCGGTGAAGCTCACCATGTCCACATCTTGATGTGTGGCCAGCACCTCGCCCACCACCGGTCCCAGTCCGTTGACCAGGTTGAACACACCGGGGGGCAAGCCGGCCTCGTGAATGATCTCGGCAAGGATCATGGCGTTCACCGGCGCGATCTCGCTCGGTTTGAGCACCACGGTGCAACCGGCCGCCATCGCCGGCGCGATCTTCAGGGTGATCTGGCTCAGCGGGAAGTTCCAGGGCGTGATGCAGCCCACCACGCCAATGGCTTCCCGCACGACGAGCGAGTTGCCCACCTTTTTCTGCCATTCGAAATTGCGTGCCACCTTGGCAAAGTTTCCCCAGTGCCAGGCGGGGCCGCCAACCTGGACGGTGCGTGCCATCTTCAGGGGCATGCCGACCTCACGCGCAATGGCGACGGCCAGGTCTTCGGTGCGGGCCTTGATGCCGGCAGCGATCTTGTCGAGGTAAGCGGCGCGCGTTTCGACCGGTAAATTGGACCAGCTCTCGAAGGCGGCGCGGGCGGCCATGACGGCGGCTGCAGCTTCTTCGGCCGTCCCTGAGGGAACGGTCGCCATCAGTGCTTCGGTGCTGGAGTCGTGCACCGGCAGGGTATCGGCCGAGTGAGCCTGAACCCATTGCCCACCGATGTAATGGGCTGGATACGCAGTGGTGGAAGCGCTGGGGGACGCGAGGGGAGGAGTCGACATGGTGGTGTTCAAGCTGGGGATGGGCAAAACGATGAATTCAATGAATTCGACGAATTCTTTGGGTTGACTGTGTGAATATCTACGTAATTACAAAGACCTAGATGCTGCAGCCTTCAAGAAACAACTTCACATCTGGTTACTAACTTGTTGATTTATTTGTTGTTTTGCGTTAACCAAGTAACGTTAATCAGATTGCCAAGCCGACCGACTGGTCTTAATCTAACAGAAGAATTTGTGACCACAGGTGACACTTTTCCCTTGGTGGATAGTTCGACAGAAAGTTATGAGTCGTATGCACTGGTTGAAGACCAATCTCAAAAGCAGCTTCATGGCTATTCTCGGCACAGCCGAGGGTCACGCGGCAGCACTGGATGACCGCCTGGAAGAAATTCGGGAACTGATGGTCGACGAACTGGGCGACTTCGGTGAGCGACATTTCCCGAAAATTGTCCGCCGTGTCCGCTACGCTTCTGATGCGCAGGGCCTCTGGTATGCACGGGGCGACGTCATGGCGGTGCTTGCAACCGTTCACGGTGAAACGCTGGCGCGCCAGAAAATGCAGGGTATCAGCGACAAGTTCAGCGGCATCCTGCCGCGCGGGCTTGCATCGCGTCCGAGCCCGCTGACTTCCAGCCGCGTGGTCTGAACCTCCCCGCCTCACCTCCCCGCCCTCCCTTACTGCACCTTTTTTTTCTTCCGGACCGGGCGCCTTCGCTTGGGCGCTCCGGGTCACCGGTCAGTGGTCGTGGCCCCACAGCAAAAAGGCGTCCCGGTCCTCGACCGCCAGTGTGACCTTCGCGCCGACAGGCAGCAGCACCTTGGTGGGCACGTGCCCAAAGGGCAAGCCAGTGAGCACGCGAGCCTTGATCTGGCTCCTGAGCCAGGTCACGACGGCGTCGAGCTTGAAGCCGCGATCGTGCGGGAACAACTTGTACTGCGTGAACTGCCCAAACACCACGGCCTTCTGCTGCGCCAGGATACCGGCGTGCAGCAACTGGGTGAGCATGCGTTCCACCCGGTACGGGTGCTCGCTGATGTCTTCAATGAACAGGATGCCGCCCTTGACCTGCGGCATGTAAGGTGTTCCCACCAGCGATGCGAGCATGGCCAGATTACCGCCCCACAAGGTGGCCTTGTTGATCTGAAAATTCGCGCGAACGGACGCATCGCCTGATGTCGATGGCGTGGCGTTTTTGGGTAAGCGCCAGCCACTGCCCTCCCCCTGCCCGCTCAGCAGGTCTTCGAAGCAGGCCTGCATGATGTCGTCGGGGTCGTCCTCACCCCCAAAATCCTCGCCCAGCGCCGGACCGGCCCAGGTCACGCTGCCCGTGGTGGCAAGAAGGGCCATCTGCAAGGCCGTGAAATCGCTCAGTCCGACGAAGTGCGTGCCCTGTTCAATGGCACGCGCAAGGGCCTTGTAGCGGATCTGGGGCAGCAGGCGCGACAGGCCGTAGCCCCCGCGCGAGATCAATGCCACATCGGCGCCGCTGGCCGCTGCACGGTGAATCGCCGCAAGCCGCGTGCTGTCATCGCCGGCAAAACGCTGGTGGCTGGCCAGTGCCGCCTCGTCAACCTCGACCTCATGCCCCAGCGCCTCAAGCCGCTTGACGGCTCTTTTGAATTTCGCCTTGTCGCGAACAGCGCTCGACGGCGAGTAAATGTAGATGTGTCGTGTCACGGAAGATGGCATGGCAGGAGAGACAGGTTGACGGTTGCAAACGGGCGCCGCTGCCTGCGTGCAGCGCATCCCCTTGAGCGCATGCAGGCGGACGGCCTGGCGGGGTTCAGGAAAACACGGTGCGGTTGGCCACGTCGTCGAGGTCCGCGAACACCTTGTCGATATCCACTGGCTTGGTCCAGTAGCCATCAAAGCCGGCGTCCCGGGCGGCCTGAACGTTCTCGGGCTGGCTGTCGCCGGAGCACATGAAGACGGGGGTGGACTGGAGGCCGTCGACCTGCCGCATCCTCTTGAGCAGCTCGATGCCGTGGGTGTCCGGCAGGTGGGCATCAAGCACCAGCACATGCGGAAGCCAGCTCTGGGCAATCTCGAATCCCTTGGCGCCATCTTGCGCGATGCGCAACTCGACGTCGTCCCGCGTCTGCATGACTTCGTCGAACAGCATCAGGTTGAACATGTTGTCTTCCACGTAGAGCACCCGCATCTTCTGCCTGGGTCCGGATGGCAGCTTTTCAGCAGGACTCACCTGCGCGGCTGCAGCCACCGGCGGCACCGGGCTGGATGGCGACGCCTCCGTTGCCCAGTGCAGGTCAGACGACAGGGCCGACATGGCGCGGAAGCGCTCTGCCGTCTCCAGCAAGGCACTTTCCACACGCTTGCGTTCAGTGATGTCCAGTGCCAGCAACACCTGCGCCGTCACGCGACCGCGTGCGTCGCGTTCGGCGTAACGGCGGGCGTGCAGTTGGATGCCCCGGCCATCCGGGCGAATCAGGTGGCAGTCGAGCTCGCTCGAACCACGCGACTCGCCGGCCTGCTCGCCAGCTTCGCGGAACCGCGTACGGTCTGCCGCATCAATGAGCGCCTCCAGCTGTGCCAGCGTGACGGCGGGGGCGTCCCGGCTCAGGCCCAGCATGTCGTAAGCACGACTGTTGAGCGTCAACTGACCCGATGGCCCGATGACCACCTGAGCCACTCCCGTCAGCTCCATCAGTTGCTGCTGCATGGCCAGATGGGCCGGGGTCAACCGCAGTTCGGGTTCGGCCTGGAAGTCAGGAAGGATGTCGGTCATGAGATGAGCCCTTGAAAGTCAACAATGCGCGCTGCCTGCCGATGGTGGTGAGCGGTTTGAAAAAGGCCCCTGAACACGCCGCGTGCGTTCGCCTTCTCAGTGCGGCAGTCGGGCGTGTCCTGAATGCCCTTTTTTAACACACTTCATGCGTATTGCAGCGCCGCTCGCCCGCACATTTCAAGCCCCGGCGACCCATGAACGCCATCTGTTGCGGCAAGGCCTTGCCTGGTCAGCGGTTTGTGCGTGTCGTTGTATAAACCCAGCCATGCTGCTTTATCTGATGGATCTTCTGGGCGTGGCCGTTTTTTCGGTCAGTGGAGCCCTTGCTGCCGGGCGACTCGAACTGGACCTGCTGGGCGTTCTGGTGCTGGCGTCCCTGACGGCCATCGGCGGCGGTACCCTGCGGGACGTGTTGATGAATCGGCACCCGATCTTCTGGATGGAAAAGCCGACCTACCTGCTGGTGATCTGCCTGGCTGCTCTAGGAACAGTGCTGTACGTACAGCTCCAGGTGTTGCCGATTCCGTCGCAGGCCCTGCTGGTGGCCGATGCCATCGGGCTGGCACTGTTCGCGCTGTCAGGGGCCCAGCTGGCAGAAAAGGCGAAGCTGTCGTCACTCATTGTGGTGCTGATGGGCACCATGACGGGCGTGGCCGGCGGCGTGATGCGCGACGTGTGCAGCAGTCAGGTGCCGCTGCTGCTCAAGCAGGACATTTACGCCACCGCAGCCATCGCGGGCATCGTGCTCTACCTGCTGCTCAAGCGGATGGGTGTGCCCGAGTCGCGAGCCTTCTGGATCGGCCTGGTGGTGGTGGCTGGCCTGCGCCTGAGCGCGATTTTCCTGGGCTGGCAGCTGCCGGTGTTCCGCGTGGCGGCCACGGCCTGACGGCGCTTCAAACCGCCGTGGCACCGAGCCGCGCCAGGGCGTCAGCCACAAACCGGTCGCCGTGCTCCTGCACAAAGTGGCCAGCCTCGGCAATGACCACCGGATCGGCGCAGCCGCGGATCACGCCCTGAAGCTGGTGCATCACCGGAAGACCCAGCACCGGGTCCTGGGCGCCAACCACCATCACCGACGGCTGGCGCCAGTGCTGTTGCCAGAAGGTACGGGCCTCGCGTGACACCGCAGCGCCCTCAGCATCCTCTGAATCGGGCACCAGTGCCGGAAACGCGCGCAGCGCGGCACGGTGGCCACGGTCCGGGAAGGGGGCGTTGTAGGCCGCACATTCGGCTGCGCTCATCTGCGGGTTGCCGCGCGAAAAAAGACGTGCTACATCAAAGTCGGGGTTCTTCGCACACATCTCGCGCCATGCCAGAAAGCCCGCAGACAGCGGTGCATCGCCGGTGGCCAGCAAGGTGTTCATCACCAGCAGGCCCCGATAGCGCTGCGGCGCGGCCATGGGCAGCGTCAGGCCCAGAATGCCGCCCCAGTCCTGCACCACCAGAACCACGTTGTGCAAGTCGAGGCGCTCGATGAACTCGAGCAGTATCTGCCGGTGGGTGCTGAAGTGGTGAAAGCTGTCTTTTTTGGGCTTGTCGCTTCTGCCAAAACCGATCAGGTCGGGGGCCACCACGCGGTGTCCGGTCGCCAGCATGGCGGGAATCATCTTGCGGTACAGATAGCTCCAGGCCGGATTGCCGTGCAGGCATAGAAACGTCAGGCCGCTGGGAGGTACGCCCTGCGGATACTCGTCGAGGTAATGCAGTCGCAAGCCCCCCAGTGCCGGGAGGTCGCTGAGGTAGTGCGGTTGCCATGGATAGCCGGGCAATTCGTCAAAGGCTGAGTCTGGGGTCCGCAGTGCATCGTCGCGCAAGGGATGCAGCCGCTGTGCATCGGCCCGCTGGCTGGCGCGGCGCTGCTGGAAAAAGTTTTGCAACACGGCACTGCATTCCCCAGCCAGCACCCCGCCCTGCCATTGGGTCTGGTGGTTCAGGCGCGGCTCGGCAAACAGGTTGAGGACGGAGCCTGCGGCGCCAGTTTTGGGATCGGCGGCACCGAACACCACGCGTTTGAGGCGCGCATGCAGCATGGCACCGCTGCACATGGCGCAAGGCTCAAGCGTGACAAACAGCTCGCAATCGTCCAGCCGGTAATTGCCGAGCGCCTGCGCTGCGGCGCGCAGGGCGACCACCTCGGCATGCGCGGTCGGGTCGTGGCCATCAATGGGCGCGTTGCGGCCGGTTGCAATCACCCGGCCCTGATGGACCACCACCGCGCCGACGGGGACTTCACCGGCCTCAGCCGCCCCGCGCGCCTGCGCGAGCGCCTGCTGCATGAAGGTTTCATCATCGGTGCAGGGCATCGTGGGGGCTACTTCTCGTCGGGCATGGGCCGGACCTGCATCGCGCCCTCGACTGCCTGCTTGACCTGTTGCTGTGTTTGCTGGCTCTGCATGGGCGGCGTGGCGCCTGGCGTGGTCACGAAAGCGCCACTGGCCGCAGGGCTGGCCGTTGCCGGTGCCATCTGCTTCTTGACCAGCAGGCCGATGATGGCCAAAACGAAGACCAGGCCCAGAATGCTGAAAACGGCGCGCATGTCAGGCTCCTCGGGTCGTGTCGGAGTTGTCGGAGTTGTTGGAGGTGAGGCCCAGCGTGTCCATCCACCCCGCCAGTTCCCGCTCGTGGTCGTTCCCGGCGGCATAGTGCGACTTCATGGCCACATGGCTTTCCGGCCGGTGCTGATTCAGCTTGATCTTGCACTGCCACTCGGTCACTTTCAGTTCGAAGGCAACGATGCCGCTCATCATCTTGTGCTGATAGTCCTCGGGCAGGCCGCGCCACTGGGCGGTGTAGGCCGGGTCGTGGTCGTGGATCAGGTGCTTGAGCAGGCGGTCCTTGTCGTCGAAGTGCTCGACAAGCGTGGCTTCGACCTTGCAATGCACCAGCACATAGTTCCAGGTCGGTACCCTGGCGAGGTCAGGATAGACCCGCGGCGTCATGTAGGCATGCGGGCCCATGAAGGTCACCACCGCCTGGGGGCGCGCCTGCAGGTAGCGCCAGTGGGGGTTGGGCTTGGCGCAGTGACCGAGCAGCAGCGTCTGGCCGCCCTCCTCCAGCAAATGCAGCGGCAGCGGCGTGACGAAGGGCTGCCCTGCGTCATCGGTCGAGATCAGCGACGCAAAGGGATGGGCGCGGATCAGGTCGCGCGCGTGCTGGTCGTCTTTGGCCTTGAACTGGGGAGGAAGGTACATCGGGAATCCTCTGGCATGGACAGATCATTGTGCCAGCCCTGTCGGTGGCTGACTGCGACGTTAGACTGGCTGACCATGCAAGACGCACTGTTCCCGCAAGACGATGTGCCTGAACCCAAGCCGAAGGCCACACCGGCGCGCGCGGCCACGCCAGCAAGTCGCCCGGCGCGATCAAAACCCGGTGGACAGGTGGGCGCCGCCGAGGCCCGGGAGGCGCATCGGGCACTCGCTGCCGATCTTCCCGCAAGGGCCAGCGTGGGCACGTCCTCGTGGAACTACCCCGGCTGGACCGGCCTCGTCTGGGACGATGTGTATGCCGAGACCGCCCTGTCGAGGCACGGACTGGCGGCGTATGCCCGGCACCCGCTGTTCCGCACGGTGAGCCTGGACCGCGCCTTCTATCGCCCGTTGACAACCGAGCAGTACGCCGCCTACGCCGCCCAGGTGGACGATGATTTCCGGTTTGTGGTGAAGGCCCCTGCGCTGGTGACGGATGCCACCGTGCGTGGCGAGAAGGGTCAGGCGCTGCAGCCGAACCCGGCGTTTCTGGACCCGGAACTGGCGGTTGCGGAGTTCGCACTGCCCGCACTTCAGGGGCTGGGCCGCAAGCTGGGTGCACTGGTGTTCCAGATCAGCCCCTTGCCGGGCGTGATGCACGCCCGTATCCCTGAATTGCTGCAGCGCCTGGCCCGCATGCTGCAGGCACTGCCCGACCTGACAGCAGACGCGCCGGATGCGGTCGTGGCGGTGGAAGTGCGTGACCCGGTCTGGCTGGGGCCCGAGCTGGCGACGGTGCTGAAAGCTTCAAAGGCCACCTACTGCCTCGGCCTGCACGCCAAGATGCCGCCGATTGAAGGCCAGTTGCCGATGCTGCGTGCGCTGTGGCCCGGGCCACTGGTGTGCCGCTGGAACCTGAACCGACTGCACGGCGCCTACGGCTATGAAGACGCTGCCGATCGTTATCTGCCTTACGACAAGCTGGTGGACGAAGATGTGGAGACCCGCCGCGCACTGGCCCGCGTGGTTCGGGCGACAGCCGAAGCGGGCTACCCTGCCTATGTGACGATCAGCAACAAGGCTGAAGGCTCGGCGCCGCTGTCGGTGGAAAAACTGATGGCCGAGATTCAGGCCCAGGGCGGCGAGCGCTGAGCCCTCCGGGCATCACTCCCACTCGATGGTCGCTGGCGGCTTGCTGCTGACGTCGTAGGTAACGCGGTTGATGCCGCGCACTTCGTTGATGATGCGGCCCGATACCTTTTTGAGCAGCGCGTAAGGCAGTTCGGCCCAGTCGGCCGTCATGAAGTCGCTGGTCTGCACGGCGCGCAGCGCCACCACATAGTCGTAGGTGCGGCCATCGCCCATCACGCCCACACTCTTGACTGGCAGGAAAACCGTAAACGCCTGGCTGGTGAGGTCGTACCAGCTCTTGCCGGTGGCAGCGTCCTTGAAGTTGCGCAACTCCTCGATGAAGATCGCGTCGGCCCGGCGCAGCAGGTCGGCGTATTCCTTTTTGACTTCACCCAGAATGCGCACACCGAGGCCGGGGCCGGGGAACGGGTGGCGATACACCATGTCGTGTGGCAAGCCCAGGGCCACGCCCAGCTCGCGCACCTCATCCTTGAACAGCTCGCGCAGCGGCTCCAGCAATTTCAGGCCCAGTTGCTCCGGCAAACCGCCCACGTTGTGGTGGCTCTTGATGGTGACGGCTTTCTTGCTCTTGGCGCCGCCGGACTCGATGACATCCGGGTAAATCGTGCCCTGAGCCAGAAATGTCGCACCTTTGTGGCCACCGGTACCCGCCTTGAGTTTGGCCGCCTGGGCCTTGAACACCTCGACAAACTCGCGCCCGATGATCTTGCGCTTGGCTTCCGGCTCGCTCACGCCCGCCAGATGCCCCAGGAACTGGTCGCTGGCATCCACCCGGATCACGTTGGCGTGCAGCTTGCCGACAAACATGTCCATCACCATGTCGCCCTCGTTCAGGCGCAGCAGACCGTGGTCCACAAACACACAAGTGAGCTGGTCGCCGATGGCGCGGTGAATCAGTGCCGCTGCCACTGAAGAATCGACGCCACCGGACAGGCCCAGGATGACTTCTTCGTCGCCCACCTGCTGGCGAATCTTCTCGACCGCCTCGGTGATGTAGTCGCCCATGATCCAGTCGGGCCGGGTGCCGCAGATGTCCAGCACGAAGCGCTTGAGGATGGCATTGCCCTGCTTGGTGTGCGTGACCTCAGGGTGGAACTGCACGGCATAAAAGCGGCGCGTCTCGTCGGCCATGCCGGCGATCGGGCACGAGTCGGTAGACGCCATCAACTTGAAGCCGGGTGGCATTTCGGTGACCTTGTCACCGTGGCTCATCCAGACATCGAGCATGCCCTGCCCTTCGGGCGTGGTGTAGTCAGCGATGTCCTTGAGCAGGGCGGTGTGGCCGCGGGCACGGACGTCCGCCGAGCCAAACTCACGCTTGTGGCCACCTTCCACCTTGCCGCCCAGCTGGTGCGCCATCGCCTGCATGCCGTAACAGATGCCCAGCACCGGAATGCCCAACTCGAACACCGCCTGCGGCGCCTTGTCGGTGGTCTCTTCGTAGACGCTGGCGTGGCTGCCGGAGAGGATCACGCCTTTGAGGGTGCCGTCCCTTGCGTAGTCACGCACCCAGTCATCGCTGACATCGCAGGGGTGAACTTCGCAAAACACGTGGGCGTCGCGCACACGGCGTGCGATGAGCTGGGTGACCTGTGAGCCGAAATCGAGGATGAGGATTTTCTGGTGTTGCATGAAAAAAGTCTTCAGGGCAAAAAAAGAAAGGCGCCAGTGATGGCGCCTTGTGGACTCGGTGGATCAGTCTGCTCTGTAATTCGGAGCTTCTTTGGTGATCTGCACGTCGTGGACATGACTTTCGCGGATGCCGGCGGAGGTGATCTCCACAAATTCAGCCCGGTCGCGCATCTCGTCGATGGTGGCGCAGCCGCAGTAGCCCATGCTGGCACGCAGGCCGCCGGCCATCTGGAACATGATGGCCACCATGGAGCCCTTGTAGGGCACGCGGCCTTCAATGCCCTCGGGCACCAGCTTGTCGGCATTCGGGTTGCCGGTGCTCGATTCCTGGAAGTAGCGGTCGGCACTGCCCTGCTGCATCGCGCCAATGCTGCCCATGCCGCGGTAGCTCTTGTAGCTGCGGCCCTGGAACAGGATGACTTCGCCCGGCGCTTCTTCGGTGCCGGCGAACATGCCGCCCATCATCACGGTGTTGGCGCCGGCCGCAATGGCCTTGGCGATGTCGCCGCTGTAGCGGATGCCGCCGTCGCCGATCAGCGGCACGCCGGAGCCCTTGAGCGCCGTGGCCACATTGTCGATGGCCATGATCTGCGGCACACCGACGCCCGCGACGATGCGGGTGGTGCAAATGCTGCCGGGGCCGATACCGACCTTGACGCCGTCTGCGCCTGCATCAGCCAGAGCCAAGGCAGCAGCGCCGGTGGCAATGTTGCCGCCAATCACGTCCACCTGCGGGTAGTTCTGCTTGACCCAGCGCACGCGATCGATCACGCCCTTGCTGTGGCCGTGGGCCGTGTCCACGACGATGGCATCGACGCCGGCACGCACCAGCGCTTCGACGCGCTCTTCCGTGCCCTCGCCCACACCCACCGCGGCACCGACGCGAAGCTGCCCATGTGAGTCACGGGCGGCGTTCGGGAAGGTGGTCTGCTTGGTGATGTCCTTGACGGTGATCAGGCCCTTGAGTTCGAAGTTGTCGTTGATCAGCAGCACGCGCTCCAGGCGGTGCTTGTTGAGCAGCGCCTTGGCATCGGCCAGCGTGGCCGTTTCGGGCATGGTGATCAGGCGCTCGCGTGGCGTCATGATGGTGCTCACGGGCACGTCCATGCGTGATTCGAAGCGCATGTCGCGACCGGTGACGATGCCCACGACCCTGCCGCCGTCGATCACGGGGAAGCCCGAAATGCCCAGTTGCTCGCTGAGCGCCATGACCTGGCGCACAGTGTGGGTCGGTGTGATGACCACTGGGTCACGCAACACGCCGCTCTCGTAACGCTTGACCCTGGCCACTTCGGCGGCCTGCTGCTTGGGTGTGAGGTTTTTGTGGACGATGCCGATGCCGCCTTCCTGGGCAATGGCAATTGCGAGGCGGGCCTCGGTGACTGTGTCCATGGCCGCTGACACCAATGGCAGGTTCAGGCGGATATTGCGGGAAAACTGGGTGGAAAGCGAGGTGTCCTTGGGCAGGACCTGGGAGAACGCTGGCACCAACAATACGTCGTCGAAGGTGAGCGCTTTGCCGAGTAGGCGCATAGGGATGGCTCCAAAAACACGATTGTACCCTCGTCATGCCGGCCGGCTGGGGCAGCGGCATGGCTGTCATGGGTGGCGAAAAAGCGACGTTGTCCCCGGTGGGCGGCAAAGTTTCACCACGGCGCTAAACTCACCACATGGATCACCAATCTGTCACCAGAACCGCTGCTTTGACCGTGCTCGGGCTCGCCATGACCTTCAGTGCCGCCGCCCAGTGGCAATGGCTGGACAAGGATGGCCGCCGTGTCTTCAGCGACCGCTCCCCGCCTTCCGATATTCCCGAGAAAAACATCCTGAAGCAGCCTGCCGGCAGTAAACGCACGACAACGTTGGCTGTCACGGACGCCACGGTTGCGCCCACGGCCTTGCCAGCCAGTCAGCCCGCGGGCAACGTGCCCAAGCTGAGCGGCAAAGACCCTCAACTCGCAGCAAAGAAAAAACAGGCCGAGGAAGAGGAAGCAGCGAAGAAGAAAGCCGATGAGGACAAGCTCGCCAAGGTCAAGGCGGAAAATTGCGCCCGGGCCAAGGACGGACTGACCACTTTTGAATCAGGTGCACGTGTGGCAGTTCGCAATGCCAAGGGGGAGCGCGAGATCATGGATGACGCGGCCCGCGCCGTCGAGGTCAAGCGCCTGCAAGGCATCGTGTCCACTGAATGCCGCTGAGCATTTGACACCAGCCCAGTGCCGGTCGTTCCCGAAACGCGTCAGTAGCCGGCTTTGGCGCCGGCTCGCCGGCTGGCGAACAAGCCCGCACTGCGCGATCCCTGCTTGTTGAACCGCTCGCGGCGCGCAGTTTTGGGGTCGACCAGCAGGCCCCGGTAAATCTCCAATCGGTCGCCATCGTGCAGGGGCTGCGAGACAGGCGCCTTACGTCCCCAAATCCCCAGTATCAGGCGACCTGTTTCCAAGGCCGGGAATGCCTCTAGCGCGTGGCTGGCAGCCAGCGCCTCGCCAGCGGTTGAACCGCGAGGTAACTCAAGGTGCCATTGCTGCACCTGCCGCGGCTTGGGCGAGTAAACCAGCGTGATGTGCATGTGTGTGTTCATGGTCATTCGCCAGCGCCCCCATCAGGCCTCGCCATACACCTGGGAGGCCCGCTTGACGAAGGCGTCGACCAGGCTGCCGGCGATTTTGTCAAACACGGGGCCCACGATGGCTGCCAGTGCGGCATTGTCAAAGTCATAGCGCAGGGTGAACTCCACCTTGCAGGCGCGCTGTGTGCCGTCGCCCAAGGGGTTGAAATCCCATTGCCCGTCCAGCTTCGAAAAAGGCCCATCCACCAGTTCCAGGCGAACCTTGCGGTCCTGTTCATGGGTGTTGCGCGTGGTGAAGCTTTGCGACAGACCGGCCAGTGAGATGCCTACTTTGGCGGTCATGCCCTGCTCGTCCGACGTCAACACCGAGGCCTGGTCGCACCACGGCAAAAACTCGGGGTAACGTGCCACGTCGGTGACCAACGTGAACATTTCGGCAGCGGTGTACCAGATCAGGACGGACTTGTGGACGCTTTTCATACAATCAGAGGCTGGGCGTCATTGTATTAGGCACTGTACTTATCAATTTTCGTCCTCACCTCTTATCCATGGTCACCAAAGAAGCAACCTCCTCCAAGAAACCTGCCGCCGCTACTTCGGGCAAAGCCGCCACCAAGGCCGCTCTGGCTGCCGTGCGCATCGCCGACAACAAGAAGGCCCTGTTCAACTACCACATTGAGGAGCGTTTTGAGGCTGGCATGGTGCTGGAAGGCTGGGAGGTCAAGTCGCTGCGCGAAGGCAAGGTGCAACTGACCGACGGCTATGTGGTGGTGCGCAACGGCGAGCTGTTCCTGATCGGCTGCCAGATCAATCCGCTTGGCACCGCTTCCACCCACGTGCGGCCCGACTCTGTGCGGACCAAGAAGCTGCTGATGCACAAGGACGAGATCCGCCGCCTGATCGGCAAAGTGGAGCAAAAAGGCTTCACCCTGGTGCCGCTGAACATCCACTGGAAGTCGGGCAAGGTCAAGTGCGAAGTGGGCCTGGCCAAGGGCAAGGGCGAGCACGACAAGCGCGACACCATCAAGGACCGCGAAGGCAAGCGCGAGGTGGAGCGCGCGATGAAGTCCCGCAGCCGGTAGACGGTCAGACGCCGCCCGGTGTCAAGGCCGGCCCAGCGTCCTGAGAGGATGCGTCTCTGCCGTCCAGGGACTCTCAAAGAAAGCCTGCGTCATGGCGGCTTTCACATCCTCAATCCGGGCGGGGTTCCACACAGGCGTGTAGTCCTTCTCAACCGCCAGTGCGCGAATGCCCTCCACCGTCTCGCCCGCAGTGCCCGGACGCAGGTGGAAGCAGCGGTGCACCATGTCACGCTCCATGCGCAGGTCATCGGCCAGGCTCATGCCCCGCGCGCGTCGGATCTGCTCCAGCGCGACATGCAGCATCAGCGGTGAACGCTTGCGCAGTGTGGCTGCGGTCTTCAGCGCCCAGGCATCGGTGGAGCGCTCGAGGGCATCGATGATGTGCTTGACGCGTTCCAGCGAGAAAAAGGCGTCTATGGCCGTGTGGTCGCCAGCTTCGCCTGCACTGGGTGTGGGCCACGTCGCCGTGAGCCAGGCATCGGCCTCGGCGGTCGATGCAAAATCCTGGCCCGCCAGTGCGTCCCACAGTGCAGGCAATTGATGGGCCTCGACGCGCGTATCCGCCAGCCCCCAGGCGATGGCCTCGTCCGCGCCGATCACCTCGCCGGTCAGCGCCAGGTATTCGCCGACATGGCCAGGGCAACGGCTCAGGAAGTAGCCGCCACCCACGTCAGGGAACAGTCCGATGTTGGTCTCAGGCATGGCCATGCGGGTGTGCTCGGTGACGATGCGTACGCGTGCCCCCTGGCACAGCCCCATACCGCCGCCCATCACCACGCCATCCATGAAAGCGACGATGGGCTTGGGATAGGTCTGGATCAGGTGGTTGAGGGTGTATTCATCGGTGAAGAAATCTTCCAGTGCGGCGTCACCAGCCAGCGCGGCCTGATGGAAGAAACGGATGTCACCCCCGGCGCAAAAACCGCCAAAAAGGCTTTCAGGCGTACCGGGCCGGCCGACCTTGTTCGTACCGCGAATGGCGACGACATGAACAGCCGGGTCATCGCGCCAGGCCGTCAGCGTCTGCAGCAGCGCCTGCACCATGGGCAGCGACAGTGCATTGAGCGCCTTCGGGCGGTTCAGCGTGATGAGGCCAGCCGATCCACGGCGCTCGAAGAGCACATCGCCCTGCGGCGGCCGTTTGTCTGTGGGGGGTGTGTTCATGTGCGTTGCTTCCATCCAATCAGTTCATTGACCACCAGCGCCGTGATGACCAGCGCGCCACCTGTCAGCACGCTGGCGCCGGGAACCTCCCCGGCACCCAGCCATGCCAGCAAAATACCGAAAATCACTTCCAGCAGGCCCAGCAGCGACACCTCGGGCGCCTTGAGAACCGACGCACACAGCATGGACAGCACGCAGGGAATCGCCAGTTGAAACAGGCCAAGGACGGCGAGCAGTCCCACGTCATGCGGCGTCGCGGCAAACGGGAACGACAGTGGCAGCGTGACCAGTGAAGAGATCACGGCACCCACCAGCACCGACGGAACGAGGTCAATCCGCTTGCCATGCGCACGGTTGTACTGCACCACCGTCCAGTTGCTGGCGGCGGCCAGGGGCACCATCAGGGCCACGAGTGTGCCGGCCAGCTGGCCGCCCAGGTCCATCTGCCCGGCGTACATCCACGTGATGCCCGCGCCCGCCAGCGCAATCGCACACCAGGTGCGCAGCGGAATCCGGTGACCAATAAAGACACGCGCCAGCAGCGCGGTGAGAAACGGGCCAATGGCCATGGTGACCAGCACATTGGCCACCGTGGTGAGCGTCAGGGCCACCATGAAGGCGGTGAACATGATGCTCCAGCACACGCTGGACGCCCAAAAGGCCGCCCCACCCTGCCGGATGCTCCCCACCAGCGCCTTGCGTCCCTGAAAGGCAGGCAGGATAACCAGCAGCGAGACCACGGTGAAAAAGCTCCGCCAGAACGTCACCTCAAAACTGCGCGCCGACTCCAGATGCCGCGTCACTACCCCGGCGATGGACCACATCAGCGTGACCACCACCATCAGGACAACAGCTTTGGAGTGCGTGAGTTTCATTGCAAGCGATGCATGGAATTGGAGAAACCGCTGAAACGTTAGCTTCAGCGGTCTCGGAGGAAGTAAATCCGACTTCGATATCGCCCTGAGGTATCGAGCCCAGCAGGAGCCGCGGAACCGGCTTAGCCGGGCCGCAGGCGCAGCGGCCCCCCTGGGGGGCAGGGAGCTACACGAAGTGAGCGACCGTGGGGGCTCAGGATCGCCCAGCGCGCTTGCGATCGCTTTCCTTGAGGTGGCGCTTGCGCAGGCGAATCGACTTGGGCGTGATTTCCACCAGTTCGTCGTCCTCGATGAACTCGACGCCGTACTCCAGCGTGCATTCAATCGGCGGCGTGATCTTGATCGCGTCTTCCTTGCCGCTGACGCGGAAGTTGGTCAGCTGCTTGGTGCGGGTGGCGTTGACCACCAGATCGTTGTCACGGCTGTGGATGCCGACGATCATGCCCTCGTACACCGGGTCGTTGGCACGCACGAACATGCGGCCGCGGTCGTCCAGCTTGCCGAGGGCATAGGTGAAAATTTCACCATCGTCCATCGAGATCAGCACACCGTTCTTGCGGCCACCGATATCGCCCTTGTGCGCTTCGTAGCTGTCAAAGATATTCGAGATAAGGCCGGAACCACGCGTCAGGTTCAGGAACTCATTGGTAAAACCGATCAGGCCACGTGCCGGAATGCGGTATTCCAGGCGCACACGGCCGCGGCCGTCCGGCTCCATGTTCACCAGCTCGCCCTTGCGCTCGCCCAGGGCCTGCATCACGCCGCCCTGGTGCTGGTCTTCGATGTCGGCGGTGACCAGTTCGATCGGTTCGTGGCGCACGCCATCGACGTCCTTGAACACCACGCGCGGCTTGGAAACAGCCAGCTCATACCCTTCACGGCGCATGTTCTCCAGCAGGATGGTCAGGTGCAGTTCACCACGGCCCATGACTTCGAAAATGCCTTCTTCGTCGGTTTCCTTCACGCGCAGGGCCACGTTGTGCTGCAGTTCCTTTTGCAGGCGGTCCCAGATCTGGCGACTGGTCACGAATTTGCCTTCACGGCCGGCCAGCGGGCTGGTGTTCACGCAGAAGTTCATCGTCAGCGTCGGCTCGTCGACCTTGAGCATGGGCAGCGGCGCCGGGCTGATCGGATCGGTGATCGTGACGCCAATGCCGATATCCGTCAGGCCGTTGATCAGCACGATCTCGCCTGGGCCGGCCTCCAGCGCCTGCACGCGCTCCAGGCCCTGGAATGTGAGCACCTGGTTGATTCGGCCCTTCACGGCTTTGCCGTCCGGCCCTTCCATGACCACCACATCCATCATCGGCTTGATCGTGCCCTGGCTGATGCGGCCCACGCCGATACGGCCGACGAAGGTCGAAAAGTCGAGTGCGGAAATCTGCAGCTGCAGCGGTGCTTCCGGGTCGCCTTTTTGCGGCGGCACGTGCTTGAGAATGGTGTTGAACAGGGCCGACATGTCGGGGCCCCACTGTTCGTTGGGCGGGCCTTCTTCCAGCGAAGACCAGCCGTTGATGCCGGAGGCGTACACCACGGGGAAGTCCAGCTGCTCGTCGGTGGCGCCGAGTTTGTCAAACAGGTCGAAAGCGGCGTTGACCACGTAGTCAGGCCGTGCACCGGGCTTGTCCACCTTGTTCACCACCAGGATCGGTTTGAGGCCCAGGGCCAGGGCCTTCTTGGTCACAAAGCGGGTTTGCGGCATCGGGCCTTCCTGGGCGTCGATGAGCAGCACCACGCCGTCAACCATCGACAGCGCACGCTCGACCTCACCGCCGAAGTCGGCGTGGCCCGGGGTGTCGACGATGTTGATGTGGGTGCCTTCCCAGGTCACTGCGCAGTTCTTGGCCAGGATGGTGATGCCCCGCTCTTTTTCGATGGCGTTGTTGTCCATCACGGTGTCGACGACCTTTTCGTGCTCGGCAAAGGTGCCGGACTGGCGCAGCAGCTGGTCGACCATGGTGGTTTTGCCGTGGTCAACGTGGGCAATGATGGCGATGTTGCGGATTTGTTTATGGCTCATGGTTGGCTTTCAGAAAACTGGGAAACTTGAAAAATTGCAAATCAGTGGTGAAGGACGGCAGCAGGGACCGGTTCAGACACCTTGCGCGACGCTGCGCGCAGGATGTCCTGGATCTCGATCGGGCTCAGCAGCCGTTGTGGAATCAGTTCGTCAGCCGTGATGTGGGCTGAGCCGAGAAAGGCAGGCGGGTCCTGCGCGAAGACCTGAACCAGCGGGGCATCTGCACCCCACTGCCCCGCCTCGCCGCGGCGACGCAGGCCGCTCAGAAAGCGTCCCGCATTGTCGGCGTCCAGTGTGACAACCGGGTAGTCGGCCACCAGCGACTGCGGGGGCAACAGGCAGGCCTCGCGCTCGGGCTCTGTCATGGCTTCCAGCGCCGGCAGGGTGACGCACTGGCTGGTGACAAAGCCACCTGTTTCCAGTCGCCGCAATGAACCCAGGTGCGCGCCGCAGCCGATCGCCTCGCCGATGTCTTCACCGAGGGTGCGGATGTAGGTGCCTTTGCTGCAAGTCACCACAATCCGGATGGCTGCAGGCGCACGTGCGTCCGTGGTCACCGCCATGTCCAGTTTGAAGATAGTGATGTGCCGGGCTTCGCGCTCCACCTCTTCGCCCTTGCGGGCGTATTCGTACAGCGCCTTGCCGTCCTTCTTGAGGGCCGAGTACATAGGCGGCACCTGCGCCAGCGGACCGGTGAAGCGCTGCGTCAGGCTTTCCAGCAAGGCCGGTGTGATCTCGGGGACCGGACGGGTTTCCATGACGTCGCCTTCTGCATCGGCCGTCGTCGTCTTGGTGCCCAGCAGCAGCACCGCCTCGTAGGTCTTGTCGGCTTCGAGCTGGATCTGGCTGAACTTGGTGGCTGCGCCAAAGCACAGCGGCAGCACACCAGTGGCCAGCGGATCCAGGGTACCGGTGTGACCGGCTTTGTCCGCGCGCAGCAACCACTTGGCCTTCTGCAAGGCCTGATTGCTCGACAGGCCCAATGGCTTGTCGAGCAGCAGCACGCCGTGGACGGGACGTCGCTGAATCTTTTGACCCGTTGAGGTCTGGCGATGGGAAGTGGTTGGCGTCATAAATTCCGACAGGTTCAGCGCAAGGCCCATGCCCCGCACCCGGTTGGCACCGTTTTCCCTGAACCTGTCATCAAGGGGAACGGCGCGAACTCAGTCGTCTTGTGCGCGGGAAGAAACCGCCTTGGCAATCAAGGCGTTCATGTCGGCTGCACGTTCTGTGGTGCGGTCGAAGTGGAAATGCAGGGTCGGCACGGTGTGCGTCATGAGCCGTTTGAACAGACCGTTGCGCAGAAAGCCGGCGGCCTGGTTGAGGGCTTCTTCGCACTCTTTCGGGTCACCCACCAGCACACTGAAGAACACCTTGGCGTGAGCGTAATCGGCCGTCACTTCCACGGCCTGGATGGTCACCATGCCCACCCGCGGGTCTTTCAGCTCGCGCGCGATCAACTCCGTCAGATCGCGCTGGATCTGATCGGCAATGCGAAAGCCGCGGTTGGGGGTGGAACTTCTTTTTTTCACAGTGGATGGATGACTGGCTTCACACAACCAGGTTCAGTGCGACGAGGCCGCCGTAGACGGTACCGGGGTACCACCAGACGACTGCAACGCAGCGCTGAACCTGAGTGTCGTGAGGCGCTTACAGGGTACGTGCGACCTCTTTGATTTCGAAGAACTCCAGGATGTCGTTTTCCTGGATGTCGTTGTAGTTCTTGATGTTCAAGCCGCACTCGAAGCTCTCCTTGACTTCGCGGACGTCGTCCTTGAAGCGCTTGAGGGAGTCGAGTTCGCCGGTGAAGATGACCACGTTGTCGCGCAACAGGCGCAGGCGCGCGGTGCGGCGGACCACACCCGAGGTGACCATGCAGCCTGCGATCGAACCGATCTTGCTGACCTTGAACACCTGGCGGATCTCGGCGGTACCGATGACTTCTTCCTTCTTGTCGGGCGTGAGCATGCCGGACATCGCAGCCTTGAGCTCGTCCACAGCGTCATAAATGATGTTGTAGTAGCGAAGGTCGACGCCGTTGTTCTCGGCCTGCTTGCGCGCCTGGGCATCGGCACGGGTGTTGAACCCGATCACCACGGCCTTGGAGGCAATCGCCAGATTGACGTCGGACTCGGAAATGCCACCCACGCCGGAATACACCAGCTGCACCTTGACCTCGTCGGTCGAGAGCTTGAGCAGCGACTGAGCCAGCGCTTCCTGCGAGCCCTGTACGTCGGCCTTGATGATGATGGGCAGCATCTTGACTTCGCCAGCCGAGATGTCGGAGAACATGTTCTCCAGCTTGGACGCCTGCTGCTTGGCCAGCTTGGTATTGCGGAACTTGCCGGCGCGGTAGGTGGCGATCTCACGGGCGCGGCGCTCGTCTGTCATCACCATGAATTCGTCACCGGCTTGCGGGACTTCCGTCAGACCCTGGATTTCCACCGGGATCGACGGGCCAGCGCTCTTGATCGGCTTGCCGTTTTCGTCCAGCATGGCGCGCACGCGGCCGTAGGTGGAACCAGCCAGCACCACGTCGCCCGCCTTCAGCGTGCCGGACTGCACCAGTACGGTGGCCACGGGACCGCGGCCCTTGTCGAGCTGGGCTTCAATGACCAGACCCTTGGCCAGTGCTTCCACAGGTGCCTTCAGCTCCAGAACCTCAGCCTGCAGCAACACCTGCTCCAGCAACGCGTCAACGCCAGCGCCGGTGTGGGCCGAAACGCCCACAAAAGGCACATCGCCGCCGAACTCCTCGGGAATCACTTCTTCGGTGACCAACTCGCCCTTGACGCGTTCCAGGTTGATGCCCTGCTTGTCGATCTTGTTGATCGCCACCACGATGGGCACACCAGCCGCCTTCGCGTGCTTGATGGCTTCCTTGGTCTGCGGCATCACGCCGTCGTCGGCCGCCACGACCAGAATCACGATGTCGGTCGCCTGCGCACCACGGGCACGCATGGCGGTGAACGCCTCGTGACCCGGGGTATCAAGGAAGGAAATCATGCCGCGTGGAGTTTCCACGTGATAAGCGCCAATGTGCTGGGTGATGCCGCCGGCTTCGCCCGCTGCGACCTTGGCGCGGCGGATGTAGTCCAGCAGCGAGGTCTTGCCGTGGTCCACGTGGCCCATGACGGTGACCACCGGTGCGCGCGGCAGGGCTTCGGCTTCCTGGCCCTGCACATCATCGTCGGTGAAGGCTTCCGGATCGTCCAGCGCGGCTGTGACCGCCTTGTGGCCCATTTCTTCCACCACGATCATCGCGGTGTCCTGGTCCAGAGGCTGATTAATGGTGACCATCTGGCCGAGCTTCATCAGGTGTTTGATGACCTCGGACGACTTGACACTCATCTTGTGTGCGAGTTCGGCCACGGTGATGGTCTCGGGCACATGCACCTCGATGACCTTGAACTCGGTGGGCGCCACAAAGGTGGATTCAGTGCGGGAATCGCGGTCATTGCCACGGCGGCCACGCGGGCCGCTGCGGAAGTTGCCGCGTCCGGGCACGGCCGTCGCGCCACGGCTTGGAATCCCCTTTTTCTTGGCTGCGTCTTCTTTCCAGGTGGACGACAGGTTTTCGGATTTGACTTCCTTCTTGCCTGCCGCGCCCGGTGCGGCGGCAGCGCCTGCGGCGCCGGTCCTGGCAGCACCCGGCACCACGGCTGGCTTGTGCAGGGTTCCCTTGATGGCTGCTTTGGGGTCCACATGGGGGACGAGCACGCGCTTGGGCGCATTCATCATGGCGCGGATGCCCGCTGCTTCGGCCTCAGCCTTGCGACGGCGTTCCTGCAGTTCCTGCGCCTTGGCGGCATCCGCCTGGAATTCGGCGGTGGCCTTGGCCTTGGCTGCAGCGGCGCCAGCGGCCTTCACGGCAGCCTGGTCGACTGCTGCGGTTTCGGCGGCCTGAATGGCTTCGGCAGAGACGGGTTCTGCGGATTTGGACTTGCCGGCGGTGGCCTTGGCCTTGGCCGTTGCTTCAGCTGCTTCGGCCTGCGCGCTGACTTCAGCGGCTTCGCGGGCCTGCTCGCGGGCGGCTTCCGCTGCGTCCTGTTCTTCACGCAGGCGGCGTTTTTCAGCCAGTTCCTGTTCCTGGCGGCGCAGCAGCTCGGCGTGGCGGCTGGCTTCTTCTTCGCGGCGGATCAGTTCGGCGTCATCCACCACGGGTGCGGCAGGCTCTGCAGCCACTTCCACCCGGGACTCTTCCGCCGGCTGATCAGAGCCGTCTTCGCGTTTCACGAATGTGCGCTTCTTGCGCACTTCGACCTGAATGGTGCGCGCCTTGCCGGTGGCATCAGCCTGCTTGATCTCGGTGGTGGATTTCTTCACCAGCGTGATCTTCTTGCGCTCGGATGTGACGGTGCCATGGCTGGCCTGCAGATAGCTCAGCAGTTTCTGCTTGTCCGATTCGGACAGCGGATCGCCGGCCTGCGACTTGGCAACGCCTGCGCTGGTCAATTGCTCGATCAGCGTGGCGGTGGGTTTATTCAGTTCAGCTGCGAATTCAGCGACGGTAGTGGTACTGGACATATGTTTTTTTCCTGCTGGCCTCCATGATCATTGCTCTTCGGATGCAGCAGGCACGGCGGCCGGTGCATCCGCAGCGGCGGCTTCATCGGCGAACCAATGGGCGCGGGCGGTCATGATCAGGGCTTTGGCATCGTCCGAAGACTGGCCGGTGATCTCGGTAAGTTCATCCACAGCCAGATCGGCCAGGTCGTCACGGGTGTTCACACCCGCCTCGGTCAGCTTGGCAATCAGCTCGGGGGTGATGCCTTCCACGTCGCGCAGGTTCTGCGAAACGCCTTCGGCATTTTCTTCCTTGGCAATTTCCATCGTCAGGAGTGCGTCTTTGGCGCGCGTGCGCAGCTCATTGACGGTGTCTTCATCGAAAGACTCGATTTCCAGCATTTCCTGCAGCGGCACATAGGCCACTTCCTCGAGGCTGGTGAAGCCCTCGGAGATCAGGATGTCGGCAATTTCCTCGTCCACATCGAGCTTTTCCATGAACAGCTTGCGGCTGGAGTCGGTCTCGGTCGCCTGCTTCTGGGCCGACTCGTCGGCAGTCATGATGTTGATCTTCCAGCCGGTCAGCTCGGCGGCAAGGCGCACGTTCTGGCCACCACGACCGATGGAAATGGCGAGGTTTTCCTCGTCCACCACCACGTCCATGGCATGGCGTTCCTCGTCCACCACGATGGACGACACATTGGCCGGAGCCAGCGCGCCAATCACGAACTGGGCCGGGTCTTCGCTCCACAGCACGATGTCCACGCGCTCGCCGGCCAGCTCGTTGGTCACGCCGTTGACGCGGGTGCCGCGCACGCCGACACAGGTACCGATCGGGTCCACGCGCTTGTCGTGCGAGAGCACCGCAATCTTGGCGCGGGAGCCGGGGTCGCGGGCGCAGGATTTGATCTCCAGCAGGCCCTGCTCGATCTCGGGCACTTCCTGGCGGAACAGCTCGATCATGTACTCAGGCGACGTACGCGAGAGGATGATGGGCGCGCCGCGCAGGGTGGTGTCCACTTCCATGATCATGGCGCGGACGCGGTCGCCGGAACGCAGGTTTTCCTTCGGGATCATGTCGCTGCGGCGCAGACGCCCTTCGACCCGGCCGGATTCGACAATGATGTCGCCCTTGTCCATGCGCTTGACGGTGCCGACAAAAATCTTGTCGCCGCGGGACATGAAGTCATTGAGCAGCATCTCGCGCTCGGCGTCGCGGATTTTCTGCAGGATGACCTGCTTGGCCGCTTGCGCGCCAATGCGGCCGATAGGCAGGCTCTCCACCGGTTTCTCGATGTAGTCACCCTCTTCGATGTCGGCGATCTCGTCTCTAGCATCGCTCACCAGCTCTTCAGCTTCCGGGTTCTGCAGGCCGGCTTCGTCAGGCACCACCAGCCAGCGACGGAAGGTCTCGTAGTTGCCGCTGTCGCGGTCCACGGCCACGCGAATGTCGACCTCGCCCTCGTAGACCTTCTTGGTTGCCGAGGCGAGCGCGAGCTCGACGGCGCCAAACACGACATCACGTTCCACGTTTTTTTCACGCGAGATGGCATCCACCAACATCAACAGTTCGCGATTCATTTCACAGGCCTGCCTTTCTCAATATTCCGATTAATTCTGGTTGGGTGTATCCGCAGCCGGGGTTGCCTTGGCGTCTACTCTGGATTTACGCCCCTTGAAGTCCACCACAGGCGCCAGTCGCGCCTGGTGAATCTCGTCGAGCGTGAAACCCAGCGCCTGCAACGGTGCGGGAAGTTTCTTTTTGCTGACCTTCTGGCCTGGTTTGACCGGGGGCTCCTCGCTCCACACGATCTGCCAGCCGGCCTTGCCATCCTGGGCTTCAGCACGCTCCAGCGTGCCGCGAAATTTCTTGCGACTGGCCGCGACGGTCGAACCGGCGCTGGCAGCCACACCAATCGGCGCCTTGAGGGTGAGATCGATCAGCTCACCGGCAAAACGCTCAAAATCCTGTTCACTGCGCAGCGGCCTGTCGATGCCCGGCGAGCTCACCTCGAGCCGGGAATAGTTGGCGCCTTCGACTTCCAGCACGAACTGCAGCTGGCGGGTGACTTTTTCGCAATCTTCGGCATTGATGAACTGTTCCTGGCCAGGCACCCAGGGCATGTCGATGGTCACGCGCAGCAATCCACCCCCGGTGCGCTCAATGTCCACCAGCTCATAACCCAGTCCTGTGACGGTCTGCTCAATCGTCTCTTGCAATGCCATTCGGTCCTGTCAAACCCTTCAAATCTGTTTCAACACCGACCAGTTGCAACGCCTGTTTTTGCCATTCCGACGACTGTGCCGGCCCATGCGACTTGCGCACATCAAAAACAAACGCCCAAAAAAAATGGGCGGTAGAAACCCGCCCATTTGGTCGTGAAGCCAGTATTGTAACGTGCCGATGCCGCAGGCGCAAACAATTTCCGTGCCTGTTTTCGTGTGTGCCGAGTCGTGGCCTGGCTGCCCGCGCCAGGCATTGAGACCTGATGGAGCCCCATGCATCAGCTCACGCCTGAGCAGCAGATGCCGGGGCGCGGCTGCCGGTAGTGGCGCTCACCGGGTCGTACCGTTTCTTCTCTTTATCGTTGCATTGATAGAGAGTTTATTTTTATTTATTGAATTAAATCAATTGGTTTTATTGGTTTATTAATGTAATTTATGAGGTTTTTTCAGACTTGTGTCACCAGCACCTGGGTGTAGGGATGGCGTGGAGACGCCAGCACCTCATCCGCGGGGCCTGATTCCAGCACCTCACCATCCTTCATCACCATCACATCGTGGGCCATGGCCCGGATCACGTCCACGTCGTGGGTGATGAGCAGGTAACTCAGGCCGCGCTCGCGCTGCAACCGCTGCAGCAAGCCCAACACCTGCTTCTGGATGGTCACGTCCAGTGCGCTGGTCGGCTCGTCCAGCACCAACAGTTGCGGCTGGATGATCAATGCGCGGGCAATGGCCAGACGCTGCCGCTGGCCACCCGAAAACTCGTGTGGATAGCGCTGCAGCAGACCGGGAAACTGGGCGTCGGTCATGCCCACATCGGCAAGGGCCTGTTCAACTTTTTGCCGCTTTTCGGCCAGGGTCAAGGTCGGCTCATGGACCCGCAGGCCCTCCTCCACGATCGCCTCGACCGTCATGCGCGGCGAGAGCGATGAAAACGGATCCTGGAAAACCACCTGAACCGCCCGGCGAATGGTTTTGTTGCGGGCCCGGTCACGGCTCCAGGCTTGTCCCGTCGCCGCAAGTTCACCCTGGAAAGGCAGCAATCCCAGGCAGGCCAGGGCCAGCGTGGATTTGCCGGAGCCGGATTCACCAATCACGCCCAGGGTGCGCCCGGGGGCAATCGTGAAACTGGCCGACTGCACCGCCACAAACTCGCCCTGCCGAAACCAGCCCTTGATGCCCGCAATCGGAACCGGGTAGATCACCCGCAGGTTCTGGCTTGCCATGACAGGTGGCAAAGCCAGTTGGGCCGGCGCCGGCATCACGATGTCCCGCACCGGCCGGCTGTCGATCAGCTTGCGGGTGTAGGCGTGCTGCGGGTTCGCAAACACGTCGGCCACAGCGCCCTGCTCCACGATGAGGCCGTTTTCCATCACTGCCACGCGGTCGGCAAAACGGCGCACCAGATTCAGGTCATGCGTGATCATCAGCACCGCCATGCCGTTTTGCTGCTGCAAGGCGGCCAGCAAATCCAGAATCTGGGCGCGCAAGGTCACGTCGAGCGCGGTGGTCGGTTCATCGGCCAGCAGCAGCTTGGGCTGGCAGGCCAGCGCCATGGCGATCATGGCGCGCTGGCGTTGGCCGCCCGAGAGCTGGTGTGGGAAGGAGCCTGCCCGCCGCCCCGCGTCGGGGATGCCGGTGTCGGCGAGCAGCTTCACGGCCACCTGGGCTGCCTCTGCCGGAGTCAATCCCTGTTTGAGCTGAACTACCTCGGCAATCTGCTCCCCCACACTGAACAGCGGGTTCAGGGCTGTCATGGGCTCCTGGAAGATCATGGCGATGTCGCGCCCGCGCAGGCCCATCAGCTCGCGTTCCGGCATGGCCATCAGGTCCTGCGCGGGCTGTGCGGGATCAGTTTTGAAGAGCGCCTGCCCGGACAGCTGCGCGTTCTGCACCAGCCTGAGCAAACTCAGCGCCGTGACGGTTTTGCCCGAGCCCGACTCCCCCACCAGCGCCAGCTTTTCACCCCGGGCAATGGAAAAGCCGATGCCGCGCACCACCTCCTTGCCGCCAAAGGCCACGCGCAGGTCATTGACCGCCAACAGGGGATTTGCGGCAACAGCCATGGGGTCGTTGGCCATCACTGGTCCGCCTTTCTTGGGTCGAGCGCATCGCGCAGGGCGTCGCCCATGAAGGTCAGCAGCAGCAAGGTGATGACCAGCACGGCAAAGGTCGAGAGCGAAATCCACCAGGCATCGATGTTGGCCTTGCCCTGGTTCAGCAGTTCACCCAGCGATGGTGTGCCGGGCGGCACGCCCAGACCCAGGAAGTCGAGCGAGGTCAGCGCCAGGATGGCTGCGCTCATGCGGAAGGGCAAAAAGGTCACCACCGGTGTCAGGCTGTTGGGCAGGATGTGCCGCCACATGATGGCCAGATTGCCCACGCCCAGCGCCCGGGCGGCGCGCACATAGTCCATCTGGCGGTTGCGCAGGAACTCGGCACGCACATAGTCCGAGAGGCCCATCCAGCCGAACAGGCTGAGCAGGAACAGCAGCAGGGCCACGCTGGGCGCAAACACGGCGCTGAAGATGATGAGCAGATAAAGCTCCGGCATCGAACCCCAGATTTCCATGAAGCGCTGGAAGGCCAGATCGGTCTTGCCACCCGCGTAGCCCTGGATGGCGCCGGTGATGATGCCGATCACCACACCAATGGCGGTGAGCGCCAGTCCGAACAACACACTCAGCCGGAAGCCGTAAATCAGCTGAGCCAAGAGGTCCCGGCCGCGGTCGTCAGTACCCAGCAGGTTGTCGGCCGAGGGGGCCGAGGGGTTGGGCGACTTGGCAAAGTAGTTGATGGTTTTCGGGCCGTAGGGGTTGGGCGGATACACCGCCCAATTGCCGCCCTGCGTGATCCGTTCGCGGATGAAGGGGTCGAGGTAGTCGGTCGGCGTTTCAAAATCGCCGCCGAAGGTCTTCTCGGGGTAGTCTTTTGCCAGCGGAAAGTACGTTTGACCTTCAAAGCGCACCACCAGCGGTTTGTCGTTGGAAAGCACCTCGGCCAGCAGGCTGAGCGCCACCAGCGTGCTGAACAGCAGCAGGCTCCAGTAGCCCAGCCGGTTGCGCCGGAAACGCCGCCAGGCCCGCAGCGACGGCGACACGGAGGGTGCAGACGGAGAAATCAGGCTCGGGGACGAGGGGTTGTCGGCCATGGTCAGTCGAACTTCACCCGGGGATCGACCCAGACGTAACACAGGTCGCTCACCAGCTTGGTCACGAGACCAATCAGCGTGAACAGATAAAGCGTACCCAGCACCACCGGGTAGTCGCGCCGGATCACGCTTTCGTAGCTGAGCAGGCCCAGACCATCGAGCGAGAACAGCGTCTCGATCAGCAGGGAACCGGTGAAAAACGCGCCGATGAATGCCGAGGGAAAGCCGGTGATGATGGGAATCAGCGCGTTGCGGAACACATGCTTCCACAGCACCTGACGCTCCGACAGACCCTTGGCGCGGGCGGTCAGCACGTACTGCTTGCGGATTTCCTCCAGAAACGAGTTCTTGGTCAGCACCGCGGTGACCGCAAAGCTGCCCAGCACCATCGCCGTGATGGGCAGGGCGATGTGCCAGAGGTAGTCCACGATACGGGCGCCCCAGCTCAGCGTCTCCCAGTTGCTGGAGGTCAGGCCCCTGAGCGGAAACCACTGCAGTTGCCCGCCGAACACCACCAGCAGCGCCACGCCCAGCACAAAGCCCGGTATCGCGTAGCCCACGAGCACGATCAGTGTGGTCACCACGTCAAACCGCGTGCCCGCCCTCACCGCCTTGGCCACACCCAGCGGCACGGCTATCAGGTAGCTGATGAAAAAAGTCCAGAGCCCGAGGCTCACGGACACCGGCAGCTTTTCCTTCACCAGTTGCCACACGTCCTTGTGCTGGTAGAAGCTGTTGCCCAGATCAAAGCGGGCAAACTGCCCCAGCATCTGGAAAAAGCGCTCATGCACCGGTTTGTCAAAGCCGTACAGCGTCTTGATTTCCTCGATGCGCTGAGCGTCCACGCCCTGCCGGCCACGGTAGCCAGCACCCGAGGCAGCTGCCCGCTCGCCACCCGAATCGCGTCCCTGCAACTGCGCCACCATCTGCTCGACCGGACCACCCGGTACGAACTGCACCATGGCAAAGGTCAGCAGCAGCACGCCCAGAAGCGTCGGAATCATCAGCAGCAGGCGTTTGAGGATGTAGCTGGCCACGATCAACCTTTGATGTGCAATTGCCGAGAGTGAACAAGGGATTCATTCAAGCAGGAGCCGCGGGACTGGCTTTGCCAGACCGCAGGCGGAGCGGCCCCCTCGGGGGGCAGCGCAGTACGCGAAGCGACAAGCGTGGGGGTCATTTACTCCACCAGGTGCTCATGGCCCAGGTGCCTGCGTCGTAATAGGGGGGGATGGTGGACGGCAGCACAAAGCGCCCGGGTCGGTAGCCGATCAGGAAGGCATCACCGTAGTACTGCGGGACGGAATAGAAGCCATGCGTCAGCACACGGTCCAGCGCCCGCATCGCTGTGGCGAGCTCCGGACGGGTTTTGGCGGTGACCACTTTCTGCAGCAAGGCATCAACCGCCGGATCGGCAATACCCCAGACGTTGGACGAGCCGGGCGTGCTGGCCGCCCTGGAGCCGAATGTCTCCAGCAACTCCCCGCCGGGGGCTGTGCTGCCCGGCAGGCGCAGCGTGGTCAGCTCGAAGTCGAACGCGTCCATCTTCTGCTTGCTCAGCGAGAAATCGACCACGCGGTAGATCATCGTGATGCCGAGTTTTTCCAGCGCCTTCTGGAACGGCCCGACGATGCGCACCAGCGACGGCTGGTCGTTGAGGAATTCGATGGTGAAGGCTTCGCCCTGCGCATTGCGCAGCGCACCGTCGCGGTAGGTCCAGCCCGCTTCCTTCAGCAAGGCCTGGGCCTGGCGCAGGTTGTCGCGCAGGCTACCCGGCGGCGCGGTGCTGGGTGCGGTGGGAACTGGCGCGAAGACCTCGGGCTTGAGCTGGGCCTTGAGCGGCTCCAGCAAGGCCAGTTCATCGGGTTTGGGCAAGCCTTCGGCGTGGAACTCGCTGTTGGGAAAGTAGCCGTTGACCCGCTTGTACAACCCGTAAAAGAGCTGCCGGTTCATCCATTCGAAATCCATCGCCAGACCAATGGCCTGGCGCACCCGCACATCCTGGAACTTCGGCTTGCGCAGGTTGAACACATAGCCCTGGAAGTCCCCCGGGTTTCGGTTTTGAAAGGCCCGCTTCACCAGCTCGCCCGAGGTGAACTGCCGCCCCGTGTACTGCCGCGCCCAGTTACGCGAGATGAACTCGCGCATGAAGTCGTACTCCCCGGCCTTCAGCCCTTCGAAGCGCGAGGTTTCATCGAGGTAGATCTTGAAGGTGACGCGGTCAAAATTGAACTGCCCCCTGCGCGTGGGCAGGTCAGCACCCCAGTAGGCCGGGTCGCGCACATAGGTGATGTCGCGGCCCATGGCCGGGTTGGCAATCTTGTAGGGTCCAGAGCCGATGGGCACCTCCGAGACGATCTTGTCAAAGGGCTTGCCGGGTCCGTCAACCTTGCCGCCCACCTGACCCCAGGCGCGGCTGAACACCGGCATGCCCCCCACCACCAGCGGCAGTTCCGGGTTGGGCGTGAGAAAGTCAAAGCGCACGACGCGATCGGACACCACGGTAACGCCCTTGACCTCGACGTAAATGGTGCGGTACTGGGGTGCCGCCAGCTTGCTGGTGAGCTGGGTGAAGGAGTGCAGCACATCGGCAGCCAGCACCGGCGCGCCGTTGTGAAAGCGCGCTTTCTCGTGAATATGGAAGGTGGCTGACAGCCGGTCTGGCGCGACGGTGACGTCGTCGGCCAGCAGACCGTAGGCGGTGGTGGGTTCTTCCGAGTTGCCCGTCAGCAGGCTCTCGATCAACAAGTTGCCGATGCCGTAAGGTGCCGTGCCCCGCAGCGTGAAGGGATTGAACTTGTCGAAATTCGTGGGTCGGGTCGGCGGCACCATGCGGATTTCGCCGCCCTTGGGTGCGGCGGGGTTCACGTAATCAAAGTGGGTGAAGCCTGCCGGGTATTTGATGTCGCCAAACTGCGCATAGGCGTGGGCGGCGTGGGACGCAGGCGCCAGGCCCATGAGGCAACCCGCGGCCAGGGCCGCCATGACGACCCGCAAAAAAGGCAAATCCCGCATGCGACAATTCTGCACTACTTCATGTGGGCAGGCTGCACGGGCCGGACAGCGGGCGGCCATGTTCAGGGTCATCCGGCCACGCTGTCCACCTCACCGAATTCAATGGAGCACTCAATGGGTTTTCTCTCTGGCAAAAAACTGCTGATCACGGGCGTGCTGTCCAACCGCTCGATTGCCTACGGCATTGCCAAGGCCTGCCACGCACAGGGTGCCGAGCTGGCCTTCAGCTATGTTGGCGAGCGCTTCAAGGACCGCATCACCGAGTTTGCCTCGCACTTCGACTCCAAACTGATCTTTGACTGCGACGTCGGCAGCGACGAGCAGATCGACCAGATGTTCAAGGACCTGTCGGTGCACTGGCCGAAGTTTGACGGCTTTGTGCACGCCATCGGCTTTGCACCGCGCGAAGCCATTGCCGGCGACTTTCTCGACGGCCTGAGCCGCGAGGCCTTCCGCATCGCGCATGACATCAGCGCCTACAGCTTTCCCGGCATGGCCAAGGCGGCCCTGCCGATGCTGAACGACAAATCCGCCCTGCTGACGCTGAGCTACCTCGGCGCCATCCGCACCGTGCCCAACTACAACACCATGGGCCTGGCCAAAGCCAGCCTGGAGGCCTCGGTTCGCTACCTTGCGGAATCCATGGGGCCCAAAGGCATTCGCGTCAATGGCATCAGCGCCGGACCGATCAAGACGCTGGCCGCCAGCGGCATCAAGGGCTTTGGCAAGATCCTGAGCGTGGTCGCCGAAACCTCGCCGATCCGCCGCAATGTGACCATCGACGATGTGGGCAATGTGGCGGCCTTCCTGCTGAGTGATCTGGCCGGCGGCGTGAGCGCCGAGATCACCTATGTGGACGGTGGCTTCAGCAATGTGGTGGGCGGCATCGCCGAACCCGCCTGACCATCGTCAACGCGGCGTCCAGTAGGCGTAGCGCCAGGCCGTGACAAAACCAGCGCGCCGGTACAGGGCGCGCGCCGAGGCGTTGGGCTCCTCCACCTGAAGAAACAGCCTCGGGATGCCCCGCTCTGCAGCGACCTGAGCCAGGCCCGCCAGCACGCGTCCGGCCAGCCCCTGGCCACGAAACCCCTTGTCGGTTCGCATGCCATGCACACTGCCCCAGCCGTGGCTGAAAGCGCCGGCACCGGCCGCCACAGCCTTGCCTTCGTAGCGCACGCTGGCATAGACCGAGCCGGTGGCGCGACTCAGGGCCTTGACGCGATGAGCCCCATCTACCGGGTCGAACCCTTCGGAAAGAAACACGGCGGCCCAGTCGGCGTCGGGGGTACCGGACACCTCGGCAGGTGGTGCGGCAGAGGCTGAACGAACGGCGGCCACCGGTGCACATTGCACCAGCACAGGCACGCTGGCGTGATAGCCCCGCCGGGACAACTCCTGCCGCAGGCCGTCAAAGCAGGCGTGGTCTGCCAGTCTGAAGGCTGGAATCAGGCCGCGCGAACGGTACACCGCTTCGACCTGCCCGATCAGGCCATCGTGGGGTGCCACGTGACGCAGGGGCACAGCACTCTTGGCGCGGCTCACGGTGCCTTGGTCCATAGGCAGCAGCCAGCCCGCGATTTCTTCCACGTACTCGGGGGAAACAGCGGCGACGGTCGCCCGTTCAATGGCTTCGATGTCAGCGTCGTTCATGAGGGTATTTTCTACCTTGTGAAGAGGGTTCAAATTGTTTATGCTGCATTGCAACATATTCATGTGGGGCGTTGATGGACCAGATGATCCCTTATCGCGTCAACCGACCACTGAACTCATTTTCCCGCTTGTTTTCAATTTCTCCTGCTTTCTCCCGCCAACCCGCGTACCCGCCATGACGATTGATCAACCCCCGCACGGTCAAGCCACCACACCCGCCCGCATGCGCCTGCTGCCGCTGATGCTGCTGGTCGCCGGTCTTTGGACACCTGCGCTGCCCGGCTTTGCCGGCGAAGTCGCCCCAGCCCTCATGCTGGCGAATGTGTACCACGCAGGAACACCCGTCAGCGACTATTGGGTGAGTGAAAAGTACGACGGGGTCCGGGCTTACTGGGATGGCGCCCGCTTGCTCACCCGGGGTGGCGAACGCATCACACCCCCCGACTGGTTCACCGCAGGATGGCCCAAAACCCCCATGGATGGTGAACTGTGGGCAGGCCGTGGCCAGTTCAGCAGGGCGGTGTCCACCGTGCGCCAGCAGCGGCCCGACGACACGGCCTGGCGTGCCATGCGCTTCATGGTGTTTGATCTCCCGGCCCACCCGGCTCCCTTCAGTGAGCGGATTTCCGTCCTCAACGGTGTGGTCAGCCAGCTTGACCAGCCATGGGTGCAGGCTGTGGCGCAGTCCCGCGTGGTCAGTGCGCAGGCGCTGCGTACCCAACTGGCGTCCATCGTGCAGCAAGGCGGCGAAGGGCTGATGCTGCACCGCGGCCCGTCGCTCTACAAGGGCCAGCGCAGTGACGACCTGCTCAAGGTCAAACCCCACGAAGACGACGAAGCCCGCGTGGTGGGGCATGTTCCCGGCAAAGGCAAATACGCAGGCCAGGTTGGTGCCTTGCTGGTGGAAACACCGGGCACAGACGGCAAACCGGCCCAGCGCTTCAAGCTCGGCTCCGGGCTGAACGACGAACTGAGGCGTCACCCACCGCCTGTCGGCAGCGTGGTGACCTACCGTTTTCGCGGCACCACAGACAGCGGGATTCCCCGGTTTGCCACCTTCATGCGGCAGCGCGAGGATCGCACGCTGTAACTCTCAGCCAGTCAGGCGAGTCAGGTCTTCACGCAATCGGCGTAGTAGCGGGTCTTGCCCTTGGCATCGACCTGCTCGACCAGACCGTGGATGTCGGTTTCAAACCCCGGGCACTGGGCGTTGAATTCACGCGCGAACTTGAGGTAATCGACGATCTTGCGGTTGAATACCTCGCCTGGAATCAGCAGCGGGATGCCCGGTGGGTAAGGCGTGACCAGACCAACCGTGATGCGGCCCTCCAGCTGGTCGATCTCGACACGCTCCGTGGTGCGGTGTGCGATGTGGGCGTAGGCGTCGCTGGGTTTCATGGCGGGCGCCAGATCGCTCAGGTAGACCTCGGTGGTCAGGCGGGCGATGTCGTACTTGGCATAAAGCGTGTGGATGTGCTGGCACAGATCGGCCAGGCCCATGCGCTCGTATTTGGGGTACTTCTGGCAAAACTCCGGCAGGATTCGCCACATCGGCTGGTTCTTGTCGTAGTCGTCCTTGAACTGCTGCAGGGCCGTCAGCAGCGTGTTCCAGCGGCCCTTGGTGATACCGATCGTGAACATGATGAAGAAGCTGTAGAGGCCTGTTTTCTCCACGATCACGCCGTGCTCGGCCAGAAACTTGGTCACGATGCTGGCCGGAATGCCGGTCTTGGCGAACTTGCCGTTCAGGTCCATGCCCGGGGTGACGATGGTGGACTTGATCGGGTCCAGCATGTTGAAGCCTGTGGCCATCTGGCCGAAGCCATGCCAGTTGTTGGCACCGTTCTTCGCGGTTTTGGCACTGCGCGACTCACCCTTGATGATCCAGTCTTCCGCGAGGCCTATACCCTCCTCCACAAGCTTGTCCGGCCCCCAGACCTTGAACCACCAGTCATTGCCGTACTCTTCGTCGATCTTTCGCATGGCGCGGCGGAAGTCGAGCGCCTCGGTGATGCTCTCCTCCACCAGCGCAGTGCCTCCGGGTGGCTCCATCATGGCGGCCGCCACATCGCAGCTGGCAATGATGCTGTACTGCGGCGACGTCGAGGTGTGCATCAGATAGGCCTCGTTGAAGAGGTGCCTGTCGAGCTTGATGTTCTGGGAGTCCTGCACCAGCACATGGCTGGCCTGACTGATGCCGGCCAGCAGCTTGTGGATGGACTGGGTCGCATACACCACCGCATTTTTCGGCCGGATGCGGTTCTTGCCCATGGCGTGGTAACTGCCGTAGAACGGATGGAAAGCCGCGTGGGGCAGCCAGGCTTCGTCAAAATGGATGTTGTCGACGTAGCCGTCCAGCATGCCCTTGATGGTTTCCGTGTTGTAGAGCACGCCGTCGTAGGTGGACTGCGTCAGCGTCATCACGCGGGGTTTGACGGTCTCCGGATCAACCCCCTGGAGCAGCGGATTGGCGCGGATTTTGGCCTTGATGGCTTCCGGTTCAAACTCGCTCTGCGGAATCGGGCCGATGATGCCGAAATGGTTGCGCGTCGGCTTGAGGAACACCGGAATCGCACCCGTCATGATGATGGCGTGCAGGATGGACTTGTGGCAGTTACGGTCCACCACCACCACATCGCCGGGCGCCACCGTGTAGTGCCACACCATCTTGTTGCTGGTGGACGTACCGTTGGTGACAAAAAAGCAGTGGTCGGCGTTGAAGATGCGCGCGGCATTGCGTTCGCTGGCACCGATCGCGCCATCATGGTCCAGCAACTGGCCGAGTTCCTCGACCGCGTTGCAGACGTCGGCGCGCAGCATGTTCTCGCCGAAAAACTGGTGAAACATCTGTCCCACCGGGCTTTTCAGGAAGGCCACGCCGCCGGAATGGCCCGGGCAGTGCCATGAGTAGGAGCCGTCTTCGGCGTAGTCCAGCAGGGCCTTGAAGAACGGCGGCTGCACGCCTTCCAGATAGCTCTTGGCTTCGCGCAGGATGTGACGCGCCACGAACTCGGGCGTGTCCTCGAACATGTGGATGAAGCCGTGCAGCTCGCGCAGGATGTCGTTCGGGATGTGACGCGAGGTCTTGGTCTCGCCATAGACGTAAATCGGCACATCCAGATTCTTGCGGCGCACCTCTTCGATGAAGGTGCGCAGGTTCAACACTGCCGGGTCCAGATCTGGCCCCGGCGTGAACTCCTCGTCGTCGATGGACAGGATGAAGGCGCTGGCACGGCTTTGCTGCTGGGCAAACTGCGACAGGTCGCCGTAACTGGTCACGCCCAGCACTTCGAAGCCCTCGCTCTCGATGGCTTGCGCCAGCGCCCGAATCCCCAGACCGGAGGTGTTTTCGGAGCGGAAGTCTTCGTCAATGATAACGATGGGAAAGCGGAATTTCATGGGCAGCAGTTCATCGGCGCCCTGAACCTGTCGGAGGGCATGGCAATCGCTCGGATGGGCATAGACAGGTTGAGCCCGAACGGTCAAAGGAAAGAGTGCGAAGTGTAAGGAAATAATGGACCTGCGCGCTTGCACCCCCGGCTATTTGCCCCAAAATGTGGCGCATGACCGACAAAAGGACACAACATGGCTGAATCAACCTTCTGGTGGCTTCTCGCGGGTGCTGCCGTGGCCGTGGAATTGGTCACCGGGACGTTCTACCTGCTCATGATCGCCCTGGGCCTGGTGGCGGGCGCACTGGCGGCGCACCTGGGCTTGTCGATGGTGCTGCAGATGGTGGTCGCCGCGGCAGTGGGTGGCGGCGCCGTGGCGATCTGGCACTGGCAACGGGAGAAAAGCCCTGCGCCGCTGCCAGCCAACGCCAACCGTGATGTCAACCTGGACATCGGCGAGCCGGTCCAAGTGGACCAATGGAATCCCGACGGGACCGCCACTGTCAAATTCAGGGGTGCCCAATGGACCGCTGTGGCAGCCAACCCGTCAGAAGTACCCGCGCCCGGCTACTTCCGGATCAAGGAAACGCTGGGCAACCGGCTGGTCATTGAAAAGCTGTAGGCTGACGCGTTGTGGCTGATGCAGCCGGAATAAAACAGGTCAGACCACTGACCATACCCTGTCAAAAATAACGGAGGAACCATGGAAATCGCTTTTGTCATCCTGATCGTCGCGGGAATTTTTATTGTCCAGAGCATCAAGGTGGTGCCGCAGCAGAACGCCTGGGTCATCGAGCGCCTGGGCAAATACCACGGCAGCCTCACGCCAGGCCTGAATTTCCTGGTTCCCTTCATCGACCGTGTGGCCTACAAGCACAGCCTCAAGGAAATCCCGCTGGACGTTCCCAGCCAGGTCTGCATCACCCGCGACAACACCCAGTTGCAGGTCGACGGCATCCTGTACTTCCAGGTGACCGACCCGATGCGGGCCAGTTACGGTTCGTCCAACTACATCGTGGCCGTGACACAGCTGGCGCAGACCTCGCTGCGCTCGGTCATTGGCAAGCTGGAGCTCGACAAAACCTTTGAAGAGCGCGACATCATCAATGCACAGGTCGTCGCTGCAATCGATGAGGCCGCGCTCAATTGGGGCGTGAAGGTGCTGCGCTACGAGATCAAGGATCTGACGCCACCGAAGGAAATCCTGCACGCCATGCAGTCGCAGATCACCGCCGAGCGCGAAAAGCGCGCGCTGATTGCCGCATCCGAAGGCCGCAAGCAGGAGCAGATCAACATTGCCACCGGCGAGCGCGAGGCCTTCATTGCCCGCTCCGAGGGCGAAAAACAGGCCGCCATCAACAATGCGCAGGGTGAAGCGGCAGCCATCACTGCCGTGGCCGAGGCCAATGCGCGCGCCATTGAAGTGGTGGCAGCAGCCATCCGCCAGCCGGGCGGTGAGCAGGCCGTGCAGCTCAAGGTGGCCGAAAAGGCCGTGGAGGCGTACTCCCGTGTCGCTGGCGATGCCACCACCACGCTGGTGGTGCCCAGCAACATGACGGAGGTGGCCACCCTGATCACCTCAGCCATGAAAATGGTGCAGGCCAACAAGCCCGCATGAGGACTCCCGCACCCTGCATGTCGAAGCAATAAAGCTGCGCAAGCGGCATGAATCATGACGATGAACACCAAAAATGTCCTGGGCACAGACCTTGTGCCCTGCTCCTACGATCCGCTCACGGGGTATTTCCGGGACGGTTGTTGCAACACCGATGCCTTCGATCAGGGCTCCCACGTGATCTGCGTGCGCGTGACCGACGAATTTCTGGCGTTTTCAGGAAGCCGGGGAAACGACCTCGTCACGCCACGGCCTGAATACCGGTTTGCAGGCCTCAAGGCAGGCGACCGCTGGTGCCTGTGCGCCGACCGTTGGCGCGAGGCCCTGGAGGCGGGTCTGGCGCCTCCGGTGGTCCTGGAGTCCACCCACGCGAGGGCGCTGGACTTTGTCAGCATGACGCAACTGGAAAAGCATCGTTTCCAGGGCACTGTCCATTGATGACGCGGGGCGGTACGCCTGCCAGCCCCAGCTACGCAGGCGTCACACTGCTATAATCAAAGACTTCGCGGAAGGGTGGATGAGCGGTTTAAGTCACACGCCTGGAAAGCGTGCGTAGGGTTAAACCTACCGCGGGTTCGAATCCCGCCTCTTCCGCCACCAGTCAAGTTGCCGTGAGTTTCCACACGGTGGCAAAAACTCCTGAAAGCCCAGCCCGTCTGGGCTTTTTTGTGCCTCACGCAAAAGATTGTCCATGACTGTTTTTGCGTTTGTTTTGTGCGTTACCGCACTATGACCTACCACTAAAACCGCGACACTTTGCGGTGTTAAAGAGAGGCACAAATGACATCTTGTGACGATGAAAAGGCCCGGCAAGGTGCGCTGGACAGCTTTCGGGTGGTGGATACGCCTGAAGAGCAAGGCTACGACGACATCACCCGCATGGCTGCGGACGTCTGTGGCACGCCCATCGCCCTGATTTCGCTGAGCGATAACGATCGCCAGTGGTTCAAGTCGCGTGTGGGGCTGCAGGCCACGCAGTCACCGCGTGAAAACAGCTTCTGCACACATGTCCTGGCGACTTCGCAAGACATGATGGTTGTCGAGGACACAGCCAAAGACGCGCGCTTCGTCAATCACCCACTCGTCATCGGTGAACCCAACATCCGGTTTTACGCCGGCGCACCGCTGCTCTCATCCGACGGCCATGCGATTGGCGCGATTTGCGTGATTGACACCAAACCCAGGGTACTGGACTCCCACCAGTTGAAGGCCTTGCAGTTCATGGCTCAGCAAGTCATGGCAATGCTTGAAAGCAGAGCCCTCGTGGCGGAACAGGGGCTGCCCGGCCAGCAAGAGGCCAAAGCAGGCGACGCCTGAGCAGTAGAAGACAACTGCAAGGCCCATGAAAAAAGCCACCTCGCGGTGGCTTTTTTGTTGCATCTGGACCGGGATCAGTTCAGTGCAGACTTCTTGCCGTCCTTGTAGACGTACAGGGTGATGGCCGGGTTCTTCAGTTCACCATTGGGCTCGAAACCGATGGTGGTGGTCACGCCCTTGAAGTTGGTTTTGATCAGTTCAGGGGTGTAGACCTTCGGATCGCTGGAGCCAGCGCGTTTCATCGCATCAACCAGAACGAAAGTGGCGTCGTAGGTGTACGGGCTGTAGACCTGGAACTGGTTGGGGTACTTGGCGTCGTAACGCTTTTTCCAGGCTTCGCCGCCAGGCATCTTGGCCAGCGAGGCGCCGCCTTCAGCGCACACCACGTTGTTCAGGGTCTTGGCGCCGGCAGCCAGCTTGGCCAGCTCGGCCGTGCAGATGCCATCACCACCGAAGAACTTGACATTGCCCATGCCCAGTTGCTCCATCTGGCGCAGCATCGGGCCGCCCTGTGGGTCCATGCCGCCGTAGAACACAGCGTCAGGGCCCTTGGATTTCACGGCCGTCAGAATGGCCATGAAGTCGGTGGCCTTGTCGGTGGTGAACTGCTCGTCGACCACAGTCATGCCTTTGGCCAGAGCCGTTTTCTTGAACACTTCAGCCACACCCTGGCCGTAAGCCGTGCGGTCGTCAATGATGGCGACTTTCTTCAGCTTCAGTGCGTCAGCAGCATAGAAAGCCAGGCCAGCGCCCAGGGCGTTGTCATTGGCAATGATGCGGTAGGTGGTTTTGTAGCCTGGCTTGGTCAGGTTGGGGTTGGTGGCAGCGCCCGTGACGTGGGGAATGCCGCAGTCGTTGTAGACCTTGGAGGCAGGGATGGTGGTGCCCGAGTTCAGGTGCCCGACCACGCCGGCGACTTTGGAGTCGCACAATTTTTGTGCAGCAGCTGTGCCCTGTTTTGGATCAGCAGCGTCGTCTTCAGCAACGATTTCGAACTTGGCTTTCTTGCCGCCGATGACCACGCCTTGCGCGTTCAGGTCTTCGATCGCCATACGGACGCCGTTTTCGTTGTCTTTGCCGTAATGGGCCTGTGAGCCCGACAGCGGTGCGACGTGGCCGATTTTGACGACCAGGTCCTGAGCAGAAGCCAAACCAGTCACAGCGACAAGCGCAGCAGCTGCGGTCAGTTTCAATTTCATTTGCATAAAAACACTCCGATTAGGAAATTACCGTTAAAGGTTGAGAACAGATTTTTTTACTCAACGGGGCGAACATAACGCAATTTTTAGGCCTGCACCATAGCAACGCCCCTAGGTATTTTTTCCTGATAAGGCCGTTTACCCCTAGAGCAGGCGCCCTAATGCGCGCAGCACGGGATGCGCAGCCGATGCGGTCAGGTTTTCGGGCGACGGGATTCTTCTTCCATGGCCTGCCTGACGCCCTCGTGAACCACCGCTTCGAGTTCCTGCCGCAAGCCGGGAAGCAGCCTCTGGGTCTGCGCCAACACCAGCTGGCCAATGGTCTCACGCAGGCGCCTCTCCAGCACCATGTCGAGCCGTTGCATGATCCGTTCGATCAGCAGCTCTTCGTTCATGGCTGTTGACGGTTTCGGGGCGGCCACCCGTGCGGGGGATGACACCATCGAACCCGGCGTCACGACTTCGGTGAGGGTCGGCACAAACCGCGGTGGAACGGGCGCCGGACTCATGCGCCCTGCCCCCCTGCCAGGTCATGGCGCTTGAGGGCGTAGCCCCGGTCGGCATAGTGCTTCCAGCGGCTGCGGCCCGAGAGACGGTCATCCTCCTGCTGCGACACCACCTCAATGAAACGCTCGAAACGCTCGAATTCCGGAGGTACGGCCTGGCCAAGATTGACCAGCACGCTGTCGGTCGGGCAGCCGGCCAGCGCAGGGGCCAGCAGCACCGGCGTCACCGCGAGCTGCTCCGCCGGGGCATCGGCACGGCAGTGCGGCAGGAATTCTGGCGGGGAAAACCGCCACAGCAACTGGTCCAGCTCATCCAGCAGACCCGCCTCGCCCGTCACCACCACCTTGCTGCCGCTCAGGTACGCCTTGCGCAGCAGCCTGCAGCTGTATTGCAGCTTGTCCGGCACATTGAAGTGAAAGGCGATTTCAGTCATGACAGCACAGGCCGCATGCTCACCGGCTGAGGCTGGCCGCGGCGCGGACGCTGCGCTGGCCTGACGCCGTTTTGGAGGATGCTTTGGACAGCCCTTTGGACGACACTTTGGACGTTGTTTTGCGGCTGCCTCTGGCTGCAGGGCCGGCCGGGCGGTCCACTTCACCCAGCAGGTATTCCACCAGCAACCCGACGGGACGACCGGTGGCGCCTTTGGCCGCCCCGCTTTTCCAGGCCGTGCCCGCAATGTCGAGGTGGGCCCAGGGGAAACTGGTGGCAAAGCGCTGCAGGAATTTCGCCGCCGTGACAGCGCCCCCTGCCCGGCCCGCCACATTGGCCACATCGGCGAAATGCGTCTTCAGGCCGTCGGCATACTCCTCATCCAGCGGCATGCGCCAGCACAGGTCCATCGACACCTCGCCGGCCTGATGCAAGGCCTCGGCCAGGGTGTCGTCGGTGGCAAACAGGCCGCTGCGCACACCGCCCAGGGCGATCACACAGGCGCCCGTGAGCGTGGCAATGTCCACCACAGCGCGGGGTTTGAAGCGCTCGGCGTAGGTGAGTGCGTCACACAGCACCAGGCGTCCTTCGGCGTCGGTGTTGAGGATTTCGATGGTTTGCCCGCTCATGCTGGTGACCACATCACCTGGCTTGACGGCGCGGCCACCGGGCATGTTTTCACAGGCGGGAATCAGGCCCACCACGTTGATGGCCGGCTGCAGCTCGGCCAACGTACGAAAGGTGCCCAGAACGCTGGCTGCACCGCACATGTCGAACTTCATCTCGTCCATGTCCGCCGCCGGCTTGATAGAGATACCGCCGGTGTCGAAAGTGATGCCCTTGCCGACCAGCACCACTGGCGCCACTGTCCTGGCCGCGCCCTGGTAATGCAGCACGATGAAGCGCAGGGGTTGTGCCGTGCCCTGTGCCACGGCCATGAAAGACCCCATGCGGAGCTTCTCGACCTCCTTGGGACCCAGCACATCGACCTTGATGCCACGCAGCTTGCCCAGCGCTTTGGCAGCTCCGGCCAGCATCACCGGTGTGGCATGGTTGGCCGGGCGGTTGGCCCATTCCTTGGCCAGATCGATGCCCTTGGCGAGAGCCACGCCCGTGTCAAACCCCGGCTTGAGGGCCTTCGCCGCGGCGGCATTTTCCACCGCCAGTGTGAGGCGGGTGGGGCCGGCCGGTCCAGGCTTCGACTTGGTGGTGGTGTAGCGGTAGGCCGCATCGCTGCCAGCCAGCACCACAGCGCGCGCGAGCTCGGGCTGCGGCTGGGCCGCAGTGATCAGGCACACGGTCACCCGCTGGACATTGCCGCCCTTGAGGCTGCCCACAGCCGCTGTGACGGCTGCGCGGACATTTTTCGGTGCGCCCCCGCCAATGCCCACCAGAACCACGCGTGTTGCGGCCACACCGCCGGGACGGTACGCCGCCAGCAGCTTGCCTGCTTTGGCTTCAAAGTCACCGGCCTTGAGCGCCTGGGCGATGAGTCCGGACAGGGCGTCATCGCCCAGATGCGGGTTCTGGCCGACGAGCACCAGCAAGGCGTCTCTTTTTTCAGTGCAAAGACGTGCACGGGTCAGTGTTTTGAGTTCAAAGTCCATAATTCGGGTTCTGGCAAATACAACAGCCGCTTTTGGCCATACAGGCAACAACGATAAAGCAAATCCAAAGCGGCGACCCGGTCAATGTTATTCCAATCCTCGATTCGCAAAGAGCTTGCTCGCACTTTCGGCGCCACGCTGGTCGTCCTGATCACCATCGTGATGACCATTGTGCTGATCCGCACACTGGGACAGGCCTCACGCGGCTACATTAGCCCGCAGGACGTCATGCTCTTCATGGCCTATTCCGCGCTGGGCCGTCTGCCCACCATCCTCACGCTGTCGCTGTTCATTGCCATGGTGAGCACCCTGTCGCGCATGTACCGCGACAGCGAAATGGTGGTCTGGTTCACCAGCGGGCAGGGCCTGGGTGGTTTTTTGCGCCCGCTCTTCCGCTTTTCATGGCCAATGTTGCTGGTCATCAGCCTGATGGCGCTGTTTGTCTGGCCCTGGACCAACCAGCAGACCAAGGAGATGCAAAACCGCTATGAGCAGCGCGGCGACCTGGACAGGATCGCCCCGGGGCAGTTCCAGGAGTCCTCCAGCGGTAACCGGGTGTTTTTTGTCGACCGCGACCTGGCAGGTGACCGGGCCAGCAACAATGTGTTCATTGCCGCCACTGAAAAGGGCAAGAACTCCATCACCACGGCCAAATCGGGCCGCATCGAGGTGCGCGAAGAGACGCAGTTCCTGATCCTGCAGAACGGCCAGCGGCTCGAAAACGTGGTCGGCCAGTCGGCACTGAAGGTCAGCGACTTTGAGGAGTACGGCACGCGCACCGGCGACTCGGCCGCACTCGGCGCGCCGATACCGGAGGCCAAACTGCTGTCTACCCGGGATCTGATCAAGACACCCACACGCGGCAATCTGAGCGAGCTGGCCTGGCGCCTGGGACTGGGCATCGCAGCGGTCAATATCGTCATCCTGGCGGTGGCGCTGGCCAGCGTGAACCCGCGCGGCGGGCGCAGCGGTAACCTCATTTTTGTGCTGCTGACCTTCATCGTCTACAACAACCTGATCAATCTGGGCCAGAGCTGGGTGTTTGTCGGGCTGATCAGCTTCAGCAATTTCCTGCTGGCGTTGCACGGTGGAGTGTTTGTGCTGGGCACGGCCTGGCTGGCCAAGCGCCACAGCAATTGGGTATTGCGGTTGAAACCACGCGCTGGTGCGCCGGCCATGCCCGCACGGGAGCGCTCGTCATGAAGACCATACGCCGGCTGATTTACGGCGAAGTGGCAGCCGCCATCGCACTGGTGGCAGTGGGTTTTCTCGCGCTGTTTTTCTTTTTCGACCTGGTTGACGAGCTGCAATACCTCGGCAAAAGCAACGGCCTGGGCGGCAGCACCGAGATTTACCAGATCCGGCATGCGCTGCTGTATGTCAGCCTGCTGGTGCCCAACCACCTGTACGAGTTGATGCCGATCTCGGTGCTGATCGGCACAATTTTTGTCATGGCCCGGCTGGCGCAAAGCTCCGAGTACACCATCCTGCGCACCAGCGGACTGGGACCGTGGCGCGCACTCAAGCTGCTGCTTCTGCTGGGTGCGTTCTTTGTCATGCTCAGTTTTGCGATCGGCGACTACATGGCGCCGGCCAGCGACCGGGCGGCGCAACTGCTCAAGGCCCGCTACCAGGGCAAGATCACCATCGGGCAGACCGGCGCCTGGCTCAAGGAGAAGCAGGCCTACAACACCTACGTGGTCAACGTGAAGGAGCTGTCTCCCGACAACGAGATGCGCGGCGTGCAGGTGTTCGAGTTCGACAACCGGGGCCAGGTGGTGTCCACCACCGATGCGCCGGTCGCCACGTTTTCAGCCACCGATGCCTGGGTCATGAAAACGGCGGTGCGCGCAGAGTTCGAAGTGCCCTCCGGCGTCACCACTGGCGCCATTCCCAAGGCCGCCAAGGTCACACGCGCGACGGTTCAGGACTTCCGGTGGCCCACCGAAATCACGGCCGAGATGGTGTCCGTGGCCCTGCTCAAGCCCGAGCGCATGGGCACCATCGACCTGTTCAACTACGTGCGCCACCTCGACGCCAATGGCCAGACCGCCCAGCGCTACGAGATCGAGTTCTGGAAAAAGGTCTTCTACCCGCTCAGCTGCCTGGTGATGGTGATCCTGGCCTTGCCCTTTGCCTACCTGCATTTCCGCTCTGGCGGCATCGCTGGTTATGTGTTTGCCGGTGTGATGATCGGCATCAGCTTCTTCCTGCTCAACAACGTGTTCGGCTACATCGGCAACCTTCACAACTGGCAGCCGTGGCTTGCCGCCGCGACGCCGGGTTTGCTGTACATGGCCGTATCACTGGGCGCATTTGGCTGGCTGGTGCTCAGGCGCTAACTGATTTTTCTCTCGACATTCAAGCATGACACCCTCATCTTCCCTGCCCGCTGCCGTGGTGCTGTTCGCCCATGGTTCCCGGGATCCGCAATGGCGCGCGCCCATGGAGGCCGTGGCCGATCAGATTCGCAGCCTGCAGCCCGGCACCTCTGTGCGCTGCGCCTATCTGGAACTGTGCGAACCGAGCCTGCCACAGGCTGCCTCGGACCTCGTCGCCGAGGGCGTGCAAAAAATCCGGATCTTTCCGGTCTTCTTCGGTGTGGGCAAACATGCGCGCGAGGATTTGCCCCTGCTGGTCGAAGAGATCCGCGGGCTGCACCCGGACGTTGTCCTTGAACTGCTGCCCGCCGCCGGTGAGCACCCGGAACTCACGGCCCTGATGGCCCGCATCGCGCTGTCCTGATCCGGTGCGGCCGGATCTGGGCGTGCCCGCCGCCTGACCGGAATCGCTGCCGGCCGCATGTCTTAGCGTGAACGAGGCATAATAAAATCAATAATTAGCCGTAATTTGATATGAACCTTCACCAATTCCGCTTCGTTCAGGAAGCCGTCCGGCGCAATCTGAACCTGACCGAGACCGCCAAGGCGCTCCACACCTCCCAGCCGGGCGTCTCCAAAGCCATCATCGAGCTGGAGGAAGAGCTCGGGGTGGAAATCTTCGCCCGCCATGGCAAGCGGCTCAAGCGTGTGACCGAACCGGGCGAGCATGTGATCAAGAGCATTGAACTCATCATGCGGGAGGTCGGCAACCTGCGGCGCATCGGCGAGCAGTTCTCGGCGCAGGACAGCGGCACCTTGTCCATCGCCACCACACACACCCAGGCCCGTTATGTGCTGCCGGTGCCGGTCGCCAGGCTGCGCGAAGCGTTTCCCAAGGTCAATGTCAGCATGCACCAGGGCTCGCCCGACCAGGTGGCGCGCATGGTGCTCGATGAGGTGGCCGAGATCGGCATCGCCACCGAGTCGCTGACCCAGTACGAAGACCTGATCACCCTGCCCTGCTACGAATGGCAGCACATGCTGGTGCTGCCAGTGGGGCATGCCCTGGCCCGGAAAGAAAACATCACGCTCGAAGACCTGGCCCAGGAACCGCTCATCACCTACCACCCGTCCTTCACCGGACGCACCAAGATCGACCTTGCGTTCGCTGCCAAGCGCCTGCATCCCCGCATTGCACTGGAGGCCATCGATTCTGATGTCATCAAGACCTATGTCAGGCTCGGTCTGGGCGTGGGCATCGTCGCGGAGATGGCGTTGAAAGATGACGGCACCAACAGCGACCTGCTGGCCATTGCCGCCGGTCCGCTGTTTGGCGTCAATGTGGCCCGCGTGGCTTTCAAGCGCAGTGCCTATTTGCGCAATTTCGTCTATAAATTCGCAGAACTGCTCAGCGGCCAGCTGGACCGGGCCACGATCATCAAGGCCATGGAAGGTCGCAAGCACGATGACGTGATCTGACCCGCCTCCCGGGCGGCCACTTGAACTTGACGAAGAACTGAAGACTCACCACACCCCGCCAACATGACCACCATTCTCGAGCGCACCCCCCAGCTGCAAACCAGGCTGCCCGCCGTCGGCACCACGATCTTCACGGTGATGTCGGCGCTGGCCACCGAAAAAAGCGCGGTCAATCTGGGCCAGGGCTTTCCGGACTTTGAATGCGACCCGCTGCTCGTCAACGCCGTGACCGATGCCATGAAGCGCGGCCTGAACCAGTACCCGCCCATGACCGGCGTGCCGGTTCTGCGCGAAGCCGTCTCAGCCAAGATCTCCAGCCTGTACGGCCGGGTCTATGACGCCAACACGGAGATCACCATCACCGCCGGCGCCACACAGGCGATCCTCACGGCCATTCTGGCCATCGTCCACCCGGGCGACGAAGTCATCGTGCTGGAGCCCTGCTACGACAGCTATGTGCCCAACATCGAACTGGCCGGTGGCGTGGTCGTGCGGGTTCCCCTGATACCGGGCACTTTCCGGCCGGACTTCGACAGGATTTCCGCCGCCATCACGCCGCGTACCCGCGCCATTCTGGTGAACTCGCCGCACAACCCCAGTGCCACGGTGTGGACCGAAGCCGACATGCTGACGCTGCAGGACATCCTCGCACCCACCGACGTGCTGCTGATCAGCGACGAGGTCTACGAGCACATGGTGTTCGACGCAGCCGACGGCCGCGTGCATCAGAGCGCAGCGCGCTATCCGGGTCTGGCCGCGCGGGCCTTCATCGTCAGCAGCTTTGGCAAGACTTACCACGTCACCGGCTGGAAGGTCGGCTATGTGGCCGCGCCCGCCGCCCTGACCGCTGAATTCCGAAAGGTGCACCAGTTCAATGTGTTCACCGTCAACACACCGGTGCAGCACGGTCTGGCCAGCTACATGACCAACCCGGCGCCGTACCTTGACTTGCCCGCGTTCTACCAACGCAAGCGCGACCTGTTCCGCGCTGGCCTTGCCAAAACACGCTTCAAGCTGCTGCCCAGCGAAGGCAGCTACTTCCAGTGCGTGGACATTTCAGCTGTCAGCGACCTGAACGAAGCCGATTTCTGCAAATGGCTGACCACCGACATCGGCGTGGGCGCTATTCCGCTGTCGGCGTTTTACGGTGATGGCTTTGACCAGCGCGTGGTGCGCTTCTGCTTTGCCAAGAAGGATGAAACGCTGCAGACCGCACTCGACCGCCTGGCCAGGCTGTAGGAACCGACTGTAGGTGTCTCCTGACGGCCGGACAGGCCTTTGGCCCCTTGGTGCGGGAGCGCGCAGCGCCAAGAATGGGGGCACAACACTTGGAGTGCCTTTATGTCCCTTTCCCTCATCCTGCTCATAGTTCTTATCCTGATTCTTGTCGGCGCCCTGCCAAGCTGGGGCCACAGCCGCAATTGGGGCTATGGACCCAGCGGCGGCATTGGCCTGGTCGTGATCATCCTGATCGTGCTTCTGCTGATGGGTCGCATTTAAACCAGCCACCTGAGTCACAAAAAAGGGCCTTGCAAACGCAAGGCCCTTTTTCATGGGTGATCGAAAAAGTCTGGCGTCAGCTGTTCAGTTGAGCCCATGCCTTTTAGTTCCGGCGTAACAAGCCTTCGGCAGTTGTTAGCCTTCACTGAAAAGTATGGCATCAGCTGTTCAGCTGCTGCCATACTTTTTCCAAGCGCTTGATGCTGACGGGCTGTGGCGTACGCAATTCCTGCGCGAAGAAGCTCACGCGCAGCTCTTCCAGCAGCCAGCGGAACTCCTGCATGCGGGCGTCAACCGCGCCCTTGCGTTCGGCCACCAGTCGCCAGTAGCGCTGCTCCTGCGGCCGAAGCTCAGCCAGACGGACAGCGTCGCGTGCCGGGTCAGCGCGCCACTTTTCCAGACGCAACGTAATGGCCTTGAGATAGCGCGCGAAGTGCTGTAACTGCGCATACGGCGTGGTGCTCAGAAACCGCTTGGGCACCAGGCGCTGGAGTTGCTGGGCTGCATCGGCCGCGGCTTCGGCGGCATTCTTGCTGTCCTTGATCTTGCGCTGGGCCACCGCGAACTCGGCGAGGATGCCTGCTGCCAGACGCGCCACCTCGCTGGCGATCAGTGTGAGGCGCCCTCGGCCATCGTCAACACGCTGCTTGAAGGCTGCCGCATCGGTGGGCAAGGGGTCGAGCAGAAAGGCGCGGTCGAGTGCCACTTCGATAATCTGCTCACGCAGCTCTTCCAGCGTGCCACCGCCCGAATTGTCGGCAGCACGCCCCACCAGCATGAAACTGGTGGCCATCTTCTGCAGATCGGGCAGGTTCTTCTCGAGGTACTTCAGTGCATCACGGATCTGCAGCGCGAACAGGCGGCGCAGACCCGCACGGTGTTTGGCTGCGGCCACATCGGGCTCGTCGAAGACCTCGATGGTGACCGCATCGCCCAGGTCAATCAGCGCCGGAAACCCGATCAGCGTCTGCCCACCCTTGCGGATTTCCATCAGCTCCGGCAGCTCGCCGAATGTCCATTGGGTATAGCGCTCCACGGTTCGGGGCGCTGTCTTTTCAGGGACCGCTGCAGAGTGGCCTGCGGCGCGTGGCCTGGAGTCTTGGCCCGGGGTGACTTCAGGGCCCGCCGCGGCCGGACCGGCAGGGACCAGGTGTTTCAACCCGGCCAGGGCCTGGAAGGCGCCGCGCGCCTGCGAGCCCAGCTCGCCCTTGAGTGCCCCAAGGTTGCGGCCTGTGCCCAACTGGCGACCGTGCTCGTCCACCACCCGGAAGTTCATGAAGAGGTGGGGCGGCAGCATGTCCAGCTTCATGTCGTTGCGCTTGATGTCCAGCGAGGTCGTATCACGCACCAGCTTGAGCACAGCGTCAGTCAGCGAACCGCTGCCGTAGAGCGCAGGCTCCAGCAGCAGGCTGGTCATGCGGGCTGCGGTATCCGGCAAAGGCACCAGCCGGGAGCGCGGGCGCTGGTGCAGGGTCTTGATGAGCGCCTGCACCTTGTCTTTGAGCATGCCGGGCACCAGCCACTCGCAGCGCTCTTCGTTGACCTGGTTCAGCGCAAACAGCGGCACCTCCACGGTCACGCCGTCACGGGCATCGCCAGGCTCGTGCAGGTAGGTGACCTTGCAGTCCACACCACCAAGCCGCAGCATTTTGGGAAAGGCCTGCGTGGTGATGCCAGCCGCTTCGTGGCGCATCAGTTCTTCGCGGGTCAGCAGCAACAGTTGCGGCTGCTTTTTCACCTCGTCCCGGTACCAGTGCTCGCAGCTGGCACCGCTGCAGATGTCGGCCGGAATCTGCTGGTCGTAAAACGCGTAGATCAGCTCTTCATCGACCAGCACGTCCTGTCGTCTGGCCTTGTGCTCCAGGTCCTGCACCTGCTGGATCAATTTCTGGTTGGCGGCAAGAAACGGCAGTTTGGTGTCCCAGTTGCCGGCCACCAGTGCTTCGCGGATGAATATCTCGCGCGCCGCCACCGGATCGACCCGGCCGAAATTGACGCGGCGGTTGTTGTAGACCACCAGACCGTAGAGCGTGGCACGCTCCAGCGCCGTGACTTGCGCCGCCTTTTTTTCCCAGTGCGGGTCCAGCATCTGCTTGGCCAGCAGGTGGCCAGCCACCTGTTCGATCCAGGCCGGGTCGATGTTGGCCAGCCCGCGACCAAACAGTCGGGTGGTTTCAACCAGCTCGGCCGCCACGATCCAGCGGCCCGGCTTCTTGCTCAGCCGCGCACCGGGGTGGCGGTAGAAGCGAATGCCCCGCGCGCCCAGATACCAGTCTTCCTCGTCGCTCTTGCAGCCGATATTGCCGAGCAGGCCGCACAACATTGAGAGATGCAATTGTTCATAACTGGCTGGCCTGTCATTCAGGACCCATTTCTGCTCGCCCACAACGGTGTGCAACTGGGAGTGGATGTCGCGCCACTCCCGCACGCGGCGGATGTTGATGTAGTTCTCGCGCAGCAGGTTTTCGTACTGGCGGTTGGTCAGTTTGTGGACGGCGTCGTGGCCACCGCGTGAATCACCCAACCATTTCCAGAGCTTGAGGTAGCCGCTGAATTCGCTCTTCTCGTCGTCAAACTTGGCGTGCTGCTGGTCGGCCTGGGCCTGCTTTTCCATGGGCCGGTCGCGCACGTCCTGCACGCTGAGCGCGCTGGCAATCACCAGCACCTCGTCCAACGCCTGGCGGTCTCTGGCCTCCAGGATCATGCGGCCGACGCGCGGGTCCAGCGGCAGTTTGGCCAATATGCGCCCCACGGGCGTGAGCTCGTTCTGCTCATCCACAGCACCCAGTTCGGCCAGCAGCTGGTAGCCGTCGGCAATGGCACGGCGTTGCGGCGGCTCGATGAAGGCGAAGTCTTCCACCGCCCCGAGGTGCAGGGCCTTCATACGCAGGATCACTGACGCCAGCGAGCTGCGCAGAATCTCGGGGTCGGTAAAACGGGGCCGCCCGAGAAAATCCTGTTCCTCATAGAGTCGGATACAGATGCCGTCAGCCACCCGGCCGCAACGCCCTGCCCGCTGGTTGGCCGCCGCCTGCGACACCGGCTCCACCATCAACTGCTCGACCTTGCTGCGAAAGCTGTAGCGCTTCACACGTGCCGTGCCGGCGTCGACCACGTAGCGGATACCGGGCACAGTGAGCGAGGTCTCTGCGACGTTGGTGGCCAGCACAATACGCCTTCCGGTGTGGCCGTCAAAAATACGGTCTTGTTCGGCCTGGCTGAGGCGGGCAAACAGCGGCAGCACTTCGGCGTTGCGTGTCAGCGGCTGGTGCGCGAGGTGCTTGCGCAGATGGTCGGCTGCCTCGCGGATTTCGCGCTCACCCGGCAGAAACACCAGAATGTCGCCGGCGCTGTGCGGGCTTTGCCAGAGCTCGTCGACGGCATCGGCAATCGCGTCGTTCAGGTCATGGTCGCGCGACTCTTCGAACGGCCGGTAACGCTGCTCGACCGGGAACATCCGCCCAGACACCATGATGACCGGCGCCGGAATTTTCTGCCCCCACGCTCCGCGCTGCGCGTCGTCGCTGCCCCCCGAGGGGGCGTCGCCCGGCTTGGGGCGGCCCGGCGCCGGGGCGGCCGACGCAAAGTAATCCGCAAACCGCTGCGCATCGATCGTCGCCGAGGTGATGACCACCTTCAGGTCGGGCCGGCGCGGCAGCAACTGGCGCAGGTAGCCCAGCAGAAAGTCGATGTTCAGGCTGCGCTCGTGGGCCTCGTCAATGATGAGGGTGTCGTAGGCTTTGAGCAGCGGGTCGGTCTGTGTCTCGGCCAGCAAAATACCGTCGGTCATCAGCTTGACCGAGGCGTCGCGGCTGAGGCGGTCCTGGAAGCGGACCTTGTAGCCCACCACCTCGCCGAGCGGGGTGTTCAATTCCTCGGCAATGCGTTTGGCCACGCTGGACGCCGCAATGCGTCGCGGCTGCGTGTGGCCGATCAGCCGGCCCTGGCCCTGCGGGTAATTGAGCTTGCCGCGGCCCATGGCCAGCGCGATCTTGGGCAGCTGGGTGGTCTTGCCAGAGCCGGTTTCGCCGCAGACGATGACGACCTGGTGCGCCGCCATCGCAGCGGCGATCTCGTCGCGCTTGCCTGAAACAGGCAGGGACTCGGGAAAGGTGATGGAAAGCAAGGGCAAGGGCAGCGCGGAGCGCGAAGAGGTCTATGGCAGACGTGTTGCAGGCGTGTGGGTCGGCGCATCAACGCCCAACCAGTGCTGGATTATCGGGCTTTCACGCGCCGGCGCATCCGGTTGCCCGTGAGCTCAGAACAGGCCCGGGGGCATGTCCACGATTTCTCCGCTGGCGTGGTCAAACCACGCCAGCCGGCTGGGATAGCTGACGGCCGTACTGGCCATCTTGCAGGCCATCACCACCGCCTCGCTTGCCGAAGCCGCGTCTGCATGCGACAGACGCATCACCCCCACGCCCAGTTCCGCAGCCCAGTGGGTCTGCTGCTGCTCCATGGCCCCGCCCTGAAGGCTGGTGTTGAGGATCACCGACTTCGACAGGCGACCCAGCACGTTGCGCGCCAGGCGCAGCAGCCGGCCACTGTCCGCCCCATGCGGCAGCAACAGCAGGAAGGTGTCGTTGCCGAGCCGGCCGAGGCGGACCTGGGCGGGCACCGATCGCCGCAGGCGACCAGCCGATACGAACAGGGCATGGTTCACCGCCGGCAGACCATAGAGCTTCTTGAGCACGTAGAGATTGGCAATCGTGATGGCCACGACACCCAGCGGCGCGCCGTCTGTCGTGGTCTGGCGCAAGGTCTGCTCCAGCGTCAGCCCGGACGACGTATAGAGCCGCATGCGCGTCACCGGGTCATAGCTCGGCCCGTGGGCCATGACTTCATGGAGCTCGATCAGATAGGAATAGCGCGTCCACATCACGCCGGCCATGTTGGCGAGGTAGGCGGTACCGGCCACCGCGCTGACGACATGGATCTGCCACGGCACGCCACCCCGGTCCACGGCAATCCAGCCCAGCCCGACAATGGCGACCAGCATCAGCGCCACACCGCTCACCGCCGCCCAGGCCATGCGATCGCCCCGCACGGCGCCGCGCAGCGTGAGCAGCAGCGCCATCAACGCCAGCCCGACGGCCATGGTCAGGCCCATTTGCAGGGCGGCCGCAGGGGGCACCAGCCAACCCAGGGCCATGACGAGCCAGGCGAAGAGCGACAGGATCACAGCCGCCTTGCGGCGAGCACCATGGCCGCGCAGCAGCCCGAGAATGGACATCAGCAGATACGCCAGCAGGGCCGACACCGCGCAGGCCACATGGGCGAGAAAACGCGCCAGCATGTCCTCGTCCTGGATGGGCAGCACGCCGAGGAAGGCCACAACAAAAAACGACGAGGCGATTCCCGACAGCGCCGCGTTGACCGCGACACGCCGGACGCCCTTGATGAATGCGAAGATCGCGCCGGACAGCATCAAAGCCACCGCGCCGAAATAAGCCCCCCAGAATCCGCTGACCCATAACTCCATAGTCCCCGACCATACCGTGCCCACAAGGCAAAGGCAAACGGCACCCGCCGCTTTGTGGTGCACGCCACACTGCATGGGCTGTTTCTGCTTGACTCTCCCTTACACTCAAAGCACTTTTTGGGTCAGCCGCCCTGCTGGCGCGCCGCCCGCTCGTGACCCCTGGCCGGGTCTGTGACGGACGCCGCGGCATCCCGATGGCTGATGGCCCGAGGCTCCCTGTGCCTGCTACTTGCTATTGACACCGAAAGCGCGCCCATGTCCGCCGTCTTCAATTTCACCTTTGTGCCTTGGTTCCGCTCGGTCGCGCCCTACATCCACACGCACCGTGGCAAGACCTTTGTCGTCGGCATTGCCGGCGAGGCCATTGCCGCCGGCAAGCTGCCGCACATTGCGCAAGACCTGGCGCTGATTCAGAGCATGGGCGTGAAAATCGTGCTGGTGCACGGCTTTCGCCCGCAGGTCAACGAGCAGCTGCGCGCCAAGGGGCATGAGGCCAAATACTCCCACGGCATGCGCATCACCGACGAAGTGGCGCTCGACTGCGCCCAGGAAGCCGCCGGCCAGCTGCGCTATGAAATCGAAGCCGCCTTCAGCCAGGGCCTGCCCAACACACCGATGGCGGGCTCCACGGTCCGGGTGATCTCCGGCAACTTCATCACCGCCCGGCCGGTCGGCATTCTGGATGGCGTGGACTTCAAGCACTCCGGCATGGTGCGCAAGGTCGACACCGCCGCCATTGGCCGGGTGCTCGATTTTGGCGCGATGGTGCTGCTGTCGCCGTTTGGCTTCTCGCCGACCGGCGAAGCCTTCAACCTGACGATGGAGGAAGTCGCCACCTCGGTGGCCATTGCCATGCAGGCCGACAAGCTGATCTTCCTCAGCGAGATTCCGGGTATCCGCATCCACCCGGACCAGCCCGAAGGCGATGACAACCCGATTGACACCGAACTGCCGCTGGCTGCCGCCGAAAAGCTGCTGGCCAGCCTGCCCAACGGTGAACGCCCGACCGACACGGCTTTTTACCTGCAGCACTGCGTCAAGGCCTGCAAGGCGGGCGTGGAACGCAGCCACATCCTGCCGTTTGCGGTGGACGGCTCGCTGCTGCTGGAAATTTATGTGCACGACGGTATCGGCACCATGGTGATCGACGAAAAACTGGAGGAGCTGCGCGAGGCCACCGAGGACGATGTGGGCGGCATCCTGGCGCTGATCGAGCCATTTGAAAACGACGGCACACTGGTCAAGCGCAACCGCACCGAGATCGAACGCGATGCCGCCAACTACAGCATCATCGAACACGACGGCGTGATCTTTGCCTGCGCGGCCCTCTACCCCTACCCTGAGGCCAAAACCGCAGAGATGGCCGCGCTGACCGTGTCGCCACAAAGCCAGGGCCAGGGCGACGGCGAGAAAATCCTCAAACGCATCGAGCAGCGCGCCCGCGCCGCCGGCCTGCAAAGCATTTTTGTACTGACCACCCGCACCATGCACTGGTTCATCAAGCGCGGGTTTGTGCAGGTCGATCCGGACTGGCTGCCAGAAGCCCGCAAGCGCAAATACAACTGGGACCGCAAGAGTCAGGTGCTCGTCAAGAAACTCACTTGAAGTCCCATGGTGTTTTGGGATTCAATAGCAGCTCCAGAACCAATCAGGGAGAACTGCCATGCTGGAACTCAGACCCAACTGCGAATGCTGCAACAAGGACTTGCCCAACGAGTCGCTTGACGCGCGCATCTGCACTTTTGAATGCACCTTCTGCGCCGACTGCGCCAGCACCCGGCTGAACGGCACCTGCCCCAATTGCGGAGGCGAACTGGTGGCACGCCCGCGCCGGCCCGCCAGCAAGCTGGCCAGGTTTCCGGCATCGACCGAGCGCGTCTTCAAGCCCGAAGGCTGCGGCGCCAGCGCCTCCCCGTAAATACAGTCGCACGGCCGCTTGCGCTACGCTTGTATCGGCTGACGAGGAGCCCCGGGCGGCCTCTTCATACCGATCTATGTTCGGTGGCATACAGACTTTTGCACGTCTGCCCGTCATACTGTTCGAATCTTCGCAAAGACATCACCCTCCCCGGCCAGGATCCTGGAAACGCCACTCGAGCAGTCGGCGCTTCGCGGCATCGTCGTTACCTTTACACCACATGGCCCATGTCACCTATTCCCAGCCTGAGTGTTCTTGACGCCATTGCCAGGGCCGACGGCATTGAGGTCAAGCGCCAGGAAGCGCTGCTCAAGACCGGCGCACTGCAAACCGCCATCCTGACGAGCGAAAATTTCTCCATCATTGCCACCGACGAAAAAGGCATCATCCAGCTCTTCAACGTCGGCGCCGAACGCATGTTGGGCTATCTGGCGGCGGAAGTCGTCAACAAGATCAACCCCAGCGACATCCATGACCCGCAGGAAGTGATGGCGCGTGCGCAGGCGCTGAGCCTGGAGCTCGCCACCACCATCACCCCGGGCTTCGAGGCGCTGGCGTTCAAGGCCTCGCGCGGCATTGAAGACATCTACGAGCTGACCTACATCTGCAAGGACGGCAGCCGCTTCCCGGCCATTGTGTCGATCACCGCGTTGCGTGACGACTTCGGCACCATCATCGGCTACCTGCTGATCGGCACCGACAACTCGGTGCGCAAGCAGGTCGAAGTGGCCTTGAAGGAAGCGATGGCGGTGGCCGAGAAGGCCAACCTCGCCAAGTCGGATTTTCTGTCCAGCATGAGCCACGAGTTGCGCACGCCGCTCAGCGCCATCCTCGGCTTTGCGCAATTGATTGAATCCGGCACGCCGCAGCCAACGCCGTCACAAAAACGCAGCATTGACCAGATCCTGCAGGCGGGCTGGTACCTGCTGGAGCTGATCAACGAAATCCTGGATCTGGCGCTGATCGAATCCGGCAAGCTGTCGCTGTCGCTGGAGCCGGTGTCACTGGCCGAAGTGATGCTCGAGTGCGAGACCCTGGTCGAATCGCAGGCTGCCCAGCGTGGTATCTGCGTGACCTTTCCGCAGTTTTCCCTGCCCTGCTTCGTCAGCGCGGACCGTACGCGGCTCAAGCAGGTGCTGATCAATCTGCTGTCCAACGCGATCAAGTACAACACCAGCGGCGGAACGGTGACGCTCAGCTGTGTGGAGGTATCACCCGAACGCATCCGCATCTGTGTGGAAGATACCGGTGAGGGTCTCAATCCGGCCAAGATTGCCCAGCTCTTCCAGCCCTTCAACCGCCTGGGCCAGCAGGCCACCACTGAACAGGGCACTGGCATTGGCCTGGTCATGACCAAACGGCTGATCGAGCTGATGGGTGGCGTGATCGGCGTGGAGAGCATTGTGGGCCGGGGCAGCGTGTTCTGGATTGAAATGAACCTCACCGAAGAGCGTGCGCTTCACCCGACTTTGGCCGCCCTGACGCAGACCATGCAAAGCCAGGTGCCGACGGATCTGCGCGCCCACACCCTGCTGTATGTAGAGGACAACCCGGCCAACCTGATGCTGGTGGAAAACCTCATCGCGCGCCGTTCGGACATCCGGTTGGTGTCGGCCCGTGACGGCACCAGCGGCATCGCGATGGCCCGGACCTTGCAGCCCGATATCGTGCTGATGGACATCAACCTGCCCGGCATCAGCGGCATCAAGGCGGTGCAAATGCTGTGTGCAGACCCGTTGACAGCGCACATTCCGGTGGTGGCGCTCAGCGCCAACGCCATGCCCCGCGACATTGAAAAAGGCATGGCGGCTGGTTTCTTCCGCTACCTCACCAAACCCATCAAGATCCAGGAGTTCATGGAAACCGTGGACATGGCACTGAAGTTTTCCCAGTCACAGCCCCGGCCAGTCAGCATTCTGGAAAAAACCGCATGAACACCGAATTCGACATCCTGAACGCCAGCATTCTGGTGGTGGACGACCAGGCCGCCAATGTGCTGCTGCTGGAGCAGTTGCTGGGCAGCACGGGCTACACCCGCGTCCGCTCCACCATGAACCCGCAGGAAGTGGCCAGGCTGCATGCGGAGCACAGCTACGACCTGATCCTGCTGGATCTGAAAATGCCCGGTATGGATGGCTTCCAGGTGATGCAGGAGCTCAAGAAAAACACCCGCGACAAATACCTGCCCGTCATCGTGCTGACCGCCGAGCCCGGCCACAAGCTGCGCGCCCTGGAAGCCGGCGCCAAGGACTTCATCAGCAAGCCTTTCGATCTGGTCGAGGTCAGGACGCGCATTCACAACATGCTGGAAGTGCGCCTGCTGTACAAAAAGCTCGAAAACTACAGCGTGCTGCTGGAGCACGCCGTACAACAGGGAAGCGTGGAAACCAGCGCGGCGCGAAGGCAGTAAGCGGCCTGGCCACTGACCGGTATGGCTCCGACCGCTCAATGCCGTTCAATGAAAGTCGCGGCTGGAGGTGCCCAGCCGCCCCAACAGCGGCGTGAGGTCTTCCAGCCGGTGCGCCACCAGATTGCGTACCGCCCCATAACCTTTGGCAGTGCCGCTTTCCTCGCTGCGCTGCCAGGTGCCGTGCACTGCCAGCAGCCTGGCGTGCAGCACTTCGGCGCGCTGCGCTTCACGCAGTGACTTCCAGACGATCACATTCACTGCGCCGGTTTCGTCTTCCAGTGAGACAAAGATGGTGCCCTTGGCCGTTTGCGGCTGCTGGCGCACCGTGACAATGCCGCAGGCCGACACCGCCTCGCCATCGGGCAAGGCATTGAGCTCTTCGGCGCTGAGCAGACCGCGCCGGGCCAGCCGGGGCCGGAGCAGCGCCAGCGGATGGCGGCGCAGCGTGAGGCCGGTGGAGCGGTAATCAAACAGGATGTTCTCGCCCTCCGGGGTATCAGGCAGCGCCAGATCGGCTTCATGCGTGGGCACCGCCCGAAAAAGACCGGGCGCCGGCTTGATGGCCGAGGCCTGCCACACCTGCTGGCGCCGGTGGCCTGCCAGTGTCAGCAAGGCATCCGCCGCCGCCAGGGCGTTGACCTCCCGCGCATCCAGCCGGGCGCGTGACACCAGATCTTCCGTGGATGTGAAAGGCGCCTGGCCACGCGCCACCACCAGGCGCTGCGCGGCGGCTTCCGACAGACTGGCGACCAGGCGCAGGCCCAGCCGAACGGCGGGTTGCGCGGCGTGAATGCCCGGGTAAATGCTTGAGTATTGAGGCTTGCGTGTGTCCCCGTACCGTTCGGGCTGAGCCGCCTGTCCTGAGCTCTGCCGAAGGGGTCGAAGCCTCTCCTGAGGAGCAGCGGGGAACCCTTCGACAAGCCTGTCCTGAGCCGAGCCGAAGGGCTCAGGGCGAACGGGCAAATCAAATGCAACGGGGAACGCAGGCTCCAGCGTGCAGTCCCAATGGCTGTGCATCACGTCCACCGCCCGTACCTCGATGCCGTGCCGACGCGCATCCTGCACCAGCTGGGACGGCGAATAAAACCCCATGGGCTGCGAATTGACCATGGCCGCCAGAAAGCAGGCCGGCTCGTGGCACTTGAGCCAGCAGCTCACGTACACCAGCTTGGCAAAACTGGCGGCATGGCTTTCCGGAAAACCGTATTCGCCAAAGCCGCGGATCTGGCTGAAGATGCGTTCGGAAAACTCAAGGCTGTAGCCCTTGCGCACCATGGCCTGGGTCAGGCGGTCATGAAAGCGCTCCACCCCACCCTTGCGTTTCCAGGCGGCCATGGAGCGGCGCAGGTCGTCGGCCTCGCCCGGCGTGAAGTCGGCTGCGATCATGGCGATCTGCATCACCTGCTCCTGGAAAATCGGCACACCCAGGGTACGCTCCAGCGCAGGCTTGAGCGCGGGATACTCAAAAACAATCTCTTTGCCGTTGCGCTGAATCTCACGCGCCTTCAGGTAAGGGTGCACCATGCCGCCTTGAATTGGCCCGGGCCGCACGATGGCGACTTCCACCACCAGGTCGTAATAGGTGCGGGGCTGCAGGCGCGGCAGCATCGACATCTGCGCGCGGCTTTCGATCTGGAACACGCCCACCGTGTCGGTTTGGCAGATCATGTCGTAGGTCTGCGGGTCTTCGCCCGGGATCTCATGCATCTGCAAGGGCTTGTTCCGGGTCTGCTCCACCAGATGCAGGCAGCGCTGGATGGCCGACAGCATGCCCAGCGCCAGCACATCGACCTTGAGCAGGCCCATGGCGTCCAGATCGTCCTTGTCCCACTGGATGATGCGGCGGCCCTCCATCGACGCGGGCTGCACCGGCACCAGCCGGGTCAGCTTGCCCTGCGTCAGCACAAAGCCACCCACATGCTGGCTCAGATGCCGCGGAAAACCAATCAGTTGCGCCGAAAGCGCCAGCCACTGCAGCACCGGCCCGCTCTGGCCTGCCAGTCCGAGCTGGCGGATTTTTTCCTCCAGCACCTCGCTGCCATCGAACCAGAAATGCTCTTTGGCGAACTGGTCGATCAATGCCGGCTCGATGGCCAGTGCCTTGCCAACATCGCGAATGGCACTGCGCGGCTGGTAGCGGATCACCGTGGCAGCAATGGCGGCGCGGTCATGGCCGTATTTTTCGTAGATGTACTGGATGACTTCTTCGCGCCGCTGGTGCTCGAAGTCCACGTCGATGTCAGGCGGCTCGCTGCGTTCGCGGCTGATGAAACGCTCGAACAGCAGTGCGCTCTCGACCGGGTTGATGGCCGTGATGCCCAGGCAAAAACACACGGCCGAATTGGCCGCCGAGCCGCGCCCCTGGCACAGGATGCCCTGGCTGCGCGCAAAACGCACGATGTCCTGCACCGTGATGAAAAACATCTCGTATTCCAGCTCTTCAATCAACGCCAGTTCCCTGTCGATCTGTGTCCGGACAGCCGCAGGCACGCCGCCCGGAAACCGCTCCTTCATGCCCTCCGCTGTCAGCCGCCGCAGGCATTGCGACGGTGTTTCCGCGCTGGGCACAACACCTTCCACCGGGTAGCGGTAGAGCTTGCGGATTTCATCGAGGCTGAAGGTGCAACGCGCCGCCACCTCCAGCGTGGCGCGCAGCAGGCTGGCCGGGTAAATATCGGCCAGCCGCATGCGGGGCCGCAGATGCGCCTCGGCATTGGGCTGCAGCGCCATACCGCATGCATGCACCGCCTGGCCCAGCTGGATGGCCGTCATCACGTCGTGCAGCGGCTTGCGTGAACGCTTGTGCATCAGCACCCGGCCAGCGGCCACCAGACGGATGCCGGTGCGCAGGGCTACCTGCTGCAACTGCTGCAGGCGCAGCGCGTCGTCCAGTCCCTGTAACAGCTCCACAGTCAGCCAGGCATGGGCACCAAACAAGCTCAGCGCCCAGTCGACATGACCGCAAAGCGCTTCGGTCTGAATCTCGACACCGGCCCCGTGCAGAGGCGCCAGCAGGATTTCGCAATCGGCCAGGTGCGAAAAATCGGTCTCACCCAGTGCAACGCGGTAGCTGCCTTTGTCCAGCTTGTCGCCCAACCGGCGGGCCTCGGTGATGAACTCGCACAGGTGGCCCCAACCTGCGGCGTTGTGGGGCAGGCAGACCAGCCTGAAAGGCGGGTCTGCCTGCACCAGAAATTCCGCCCCCGGCAGCAGCTGAAGCCCGAGCGCCCGGGCCGCCTCGTGCGCCCTCACCACCCCGGCAACCGAGCATTCGTCGGTGATGGCCAGTGCCTTGTAGCCCAGCTCGAAAGCCCGCTCGACCAGTTCCTCGGCGTGCGAGGCCCCGCGCTGGAAGCTGAAGTTGCTCAGCGCGTGCAGTTCCGCGTAGTCGGGCAGTGCATGGGCAAATGGCTGGACGGGCATGGCGCAGCTTCAGGCGAAAAAGCCGTGCAGGTACCAGGCGCGCTGCCTGGCCTGTTGAGGCGCAGTACCCAACCGTTCGCTGTAGACCCACAGCAAGCCGCCCTGCTGGCTAAGGTAGACAAAGTAATCACGCAAGGCCCAGGGCCTGGCGCACAGTCCGGGTTGCCGGGAGGTGTTGCTTTCAGCCAGCAGCCATTCGGCGGCTTCCAGCCGCTGCGGCCCGGCCAGACGCGTCAGCTTGCCGTGATACACCGGACTGTTGCCCACAGTCTGCAGCTTCAGTGGTTCGGGCAAGAGCCAGGTCGGGTACAAGGCCTCCGTCTTGCCTGATGCCATCAGGTCTGCACGACGTACTGCAGATTTCAAGGTTCGCCGCGTCTTGAACGCCGTGCTGGCAAACACCGTGCGGGCATTTACCCAGCGCTGCATCTGTTCAGGCCGGTGATCGTGACAGGCCTCCCAGGCCTGCACCCTGGCATCGCCCAAACGCGCGCTGAGCCGCTCGACCAGTTGCACCATGCTGTCGCCCTGCCGGCGTTCTTCCATGAGCAGGCTGGCGGTGGCTGCGGCAGAGTCTGTGAGGCATTCAGTGGCCAGCGAACGCAGCGTCAGCGCATGCACGGGCGCGGGCAGCACCTGCCTCGCCAGATGCTCGGCGATCAACCGGCTCACATGCCGCAAGTCCTGGGCGGGCTGGGCCGTGCGCACCTCCAGCTCGCCGGTGGGGGCCGCGTCGCGGCGTTTGTCCAGATGCCAGATGATCTTCAGCGCGCACAGCCCGCTCTGGCGGCCGAGCAACCAGGCCTGCAGCTTCACCAGCAGGCAGGCCACGCCAGCCATCAGCGCCGGGGCCTGGGTGACCAGGGCGTTGAGCTCCAGTTTTTCCTCAAAGTGTTCGGGCAGCGTCAGCCAGGCGTAGTCGTCCGGCGCGCTGCCCCGGGCACGGTCCAGCGCCTGCAGCAGGCCGGCCCCGAAACGTCGGGCCATGCCATCGCGCGGCAGGCTCAGCAAGTCGCCCCAGCGGCGGCAGCCAATGCGCTCCAGCACATCGAGGTGCGGTCTGGCGGCAGTGAGTGTGTGCAAGGGCAAGTCAGCCACACGAGGGCTGCTCTTTGTTGTACCTCCCTGATGGCGCAGCCGCCCCAGCGCGACCAGCGAATTGGCGCCCTGCGCCCGGGCGAGGTGGACCTGGATCTGATGCGAGGCCATGAACGCCTCCATGCGTTTTTCCAGCGCCGTCATCAGGCTGGGCAGCCCGCCAAAGAGGCGCAGGCTACCGGTCACGTCCAGCAGCACGGCCTCGTCCACCAGCGCGACGTGCGGGGTGAAGCCCAGCGCCAGACTGGCCAGCGCTTTCTGCAGGGCGGCCGCGTCCATCACCGCAGCACCGGGCTGAGCGGGAAGCGCCGGCTCAGTGGTGATGGAGATGTGAAATGCGATCCAGCAGCGCATGGACAGGGCTTTGCGATGGAACGACAGGCCATGAAGGCAGATGGGATGGCGGCCGAACGGAACCAAGTTCTTCCCGCTTTTGCCGCGCCCTTTCGCGACTCGCAGCCAGCAAGGCGGCCAGCCGCGCGGGCCGGGTGTCGAGCAAAACTGGCGCTGCCAGCGGCGGGCCGCGGCGCTTGAAGACCTCCACCTGCAGGTTGCCCGCTTCGCTCACGGTGCCTTCCAGCCGCAGGCGCAGCGGCGCGGGCGACGACTCCTGCTGCGCCCGCAGCGGCCTGAAGACAAACAGCAGCTTGTGGTGCGCGTGGGCTGCAATCTGCAGGCGGCGCAGGTGAGCGCTGCGGGCATCGGGCAACCAGGCCAGCACCGCAGACACATCGGCACACTGCAGCGCCTCGCGCGTGGCCCACAGCAGCGATGGCGCATCACCCGGCCGCCCCTGCACGCTGAGCCACTGCAGCATCTGCAACTGCTGCGCCCCCAGCGCCGGGCCGAACGGCAGCTGCGGCGCGCCCACCAGCACCAGCCATTGGGCCGTTTGCACCTGCTGGACAGCCGCCAGTGCGGGTGCCAGCAAGCCCCATTCATGCACTCCCGCCAGCGGCTGCAGCAGCTCGATCAATGCGCCTTGCGGCCAGCCTCCACCGGGCAGCACGGCGTCCAGCACCTCATGCCCTGTGGCTAGAACAGCCTGGGCGGCGCAGCCCATTTCACCAGCCCGCCAGACGTCGGCCAACGCTGTAGATGCAAGGTCAAGGCTGCGGTCTGTAAAAGTTGGCGAGAGTGTGTGAGGCATTTGAGTACAAAAATACTGTATTTATGTACAGTATATGATTTATAACTCAAGTCCCCAAAACACACATTGATGCTAAAATGCAATGATGCGAACCACTCTTGATTTACCTGATTCCTTGCTGCGGGAGCTGAAGACGCGCGCCGCACAGAATGGCCAAAGTCTCAAGTCCCTGCTGAACGAGCTGATCCAGCGGGCACTGCGCATGCCCGCCTCGACAGAGGTGGTTCGGCAGTCGGGCCCTGGCTTGCCCGTGCTCAAGCGTCTCCAAGAGGCATCCGCCCCCGACAAAACGGCGCCCACAAACGCACAGCTTGAAGATCAGACCCTGCAACAGGACATCGAAAAACTGCGACGAATCGGGTTCATCCAGTGAAGCCTGTGGATTTGCTGGATGTCAACGTCTGGCTAGCCTTGGCACACCCTGGACATACGCATCATCAAGCAGCCAGGCGTTATTGGGTTGAAACCACAGCACAGCCCGCGTTTTGCCGCGCCAGCATGCAGGGGTTTTTACGTCTGGTGACGCAACCCGCCGTGATGGGCACCGCCGTGCACACGCCCGAAGAAGCCTGGAGCATTTACGAAGCCCATCTGGGCGGTGGCCGCGTGGCGATGTTGGCAGAACCCGCGACGGCCGAGGCGCAGATGCGCCGCTACAGCAGCCGCCCCGGGTTTCATCCACGCGACTGGACGGATGCCTGGCTGGCAGGTTTTGCTGTTGCCGCGGGTTGCCAGCTGGTGTCATTTGATGCGGGATTTACGCAGTATGAGGGGCTGAAGTTTCTGCAACTCAGCCGCTAAGAGGCGGGTCAGCGATCAGATGTCGTGATCGGGATGCCGCGTTCAGCGCGCCCGCACCTGCCGGACCATCAGCGTTACACCCACCAGGCCAATCGCCACAAAGCACACGAAGGACCAGTTGGCGATGGATCCGCCCAGAAACGTCCAGTCAATCTTGGTGCAGTCGCCGCTGCCCTTGAAGATCATCGGAATGGCGCGCTTGAGCGGGAAGGTTTCGATCATGCCGTAGAAGTCGCGGCCGCACGATGCGACCTCTGGCGGGTACCACTGCAAAAAGCTCTGCCGTGCCGCCACGAAGGCGCCAAAGCCGGTGATCAACACCATCACGCCAGAACCTGCGACCAGCGGCCAGCGGCTTTTGGCGATGGCCGTGAGGCCCGCCACCACCGCCACCAGGATCAGGGCATAGCGCTGCACGATACACATGGGGCACGGCTCCAGGCCCACCACATGCTGCAGGTACAGGCCAAACGCCAGCATGGCCACGCAGACCACGGCGATCAACGCCAGAACGCGGCGGGGCATGGCATCGAAATACGTCAAAAACATCAGGGTCCCTTCAAATCAGCAATGGATGAATTGTCTGATGGTTCGTGGGTCGGGACGGCAATAAGTTCCTGACGCCTTTGTGTGCGGTTTCCTGTCACCCCTGGCAGTCAAGCCGCTTCATGACGAAGCCGGTTTCAGGCCTGTACAAACACCCTCGCCTTGCGCGGCGTCACCACCAGCATGTCGCCCTCGCGCAGGCCCATCTCGCGGAACTGCTGCGATGGCATCTGTGCTTCGATGAGAGTGTCCCCCTGTTCACCGCCCTGCTGCGTATAGCCCTCGGCCGGCACCAGTTCCAGCCGGGCCATCGGGCCGATGACGATGGCGCGCTCCAGATGGACGACGATGCCCTCGGCGCCGGGCGCATAGCGCTGCACGTCGAGGTCATGCGGGCGCACATAGGCCAGGGCCCTGGCGTCCTGCGTGTTGGCGTGCTCGGGGGAATCGATGCGCATGCCTTCAAGGTGTACCTCACCCTCATGGGCGCGGCCATGGAACAGGTTCACATCACCCAGAAAGCCATACACAAACGGGCTGGCCGGGTGGTCCCACACCTGCTGGGGTGAGCCGATCTGCTCGACCTTGCCCTGGTTCATCAGCACCACGCGGTCGGCCACTTCCAGGGCTTCCTCCTGATCGTGCGTCACGAAAATGCTGGTCACATGCAGATCGTCGTGCAGGCGGCGCAGCCAGCGGCGCAGTTCCTTGCGCACCTTGGCGTCGAGTGCGCCAAAGGGCTCATCGAGCAGCAGCACCTTGGGCTCCACCGCCAGCGCGCGCGCCAGGGCAATGCGCTGGCGCTGCCCGCCCGAGAGCTGCGACGGAAACCGGTCGGCCAGCCAGTCGAGCTGCACCAGATTGAGCAGCGCATGCACTTTCTCCCGGATCTGAGCCTCCGAGGGCCGCTGCCCGCGCGGCTTCATGCGCAGGCCGAAGGCGACGTTCTCGAACACCGTCATGTGGCGAAAAAGCGCGTAGTGCTGGAACACAAATCCGACCTGCCGCTCGCGCACATGCACGTCGGTGGTGTCTTCGCCGCTGAAAAGGATGCTGCCATGGTCGGCGGTTTCCAGCCCGGCAATGATGCGCAGCAGGGTCGTCTTGCCGCAGCCCGAGGGGCCCAGCAAGGCGACCAGTTCGCCCGATTCGATGTCGAGGCTGACATCGCCCAGCGCCTGGAAGTTGCCAAAGTGTTTGCTGACGTTGCGGATTTCGATGCTCATGGTATTTCTCTGGTTAACCGTTCGGGCTGAGCTTGTCGAAGCCTTGCCTGGAGGCGCCCTTCGACAGGCTCAGGGCGAACGGATCGATTGAATGTGGCCGCTCGGGGGGCAGGTTGGCGGCGGCTTTCATCTCGGCCTCATGGCGCCACTCGGCGACCGATTTGATGACCAGCGTGACCAGTGCGAGGATGGCCAGCAGCGAGGCCACGGCAAACGCCGCCACCGACTGGTATTCGTTGTAGAGAATTTCGACGTGCAGCGGCAAGGTGTTGGTCTGTCCGCGGATGTGGCCCGAAACCACCGACACCGCGCCAAACTCGCCCATGGCCCGTGCGTTGCACAGAATCACGCCGTAAATCAGGCCCCACTTGATGTTGGGCAGCGTGACATGCCAGAAGGTCTGCCAGCCGGTGGCACCCAGCACGATGGCGGCCTGCTCCTCGTCATTGCCCTGGGCCTGCATCAGCGGGATGAGCTCGCGGGCGATGAACGGGAAGGTCACGAACACCGTGGCCAGCACGATGCCGGGTACCGCAAAGATGATCTTCGCATCGTGCGCCTGCAGCCAGGGGCCGAACCAGCCCTGCGCGCCGAACAGCAGCACATAGACCAGACCCGCCACCACCGGCGAGACGGAAAACGGCAGATCCACCAGTGTGGTCAGAAACGACTTGCCGCGGAATTCATATTTGGCAATCGCCCACGCTGCGGCCACACCGAAGACGAGGTTCAGCGGCACGGCGATCGCGGCGGCAATCAAGGTGAGCTGGATCGCCGACCAGGCATCGGGCTCCTGCAACGCCGCCAGATAGGCGCCCAGGCCCTTGCGCAGTGCTTCGGTGAACACGGCTGCCAGCGGCAATACCAGGAACAGGAACACGAAGCCGAGGGCCAGCGCGATCAGGCTGTAGCGCACCCAGGGGGCTTCGGTGGTGGCTGAGAGCGCGTGCGCCGTGCGCAGCGAAGGGCCGCCCCGAGCAAGCACAGCCCCCCCGGGGGGCAGCGCAGTACGCGAAGCGACAAGCGTGGGGGCTGGTTTCATGCCGGTGCTCCTGCAAGACGCCGCTGCCAGGCCTGCAGCGCATTGATCACCAGCAGCAAGGCAAACGAAATCACCAGCATCACCACCGCCACCGCAGTCGCGCCGGCGTAGTCGTACTGCTCCAGCTTGCCGATGATGATGAGCGGCGTGATCTCGGAAATCATGGGCATGTTGCCGGCAATGAAGATGACCGAACCGTATTCACCAATTGCCCGGGCAAAAGCCATGGCAAAGCCGGTGAGCAGCGCCGGCGCAATATGCGGCAGGATGACGCGGATGAAGATCTGCAGGCGCGTGGCGCCCAGCGAAGTGGCGGCTTCCTCGAGTTCCTTTTCAGCGTCTTCGAGCACCGGCTGCACCGTGCGCACCACAAACGGCAGACCAATAAAAATCAGGGCAATCACCACACCTGCGGGCGTGAAGGCCAGCTTGATGCCCATTGGCTCCAGGTACTGGCCGATCCAGCCGTTGCCGGCCAGCAAGGCGGTGAGCGAAATACCTGCCACGGCGGTGGGCAAGGCAAACGGCAGATCCACCAGCGCATCCACCAGCTTCTTGCCGGGAAAGGTGTAGCGCACCAGCACCCAGGCCACCAGCAGGCCAAACACCAGATTGACCAGCGCCGCGATCAGCGAGGCGCCAAACGTCAAGCGGTACGAGGCCAGCACACGTGGCGAGGTCACGGCCACCCAGAACTGCTCCCACGTGAGCGAGAAGGTCTTGAAGAACAAGGCCGAGATGGGAATCAGCACGATCAGGCTGAGGTACAGCACGGTGTAGCCCAGCGTGAGCTGAAAACCGGGCAAGACCCGCCGGACGGGGCGCCTGCCCGCTACGGGGGGGCCAGGCAGCGGCGCTGCGCCCGGTGCTGTGGAAATCAGGAAACTCATGGAGCGATCTGCTTACTTGACGGTGTAGATCTTGTCGAACTGGCCGCCGTCATTGAAGTGCACTTTCTGCGCCTCGCCGAGCGAGCCGAACAGCTCCTGCACCGTGAACAGCTGCACTGGCTTGAAAGTGCTGGCGTATTTCTTCAGCACAGCGGGCGAGCGGGGGCGCAGCGCATGGCGGGCGGCAATTTCCTGCCCTTCGTCGGAGTAGAGGTAGTCCAGATAGGCCTTGGCCAGATCGGCTGTGCCTTTTTTGGCCACGGTGCGCTCCACCACCGCGACCGGGTTCTCGGCCAGGATGCTGATGGACGGGTACACCGCATCGACCTTGCCCTCGCCAAACTCCTTGTTCACCGACAGCACTTCCGATTCGAAGGTGATGAGCACGTCACCGATGTTGCGCTGCAGGAACACGGTGGTCGCGTCACGGCCACCCTTTCCCAGCACCGGCACGTTCTTGTAGAGCTTGCCTACGAACTCGGCTGCCTGCGCATCGGTGGCACCCTTCTTTTTGGCATAACCCCAGGCGGCGAGATAGGTGTAGCGGCCATTGCCACCGGTTTTGGGGTTGACCACGACGACCTGAATGCCGGGCTTGACGAGATCGTCCCAGTCCTTGATCTGCTTGGGGTTGCCGTTGCGCACCAGAAACAGCATGGTCGAGGTGGTGGGCGAGGCGTTGCCCGGGAAGCGCTTGGCCCAGTCCTTGGCCACCACGCCGGCACCGGCGAGGAAATCCACATCGGTGCTGGTGTTCATCGTCACCACGTCGGCGTCCAGGCCGTCAGCGACCGAGCGCGCAATCGCGCTCGAGCCGCCATGCGACTGGTCGACCTTGATGTCCTTGCCGGTGGTTTTTTTGTAGTGGGCGATGAAGGCGGCGTTGTAGTCCTTGTAGAACTCGCGTGCCACATCGTACGAACCGTTGAGCAGGGTTTGCGAAGAAGCCAGGCCAGCGGCGGTGAGGGCCCAGGCGGCGATAGCCGTCTTGAGAGTGGAAGTCATACGGTTTGGTAAGAGCTGAGAGGAGATGAAGGGAAAGACTGAAAAGCGGGAACGGCAGCAGCAGGCACCAGCGTCGGCTCACCCGCCAGCGACTGGAGCAGCGCCGCGCCGAGCGGCCACTCGCCATGGCCTGATTCCACGTTGATGTGCCCGGCGTCCTGCATGCGGACAAACTCGCTGCCCCATGCCCGCGCGTAGGCACCGGCCAGACGTATCGGGCAATAGGGGTCGTTGCTGCTGGCCACCAGCACACTGCGGTAAGGCAGTTTCTGGAAAGGAACCGGCGCGAAATCGCTCAGCACCGCACGGCGCTCCGGGTCGGCTGGCGCCACCAGCAGCGCGCCCTGAATGCAGTTCACCGCGCTGCCTGGCAGATGGGTGGTGGCAATGCAGCCCAGGCTGTGGGCGATCACGATGACCGGTTCGCGCTGCTGTTCGATGGTGCGGGCAATGCTGTCCACCCAAGCCTGCCGGGTTGGTGTGATCCAGTCGTCCTGCATCACGCGCACGGCGCCGGGCAGTCGCTCGGCCCACAGGCTCTGCCAATGGCCGGGACCGGAGTCGCGCCAGCCGGGAACAATGATGAATCGCATGGTGTGAGCAGTGGTGAATGAATCGATGGGGCGCACAACTCCCCGCGGTGCGCTCCCCTTGCGACGCCAGGAGAGGCACACCGCCCGGAACGGGCACTGGAGGAAGGAAGCCTTACTTGTTCGGCTGCGGTGTGATGCGCAGGTAGGGGCGCACGGCCTTGAAGCCTTTGGGAAAGCGCTGGGCCAGCTCGGCCGGGTCCTGCAGGCTGGGAACGATGATCACGTCGTCGCCATCCTTCCAGTTCGCCGGCGTGGCCACCTTGTAGCCGTCGGTGAGCTGCAGCGAGTCGATGACGCGCAGGATTTCGTCAAAGTTGCGACCTGTGCTGGCCGGGTAGGTGAAGGTGGTGCGGATGACTTTTTTCGGGTCGATGATGAACACGCTGCGCACTGTCTGGGTGGGCCCGGTGCTCTTGGCGTTCGGGTGGATCATGTCGTACAGATCCGCCACCTTGCGGTCCGCATCGGCCAGGATGGGGAAGTTGACCGTGGTGTTCTGCGTCTCGTTGATGTCGTTGACCCACTTGCCGTGGGACTCCAGCGGGTCCACGCTGACCGCGATGGGCTTGACATTGCGTTTGGCAAATTCGCCGCTCAGCGCAGCGGTCTTGCCCAGTTCGGTGGTGCAAACCGGTGTGAAGTCAGCAGGATGGGAGAACAGCACCACCCATGAATCGCCGGCCCACTGATGGAAGGAGATCGGTCCGGCGGTGGAGTCCTGGGTGAAATCGGGGGCGGTGTCGCCGAGTCTGAGAGTGGCCATGCTTTTCTCCTGTGTTGGGGCTTGGAGAAAGCATTGTGGGGACTCCACCTTCAAACACCAAAGAATATATCGCTCTTAATTTATCTTGTTAAATGCATATAAAGTGATGAGTGCGCCAGTCGTCAGGCGGGCGGCTCGCTCACACGATGCTCTCCCCACGCATGTGCTCCCCCAGAAAATCGAGAAACTTTCTCACGGCGGGCACCTGCCCGCGGCGCGTGGGGAATACGGCATGGGCCATGCCGGGCTTGGTGCTCCAGCCAGGCAGCACAGGCACCAGCAACTGCGCACGGCGTTCGGCAGCGCTGACCGAATCGGGCAAAAAGCTGATGCCGGTGCCGGCCAGCACCGCCAGCTTGAGTGTCTGCAGATCATCCGCCACATAGCGCGGCTCGTGATGCAACACAAACGACTCGCCTTGGGGACCGATCAAGTCCCAGTGGGAACGCCCATCCACCCAGGACATGGCCACCGTGTCGAATCGGGTCAGATCTTCCGGGCGCTGGGGCTGGCCCAGGCGGGCCAGCAAGGCTGAGCTGGCCAGCAGTGACCCGGTGCCCTCGCCCAGATTCTTCACCACCAGGCTGCCACTGTCTTCGAGTGTGGGACGCACGCGGAGCGCGATGTCGATGCCCTCCTCCACCAGATCCACCACCCGGTTGGTCACCCGCATGTCGATTTTCACCAGCGGGTACATCGCCATGAAACGCGGAATGAGGTAACCCAGCGTGTTTTGCGCCAAAGTCACCGGACAGGTGACACGCAGCGTGCCGCGCGGCTCCACCTGCATGTGCGCCACGGCGTCGGCGGCCGCCAGGGCCTCATCCCGCATGGCACTGCAGTGGCGCAGATAGATCTCGCCCACTTGTGTCAGCGACAGCTTGCGGGTGGTGCGCTGCAAAAGCCGCACGCCCAAACGGCCTTCAAGCTCGGCAACACGGCGTGACAGGCGCGACTTGGGCAGGCCCAATGCCCGGGCCGCCCCGGCAAAGCTGCCCTGCTCCACCACCTCGGCGAAATACAGCATGTCGTTCAAGTCCTGCATGGGGTTCCTTACTCAAGGTGCTACGGAAGGCAGATTGTCTCACCGGCAGGACAATGTATTGCAATATTGCTAACTTATCAATTTATCGACCTGCCCACACAATCTATCCATGGCTGCGATTCATGGTGAACCGGGCCACACCCCCAAATCCCAGATTCACGCCGAATCACTTTCCAAGGAATTCATCATGAGCAAACTGCTTCACATCGACTCCAGCATCCTGGGCGGCAACTCCGTCTCGCGCCAGCTCACCGCCCAGATCGTGGCCTCCTGGCGCGCCAGCCATCCCGACACCGAGGTGGACTACCTCGACCTGGCAGTGGACACCCCGAGCCACCTGTCTGCTGATTCCCTGGGCTTTCGCCTGCCCGCTGGTGCCGCGCTGAGCGATGTGCAACAGCGCGAAAACGCTGTGTCCGAGGCGCTGGTGTCCCAGTTCCTGGCGGCTGACGTGGTCGTGATCGGCGCGCCGCTGTACAACTTCGCGGTGCCGACCCAGCTCAAGTCGTGGATCGACCGTGTGGCGCAGGTCGGCCGTACCTTCAAGTACACCGACAAAGGCCCTGTGGGCCTGGCGGCTGGCAAAACAGTCATCATCGCCTCCACCCGGGGCGGCGTGTATTCCACCAGCGACGCCATGCGCGCACTGGAGCATCAGGAAAGCTACCTGCAGACCATCTTCGGTTTCTTTGGCGTCACCGATGTGCGTTTTGTGCGCGCTGAAGGCCTGGCCATGGGCGAAGCTGCCAAAGCCGCAGCGCTGGCTGCTGCTGCCGCCGACATCACCGCGCAGACCGTGGTGGCCGCCAACCAGTCCACGGCGGCACTGGCAGCCTGACTGCGACCGCGAAGCCCGCTGTCATACGCTCGGCTTCAGAGCCTTCAAGCCCGCTATCTGCGGGCTTTTTTCATGGAGACGGTGCGCACTGGCAAAATTGGGGGCGACATCACCCGTTTCCCCCAGCACTTTCCCATGAACCTGCACGACAACACCGACGACCCTGAAGACACCGAGCACAGCCTGCAAGAGCGTGCAGCGGCAGCCTCGCGCAGCACGTGGGTCAGTGTGGCGGTCAATCTGGTGCTCAGCATCACGCAGGTGCTGGTGGGCGTGCTGGCCAAGTCACAGGCACTGATCGCCGACGGCATCCATTCACTGTCTGATCTGGTGGCCGATTTCGTGGTGCTCTTCGCCAGCCACCACAGCAAGAAAGACGCGGACGAAGACCACCCGTATGGCCATCAGCGCTTTGAAACGGCGGCCTCCCTGGTGCTGGGACTGATGCTGCTTGGCGTGGGGGTCGGCATGCTCTGGTCTGCACTTCTGAAGCTCGAGGCGCCGGAAACCATCCAGAAGGTGCATGTCTCCGCCTTGTGGATTGCCGGCATCGCACTGGCCGCCAAGGAACTGCTGTTTCGTTACATGCTGGTGGTCGCCAAGCGGGTCAAGTCCAGCATGCTGGTGGCCAATGCCTGGCATGCCCGCTCCGATGCAGCCTCTTCGCTGGTGGTAGGCGTGGGCATCGTCGGCAATCTGGCGGGGTACCCGATTCTGGACCCGATTGCCGCATTGATTGTGGGCTTGATGGTCACGCGCATGGGCTGGAGCTTCGGCTGGCGCGCACTGCAGGACCTGGTGGACAGTTCGGTCAATGAGCAGGAAGTCGAAGCCATTCGCCGCACGCTGCTGGAAACACCCGGTGTGAGCGACGTGCACGACGTGCGCACCCGCATGATGGGCGACATGATCGTGGTGGACGCGCACCTCGAGGTCGATGCGAAGATCACCGTCGAAGCAGGACACGACATCGCCGTGGCCGCGAGGCACCGCGTGATGCAGCGCCATCGCGTGCTGAACCTGATGACCCATGTGGACCCATGGCACCGGCCTGACCTGGACCATGTGGCGCCGGAGCCTGCCGTCAAATCGCCAGAACAGCCAGCGCTTGTGACGGGCAACGTGACAGCCGCAAAATAACTGCTGTCAGACAGTCGCCCCAAACAGCGACCCGACACCGGCCGTCAGCCCCATCGCCAGGGCACCCCAGAAGGTCACGCGCCAGGCTCCCACCGCCATGCCAGCGCCGCCCACGCGGGCGGCCAGGGCGCCCAACATCGCCAGAAACAGCAGCGACGTGAGACAGACCCAGACGATCACCCCCTGCATGGGCGCAAGCCAGGCCACCGCCAGGGGCAATACCGCACCCACCGCGAAGCTGGCTGCCGAGGCCAGCGCTGCCTGCACTGGCTTGGCGGTAAACGCTTCCGAGATACCCAGTTCGTCACGCGCATGGGCACCGAGCGCGTCGTGCGCCATCAGTTGTTCGGCCACCTGATGGGCCAGGCTCGGGTCCAGGCCGCGGCCCACGTAAATGGCCGTCAGCTCGCGGGCTTCGGCCACCGGGTCCTCTTCGATTTCAGAGCGTTCCCGCAACAGGTCCGCCTGCTCGGTATCGGCCTGTGAATGCACCGATACGTACTCGCCGGCGGCCATTGACATGGCACCGGCCACCAGGCCCGCCACGCCCGTCACCAGCAGGCTGCCCTGGCCGACGCCGGCTGCGGCCACGCCGACCAGCAAACTGGCGGTGGACACAATGCCGTCGTTGGCGCCCAGCACGGACGCACGCAGCCAGCCGATGGTGTCGGTCCGGTGGCTTTCGATATGGCGGCGAAATGATCTCATGTCGGGCTTCCTCCGATGACGTCATGGCTTGCGGGCCATCGCGTCGGGGCCGTGCGCAAAGAGTGCGTGCAGCGCCATCTTCGCAGACTTGCCCCGTGCCCGGCGATCAGAAAGAGCCCCGACACATCCAACCCTGCCCCCCGGACCCTGCGGCGTACACTTCCTGCTCCTCCTTCGCCGCCACCGCACAGGGTTTTGCGCGTGGGTTGGCTCCGCACCCTGCCCGTCCCGTCCTTTTCAATGTCCAACTCCACCAGCGCCCCTCCTTCGTTTCCAGCGGCGTTGCTGCCGCCGCTTCTGCGTGCCATCGCAGAACGGGGCTACACCACGGCCACACCCGTGCAGGCGGAGGCCATTGCGGCCATCCTGCTCGGCCGCGATGTGCTGGTTTCGGCACAGACCGGTTCCGGCAAGACAGCGGCCTTCGCCTTGCCACTGCTGCAGCAGCTGGGCCTGGTCCCGCCGCCTGCCGGGCCTGCCACGCGGCGTACCGTCCATGGGCTGGTGCTGGTGCCCACCCGGGAGCTCGCGGCGCAGGTGGGTGAGGCCATCGTGCGCCTGGCCCACTACCTGCCGCACCGGCTCAAGGTGGCCGTGGTGTTTGGCGGCGTTTCCATCAACCCGCAAATGATGAACCTCAGGGGTGGTGCAGACATCGTCGTCGCCACGCCAGGCCGCTTGCTGGATCTGATCGACCACAACGCCTTGAGTCTGGGCCAGGTCCGCACGCTGGTGCTGGATGAGGCCGACCGCCTGCTGGACCTCGGTTTTGGCGAAGAGCTGCAGCGGCTGCTGGCCCTGCTGCCGGCCCGGCGGCAAACCCTGTTTTTCTCGGCCACCTTTCCGCCGGCCATCGAAGCCCTGGCGCGCACCTTGCTGCATGAGCCCCTGCGCATTGCGGTCACAACGGCCACGCAGGCGGCTCCCGACATCCAGCAGCGCGCCATCGAAGTCGATGCGAGCCGCCGAACCCAATTGCTGCGCCATCTGGTGCAGACCGAAAAGTGGGACCGCGTCCTCGCCTTTGTCGCCACCAAGCACGCCGCCGAAATCGTGGCTGACAAGCTTCGCAAGGCCGGCATTGAGGCCGAGCCTTTCCACGGCGAATTGAGCCAGGGCAAACGCACCCAGGTGCTGCAGGATTTCCGGATCAAGGCGGTGCAGGTGGTGGTGGCAACCGACGTGGCCGCACGCGGCATCGACATCGTGCAGTTGCCGGTGGTCGTCAATTTCGACCTGCCGCGCTCAGCCGTGGACTACACCCACCGCATCGGGCGTACCGGGCGCGCCGGCGCCAGTGGACTGGCCGTGAGCTTTGTAAGCGCCGCCACCGAGGCGCACTTTCGCCTGATTGAAAAACGCCACCAGATGAAGGTGGTGCGCGAACGGGTGGCTGGCTTCGAGCCAGTCGAGACGCTGCCGGTGAACGCTGCCGACCCCGGCGCGACCGGCGGTATCAAAGGCAGGCGGCCGAGCAAGAAAGACAAGCTGCGCGCAACGCAGGGCTGACCTGCCTGCGGGCGACACGTCAGACGGTGGCTTCTGCGCCGAAGTTTTTCAGGATGGACCGTGCCAGTCCTGGTTCGACCCGGCGGCTGACTTCTTCCGGACTCAGCGTGAACAGCCACCCGAGCTCGTGGGGGGCCGAGAACTGGCCCAATTCAGGCATGTGAAACCCCATGCTCCAGCCCTCGAAGTCACGTTGCTCGATTTCGATACCTGTCAGTTCCACGATGCAATGATGGCGCGAATCGGAGGCAATGCGCTGAAAAGTCTCTTTCACGGCGGCCTGTGGCCCTTCCAGCACCTGAACGATTTGCCCATCACAGCACAGGAGCATGCCGGTGATCTGGTTGGGTTTGTTCTTGCGCCGGGCCGTGTCGACGATGGTTCGGAGCATGGCGCTGTCGGGTTTGACAAGGCTGCTCATATAGCTCAATTGATACAAGGCCATGGGACCACTCCGGTCATGTGTGAGTCGCCTCCCTGAAGGCGTAACACAACGTTACCGCTCCAATGCTACGCCTCTTTGAACGATAAAACCGCATCGTCCGTTTCGCCAGTGGCAAAAGACAAGCCCTTCACGCATTGCGTGAAAAACTGCGCAAATTAAAGGCCTTGATGACCCTGTTTCAATGCGCAGCGTCGTCAGGCGCCCCGGCTGGCGCATCGACATGGCGTACGGGCCGCTGGCCTGCCCTGGCCACAACCTCGACGTAAAACGCAGCGGCGCCGCCCTGGGCCAGCGCATCCACGGCACTGATCAGTTCCGCCACCGTCACGGCCGTTGCATCTGCCGGGGCTGCGCCGCACCTGCAGTCAAAGTCCCAGACATCAGCGCCCGCAGGCAGCACCTTCGCGCGCTCGCGCTTGAGGTAACGGCGGATGTCATGCTTCGCGGCATCGAGCAAACGGTCGCGGTTTTTCCCTTCAATCTGGAGCTGATAGGTTTTTTTCACGGGGTTCCTGAATGGGAAAAATGATGTAGCGACACCCACGGTGTGCGGGGCCAGAAACGTCACACGGCGCCGCAGCCTTCGCCCAAAGCACCTGGCTCAAAGCTGCCAGGGCCATTGATTCACAACGGGTGCGGTCCAGCACTCAGCGGGCTGCGTTCTCCAGCGCCGCGTCAAGCTCCTTGCAGGAGGGTGAGCACACAGCCTGGGACTTGCCCAGCACCTTGCGGGTACCCATGAGGGAGCGGGCGCGGTGCTTGCCGCACATGAAGCACGACATGGTCGCCGCCCCAAATGAAGTGGTGGCTGCAAACGGTGAGCCCGACACCTTGGACTTGTAGCGCAGGCCGTCTGCGAGGACAGCGGTTTTGGCGTCAGCTCTTGCCATGTGGATCTTCCTTCAGTTGGGGTTCAGTTGGGAATGAGAGGGGTTTGACAGCCTTGCCCATGGCACGGCCCAGGGCCTCGCGGGCCAGGTGCTCTGCCGCCAGCGAGGCATCCAGCGCAGAGCGGCAAAGCCCTGCATGCTGGTAATTGACGTTTTCGTAAACTTCTGCCGCAGCAGGGTGGGTATCGAGCAAGGCACCCAGCGCGCGGCCGGGCTCCACATCGCCCAGTTCGTTGACCAGATGCAGCACCACCGAGCGGTATTGCGCCGCACCGACCGGCTGGTCGCTGTGCTCAAGCCGCTCCAGCAGTTCGGCCAGCACATGCGTGACCGTGAGATCGGTTTTATGGGGATGGGTGTGTGTGGCGTTCATGCAGTCGATTGGGGCTTCCACCCCCAAAAACAAGCTCGTTGAGAGCCGTTTAATACCACTTTTGGCTGGTATTGCGGGGCTCTTGCGCTATAGGTTTTGTAGCGTAAGGTGCTTGTCTGCATTGGATTGGAGGCTTATTTTACCTCTAAATCAAACGCCTGTCGCGAGCGCGTATTTTCACCACGCCGGCATACGGCCTTTCAGGTCTTGGGCTGTGCGGCGAAAGTGGCATGCCGCAGGCCGGGAAGCTCTTGCGGAACTCGTGACACAGCACCTTGACGCTATCAATAAAAGAGCAATCGTCAGGCGCCAGACCTGAAGCGCTCACACGGCAACAGGCTCCACCATCGCCAGATGGTTCACCAGCAGCCGAGCCGCTGCCGACAACGCGGCCTCGTCGCGAAAGCAGATGGCAAAGCGCCGCTGCGCCCAGGGCTCCACCAGCGGCAGCACGCGCAAGCCGTAGGTGCGGGCATAGGCTTCAGCCACCTCTCCGGGAATCACGCTGATGGCCAGATTGGCCCGCACCACCCGCAGCGCCGCCTCGAAATTCGAAACGATCACCCGGTGGGTCACCGCCTTGCCCTGTAGCGCTGCGGCCCGCTGCAGCAGCATCTGCACCGCACTGTGGGTGGGCAGGCTGACATGCTCATAGTCCAAAGTTTCTTCGAAGCGCAGACGTTCCCGGTTCGCCAACGGATGCGAGGGATGGACCACGATGGCCAGATGGTCGGTGCGGTAGAGCCGCGTCTGCAGGCCGCTCATGTCGGCGGCGTCCCAGCAGATGCCAAGTGAAGCCACGCCCTCTTTGATGCCGCGAATCACCTCCGGGCTCACCCGCTCTTCCATGCTGATGCGGATGTCATGATGGGTTGGCATTTGCAGAAAGCCGGCCACATCGTCGGCCAGTGACTCGGCCATCACGGAGGCAGTGGCCAGAATGCGTACCTGACCACGCACTCCCTGGGCGTAGGCCGCCATGTCGCGCTCGATGTGCTCGGCGCTGGTCAGCATGGTGCGGGCGTGCTCGAGCAGGCTCTCCCCGGCCGGTGTCGGCTCCACGCCGCGGCGCCGGCGCACCAGCAGCGGCGTACCCACGGTGCTTTCCAGTTGTGCCAGCCGCTTGCTGATGGCCGAACCCACAATGTTCGAGCGGGCGGCCGCGCGCGCGATGCTTCGGGTTTCGCACACAGTGGCGAACAGGCGCAAGGTGGTGAGGTCGAGGTCTCTCATGGTGATTTTCAGCTCCCGGGGCACAGATCAAGATATTCCCAACTGGAACTTCTATGCTTCCCTAATTGATCCATGCATTCAATCAGGAAATTCTAAACTCCACCATCCCACTGACAACCCCTTCCACTGACAACCCCTTAACCGCATTGGTAAACAACTCATGGCGCCCCTGAACACCTCTTCCCTGCCCCGCCAGGTCAGCATTCGCGAAGTCGGCCTGCGTGACGGCCTGCAAAGCATCATCCGTGTGATGCCCACCCACCACAAACTGGCCTGGATCCGCCAGGCCCATGCGGCCGGCCAGCGCGAGATCGAAGTCGGCTCGCTTGTACCGGCGCGGCTGTTGCCGCAACTGGCCGATACCGCCGAACTGGTGGCCTTTGCCAAAACCCTGCCGGGTCTGGTGACCTCGGTGCTGGTCCCCAACCTCAAGGGGGCCGAGCGCGCCATCGAGTCCGGTGCCGACCTGATGCTGCTGCCCCTGTCGGCCAGCCATGCCCACAGTCTCGCCAACCTGCGCAAAACGCCTGACGAAGTGGTGGCCGAAATCGGACGTATTCGGGCCGCGCGCGATGCGTCGGGCTCGTCCATCCGCATCGAGGTGGGCATGAGCACGGCCTTCGGCTGCACACTGCAGGGAACGGTCGAACCCGCCGAGGTCATTCGCCTGCTGAAAGCCGTGCTGGACGCCGGTGCCGACCATGTGGGCCTGGCCGACACCGTGGGCTATGCCGATCCGGACATGGTGCGCCGCCTGTTCGAGCTGGCACTGCCAGTGGCGGGCGACAAGCTCAACTGCGGGCATTTTCACGACACGCGCGGCATGGGCGTGGCCAACGTCTACGCCGCGCTGCAGACAGGCATCACGCGGTTTGACGCCTGCCTCGCCGGCATTGGCGGCTGCCCGCACGCACCCGGCGCCAGTGGTAACGTGGCGACGGAAGACCTCGCCTACATGTTTGCCAGCATGGGCATTGCCACCGGCATCAACTTCGACGCACTGATGGCGCTGCGCCAGGACGTGGCGGGCTGGCTGGACGGCGAAACCCTGCACGGCACCTTGTGGCGCGCCGGCCTGCCCAAGACCATGCGTGCTGCGGCATACCCTGCCGAAGCGCTTGCCGCCTGATTTTTCCGGAACCTGCCTCATGCCCGCTGCCTCTGCCGTAACCGCACCGTCTGCCTCGCTGCCGCTCACCGGCCTGCGCGTGGTGGAGTTCACCCACATGGTCATGGGTCCCACCTGCGGCATGGTGCTGGCCGACATGGGTGCCGAAGTCATCAAGGTCGAGCCCATCGAAGGCGACCGCACGCGCCGCCTGCTGGGTGCCGGTGCCGGCTTCTTCCCCATGTTCAACCGCAACAAGAAGAGCATCGGCATCGACCTGCACCACCCGGCGGGCGCCGAGGTCGCCCGCAAACTGTGCGCCAGCGCCGACGTGGTGGCCGAGAACTTCAAGCCCGGCACCATGGGCAAGTACGGTCTCGACTACGCCAGCCTGAGTGCACAGTACCCCAGGTTGATCTACGCCAGCCACAAGGGCTTTCTGCCCGGTCCCTACGACCACCGCACAGCGCTGGACGAGGTGGTACAGATGATGGGCGGCCTCGCCTACATGACCGGGCGGCCCGGCGATCCGCTGCGCGCCGGCACCAGCGTGAACGACATCATGGGCGGCATGTTCGGTGCCATCGGTGTACTGGGCGCGCTGATCCAGCGCGGCATCAGCGGCAAGGGCATGGAGGTGCAGTCGGCACTCTTTGAGAACAATGTGTTCCTCGTCGGCCAGCACATGCTGCAGTACGCCATCACGGGCCGGCCGGCCGCGCCCATGCCCGACCGCATCTCGGCCTGGGCTGTTTACGACATCTTCACCGTGAAGGACGACGAGCAGATTTTTCTGGCCGCCGTGAGCGACGCGCAGTGGCTCACCTTCTGCGACGTGCTGGGCTTTGCCGACCTGAAGGCCGACACCCGCTACGCCACCAACAACGAGCGCGTGACCCTTCGCCCGGTGCTGATGCCCATCCTGCGCGAGCGGCTGGCCACGCACAGCGCAGCCGAGCTGACACAGATTTTCGAGGCCGCCGGCCTGCCCTTTGCACCCATCCGCAAGCCCGAGGAACTGTTCGATGACGAGCATCTGCTGGCCACCGGCGGGCTGGCCGACATCACCTTGCCCGACGGTGCGCGCGCCGGACAAACCGCACAGACCACGCTGCTGCCGTTCACGATGGATGGCCAGCGCCTGACCGTTCGCAGCAACCCGCCGACCCTGGGCGAGCACACCCAGGAATTGCTGGGCGGCCTGGGCTACAACGCGGCCGATGTCGCGAAGCTGCACAGCGAATCGGTTGTGGCCTGAAGCGCCCTGCAGCAGATAAAAAACGACAGACACCCCCTGGAGACAAGCATGAACAAACCCAGCCAACGACTTGACAGCAACGGCCACTTTCCGGCGACCCTCACGCCAACGTCACGGCGCCACACGCTGCGTGCGCTGGGCAGTCTGGGCGCCTTGCTCGCAGCAGGCAGCTGGCTGGGCATGCCGCGCCGGGCGATGGCGCAGACCGCTGCCCTGACCGACCGCGCCATCCGCTTCATCCTGCCGGTTGGTGCGGGGTCTGGCGTGGACACCATCGTGCGCTCGGCGGGCGCGGCCCTGGGCAAGACGCTCGGCCACCCGGTGGTGATCGAGAACCAGCCCGGCGCCGGCGGCATCGTGGGCACCTCGGCACTGGTCAAGTCAGCGCCTGATGGCTTCACGCTCAGCGTGGTGTCCAACAACCATGTGATTTACCCGAGCGTCTACAAGTCGGTGCCGTTTGACCCGGTCGCCGACATCACGCCGATCACCGTGATCGGCTCGACGCCGCTGGTGCTGGTCATCAACCCCAACAAGCTGCCGGCCGCCAATGTGAAGGAGCTGGTGGCGCTGCTCAAGGCCAAGCCGGACACCTACAACTACGCCTCGTCGGGCAACGGCACCATCCTGCACCTGGCGGCGCAGATGTTCCTCGACGAAGCACAGGTCAGGGCCAGGCACATCCCCTACAAGGGCGTAGGCCCCATGACGGCCGACCTGATCGGCGGCCAGGTCGACATCGGTGTGCTGTCACTGCCCTCGGTACAGGCGCACCTCAAGAGCGGCGCCCTGCGCGCCATTGGTGTGGGCGGTGCTGCACGCTCGCCGGCAGCACCCGAGATCCCCACGCTGGCCGAGCAAGGCCTGTCCAACTACAACATGGAAGGCTGGTTCGCCGCCATCGGCCCAGCCCGGATGTCTGCCGCCGATGTCAAGCGCATCCACGCCGCCGTCGTGGCAGCCTACGCCAGCCCCGAAGTGAGAGAGGCCATGGCGAAACAGGGCAACACCATCAACCCGACCACGCCAGAGGCTGCTGCGCAGTATTTCCGTAGCGAACTCACCAAGTACGCACAACTCGTGAAGAAGGCGGGCGTCGAGCTGCAGTAGGGCCGGACGAGGGCTTCGGTGTCATCCGCTGCCCTACCCTCTGCCTTATCCACTGCCTGAAGCCCTATTTGCGCGTGTAGATCTGGTCGAAGGATCCACCGTCGGCAAAGTGCTCCTTGTCAGCCTTGCTCCAGCCGCCAAAGGCCTGGTCTATGGTGAACAGGTTCAGTTTGGCAAACTGTTTGGCGTATTTGGCCTTGGCCTTCTCCGACACGGCCGGGCGATAGAAGTTCTTGCCGGCGATGTCCTGGCCTTCTTCGGAATACAGATACTTCAGGTATTCCTCAGCCACGGCGCGGGTGCCCTTCTTGTCCACGTTCTTGTCGACCACAGCCACGGCCGGCTCGGCCAGAATGCTGATGGATGGCGCGACCACGTCAAACTTGGCGCCGAATTCCTTTTCCAGCAGGTAGGCCTCGTTTTCCCAGGCGATCAGCACATCGCCCTGGGCGCGTTGCGCAAAGGTGATGGTGGAGCCGCGTGCGCCTGTATCGAGCACCGGTACGTTGCCATAGAGCTTCGCCACAAACTCTTTCGCTTTGGACTCGCTGCCGTACTTGCGCTTGGCAAATTCCCACGCGGCGAGGTAGTTCCAGCGCGCACCGCCTGAGGTCTTGGGGTTGGGCGTGATCACGCTGATGCCGGGCTTGACGAGGTCATCCCAGTCCTTGATGCCCTTGGGGTTGCCCTCACGCACCACCAGCACGATGGTCGAGGTGTAGGGCGAGGCGTTGTGCGGCAGCTTCTTTTGCCAGTCGGCGGACAGCCAGGCGCCGTTCTTCACCAATGCATCGGTGTCGCCTGCGAGGGCCAGCGTGGCCACGTCGGCGTCCAGCCCGTCGATGATGGAGCGAGCCTGCTTGCCCGAACCGCCATGCGACTGCTTGATGGTCACGTCCTGACCGCTTTTGGCTTTCCAGTACTTGGCAAATGCGGCATTGAACTCCACATACAGCTCGCGGGTCGGGTCGTAGGACACGTTCAGCAAAGTGACGGGGCCTGCCTTGGCGGCCTGCGCCTGGGCATTCAGGGCGGTGCCGGTCAGCACCCCGCCCAGCGACAGGGCCGTGAGCGATGCCAGGGCAGCGCGACGGGAAAGATTGATAAAGTGGTGTGCTTGGGTCATGTAAGGCCTCATAAAAAAACGCTGTCAAAAAACCGGATGAAAAACCAGAAAAAACAGATAAGAGCGAAGAAAATGCATTCTGGAAGCAGAAGTTGAAAACTGGAACGAATAAAAACTCAGTTCTTTATTCCTCAATCATCCTTGGATCGTCTTCAGACTGATCCCGAACACGAAAGAACACGCCATGGCACGCCTCGTCAAATGCATCAAACTCGGCCGCGAAGCCGAAGGGCTGGACTTCCCGCCCTACCCCGGCCCACTGGGCAAACGCCTGTGGGAAGAAGTCAGCAAGGAAGCCTGGGCTGACTGGATGAAGCAGCAGACCATGCTGGTCAATGAAAACCGCCTGAACCTGGCTGATGCCCGTTCGCGGCAGTACCTCGCGCGCCAGATGGAAAAGCATTTTTTTGGGGACGGCGCAGACGCCGTCCAGGGTTACGTACCTCCCAGCGCATGAGCGACGCCATCCGCTGCCAAATCAAAAAAATGCTTTCGCTAAAAGCATTTGGAACTCGGCGAAGCCGAGGTCTGCCGCATGAGCAAAGCGACAGGCGGTTTGGTGACGGCGCCGACGCTGTACAGGGTTACGTCCCGCCGACGCCCTGATACGGCCCCATGCCCGAGCGTATTGACTGGCTGGAGGACGGCACCGCCAGCGGCGCCCCTTACAGTCCGCGCTTCGGCGACCGCTACCGCAGCGAGTTGGGCGGGCTGGAGCAGGCGCGCTCTGTGTTCCTCTACGGCTGCGGGTTGCCGGCAGCATGGGCCAACGCACCGCAGTGGACCGTGCTGGAAACCGGCTTTGGCCTGGGCCTGAATTTTCTGGTCACGTGGTCTGCCTGGAAGGCCGACCCGCAGCGCCCCCGCCTGCTCCATTTTGTCAGCACCGAAGCCTTCCCGGCCAGCGCGACCGATGTGCTGCGCGGCGCTCGCTCCCACCCCGATTTACTTCCTTTCGCCGAGCAACTGAGCCGCCAACTCTGGGGTCTGCTGCCCGGTGTGCACCGACTGGTGTTTGAGGGCGGACGCGTGCTGCTCACGCTCTGCATAGGCGACGCCAGGGCGCTGCTGCGCGAGCAGAACTTCGAGGCGGACTCCGTCTACCTCGACGGCTTCAGCCCGGAACGCAACCCCGACATCTGGGACGTTCACACCTTCAAGGCCGTGGCGCGCTGCTGCAAGCGGGGCACGCGCATCGCCACCTGGACGATCGCACGCAGCGTGCGCGACGCGCTCGCCCAATGCGGCTTTGTCGTGCGCAAGGTGCCCGGGGTGCCGCCCAAGCGCGACAACCTGCAAGGCGAGTACAACCCGGCGTGGGAACCCCGAAAAAGCCGCCCGTCCGTCACGGATTCTCCGCCTGGCCGGGCTCCTGGCCGTTGCGTGCTGATTGGCGCAGGCCTGGCCGGCGCTGCTGTGGCGGCCAGCCTTGCGCGCCGGGGCTGGCAGGTCACAGTGCTGGATGCCGCGGAAGCACCCGCAGCAGGGGCCTCCGGCCTGCCCGCCGGGGTGCTGGCGCCCCATGTCTCGCCGGATGACAGCCTGCTGTCACACCTGTCGCGCGGCGGCGTGCGTGCGACCTGGCAGCAGGCCGAGGCGCTATTGAACCCAGGCGAGGACTACGCCATGACCGGCGTGCTCGAACGCGCATTGGAACACCCGCGCCACATGCCTGCCGGCTGGAAGCCCGGCGGTGTGCTGGCCGATTCTGCGCAAGACTGGGTGCGGCCAGCTTCTGGCGAGACGCTGGCCGTCTGCCAGCTACCCGCCGATGAAGCGGCCCTGTGGCATGTGCGCGCTGGCTGGGTTCGCCCTTCACAACTGGTGAAGAGCTGGCTCCAGTCCCCGGGTGTGCGCTGGCAGGGCAACACAACGGTCGCGAAGCTGACTTTTGAGGGTGGCGTGTGGCACGCCTGGAGCAACAAAGACCAGCTGCTGGCCTCCGCTGAACTGGTGGTGCTGGCTGCAGGTTTCGCGAGTCAGCAACTGGCCGGCAGCATCGGGGGCGGCAACGCTGAAAACAAGGCAACACTGGCTCTGCAGGCGATCCGCGGCCAGGTGACATGGGCACGGCATGCGTCCGGTACTCGCAGCACATGGCCGGCCTTTCCGGTGAACGGCCAGGGCAGCCTGATCCCCGCGGTGCCACTGCCTGTGGGTGCACAGGAGGCTGACGCTTCTGGTCTGGCGTGGGTCACGGGCTCAAGCTACGAGCGCGACAACGCGCAGCCGGATATTCGCCCTGAAGACCAGCAATACAACCTGACCCGCCTGCGGGCCCTGCTCCCGGCTGCAGCCGATGCGGCTCGCAATACGGTCCCGAATGCGTGGTCTGGCGTGCGCTGCGCCACCCCCACGCGATTGCCCGCGCTCGGCCCGCTGAATCTGCCCGGCATGCCCGGTGTGTGGGTCTGTACCGGCCTGGGCTCACGCGGGCTGACCTTTGCGACACTGTGCGCGGAATTGCTGGCTGCACGCCTGCACGGCGAACCGCTGCCCGTGGAGCAGCGCCTGGCCGATGCCCTGCTGCCGCAGCGCAGCGCGGCCTGAAGGTCTTCGGATCAAGCGGCCATTGCAGCCGCCTTTCGTACCGACTTCTTTTTACTTCATCGCCTCGGCAGGACGGCGCGCCTTCACATAGGCGTCGCTGGGCAGGTAGGCCTTGCCGTCGGCATAGCGCCACTGCACCATCGTGCCCTTGTTGCCGCGCAGGTCCAGCTTGCCGACAAAGGCGCCCATGGTCGACTGGTGATCGATCGCACGGAACTCGGCAGGGCCGAACGGTGTCGAGAACTTCAGGCCGCGCAGTGCGGTCACCAGCTTTTCGCTGTCGGTGGAATTGGCTTTCTTGATGGCCGCAAATATCGCCTGCATGGTGGCGTAACCCACCACCGAACCGACTTTCGGGTACTCGTTGAAGCGGCGGTAGTAATTGGCCGCAAAGCTGGCGTGCTCACGCGAGTCGATCTGGTCCCAGGGGTAGCCAGTGACGATCCAGCCTTTGGGCGTTTCGTCTTTCAGTACGTCGAGGTATTCAGGCTCGCCCGACAGGACCGACACCACCGGCGTCTTCGGGAAAATGCCGCGCTGGTTGCCTTCGCGCACCAGCTTGGCCAGGTCGGCGCCGAAGGTCACGTTGAAGATGGCGTCAGGCTTGCTTTGCATCGTCGCCTGCAGCGTGGTACCGGCGTCCAGCTTGCCGAGGGCCGGCCATTGCTCGCCCACAAACTCCACGTCCGGGCGCTTGGCCTTGAGCAGTTCCTTGAAGCTGGCCACGGCACTCTGGCCGTACTCGTAGTTGGGGGCGATCGTGGCCCAGCGCTTGGCCGGCAGCTTGGCGGCTTCTTCCACCAGCATGGCGGCTTGCATGTAGGTGCTGGGGCGCAGGCGGAAGGTGTAGCGGTTGCCTTTTTCCCAGACGATGGCGTCTGTCAGCGGCTCACTGGCGATGTACACCTGCTTGTTCTTTTGCGCGTGGTCGGCCAGCGCCAGGCCGATGTTGGACAGGTAGCCACCGGCCAGCACGTCCACCTTCTCGCGCGAGGTGAGCTCGATCGCATGGCGCAGCGCTTCCTCGGGTTTGCCGGCGTCGTCACGGGCAATCACCTCGACCTTGCGGCCCAGCAGGCCGCCCGATACGTTGATTTCTTCCACCGCCAGCTGCCAGCCTTGACGGTAGGGCGTGGTGAACTGGGGAATGGTGGAATAGCTGTTGATCTCGCCGATGCGGATCGGTGGCTTGGTCGCGCTTTGCGCGCCCGCCCAGGTCGCCAGCGAGGCCAGAACCAGGCCGCCCAGCCAGGCAGATTTTGTCAATTTCATGGTTTTCTCCAAAAAGTGCGGAATCGGGTCATCAGACCACCGGCTGCCAGCGCCTGAAAGACAGGCGGGAACAGCAGGCGCGGCTCGGGCGCTCACGGGGCGATGAAAAGCAGGGACTGTACCAGTGCCAACCCCGGGATGGGCACGGCAGAAAGACAAAGCTGCTTAGCCTTCAAGCCAACAGGCCAGCAAAAAGCCGCCAAACCCGCATGAAACCGTGCGAATAAGCTTATCCGCATAACGGCAGAACTAATGTGTAGTTTGTTTTCATATGTGCGGCCGTTACATTTTCGGGCTTATGTATGACATTGCCTTCATCTTTGCCGGCTTCACCGTGGGCCTCGTCGTGGGCCTCACCGGGGTCGGCGGCGGCTCCCTGATGACGCCGCTGCTGATCTTTGTGTTCGGCATCAAGCCGCACCTGGCCATCGGCACCGACCTGCTGTTTGCCGCCTTCACCAAGATGGGCGGCACCATCAGCCTGGCGCGCTCCCGCGTGGTGGACTGGAAGATTGTGGGCCAGACCGCTGCAGGCAGCATTCCGGCCTCCCTGGTCACCCTCTATGCGCTGAACAAGCTGGGGCCTGCCAACCCGTCGACCCAGACCCTGATGACCACCACGCTCGGCGTGGCGCTGCTGCTCACCGCGGCAGCCACCTTCTACAAGGCAGTGCGCGGCAAGGCGGCGCCCGTCACGGTGGCGCCAGCCGCCCTGGCGGCCGCCACGCGGGCCCGGCACTGGGCCCTGCCGCTGCTGTTTGGCGCGGTGATCGGCACGCTGGTCACGCTGACCTCGGTGGGCGCCGGCGCCATTGGTGTGATCGTGCTGATGCTGCTCTACCCCGCCCTGCCGCTGCCCCGCATCGTCGCCGCCGACATTGCACACGCCGTGCCGCTGACGCTGGTGGCCGGTCTCGGCCATGCGTCCATCGGCTCGGTGGACTGGCTCCTGCTCGCCAAACTGCTGGCTGGCTCGCTTCCCGGCATCTGGCTGGGCGCGCACCTGATGAAGAAAACGCCTGACCGCGTGATCCGCTCGCTGCTTTCCGTGCTGCTGGCCTACGCTGGCGCCAAACTGATTTCCATCTAGACTCTCCGTCCTCGACTTCACCCGACCGACCACGAACGCCATGTACCAATACACCGAGTTTGACCGCCAGTTTGTCAAAGCCCGCGCCGACCAGTACCGCGACCAGCTCACCCGCTGGCAGACTGGCCAGTTGCCCGAAGACGAATTCCGTCCGCTGCGCCTGCAAAACGGCTGGTATGTGCAGCGCTACGCCCCCATGCTGCGCGTTGCGGTGCCTTACGGCGAACTGTCGAGCCCACAGGTGCGGGTATTGGCCAAAATCGCCCGCGAGTATGACCAGCCCAATGCCGCACTGTTCGAGCAGGCCCAGGCCTCGCAGGACAAGCTGGGCCCGGTCAGCCTGAAAAACGGCCTGTCGGTCAGCTCGCACCTCACGGCCGGCTATGCGCACTTCACCACACGTCAGAACATCCAGTACAACTGGATTCCGCTCGACAAGTCCGCCGACGTCATGGACCTGCTGGCCAGCGTCAGCATGCACGGCATCCAGACCAGCGGCAACTGCATCCGCAACATCACCAGCGACGAGCGTGCCGGCATTGCAGTCGATGAGATTGCCGACCCACGCCCCTTCGGCGAGATCCTGCGCCAGTGGAGCACGCTGCATCCTGAATTCGCCTTCCTGCCGCGCAAGTTCAAGATCGCCATCAGCGGCTCGAAGGAAGACCGCGCTGCCACCGCCTGGCACGACGTGGGCCTTTATTTGCTGCGCAATGCCGAAGGTGAACTCGGCTTCAAGGTGCTGGTGGGCGGCGGCATGGGCCGCACACCGGTCATTGGCACCACCATCCGCGAGTTCTTGCCCTGGCACCAGATCATGAATTACCTGGAAGCCGTGGTGCGTGTCTACAACCGCTATGGCCGCCGCGACAACATCTACAAGGCCCGCATCAAGATTCTGGTGAAGGCCGAGGGCCAGCGCTACATCGATGACGTCGAGGCCGAGTACCAGCAGATCATCACGCACGACGGCGCCCCGCACACCATCACCCAGGCCGAGCTGGACCGCGTCACCGCCTGCTTTGTGCCACCCACGCTGCAGTGCGACCGCAAGAGCGCCGATGCCAAGATTGCCAACATCCTGCGCGCCGCCGCCGAAGACGACGTGGAATTCGGCCGCTGGCTCAAGCAGAACGTGGCGCCGCACAAGAACCCGGATTTGCGCATCGTCACGCTGTCGTTCAAGCGCCTGGGCCAGGCCCCCGGCGATGCGACAGCCGACCAGCTGGACATTGCCGCCGACCTGGCCGACCAGTTCAGCGCCGGCGAACTGCGCGTGACGCACGACCAGAACCTGCTGCTGCCCTGGGTACGCTGCGACGAGTTGCCCGAACTCTGGCGCGCCGCCCGCAAGGCCGGTTTTGCCAAACCCAACATCCGCCTGCTGACAGACATGATTGCCTGCCCCGGCGGCGATTTCTGCTCGCTGGCCAATGCGCGCTCCATCCCGATTGCCGAAGCCATCACCGAGCGTTACCAGGACATGGACGAGCTCGACGACCTCGGCGAGATCGATCTGCACATCAGCGGCTGCATCAACTCCTGCGGCCACCACCACAGCGGCCATATTGGCATCCTCGGCGTCGACAAGGACGGCAAGGAGTGGTACCAGGTCACGCTGGGCGGGGCCGACGGCTCCAACCTGAGCGGTCCGGCCGTGGCCGGCAAGGTTGTCGGCCCGTCGTTCTCGGCGGCTGAAGTGCCCGAGGTGATCGAAGCCGTGCTGACCACCTACCGCAACCACCGCGAGCCGGGCGAGACCTTTGTGGCCACGCTGCGCCGCGTCGGCATCGACCCGTTCAAGGCCGCTGCCAATGGCGCGCGCTTTGCTGTCACCGATCACGCCACGGCCACCGCCTGAGAGACAACACTGCCATGAAACTGCTCACTGCTGCCGACCACACCCCTGTCATCGACAACCCTGCCGTGCTGGTGCTTGCCAACGACGCCGACCCGTTCGAGGCTCAGCTCGACGGCATCACGCGCGTGGACCTGCACTTCCCGAAGTTCACCGATGGCCGCGCCTACAGCCAGGCCTTTTTGCTGCGCCGCCGCCGCGAATTCCGCGGTGAAATCCGCGCCACTGGCGACGTGCTGGTGGACCAGCTGGCGCAAATGGAGCGCAGCGGCTTCGACGTGGCCGTGCTGCGCGCCGACCAGAAACTCGACATCGCCCAGCGTGTCCTGGCCGCCTACCCCGGTTACGGCGTGGGCAAGTACCAGGGCGATGCCGTGGATGTAGAACCCCACTTTGCAGCGGCCGTGGCCGCTTGAGGGGCTGACCATGAACGCCATTTCCCTTTACGCCAAACCTTCGGCCGACTTTGCCGACAAGCTGGCCCACAGCCTGGCCCTGCTGAAAGAGGCTGCAGCCACCTTCACCCCACTGACCCAGGCCTCCAGCCTCGGCGTGGAAGACATGGTGGTGACGCACCTGATGCAGGAAGCCGGCATTAACGCCGACATGAATGCCAGCATCTTCGTGCTCGACACCGGCATGCTGCACCCTGAAACCGTCGCACTGATAGACCGGCTGGAAACGCGTTACGCCGTCAAGGTCGACGTGTACCGCCCTGACGACACCGCGGCCGCGGCTTTCGTGCAGACCAACGGTTCTGACGCCATGTACAAAAGCATTGACCTGCGCAAGCAGTGCTGCCACATCCGCAAGATGGAGCCGCTGGAGCGCGCCCTCGCCGGCAAGAAGGGCTGGATCACCGGCCTGCGCCGTGAGCAGTCCAACGCCCGCGCCGAAGTGCATTACATCGAACAGCAGCAGGTGCAATGCAATGGGCAAACCGTCTCACGCGCCAAGGTCAATCCGCTGGCTGCGTGGACTTTGGGCGACGTGTGGCACTACGTGTCGGTCAACAACATCCCTTACAACCCGCTGCACGACCAGTTCTTCCCCAGCATCGGCTGCGCGCCCTGCACCCGCGCCGTGACGCTGGGCGAGGATTTCCGCTCAGGCCGCTGGTGGTGGGAAAACGAAAACGCCAAGGAGTGCGGCTTGCATGTGTCTGGCGATGCGGCAGAGTCCTCGTCCAGTCCGCTTGCACGCCCCGCCAGCATCATCCCGATCAAGGAAGTCACCGCATGAACGCACGCGCCGAACCCCAACTGCTTGGCAAGCTGAGCAACTCGCACCTGGATGCGCTGGAAGAGGAAACCATCTTCATCCTGCGTGAAGTCGCCGCCGCCTTCGAGCGCCCGGCACTGCTGTTTTCGGGCGGCAAGGACTCGCTGGTCATGCTCAAGTGCGCCGAGAAAGCCTTTGGCGTGGGTCGCATCCCCTACCCTCTGCTGATGATCGACACCGGCCACAACTTCCATGAAGTGACGGACTTCCGTGACCTTCGCGCCAAAGAACTGGGCGCCGAACTGATCGTGCGCAACGTCGAAGACTCGATGAAGCGCGGCACCGTGCGCCTAGCCCACCCCGGCGAGTCGCGCAATGTGCACCAGTCGGTCACGCTGCTCGAAGCCATTGACGAGTTCCGCTTTGACGCGCTGATCGGCGGCGCCCGCCGTGACGAGGAAAAAGCCCGCGCCAAGGAGCGCATCTTTTCCCACCGCGACAGCTTTGGCCAGTGGCAGCCCAAGGCCCAGCGCCCCGAGCTGTGGACACTGTTCAACACCCGCCTGCAGCCTGGCGAGCACTTCCGCGTGTTCCCGATCTCCAACTGGACCGAGCTGGATGTGTGGCAGTACATCGAGCGCGAGCAGATCGCCCTGCCTTCGCTGTACTACGCGCACCAGCGCAAGGTGGTGGAGCGCAAAGGCCTGCTGGTGCCTGTGACCGAGCTCACCCCGGCCCGTGACGGCGAGCAGGTCGTTGAGAAAACCGTGCGTTTTCGCACCGTCGGCGACATCACCTGCACCTGCCCGGTGGACAGCCCGGCGGCCACAGCTGCCGAGATCGTGATCGAGACGCTGGCCGCCGACGTGAGCGAGCGCGGCGCCACGCGCATGGACGACAAAACCTCTGATGCTTCCATGGAAAAGCGCAAGAAAGACGGGTATTTCTGATGAGCAACGACCACACCCTTCAGCCTGAGCTTGCCGAAGCCAGGCCAGCCACCTCGACCGGCTCCGGGCAATCCGACGTCAAGTCTGCACTGAAATTCATCACCTGCGGCTCGGTCGACGACGGCAAGAGCACGCTCATTGGCCGCCTGCTGGTGGACTCGCGCGCGGTGCTGCAAGACCACCTGGCCGGCGTGCAGCGCGGCGGCGAGACCGATCTCGCCCTGCTGACCGACGGCCTCTCGGCCGAGCGCGAGCAAGGCATCACGATTGATGTGGCCTACCGCTACTTCGCCACCGAAAGCCGCAAGTTCATCATTGGCGACGCCCCTGGCCATGAGCAGTACACCCGCAACATGGTCACGGCTGCATCAAGTGCCGACGCCGCCGTGGTGCTGGTCGATGCCACCAAGCTCGACTGGAAGAACCCGGCCCTCGAGCTGCTGGTGCAAACCCGCCGCCATTCGCTGCTGGTCAACCTGCTGCGCGTGCCGTCCATCGTGTTCGCGGTGAACAAGCTCGACGCCGTGGAAGACCCGGCGCTCGCCTTCCGCCACATCAGCGACGCACTGGCCGGGTTTGCCAGGGCCGCGCAGATTCCCGTGAAGGCGACGGTGCCGGTATCGGCACTGAAAGGCTTCAACGTGGTCGACGCCCAACCGGGCTGGTGCGGCTATGAGGGCCTGTCGCTGCTGGAATTGCTGGAGCAACTGCCTGCGACGCCCGCCGAAACCACGGAAGCCTTTTCCTTTCCGGTGCAGTGGGTTGAGAAGTTCTCCTCGTCGTCCGACACCTCCCAGGGTCGCCGCATCTTCTGGGGCCGCGTGGCCACCGGTGGTGTGCAGGCGGGCCAGACGGTCACCGTCCTTCCGAGCGGTCAAACGGCCGTGGTGGCACAGGTGCTCAACCACGTGCGCGAGCCGAAATCCATCCTCGCGGGTCACAGCGCCGGCATCGTTCTGGACCGTGAGGTGGATGTCTCCCGCGGCGACTGGTTGCTGGCCACAGACACCTTCGCGCCTTCACGCGAATTGGCCGTCACCATCGCCTGGATGGACGACGAGCCGCTGGTGGCAGGCCGGGTCTACTGGGCACTGCATGGCCACCGCTGGGTCAAGGCCAAGATCAAGCGCATCGTGCACAAACTGGACATCAACACCCTGGCCGAAGAAGACGCGACTGAACTGCCCCCCAACGCCATCGGCCATGTGGAACTGACGCTGCAGGAGGCCCTGGCCACCCTGCCCTATGCGCGCTCACGCATCCTCGGCTCGCTGGTGCTGGTGGACACTGCTTCGCACCGTACATCTGCCGCGGCACTGGTCCTGTAAGGGCTGGCGTCGGGGTTGCCCCACGGCCATTGCCCGCCAGCCTTAACCCTGTTACCGGAATCCTCTTAAAATCGAGGGTTTACATCGATACGTTTTCCAACATGACACACATCGTCTCTGAATCCTGCATCCGCTGTAAGTACACCGACTGTGTGGACGTCTGCCCCGTAGACTGCTTCCGCGAAGGTCCCAACATGCTGGTGATCGACCCGGACGAATGCATCGACTGCGCGGTCTGCATCCCCGAATGCCCGGTCAACGCCATTTATGCCGAAGAAGACGTACCGGCGGAACAAATGGCCTTTATCAAGCTCAATGCAGAGTTGAGCCGTGCCGCCGGCTGGAAGAGCATCACCAAGCGCAAGCCTGCCCTGCCAGACGCCGACGACTGGAAAGACAAGACGGACAAGCTCTCCGAGCTGGTTCGCTGAACTGGTGATCCGCTGACCATCCCTCCTGACCTCATTGCAGGCGGCCTCCCCCTCCTCGCTGCCCCCGCCGTTTTAAAGCAAACTCGAACAACATGGAACCTCAACTGAACCAAGAAGTGATCAACACCGCCGCGCAACATGACGGCCCCATCGAAACCGATGCGGTCATCGTGGGCGCTGGCCCGGTCGGCCTGTTCCAGGTGTTCGAGCTGGGCCTGCTGGAGATCAAGGCGCATGTGATCGATTCGCTCGCCTATCCGGGCGGCCAGTGCATCGAGCTCTACCCCGACAAGCCGATCTACGACATCCCGGCCGTGCCCGTGTGCACCGGCAAGGAACTGACCGACAGCCTGCTCAAGCAGATCGAGCCCTTTGGCGCCACCTTCCACTTCGGTCAGGAAGTCAGCGTCGTCGAGCGCCGTGACGACGGCCGCTTCTTTGTCGAAACCTCCAAGGGCACCCAGTTTCTCACCCGCACCATCTTCATTGCTGCCGGCGTGGGTGCTTTCCAGCCAAAGCTGCTGCGCGTGGACGGGCTTGAGAAGTTCGACAACACCCAGTTGTTCTACCGCGTCAAGAATCCAGCCGACTTTGCAGGCAAGAACCTGGTCATCGTCGGTGGCGGTGACTCCGCACTCGACTGGACGCTGAACTTCGTCGCCGAAGGCCCGAACAAGGCCGAAAGCGTGATCCTCATCCACCGCCGTGACGGCTTCAAGGCCGCACCCGCCAGCGTCGCCAAGATGCGCGAGCTGTGCGATGCCTACGAGATGCAGTTCATCGTCGGCCAGGTCACTGGCTACGACGAGAAAGACGGCAAGCTCACCGGCGCCAAAGTCACAGGCGCCGACGGCGTGACCCGTGTGGTGCCGCTGGACGTGCTGATGGTGTTCTTTGGCCTGTCGCCCAAGCTCGGTCCGATCGCCGGCTGGGGACTCGACATCGAGCGCAAGCAGTTGATGGTGGACACCGAGAAGTTCTCGACCAACATTCCCGGCATTTTTGCCGTGGGCGACATCAACACCTACCCGGGCAAGAAGAAGCTGATCCTGAGCGGCTTCCATGAGTGCGCGCTGGCCGCCTTTGGCGCTGCGCCCTTCATCTTCCCGGACAAGAAAATCCACCTGCAGTACACCACCACCAGCCCGAAGCTGCACAAGGTACTGGGTGTGGAAACGCCGGTTTTCGACTGAAGAAGCCTGTCTCCCTCGAAAAAGCCCGCTCGCATGCGGGCTTTTTTGTCTCTGGCCGCAGCCTGCAGGTCACTGGCCTTGCATTAGAGTAAGGTCCACCCAGCCACCAACCATACCGCTACCTAGCCGCTCATCTCACTGCGCGGCTACCCCGGAAAGCCTCCATGTCCGTCCCTGCCCAAACCTCTGTACCCCACAACACTGCCCTGGCACCCTTGCCCGATGGCGAGCGCCTCTTCGGCTGGCGCGACCATGCGTCGCTGTGGCTCAGCCTGGGCGTGGGCCTGCTGGTCATGCAGGTGGGCGCCTATCTGGTGCCGGCCATGGGCACGCAGACGGCCCTGGTCGTCATCGTGGTCGGCTCGGTGCTGGGTGCGGGCTTGCTGGCGTGGACGGCATCCATCGGCTGCAGCAGCGGCCTTTCCAGTTCCGGGCTGATGCACGCCACCTACGGCAGCGCCTTTGCGCGTCTGCCGGTGCTCCTCAACATCGTCCAGCTGGTCGGCTGGACCACCTTCGAGCTGGTGATCATGCGCGACGGCACAGTGGCCATTGCCGGGCAGTCCGGCGGTCTGGCTGGCCCGTTATGGCCTGTTCTGGCAACCTTGCTGTGGGGCGGTGTGCTGGTGGCGCTGATGTCGGGTTCCATGGTCACGCTGGTGCGCCGATTCATCGGCCGGTTTGGCCTGCCCCTGGTCCTGTTGTCACTGGTGTGGCTGAGCTGGCAGTTTCTGGCCAAAGCCAATGCGCAAGGCATGGCCGCCTTCTGGTCGCGCCCGGGCGAAGGCGGCATGAGCACGCTGTCGGCGCTTGATCTGGTCATGGCCATGCCGGTTTCATGGCTGCCGCTGGTGGCTGACTTTGCCCGCCACGGACGCGATGGCCGCAGCGCACTGCGTGGCACCTGGCTGGGCTACGCGATTGCCAACATCTGGTGCTACGCGCTCGGTGTGCTGGTGGCCATCACCACGCCCAGCACCGACCTGGTCGCAGCCCTGCTGCTGGCACAAGGGGGGTTGATTGCACTTGGCCTGATCCTGATCGATGAAGTCGACAACGCCTATGGCGATGTGTATTCCGGCTCGGTGGCCGCTCACAGCCTGAGGCCCGGCTGGCCGGTGCGGCGCTGGGGCATGGGGATGGCCGCTGTGTGCACTGCCCTGGCATTGGTGTTGCCCATGCACAGCCTGGAGCCGTTTCTGCTGATGCTCAGTTCGGTGTTTGTGCCGCTGTATGGCGTGATCCTGGCGCGCCTGGCGGGCCATCCGGACCCTGCCCGCCTCGTCAATTCACGCCGGATGGACGGCAGCGCCGTGGCCATCTGGGTGCTGGGTGTGGCCTGCTACCACCTGTGCGCGAAATTCGCGCCCGATTGGGGCGCCACACTGCCATCGCTGGTGTTGACCTTTGTGCTGGCCCGCCTCACGCGCCCGCAGGCACACGCCACGCCAGTGACGTCGTCACATTAAGGTGTGAGGGGCAGCAGCAGCGAAGGCCGCGGAGCGTGGCCGTGGTTGAGCGGCCCGCTGCCTGCGCCTGTGCGCACGGCGGTACCTGCCGCCAGCGCGCCCCGCACATAGGCGCGCGCGCCCTCCACGGCATCGATCAGCGACGAGCCAGTGGCCAGGTGCGCCGCTATGGCAGACGACAAGGTGCAGCCCGTGCCATGTGTATTTGGTGTGTCGATGCGCGGCGCGCGCATCCAGTGCAACGTGCCGCCTGGTAGCGCCAGCACATCACACACCATCTCACCCGCCAGGTGCCCGCCCTTGACCAGCACCGCCTGCGCGCCCATGGCCAGCAGTTCCAGCGCAGCCGCTTGCAGGTCAGCCTCGGTCGTCAGCGCCCGGCCCACCAGCAGCGCCGCCTCGTCCAGATTGGGCGTGACCACTGCCGCACGCGGAAAGAGTTCTTTCACCAGCACGGCAATCGCCGGGTTGTCGATCAGCACCGCACCGCTGGTCGCCACCATCACCGGATCCAGCACCACATGGGTCAGGCGGTGGCGATCAATGGCTTCGGCCACGGTGCACACGATCTCGGGTGAATGCAGCATGCCGATCTTGACGGCATGCACGCCCATGTCTTCCACCACCGCGTCGATCTGGTCGCGCAGCATGGCTGGTGGCGCGCCGTGGATGGAGCGCACCCCCAGCGTGTTCTGCGCCGTCAGCGCCGTGATGGCCGTCATGCCATAGCACCCCAGCGCAGCAAAAGTTTTCAGGTCCGCCTGAATGCCGGCTCCACCACCGCTGTCAGAACCGGCAATGGAAAGGACGCGGGGGTATTCGAACTGGAAGGGATGGGCGCTCATGGGAAGACTTTGGAGTTGCCCATGAGTTTACGCAAGGACGCAAGACACATGACAATCACACCGGTGCTTCTGCGGCAGCCAAAAGAAAAGGGCACCACGTGGGTGCCCTTTTCCGGTATTTCCTGGCTCCTCAACCTGGGCTCGAACCAGGGACCTACGGATTAACAGTCCGGCGCTCTACCAACTGAGCTATTGAGGAATACAGCCTAAGATTATAGCGTGGTTTTGACAGCGCTCGGGCATGGCGTTGAATGACGCAGCAACACACGCGCCCGATGCGCCGCAAGGCACAGTGCTGGACTAATATCAGGCGCATGTGGCCCGCGTTTGCATCATCCCACCGGCCTGTGCAGGGCCGCAGCCAGCCATGGTGAAGCCGCCCCCGCCGGTTCGCTGGCTGGCGCCGGGCGAGCCCTTTCCACCTCTCAACGCCGCCTGGGGCCTGCATGACCCGGCACCGGGCCTGATTGCGGCTGGCGGTGCGCTCGACACGCCAACGCTGATGGATGCGTACTCGCACGGCATTTTTCCATGGTTCAGTGACGGCCAGCCCATCCTGTGGTGGAGTCCGGACCCGCGCATGGTGCTGCAGACAGCGCAATTCAGGCTGCACCGCTCGCTGCGCCAGGCCTTGAAGCGCTTTCGGGATGACCCAGCGTGCGAAGTCCGCTTTGACAGCGCCTTTGTGCAGGTGATCCAGGCCTGCGCAGGCCAGCCGCGTGAAGGCCAGTCGGGCACCTGGATTGTTCCCGAGATGCAGGAGGCCTACATCGCCCTGCACCGTGCGGGCCGCGCCCACAGTGTTGAGACGTGGGTGCACGGCGAACTGGTCGGTGGGCTGTATGGCGTGAACCTCGGCCGCATGGTGTTTGGCGAGTCGATGTTTTCGCGTCAGACGGATGCTTCGAAGATCGCCCTGGCGGCGCTGGTGGCTTTTTGCCGTGCCCATGGCGTGGCGATGATTGATTGCCAGCAGAACACCCGGCACCTGGCCTCGATGGGCGCGGGCGAGATTTCCAGGCGTGACTTTGCCGCCCATGTGACGGCCACCGCCGGGGAACTGGCCCCCGTCTGGCGCTTCGAACCCGTATACTGGAATCAGCTCTTTTGAAGGCTTTTTTCAGGACCACTGAACCCTTGTGACGCACAGTGACACACCTTAAGGACCTGCCCCTTCAGACCTTGCAGTTCTATGCAACGGCACCCTACCCGTGCAGCTACCTGCCGGGGCGGCAGGCCCGCTCGCAGGTGGCCACGCCCAGCCACCTGATTCACAATGACGCGTATTCGGAGCTGGTGACCAACGGCTTCCGGCGCAGCGGCATGTTCACCTACCGCCCTTACTGCGACGGCTGCCAGGCCTGTGTGCCGCTTCGCGTGCCGGTGACCACCTTTGTGCCCGGCCGCAGCCAGCGCCGCGCCTGGAAGCGCCATGGCAGTTTGCAGGCGCGCATCCTCAAGCTGTGCTTCATGCCCGAGCACTACCAGCTCTATCTGCGCTACCAGAACGGGCGCCATGCCGGCGGCGGCATGGACCACGACAGCATCGACCAGTACACCCAGTTCCTGCTGCAAAGCCGCGTCAATTCGCGGCTGGTGGAGTTCCGCGAGAGCCTGCCCAACGGCGAGCCGGGGCCGCTGAAGATGGTGTCCATCCTGGACGTGCTGGACGACGGCATATCGGCCGTCTACACCTTCTACGAGCCCGACCTGGGCGCGAGCTACGGCAACTACAGCATCCTGTGGCAGATCGAGCAGGCGCGGCAGCTGGATTTGCCCCATGTGTACCTCGGCTACTGGATCGCCGAGAGCCCGAAGATGAACTACAAGGCAGGCTTCCAGCCCTGCGAGGTGCTGCTAGGTGGCCAGTGGGTGCCGGCAGGCAGCGATGCCGGCGAAAGCAGCATGGGCCACGCCTCACCGCCGGGCGGCGACGCATCATCCTGATCGCGCCGGTCACCTCACAGGCTGGCGCGCACCAATTCACCGGTCAGCCTGGCGCTCCGCCAACGCCATTTCATTTCACAAGGTAAAATTTGCTGCAGGAAACCTGCACATGAAAACGCCTGACAACGCACTGCCCGCCAAGCCCACCGTCCAGGTCATCGAACGCATGTTCAACCTGCTGGAAATTCTGGCCAGCCGCGAGGAAGCGGTTTCCCTGAAGGAAATCAGCGAGAAATCAGGCCTTCACCCGTCTACAGCACACCGCATCCTGAACGATCTGGCCACCGGCCGCTTTGTCGACCGCCCCGCGGCGGGCAATTACCGTCTGGGCATGCGGCTGCTCGAGCTGGGCAACCTGGTGAAGGCACGCCTGAATGTGCGCGACGCCGCACTGACACCAATGCGCGAGCTGCACAAGCTGACGCAGCAGCCAGTGAACCTCAGCATGCGCCAGGGTGATGAGATCGTCTACGTGGAGCGCGCCTACAGCGAACGCAGCGGCATGCAGGTGGTGCGCGCCATTGGCGGGCGGGCGCCGCTGCACCTCACCTCGGTCGGCAAGCTCTTTCTGGCGTTTGACGACCCGCAACGCCTGCGCACCTACGCCACCCGCACCGGCCTGCCCGGGCAGACGCGCAACAGCATCACGCAGTTGCCGGTGCTGGAGCGCGAGCTCTCCAAGGCGCGGCAGTACGGCATCGCCCGCGACAACGAAGAGCTGGAAATGGGCGTGCGCTGCATGGCCGCCGGCATTTACGACGACCAGAGCAAGCTGGTGGCGGGTCTGTCCATCTCGGCCCCGGCCGACCGGCTGGACGAGCACTGGCTGCCCAAGCTGCAGGCCACGGCCAACGAGATCTCGGCGGCGCTTGGCTACAAGGTGCGCTGAGTTTCTGCGGCTCCATGGCCCCAAAAGACCGAGCGGGCCGCTTTACCACTTGTTTACGTGACCCTTTCTTGTCCTACATCTGCTGCCGGGACCTTGCCGCCATAATCAATTGGCATGTCAATGGGTAGGGGCGCGGGACGATCTTTTCGCGCTCGTCCAGCCTTCATGGATCATTCCCATCCAATAAAAACAATGCCGGGCCAGAGCGTGGGACCGGTGGGTAACGAGGACATTCGATGGATCCGATCACCAAGACGCCGCAGGACACACCACCCGGCGCCGAATCCCACCACCATGGGCGCATCAGCCGCTTGAGCCGTCGGGCCAAGGTCATCGGCGCTTTGCTGGCCCTGCTGATCCTGGCTGGCACGGGCTGGCTGGCCTGGCACCTGACGCACCCGAGCACGGACGCGGCAAGCGCCGGCCCGGGCGGACGGCGCGGCCCACCTTCCACCACCGTCGGCGTGGCCACGGCTGAAGCCGCCACCATCCCGATCACCATCGAAGCGCTGGGCACCGTCACACCACAAGCCACCGTCAAGGTACGCCCCCAGGTGTCGGGCGTGATGGAAAAAGTCCTGTTCAAGGAAGGCCAGATGGTCAAGGCCGGCGACCTGCTCGCCACGATTGATCCGCGCCAGTTTGAAATGGCGCTGATGCAGACCAGCGGCCAGCGGCTGCGCGACGAAGCCCAGCTCGACAGCGCGCGCGTGACGCTGCAGCGCTTCAAGACCCTGCTGGAGCAGGACTCGATTGCCCGACAGGAAGTCGACACCCAGGCCGCACTGGTCAAGCAGCTCGAAGGCACGGTGGTGATTGACAAGGCCTCTGAGGGCAGTGCCCGGCTCAACCTGGGCTACACCCGTGTGGTGGCGCCCGTCAGTGGCCGCGTCGGCCTGCGCACAGTGGACGTGGGCAATGTGGTGAGCAGCAGCGACGCCAACGGCATCGCGCTGATCACGCAGGTCACGCCGATCGATGTGGTGTTTTCCATCCCGCAAGACCAGGTGGGCGAGCTGCAGCAGACAGTCGCCAGCGGTACGCCGATGAAAGTCACCGCGCTGGACCGCACCCGCACCAACACCCTGGACACCGGCGTGTTCGCCTCACTCGACAACCAGGTGGACACCACCACCGGCACCGTGAAGGCCAAGGCGCGCTTTGCCAACAGCAAGCTCACCCTGTTCCCCAGCCAGTTCGTCAATGTGCGGCTGGAAGTGCGGAACATCGAGAACGCCGTGGTGGTGCCCGTGACCGCGGTTCGCCTGGGCGCCAACGGCGACTATGTCTATGTGCTCAACGCGGCAGACCGCACCGTGTCGCTGCGGCCCATCAAGCGCGGGCAGGCCACGGCTGAAAAGATCGTCATTGTGTCTGGCCTCAAGGCCGGTGAGCGCGTGATCACCGAAGGCGCCGACCGCCTGAAAGACGGCGCGAGTGTGGTGCTGCCGGGCGACACGCCCCGCGGCCCGGGTGGCGGCGGCGGGAAACGCGCTCGTCCTGGCGCCAGTGCGCCAGCGGGCGGGACGCCGGCTGCGGCTCCTGAAGCCTCGGGGGCATCGCCTGCACCTTCTACCGCACCATCGACCGCACCTTCTACTGTGCCGTCCATTGCGCGATCTGCCGAGCCACAGGCCCCCGGACCCAAACCCAAACCCGACGCCGCCACGCCTTCAGCCAAAGCGCCGGCTGCTGCTGCACCTGCCGCTGCCGGCCAGGGGCCCACTGCGGAACAACGCCAGCGCATGCTCGACCAGGTCAAGGACGACCCGGTGGCGCTGGAACGCCGCAAGCGTTTTCTGGAGAACCTCGACCGTGGCGACCCCGCGGCGCTGGAACGCTGGCAACGCATGAAGGACAACCTGGGCCGAGGCGAACGGCCCGCCCAGTGAGCGGGCGACCGGATAACGCCCCATGAGTCCTTCACGCCCCTTCATCCTCCGCCCGGTCGCGACATCGCTGCTGATGGTGGCCATCGTGCTGGCCGGCATGGTGGGCTTCAAGTTCCTGCCGCTGTCGGCCCTGCCGCAGGTTGATTACCCGACCATCCAGGTGCAGACGCTGTACCCGGGCGCCAGCCCGGAGGTGATGGCCCAAACCGTCACCTCGCCACTGGAGCGCCAGTTCGGCCAGATGGCCGGCCTGCAGCGCATGAGTTCCACCAGTGCCGCGGGCGTCTCCATCGTCACGCTGCAGTTTGGCCTGGGCCTGGGCCTGGATGTGGCCGAGCAGGAAGTGCAGGCCGCCATCAACGCCGGCGGTTCGCTGCTGCCCGCCGACCTGCCCGCGCCGCCGGTGTACGCCAAGGTCAACCCGGCCGATGCACCGGTGCTCACATTGGCCATCACCTCCGACACCTTGCCGCTCACCGAGGTGCAGAACATCGTCAACACCCGGCTGGCGCTGAAGATCAGCCAGGTGGGCGGCGTGGGCCTGGTCTCGCTCAGCGGCGGGCAACGCCCGGCGGTGCGCATCCAGGCCGACACACGGGCGCTGGCTTCTTACGGCCTGGGGCTCGATTCACTGCGCAGCGCCATCACGGCGGCGAACGCCAATGGCGCCAAAGGCAGCATTGACGGGCCCACACGCTCCTACTCCATCAATTCCAACGACCAGCTGGTGGCCGCAGCGGACTACCAGAACCTCATCATCGCGTACCGCAACGGTGCGGCCGTGCGCGTGTCGGATGTGGCGAAGGTGGTGGACAGTGCCGAGAACGTGAAGCTCGGCGCCTGGTCTGGTCTGAAACCAGCCATTATTCTGAACGTGCAGCGCCAACCCGGCGCCAACGTCATTGCCACGGTCGATGCCATCAAGGCCCGCCTGCCGGAGCTGCAGGCAGGCCTGCCGACCCAGATGAAGGTCGACATCTTGAGCGACCGCACCACCGGCATCCGCGCGTCGGTGATGCATGTGGAAATGGAGCTGGTGCTGGCAGTGCTGCTGGTGGTGCTGGTGATCTTTGCCTTCCTGGGCAGCGTGCGCGCCACCGTGATTGCCAGCCTGGCAGTGCCGATCTCCCTGATCGGTACTTGCGGCGCGATGTACCTGCTGGGCTACAGCCTCAACAACCTGAGCCTGATGGCGCTGACGATTGCCACCGGCTTCGTGGTGGACGACGCCATCGTGATGATCGAGAACATCTCTCGCTACATCGAAAAAGGCGAAGAGCCCATGGCCGCTGCGCTCAAGGGCGCGACGCAGATCGGCTTCACCATCATTTCGCTGACGGTGTCGCTGATTGCGGTGTTGATTCCGCTGCTCTTCATGGGCGACGTGGTGGGTCGCCTGTTCCGCGAGTTCGCCATCACACTGGCCATCACCATTTTGATTTCAGCGGTCGTGTCCCTCACTCTGGTGCCGATGATGTCCGCCAGATGGCTAGCCCAGGCAGACCATGAGCCCGGCACCGGGCGGCTGGCCGAGTTGAGCGCCAGGATGCACCGGTTCTTCGAGGGCGTCATCGCACGCTATGACAGCATGCTGGGGTGGGTGCTGCTGCGCCAGGGCGCGACGCTGCTGGTGGCGCTGGCCACGCTGCTGCTCACCGTGCTGCTGTATGTGCTGATTCCCAAGGGGCTGTTCCCCACGCAGGACACAGGTCAGCTTCAAGCGCGGGTCGAGACGGCGCAGTCCGTGTCTTACGCACGCATGGCCGCGCTGCAGCAGGCAGCCGCCAAGGCGATTCTGGAAGACCCGGATGTCGACACGCTGAGCTCCTTCATCGGCGTGGACGCTGCCAACAACACCATGCTGCACACCGGCCGCATGCTGATCAACCTCAAGTCAGGCCGCACCACCAACCAGGCAGACACCATGGACCGCCTGAAGCGCCGCGCAGCCACCGTGGCCGGTGTGACGCTCTATCTGCAGCCGACGCAGGACCTGACCATTGACGCCGAAACCGGGCCGACGCAGTTCCGCGTGTCGCTGGAAGGCGCCAGCAACGCCACGGTGATCGAATGGGCTGGCAAGCTGGCCGAGCGCATGCGCAGCATCAGCAGCATTCAGAACGTCGCTTCCGACGCAGGCTCCACCGGCGCCGGTGCCTATATCACGGTGGACCGCGACACGGCCTCCCGCCTCGGCGTGACCACTTCGTCGATCGACGACGCACTCTACAGTGCCTTCGGCCAGCGCATTGTGTCGACCATCTTCACCGAGACCAACCAGTACCGTGTGATCCTGGAGGCGCAGCCCGACCAGCTCGCCACGCCTGCCTCGCTCGGCAGCCTGCAGCTCAAGACCAGCGGCGGCACGACCACGCCGCTGTCGGCACTGGCCAGCGTTTCCGAACTGGCGGCGCCGCTGCAGATCACCCGCGTGGCGCAGTACCCGGCGACCACGCTGGGCTTTGACACCGCGCCCGGCGTGTCGCTGGGCAAGGCCGTGGACCAGATCAAGCAGGCCGCGCAAGACATTGCCCTGCCCGCCAGCGTGACCATGACCTTCCTCGGCGCGGCAGGGGCCTACCAGTCGTCGCTGTCGAACCAGCTCTGGCTGATTCTGGCGGCGGTGATCTGCGTGTACATCGTGCTGGGGGTACTGTACGAGAGCTATATCCACCCGCTGACGATTCTGTCCACCCTGCCCTCGGCCGGCGTCGGCGCCCTGCTGGCGCTGATGATCAGCGGCTCCGACCTCGGCGTGATCGGCATCATCGGCATCATTTTGCTGATCGGCATCGTGAAGAAGAACGCCATCATGATGATCGATTTCGCCATTGACGCCGAACGCAGCGAAGGCAAGTCCGCCGAGGAGGCAATTCGCCAGGCGGCCCTGCTGCGCTTCCGGCCCATCCTGATGACCACGCTGGCCGCACTGTTCGCTGCTGTGCCGCTGATGCTGGGCTGGGGCGAAGGCGCCGAGCTGCGCCGGCCGCTGGGCCTGTCGATTTTTGGCGGCTTGATCGTGAGCCAGGTGTTGACGCTGTTCACCACGCCGGTGATTTATCTGGCGTTTGACCGGTTGGGGCGCAGGTTTGGGCGCAGGAAAGAGGTTCCTGCGTGACGGTCTTTCCATCTGTTCAAAGTTGGCGCTCTTTGCTGAGGCATGCTGGCCGGGGGTTGCCCGGCAGCAACTCACTTTTCTTTGCTTCGCCAAAGAAAAGTAAGCAAAAGAAAGGCGACCCTGGTGCCTGCGTCCCTTCGCTGCGCTACGGGCAACCTGCGGTGCTCGGTCCAGGCGGGGTCTGGCTAAACTCGCCTTCGGCTCAGACAACGCCAGCCCTGATCCGCCTGGCCCTGCGCTCCTCGGCGCATTCACAAGGG
>CALRSS020000004.1:0-328048 GCA_943370905.1 Synechococcus sp. UW140
AGGGAACCCAACGATATCTTGATCCGTTTTTCGTTGTACCAGAGGATGTACTCGTGCACCGCTCGGATGAACACCTCGATGGTGGTCGACTTCCAATCCCGCGGGTAGAACATCTCATTCTTCAGGCGCCCAAAGAAACCTTCGCAGGCCGCGTTATCCGGTGAGCACCCTTTGCGCGACATCGACCGAGTCAGCTTCGCGTTGTGTATCCGAGTGAGCCAGCCCGGCCAACGGTAGTGGGCGCCACGATCGGAGTGGATGACAGGCTTGTTGTCGCTCGGCCCCACCGTGTCAATGGCCGCATCGAGCATCGTGTTCACCAACTCGGAGTCCGGTCGGGTACCCAGCGTCCAGCTCACCACCATGCCATCGAAGCAGTCGATCACTGGTGAGAGGTAAACCTTTCCAGCCGGGATCTGAAACTCCGTGATGTCGGTGAGCCACTTCTCATTCGGTGTCGCCGCTTGGAAGTCACGGTTGAGGAGGTTTTCGGGCGCAGGACTGATTTCTCCCAGATAGGACCCGTATCGACGCTTTTTGCGCGCGGGAACACTCAAGCCCTCCTGCTTCATCAGGCACTGCACAACTTTCTCACATAGGTGTAGCTGGCGGCTGCCCAGCGCCGCACGCATGCGCCGGTAACCATAGCTACGGTGGTTGCTCTGAAACACATCGGCAGCGGCAACACGGGCGTCAGCGTATTTGTCAGGCCTTCGCTGGCGGGCGCAGTGGTAGAAGTAGGAACTGCGAGCCAGGCCAAGTTCGCCAAGTAGCTCTGTGAGCGAGTAGGTGGGCTTCAGGGCATCAACCAACAGAGTCTTCTCCCGATTGCTCAGGAGCTGAGGGTTGACGCCCAGGCCTTTTTTTAGCAGTTCATTAGCCTTTTTCAAGATGTCATGTTCGAGCTGAAGACGGTGAATGCTCTGTTGAAGCGACTCGACTTGGCGCTGCAGTTCAGCAGCATCAGGCACTGGCGGTGAATTGTTTTGACGTTTCATGGATGCAGGTACCTCTCGGCCGAGTAACTGGTTTTTCCAGTTGTACAGCGTAGGCCGACATACCGCCAGCTTCTGGGCGATTTCTTGTGCGCTGGTCTTTCGGGTGCAAAGCTCAATCACCGCTGCACTTTTAAGCGCTTCGGTATGCAAGATGTTCGGTGCACGGCCCACCATGCGGTATCGAGCTTCGGGGTGCACCTCATCAATCCACTCGGTCAGTAACGCCCGGCATGGATAGCCCAATGCCCGCATGGTCGAAGCAATGCACCGATCGTGATCAAGGTAATGCTGTACCGCAGCTTGCTTTTGCTGATCGGAGTACTTCTGTCCTGATCGAGCGTACCCGACTCGCAGGTCTCGGCTTAGCTCGTACTCCCGGTGCCAGCCAATGAGGGAGTTCTTGGTCGGATAGCCCAACTGACGGATGGTGGCCCCGAGAAGCTTGCCCAGTTTGATGTAGAGCTTGACGGCTCGAATTCGGTCTTCGTACGAATACATGAACTACCTCCAGATAGTCCAAGTTTTTAACCGCATCCCCAAGGGGTCAATTTCATCTGGAAATCAACACTCATGCCTAGTTGAGCGCCAACCTACCCGTCACGCGATGGTTGGGCCGCACGATGCGCCCCAGCTTCTTGGTGTCGATGTGCAGCATGTCGCCCGGCGCTTCGTGCTCATAGCGCACCACTGGCTCGACGGGCTGAAAATCGGCTAGGCGTGACAGACCCGCGCGTGCCAGCACTCGGCACACCGTGCTCTTGGAGACACCCAGCGCCACTGCAATACGCGCTTGGGTTGGTCGCTTGTGGCGCAACTCCACGATGGCCAACGCCTTGGCTGGCTCGATACGCCCTGGAGAGTTGGTGGGGCGCGAGGACGCGTCGGCCAGCCCGGCTTCGCCCAAGGCCAGATACCGGCCCAGCCACTTGCGAGCAGTGGGAGCTGTCACACCGTGCGCCAGCGCCGCGGCACTGACGCACAAGCCACGTTCAGTCATGTCCTTGACCATTTCAACTCGACGCGCCAGCGTCAATCGGGCATTCTTATGGATGTTCATCTGGTTGAGTTCCTTGAGGATTCTGGGGGTGTGGTAATTCCCAGTCTCTCAAACTCAACTCAGATGAACAGATACAACCTATGGACCTTCACAGCTAGAACTGAGATGTTCTGGTCTACATTTCGCATGACCTACGGTACGTATGGACCTGCTGTTGCACGATTCCGAAGTGTCTTCTCGATTTTGGCGCTATTGCGTGGTGATCTTTCCGGGGTCACCACTAAAGTCAGACTATGAAACCCTCTCCCCTCTCAATCATCCTTGTGCAGGGGTAAGCCCGTCGGCCTATCAGATAGGGGGAGATTTCAGCCATTCATTCAATTCATGGAGTCTTTGAAAATGAAACGCAAAGCGCAGATTTTCTCGTCAGTCCAGTCCTCACCGATCACGACGGCATCTGGTATTCCTATCACCGACAACCAGAACAGTCTGTCGGCAGGCCCCTGTGGACCGTTACTTTTACAAGACTTTCATCTGATCGAGAAGCTGCAGCATTTCAATCGCGAACGCATCGGCTGCTCGTAACATCGAGTTCTTCGGCTTTTTCGCTAAAGATACAGGCGACGGGACGCATTGCGCGGTGGCGGCAAGATTCCGTTCCTCGGTCGCATCAGCTTGCCGCTTTCACTGGACGGACTATGGCAGGCTGTCGCATTTTTTGATCACGGACGGATAAGGATCGACAGGATCCCATGGCAGGCCGGGCCGAACTCACGCCGACTGAGCGGCGCAGGACTGGGGCTGAACGCGCTGCTGACCAGTGGATGTCTGCGCGGCTTTACTTTGCATGGAAAGCAAAGCGTTTTAGCGCCGGCGCTGCTCAATTCGAAAACGGCTAGCGCAAGGAGCTGTGCTGTGGCTGTTCTGATCTAAGACCTCGCGAGTTTGCCCCATTTCGCTGTCGCGGCTATCACGATAGATTACTCACTGGTGGCGCAGCGTCTGTTGCCAAGGTGCTGCACAAGGCCTGCTAGCCTGTGGCGGCTTACAGGCCAAAGACGGCCTCCAGGTCGACTTCGTCCGTCAAGCTGTCCAGTTTCAGGCTGCTCTCAATATGGTTGAGGTGCGCCAGCATTAATTTTTCAGCACGTGCGGTATCGCGCTTGGCGATCGCGTCGATGATGTCCGAATGTTCGTCGGCGCGGCAGCTCGAGGCCGTCGGCGCATCGTAAAGAATGATGATCAGGCAGGTGAGGGTGGACAGCTCCCGCATGCTTCGGACCAGCGAGGCATTGCCTGCCAGTTCAGCCACCAGCTGATGAAACTCCCCTGACAACCGCACGACGGCGCGCTTGTCGTCTCGCCGGCGGGCGTCCAGTTCCAGTTCCTGGTGCTGGCGCAAGCGTGCCACCTTCTCCGAAGTCAGGGTGTGGATCAGCCGCTTGAGTAATGCCGGCTCGATCAGCCGGCGGGCCTCGAACACGTCCACGGCCTGCTCGGGCGGGGGCTTGGCGACGAAGGCGCCGCGCTGCGGATACAGGTTGACGACCTGTTCATGGGCCAGCCTGGCGAGAACTTCGCGCACGCGGGCCCGGCTGACGCCGAAGATCGTGGCGAGCCGGTCTTCACCGAGCTTGGTCCCCGGATGCAGGCGATGCTCGACGATGGCGCCGTAGATTTTTTCGTAGATGTCGTCGTTGGCGGTCTCGCGCTCTAGACGAACCACGGGAGCTGTTTTTCGCGCAGGACGGGGCATGGGCAACGTGTGAAGGTCGGGGATCGGTGGGGGCTATTCCCTGCTGCGTGCGGCAGGCGCCGCCTCGTCATTGGCAGTGCTTCCGGGCAGAGTTATCTTACCAAGCGTGGGCGCTTCGCGTGCCGCGGCGGGTATTTCAGCGCCAGCCATAGAGTTCCCCCCAACCTTTCACCGCTGACGGGTCCGCACCCGTTGCGCGGAGCATGCCCCAGATGGTGGTGCTGACGGTGTCCAGCAGCGGAATACCCAGATCCGCTTCGACTTGTGCGGCGAGACCGGCCGCATGCAGGTTGGTACAGAAAGTCGTGATGGCTTGTGGCTTGCCGGCGGCCACCTCCTGCATCAGGTGCTCGAGCGTGTTTGGTGCAACCAGTGCGAAGTCATGGTTCACCGATATGCCCAGGTGGCGCTCAGCGATGACTTCCACGCCGATGCTCGCGTAATTGGCAACGATACGGTCTTGAACGTCGCCGGTGTAGGGCGTGACCAGCGCCAGACGCGTCACGCCTCTGAGGGTCAACAGCTCATTGAGGGCCAATACCGCAGTCGTTGCGCGTACCCCAGTCCGCTCGCGGATTCGCTCGCAGAGTCGGACGTCCGCATCGAAGCCGAGCCAGCCTGCAGCCGTGCCGCTCCAGCCGATCACGTCGACCTTGGCATCGGCCAGCAACTCGGCTGCGGCCAGGATGTGGCTGTCATCGAACTGGCCCAAAGCCTCAGGCCTGAGGGAAATCTCGGTCACGCGAAAGCGCGAGAAATGAGCCGTGACTCCGGTCAGGCTTGCGACGATGGCGCTGGTCAGCGGCTCCAGCGCAGTGTTTGAGGAGGGTGTCAAAACTCCGAGGCGGACAGCTTTTGCGGCCAAAACAGCTCCTCAATGAATAGATGGGAAACGCCTTGCATTGCAGCACGAATTGGACGAACTGATCTTTTTCCGTGACTGCAAGAACAATATTTTGCATAAGTGTAAACACTATTGTTGACAATTTGTATTGGGTTCATATTTCTTATTCTGAAGTCATAGAGCAGGATTTCTGGAGCTGATCCCGTAAATCGGGCCCGAATTTTGCTCGCTGCAATCGTTAATCTGATTCAAAACAATGTCGCACCAAAATCATTCGTCAACTTCGTTGTCAACAATATGCACCGCACTATTGTCGACAATATTGCCCAAAACTGGTGCATCGAGAGGCAGTTATGGCTGCTGACGCCCTGGACCTCGTGATTCGCCGGGCCCGCGTCGCTACGGCCAGCGATGTATACATGGCCGATATTGGTGTGCGCGATGGTTGCATCGTGGCGCTGGGCGGGCAACTGGGGGCTGCGACGCGCGAAATCGACGCTGCCGGTCGCGTCGTCACGCCCGGAGGCGTGGACGCGCACTGCCATCTCGACCAGCCCATGGCCCCACCTGTGCGCATGGCTGATGACTTCAACACGGGTACGCGGGCAGCCGCCTGCGGCGGCACCACCACCGTCATTGCGTTTGCCGCCCAGGAAAAAGGGCATTCGCTGCGCGCGGCCGTGGACGACTATCACCGCCGTGCCGACGGGCGGGCGCATATCGACTATTCATTCCATCTTATCGTCAGCGACCCGTCGCCTGCCGTGCTGTCCACCGAGCTGCCGGCCCTGATTGCAGAGGGCTTCACCTCGTTCAAAATCTACATGACATACGACGACCTGAAGCTGGACGATGGGCAGATTCTCGACGTGCTCGACGTCGCCCGGCAGCACGGGGCCATGGCTATGGTCCACGCAGAAAATGCCGATTGCATCGAATGGCTGACAAAGCGCCTTGAGGCAAGCGGCCGCACAGCCCCCCGGTTCCATGCGCACGCGCGGCCGATGCTGGTCGAACGAGAGGCCACGCACCGCGCCATCGCACTGTCGCAACTGGTGGACGTGCCCATCCTCATCGTGCATGTTTCCGGCAAGGAGGCGGTCGAGCAGATTCGCTGGGCCCGCAGCCACGGGTTGAAGGTCTTTGCCGAGACCTGCCCCCAATACCTTTTCCTGACCGCAGAAGACCTCGGCCTCGACGACAGCTACAAGGGCGCACGCTGCATCTGCAGCCCGCCGCCGCGCGACAAGTCCAACCAGCAGGTCATCTGGGACGGCCTGAACGACGGGCTGTTCACGGTATTTTCATCAGACCACGCCCCATTCAATGTGGAAGGCGAGGGAGGCAAGAAACCGGAGGGGCAGGAAGTGCCTTTCCGACACATTCCCAATGGCATCGCCGGTATCGAAACGCGGATGGCACTGCTCTACTCGGAGGGTGTGCTCGAAGGCCGCATCACTCTCGAAAAGTTTGTCGAGTTGACGGCCACCAACCCAGCCAAAACCTACGGGCTGCATCCGCGCAAAGGCAGTATCTCCATCGGGGCGGATGCCGACCTGGTGATATGGGACGAGCGCGACCTGGTGCTGACCAACAGCCAGCTGCACCATGCGGTCGACCACACCCCCTATGAAGGCATGAAGCTCAAGGCCTGGCCGGGCATGACCCTGTCGCGCGGAGAGATCGTCTGGGACGGCAAGGACTTTCACGGTCGGCAAGGCCGCGGTCAGTTTCTCAAGCGTGCCACGCCGACCATTGCGCCGCGGCGTACCGGGAGTGCGGCGTGAAACTGCTCCTCATCAATCCCAATATTTCAGACAGCGTCACCGAGCTGATCCGTGCTGAAGCGCAGCGCAGCATGCTGCCCGGAACGACTGTGGACGTGATGACAGCGCCGTTCGGCGTGGCCTATATAGAAACCCGCTTCGAGGCCTTGCTGGGCGCCTACGCAGCGGCGGAAATGGCAGCAAAGCACCATGCGAATTACGACGCCGTGGTGATCGCCGCTTTCGGCGACCCGGGCCTTGCCGCGCTGCGCGAAGCATTACCCATTCCTGTGACGGGTCTCACCGAGGCCGCGCTGGCCAGCGCGATGCTGCTCGGCAACCGGATTTCCATCATTGCCATCTCGCAGCGCATCCAGGCCTGGTACCGCGAGGTGGTCGACTCCTACGGCTTCGGCTCACGGCTGGCGAGTATCCGGGCACTCAGCAGGCCGCTGGCCGGCATAGGCACCGTGCAGGACGACCACATGCAGGCGCTGAAATCGCTTGCAGAGGCGGCTGTGGACGAGGACGGCGCCGATGTGATCGTGCTGGCAGGTGCGCCCCTGGCGGGTTTTGCGCGGGCGCTCAAGGGGCAGCTTCCCGTGCCGGTTGTCGACGGTGTCTCTAGCGCTGTGCACCACGCGCAGACCTTGGTATCCCTGCAGGCGGGCAGTGCCCAGCGCGGCAGCTTCTCGCCCCCACCGCAGAAGCAGCATCGGGGTCTGCCTCCCTCCATCGCGCAACTCCTTGACGGCAGGCGCTGAGCGACAACTGGCAATTGCTTCACCGATTTCCCCAGAACCTCCAATGAAAGCACCCACATGACCACTCGCACCACCTTCGCATTACAGCCAATCCTGTTGCAGCTCGCTGCCACCGCTTTCCTCGCAGTTGCTTACACACAGGCTCCGGCGCTCGCACAGCAGAAACTGCAGATTGCCGGTAACTTCGCAGCCGAGCATCCGAGCAGTGTGGCCGTCGAACAGGTCTTCAAGAAGGAGGTCGCCCGCCTGACCAACAACCAGCTGCAGGTGGATGTTTTCCCGGCGATGCAATTGGGCGGGGCGAAGGAGAACGTCGACGCCGTGCGTTCCGGGACCCTGGCGCTCACCTGGGTCGGCGCTGCCTTTCTCTCGCGCATAGCGCCCGAGCTCGAGGCGGTTAGCCTGCCCTTCGTCTTCAGCAACCGCGATACGGCCTTTCGCGTCATCGACGGACCGGTAGGCGCAGCCATTGACAAGAAGCTGCAGGACAAGGGCTTCCTGTCGCTCGGATGGATGGAGCTGGGCATGCGACACATCACCAACAGCCGGGGCCCGATCAAGAACATGGCCGACCTCAAGGGCCTGAAGATCCGCTTGCAGCCGAATGAGACCCACCTGGCCACCTTTCGGGCGCTAGGTGCCAACCCTGTTGCCATGGACGTGAAGGAGCTCTATTCGGCGCTGGAGCAAAAGGTAGTCGACGGCCAGGAGAACCCGTACACGGTGATCTCGGCTGCACGCTACAGCGAAGTGCAAAAGCAGTTGTCCAACAGCGGCCATTTCTTCGATGTGATCGCCGTGGTTGCAAGCCGCAAGGCCTTCGAGCAGCTCAAGCCTGAATTCCAGAAAGCGGTGCGCGAGGCGATGACGGCGACCATCGCCTTTCAACGCAAGCTGGCGGCCGAGGACGAAGCCCGGCGCTTTGGCGAGCTCAAGACCAAGATGACCTATACCGAAATCAGCCCCGCCGCGCTCGAGGAAATGCGCAAGGCGACTGCGCCCGTCATCGAAGAAGTGAAAAAACGCGCCGGCGCCGATTTGGTGAACCAGGTGTTGGCGGAAGCGGCTAAAAAATAACGGCGCGAAGCTACCGAAGCCACATCTCATGACAACCAGCACACACACGACGGCTTCCAGGCAAGCCTTCGATTTTTCAGGCGCTGTTCTCAATCGCCTGGACCAGCTCGTAACGGGCATCCTCCTGGCCACCGTCGCAGTCATGGTCGCCGTGGTTTCCGCGCAGGTCGGCCTGCGCTATGGCTTCAATCGCTCCATCGACTGGGCGGACGAGGTGGGCCGGCTGGCCTTCGTCTGGTCAATGTTCCTGGCAGTTCCGCTGGGCGTGAAGCAAGGCTCTCATATCGGTATCAATATCCTGGTGGACAAGCTCCCGGATGCGTGGCGCGTAGTCGCAGGACGTGTGGGCGCCTTGCTCTCGGCCGCCCTGATGCTGGCGATTGCATGGGCTTCGCTCGGGGTGGCTCGCGAGCAGTGGGACGAATTGATGGCCACTGTCGACTGGAGCGTCGGCTGGTTCATCGTGCCCGTGGGCGCCGGTGCGTTGCTGAGTGCGTTGCATTTGCTGCGAATTGCCGTTGTAGGCGCCCCTGCGGCAACGATGGAGAGTGCCGAATGAGCCTTGCCGTCGTCATCGCCTTCATGGCACTCGCCCTGTTCGGCCTGCCCATCGCCTTTGCCATGGGCGTGGCTGCGCTGGGAGCCCTCTGGTACAGCGGTGTCGACTTCAGCATGGTGCCGCAGCGCATGATGCATTCAGTCAACTCATTTCCGCTGATGTCGATCCCGTTCTTCATGCTGGCGGGCGAGCTGATGATCAAGGCCGGTATTGTGGAACGCCTGATCGCGCTGGCCAACACGCTCGTAGGCCGGGTGCGCGGCGGAATGGCACACGTCACCATGCTCGCGGGTGCGGGTCTGGCCACCGTTTCCGGTGCTGCCGTGTCCGACGCGAGTGCGCTGTCATCGATGCTGGTGCCTTCACTTAGCAAGATCTACGACAAGCATTTCGCCACTGCCATCGTCGCGGCCGCCGCCAACCTTGGGCCCATCATTCCTCCCTCAGGCGCGATGATCGTCTACGCCTTCATGGCCGGCTCGTCTGTTTCCGTCGGCGGCATGTTCATGGCCGGGGTCGTGCCGGGCCTGCTGATCACCTTCGGATTTATCGGCTTGTGTTCGTGGATCGCCACCCGCCGTGGGTGGGCCGTCACGGGTGAGCCCTTCCGGTTGCGCGCGGTACTGGTGGAGTTGCGGCGCTCGCTGGTGGTGCTGGCCATGCCGGTGCTGGTCATCGGCGGCATCGTTGGCGGCGCTTTCACCGCCACGGAAGGCTCGGCCATCGCCGTGGTCTATTCCATGCTTCTCGGGTTTTTCGTGACCCGTACCCTCAAGCTGGCGCACCTGCCGGGCATTGTCATCCGCGCCGCCATCACCTCGGCCATGGTCGGTGCGCTGATTGCGTTTGCCTCGATCATCACCTACCTCATGACGGTCGATTTGCTGCCGCAACAGCTCTCCGAGCTGCTGCGCGGCCTCACCACCAACCCGTTGGCATTCATGGCGCTGGTGGCGGTACTGCTCTTCGTGGTCGGCATGTTCCTCGAATCCAACGCCGCCTACATCATGCTGGTGCCCCTGCTGCACCCGATTGCACTGCAATACGGCATTGACCCGCTGCACTTCGGTTTCCTGTTCGTGCTCAACCTCGTCATCGGCATGTTGACGCCGCCGGTCGGCGTGGTGTTGTTCGTTGTCTGCGGCATCACGGGCGTGCACATGCGCGACCTGGTCAAGAGTCTCTGGCCCTTCATTGTGTTGATGTATGGCGTGCTGGTGCTCTGCATGCTGGTTCCGTCCGTCGTCACTGCGCTGCCGCGTGCACTTGGTTATTGAACATTCTCGCTTTTCACTCGCCTCGCCCTCACCTCAACCCTGGAGTCCACCATGACCTATCGTTCCCGCTTCGCTCTGCTTGCCGTGGTCGCCGCCCTTGCGGCCGGCCTTCTTGCACCCGTTCAGGCGCAGGACAAGATCAAGTTCCGCGTGATCGGCCAGCCGCTGGCAACCGGGCTGATACAGAAAAACAAGGAGCAACCCTTTTTCGAGCAGCTCGCTGCAAAGACCGGGCTTCCGCTTGAGGTCGACTACAAGCCCATCGATACACTGGGTATCAAGGACACGGAGCAGTTGCGGGTGATGAAAGCCGGCCTGTTCGACATCGTGTCGCTGCGCGTCTCGCAAAACTCGCGCGATGAGCCGACCATTCTCGGCCTCGACCTGGTGGGCGCCAGCCCCGACTACGCCACGGGCCGCAAGGTGGCTGCCGCCTACTTCCAGACGGCTGACGAGCGCCTGCAGAAACAGTTCAACGTCAAGCTGCTCGGGGTCTGGCCCTTCGGTCCGCAAATCCTGTTCTGTAAAAAACCGATCAGCCAGCTCGCCGACATCAAAGGCCTGAAAGTCCGCGTCTATGACCAGAACCTGGCCAAGTTCATCGAGCTGGTCGGCGGCACGCCGGTGCCTGTGTCTTTTGCCGATACGCACCAGTCTCTGTCGCTGGGTGTGGTCGATTGCGCCATCACCGGCCCCAGCTCGGCCAATTCGGCCGGCTGGCCCGAGGTGACCACGCACCAGCTGCCACTCGGTTTTCAGATGGCGCTTAACGGTTATGCGATCTCCCTGAAGGCCTGGAACCAACTCAAGCCGGACCAGCAGGCCAAACTGAAAGCTGCATTCGACGCGCTGACCGACGACATCTGGAAGTACTCGGAAGAGCTCTTCCAGGACGCCCTCAATTGCAATGCCGGCAAGGACCCCTGCACCACGGGCAAGAAGTTCAAGCTGGTCAATGTGCCAGTGTCGCCGGCGGACGGCGCGCTGATCCGCACGGCGGTCACCAAAGTGTCCCTGCCGACCTGGGCCGAAGTCTGCGACAAGACCAACCCGGACTGCTCGAAAAACTGGCTGGCAACGGTCGGTCCCATCCTTGGCGTGAAGTGAGCTGCACCGTGACATTCGCAAGCGCGGCATCACCGCGGACTGCTTTGTGCCTGGGGAGGGTGCCGTCATGAAGGATCGCATCGAGTCGGTGCTTGCGACTATCTTCGGCGGCATCTTCCTACTGCTCGCCTGCGTGGTGGTGGTCGAGACCGTGTCGCGCAAGGTCTTCAACGTGTCGATCCAGGGGGCCGATGAGTTGGGCGGGTATGCGCTAGCCGTCGGTTCGACCATTGCCTTCAGTCTGGCGCTGATGGGCCGCAACCATATCCGTGTCGATGTTTTTCACGAACGCTTTCCTCGGCGGCTGCAGGCTTTCCTGAACTGGTTCTCTGTCTTGTCCCTGGCGGTGTTCGCCGCCTTCATGGCGTGGATAGCGACCAAAGTCATCACCGACACGCTGCAGTACGGCAGCACGGCGCAAACACCGTGGGCGACGCCGCTCATCCGTCCCCAAGCGGTCTGGTATATCGGCCTCGTGGTTTTCGCCCTGGTGGCTATCGGCTACGCACTGCGCGCCAGCAGCCTGCTGTTCAAAGGACATATCGACGTGCTGAATTACGACTTCCATCCCAAGAGCACCAAAGAAGAACTGAAGGAAGAGCTCGATGACCTGGCGCAGCGCCAGGCAGGTGAGACAGGAGCCGCTCGATGACCGTCACACTTTTCGCCGTCGCGTTTTTCGTCATGCTCATCATGATGCTGGTGGGTCTGCCCATCGCCACCTCGATGGCCGTCGTGGGTATCGTGGGCGGCATCGCTGCTTATGGCATTCCCTTCATGGATTCGATCGCCCCGGTGATCTGGGGCGTGCACAACGAGAACCTGCTGACGTCGATCCCGCTGTTCATCCTGCTCGGGGAGCTGTTGCTGCGCTCGGGCATTGCCGACCGCATGTACATCGCATTGTCGGCATGGCTCGGCCGCCTGCCCGGCGGATTGCTTCATACCAACATCGGCAGCTGTGCACTCTTCGCTGCCACGTCGGGCTCATCCGTGGCTACGGCCGCGACGGTAGGAACGGTGGCACTCCCGTCGCTGCAAAAGCGCGGATATCCGATGCGCGCCTCGCTCGGCTCGTTGGCGGCCGGTGGCACCCTCGGCATCCTGATTCCGCCGAGTGTCAACATGATCGTCTACGGCTCCCTCACCAACAACTCGATCGGCAAGCTGTTCATCGCCGGTATCATTCCCGGCATCCTGCTCACCGGTTGCTTCATGCTGTACATCGCGGTGTCGTCGCTGATGAGCGGCAATGCCATGCGCGAGCCCAAGGTGCCGCTGGACCAGCGCGTCAAGTCCCTGGTGCACCTGGTGCCGCCGATGGTCGTATTCGGCATTGTGATGGGCAGCCTGTACTTCGGTATTGCGACGACCACCGAGAGCGCCGCGCTGGGCGTGATGGCGGCATTAGTGTTCGTAGTGCACTCGGGCAAGATGAGCCGCGAACTCATGAAGACCTGCTTCATTTCGACGGCGCGCGTCAGCGGAATGATCCTGCTGATCATCACGGCCGCCTTCATCCTGAACCTGACCATCAGCCTCACCGGCGTGGCCGAGGCGATGACCAAGTGGGTGGCTGGGCTCGGACTGTCAGCGACGGGCCTGATCCTTGCGCTGATCGTCTTCTACCTGATACTCGGCATGTTCATGGACGTCCTGTCCATGCAGGTGGCGACCATTCCCATCACCTACCCGATTGCCACGGCGCTTGGTGTGGACCCGATCTGGTTCGGCATCTTCATCGTGCTGATGTGCGAGCTGGGCCTGATCACGCCACCGGTGGGCATGAACCTTTTTGTTGTGCACGGAATCCGCCCGGACAAAGGCGGGATTGAGGACGCGATCTGGGGTGCGTTGCCTTATGCTGTGATCATGATCCTGTTTACCATGCTGATGATGGCCGTGCCGCAGCTGGTGACCTGGCTGCCGGCTCACATGTGAACATGGCTGACAACGCACCTGAGGAGGAGGGCCTGTGGCGGCTGGGCGCAACCGAGATGGGCCGGCGCTTTCGCGAGCGCTCGCTGACACCCACCGATGTCGCGAAAGCCTGCCTTGCACAGCTGGAGGCGGTGAACCCGTCGATCAACGCCGTCATCGCGCGGCGTGATACTGCATTTCTGGCCGAGGCTGCCGCAGCGACCGAACGTCATGCCCGCGGCGAGCCGCTGTCACCGATCGACGGGATACCAATGTCGGTCAAGGACAGCCTTTTCACATCCAGCCTGCCGACCACCTGGGGCACGCGCGGGTTGCAGCACTACCAGAGCCGGCACGACGAGATGGCCGCCGGCCGTGTGCGTGCTGCCGGTGCACCGCTCATCGGCAAGACCAATGTGCCGGAGTTTGCACTGGAGGGCTACACCGACAACCCTCTTTTCGGCGCCACGCGCAATCCGTGGGATTTGCGGCTGACGCCCGGCGGATCGAGTGGCGGCGCCGTGGCGTCCGTGGCATGCGGCGTCACGCCTTTTGCCATCGGCCAGGACGGTGGAGGTTCGATAAGGCGGCCCGCCTCGCATGCCGGTCTGGTGGGATTGAAGCCTTCGCTCAGTGCCGTGCCGAGGGAGCACGTCTTTCCCAGTCTTCTGCTCGACTTCGAGGTTATCGGCCCCTTGGCCCGCACCGTCGCCGATACGCGTCTACTGTTCAACGTCATGCGCGGACCCTCGCCTTCCGATCGCTTGTCCATGGCGGCTGCACATGCCGCATCACAACCCCGGCGCAAGTCGCCGCTGCGCATTCTGTACGTGGAGCGTTTTGGCAGCGCACCGCTGGATCCGCAGATTGCGCAGAGCGTGGGCGGGGCCGTGGCCGGGCTCGGGCAGCTCGGGCACCGCATCGAAAGCGGCGCTCTGCCGCTCGACCTCGATTTCTTCGTCGAGGCCTGGCCGCAGGTCGGCCAGATCGGTCTTGCGCGTATGTTCGAGGCGCAGCCCGGCTGGGAGGCACAAGCGTCGCAAAAATACCGCGACATGGCAGAGCAGGGTCGGCGGCTGCCGGCGGCCAGACTGTGGCAGATTGTCGAGCGCGTGGCGCAACTTCGCCGTGACGCAGCGCACCTGTTTGCAACGATTGATGCGATTGTGCTGCCTTCTGCGGCGGCACTGCCGTGGCCGGCAGAACTCGCGTTTCCTCCAAAAATCGACGGGCAAGACGTTGGTCCGCGCGGCCATGCGGTCTACACCGGCTGGGTCAATGCCGCGGGACTGCCCGGCCTTGCCTTGCCCTGCTCACCGTCGAGCGAAGGCCTGCCCATCGGCATGCAGGTGATAGGCCCTTACGGGGCCGACGACATGCTGCTAGATCTGGGTGCCGACTTCGAGGCCGCCCAGCCTTGGGCTCATCGCTGGCCTGACGTGGCCTGACGGGCTGTCTCGGCCGTGCCGGCTAAGGAGGTTACTGTGTGGCCTTCTGGGCAATTTAGGGCGCTGCACCAGGTGCCCGTGGTAACGACCTAGCTCCGCGCAAGACCGCGCCTGATCCCCTGTTCGTTGCTAGCGCTGACCCCTGCCTGCGCATGCACGTCGCTGGATGGACGCATATCGCGTGCCGGCTCAACTGGGGTTGAACAGCAGTCTGGGTACACCGTCGTGTACGCGATTAGACCGTCGGCTGCCATTGTCATCTGTGCCGCGAAAAGTACGACAAGTGAAGTCAGAATAGGTAAAACTTTCATGGGAACTCCAGCGTTGAGGACTGCTTTATGAGTAGCTCAGAAAAGACTAAACGGAAAAATCAGCGTCAAATATTTCGTATTAAACACGCCTCCCCCGGGGATCGCGTCATGAGTGCTACACCGTCGCTAAGATGAAGTATCGGGTTGTCATCAGGCGACTCGCCAGCGGTGAATGATCTGGTCGGTCAGGTCCTTCATGTTGGCGGCAGTGATGTCGGGTTGGGGAATAGCGGCTGCGGGTAACAGGGCGTTGTGAGGTCGCATAACCAGTGCACCACTGCAACCAGCAGCCTGCGCACCCAAGGTGTCCCAAAGGTGGCAAGCAACAAGGCACAGATCTGAAACGCCTACCTGCATGGCTTGCGCTACGTAGCAATAGGTTTCCGGCGCTGGTTTGAATTTTTTCACTGCCTCAACGCTGAATGAGTGCTCAAAGAATCGACTCAGACCGGCGTTTTCAAGTGGCGAGGGTGAACTGGCGCTAGCCGAATTGGTGAGCGTCACCAAGCGGAAACCGGCGTCGCGCAATCGCAAAAGGGCGGGCACAACGTCGGGATGCGCTGGCATCGTGCCCATTCTTTCCTTCAATTCAATCAGATCACCGTCGCCGATCTTGATACCATGTATGTCCGACACCATACGAAGCGTTCCCACAGCGAGGACACCAAATGGCGTATACAGACCGGACTGGACTTGACCCGCTTTCGTAGACACATTTCAGCTTCCAGTGCGAAGCTTCTCGAGCGCCAGCGGGCTCAGCAGGTCAAGATGACTGTGCCTGCGGACTCGATTGTAGAAACCCTCGATGTAATCGAACACGTCTGACTTGGCATCGTCGCGTGTCGGGTAGATCTGTCGCTTGATTCTTTCCTTCTTCAGGCTGCTGAAGAAGGATTCAGCCACCGCGTTATCCCAGCAGTTGCCTCGCCGGCTCATACTGGGCAGCAAGGCGTTGTCCTTGCACCAGCGGTTGAAGTCATCGCTGGCGAACTGGCTGCCCTGGTCCGAATGAATGATCACCTCGGCCTCGGGCCTTCTGCGCCACACCGCCATGGTCAAGGCGTCAAGCACCAGCTCAGTGGCCAGGCTCGGGATCTCCTGGCATCGTTCAACGAACGCTGGTTTGTTCGGGCCGAAAGGGCAGAAGGCAGCTATTGCGAATCGAACGTTCAAGACGCAAGAGAAGCTGTGTTGATGGCAAGGGCGCTAAGCGTCAAGGCTGCGTGCGAAGATATTCTTGATGAGATCCACGGACACTCTCCAGGATTGGATCACAGCGTCTAGGCTCTCCTGATCTCCCTTCCTCGTGACTCTTGAGAAACCTCCTTGGATTGAGTCCACGTCTTTTCAACGCTATCCCGGAGCGGCTTCAGGACGCACTTTTGCCTGGTAGTTCAGCAAAGCGCTCAATCCGCTCGAATCGACTGCACGAACTGCCCGAGCGGCTTGAACGCTGGCGGCATCAATCGCCAACACCTTCGGCGACTTGGATCGTGTGCGGACACGGGTTCCATACAGCCGGACAGTCTCAGCCGAGCCCTCACCGATCGCAGCGGCTATGTTTTGTGTTTCCCAGCCATCCTCGCGCATCTCGGTCACCAGTGCGTGACGAAATACATAAGCGGAAAGTTTCAACTGACTCTTGCTTGAGCGAGAAGCGCCCTTCCCATCAGGGTAAAAAACGCGATTGCTCAATCGTCCCAAGTGTGTGCGCAGAGCGTCCTCCTCGACCCGCACCACAAACTGCCTCTTCGCTTTGACCTCATGCACAAACCATTCGGGGATGTGTTCTGCCTTAAGCGTGAACGCACGCCAAGGCTGGCCAGCCGTTTCACGAACCTTGGCACCGGCGATGTGTACCCCAACGCCTTGGTCACTGGCTGTTAACGTGACCCCCATTGCCAGCTCCTTGGGTCTCAGGCCGCAGTGCCTGAGCAGAACGCCCGCCAGTCGGTACTTCGCAGACGACATGTTGGCGTTCAGAAATCGCTCTTGCCAGCCAGATGGCAGGCGCGGCAAAAGGAGTTTTTTCGAGCGCGACGGCTTCGTGCTCGTACCTGCCAGCTCCATGCCGTCCTGTCGCTGCAGTGACTGGACCAACTCAAGTTCTGCTGAAACGTGCTTAAGTTCAATCAGCAGTGTCCGCCATGAAAGGCTGTCATGCTGCCCACGCTGGAGTAGGTCTTGTTTATGCAACAAAGTACGCATTCGCTCGAGTCCGCGCCACTTCAGGGCGGTCTTCATGACTGAAAACGTTTGCTTTCTTGCCGCGTATCGGCTCATGACCAAGAGCAGCGGGTTCGGACCGCCTGGCTCCACATCCTCGATTTCCGTGTCGATTTGCTGGCACTTCTTGGCATAGTCCGCAAGCGTCTGCGGGCTCGCTGGTGTATCCCGTCGAGAGCGCCTCGCCTCGACTTCATCGTGAAGCATCCCCCGCGCCGCCTTGATGATTGCGAATGCCTCTTCGCGCCCGAGCGTTTCAGCTTTGTCCACGAAAGCACTTTTCGATGGCGTAACTGCGTAGACGTCAGTTGCGTAGTTCTTACGCCACTTCGTCCACGGATCGGCTTCGTTCACGCTTCTTTCGTCGATCACGGATTGTTTCGAAAGCGTATATTTCTTCGCGGCAGGCATGGCCTGCCACTCAGGTTCGCTGACCGCAAGCACTGCGCCGGCAGGCTGTGTCTGCTCTGCAGCCACGCCCTTCGTCACAGTCCTTGCATTCAGCGACTCCTCCGGGCCTGCGCTACGCGCCCCCAACCCTGAAGGCTTGGGTTCGGCCCACATTACCGGACCGTCCAGCCCCACCCCTCCCGGGGTGTTACTGAGCGGGTTCGGTAATGTCAGTTTCCCTTCGTTTTCGGAGTCCGTTTTCGTGATCGAATCGCCAGCGCTTTCGTTTTCCTGCGCGATCGACCGTCTCATTTTTTCGCCTCCGATGCCACGGCAGCCAGTGCACTTTCTTCGGCCGCGATGGGTGGCGGTACCGCTTCTTGTGTGTGGGCTGGCGCAGCAACATCTGTGAGATGGCGCCTGACAAAGGCCGCCATGTGTTTGCGCAGCGCTGCCTGCTGCTTGTCAGTCAACTCAAGAGACAACATGATCTTCGCGCGTTTTTTCCCATCGATCACCACGCGGCCGACCTCTTTCCCGTTGGCATACAGCACACCTTTGTCAGGGGTGGCGGACGGTCCGCCACCCTGACTTTCCGCTGCCTTCGGGGCTTCATTCCCCGCTTCAATCAGGCGTTGAAATACCTCCCTGGCGGGAGGACGCTCCGGTTGCGCACCAATGTCCCTGGCCACGCGCAGCACCGCTTCGCCGTTGTCCGCAAGCGCTTGGGCAAGCGGTGCTTCAAAGCGGAACTGGATCTCCGTAGTGCTGGCAAATGCGCTGATGACTTCACGGGGCAGGCAAGCCAATTTAATGGCAGCGCTCACATCCTTATGGTGTCGACCGATTTCTCTGGCCAGCATGCGAACGCTTGTTGCATAGCCAGAGTCGAGCACGTACTTCAGTTGGCGTCCGAACTCGTACGGGGAAAGGTTTTCTCGCGCCTGGTTTTCGCGAACCGTTTCCAGGGTGCGCTGCGATGGCGGAAGTTCGGCAGCTTTTTTGACATAAGCAAGGACTGGAACCTTTGCCAGTTTGCAAGCTTCCATGCGGCGTTCGCCGTACACGAGCTCATACCTAAAGCCTTCGGCGTCAATCTCCTCGAATTCAACCACCCCAATCGGAACGGTATTGCCGCCATTGCTCAAGATTGCGATTCGCAGTTCTTCGAATTCGTCCGATTCAAATGCACTGGCATCGCGGTTAGGCATGGCCATCAAACGAATGAGGATCGGATCAATCCGATAGACCTTACCTCCGTCAGAGGCCGGCGCGTTGGCAAGAGGTCCAACAGAAGAGGTTGACTCGCCAGCAGGCGAAGGCGAAGCCGACGCAGACTGGAAAAGAGGTTGGGCAAAACCGATGGCAGCGAGCGAAGTAGGCTTGACAGTGACGTCAATGTCGAGTTTTCCCACCTCATGCGGAGTGCCAGAGTGGGTGGATACGGAGGGTTTGATTTCAGCGGTGCTTTTCACGATGCGTTCCTTAATGTCAGTGGATGGAAGCCCACTAAGGCAAGGAACACATCGGCGGGCACGTGAACCATGCCCCAGGCGATTACGTCAGAAACGTAGTCGTTTTTCCGCTTCAAATAAAGCGGGGGCTAGATTCACGGCGGCCGCTACCGTGTAGTGCGCTGCGTGACCCTGGGCTCGCGATCCCAGTACGCGTCTGACCGTAGGCTAAAAGCTTTTGGTCAGAAAATAAATAGTGCAGTGCTTAGGGTTAATTTAGCAGAACTAAATCTGAATAGGAGGAAATACGCGGTTTAAGAGCAATTAATTTACACCCCGATTGAGGAACTCTGAACGAGAGTCATATTGAGTCAGCCGATGAACGGCCCGCCACTCGGACTCATAAACTATCTTAGTGGTACTGCAAAGCGGCGTGATCAGCCAATGGATCAACAATGTAGTTGCCCTCCTCCGTTCTGAAGTCTGTTTCAGCTCAGAGACAGTTTTGATCAAGATACGCCTCCACTTGTTTCAGTTGCTTGCCTAGCTGCTCCAGATCCGCGAAGGTAATGTATTCAATTGCCGACGTGGAATCTTCACTTTGAAGGCGACGAATCATATTTTCTGGAATAAGCACTCTCAGATGGGGTGAGAATTTCCCCATGGCGATGATGTCGTAGCGATTAGATATTGATCTTTTTCCGACTCTCAACCTTTGTTGCCAGTGCTGAATTTCTTTTTTCATCACCTTGGGCACAAAGCAGCGTGCGCAAAGCGACCGGTCTTCAGCGTATTCCTTTGATGCACATGCTTTGCGGCCACATTGCTCACACGTGCAAGTGGATTTCTTGGAGAGCTTGCGCAAGATGCCCAAGACGGCGCGATCTTCAGCAGCACCGCTCAGATTGAAGCAATCGATGGACAAGACGCCCAGTTCAGAGCTGGGGTCATGAAAGCGAATATTGTCCCGACTTGAGCATCTGATCGCCATCAAACTCTGGATACATTTCAAGTAGATCGGATGCCAGCCCTCTGGAATCAGAGTCACGTTCACTGCCAGCCGATTGACGGACTGCTGGTAGTTGGAGCAGGAATGAAATGATGCAAGGTCGAAGTCGGCAAAGCGCATACTATTTTTCCGTTTGGTTAAAGCTGAGATACCACACTGAGTTGGCTTAAACAAATCCCATTCGACACTTTTCGTCGGATGCCGGGATTTGGGACTGAGGGATGTCTGATACGAGCAGCTGCCGGCGTTGATGCGCTGCGGCATTGCTATGCGCCTGAATCAACTTCCGTCTTATTTCCCTTGGCGTTGATGTGCTTAGCGCCTGGACAATTTCAGTCGTCAATTCAGCTTCAAATGCATCCGCCCAGTCCTCGGTTTTCCGGATTTCTCGAAAGATGCTTCTGACCACCGCCAGCATTTGGGGTTTTGATGGCGGGGTGATGGTAAAGACCTCAAAACGCGAGAGGATCGGCTTCTGAATCAACGCGAGATCATTGCTCGTGGCGATATAGCAAAGCCAGCTTGCATCGAGCGGTAACAGCGCCGAGTTGTCAATGAATCGACGGGCCGACACTGGCTCCAGAAGTCCCAACAAGTAATTGATTCCTGAGTGCGCTTTAGAGTTTCCTGGCTTGTCCAGCTCATCAAGCAGCCACAGGACGCTGATGCACTCATGCTTCAGGCTGTCCCAAACCCGACCAGGACGTCCTGATGAGTAGCCCGAGTCGAGTCCAGTCATGGTGAAGTCCACGCCGCCTGATGACAAATCAATTTGTTCGAACCGGATTCCCAGCAATTCAGACAGTCGCTTGCAGTAAGCCGTTTTGCCCACACCGGGGGGGCCATCCAAGAGAATTGGTGGCAGCCGAAGAAGTTTTTCGGGGGCCATTCGGCACAGGTGCAATCGTCGCACGATCAGTTCAGTCACTTGTGCAAAGTTGGGGAAGTCGCGTACCAGCGGTTCCAGAATTTCAGGGTCTGGCGCCTGGGCAATGCGTCTGATGGAACCCAGCTTTTCATGCTTCTCGTAGCTCTTCAGCAAAGTTTGTTTAGAGTCACCCTCCAGTCCTTTGACCCATGCCTTCTTTTCTGCAAACTCCTGCATGTCATAGAGGGGTCGATGCCCCGGTCGGGCCTGGTCTTTAGGATCGACAGCATGCTCTTCCCGCTCCGCAAGGCGAGTGGCCTCAAGCAAGATGCGCCGGGATTCTCTGACTTGATCAGCCAGCCTGCGGTTAGCCGGTTTTCCGCGGCGCAGGTGCGGTACTGCCGCTTGCTGTTGCTGGCTTGGGGAGTATGTATCTGTGTTGTTCATGTCGGCCACCATCACTTTAGGTTTTGCATTTTTCGAAAATAGCGGTCGCGTAAATTCCACAGCACATCAGGACAGCCTTTAGGTCCAAAGTGTCTGCTGATCTCGCAAACCGATTCGAATTCAAGTGCGAGCTTCGCCTCTGCCACCTTACGGTTCAGGTAGGGCATGACGCGCCGGATCACCTCAGGTGCTTTCCGCCCGTCGTAGGTGAGTTGGAAGCTGTCGCGATTCTGGGAGCTAGTTCGGTTGACTTGATACACAAGACCCTCGACTCCCACGAGGTTTTGAAAGTCGATCAGCGTCGCCAGATGGTTCTGCGAAATTGATAGTCGCATTCGATATACATATCCACGACGGGAGGTCGGATGCAACTGACGTGCGATGTGGATGCAGCCTTCGCCGTCAACAATCCCTGCGGCGTAGGCTCGGCCAAGCTCCAGTGAGAGACGGGCAGGTTTTCGGGTGGTAGTCTGGATACGTGCGTTCATTGCTTTCCTTGGGTTGACGCATCAAGCGATGCATGTGCCAATCTTAGTTTTTATGAAGCTCATACGCTACTTTTAATATATATTGAGTTATCTATCGTTGTGTTTAAACAACATCAAGGGATGCGTACAATCGACTACTCAAACAAAAAATACAAATGCTTCGACTGAAACTCCAAGAAGCTTTAGCCAAAAAAAGCTTCACTGAAGGCCGCCGAATTGATTGGATTGAGGTTGCCTCGCACACCGATATTCATCGCGTGACTTTGTCAAAATTGATGAATCAGCGGGGGTACAACACGTCCATGTCGATCCTGGATAGGCTTTGCAGATACTTCAGTTGCAAGATCGAAGATCTCGTGGAATACGTACCTGATGAGCTGCTTGAGGGAACTAGCACGTCATCGATTGCGAATGCGGAAGCTGAGGCAACATCGTCTCAGGCAGGTCCTAAAAAACTCCGGGCGACAGTTTCTACTCCAGTCAAGGTCGCAAAGCGCGGGAGGCCCAGGGCTCCCCGAAAAAATGAGTGAGCCCCTGACAACCTGAAGACTTCGCAAACAGCACAGCTACCGGCCATAAGCAGTCTGACGAAAACCATCCTGGTTATCTGGCGGCTACCCGATCAACTGTGAGTGTTAAGTCACATCAAGATTCCTCGCCGAAAGCGGTTAACCAGTTACGATCAGGGTTCCTCGTCCAGCGGTTCGGTCTCGCTCGGTTACAGCGGCCTCAACCCATGGATGCCACCGCGTCGCAAGGCGCTCGTCTCTACGCAGGACCTCACCATGGCTTTGCAGCACTCCCGAACGACTGAGGGTCGCGGCCGACTCTACGACAGCATCGTCGACACGATTGGTAACACGCCCTGCATCCGCCTGAACCGGATTGCACCCAAGCACGTGCGGCTGTATGTGAAGGCTGAGTTCTTCAACCCGGCCGGGTCGGTCAAGGACCGATTGGCGGCTAGCATCATCGAAGAAGCCGAGCGCCGCGGCGAGCTGCTGCCGGGGCAGACCGTCGTCGAGGCAACCAGCGGCAATACCGGCATCGGTCTGGCCATGGTCTGTGCAGCCAAAGGCTACCCGCTCGTGGTCACCATGGCGGACTCTTTCTCGGTTGAGCGCAGGCGGTTGATGCGTTTCCTGGGTGCGAAGGTCGTGCTCACACCACGTGCCGCCAAAGGGCTGGGCATGTATCAGAAGGCCCAGGAGCTTGCCCAGGCGAACGGATGGTTTCTCGCCCGCCAGTTTGAGACGCGCGACAACGCGACGATCCACGAAAACACCACTGCGCGCGAGTTGCTGGCGGACTTCAAGGATGAGCACCTGGACTTCTGGGTCAGCGGGTATGGCACAGGCGGAACCGTGACCGGAGTGGCTCGTTTACTGCGCAAGGAGCGACCCAAGACCCGCATCGTGCTCAGCGAGCCCGCGCTCGCCCCATTGCTAGCAAGCGGCATTGTGCAGCAGCGCGGTGAACACAATTCGCCAGCGGCAAGTCACCCCGCGTTCACTCCGCACCCGATCCAGGGCTGGACCCCAGACTTCATCCCTTATGTCCTGCAGGAAGCCGTTGACAAGCATTACTACGACGAATTGATTCCTGTGTCTGGTGCGGATGCAGTCGCCTGGTCCAAGCGGCTGGCGGTGGAGGAAGGCATTTTCACCGGCATCTCGGGTGGCGCCTCGCTAGCCGTGGCGATCCAGGTGGCCCAAGACGCGCCTGAAGGCTCTGTGCTGTGCTGCATGCTTCCTGACACGGGTGAACGCTATCTGTCGACGCCGCTGTTTGATGGCGTGGCCACCGAGATGACGCCAGAGGAGGAAGCGCTGTCGAAGTCCACCCCGGGCTTCCAGATGGCGTCGGCCGCTTGAGCGCCACCTAACCCCTGTGGCGCCATACTGGAACCGTGATTGGACTATGTCCACTACCGTAGCCAGAAGCGGACCTCCACAAAAGACCGCTTTATGGTTCTTAGATGGTAGCGAGCACACCGACCATAGCGGCTTCGTACCGACCGAGAATTGTGATCAGCGTCGAGTGGCGACTGATTGCAAGACTTGGAGCATTGAAAGTCAGCATTGCCGCCCTATTCGCAGTCAGGTCGGCATGTGCAAAACTGCATCGGTCCTTCCAAAGTTGCCCGAGCAGCGTCCGCAATTGCTGAAGATCTCCGGGATGGGCCGCCTCCATCGCCGCCTCCACGCGCTGGGCGAAAACTTCCCCGACCACTTTGCACAACATGCCGCGCCAATGCTTGTCGTACCGAAAGCCAAAAGTGTTGTCGATGACCTCACTTTCAATCCAACCTGCATTGCTGACGCGCCCAGAGGCAACGACTCGAATGAGTCGGTCGAACTCTCCTTCGAGCCAGCCACAAAGCTCGATGGTCGCTAGCTTTGAAAGAAGATTTGTGCGATCAATACTCAAGCCGGCGACGTTGTACCAAGTGTCGAGTTCGGCAAGGGTAGCCGTGACCACGATTTAAACCTGTGCAAAGGCTGCCACTGCCGCATTGAGTCGCGCCTTTAGGTTTACTTCGCTGGATACCGCATAGCGGACGCCCTCAGCAAACGTCGGCAGACTCAGCATCGCGCTATAGGCTGCAGTCAGTGACTCATCTGTGCGTGAGGCTAGGGTATGACGGTGCGAGTAGAGGGCAACCAGCAATGCCTCTATGATCATCAATGGCAGTTTTGAGCTATTGGAGGATGCCAAGATAGCTTTTGCTTTGGCCGATACCATTTCAAGCCCAGGGCCAATCGAAGAAGCCGTGATAGCGTTGTTCATATGTTCGTGCATATACGAATTTAAGAACTTGGCGAGGTTACCGTCGTATGTCTCTCTGCGGTCACTGAAGGCCAGAACCCGTAACAGGACCTCTACGGATCTGAAACGATCCATGGATCCCCAGACCCGCTTCTTAACGACCTTCCAGTTAAGGTCTTTGTGATCAAACAATTTAAGCGCAGTGTTGAACTCACCAGAGTAGATGCAGTTTCGGATCTCCTGATTCGTCAACCGTACTCCGCCGGAGTTCAACCGATGGAAGATCGTAAACAAATACAACATGTGCGACCGCTGGGTGTAATCGCAGCGGATGACGGTCACTGGGATTGAGACATCTTCAACGCGGGTGTACAGGCGCTTCTGCTCGATGTCTCCGTTCCTTAAATCGCTGTTTCTCTGTCCACGCAACGCTGGGTGAATGTCCTGGAGTGACGCTAAGCGCCAGTCCGTGTTTGAAAGAAATTTGACAATTGAACTCATGCGCTGAAGGCCATCAATGACCTTCCAATTTTGCGTCTTGTAGTCCAAACTGAAACACATTGACGGAATGGGCAGTTGCTTTACTAGCGAGTCAATGAAGCGAGACTGATCGTCGGCTTTCCAAACCACATCCCGTTGAAAGTCGGGCTGAAGCTCCAACTTACCAGAAGCCTGCATACGCACGAGGTCTGCACACGACCGCAGCTCGTTGTAGGCGACGATGTCTGGTGGAGGAATCGGCTGCTCAGTGTCCCCATCCTCGAAAGTATCGGCCTCAAGCTTCTGCGCTTCCTTGATAGTCATATGTGTGTTTTCAAGTGGTCGAGGGAGTGATTATGAAGCACCTGATGCCACAAACAGCCGGTTTATTGCCAATGCTCATTTTTCAGGTCTCGCGAGCACCTCTCTGCATCGGCTAGTTTGTGTCCAAATACGTATGTCATTGAATGACCGCGTCCTTGTGCAGACTTGTTCCCCAGCGTTGTCCGCTTTGTCTCGACTGCAGCTTTCGTAGCCAGAAGATGACATTCGTCAATGACCGGTTACTGGAAGTCAAACATCACCGAACCACCGGTCAAGTTAGTGCTGTCAAATTCCCGTCTTCTTTGGTGGTGCCATCGCGTCGCGACCGTGCACGCGGCAAAGCCCCACTCGAAAGCGGTAAATATAGATGGATAAGTCAACTAGACGACCGGTCTAATACAATCGCGTTGTTACCTCCAACCAACCCAATTTATCCATGAGCCAGACTTCTCCAACTCCCAGCGCCCTATTCGCTCCTTCAACTCTTGGCGACGTGACGCTGGCCAACCGCATCATCATGGCGCCCTTGACACGCAGTCGAGCCGCCGCAGGCAATGTCCCGCACGCACTTAACGCGCGCTATTACGCCCAGCGCGCCAGTGCCGGCCTGATCATTTCTGAGGCCACCCAGATCACGCCGCAGGGCCAGGGTTACCCTAAGACGCCTGGTATCCACAGCCAGGAGCAGATCGAAGGCTGGAAAGAAGTCACGCAAGCTGTGCACCAGCGTGGCGGCAAGATCTTCCTGCAGCTGTGGCATGTGGGTCGAATTTCACATCCTGTCACGTTGGCGGACGGCGGCTTGCCCGTGGCGCCATCGGCAATCAAACCTGCCGGGGAGATCTACACAGACCAGGGCATGAAGCCGTTCGTGACCCCACGTGCTCTCGAGACCGCAGAGATCCCGGCCCTGGTAGAAGACTTTCGGCGTGCGGCCGCGAATGCCAAGTCCGCAGGGTTCGACGGGGTCGAAGTCCACGCTGCCAACGGTTACCTGATCGATCAGTTCTTGCGCGACGGAACCAACCAGCGAAATGACAGCTATGGGGGATCGGTTTCCAACCGCAGCCGGTTGCTGCGCGAAGTTACTGAGGCAGTACTGACCGTTTGGAATCCTGGGCAGGTCGGCGTGCGACTGTCGCCGGTTAACCCGTTCAACGATATCGCCGACAGCGCGCCGCAGGCGACGTTCGAGGCGGTCACAGAACAGCTCAACGCGTACAAACTGGCCTATCTGCATGTGGTGGAAGACCGGACCAGCGATTTTGACTTCCAGCGCCTGCGCCAGATCTTCAATGGAGCCTATATTGCCAATGGCGACTACGACCACGACAGTGCAATTGCAGCGGTAGACGCAGATCGGGCCGACTTCATCGCATTCGGCAAGTTGTTTATCTCCAACCCGGATCTGCCGGAACGTCTGCGTCGCAACGGACCGTACAACGCTCCCCGACCAGACTCCTTCTACGCTGGCGGCGCCGAAGGCTACGACGACTACCCCGCGCTGACCACGGCGGACGCGACCGTCTAACCAGAGCGCAAGCGATGAGTACTAAGCCTGCAACCGACACGCGTCTAAAGATACTGGACAGCGCCAAGGTACTCATCGCTGGACGCGGCTTCTCGGACGTCGGTTTGAGTGAGATATTGAGCGCCGCAGCGGTACCGAAGGGTTCGTTCTATCACTGGTTCCGATCCAAGGAACAGTTCGGTGAGGCCTTGCTCGAGCACCACTTCGAAAGCTATCTTGTGGAGGTCGACGCCAGCCTGTTCGCAGCAGGACAGCCGGCACCGCAGCGCTTGCTGGCATTTTTCAGTCATTGGCACGCCAGCCAATCTGGCGACTATCTGCATGCCCGGTGCCTGGTTGTTAAGCTCAGCGCCGAGGTCTGTGATCTGTCTGAGGCGATGCGGGTCGTGCTCGAGCGTGGCACCGCCAAAGTAATCGACCGGCTGGCCTCTTGTTTGGCGGAGGGCATTGCAACAGGCGAGCTGGTCGCCTGCCCTGAGCCGGACGAGGTGGCCCAGCAGCTTTACCAGCAATGGCTGGGTGCGACGCTGCTATCCCGAGTACAGCGGAGTGCAGTCCCTTTGAACAAAGCACTGACGCAGACCGCGCGCTGGCTGGAGAGCCAGGCTGTAGATTCCAGAAAGAAACTGAACCCGATTAAACTGCGATCAACACATTAGGGCTTGGCCGGTGTTGGTGGCCTGGCTAATGCCGGCTTTTGCGGTGACCAGGTTTGAATCCGTGGGGCTCCGTTTTTTCTCTGTAACCGCTCGAGTAGCCAAAAGCAGACATTAATGGGTGACCGGTATCAGGTAGTGAAATTCCGCAGAGGGGAGTCGCTGAAGTCTACCGTCTGACATGAGGGGCGTACAGCCACTGGCGAAGCCAGATGTCGCATGTTCCGCCAATGCAAGGGTTAGGCTGAAGTACTTTGCAGCTCAAGCGTCATGAAGACACTGAAGGCATCGAGCTTGTAGTCACTAAAGGGGCCACAGTGTTTAAACCCGGCGCTTTCATAAAGCCGATGCGCAGCAGTAAACGTTTCGGCAGGACCAGTTTCAAGGCTCAGGCGCTTGTAGCCCCGCTTATGGGCTTCAACCAGAATATGGTTTAACACAGCACGTCCTGCGCCTCTGCCGCGCAAGGCTGCAGGTGTTCGCATTGACTTAATTTCACCATGTTCGGGAACGAGTTCTTTTAGAGCGCCACAGCCAAGAAGCAAGCTGCCCTCTCGGACGGTCCAGAACGTAATGTCAGGGCTTTGCAAGCCACTCACGTCGAGAGCGTGAACGCTTTCCGGCGGCGAGAGCTCATGCATATTGCGCAGGTGTTCATCGAGCAGGGCGTACACGTCCGGTCTTGCGGGATTGTCGATTTCTATATGCATCACGGGGTTAATGGTGGCTAGCTACCGATCATAAAGTCCCATGTCGAGCCAGGAGCGGACGTTGGCGAATGACCGAATCAGATAACGCAATTTCGCGTAGGGCAGATTTCTGCTGTCTAAAGATTGACATGAAAGGCGGCAACCTGCTTGCCACATGACTTTCTCTCGATCAAACGGCTAGGGCTCACTTAGTCAAATACCCATAGTGATTGAGGAATGTGGTGATTGCCTCTGAGAAATTTTCAGCCAGGCTCCAGCTTGTGCGCTGGTTCTTGCCAAACTCTAATTGGATTGCATCAATTCCTTGAGGTCGATGGCTGCCATAAAGGTAGACGGTGTGCCCGCCGGCAAAGCGGCGATCTTCCTCCGGCGACGCTGAGCCGACACTCGGGTTGACGTTGTAGCCCTTTGAGGCAAGCCCACCAAGAATGCTCTTCTCGCCCTGGATTGCATCCAATCCGTGCTTCTGAACAAGAGCCTTGGTTGTCAGACCAGCGCGGGTGCATCGGAAAGTGGTATTCAGATCGTCTGATTGTCCATGTATGTCTAGAAGCAAAGCGCCTTGAGGGAATGCGGCACGCAACTCGGAAATGTGGCGTGCGATTTCTTTGTGGTACGCCTGGTAAGTGGGCAAGGCCTCCGCCGACTGCATGGCGTCTTGTTCTGCGCGGTTCGCATCCAGGAACTTGCGACTGAACTTGGCTATCACCAATCTCGGCCGAGCTTTAAGTTTCTGCTCTAAAAGCGAGGCGACTTTCTCCGCAAGTGGTCGCGTTCCAATATCTCGAACCGTGGCACCGGTGGTGCGAACTGGAACCGAGCCAATGGACTCATCACCGTCGTGCGGAACAGTGAGCAGTAACGGCAGTGAACCGTCAGTTGAAATCACAAGCGGGCTATCGGCCGTGGAAATTCCCGGCACGGCCGTGGTGAAAGCGGCAAAAAGTAGATATCTACGGTGCATGGCTATTCCCTCCGCGAAGCTTAACGAAGCTTAACGAATAAAAGGGACTTCCCCGTCCCGAACTAGCCGCGACTTGCGGCAAACGGCAACAGAGTGCCACGATGGGAAGTACGAACTTTTCATCAACTCATCCGGAAGGGGAAGTCCATGGCTATTGTCACTCTCGGCATCGATCTGGCCAAGTCCGTGTTTGCCTTGCATGGGGTGGACGAAGGCGGCAAGCCCGCGCTGGTGCCCCCCAGCGTAGCACGCGCCAAGCTGCTGAAACTCGTTGCAGCCCTGCCATCGTGCACCATCGGTATGGAGGCCTGCTCCGGCGCCCACCACTGGGCCCGGCTGTTCGCTGCCCACGGCCACACCGTGCGCCTGATCGCCCCCAAGTTCGTCGTGCCCTACCGTCTTTCCGGCAAGCGCGGCAAGAACGATGCGGCCGACGCGGCCGCCATCTGCGAGGCGGTGCAGCGGCCCCAGATGCGCTTTGTACCCGTCAAGAACCTGGAGCAGCAAGGCCAGCTGTGCCTGCACCGGGTGCGCCAGGGGTTCATCGAGCAGCGCACGGCCTGCATCAACCGCATACGCGGCCTGCTCTCAGAGTTCGGTATCGTGCTGCCGCTCAAGGCCGCCACCGTGCGCCGCGAAGCCCTGCAGCACCTGGAAGATCTGCCGGGCTGGGCCAACATGGCGGTAGGCGACTGCCTGAGCGAGCTGCACCATCTGGACGAACGCATTGCCCTGTACGACCGCCATCTGGCGCAGATGGCGCGTGAGGATACCCGGGCGCGGCAGCTCATGCGCCTGTGTGGCGTGGGAGAGACCACGGCAACGGCCTTGCTGGCCATGGTGGGCAGCGGGCACGATTTCAAGAGCGGGCGACAGTTCGCGGCCTGGTTGGGTCTGGTGCCGGGGCAGTACAGCTCGGGAGGCAAGAATCGGCTGGGGCGTATCACCAAGGCGGGTGATCCTTATCTGCGTTCGCTGCTGGTGCTGGGTGCCAGGGCGGTCCTTAACAGCGCCAAGGGAAAGAGTGACAGCATCAGCCGCTGGGCCGTGGCGCTGGCCGAGCGACGTGGTTACTGGCGTGCCATCGCGGCCAAGAATGCCAGGCTGGGCTGGGCGATGCTGCACCGGGGCGAGAACTTTGCGATGCCGGTCTGAGCATGACTCATCACCCATCCACCGTGAATACCAGGAGTGAGGCTCTACTGATTTCTTCCGCCGCGTGACGGCTTGCAGTGATGGAGCAAGGTTGGACCTGCGCGGGGTATGCCTGTTTAACTCAAGGAGGCGGCATCTGCTTTCCTCGGCTAACGAATGAGGCCACCGCGTGCGTCTTTCATCAGGGTCCGCAGCAACTGCGCTGCATAAATGACCGTTTGTAGTTTCGCCAGTCCGCACCTTGTGTTCCTCCCTGATCTGCAACCCCCAGGCTGTTAGTGCCTGATCTGTCTTGCAGTCCATGATGACTCGCTGCGCGAGTCGTCATGGGATGGTTTTGCTTGACTTGTGGGGAAGCCCTTGTAGTCGGAGTTGATCGCTGCGTTTCGGTATCGAGCGACCTGTTAGGCAGCATGGCTCTTAGGTCGTCGGCAATGATCAGGCCAGCACGCTTTTCTATCGGCGAAGTGGGGGGCGCTCGCCTTCCCTAGACGATGAGCACAACGATAAATGTCATCAGGAAGACTGCTGGTCAAAAGTAAAGTGCTTGGGCACGCATAGCTGGGCCAAGGTAACGCCCCCACAGCTCGACAACGCTAATGGCAGTAGTGCCAAAAGAAGCCACCCTCACCACGACATTCCGGAGGGTCCCCATGCGAGAATTTGTCACCGATTAATACATTTCTAGTATTTAAAAAATTTGTAACGAGCATCTTGTTGTCCAAACTACCTACAATCATTTCGCTGTCGCCGGAAAAAATCTGATTTTGGATGGACGGAAATGTTCTCGCCATGGTTGTCTCCACGGGCTTACCCATTGGTTAACCGTTGACTCAGTAAGATTTTCCACTGGCTGCCGGTTAGCGCCGGACCTGTGATGTGAATATCACCCAGCACGGTTTAAGTTCTCAAGGAGTCGTACATTCAAATACTCAATGCAATTGGTAATTCACTTTTTAATTCATCGGGAGAAGGTGGTTTGTGCCTGACAAGATAAAGGTCGTGTTAGCCGATGATCACCCGCTGGTGCGCGCAGGCCTCAGAACACTGATTGAGTCGTTCGACGACGTGGAAGTGGTTGGCGAGGCTAGCGACGGCCAACTGGCCCTCGATCTGGTGCGAGACCTGAAGCCCGAAGTCCTGCTGACAGACATCGCGATGCCACGATTGAACGGGCTTGCTGTCCTGCGCGAACTTCGTGCCGCACGGCTGCCTGTCAAGGTCTTGTTGCTCACCATGCATGACAACGATGAATACGTCGCCGAAGCGGTGCGATTGGGCGCCTCCGGATATCTCGTCAAGAACTCAGCGCTGGAAGAGCTTGCGCTGGCATTGAAAGCGTTGCAAAACGGTGATATCTATCTCAGCCCATCGGTGGTGCGCAAGCTCGCGCTAGCCGTGCAGGGCGAGCGGACGACCTTGACGCCGCGTCAAACCGATGTGCTGCGCCTTATTGCCCGTGGGCAGTCTTCAAAAGAAGTGGCTCGCATGCTCGGGGTTAGTCTCAAGACAGTTGAAACACATCGGTCGCAGATCATGGACCGCTTGGGTATTCGGGACCTGGCGGGCCTTGTGCGCTACGCAGGGAGAATCGGGCTGGTCACCTTCGACGACTGAGATGGATGACGTCGGCGTCGTTCTCGGGTAGGCTAATGTTTTGTGTGTTGAAGGTCACCAGCAACTCGGTACCTTTGCCCGGTGCAGACAACATCGTGAGCCGGCCGCCGTGTAATTTAACGCGTTCCCGCATCCCTACGACTCCCAGACCCTTGTTCTCGCGGAGGGTTTCCGTGTCGAAGCCGATGCCATCGTCCCGGACGATCAGCACCATATGGTCTTCACGCTGGCCAAATCGTACGGTTACCGTGTTGGCTTGTGAGTGCCGCACGACGTTGGTCAGTGCTTCCTGTGTGATCCGGTAAACAGTGTCCGAAAGTTCGCGCGGCAACGTGACCAGATCGGCTGCTGATTCGAAATGGACCTGAATTCGTGAGCGCTGACGGTACTGGTCGCAGAGCGAGCGCAGTGCAGCCAGAAGGCCCAGGTCGTCCAATATGGGGGGGCGCAGGTTCGTGATCAGGTCGCGCACCCGACCAATCGCTTCATCAACCACTGCCCTCGGTGCAGCCAGCGTGTCCGTGCTCTGCGCCTGGTCGGTTGGCCCGCGACCCGGGACCAGTGCTAACCGCACGGCTGTCAGCACTTGGCCGATCTCATCATGTAACTCACGCGCAATATGCCGTCGCTCTTCCTCTTGGACCGACAACACCTGTCGCGTCAGCGTTGACACCTGCTTCGCGTAATCTTGAAGTTTCTGGTTGGCCAGTTTGAGCGCACTGATTTCTTCCATGATCACCACGATATAGAGTGGCGCACCGTTCGCGTCGGTTACCAGCGAGGCGCTGATTTCGGCCCAGATCGGCTGCCCCTCACGGTTAAAATAGCGTTTCTCCATGGTGTAACGCGGAATCAAGCCTCTGGACAATTGCAAAACCAGTGGCTTTTGCACCGCCCAGTCCTCCGGATGCGTAATGCCGGCAAGGTCCCGCCCAACCAATTCATCCAGCTCGTAGCCAAGCAAATTGCAGGCGCGCTGGTTTGCCGTGATCAGGCATGCGTCCAGGCCGACCAGCACAATGCCGAGTGGTGCACCGTCAAATACCGCACGGAAACGAGCCTCGCTCTGGAGCTGCGCCTGAGCCCTTAACTCCACTTGCGCCTCAAGGGTTCTGTTAAGTGTCTCCAGCGCAAGCTCTGTCTGCTTTAACCGCGAAATATCAAAACTGGTACCAATGACGCGAACCGGTCTGCCATCGGCTAGTGGCTGCTTAATGCGCTTGCCAGTGAACCGATACCACGCCCATTCACCAGATCGTGCCTTGGCGCGAAACTCCCATTCGAACAAATCTGATCCATTTTCTAGTGTGTCATAAACCGCTTTGCGCACTGCATCTCGGTCATCCGGATGCAGCGCACAGAACACTTTTTCGAGCGGGACGTCTGTCAGCAGGCCCTTTCCGTCATGAACCGACGCAGAAAAAATAGTGACCCTCCCGGTATCTAGCTGAAAATCGTAGACAGTCTGGTTCGATACCCCGATCACGAGCTCCAGTCGATCTTTCGCCTGTGCGAGGTCTTGTTGTTGCCGCTTTTGTTCCGTGATGTCGGTGTAGGTGACCAAGGCCCCAGCACGGGGATCTCCCGGCTTTAATGCGCATTGCTTCAACAGCACCCAGATGGGTTCGCCAGTCCGCCGCTGCATGCTCAACTCAGACTCGAAAACCGTATCCTCGTGGTGCAGGTGTTTCTTCCAGCATGCGCCAGAAGCGTACAGCACGCGCGTCGATTGCCCAGGCAACATGCCGGATTCATACCCAAACATGCGATTCATCCGCTCGTTACAGAAGATGAATTTTTCGTCGAGGGAGATCAATGCAATCCCGACAGGGCAGTGTTCGAACAATGCCGCACTGATCCGCTGGCTGGTCATCTGCTTCTGGTCTGTGACGATCTGCGTCACTTTTCTGGCGAGTGCCTCGCCAAACTGTACTGTCTCTGGTGGCCAGCCACCGCCTGTACCCCTGCGTACAAAACGCATCATGCCAAGAAGGTTTCCCTGCAGCCTTAAAGCAATATCCAGCACAGGCCCGGTCTCCACCGTCTCAAGCAAGTCGACGACACTGTTCTCGCCGATGTTCACCGCCTGCTGGATGATCGAGTCGCTAAGGAACCGCGCATGGTTTGCGAGCAAAAGCGAAGGGCTTGCGTCGTGCGTTTCTGCTGGTGTGTTGTACAAGGTCTCACACACGAGGTGTTGACCTGTCTCATCAAGTAGCCAAAAGCCGACTTGCGTCAACTCACCCGCTCGCGCAGCAATTTCTGCTGTACTGCGCAAGAAGCTCTGGATGTCTTCACGTTCGCAGGCCAAAACGGCCAGCAGTGCTTGCTCGAACCCTGTCGCCTGTATCGAGTGGTCTGTCTGGTCCACCTTGCAACGTGTCACGTCAAGGTTGATGCCAGTCAGCCGCAAGGCCTTTCCCGTCATTGGGTCACGTGTCGTGACGCATCCGCGCGAAAGTATCCAGATGACTGAACCGTCTGCGCGCGCCACGCGGTGCTCCAGCACATATTCGTCGAGTCCTCCGTGTATGACTGCAGTCATGATTTTCAGGCCGCGACCTACATCCCCTGGATTCAGGCGTTTGGTGAGTTGCCGTAGTGTTGTATGGGTGCGCTTGGGAGGCTCCAACATCATGGCAGCCCATCCTTCGCTCAGCACCACCATGTCACTCTGAACGTCGTAATCCCAAGTGCATCCACCTGCACTGTGGACGGATATCTCGGCTTTTGAAGGCTTCGGGGTTAGGGGGTGTATCGCACGCCACAGGGCGCGAAATGACGCCGCTGACGCAAGGCCGCTTAGGGCTTTCGTTATCTTGCGCAGTTTTTGCGCTGGTATCGGTGTGTCCAACAAGAAGTCTCCTCAATCGCATGTTGTCACACGGATACGCCGAATTCGATCTGAGGGCGAGGCGTAGTGGTTTGCACTGAGACGGACTCAGTGTTCGTGCCCTGTCGTTACGGATTCTTGTCGACCAGCGGGCGAAGTACATTTTGTTACATAGCCCAAGCCTTGGGCCAGTCCTCATTCAACCGTCTCCCGTCCATCGACTGTCGCGACCGATTCACCACCAAAGACCCCGCTGCATGAAACCACATGTCCTTATCGTTGATGCCAGCCTTACACAGCGCATGGTAGCTGCCAAGTGTGTCGCCGAAATGGGTTGCATCACAGTGGTGGCGCTCAACGGGGCCATGGCTATTCGCTCGGTACAAGCAGTGCGGCCCGACCTGATTGTGTCCAACGACGAGTTGCCAGATATGGATGGGTACACGCTGGTGCGTCAGCTCAAGTCGGACGCGGCGACTTGCGAGGTACCCATCGCTCTTGCCGCGCGCAGTTGGTCAGAGTCTGAGCTGGCATGGGCCAAGCTGTTGGGCGTCGCTGCTTGCTTGGCCATGCCGTACGAATCTGCCGAGTTCCTGGCTTTTATTCGATCAAGGTTATCTTTATGAAAAGCAGTCCTCTACGCCTCGGCACTCATCACCTTGTCGCGGCCGAAGCCGGTCTTCTGCGTGCCCAGCTGCGCTTGATGGCGGCTGATGCAACCGCAGACTGGTCTTGGGTGTTTGCGGATGCGCCACCCTACGACGTGGTGATAGCACAAGAAAATTCATTGGACATGTCCAGGGCGTCGTCGTTGTACGGCGCCAAGGTTGTCCTGCCGCTCGTTGACGCGAGGCCAGATCACGACGCAACACCCGACGCGCTAGTTCGTCCGCTGAGGACGGAGCAACTGACGCCCCGGTTACGTCGCCTGCAAGGCCAGCTGGCCGAGCGCGACTCTGCGAGCGAGGACGCCCTACAGCCTGCACGTCAAAGTGAGTCTCAGGATATTCGTTTCAAGCTGCTTCGGTGGCCGCCTGCCCAATTGCTGCAAAACGACACGCACCGTGTGCGCATGGCTACTTTTTTATCGCGCCGAAGAATGAGCGTGTCAGAACTGGCGCAGATGTGTCATCAGTCGGAAGGCAGGTGCCAAACGTTCGTACAGCTTCTTCAAAATTTTTCATTGGTCGAGATACAGAACGGCAGCGTGCTCAATTCAGGGGAGAACCGGCAGCAAGCATCGACATGCACGTGGCAGCCTACGGACCGGGATGCTGCTCCGGCCCGCAAACCGCAGGTCCAGGCATCCGCCAACTGGTCTTTGATGCGCAATATCCGCCAACGACTTGGCCTCTAGCCCGATCGCTGTATGACTGAATACAAGATTCTCTTCACCGGAACCATGGGTGCCGGCAAAACTACGGCGATCGGATCGATCAGCGAAACACCTCCGGTGGTCACCGATGTGGCCAACTCCGACCAGTCCGTGACCAAAGCGCGTACCACTGTCGGCTTGGATCTGGGGATGCTGACACTGGATGGCGGCGACCGCATCCGCTTGTTTGGAACGCCAGGGCAGACGCGGTTCGACTTCCTTTGGAAAATTCTCGTTCGCAACGCACTTGGATTGATCATCCTCACCGATAACTCGCGACCAGACCCGCTCGCCGACCTTGCCGTCTACCTGGAGGGATTCTCTGACGAACTTGATCGTGTGCCGTGTGCCGTCGGAGTGGGTCGATTGGATGTCTGCAGTTCCCCGGGACTGGACGACTACGCCGAGGTGCTGGCGAGATACGGCCGAATTTTCCCGGTGATTCCAGTTGATGTGCGCCAGCGCGATGACGTATTGCTTCTGATCGACACCTTACTGGCGCAGATAGAGGCAACCTTACCGGAGGAGCAATATGAGTGATCGTGAGATGTTGCAGGTCATTGATGTCAACTTGGCTCCTCATGTGAAGGAACTTGCCCAGATTGAAGCGCAGGCCATGTTCGACGATATTTCAGGCGTTGTCGCAGTGATCGTGGCGACGGTGGATGGTTTTGACATTGCGTCAGTGGTACGCAGCCACGTCGACCCCGCGCGCATTGCAGCACTCGCCAGTTCTATCGCTGCCATCGGCGAGGTTGTTTCGACTGAGGCACGGCTGGGTCGTTGCCGCAGTGTCATTGTCGACACCGAATCTGGCTTTTCTGTGATCTTCAATGTGCTGCGCGATGACATCGCACTGGTCATCAACGTGATCGCCGGCCCCGAAGCGCTTGTCGGGCAGGTGAATTACCGCACTACAGAAGCCATGCGAAGGCTTGCGAAATGACCAGTGAGTCGCCCATACGCGCCCAACTGTTGGCCATCGCCATGATGGAAGGCGTTCAGGGCTGCGCGTTGGTCGAAGTATCCACCGGCCTGGTCTGGCATGCCACTGGGCGACAGGACGATCTAACCCACATCGCCGAAGCTGCAACCGATCACTGGCGCAACCACCAACGACACGAAAGTTCATACCGCAGCCTTGGCGCACTTCAGGCGCAGGTGCTGATGTTCGCGGCCCAGCGCATCACCATTGTCGCGTGCGGTCGCGACTTGGTGCTCATTTTGTTTTCTGATTCGGTCGACCGCGTTGACTGGACGGCCTGGAAGAAAAGGGTTGGCGTGCTGAAAGTACTGGTCGAGGCCAGCTGAGAACTGATTTCCCCGGAGCTGCACAGGGTTACGGTGTGCTCGCTTCATTTTTATCCCGTAACGAAACTTAGGAACAAAAAATGGCCAATATCAAACAATCTCTTGACGAATTGCTGTCCCTCGACGGTGGCATGTGCGGCGCTGTGGTGGATTCATCAAGCGGCATGATTCTCGGCAGTGCTGGCACTGGCGTGGACCTCGAAGTTGCTGCGGCAGGAAACACGGAAGTAGTGCGCGCCAAACTGAAGGTGATGCGCGCGCTGGGTTTGAACGACACCATCGACGATATTCTGATCACGCTAGGCAAGCAGTATCACATCATTCGCCCATTGGGCCGCAAGGAAGGGGTGTTTCTCTACCTTGTGCTGGACAAAGTGAAGTCAAATCTGGCAATGGCCCGCCGCAAGGTGCAGGACGTCGAAAAAGAATTGAACTTTTAAGTCGGGTACGGCCCACGGCTGGCCCACTCGTCGGCCGGTACGCAGATAACCGCTTTGCCGAGTCTGCGGCTGGTTCGACCTTGAAGGCAGCCGAACCAGATACCTGAAGGAAGACGCCATATGCCCATACGATCCTCTTTCCTTTTTCGCACATTGGCGGGAGCCGCGCAGCTGGAAGCGCCAACGATCGTCATGATCAGCGGGCATGGTAGTGTTTCCATCTATCCCGGCGAGCTCGCCTACACCAGCGACATCCTCGACTGGGCGGCACTGCCGATGATTGACGAACGCGCAGTCAAAGTCACTTCTAGTGTTTGGTCTGAGGCGCCACGGTATGCCCGTCCCATCGCTGAGCTGCACTGGCGCATGCTGTTCTATTCAGCCCTGCAGACCTGCGACGGCTTGTCTTCTCGTCCCGGCCTGCTGATGCTGGTGCGCTGGCCCGACCTGGGTGACATACCCGACAACATGGCAGGCCCGGTGGCGCGCATTTGTGCGCTGTTGTGGTGCAAGCCGTGCGTCAGTGCGACGGTGTCCACTGTGTTGGGCGGTGACTTCTGGCAGACTGAAGCCCTGATACAAGCGCTGCGCAGCCTGGGATTCGTCAAGATCGCGCCTGCCTTTGGTGCCGTACCTGTGCTTACGACGCCAGTGGCACAGCACTCGCTACCGCCTTTGCACAAACTGTTATCGCGATCGCGCCTGGCTGCTGGCGTGCGCCGTGGCATCGGCGTACTGATAGGTAGCCGATATGTTCACCGTATGAAATATGAACCGTAGCGTCTTGTGTATTGGCCCTGCGGGGGCGGGCAAGACCGAGGCGATCCGGACCCTGTGCCCAGGGGATGCCACCGACGTGCCGCTGCCGGACAGGTTGCGGCTACGCGCTGACCCGGCTGCTGCGCAAAGTATCGATGTAGGTGTATTGCAGCAGGGGACAGACAAGCTCGTGCTCTATGGATCGCGAGAGCTGATCCAGTTTTGCGGGCCAACGCACATCACGCATCCGGGCGTGGAGGGTTTGATCGTACTGATCGACCATAGCAAACAGGACTCCTTGACAGGCTTGTCCAATACGCTGGATCACCTGCGCAAACACGCTGATTACAGGCGCCTTCCCCTGGTGATCGGCGCAACCCACGCAGACTTGGCGAGTCAGCGGCCCATCGAAATCTACTTAAGGCACATGAGGGACTACGCGCTGGACTTCGGGGGCGAAATCGTCCCGGTGTTGCGCGCCAACCTGCGAGACCGACGCATGGCGCTCAATCTACTGCTGGCACTGCAGCCGATGATGGAGTTCACCGCACGGTTTCCGCCGCGCGGTGCGGCAATGACGCCATTGCGCTATCAGGTCGAAATGGAAAAGGGGAGAGAGTCATGAAGAGAGCAAGCGATATCGCCGACTGGACTGCCCTGCTGCTGACGAACGCGCGTGCGACCTGCTTCCATGTACGCTGAGCAGCAAACCAAGCATCACGGCGGCAGCGGCTTGTCACCACACGAGCTTTGCGTTCTGCTGCATTCCGAGGGCTGCCGACTGAACGATACCTTGGTCGAGATGCTCGGTGAGCACTTTACACACTGCACCGAGCGCCGCGGCAGTGGCTTCACGCAAGCCACCCGACACCTGGCGGTCTTGGTCAATCGCCCTTTGAGCGAGCGCAGAGAGGTGATCGGCAAGCTGTTCCCTGGCTGGGCCAAGGTGGCGTTGCGCGATTCGTTGGCCGAGACGAGCGGCGGCGAGGGCGCTAGCGGCGGCATGTATCAGCTGCGCCAGGTGCTGCGCGACCTGCCCGCCAAGTTGACCCGCGAGGAGAGTGGGCTGCTGGCCGCCAGCATCGCGGACCTGGTGATTCCCGGCGACGGGCCGCCTTCGGAGTACGACCTTCCCCCATGCTACGAGGAACTAAAGGTAGGGACGTGCACACTGGCGGAACGATCCTTCCTTGAGATTTGCTACGGTCACGTGCGGCGCGCCGGGCGCATCAACGTGCACGTGTCCGACCGCGGCGAACCGCTCATGATCGAGAAGCTCAACTTGGGCGACGACCACTCATGCATCAGCCTGACAGAGCTGCGGCTCCACGGCGTGCGCCTGCCACCTGGCAGCCTGTTGGCCGTGCGCCGTCGGGATGATGTTGCGGTGCGCCCCTGCGCACAGCTGCCCGGCAGCGTGATACGCCTGCGTGATTGCGATGGCTATCGTTTTCTGAGACTGACCACGCTGGCCATCACGCCCGCCAATCGCCAGCGCGCCTTCTCCGCTCATTTCCAGGCACAGGTTGACGCCTGCCTGTTTTCACCGGGACTGGCCACGTTGGAGCAGCTCCGGGGTGTTGCCCTTCAGCAAGTCTAGTATGGAGTGCAGCCCGCATGCCTTGAAAGTGTTCTACTCGGAGGACTTGGTTTCCGACGCCCGGGGGAGTCGGTCCCCAAGTGATCGCAAGCCGCGACTGGTGTGGGATGCGGTTGCGCGGGAAGACTGGTCGGTTCGGCGGGTCTCACCTAACCCGGCGACGATTCACGACATCTACAGGGCGCACGATCGCAGCTTCGTTGACGGCGTGCTGAGTCTGAAACAACCGAACGGCTTCGGTTGCTATTCCGAATCGGTGGCCCGCTCGCTGTTGTACACGTGCGGCGCCTGCTACGACTCGGCGGCTGCGGCGCTGTGCGACGGGATCAGCGCATCCCTCACGTCTGGCTTCCACCACGCGGGACCGAGCGCAGGTCGGGGCTTCTGCACCTTCAATGGTCTGATGGTGGCGGCGATGCGGTTGCTGAGCGAAGGGCGTGTCGAGCGCGTCGCCATTATTGACTGCGACTACCACTACGGGGACGGCACCCAGGCGATCATCGATACGCAGCACTTGGGTGACCGGGTGTTCCACCTCAGCCTAGGTCTCAGGTACCGATGGCGTGAGCACGCCGGGCCTTATCTTGATGCCGTTTCAGCACTTCGCGATCAATTACGAGACTTTGACCCCGGGCTCATCCTGTACCAGGCTGGCGCGGATGTGCATATCGACGATCCCCTAGGGGGACTGCTGACGACCGAGCAGATGCGGGTGCGGGATGCAACCCTGTTCACGATCGCTAGAGACCTCGAGATTCCGGTGGCCTGGAACTTGGCAGGTGGCTATCAGATGGAGCTCGACGGCTCCATTCCGCGCGTCGTCGAACTCCACGTGAACACCTTTAAGGAAGCTTTGCGGGTATGGAGACTGCTGTAACCAGTAGCCAACCAAAGTAGTCCAATTTATTGTCGGCGCCTCCGACCGGTGCACATTTCCGGCCGGTATCGTGAGCTCGGTGAAATCAGTCAGCTACTTTTCGTTCGGGGCTACTGCATGAAAGTCACGACCGAGGATCCGGGTTTGGCGGTCACCATCTTGAACTCAACGCTGGATTACGTCAGTCCTGTAGAGTTTGAGAATGCTCTAAAAGCTTAGGTCGGTGTCCACGGAACCGGCAGCAGCCCACAACGTTGAATTGGTCTGCTGATTCGAGTAAGCGCTGAGTGATAAACGCTAGCCTAGAGCAGCCTGAAACGCCTCAGCCGTAACGTCTGCTTTAGAGCTACCAGTTCGAATCCTTGGAATTCTGCTTTGTCTCGAAACCAGTCACCGGCGATTCCGACAAGTGGAATCAAATCACATGAAGCGGTCCGTCAGTCACCGTAAGCGTAACAACGTTCAGCCGCAGCAGCTTAGGCCTCACACCGGAGCGCATTCGTCAAGCAAGCGCAATGCATATTTCAACGACTTTCGGACCTCATCTGCATACAACTTGTGCTCAGGTTCAGCCGCCCAGGGTCGAGTGGCCGCGTAGACGGGATTCAGCCATTCAATGTCGAATTTTCCAATTCGGCTCAAGATGACGCCCAGCGAGGTGTCATCAATACTCCCGACAATCAATTTCTGCTTGTTGATGTAGAACGGCCTCTTCGTCGAGTGATCATAAAGAGATCGCTTGGGCGTTGGGTTTACATACGGTATGTAAGCCTGCCCTCTCATAACGGCAGCATCCATGGAGCTCGAGACCTTCAAGGACTCTTGGTACTTGATCAGCTCGCCTTTCAAGTAGGTGCATTTTTGATTAACGCCCCTTGCACCCTTCTTACCCCCCTGCAAGTACACAGGTCCGGACGGTTTGCCACGCAATCGCTCCATCGTCGAGACAGAACAACGCAAAAAAATTGCTGCCTCGTCGGTGGTCAAAGCAACACTGTCCGGTAAGCGGTGTAAAGCCTCAAGCACGGCGTAGTCGGCCAACAAGCGATTTAGATCCGAAGCACCCACCTCACCTCCCTGAGACATTTTTGGGATAAGAAGAAGTGTATCCATAGTATTAAAAAGTCCGGCTCCAGCAATCTTTGCTTTCGAGGTTGGCCGCTATGTCAGTGCTATGTGCAGCTCAGCCTTAGCGCAATCCTTGCGAGGCCGACCTGTCCGGGGCAACGCTGGCATGCAAACGTGCGGATCAGGCGCCGGAATCGGCGGCCAGTCCGCCGGCTTCAACGAGTTGTAGGCGTTTGGCGCCGTGACGAGGATCGCCTGCTCGATCTTGTTCATCCACGTCCCCAGCAACGCCCACTCGGCCTTTGAGTAGGTGTCCGTCACCGTCGTGTCGCTGTGGTTGAGAAATGCCTTCTTGATCGTCTCGGGCACCTCGAGCGCGGTCATCATCGCCCCGAACGAGCGTCGCAAGTCGTGGCGGTTGATCTTGGCCACGCCCACCTCGTTGCGCAGCCGGTCGAGCAAATCCTTCGCGTCGCTGTAATGGCCGGTCTTCGACGACTTGCTCTTGGCCGGGAACACGAACTTGCGCGATTTGGCGCCGAAGCCGCGCCTGAGGGTCTCCTCTGCTGACGCCGCTTGGCGCCGCCTCAGCAGCTCCAGGGCCATCGTCCCGATGGGCATGCGGTGGTTGGAGCCGTTCTTGGTGTTGTGGAAGAAGACGTAGGGACCGTATTCCGGGTCGTCGGCAAGCCAGACGTGGCTTGTGTTGCGCCGCGTCGGCGTTGGCGACGCCCCTTGTTGGTCTTTCGACGGAGCGCTCGCCGGCAACAACTCCCCCCACTGGCAAGGGGCGTGCTCTGACTTTCGACATCCCCAAAGCAGCATCAAGATCAGGTAGTCGATGCCCGTTCCGTTGTCGTTGCCCTTGCGCTTGGACCACGCGGCCTCGAGGAACGGGCCGAGCGTGGTGGTCGGCCCAAGCGGATTGCGCGCGCCGTTTTCCGCCCTCTCCTTATTGAGCTGCTCGCGGTCGCGGAACATCTTGTCGTGGACCAGTATTTCAAACGGGTTCATCGTCAGCAGCGTCTGGCGGTTTTGCGCATGGGCGTCGAACTTCTCGCGATCGATGTTCCAGTTTACCGCCGCGATGGCCCAGCGGAATCGCTGTTCGTTGGCCGTCTTAAAGGACTGGCCCTCCTTGAATTTGGCGTGGATATCCTCGCTCTCGAAGCTCTTGACCTTGCGCTCGAGCCAACCCAACTCTCCAAACCGCTTGACCACCCGCTTGATCACCTTGAGCGTCGCGGGCTTGGCCGGCTTTTGGGTGCGCATGGTCAGATGCTCGGTGAATCTCTCGAAGCACACGCCGAGCGTGAACTCGCTGGCGGAGAGGCGGCGCGCCTCCTCGTTGGGATTCTTGCCCGTCTCGACCATCTTCAAAGCCAGCGCGGCGGCCTTCTTGCGGGCGTCCTCGATTTTGAGGAAGTCGGCGAAGTTGCCCACTGTCGGCATGATCGAGCGGCCTTGCACCTTGCGGCGAATCACATAGGTCTTCTTGCCGGCCACGCGGATGCCGAATCCAGGAGGGGACGATTGGTTGCTGTCCCAGATGATGTAGCTGGGGGCCTGCTTGCCGCCCAGCGGCGGATTGGGTCCGAAAACGAGGCCTCCCTTGGCGTCGTAGCCCACCGGCATCTGCGACAGCCTCAACCCCTTGATAATCTTGAGGTCAAGGTCGGTCTTGAACGCGGGGTTCCGCGCGGGCTTATCCACCTTCTTCTTCGTCACCATGTCCGCTCCTCTTCAGGGTCGCCATGCAATCAAAAGGGGACTGGATTATCCCGCCAAACCCTTGTCAAGCAATGAATTTTCAACGATCCCCATAGCTAGGGGACTGAAATCTCAGTGTAACGTGTTTTGTTCGAGATTAGTCCCCATATGGTCCCCATAAGAACAATGGAAGACTAGGGAAAAAGAAGGCAAATAAAGGTAAATAATGGGGCCAATGACTGTTAAGTCATTGATTTATATGAATAACAGCATCGTGAAATTATTATCAGAAAGAGCTTCGGAACATACGCCGATGATGCAGCAGTACCTCGGCATCAAGGCCGGGTATCCCGACACGCTGGTGTTCTACCGCATGGGCGACTTTTACGAGGTTTTTTTCGGCGATGCTGAAAAGGCCGCCCGCCTGCTCGACATCACGCTGACGCGGCGCGGCCAGTCGGCAGGCGAACCGGTGGTGATGGCGGGCGTGCCCTTCCATGCGCTGGAGTCTTACCTCGCCAAGCTGATCAAGCTCGGCGAATCGGTGGCCATCTGCGAGCAGGTCGGCGATGTGGCCACCAGCAAAGGGCCGGTCGAGCGCAAGGTGGTGCGGGTGGTCACGCCGGGCACACTGCTGGACGCCGAACTGCTGGACGATAAATCAGAATCCATCCTTCTCGCGGTGCACCAGGGCGCACGCCACAACTGCGGGCTGGCGTGGCTGAGCGTGACGCAAGGCGACATCCACCTGGCCCACTGCACGCCCGATGCACTCGAGGCCTGGCTGGACCGCATCGGCCCCAGCGAAGTGCTCTACAACATCGATGTCACCCCGGCTTTTGAACAGCGCCTGAAATCGGCGCGCTGCGCCACATCGGCCCGACCCGCCTGGCAGTTTGACGGCGCGCTGGGCGCGCGTCGCCTGCTGGAGCAGCTCCAGGTCGCCTCACTGTCGTCATGGAACGCCGAAGATCTGGGCGATGCCCATGCCGCCGCCTCTGCACTGCTGGGCTATGCGGAACACACCCAGGGCCGCGCGCTGTCGCACATTCAAGGGCTGAAGGTGGTGCGCTCGGGCGAGATGATCGAGCTGCCGCCCAGCACCCGCCGCAACCTCGAGCTCACGCACACGCTGCGGGGTGAAACCTCGCCCACATTGTTCTCGCTGATGGACACCTGCACCACCGGCATGGGCAGCCGCGCGCTCAAGAGCTGGCTGCTCAGCCCGCGGCGCGACCGCGCCGAGGCCACCAGCCGCCTGGAAGCCGTCACCCATCTGCGGGGCGGCCTGCAACAGACGCTGCACCAGCAGCTCAAGGGCTGCAGCGATGTGGAGCGCATCACCGCGCGCATCGCGCTGCGCCAGGTGCGGCCGCGTGAACTGGTGGCGCTGCGCGACACGCTGCAAAAAGCCGGCGGCCTGAAACCTGGCGGCAACAGCCTTCCAGCGTTATTGACAGAAATTTTTTCCGCCCTGCAACCGCCAACCGGTTGCGCTGCTCTGCTCAGTCGCTACGTGCTGGACGAACCCGCCGCGCTGATCCGCGACGGCGGCGTCATCAACTACGGCTGCGATGCCGATCTGGACGAACTGCGCGCCATCCAGACCAACTGCGACGGCTTTCTGCTCGACCTCGAAGTGCGCGAGAAAGTCCGTACCGGCATTGCCAACCTGCGGGTGCAGTTCAACAAGGTGCACGGCTTCTACATCGAAGTCACGCAGGGGCAGCTTGACAAAGTACCCGACGACTACCGCCGGCGCCAGACCCTGAAGAACGCCGAGCGCTACATCACGCCCGAGCTCAAGGCATTTGAAGACAAGGCGCTGTCGGCGCAGGAACGCGCCCTCGCGCGCGAAAAGTGGCTTTACGAGCAACTGCTGGACGAGCTGCAGGCCCATGTGCCGGCGCTCACGCGGCTGGCGCGCGCCCTGGCGTCGCTTGATGCGCTGTGCGCACTGGCCGAGCGGTCGCTGACGCTTCAATGGGCGGCGCCCGTGTTCGTGAAGGAACCCTGCATCGACATCACCGCGGGCCGGCACCCGGTGGTCGAGGCGCGGCTGGCGGAGACCAGCGGCGGCAGCTTCATCGCCAACGACTGCAGCATGAGCGGCAAGCAGCGCATGCAGGTCATCACCGGTCCCAACATGGGCGGCAAATCGACCTATATGCGCCAGGTGGCGCTGATCGTGCTGCTCGCCAGCGTCGGCTCGTATGTGCCTGCCGCCGCCTGCCGGCTGGGGCCCATTGACGCCATCCACACCCGCATCGGCGCGGCCGATGACGTGGCCAATGCGCAATCGACCTTCATGCTGGAGATGACCGAGGCGGCGCAGATCCTGCACGCCGCCACGCCGCATTCGCTGGTGCTGATGGACGAGATCGGCCGTGGCACCTCGACCTTTGACGGCCTGGCGCTGGCCGGCGGCATTGCGGCCTACCTGCACAACAAGACGCAGGCCTTCACCTTGTTTGCCACCCATTACTTCGAGTTGACGGAATTTCCGGCGCAGCACCACGGCGCCATCAACGTGCATGTGAGCGCGGTGGAGTCGGGCGCCGACATCGTGTTCATGCACCACATCGAACCCGGCCCCGCCAGCAAGAGCTACGGCATCGCGGTAGCGCGGCTGGCCGGTGTGCCCACGGCGGTGGTCAACCACGCCCGCCATGCCCTCACGGCACTGGAGGCCCAGCAGCACGCAACCCGCGCCCAGGTGGACCTGTTCGCCCCGCCGCCCGAAGCGATGGCCGCCGAGCCGCACCCGGCCATGAAAGCATTGGGTACCATAGACCCTGATGCGCTCAGCCCGCGCGAAGCGCTGGAGGCGCTGTACCAGCTCAAGAAACTGTCCGCCGCTTCATGACACCGCCTGCCTGCCTGCCCCAGTCCTCCTTCTCGCCGCCCACGCCACCAGTCACCCAACCAGAGCCCCTCATGACCTATTGCGTCGCTGCCAAACTCAATGCCGGACTGGTGTTCCTCTCCGACTCGCGCACCAACGCCGGGCTGGACAACATCAGCACCTTCCGCAAGATGATCGTCTATGAAAAAGCCGGTGACCGCTTCATGGTGCTGCTGTCGGCGGGCAATCTGTCGATTTCGCAGTCGGTGCGCGAAATCCTGCAGGTCGAGCACCTGAAGGACGCCGAAGGCGGCGAGGCGCTGACGATCTGGAACGCCAAAAGCATGTTCGATGCCGCGCGGGTGCTGGGCTCGGCTATCCGCCACGTGCACCAGCGCGACGGCGAGGCGCTGAAAAACGCCGATCTCGACTTCAATGTCTCGCTGATCTTCGGCGGCCAGATCCGCGGCGAGAAGATGCGCCTGTTCCAGGTCTATTCCGCTGGCAATTTCATTGAGGCCACCGAAGAGACGCCCTACTTCCAGGTCGGCGAATACAAGTACGGCAAGCCGGTGCTCGACCGCGTGCTCACACCCGAAACACCGTTGGCCGAAGCGGCCAAGTGCGTGCTGGTGTCGATGGACTCGACGATGAAGTCCAACCTCTCGGTGGGCCTGCCGCTGGACCTGGTGGTCTATGAAGCCGACAGCTTCCAGAGCAACAAGATCGTCTGCATCGACAGCGAGAACCCCTACTACCGCATGATGCACAACAACTGGGGCCAGAAGCTGCGCGAGGTGTTCGACAGCATCGAGGACCCGGTCTGGGACGACGCGCACACCGACATCCCGCTGAAGATGCCCAACACCCGCCACGCCGCCCTGAAGAAAATCAGCACGCCGGACGACAAGCTGATCTGAAGGCAGGCCTGCACGTGCCTTCCCGTCCACGGCCGCTGGTTGTCTTCTCCCACGGCAACAGTTTTCCTGCCAGCACCTACAGCGTGCTGTTCCGCCATCTCGAATCGCGTGGCTTTCAGGTCCGCGCCATCGAGAAGTTCGGCCACGACCCGCGTTATCCCGTCACCAGCAACTGGCCGCACCTGGTGCAGCAACTGGCCGACTTCACCGACAAGGAGGTGCGCGCATCCGGCCAGCCGGCCTTTCTCGTCGGGCATTCATTGGGCGGATTTTTGAGCCTGATGTGCGCCGCCCGCCACCCGGTGCTGGGTGAGTTGCCGGTGCGCGGCGTGCTGATGCTGGACTCGCCGCTCGTCGGCGGCTGGCGCGCCACCGCTCTCAGTGTGGCCAAACGCGCGCAACTGGTCGGTTCGGTCTCGCCCGGGGCCGTGAGCAAAAGGCGCAAGCAGCAGTGGCTCAACCGCGATGAAGTGCTGGCGCATTTCCGCAGCAAAAAGGCGTTTGCGCGCTGGGACGATCAGGTGCTGCGCGACTACATCGACCATGGCACCCATGCGGCCGATGGTGATGCGCCAAAAGATCAACGCAGGCTCAGCTTTGACCGCGAGGTCGAAACCGCCATCTACAACACGCTGCCCGACAACCTCGAACGCCTGCTGCGCCAGCACCCGCTGCAGTGCCAGGCTGCGTTCATTGGCGGCTGCCAGTCGGCCGAACTGAAACAGGTCGGCCTCACGCTGACTGAAAAAGTCACGCGGGGCCGCATCACGATGCTGGACGGCAGCCATCTGTTTCCGATGGAAAAGCCCGAGGTGACGGCTGCTGCCATCGAAGCCTCTCTGCTCAACCTTTCAGCTGCCAGCGCCCAAAGCTAAACCGGCGCGTACCCGTGCGGGTACCCCGCTCACGCGGGTTCACCCGGTTTGACTCGACTCAATCAGCCCAGACCACCAGCCCGGACCACGCGGTGGCCAGCACCACGATGCCGAAGGCAATGCGGTACCAGGCAAAGGGCACAAAGCTGTGCCCCGAGATATAGCGCAGCAGCCAGCGCACGCACAGCCACGCGCTGACAAACGAAAACACCAGACCGACGAGGAACAGCGGCACATCAGCCACCGACAGCAGCGCGCGCTCCTTGTAGAGGCTGTACACGCCGGCACCGATCAGCGTCGGCATCGCCAGAAAGAAGGAGAAATCGGTCGCCGCCTTGCGCGACAGCCCGATCAGCATGCCGCCGATGATCGTGGCACCGCTGCGGCTGGTGCCCGGCACCAGTGCCAGGCACTGCATCAGCCCGACTTTCAGCGCGTCCATGGCGCTCATGTCGTCGACTTCCTGAACCCGCGCCACAGCCGGGTCGCGCTGCTGCCTGCGCTCGGCCCACAGGATGATGAAGCCACCGATGATGAAGGTGCTGGCCACCACCACGGGCGTGAACAGGTGGGCCTTGATGGCCTTGCCCAGCAGCAGCCCCAGAACCACCGCCGGGAAAAAGGCCACCAGCACGTTGAGCGAGAACTGCTGCGCTTTTTTCTCGGTGGGCAGGGCCACCAGCGTCGCACGGATTTTTTGCCAGTACACCAGGATCACCGCGAAGATGGCCCCGGTCTGGATGGCGATGTCGAAGACCTTGGCCTTGTCATCGTCGAAACCGAGCAGGGAGCCCGCGAGGATGAGGTGCCCTGTCGATGAGATGGGAAGAAACTCCGTCAGGCCCTCCACGATGCCCATGATGGCGGCTTTGATCAGTAATACGGTATCCAACGCGTGCTCCTTCTTTGATGCCTGTGGATTATCGCTGTCGCTGCCGGCGCGATCACCGCGCCCGCTGCCAAGGCACTGTTAAGATTTTTGAACCATGCCCCACACCGCCACCCCACCCGCATCCAATCCGCCGCTGGACGCGCAAGCACTGGCATCACTGCCCGCCGCCGCGCGCGAGGTGCTGGCGTTCTGGTTCGCCGATGGGCTGCAGACCGGCTGGCCCACGGTGGACATGGGCAAGCGCTGGTTTGGCGGCGGTGCGGCGCTGGACGCCGAGATCGAGGGCCGCTTCGGCGACCTGGTTCGCGATGCGGCGGCCGGCGGGCTGAAGGAGTGGGAAGCCTCACCGTGGAGCCGCCTGGCGCTGGTGATCCTGCTGGACCAGTTCTCCCGCAATGTGTTTCGCGGCAGCGCCCAGGCGTTTGCGGGCGACGAGCGGGCCCTGCGCCTGGTCGAGGCTGCGCTGCATGCGGGCGAAGACCGCCAGTTGCCCTGGGTGGCCCGTGTTTTCATGTACATGCCGCTGATGCACACCGAAGGCCTGGCCGGGCAAGAGCGCTGCGTGAACGCTTTCACCCATCTGCTGGAGGAAGGCCCCGAGACGCTGGCCAAATCGCTGCAGGGGCATCTGGACTACGCCCTCCAGCACCGCGAGATCGTGGCCCGCTTTGGCCGCTTCCCGCACCGCAATGCCGTGCTGGCCCGCCCCAGCACGCCGCAGGAAGAAGACTTTCTTCGCACCGGCCCCCGCTTCGGGCAATAGAGCGTTCTTTCAGTCTGCCTCCCCCCGTCGCATCCGGCCGGGCGGTTTTTGTTTCGTGCCGTTGACGCGTTCAGCGCCGCAGACCCGCCCTGCGCCCGCATGCCCCGGGTAAGGCGTCCTACAGGGCGGCTTCCGCGAAAGGGATTTACTGAGGGCTATCCCTTCCACTGATCCTGAGGACCCTCATGAAAACCACCCACAACGTACTTCTGGCCTGGACCAAGAGCGCCGCCGTCAGCGCCGCCATGGTCACCGGCACGGCCCTGCTGATGGTTGCCTGCTCCAGCGTAAAGGCACCGCCCAAGGAATACAGCCAGGACCGTCTGGACGCCCAGATGCTGGTGCCTTCCGGCAACGTGGTGGCACTGGAAACCACCGCCACCGGCCTGCTCAATTACGAATGCCGGCCCAACCCCGTCAATGCTGGCGCCATCGGCTGGGTGCTGATGCGGCCGGAAGCTGAGCTGCGCGACCGCACCGGTAAGGTCGTCGCCCAGTATGTCGGCCCACCCGCCACCTGGACCCACATTGACGGCTCCAGCGTGGTCGGCACCCAGATTGCCATTGCCCCACGTGCAGGCGCCACCAATATTCCGAACCAGCTGTCCAGGGGCACACCCGGCGCTGCCATGGGCGCGATGCAGAACATCACCTACATCCAGCGCATCAACACCAAGGGCGGCCAGGATCTGAGCAAGGCCTGCACCCAGACCGAAGTGGGCAGCAAGCTGACGCTGCCTTACCAGGCTGACTACATCTTCTGGAAAGCCGCTTGAGTCGGTTGATGTCCCGTTCCGGCGGGCAACCTTGCCAGCCGGAATCGACTGGAGCGCTCATGACCCCTCAGACCACCGCACCCGCACTCGCAACGCAGGCAAGGCCAGCGCCATGGGCGCGCCATGCGCTCCGCGGCTTCGCCGCTGCGGGCACGCTCGGCTTGCTGAGCGCCTGCAGTCTGATAGGCCCCATGGTCGCTGCCGACCAGACCGCACTGCCGGCGGACATTCGTGTACCGGCCGGCAATGTGGTGGTGCTGCATGCGCAAGGCCGGGGCGATCTGCATTACGAATGCCAGGCCATACGCCGCACACCGTATGAATACACCTGGCTGCTGCGCAACCCGAGCCTGAAGCTGGAAGACGCGCGCGGCAATGTGGTCATCTACTACCCGGGCACCCGCTCGCGCTGGGTGCACAGCGACGGCTCTGAAGTGATCGCCCGCGAGTTTGTAGAGGTGTCCACCAACAGCGACAACCTGCCGCTGCTGCGCGCCAAAGCCGATTCCACCGAAGGACACGGCGTCCTGGAAAACATCAGCTATGTGCAGAACCTGCGCAACCAGGGCGGCGTGGTGTCGAGCAAGCCTTGCACGGCTGGCACGCTGGGCATGCGCATGACGGTACCTTACGAGGCCGATTACCTCTTCTGGCGCCCGGTAGCGGGCAAGGGCTGAGCCCGAAGCCAGCCACCCACCCAGCAAAAAGCCCGCATCAAGCGGGCTTTTTGCTGGCGCCGTCACCTCAGGAGATGACGGCGCTCACAGCGGATCAGCGCTGGTAGTACACCGGGGCATACGACCGGGGGTAGAAACGCCCATCGCGGTCGCCGTCATGGTCGCCATGGCCACGCCCGTGGTGCTTGTACCAGCCATAGCGGTTGCCTGGCGGAACATACACCACCGGCGGCGCACCATAGTAGGCCCGGGGCTGCACGTACACCGGCTGCGGCTGGTAATACACCGGCGCAGGCTGCACATAGACGGGGGCGGGCTGCACATACACCGGCTGGGTGTACACCGGGTAGGCATTGGTCACGCCGACGGCGACGCCCGGCAGGCCCACACCGACCGAGAAGGTCACGTTGTCGCGGGCCTGGGCGGCTCCTGCAAAGCCCATGGCGGCAACGGCCAGGACGGCCGCGGTACCAGCAATGGCACGGGAGCGGTTTGCTTTGAGGGATAGGTTCATAAGGTTCTCCTTGCGCAGGCAGGAAGTGCCCACGTGTCAATTAAACGCGCCAGGGCCGTAACGGCGTACTGGATGCACAGTGAAGACCGTAGCCAAACGTAACTCCTGGCCCATAGCCCTAAAATCGTCCAATGAGCTCCCCCACCCCCGCTGCCCCAGCCGCCGCCGACAAAGACGCCCACAAGCCCAGCAACTTTTTGCGCCAGATCATCGAAAAAGACCTGGCCGAGGGCACCTACGCCAGCCGCCACTGGGGCGGCAGCCCCGGCGACGCCGCCCACCACGCAGCCGGCCAGCCCGACCCGGCCAAGGTGCGCCTGCGCTTTCCGCCTGAACCCAACGGCTACCTGCATGTGGGCCACGCCAAGAGCATCTGCCTGAACTTCGGCCTGGCGCGCGACTACGGCGGCGTCTGCCACCTGCGCTTTGACGACACCAACCCCGAAAAAGAAGACACCGAATACGTCGACAGCATCATCGACGCCGTGAAGTGGCTGGGCTTTGACTGGGCACAACTGGGCCAGCCCGCCGGCAGCGCCAAGCCCTACCAGGCCAGCGACTACTTCGACTTCATGTACCGCGCAGCCGAATACCTCATTGAATCGGGCAACGCGTATGTCGATGAGCAAAGCGCCGAAGAGATGCGCCACAACCGCGGCGACTTCGGCCACCCCGGCACCAACAGCCCCTTCCGCAGCCGCACCCCCGCCGAGAACCTGGCCCGCTTTCGCGAGATGCGAGATGGCAAGCTGCCCGACGGCGCCGCCGTGCTGCGCGCCAGGATCGACATGGCCAGCCCCAACATCAACATGCGCGACCCGGCCATCTACCGCATCCGCCGCGCGCACCACCACAACACGGGCGACACCTGGTGCATCTACCCGATGTACACCTTTGCCCACCCGATTGAGGACGCGCTGGAGCAGATTACGCACAGCATCTGCACGCTGGAGTTTGAAGACCAGCGCCCGTTTTACGACTGGCTGCTGGACCGCCTGGCCGAAGGCGGGCTGATTGAATCGCCCCACCCGCACCAGTACGAATTTGCACGCCTGAACCTCACCTATGTGCTGACCAGCAAACGCAAGCTGGCCCAGCTGGTGAACGAAAAGCGCGTGAGCGGCTGGGACGACCCGCGCATGCCAACCATCGTCGGCCTGCGCCGCCGCGGCTACACGCCCGAGGCGCTGCAACTGTTTGCCGAACGCATTGGCGTCAGTAAGAGCGACAGCTGGATCGACTACAGCACACTCGAAGGCGCACTGCGCGACACGCTGGACCCGATCGCCCCCCGCGCCATGGCCGTGCTGGACCCGGTAAAACTGGTGCTGACCAATTGGGATGAGGTGATGGGCGCAGGCGTGCTTGACGACTGCAGTGCGCCCGTGCATCCGCACCATCCCGAACAAGGCAAGCGCCACTTCAAGATCGGCAAGGAGGTATGGATTGAGCGCACCGACTATGAAGAGACGCCGCCAAAGGGTTTCTTTCGCTTGTTCCCAGGCAACAAGGTGCGCCTGAAGTACGGTCACGTCATCGAATGCACAGGCGCCGCTAAAGACGCCGCAGGCAAGGTGACCGAAGTGCACGCCACCTTGATTCCCGACACCAAGAGCGGCACGCCGGGCTCGGACGCCGTCAAGGTCAAGGGCGTGATCACCTGGGTCGGCGTGAGCGATGCGGCACAGGCTGAGGTCCGCCTGTACGACCGCCTGTTCAAGACTGAACACCCCGGCGCCGGCGACAACGATTTTCTGGAAGAGCTGAACCCAGGCAGCCTGACGGTGGTGACCGCTTACGTGGAGCCTTCAGCCGCTGCAGCACCTGCGGGGCAGCGTTTTCAGTTTGAGCGGCATGGGTACTTTGTCACTGATACGAAGGATCACTCGGCGGGAACCGCTGTGTTTAACCGCGTAACAGGCATGAAAGATAGCTGGGCAAAATGAAGTCCGGCCGCCCTGCCAAACCAAGGTCCCGAGACAAGCTCACCAAGGCTTTGACGCAGGCATCTGCGCAGGCAAAGAAACAGCTCGCAGCCGAAGGCTTGAAGTTGCCAACCCAAAGCTGGACCGGGTCAGCAGTTCGGAATCCCGCAGTCTGCAAAGCCAGCGGCACATAGAACTGAAACGTAACGGTATAGTGACTGTGATTTTTCTAGACCGACCAGGAGCATGCCATGACACCGACCGCTGAAGCCCTTAGCGCGCAAGCCGTGCAACTGCCCCCAGATGAACGTCTGGCCCTGGTCGAGCACCTTCTTGACAGTCTGGATGTGCCTGATCCGTCGCTGGACGCGCTCTGGGTTGCCGAGGCCGATGACCGTCTTGCGGCGTACCGGCGCGGCGAGATTCGCGCTGTGGCACTGTCAGATGTGCTGGCCAAATACCAGGTGACAGACAAGCCAGCATGAACATTCGGTTTCTGGAACCAGCGCAAGCCGAACTGGATGAAGCCGTTGAATGGTATGCAGCCCAGGCCCCGGGTTTGGGTAAGGCGTTTTTGCTTGAAACCCTCAAAACCCTGAAGCTGGTCGCTCACTTTCCGCAAGCGTGGCATCCGCTCTCTCCCACTCTCCGGCGCTGCCGACTGAATCGTTTTCCTTACAGCATCATTTACAGTGCAGACGGCAACGATATGCTGGTCATCGCAATTGCCCACCAGCATCGCAAACCACACTACTGGGAAAAGAGAGCTCAGGCACGATGACCGACCAACCGCGGAACGAAGCGCAGGCCGAAGTGCGCCGCTATGACCGCCTGTTCAAGACTGAACACCCCGGCGCGGGCGACAACGATTTCCTGGAAGAGCTGAACCCGGGCAGCCTGACCATAGTGACCGCTTACGTGGAGCCTTCAGCCGCTGCAGCACCTGCGGGGCAGCGCTTTCAGTTTGAGCGGCATGGGTACTTTGTTACGGACATGCTGGACCATCAACCGGGCAAGGCGGTGTTCAACCGGGTGACGGGGATGAAGGACAGTTGGGGCAAGTAAGCTGCACGGAGATAATTCCAATAGTTATCAATTTTGATATAAAATGAAACGCATTCAATGGCTGGGAACGTCGCTCAACGCGGTACGCGAGTTTCCAGTGGATACACGCACATTCATAGGTCAGGAACTTCGACTGGTTCAAAGCGGCGTGATGCCGAGCGACTTCAAGCCCATGCTCACGGTGGGTGCCGGGGTCTACGAAATCAGGGTTCGTGCAGGCAATCAGTAGCGCGTCATTTATGTGGCTAAATTTTCGGATTCGATCTACGTACTTCACGCCTTCATCAAGAAGACGCCGAGAACCTCGCAATCCGATCTGGAAATTGCCAAAAACCGGTACGCTGCCATGCTGAAGGAGAAAAAATCATGACCGAAAAACTGCGCATTGTCGTAGGCAGTGACAACGTCTTCCGTGACCTGGGTTTTCCTGAAGCTGAAGCGCAAAATTTGCTGCTGCGAGCTGACCTGGTTGTGCACATCCGCAAGGTCATCGACAAACTCGGGGTGACTCAAGCCGAGGCCGCCAGGCGCGCCGGTATCACCCAACCGCGCATGAACGACCTGATCAAGGGCCGCACCCACAAGTTCACACTGGATGCATTGGTCAACGTGGCGGCCAGTCTTGGCTACTCCGTCAAACTCAAACTCGCCAAGGCCGCTTGACTCACCGCATGTTGGCCGCGTCTTAATTGCATCCAAGTTTCTGCGAACTGCTTGAATTTCCGTAGCAGCGTCGCGCTCACGTAACACCGCCCTTCTCCGACAGACAAGGGGCTTGCGCTGGATGCCTAATGGTGTTCAGGTGCCCGAGCCTCGGGTGCGCATCACCCAGGAGATTGCCATGCCTCAATTCGCCATGATTACAGGTGACGTCACTTACACGCCAGGCGATGGCGCCCCCATTGGCATCCCCCGTGGGCCGGTGGAGATCGACCTGGCGCCCGACAGCGCCACCCTGAGCTGGGACGCCGGCGACGGCGTGGCCGGCCTCACGGCCATTCCGCGCATCCAGTTTGATGACTATGTGAAGAAGGGGCAGATCACCTTGAATGCGGGACCCGCCAAGGCGCACCCAGCCGCCTGAGGCGAGGAAAACCGGAGCCTGTGTGTTCAAAAGCGGCAGGCGCGGCAGCGCGACATCAGTTCGCGACACTTTCACGCCCGGGAGGCGCTGGAAACCACCGCAAGCCGTGACAGATCATGGCCGACGCGAATCCCATAAAGTGCCCGCTCAACCTCCCGGGCCAAGTGCGCGCACTGCACCAGTCTGTGCATGCGGTGCGGTGGGGCGATTACGTTCCACGCGACCTGGTGCGCCGGCAAGCCCGGTGGCAGAAACAGGTGAAAAATAACCAGGCGCCAATGACGGCCTCGCCGATACCAGCGCACGCGGTATTTGAAGCAATAATCAAGCGCTGAGTCCAGATGCTGGGCAAAAGACAACCGTCTGCCGGGACACACGGTGACCAAGGCAGATACAGACAGGGAGCGGATATGCGGATGCAATGGATCGCGTGGCTGGGTGTTTGTGTAGCACTGGGCGGGTGTGAACGGATCACAGCGGGGCTGACGCCAGCCACGGAGAAAGTCAACAAGGCCTTTCCGCTGGCGGACGACCTGCAGACGGCGCATAACGCACTGATGAGCTCCCTGGAAGGCGACAAGTCGGCACAGCAGACCATCGCCGAGCAGTACAACAAATTGATGACGGTGCGCGCGCTGACCTGCACCGCCAAGACGCCGATTGGCCGCTTCGACACCATACCCGCTATCCGCGGCAAGGTGAGCGACACCGACTGCTTCCAGAAGCAGGACGTCCGACTGTCCGAATGGGTGGCCTGGCGGCGCCTGGGATTGGTGATGGCCAAGCCGCCGCTGACGCCATTGGTGGACCTGCCCGCAAAGGCTCTGCTGCCCAACTTCACGGATTACAACGGCCCGGTGGCCGTGGCTGCTGCTGCCAACGTGATGGTGGCACGTGGACCGCAAAAATTCAGCGTGGTGCAGATACCCAGCGGCAAGCAGATCAGCAGCTTTGCAGCACCTGACCAGAGCTACCGTCCGCCCGTTCTGTCTTCCAATGGGCGGGTACTGGCGATTCCAGTGGGCAGCCGCAACCTGCGCATCGTGGAAGTGGAAACCGGCAACGTGCTGTGGAACACCGAGGACTACGCCGACCTGCTGGCCTGGCTGCCGCAGCTGGAAGCCGCCGTACTGACGCAGACCAACACCGGTGCGCCGCAGTTACTGGACATTCGGAACGGGAAAATCAGTGACTATCCGTCGGCCGAAAAACGCCTGACCTGGGCACTGCCCACACCGTTAGCGGACGGCAAATACCTGGTGGGCAGCGGGCAGACCGCGTCGCTGATGCAGGTGACACGCAGCGCTGAAGGGGCCCTCGACGCTGCACCGGTGAAGCAATGGCGGCTCAATGGCTATGGCGCATCTGGGGCGCCTTTACTGATGGATAACGGCAAAAAAATCGTCTACCTTTCGTCACAAGACCTGAACTGGCTGGATGTACAGACCGAGCAGCAGGGCAGCTGGCAACTGTCGGCGCTCAATGCCTACGGGTTTGCCAAGCTCAACGAACAGGCCGTGCTGTTCGACAGTATGAGCATCACCCCCGGACAGGCGGGAACGCCCGTCACACGTGTGCTGGACATCACCCAGGGCACCGTCGCAGTGGCTAAAAACCTGGATGGCCGCGACGGCAACCTGGTCAGCCTGGCGCCGCGCTCCGGCTACCTCAAACGCAACGGGACCGGCGTGACCATCGGCAGCGCGGTGGAACTGGACACCCCGCAAGCGCTGGATCCGCTGGTGTCCGAGGCCCTGCTGGCCAAACAACTGGCACGCCTGAATGCGATGTCAGCCAACGCAGAGATGCAGGCTCAGCTCCAGGCCCAATCACCGGCCGACCGTGAACGCTACCTGGACAACCTGGCGCGCCAGATGCGGGCCATGAATGGCAGTGTCGCTGCGGATGCGGCAGCGAACGCCGCCGCAAGTGCTGCCGCGCGCGCTTCAGGCGGCACGTTGGCCATGCTGCCAGGCACCAAACCCATGCTCAGCGATGTCCCCGCCAACGCCAAGGTGTCGGTGATTGGCGTGTACGAGGCTGCATCCAACGCATCGGCACCGGCCATGCCGGCCGGCGTGGCCGCCTCGCGCAAGGCCGGCAATATTCGCGTCACCGTGGCTCCGGGCAACACGCCACTGGTGCTGGTGCTGTCCAGCTATGAACCCGTGCGCTGGACCGTCATTCCCGGCAGCCGCAAGATCTCGGCGATTCTGGTGTCCAGCTACTACGAATCGTCAGTCTCCGGCCAAGGCAATGCGCCGGTGGTGCGAATAGGCTCCAACTACGCCTACAAGCTTGACAGCACAGAGTACCTGCGGCTCAAACAGGACATCGCCCGCTATGTGGCCAGTCCGGTGCAGGTTTTCCAGGGCGCTTACAAGGGGCAGGACTTCTCCGTCAACTGAGGGAATGGTCTGCGGTCTGAGGCCTGACACCCCCGGGAAGCGGGCTGTGCAGTCACGCTGGGCCGCTGTCGATTACCGGTCAAATAGTAGTGACTGACAGGACCCACGGAGCCACCAGCGCAAGAGGCGGGCAAGGGAGACAATCGGGCCTCACTTCAATTACTCCACAGAGACAGCCCCATGACCCAAGCCCGTTCCATCCAGCTCACCGAATTTGGCGCCCCCGAGGTGATGCGCCTGGCCACGCTGGACCTTCCTGCGCCCGCAGCCGGTGAGGTGCAACTGCGCCAGACCGCCATTGGCTTCAACTTCATCGACATTTACCAGCGCGCGGGCAAGTACCCGCTGCCCACGCCGACTGGCCTGGGCCACGAAGCTGCCGGCGTTGTCGAGGCCATCGGCGAGGGCGTGACGGATATCCAGGTGGGCGACCACGTGGTCTACATGAACGCCGGCGTCGGCGCCTATGCCGACCGGCGTAATGTGCCGGCGGGCAAGCTGGTGAAGATTCCAGCCGGCATCAGCGACGAGGCCGCTGCAGCGGTGTTCTTCAAGGCCATGACAGCGCAGTACCTGGTGAAGAAAACCCACCCGGTGCAGCCAGGCGACGTGGTGCTGGTGCATGCCGCCGCCGGCGGTGTGGGCCTGATCTTGTGTCGCTGGGCCAAGGCGCTGGGCGCCACGGTGATCGGCACCGCAGGCTCTGCCGCCAAATGCGCGCTGGCCGTGGCCGAAGGTGCCGATGTGTGCATTGACTACACCCAGCCCGACTGGGTGGCGCAGGTGATTGCCGCCAGCGGCGGCCGCAAGGCACGCGTGGTGTATGACTCGGTGGCCCAGCACACCTTCATGGGCTCGCTCGACTGCGCGGCGCCTTTCGGCATGGTGGTGCTGTACGGCGCCGCTTCGGGCCCGGCCCCAGCGATCGAGCCCGAACTGCTCAACAAGAAGGGTTGCCTCTTCCTCACGCGGCCTTCTGTGTTTCCGCACAACGCCGACCCGGCCACCTTCCGCGCCAACGCGGCCGATGTGTTTGCAGCCATGGCCAGCGGTGCCGTGCGCGCTACGGTGGGTGCACGCTTCACGCTGGACCAGTTGCCCGAAGCCCACCGCGCCGCAGAGGCACGCCAGACCACCGGCGCCATCGTGATCCTGCCTTGACGTTTCTGCACTGCGCATGCTGAACACAGGCCCGACACCAGCCGACCCGCGGCCCAATCCTCTGGGCGGTGGTGTACCTGCTGCGGGCCAGACGATGTTCAGCCCCGCAGCAGAGCGCAACAAGTCCGACATCCTTGCCAAATTGCGCGAGGTGCTTGCCCCCAGCGGGCGCGCACTGGAGCTCGCCTCGGGCACTGGCCAGCACGTGGCGTGGTTTGCGGCTCACCTGCCGCAGTGGACCTGGCAACCGAGCGACCCGCTGCCTGAAGCGCTGGCCTCGATCGCGGCCCTCACCACGGCGCAGGGACTCCAGAACGTGCGCCCGCCCCTGCAGCTGGACGTGATGGCACCGGCATGGTTGCCGGCCACTGAACAGTTTGACGCGATCTACTGCGCCAACATGCTGCACATCGCACCGTGGGCCACCTGCGCGGCGCTGATGCAAGGGAGCGCGCGCCACCTGGCGCCAGGTGGCGTGCTCATCACCTACGGGCCTTATCTGGAGCAGGGCGTGCCCACGTCCGAAGGCAACCAGTCGTTTGACCAGAGCCTGCGCGCCCGCGATGCGGCCTGGGGCATTCGCCAGCGCGAGGAGGTGGCCTCGGAGGCCGCCAAGGCAGGGCTGACGCTGACAGCGCGACATGCCATGCCAGCCAACAACCTGCTGCTGGTGTGGGCCAAACGCTGAACCGGGCTGTACAAGGCTGAACGACCATGCCCCCGCTTCGCCTCGCCCTGCTGGTGTCGCTGGCCATGTTGGCTTTTGCAGGCAATTCGCTGCTGTGTCGCATGGCGCTCAAACACACAGGCGCTGGCGACACGGGCATTGACGCCGCCAGCTTCACGGTGATGCGCATCGCATCCGGCGCCTGTGTGCTGTGGTTGCTGGTGCAACTGCGGGGTGGCGCTCTACATACCAGCACAGCGTTGCGTGCCGCGCCAGCCCTGGGCGGCAACTGGCTGTCGGCCGCGGCCTTGTTTTCCTATGCCATGTGCTTTTCACTGGCCTACGTCAGCATGCCGGCGGCCACGGGTGCCCTGCTGCTGTTCGGCGCAGTTCAGGCCACGATGACGGGCTACGGCCTCTGGCAAGGAGAGCGTCTGGGCGGGCGCCAATTCGCTGGCCTGGCGCTGGCCTTGGCGGGGCTGGTGGCCCTGATGCTGCCGGGGCTGGCCACTCCGTCGGTGCTCAGCGCGGTGCTGATGATCAGCGCCGGCGTGTCCTGGGGTGTTTACTCGCTGCGCGGCAAGCGGTCACCTGCGCCCAACGCCCCGGCCACAGACCCGACACGCGAGACCGCTGGCAATTTTGTGCGTGCAGTGCCGATGGTGCTGATATGGGGGCTGGTGTGGGGGCCGGTCATGCGTCAACAACTGACGCCCGATGGCACCGGGCTGTGGTTGGCCTTCCTGTCGGGCGCCGTCACCTCCGGCCTGGGTTACGCCATCTGGTACCACGCCTTGCCGGCACTGAAGGCCACACAGGCGGCGGTGGTGCAGCTCAGCGTTCCGGTGATAGCCGCGCTGGGCGGCGTGGTGCTGCTCGGCGAGGCGCTCTCGCTGCCCATGGTGCTGGCGTCTGCGGCGGTTCTTGGCGGTATTGCGCTGGTGACGCTCCGCAAGAAATAAAGCCCTGCATGGGCGGGCAGAGCACCCTAAGCAAGCCCTGTGAGAGCGCGATACGCCTCGCGTGTGTCTGCGCCCACAGCCGCCAGCACCTGCGCGTGGCTGGTCTTGTGGCGCGCCAGCAGGCGTGCATCGGCCACCGCCCGGGAATTGCAGAACCAGTGACAGGTGTGCTGCATCAGGAACAGCTCGGCAGACATCGTGAAGGCCTTGTCGCGCGGTGAGCGCTGCATGGCATTGGCGACCGCCTGCGCCAGGCCCTGCGCATGAATGGCCAGCGCCTTGCGCAAGTCAAACGTGGCCTGCGGAAAAACCTGTGTGGCAAAAGGAATGCCCATGGGCAGCTTGCTCACGCGGGTCTCCACCTCGCCCAGGGCGGCAAAGTCGGCACAGAAGCGGTTGAACTGCTCGCAGAGCTGGGTTTCGTTGGCCTCCAGGTAGCGCCAGACCTGCTCGCGGCGCGTCTGGTCGGGCTCGCCAAGCGCACGCAGGTAGCCGTCAGCCACGGTTTCCATGAGTTTTTCAATCTGGAAACGCGCAAGATGCCGGCCCAGCAGCACCACGCGGCGGGCGCGCTCGCGTTTGCGGAACACAAAGAAGACAACGGCGGCCAACACCGCCAGAGGGAAGAGGTCGATCACTGAATGGGGTCTCGATCAGGGGGCTCACCAGCCACTTGCCGGCAAGGCCCCGATTGTGGCTTTCATCGGACGGATCAGCCACCAGAAAGCCGTTCAACCCGAAAAACCCGAGGGGCTTGCCGCTGCGCCCCGGAGCCCCGAAACCCTGCTGAACACACCGATCCGCGGCGCACACGCCAGGAGACTACGGCACTCAGCGTTGCGTGGGCTTCAGCGTGAAATAGAACGTGGCGCCCTCGTTGACCCTGCTTTCGGCCCACACACGGCCGCCATGCCGCTCAATGACCCGTTTCACCGTCGCCAGGCCAATGCCTGTGCCCGGGAAATCGCCCGGGGAATGCAGGCGCTCGAAGGTGCCAAAGAGCTTGCTGGCGAAGGCCATGTCAAAACCGGCGCCGTTGTCCTTCACGAAAAACACCGGCGTGCCGTCGCTGCCACGCTCACAGCCCACCTCGATGCGGGGCGCCGCGTGGCGGGAGGTGAACTTCCAGGCGTTGTCGATCAGGTTCTGGAGCACCGCGGCCAGGAGGCGCGGGTCGCCGTAGGCCTGCAGGTTGTCGTGCACATGAACCTGCACCTGCGATTCGCGCTTGGACTCGCGGTCGCGGCAACTGGTTTCAATGCGGCGGGCCAGCGCCGACAGGTCCACCAGCTCCGAACGGACCTGCTCCTGCGACAGGTGGGCCAGCGTGAGCAATCCTTCGATCAGTTCGCCCATGTGCTTGACGCCCACACCGATGCGGTTGAGGTAGTGCTTGCCCTTGTCGCTGATTTTTTCAGCCTCGAGCTTGAGCAGAAGCTGGCTGAAGCCGTCGACGGTGTTCAGGGGCGAGCGCAGGTCATGCGAGACGGAGTAGGCAAACGACTCCAGCTCCTTGTTGGCGGCCGCCAGCTGTGCAGTGCGCAACTGCACACGGTCTTCGAGCTCGCTGTTGAGGCTGAGGATCTCCTGCTGCTGCTGGCGGCGCTCGGTCACATCGCGCTCCACCGCCACCCAGTGGGTGTAGCGGCCCGAGGCGTCGGCAATCGGCGTCACATCGATCTCCAGCCACAGCGCCTGCCCCGACTTCGTCTGGATCACCACCTCACCGCGCACGGGCCGCCACATCTTCATGGCGTGGCGAATGCGGTCCAGCTCCGCCCGGTGGCTCTTCGGCGCCCAGACAAAGCCAGGCGTATTGCCCACGGCCTCTTCGCGGGTGTAGCCGGTGTAACGCTCGAAGGCATCGTTCACAAAGACGATGCGTGGGGCGGATTCCTCGGTGTCCTGGACTTCCTCGGCCTCCATGATGACCACGATGTCATTGAGGCGCGAGACCGCCGTCTCCAGCAGGCGCAACTGGTCCTGCTGGGCACGCAACCCGGTCACGTTCTGGAAGTAAACGGCCAGCCCGGCTTCGGTGGGGTAGGCATGGATGCTGAACCACGAATCAAGCGGCTCATAGAAATTGTCGAACTGGGCGGTGCGGCCGGTTGCCATGGCCCGGCGGAATTCAGTTTCGACAATCGTCCCCAGCGTGAGTGGGAACACGTCCCAGAAGTTTTTTCCCAGCAGGTCGTGCCGCGAGAGCTTGAGCATGTGCTCGGCGTGGCCGTTGACGAAGCGGAAATTCCAGTCCTTGTCCATCAGCAGGAAGCCGTCGGTGATGCTCTCCAGCGTGTCCGTGAGCTGCACCTCGAGTGCGCGCATGCGGGCTTCCGCCAGTTTCTGCTCGGTGATGTCCTGGAAGGCGCCCTGCAGGCGGATGATTCTGCCGTCTGCGTCACGCTCGGCCTCGCCGATGGAACGCACCCAGATCCGCCGGCCCTTGGCGGTGAGCTTGGGCAGGACAAATTCGTAGGGTGTTCCGTGCTGCGCGCAGGCCTCGACATGACGGATCACGATGGCCCGGTGCTCCGGCAGGAAGTAGTTGATGCCCTCTTCCAGCGTCGGGACATAGCCCGGCGGCACATCATGGATGGCGCAGTTCTCGTCGGACCATGTCAGCTTGCGCTCGGGCAGGTCGATCGTCCAGCCGCCCAGATGCGCCACCCGGCCGGCGATGCGGTTCATCGAGAGATTTTTTTCCAGCTGCTCGGTCGCCTGCTTCAGGTCGTCCACATCGGTGAAGGTGCCAACCCACTGGACCACATGGCCGGCAACATCGATCTGGGGCACCGCGCGGCCCAGCATCCACCGGTAGACACCATCTGCACGGCGCAGGCGGCACTCCTTTTCGCAGGGCTCGCCGTGCGCCACCGCATGCGCCCACAGGCTCGCCACACGTGCGCTGTCGTCGGAATGAACCAGGGCGCCCCAGCCATGGGCAATGCTGTCTTCGACCGACAGGCCGGTGTAGTCGATCCACTTCTGGTTGAAGTAGGTGCAGGAGCCATCGGTCCGCGCCACCCACACGATGTGCGGCATGGCGTCTGTCAGCATTTCGATCTGCGCTTCGGTCACGCTGTGAACCCTCGCGTGCGCGGTAGCGTACGTGGCAGTTTGCCTGGTGGGGTGGAGCCCACCACGACCCTGTCGCCTCCACCACTCAAGAGTCTCTCCCGGCTGACCTGCATGTATATCTCTTTCCGCTCATGATGCTCACCAGCGGTCCTGCAGCAGCCTGGGCTGGCCTGATGCACAGACCCTCACAGAAGCGCATGGACCCGATCGAATGACGTCACGCGCCTTACCAGTTTAGCGCCTGATATTTGTGATCAGACGGATTTGCATCAAGCTCTACTCATTTTTATGAATGAATAGTTCGTTGGTATTCAGTCATCGTGCTTGTCACGCAAAAAATCGTCAATATGCGTTCTTTGGAACTACAAACCAGATGAATTCAACGGAACCTGCCACGGGAACGCGGCGCTTCTTCGCATGCAGCCAGAGACACCCACAAAAAAGCCGCCCCGTGGGGCGGCTCGTCAGGTTGCCGGAAGGCGGTTCACTGGCCGAGGAAGATCTGGAAGATCAGCCCGGTGTTGTTGGCCACCAGCACGTAGTCGCTGCCAGTCTGCACCCAGTGGTAGCCTGCGGGCGGCGCGCTCAGGCGATGGCCGCGCCAGTCGTCCACCCAGTAGCCGCGGTCGCGGTACTGAACCGGCAGGCGCTGGCCTTTGTAGAAGGCATGGTCAGGGCCGGCACCGCGTCCGCCGGCGTGCGAAAAGGCTGGTGGCCCGCGACGTCCTTCGTCATGCTCATCGCGATCACCGCGATGTTTGCCCTTGGACTTTTGGTAGTGGCGGTTGTCCTTGTCATCTCCACGTCCATCGTGGTCTTTGTCCTTCGCCAAGGCAACGCCGCCGAATGCAAACGAAGCCAGCGTCAGCGCTGTCATTAGGGTTCTGGTTTTCATGTGTGTCTTTCGTGAGGGGGTAAGGGGCTGCCATGTCCGCAGCGCAGCCACTGCGCTCAAGGCGCGGGGTGGCTGCGGATGTTCAGGCTCAACCGCGGTTGCGGCGCTCTTCCTGGATCATGCGTTCGACCTGGTCACGCAGTGCAGACACTTCATTGCGCAGCTGGCGGCGTTCCTGCTGGGTCACCACACCGTCGGCCTTGAAGCTCGCTTCATGGCGCTGGATCTGGCGCTCGCGATTGTGCAGCTTGTAGGCTTCGCGCTGGCTGATGCGTCCCATGCGAACGCCTTCGTCGATGCGCTGGCCGATGTTGTACTGGGCGTTGTCGATGCCGGGGGTGTTGTTGCCATTACCGCCATAGTTGCCATTGCCACGGTTGTCACCATTGGCGATCATGCGTTCGACTTCACCGCTCAGGGCGGCGAGGTCGGCGCGGATCTGCTGGCGCTCCTGTGGTGACATGTCGCCATTGCCCTTGTACTGGTTTTCACGGGCCGTGATTTCGCGGTCACGGCGGTACAGGACCTGCGCTTCAGCCGGCGTGATGCGGCCGGACTGCATGCCCTGCTGAATGCGGGCGCTGATGTTCTGCTGCGTCTGGTCGATCTGCGGCGTGTAGGTGTTCTGCGCCATGACCGGGGCCAGCCCGAGTCCTGTGAACAAGGCGGATGCCAGCAAGGTGGCTTTGAAAAGTTTCGATGTCATGAGGTTCTCCTGCGTGTGGATGGGCTGACCAACCACCCGGGTCATGGCCTGCGAAGTCCGGAACAGGGTCCAGGACTGGCGGGCCGTGTGTCAGGCGGCTCCCGGGTCACCGCTTTCTAAAGGCGTTTGTGTGATCCCGGTGACTGCATTGTTCGCCCCCTACTTGAAACCGCGTGTAAGCCAAACAGAGCTTTACCGGGTAATTACCTCGCGATTGCAATGGTGTCCAGATGCTCAACCGGCGAAGGAGACGGGATCAACCCCGCCTGGAGCAGGCAGTCAGCACGCGCCCGGTTGCCCCCAGTTGCTGTGGGTCACTTTGTGGATAAAAGTGTGTAGAAGTACTGCAGGCCGCGTCGTCATTGGGCTGGCGCCCGTTGCCTGCAAAATACGCAGAGGCTGGCACTGGTGGACAAACCAGCAGCAAGCTCCGGGACGCGCGCCAAATCCGGCGCCCGGACTCAGTCCTCCGCGCCAGAACTGTCGTCGCCGTGGCGGGGCCGCTCGGGCCGCGGGATCTTCTTGAACTTGATCAGCCGCGCGGTCTCGATCTTGTCTTTTTTCAACTGCCGCTCGGCGTCCAGCAGGCGTCCGGCCGTCAGCCACTGGGTGAATTCCTCCGGGGTTTCCAGCGTGATGCGGCCCAGCGTGGCCGCGCGGAATTCATGAATCACGATCTCCGCTGCCTTCTGCAGGTTGATCCGGGAGCCCGGCAACACCGCACCGCGCTTGCGGCCTATGGCGGCCAGCAGTTGTTCGTCTGTCACCTCGGGCGGCACGTCCACCTTGTAGCGGGCCTGCAGCAACGCGGGGTAATGCCCGATGAGGTAGTCGAGCAGTTCCAGCGCCACCTCTTCCTCGTCAAAGGCATTGCGGCCAATGGCGCCGCTGGCAGCCAGGTTGTAGCCGCTCTTGGCCACGATGATGCGCGGCCACAGCATGCCGGGGGTGTCCCACAGGTAAAAACCGTCGGCCAGCACAATGCGCTGCTCCAGCTTGGTGATGCCGGCTTCGTCGCCCGTCTTGGTGGCGCGCTTGCCGGTGAGGGTATTGATCAGCGTGGACTTGCCGACATTGGGAATGCCGCAGATCAGCACCCGCATGGGCTTGACCATGCTGCCGCGCGTGGGCGCCAGTGCATGGCAGGCATCAATCAGCCGCCGGGCCGGCGTGGTTTCGCTGGCGTCGAGCTCGATGGCGCGGGTATTGGGCAGGCTGTTGTAGTGCGCCAGCCATAGCGGTGTGCAGACCGGGTCGGCCAGGTCGCGTTTGTTGAGCACCTTGAGCGCAGGTTTGGCACCGGTGAGTTCAGCCAGCATCGGGTTGGCGCTGGAGCCGGGCAGGCGCGCGTCGAGCAACTCAATGACGACATCAATTTCCTTGATGCGCTCACTGATGGCTTTTTTGGTCAGGTGCATGTGACCGGGAAACCACTGGATGGCCATCGGGATCGTTCTTTCTCTGGTGAAGCGGCCGCCCGGAGACTGCGCGGCTGGAAGCTGAATTGTCGCCCGTCCGGCACCGGCAGATCATGCGCGGCCGGCCAATCAGCGAAAATAGAGGGTTGAGGCCTGCATTTGGCCTGCATTTCCAGACGCCTTCCCAACCCGAGTAACTGATGCCGCTTCCCAACGCCCCCACCCAACGACCCAACACTGAAGTGAACCGCCAGGCCCACACCAGGGCCAGCAACGACCTGCTGCTCAAGGGCATCCTGTGCACCCTGATCGGCCTGGGCGTGCTGGTGTCGCCCTACTTCATCACCTCCCCGGGCATGCAGGGCATTGTCGCCAAATCGTCTGTGGTGGGCTGGTTTGCGCTGGTGCTGGGCTGCGCGTTCATGGGACTGTATGTGCGCCGGCGCATGACGGCCAAACAAAAGAGCTGACGGCAAATTCAGCCAGCGACGCACCTGCACGATGGACGTCTGCACCGACCGCGAGACCGCCCGAAGCCTGTTCGCCACGTTGCAGCAGCGCGCCGCAGTGGCAGGCCTCACGCTGCGCGCACCGCCGGCCGAACCCACCACCTGCTGCGGCCGGGGCTGCAACGGCTGCGTCTGGGAAGGCTACTACGGTGCCGTCGCCTGGTGGCGCGAAGAAGCGGAAGGGCTGATCAACACCCCCGCACCCGTGAGCCCTGAGCCCCGGCGGTAGCGCTCCACCGGCTCCACCACCAGCTGCGATCAGGCGTGAGCCACTTCGCGCTGGGGAATGCCCAGCCGGTCGGCCGAGACATATTGCTGGCGGTACTGCTCGAACGGCAGGGTGTCGGCAGCCTCGATCTTTTTCTGCTCCCGCACCGACTCCTCGGTGAGTGCCACCAGCCGGTCGCGCGCAGCGGCATCCAGCGGCAGATCGCGCAAGGTGCGCTGGGTTTTCTCGGACTGGGCGCGCACGAAGCGCACGAAGGAGTTGTCATGGTCAGCAGCCATGGCGGCGAGCACACGCGCCGACGGCAGACTCGCCGCATCGAGCAGGGCCGCCTCGGCAGACACCAGTGCTGCGCTGTAATGGTTCACCCCGTGCGCAGCGTCCAGCGCAGCGGCAATGGGTGCGCACTGGGCCACCACCTCAGCACCCCATTCGGTGAGCGGCACATCACGGCCGCCCCGTTTGAGCAGCAGACCGGGTTCGCGGCCGCGCGCCGCCGTCTGGTGCTGGTTGTGCTTGAGCTCGGCAATTTCCTGCGGCGTGTCGTTCGGACTGGGCGACAACAGACAGTGCAGCAGGAACACGTCGAGAAAGCGCATGGTCTGCGCATTGATGCCCACCGTCTCGAACGGGTCCAGGTCCATCAGGCGCACTTCGATGTACTCGACGCCACGCTCGCGCAGGGCATGCAAAGGCCGCTCGCCCGGGAAGATCACGCGCTTGGGGCGGATGGTTCCGTAAAACTCGTTTTCAATCTGCAGCAGCGTGGTGGCGAGCTGGTTGTAGTCCCCGCCCGGATTCTGGATGCCCACCGCCTCGTAGGCCGGGTAAGGCCGCGTGAGGGCGTCCTGCAGCGAGGCGCCGTAGCCCTCCAGGCTGTTGTAGCTGACGGCCAGCGAAGCCTGGGCGTCGCTCTGATAGCCCAGCCGTCCCATGCGCAGCGAGGTGCCGTAAGGCATGTACATGGTGTTGTCGCTGAGCTTTTGCAGCTCGTGCTGGCGCCCGGCGACAAAGCTGGAGCACACGGCAGGCGAGGCGCCGAAGAGGTAGAGCAGCAAAAAGGCGTGGCGGCGGAAATTGCGGATCAGCGCGAAGTACTGCTCGCTGGTCACCTCCGGCAGCGACCAGTTGTAGTGAATCCCCGAAATGGTCTGCATGCGCCGGCCGTAGCGGTGCGACAGGCCCATGCGGTACACGCTCTTGGCACGCCCGACGTTGGACGAGCCGAAGCGGGCAATCGGAATGGTTTCATCCGTCGGCAGGCCACAGGGCATGCTGGACACCCAGAGCATCTCGTTGCCCATGCCCTGCATGGCCTGGTAGGTGAACTGGTGCAGTTCGGTCAGCTCCTGCAAAGTGGCTTCTGCGCTGCGGTGGGCGCCGGTGACCAGTTCGACCTGGGACTCGCTGAAATCGGTGGTGATGCCGGGGTGCGTGAGCGCCGAGCCCAGGGCCGCCGGATGGGGCGTGAGGGCCAGGCCGCCGCCGGGCTGGGCGCGCAGGCTTTCTTTTTCCAGGCCGCGCCGCATGCCCTTGAGCCGCGCGGGCGTGAGCGCACCCAGCCGGCTCCCGATACCGGCAGTTGCCGAGGCCGATGGTGTGTGTGGCGTGTTCATGGTTTTGTAGGCCTCCCCTTGTGACGGTCGGGTGTGGAAGTTATCACAGGCCGGCCTTTCGCGCTGGCAGAACCGGCTTTCCTGCACTGGCCGGGGGGACGGCGGGTCCGGCGGCACCGATGGCCATGAGATTCGTGCCGGGCGAGGCGGGTGGACGGGATGGGGAGCAGCGCCCGGATGGTGTCGGCCTCACACCACGGCGCGGGGTAACCTGAGCTCGGGGCGCTTGACTTGCGGCAGCCGCTCAACGACGATGAAACTACACTTTGACCTGTCCGACCGGCGATAACGGCCTCATAACTGCCGCCAAAGCGCCGGACTGGGCACTGTACTGCGTTGAAATTGGTATCGAATGAAAAATCTGATCAGCAAACTGCTGGGCCGCTCGCCATCCAGCACCTTCCCCAAAAGCGTCCCGGCATCCGGGTTCGCGGTCAGCGGTCAGCCCCGCGATCCACGCGATAACCCTGTCACGATCGAGGACGGAACCGACAACGCCACCAGGCGGCAACTGGTGCAGGTGCTGATGCGCGACGTGATGCGCCGCCATGGCATCCCCTCACAATGGATCGAAGGACAATTGCTGATTGTTGCCAGCCGGAGCAAGGGACAGGGCCTTTTTGTGCGCCTGGTCGTGCGGCACTGGGATCAGCGCCTGATCAATCACCTGTACGCCTTCCAGCAGACGCTGATGACGGACATCACCCGTTTCGAGCCCAAGGCAACGGAATGGCTGCACGGCATGTCGTGGCAGCTGGAAGTGGCCGACACCTGCCCCTTTCCCGCACTCCCGGACAAACTGTTCTGGGCCGATGCAGACAAACCCAAGCTGTCTTCGCTGCCCGCCGGTCGGGTAGCACCCGCCGACGCCTCAGCGCGCTCTTCCATACCGGCCACACCCCCAGCGCCTGCTGCGCACGCCACACCCGCGAGCGTGCCAGAGGTCAAGTCGCAAGAAGACACCGATACCCTGAAGGATCTGGAACGCCTGTTCATGATCCGTGATCAGGAAATCAACCGGGACAGCGACAGCGGAATGCCCCGCCCGGACTTCGAGGCCACGCAGCCAGCCCCTTACGCAGGCAAGTCCTGACCGCTCCGTCCCCACCGGTCCCCTTGGTGGCACTGCCAGGATGGACGGGTGAGTGCGGGCCGTTTCCCTTCCGGAACGGTTGGCCTCACCGCCGCTGATACCTCCCGCTGACACCTCCGTGCGCTGCCTCGCCAGAGCCTGTGACCTGATCGCCCCATGACTGACACGCCCCTCGCCGACTCCCGCTATGCCGTGATGCGCCTGATGGTGACGCTGGCGTTGATGACCGTGGGCGCCAGCGGCATGTATGTGGTGGCGGTGGTGCTGCCCGCGGTGCAGACCGAGTTTGGCGTGGCGCGCGCCGATGCATCATTGCCTTACACGCTGATGATGATCGGGTTTGGCGTGGGCGGCATGCTGATGGGTCGCCTGGCTGACCGTTTTGGCGTGATGCTGCCGCTGCTGATCGGTGCCTTCGGGCTCGGCCTGGGGTATCTGGCGGCCGCGCTGTCGGGGAACATCTGGACCTTCACGCTGGCGCACGGACTCCTCATTGGTCTGCTGGGGATTTCCACCACCTTTGCGCCGTTGCTCGCCGACACGTCCTTGTGGTTTGTGCGGCGCCGCGGCATCGCCGTGGCGGTGTGCGCCAGCGGCAACTACCTGGGCGGCGCCATCTGGCCTCCCATCGTGCAGCACTTTGTCGAGACCGATGGCTGGCGCCATACCTACATGGGGCTGGGCCTGTTCAGTGTGGTCAGCATGACGGCGCTGGCGCTGCTGATGAAGAAACGCCCCCCGCTGGCCGTGGCTGCAGCGCCCAATGCCCGTTCGTCTGCTGTGCCCAGCAGCCTGCCGTTTGGCCTTTCTCCCGGCGCGGCGCAGACGCTTCTGTGCGTGGCGGGCGCGGCCTGCTGCGTGGCCATGGCCATGCCGCAGGTACACATCGTGTCTTACTGCACCGATCTGGGCTATGGCGCGGCACGCGGCGCAGAGATGCTGTCGCTGATGCTGGCCTGTGGCGTGGTGAGCCGGCTGGTTTCCGGCGTGATCTGCGACCGCATCGGCGGACTGCGCACCCTGCTGCTAGGCTCGACGCTGCAGGGCATCGCGCTGCTGATGTTCCTGCCGTTTGACGGGCTGGTGTCGCTTTACCTGATCGCCGCGCTGTTCGGCCTGTTTCAGGGCGGTATCGTGCCGTCCTACGCCATCATCGTGCGCGAGTACTTCCTGCCCTCAGAGGCCGGCGCCCGGGTCGGCACGGTGATCATGGCCACCATGGTGGGCATGGCGCTGGGCGGCTGGATGTCGGGCAAGGTGTTTGACCTCACCGGGTCCTACCACGCGGCTTTCCTCAATGGCATCGCGTGGAATTTGCTGAACCTGAGCATCGCCGCGTTCCTGCTCTACCGGGTACGCGGTGGCAGCGGGCAAGCCCTGCCTGCCTGAGCAGTCAACTGGCAGGCTCAGGCCAGCACGCGCAGCAGCCACGCCTGCAGATCCACCACCTCTTGCGGGCAGACCGAATGCTCCATCGGGTAAGCGTGCCAGTCGACCTGGTAGCCCAGCGCCGTCAACGCATCGCGTGAGGCCGTGGCGCGCGGCAGGGTCACCACAGCGTCGTGCGTGCCATGGGCGAGGAAGATCGGCGTCGCCTGGCTGGCAGCGCTGCGTTCGGTCGCGGTCTTGTCGGCCAGCGGCAAGTAGCCTGAAAGACCGGCAATACCCGCCAGACGCTCGGTGTGGCGCAAGCCCGTCATCAGGGCCATGGCGCAGCCCTGCGAAAAACCGGCCACCACGATGCGGCTGGCCGGAATGCCGCGGGATTTTTCACGCACGATGAGCGCCTCGATCGATGCTTGCGAACGCCGCAGGCCCGCTTCATCCTGGCGGCTCACCAGATCCGCGCCCGTCAGGTCGTACCAGGCTGGCATCACATAGCCGCCGTTGATGGTGACCGGAATGCTGGGCGCGCTGGGAAACAGGAACCGCACCGGACCCACCGCCGCGAGGTCGAGCTGCTCGGCAATCGGCACAAAATCGCGCCCGTCAGCCCCCAGGCCGTGCATGATGAGAATGGTGGCGACAGGCTGCTCGCCGGTCTGGGCTTCAATGACCTGAAGGGATTGGGACATGGAGGTGGCTAAAGGATGGGAGCGGACAAGGAGGATGCGCGCAGCCGGTGGAGGCTGGCCTGACGATTCTAGGCGGGCAGGCCCGGCGGCCAAATCCATGCGGCAAGGTACTGCGTACTTCGAGAGATTCAGGCACCATGACCAGATGCACCACATTGCTACGGAAGGCAACCCATGACGACTTTGGCAGATACCGCCCTCACCCCCTCCACACCCGCCTTGGCGCGCACCTGCGCTCAGACCCTGCGGGTTTGGCAGGTCCGTGCCGCCCTGCTCACTGTGGCCTGCCTGGTGGCCTTGGCGGCCCTGCTGCCGGCCACTGTGCAGGCGGCTGCGCTGACGGCGGCTGACGAGAAGCACCTGCGCGAGGTCATCGAAGCACAACTGAAGGCGTTCTCGCGGGATGATGCCGAAAAGGCCTACGCCTACGCGGCGCCGAACGTGCGGGCTGCAGTGGGGTCTGCGTCCGGGTTTCTGGCCATGGTGCGTCGGGATTACCCGGTGGTGTACCGCCCTGCATCGGTGGCCTTCCTCAAGCCGGAGGGACAGGACGACCAGGCCATCCAGCGCGTGCAGATGACCGATTCGGAAGGCAACGCCTGGCTGGCGGTGTACAGCCTGGCGCGGCAAAAAAACAAGATGTGGCGCATCACCGGCTGCGCCGTGGTGGAAAACCGGGGACGGATGGTGTGAGCGCCTCATGCACCATAAAGGTGATTTTTAGAGTACTTAAGACTTATCTGTGAATTGTCAAATAGTTGTCAATATTTACACGATTTCTTGTCAATGAAAGGTTGACGTGGCCCGGGCAGAGGCGGATCATCAATACAGTAAATTGTTAGTAACATAAGAAAGCAGGCTGTAACAAAAAGGCTTTCTTTCTATAACAGGTACCGGGCAATGCCGGTCAGGAGAGGAATGCCATGAAACTGCGCCAACTGTTCGGCCTGCGAGGCCATAAAAAACCAGCTCCGGCCAGCACGAAAGCCAGCCAGGCCGAGGGACCCCCAACCATTGAAGACGGCTCACCCAACTCGTTGCGCCGGCAGCTGGTGCAGGTGCTGCTGCGTGATTCGGTGCGCCGCCACGGCATTCCGGCAGGCTGGCTCGACTGCCAGATGCTGCTTGTCTCCAGCCGCAGCCGCGGCGAAGGCATGTACCTGCGCATCATCATGAAGCACTGGGACGTGCGCATGCTGTCCTATGCCCAAGCCTTCGAAAAGTCCCTGATGAACGACATCCTGCGCTTCGAGCCACATGCGAAAGACTGGCTCTACGGCGTGTCATGGCAGTTTGATACGGGCACGAGCTGCCCCTACACGGAACTGCCGGATGCTTCCGTGTGGACTGAGAGGCCGAAAAAAATCAACGCTGAAGGTGCCCTGAAGCAGGATCTGGAGCGCATGTTTGCCGTGCGCGACTCCGACATGCTGCTGCGCGGGGAAGCCTCGGCAGGCCGCTCGAAGAGCGCCTACGCTGCCACTGAGCCGCAAGCGCTGAACCGGCGCTGAACCCACGCGGGTTCCGCCTGATCAGGGCCGGCAGCCCCGCGAGCACGGGTCGCCCAGCCGCCCGTGAACAGACCTGCCCCGTCCCATAGCGTCGAATAAGTTCGATGAGGGTCAATACGTCCCGATGTAATCCTTCTTGCCCACCTCCACGCCGCTGTGGCGCAGGATCGCATAGGCCGTGGTGGTGTGAAAAAAGAAATGCGGCAGGCCGTAGTTGAGCAGGTAGCTGCTCCCGGTAAAGCGCTTTTCCTTGGGCGTGCCAGCCTGCGTCACGATCTCGCGCGTATCGGCGCCCTCGAATTTCGCCGGCTCCAGACCCTGCAGGAAGGTGATGACGGTCGTCAACCGCGCCTGCAAATCGGCAAAGGTCTGCTCCTTGTCCTCCAGCTTGGGCACCTCCACATCCGCCAGACGGGCTGACACGCTTTTGGCGAAGTCGCTCGCCACCTGGACCTGGCGCAGCAGCGGGAACATGTCGGGGTAGAGCCGCGCCTGAAGCAAGGCATTCGGGTCGAGTTTTTTCGCGGCCACATGCGCCTCGGCCTTGCCCAGCACGCTTTGAAGGCCTCCCAGCATTTGCGTGAACACAGGAATAGCGGCGGTATAGATCGAAACGCTCATGGAAATCTTTCGGGATGAAGGGATGAAGGGATGAAGGGATGAAGGGATGAAGGGGTGAAGGGGTGAAGGGGTGAAGGGGTGAAGGGCTGAACGGGGCTCACCTGCAGCGTGCGGCGAGGTCATGACCTTGCGACCGCGGAAGCCCGACGTGTTGTGGTGCACGGTATTGTCTGCCCATTTGAAAGGCTGCGTGAAGGACTGCACACCAGCCGCGCCGCTTTCATTTTTTTACATCGAAGCATGCGCTGTCGCTTTTATGCTCTATAGGTGTAGGACGTTTTCCAGACCTGAAATTCAGGCGATTCGTTCGGTGCATTATGTAGAGGCTGCAGGGAGATCTCTCTTTGCGGCATTGTTCAACTTCCGATTGAGGCTACGACCATGTCGACTCCAAAATACAAACTTGCCATCACGGCCCTCGCCGTCAGCGCACTCGCATTTGGCGGCCTGAGCTGGGCGCAAACCACGACAGGTACCGCTACAACTGGCACCACCACTGGCACGACCAGCACCAGCAGCACGACCACCAGCAACGAAGGTGCGCGGCTGGCTGCCAACTACAGCGCCATGGCGGGCTCCCCTCAAAATGCCAGCGCGCTGGTGAGCGGTCTTCGCACCAGCTCCACCATCAACCTGGCCGCGAGCCCGACCGGCCCCAATGCAACGGCACCCTCGGCCAGCGTTTCCCCAGCCACCAGCAAGATGGGCTGGGGCAATGTGAACATCGCACTGGCACTCACCCAGACTGCGTTGACCCAACAAAACATCACCAATCCCACACCAGCGCAGCTGGCCAGCGCGCTCAGCAGCGTGCTCGGAGCGCGCGCCACCGGCTTGGGCTGGGGCGAGATCGCCAAAAGCATGGGGGTGAAATTGGGCGCCGTGATGAGTGCGGCGCACAAGAATGCCAAAGCGACTGCAGCCTCTGCGAAAGCCAAAGACGCCAAAGACGCCAAAGCCTCAGCCAAGGCCGGCAAGGCAGGCGATAACTCTGACGGCAGCGGTAAAGGCAAGGGAAATTCCGCCGGCGGCAAAGGCAATAGCGGTGGCAACGGAAGCGGCGGCGGCAATGGTGGCGGTAACGGCGGCGGTGGCGGTAACGGCGGCGGTGGTGGCGGTGGCCACGGCGGTGGCAACAAGTAAGCGATAACGTCCGCCCGACGCCACAGCAGTAGCGCCCACACAAGCCACCTGGTCATGCACGTCCAGGTGGCTTTTTCATGTGCGCCTCACCGGCCGCTTCTGTGACACATCGCCACACGAATCAAGGGGCAGGCCTACAATTTGCTGGCAGTTGCCCGGCACGCTGCGGCACGCTTCGTCCTTTTTCCTGCGCCAGACCCACCCACGACAAGGCAGACCATGAACGCTCCCCTCCGCACCTCCGCCCTGCAGTCCGTCATTGCCGCTGACCTGGCGGCCCTGCCGCTGATTGAAAAATGGGTGTCGTTCGCGTCCGTCTCGCGCGACAGCAACCTGCCCATCATCGAGTGGACGCGCGAGCTGCTCGCGTCTTACGGCATCGAGTCGCACCTCACCTACGACGACAGCGGCAAGAAAGCCAACCTCTGGGCGACGCTGCCCGCAGAGAACGGTGAAACCAGATTGGGCGGTCTGGTGCTGTCAGGCCACACCGACGTGGTGCCGGTGGACGGCCAGCCTTGGGACACCGACCCCTTCGTGGCCCAGGTCATCGGCGACAAGCTGTATGGCCGCGGCGTCACCGACATGAAGAGCTACGGCGCCACCGCCCTGATGATGGTGCCGGAACTGCTGAAGCGCCAACTCAAGCGGCCCGTGCACCTGGCCTTCAGCTACGACGAAGAGGTCGGCTGCATAGGCGTGCGCCGCCTGATCGCCGACATGGTGGCCCAGGGCTACAAGCCCGCCGGTTGCATCGTCGGAGAACCCACCGGCATGCAGGTGGTGATTGCACACAAGGGCAAACACGCCTACAAGACCTCGGTGCGCGGCTTCGAGGCGCATTCTTCCCTCACACCGCTGGGTGTGAATGCGGTCGAGATTGCCTGCGAGTTTGTGGCCCACCTCAAGTCCATGCACCGCCGGCTGGTCCAGGAAGGTCCGTTCGACCCGATCTACGACGTGCCGCACACCACCATCCACACCGGTGTGATCGCCGGCGGCACCGCGCTGAACATCATCCCGCGCGATTGCGATGTCACCTGGGAGATCCGCCACCACCACATGAACTCGCCCGAGCTGCTGTTCAACGAAGCCAAGGCGTTCGCTGACAGCCTGCTGCCAGCCATGCACGCCGTCGCGCCCGACACCGGCATCACGCACAAGCTGAACTCGGTGCTGCCCGGATTTGCCACCGACGCCGACAGCGACATTGCGAGGCTGTGCTTCACCTGCGCCGGGGCAGACGCCGGCTTGGGGGCCGGCAAAGTGTCCTTTGGCACGGAAGCTGCGTTGTTCCACCAGGCCGGTGTGCCGACCATCGTTTGCGGCCCCGGCCACATCGCGCAGGCCCACCAGCCCAACGAATGGGTCACGCTGGAGCAACTGGCCTGGTGCGAGCGCTTCATGCGCCGTCTGGCCGATGAAATCTGCGTGAACTGATCCACGCCCCCTACAACAATCCAGGAAAGTCACCACAGCATGCAACGCAGAGATTTCATCGGCAGCACCCTCGCACTGGCCACCGGTTCAGCACTGGCCCAACTCAACGGCAAGGTCACGCGCATCATCGTGCCCTTCGCGCCCGGGGGTGTCCAGGACATCCTGGCGCGCTCCATGTCCACGGAACTGGGCCTGGCGCTGGGACAGACCGTGCTGGTGGAAAACCGCCCGGGTGCCGGCGGCACGTTGGGCACATCGGTGGTGGCCCGTTCTGCACCTGACAGCAACACCATGGTCATGGCCGCTGCCAGCCACAACATTGCCGGCTCGCTCTACACCAAGCTGAGCTACGACCCCCAAAAGGACTTCACGCCGGTGGCGCACATCGGCACCGCCGACTATGTTCTGATGGTTCACCCGGATGTGCCGGCCAAAACCGCGGCAGAGTTCATCCGCTACGCCAAGGCCAACCCGGGCAAGATGAATTACGCCACGGCGGGGGTCGGCAGTGCCACGCATCTGTCGATGGCCTATTTCAATGGCCTGGCCGGCATTGACGTGGTCCATGTGCCTCTGAAGGCCACCGGTGAAGCCATCAACGAAGTGATCTCCGGCCGCGCCCAGGCCATGATTGCTGCCAGCATCGGCGCGCTCCCCTTTGCCAAGGACAACCGCGTGCGCCTGATTGGCGTGACATCGCCCAAGCGGTCACGCTACCTGCCCGAGGTGCCGACGATCGCCGAAAGCGGCTTGCCCGGCTACCAGTTCGATTCGTGGTTCGGCCTACTCGGGCCTGTGGCCATGCCGTCTGCCGAGGTGGCCCGCGTCAATGCCGCCATGGCCAAACTGCTCAAGGACCCGGCGATCCTGGAGCGCCTCGACAAGCAGGGCATTGAACCGCTGGCGATGAACAACACGGATTTCGCCAAGCTGCTTGCCGTGGATTACGAACGGATGGCGCGCGTCGTGAAGGCTTCCGGCGCCAAAGTGGAATAAACTTAGGGAGTTAAGAATCGCGCTACTTTTGTGGCATGGTTCGTGCTGATTGAGTTGCATTGACAACCGGCGCCCCTGGGCGCCGGCTGTTCCGGGGAGCACAGAAGACGCCCATCTCGCAAGAGATCGAAAAAGCGGAAAGGGCGCGTTTGCTGACGAAAGCACCTTCATGACGTGGTCCATCATCGCGCGGGATGCCTCCGGCGCGTTTGGCGTGGCAGTTGCCAGTCGATTTTTTGCCGTGGGTGCGTTGTGCCCCCACGCGCGCAGCGGCATCGGCGCGCTGGCCACGCAGGCACTCGTCAACCCCTTGTACGCAGCACCCGCGCTCGACGCGATGGCGCGCGGCAGCACCCCGGCACAGATCATTGAACAACTCACGGCTGCAGACGACGGCCGCGAGCACCGCCAGCTCCATCTGATCAACGCCGCCGGCATCACGGCCGGCCACACCGGCAGCGCCTGCATCGACTGGTGCGGCCACACTGCCGGCCTAGGCTACTCGGTGGCCGGCAACATGCTGACAGGCCCCGAAGTGATTGCGGCGACGGCTGCCGCTTACGAAGCCCATATCAACCTGCCATTTGCCGAGCGCCTGTTGCTGGCACTGGCCGCGGGCGAAGCGGCCGGTGGCGACAAGCGCGGCAAGCAGGCCGCCGCCCTCCTCACCTGCACCACCGAAGACTACCCCGCGCTCGACATCCGGGTCGATGACCACCCTGAACCCATCGGGGAACTGAAGCGCCTTTACGCCAAAAGCCTGGAGCGCTACCAGCCCTTCAGCACCTGCCTGCCATCAAAGGCTCGGCCAGCCGGCATCACCGACCGCACCATCATCGAAGCGGAAGTGGAGCGCTTCCACGCCGCGCGCCAGGGAGTCGCCGCGTGAGTGCACTACTGGAAGTCACGGACCTGCGCACCAGCTTCAAGCTCGAAGGTGGCGGCGAGTTCACGGCGGTGGATGGCATCAGTTTCTCTGTGGGCGCTGGCCGCACACTGGGCATCGTCGGCGAGTCTGGCTGCGGCAAAAGCGTGACCTCGCTCTCCATCATGGGCCTGCTGCCCAAGGGGCAGGGCCGCATTTCGGGTGGCTCGGTGCGTTTTGAGGGCAAGGACCTGGCCACCGTGTCGCCGGAAGAAATGCGCACCCTGCGCGGCAACCGCATGGCGATGATTTTCCAGGAGCCGATGACCTCGCTGAACCCGGCCTTCACCATTGGTGACCAGTTGATCGAAGGCATCCGCTGCCACCGCGACATCAGCCCCGAGGCCGCACGCGCGCATGCCATCGAGATGCTGCGCCGCGTACGCATTCCCTCGCCCGAGCGGCGCATCGACGAATACCCGCACAAGCTCTCGGGCGGCATGCGCCAGCGCGTGATGATCGCCATGGCGCTTTCGTGCGAGCCCCAGCTGCTGATTGCCGACGAGCCGACCACCGCACTGGACGTGACCATCCAGGCGCAGGTGCTGGACCTGATGCGCACCCTGCGCGAAGAAACCGGCGCCGCCATCGTGCTGATCACCCACGACCTCGGCGTGATTGCCGAACTGGCCGACGACGTGGTGGTGATGTACTCCGGCAAGATCGTGGAGCGCGCCAGTGTCAGCCGGCTGTTTGCCCACCCGCACCACCCGTACACCATCGGTCTGCTCGGCTCCATTCCCAAACTGCACCTGGAACAAACCCGGCTCAATGCCATTGAAGGCCAGGTGCCCACACCGATGACGGTGCTGGCCGGCTGCCGCTTTGCGCCGCGCTGCCCGTTCGCGCAGCAGCAATGCCGCGACGAGGCGCCACCGCTGCGCGACCTGGGCGACGGCCACGAGGCCGCCTGCTGGATGGCGCCGCTGGAGATGCCCGCAACACCTGCAGTGCTGGAGGCGCAAGCCGCATGACCACCGCACTGCTCAAGGTCGAAAACCTGGTCAAGCACTTTCCCGTGCGCCAGCACATCTTCGGCCGGCAGACGGCTGTCGTGCATGCCGTCGATGGCGTGAGTTTCGAGCTGCACGCCGGCGACACCATGGCGCTGGTCGGCGAGTCCGGCTGCGGCAAGTCCACGGTGGGGCGGCTGGTGCTGCGCCTGCTGGAGGCCACGTCCGGCAAGGTGTGGTTTGACGGCGAGGAGCTGATGCAGCTCACCCCCGAGCGCCTGCGCGCCAAGCGGCGCGAGCTGCAGATGATTTTCCAGGACCCGTATTCATCGCTCAACCCGCGCATGACGGTGGAGCAGACGCTGGTCGAGCCGCTGGCACTGCACGGCCTGGCACCCGGCCGCCGCCGCGAGCGCGCCGCCGAACTGCTGGAGCTGGTCGGGCTGGCGCCGCAGTACCTGCAGCGCTACCCGCATGAGTTCTCGGGCGGCCAGCGCCAGCGCATCGGCATTGCGCGCGCGCTGGCGGTCGAGCCGCGGCTGATCGTCTGCGACGAAGCGGTGTCGGCGCTCGACGTGTCCATCCAGGCGCAGGTGGTCAACCTGCTGCAGGATTTGCAGAAGCGGCTGGGCCTCGCCTATGTGTTCATTGCGCACGACCTGGCGGTCGTCAAACACATTGCCTCGCACGTGGCGGTGATGTACCTGGGCCAGATCGTCGAGTATGCAGACAAGCAGAGCCTGTTTGCCAACCCGCGCCACCCGTACACCCAGGCGCTGCTGTCGGCCATCCCGATTCCGGAGCCGGGCCTGCGCCGCGCCCGTGTGCTGCTGCAGGGCGACGTGCCCAACCCGATCAACCCGCCGTCGGGTTGCCGCTTTCGCACGCGCTGCCCGCATGCGCAGGACCGCTGCGCCGCCGAAGTGCCGGCCTTGCGTACCGTGGACGGACATTCCGTGGCCTGTCATTTCTGGGAAAGCATCGAGGCACCGGCGGCTGTGGTCAGCGAGGGCGCCGTCAATGAGCGGCTGATGCGGCTGCAGGCGGCGTTCCGCCCGGCCTGAAGGTTCTGATTTTTGTTTGGCATTTCTGGGCAATTGATGTTGGGTAATTTGATTCATGGACAACCGTAAAGGAAACAAGCGATGAGCAAGAAAACACTGCTGGCACTGGCGCTGGCCCTCACCGCCTGTGTTGCACAGGCACAAACCCTGCGTATCGGCCTGGCCGAGGACCCGGACATCCTGGACCCGACGCTGGCACGCAGCTTTGTGGGCCGCATCGTGTTCTCGTCGCTGTGCGACAAGCTGGTCGACATTGACGAGAAGCTCAACATCGTTCCGCAACTGGCCACCTCGTGGCAATGGTCTCCCGACAACAAGGCGCTCACGATGAAGCTGCGCCCTGGTGTGACCTTCCACGACGGCGAAAAGCTGGACGCCACTGCGGTGAAGTTCAACATCGAGCGCCACAAGAACCTCGCCGGCTCCAACCGCCGCGGCGAGTTGCTGCCCGTGACCACTGTGGATGTGGTGGACGACCTGACGGTCAGGCTCAACCTCAGCGCCCCCTTCTCGCCGCTGCTCACCGTGCTGGCCGACCGCGCCGGCATGATGGTCTCGCCCAAGGCGGCGCAGGCCATGCCGACCAACTTCGGCACCAAGCCGGTGTGCTCCGGCCCCTTCAAGTTCACCGAGCGGCTGGCACAGGACCGCATCGTGCTGGAGCGCTACACCAACTACTGGGACAAGGCCAACATCCATTTCGACAAGGTCGTGTTCCTGCCCATCGTCGACGCCACCGTGCGCCTGGCCAACCTGCGCTCCGGCCAGCTCGACTTCATCGAACGCGTGGCGCCGTCCGACGTCGCCTCGATCAAGGCCGACAAGAAGCTGGGCCTCTCGCGCATCACCGAGCTGGGCTACCAGGGCATCACCATCAACACCGGCAAGAGCGATTTCGCGCAGAAGAACCCCTTGGGCCGCGACCCGCGCGTGCGCGAGGCGTTTGAACTGTCACTCGACCGAGCCGGCATCGTGCAGGTGGCCATGGACGGCGAAGCCACACCGGGCAACCAGTGGGTGCCCCCAAGCAACAGCTTCTACGCGAAGAATGTGCCCATTCCCAAGCGCGACATCGCACGCGCCAAGCAGCTGCTGAAAGAAGCCGGTGTACCGAACCCGACCTTCACGCTGATGACGCCCACCACCTCGGACGGCCAGCGCGTCGCGCAGGTAGTGCAGGCCATGGCCAAGGAAGCCGGCTTTGACGTGAAGATCCAGTCCACCGAGTTCGCCACGTCGCTGAACCTGGCCGACAAGGGCCAGTTCGACGCCTATGTGCTGGCCTGGAGCGGCCGCGCCGACCCCGATGGCAATCTGTTCAGCTTCTATGGCTGCAAGCAGCCGCTGAACTACAGCGGCGAATGCCGGCCGCAGTGGGACGAATTGTTGAATCGTTCGCGTAACCAGCTCGACACCGCAGGTCGCATCAGGACCTTCGCCACGCTGGCCGCAGAAGCCGACAAGGCCAAACCGATCGTGTACCTCTACCACCGCAACTGGCTGTGGGCCTACACCAACAAGCTCAAGGGCATGCGCACCATTCCTGACGGTCTGGTGCGGGTCCAGGGCCTGAAGATGTAAGGGCTGCTTCCAGCGCATCCAGCACCCCACACGCCCCCATGCTCCAGTACCTGCTCAAGCGGCTAGCCGCCATCATTCCGACGGTTTTCTTCGTCACGATCATCATCTTCGGGTTGCAGCAACTGCTGCCTGGCGATCCGGCGGTGATCCTGGCGGGTGAAAACCAGGACCCGGACGTGATCGCCTACCTGCAGAAGAAGATGCACCTCGACGAGCCCCTGCCCGTGCGCTACGCCTACTGGATTTCAGGTGTGGCCCATGGCGACCTGGGCGAGTCGCTGCGCATCCAGCAACCGGTGCTGGGCCTGATCCAGGAAAAGCTGCCGGTCACGCTGCAGCTGGCGGGCATGGCCATGGTGATTGCACTGCTGATCGGCATTCCGGCCGGCATTGTGTCGGCTGTCGGCAAAGACACGGTGTGGGACTACGTGGCCAACGTGGTGGCGCTGTGGGGGCTGTCAACGCCCAACTTCTGGCTGGGCATTTTGATGATTCTGGTGTTTTCGGTGCAACTCGGCTGGCTGCCGGCGTCGGGCTACACCAGCCCGTTCGAAGACCTCAAGGCCAACCTGTCGGCGATGATCATGCCGGCCTTTGTGCTGGGCAATGCGATTGCCGCGGTGCTGATGCGCCACACCCGCAGCGCGATGCTGCAGGTGCTCAATGCCGACTACGTGCGCACCGCCCGGGCCAAGGGCCTGAAGGAGCGCACGGTGGTGCTCAAGCACGGGCTGCGCAATGCGCTGACGCCTATCATCACGCTGGGCGCGCTGGAGTTCGGCACCCTGCTGTCGGGTGCCGTGCTGACCGAGCAGGTGTTTTCCATTCCGGGCTTCGGCAAGCTGATTGTCGACGCCGTCTTCAACCGCGACTACGCCGTGGTGCAGGGCGTGGTGCTGTTCACGTCGAGCGTCTACATCCTGCTCAACCTGCTGGCCGACTTGGCCTACTTTGTGGTCAACCCACGCCTGAGGGGTTGAAGCATGAGCGCTGTTCTTCCTGTGGCCCCTGCCGCCAATCCAGCAGTTACCCCGCGTGAGGCCACGCCGGCCCGCCGCGCGCTGCGCCGGCTGATGCGCCGCCGCGGCGCCATGCTGGGCCTCGCCATCGTCGTGATCTTTGTGCTGCTGGCGGTGTTTGCCCCTTGGATTGCGCCGCATGACCCGATTGCCACCAGCTGGAGCGCGGTGCGCAAACCGCCCAGCGCAGAGTACTGGTTCGGCACCGACGAGATCGGCCGCGACGTGCTCTCGCGCGTGGTGTGGGGCGCCCGCGCCTCGCTGCTGGCGGGCCTGGTGTCGGTCTGCATCTCGATGGCGCTGGGCGTGCCGGTGGGCCTGCTGGCCGCCTACGTTGGCGGCTGGACCGACAGCCTGATTTCCCGCTTCACCGACTCCATGCTGGCCGTGCCCTTTTTGATTCTGGCGATTGCGCTGGCCGCATTCCTCGGCCCCTCGCTGAGCAACGCCATGATCGCCATCGGTGTCTCGGCCACGCCGGTGTTCATCCGCCTCACGCGGGCGCAGGTGCTGGCAGTGAAGGTGGAGGATTTTGTCGAGGCGGCGCGCGCCGTCGGCAACCCGCACTGGCGGATTGCGCTGCGGCACATCCTGCCCAATGTGTTGCCACCGCTGATCGTGCAGGCATCGCTGGCCATTGCCGCGGCCATCATTGCCGAGGCCAGCCTGTCCTTCCTCGGCCTTGGCCAGCAGCCACCGGCGCCAAGCTGGGGCAGCATGCTCAACACCGCCAAGAACTACGTCGACAACGCCCCCTGGATGGCCGTGTGGCCGGGCCTGTCGATCTTCCTGCTGGTACTCTCTTTCAATCTTCTGGGCGACGGCCTGCGCGATGCGCTGGACCCCAAACACAAGTAACTTCCACCGCCGGGCAGGTGTCGCACACACCTGTCGCCCTCTTTTTTTTGTACAGGTCCACCATGCTGTCATTCGATTCACTGAACTACCCCTACGCTTCCCGCCGCAACGTGGTGTACGGCCACCGCGGCATGGTCGCCACCTCGCAGCCACTGGCAGCCCAGGCCGGCCTGCAGGTGCTGCAAGCCGGTGGCAATGCCATTGACGCCGCCGTGGCCACCGCCGCGGCGCTGACGGTGGTGGAACCCAACGCCAACGGCATCGGCGGCGATGTGTTCGCGCTGGTCTGGCACAAAGGGCAGATGCATGGCCTGAACGCCAGCGGCCCGGCGCCACGCAGCCTGACGCTGGACAAGGTCCAGGCCATGGGCCTGACAGAGATTCCCAAATTCGGCCCCTTGCCTGTGACCGTGCCCGGTACCCCCGCAGCCTGGGCGGCACTGGCCGAGCGCTTCGGACGCCTGCCGCTGACCACCTCGATGGCGCGTGCCGTGGAACTGGCGCGTGACGGCTACCCGGTGTCGCCCACCGTCGCGTTTGCCTGGCAGCAGGCGACCAAGCTGTTCCGCACGCAATTCAAGGAAGACTATTTCCGCCACTGGTTCGACACCTTCTCGCCGGAGCGTGCGCCCGACGCGGGCGAGATGTTCCGCTCGGCAGGCCATGCCGACACCCTGCAGTCGATTGCCGAAACCCGTGCAGAGAGCTTCTACCGCGGCCACCTGGCTGACAAAATCGGCGCCTTCATGCAGTCGTCGGGCGGCCACCTGACGGCCCAGGACCTGGCCGACTACAAGGTCGACTGGTGCCAGCCGATCAGCGTGAACTACCGCGGCTACGACGTCTGGGAGATCCCCCCCAACGGCCACGGCATGGTGGCCTTGATGGCGCTCAACATCCTCAAGGGTTTTGACTTCAGCGACCGCGACACGCTCACCACCTACCACCGCCAGATCGAGGCCATGAAGCTGGCCTACGCCGACGGCAAGGCCTACATCGCCGACCCGGCCTACATGAAGATGTCGGTGGCCGACATGCTGTCGGACGCCTACGCCGACGAGCGCCGCGCGCTCATCGGCACGGAAGCGCTGCAGCCGATGCCGGGCCAGCCTTCGCGCGGCGGCACGGTCTACCTCAGCACCGCCGACGGCGAAGGCAACATGGTCTCGATGATCCAGAGCAACTACATGGGCTTTGGCTCCGGCATGGTGGTGCCCGGTACCGGCATCTCGCTGCACAACCGCGGCAACAACTTCTCGGTCGAGGCCGGCCACCCGAACTGCGTGGCCCCGGGCAAGCGGCCTTATCACACCATCATTCCGGGCTTCCTCACCAAGGGCGGCCAGGCGGTCGGGCCGTTTGGCGTGATGGGCGGCTTCATGCAGCCGCAAGGCCATGTGCAGGTGGTGATGAACACGGTGGACTTCGGCCTCAACCCGCAGGCCACGCTGGACGCACCGCGCTGGGAATGGGAAAGCGGCAAGAAGGTGAGCCTGGAGCGCAGCACACCTGAGCACCTGTACCATGGCCTGGCACGGCTGGGGCATGAGGTCTCGTGGTCAAACAACCGCATCGGCTTCGGCCGCGGGCAGATCATCTGGCGCAATGACGCCGGTGTGCTGTGCGGCGGAACCGAGCCGCGTACCGACGGCGCCATTGCCACCTGGTAAAGGGGATGAGGGCAGCCTGACGGGCCAGGCTAGGCAGGGTTCAGACTGCCAGTCAACGCCTCGGTGAATGCGTGCGTGAACTGCGGCAGCATCAGGGACGCGCCCTGCTGGGACAAATGCGTGACGTCCCGGATGATGGCAACGCCCCCCTTGACCAAATAGCATTGCTGGCTGTCGCAGTCCGATTCAAACGGGTCGATCAGGATCACGCGACCGCTTCTGGCTTCGCTGGCCAGTTCAGTGGTGGTCCGCGTCCAGAGTTCACGCCTGACCTTCTGGGAATCGAGCGACACGGCGACGTCATCAATCGGGTGACCAGCGTGGAGCTGAAGCTCTGACCAGTATTCAGGCACGTTGAATCCCCCAAGCGGCAAGGGGCCCACCACGATGACTTCCTTGCCGGCAGCGATCAGTTCCCGGGCAAGGGCCACGGTGTTGGAGACGCTGTAGGTGCCACGCCAGAGGCGTCCGAGCACCACGATGTGGACCGAAGGCGTCTGGCGGATGAAGTTTCTCACTTCGGCATTGAAGCGCTGACAGATCACATCCGCCGCAGGCTCCAGTTCGCCCGTGCCGCCAGCGCCCGACGGACCGCATTCTGCCTCTGTGGCCACAACGCCCTTCACACCCCTGGCCTGCGCGATCTCGCTGACAACATTCAAATACTGGTTGGCATGAGAGTCACCCCAGAGCAGCACAGTCGGCGGGCCGGACCCATTCACCGCGCCGAGGGCGCAAAACTCTTCCTTGGCTTTTTTGCTGGAGTGGGTATCGCGGAAGCATTCCGGCCTGGGAGTGTCCAGGCTGACCGCCGGGAAAGCACGCTGCACGTAGGCAGGAAAGCGTTCTGGCAAGCCGTGCTGGACAACGATGACTGCCGTGAAGGCCAGCATGGCGAGTGACGCAGCACCCGAGCCGTAGATCAGGCGTCGGTTGCTCCACTGGCCCCGCCGTTGGCGGATCGGTTGCTCGATGAAGCGCCAACTCAGAACTGACAGCAGCAAGGTCAAACCGGCAAGGCCCACCAGCATGAGCGGTGTCAGATGTCCGTTGCCGGGGGCTGCATATTGGCGGGCATGGACCAGAACCGGCCAGTGCCATAGATAGAGCGAGTACGAGACATCACCCAGCCGCTGCACAGGCCGCAAACGCCACACGCCGTTCAGCCAGCTGGCGTTTGGTACCGCCAGCAGCGCCAGTGTGGCCAGCACCGGCACAAGCGTCCAGGCACTTGGCCACACCCAGGCGGCATCCAGAAAAACAAGAGCGCCGAGCAAGCTGGCGAGGCCCAGTGCACCCACCATGTTGGCGTGAATTCTGGCCAGTTTGGGGAACCGGACCAGACCCAGCAGTCCGCCGCACATGAACTCCCATGCGCGGGCAGGCAACAGGTAAAAAGCTTTGACATGGTCGGCTTCCGTCAGGCACCACGTCAACGACAACACCGAGGCCACCAACAGAAGCGTAAGGATTCGCCGGGGTGCAAAACGCCACGCCAGCGCAAGGTACAGCGGCAGGAAAAGGTAGAACTGTCCTTCCACCGACAGCGACCAGGTGTGCAGCAAGGGCTTGCTGCTCGCCGCAAGATCGAAATAGCCGTGCTCACCGGCAAAGGCGATGTTCGACACAAAGAAAGTGGCCACCAGTGCATTGCGGGAAAAATCCCGATAGTCGTAGGGCAGCGTGTGAAACCACCCCCAGGCCAGGCTGGCCGCGCAAACCACCGCAAGTGCCGGGAAAATCCTGCGCAGTCGGGAAACATAAAACGCCCGAAAGGAGAATGTTCCTTTCTGCCATGCGGCCTGGATTTGCGATGTGATCAGAAAGCCTGAAATCACGAAGAAGACATCCACACCGGCAAATCCACCGGCAATCCCGGGCACCCCGAAGTGGTAGGCGATCACGGCAAGTACCGCCAGTGCCCGCAGTGCGTTGATGTCGGACCTGAACGAGGTCGATTCTTCGTTCAGGGACACGGGTGCTGCCGTCGCATTCATGGCCGGGAGTTTAGACCGGAAAGTCGTGTCCAATAGCGGCATGCCCGATACGCAAGAAACGCCTTCCGACGACACCGCGACCGACGCGCGCCTGACCGCGCTGGAAATCAAGGCCAGCTTCCAGGAAGACCTCCTCGACGAACTGAACCAGGTGGTGGTGCGACAGCAGCAGCAAATTGACCTGCTGGTGCGCGAGGTGACGCAGCTGCGCCAGCAACTCGACCAGCAATCTGCAGAAGGCGGGCCGGCCCGCTTCAGCCGGCCTGGCGACGATTTGCCGCCGCATTACTGAGCTGTCCCTGCCAGACGACTGCCCTTCGACAAGCTCAGGGCGAACGGTGTCTTGTATCTGCACTTTCATCACCTTGCGAACGCATGCCGAAATGCGCGTGTGAAGTCCAACGCGACAATCACCTCATGACACGTCCCTTTTTGCGCATGGCCCTGATGCTGGGCCTGCTGTCGGCCATTGGCCCGTTTGCCATCGACATGTATTTGCCGGCCCTGCCCTCGATCGGCCAGAGCCTGAATGCCTCCATGGGCGCGGTGCAGGCCAGCCTGATGGCATTTTTCATCTCGCTGGGCATCGGGCAGCTCATCTACGGCCCGGTCTCTGACATGGTGGGGCGCAAGCCGCCGCTGTATTTCGGCCTGCTGCTGTTTGGCGTGGGCAGCATCGGCTGCGCGCTGGCACCCGACATCCACACCCTGGTGGTGCTGCGCTTTGTGCAGGGCCTGGGGGCGTGCGCCGGCATGGTGGTGCCGCGCGCCATCGTGCGCGACCTGCACACCGGCCATGACGCGGCGCGGCTGATGTCGCTGCTGATGCTGGTGTTCAGCGTGTCACCCATCCTGGCGCCGCTCACCGGCAGTTTCCTGATCGAGTCACTGGGCTGGCGCAGCGTGTTCTGGGCCGTCACCGTGGCGGCCGTGCTCGGGCTGGCACTGGTGGCCTTCAGCCTGCCGGAAACGCGCCCGCCCGAAGAGCGGGTGGACAGCAGCATGGGCAGCGCGCTCACCGCCTATGGCGAGCTGCTGCGCGACAGGCACTTTCTTGGCCTGGTGTTCACCGGCTCCTTCGGCATTGCCAGCTTCTTCTCGTACCTGGCCAATTCTTCCTTTGTGCTGATCAACCACTACGGCCTCAGCCCGCGCGAGTACAGCATCGCCTTTGCCGTCAACGCAGCCTCCTTCATCGGCGCCTCGCAGTTCACCGGCAGGCTGTCGGCCCGCTACGGCCTGGTCGCCGTGGTGCGGGTGGCAGTGATGGGTTACGCCGTCGTCATGGCGCTGCTGCTGTTGCTCAACCTGGCCGGTGTGGAGCGGCTCGACGTGATGATCGCCCTGCTGCTCGTCGGCTACGGCTTTCTCGGTCTGGTGGTACCGACCACCGCCGTGCTGGCACTGGAAGCGCACGGCAGCATCGCCGGCACTGCCTCGGCGTTGATGGGCACGCTGCAGTTTGTCACCGGCGCACTGGCGATGGCGCTGGTGGGTCTGTTTGTCGATGGCACGGCGCGCCCCATGGTGGCGGGCATCGCGGGCTGCGCACTGCTGTCGCTGCTGATGGCGCGGCTGACGCTGGGCAGCCGGACATCACCGGCACAGGTCTAGCCGGTCATCAACGGACGGCCTGCATCCGCAGGCGGCGCGCAGACTCTTCGGCCCGGGCGTCGTCAATCTCGCCCATCACCGCACCCACATCCACCGGGCCGCTCTGGTGGGTGTGGCGGCCCGTCAGTGCTGTCTCGGGGCTCAGGATGCCGCGCTGGTACAGCGCCCAGATTTCATGGCCGTAATCGGTCTGCAGCAGTTCTGGCGCAAAGCGGCCAAAGAAGTCGCGCAGGTTGCCCACATCGCGCAGCAGCATGCGCTGAGCGTGGTTGTTGCCAGCCGCGTCCACCGCCTGCGGCAAGTCGATGATCACCGGGCTGTCGCTGTCGTCTGCATGGCCGAGCAGGATGTTGAACTCCGAGAGGTCGCCATGCACCACGCCCGCGCACAGCATGCGAACCACCTCGGTGACCAGCGTGGCATGGTGACGGCGCGCGTCCTCGGGGGTGAAGTCCACATCGTTGAGGCGCGGCGCGGCGTCGCCATGCGCGTCGGTCACCAGTTCCATCAGCAGCACGCCTTCGTGAAAGTTGTAGGGCTTGGGCACGCGCACACCAGCGGCGGCGAGGCGGTAGAGCGCGTCGACCTCGGCGTTCTGCCACGCGGCCTCGGCCGCCTGACGACCAAAGCGTGTGCCCTTGGCCATGGCGCGGGCCTGCCGGCTGTTCTTGACCTTGCGGTTCTCGGTGTAGTCCACCGCCTGCCGAAAGCTGCGCTCGGTGGCGTCCTTGTAGACCTTGGCGCAGCGGGTGTCGTCGCCGCAGCGCACCACATACACCGTGGCTTCCTTGCCGCTCATCAACTGCCGCACGACGGTGTCGATCAGGCCTTCTTCAATCAGCGTCTGCAGTCTGTGCGGTGGTTTCATGCATCCATTTTGCGCCCTGCCCTGCCGCCGTGCCGGGGGTCACTGCATTGGCCAGCGACTGGGCCAGCCATTCATCGATCAGAACCGGGCTGTTGATGGTCTTGAGCCGCTGATAGGCCACCTCGGCCTCGGGAAAATGGCGCCTTAGAAAATTGAGCCACTGCTTGAGCCGCCCGGCGCGTGAGCGGGCGTCGAGCCGGGTGCAGACGATGTGCCAGAAGTCGGCGATGAGCGGCAGCAGTTGCGGCCAGGTGATACCGCTGGTGGCCAGGGCAGTATTGCCCTGCATATCAGCCTGAATGGCCTGCGCCAACCCGGGGTTCATCACCGCACCGCGGCCCACCATCAGCATGTTGCAGCCCGAGGCTTCGCGGCAGCGGCGGGCGTCATCGACCGTCCAGATCTCGCCATTGGCCACCACCGGAATGCGCACCACCGCACGGATGTCGGCAATGCGCTCCCAGTACGCCGGTGGCCGGTAGGCCTGCGCCTTGGTGCGGGCATGCACCACCAGCTCGTCGGCGCCGCCACTGGCAATGGCGAGCGCGCATTCTTCGGCACGCGAATCGTCGTGGTAGCCCAGCCGCATCTTGGCCGACACCGGCAGATGGGCGGGTACCGCACGGCGCACGGCACTCACGATGGCGGCGATGGTCTCCGGATGATCGAGCAGCATGGCGCCGCCACCGTGGCGGTTGACCACCGCCGCCGGGCAGCCAAAGTTGAGGTCAATGCCCGCAGGCCCGAGCGCCGCCAACCGCGCGGCGTTCTCGGCCACGCACACCGGATCGGACCCCAGCAGTTGCGCGCGCACCGGCACGCCAGCGAAGGTGCGGCCACCGTTGTGCAGCTCGGGCACGATGCGGGTGAACACGCGGTCGGGCAGCAACTGGTTGGTGATGCGGATGAACTCCGACACGCAGCGGTCAATGCCACCCACCCGCGTGAGGATGTCGCGCAGCACGAAGTCGAGCAGACCCTCCATCGGGGCGAGCAGCACGGTGGCGCGTGGTTGGGTTTTCATCGCGTCAAACACCGTTCGGGCTGAGCCTGTCGAAGCCTATCCCGAGCACGGATGAAGGGCTCTTTAACAAGGAAGACGCTGAACCCTTCGACGAGCTCAGGGCGACCGGTAAAAAGATTCATGCAAGGTTAGACGGCCGCCAACCGCCACAACGAAGTCACTTCCGCCGCACGCGCCGCATGCAGGGCATCGCTGGCATCGGCCACCTTGGGGTGATGCGGTTGCGCGTCCAGCCGGTCCACCACACGCAGTCCGGCCGCGGCAATGGCCGCCATCAGCCATGCGCGCGTGCGCAGGCCCAGGTGCTCGGCAAAGTCAGACAGGATCAACCAGCCCTCACCCCTGGGTTCCAGGTGCGCGGCCAGGCCGTTCAGGAAGCCCAGCAGCATGCGGCTGTCTTCGTCGTACACCGCGTGCTCCAGCGGCGAGCCGGGGCGCGCCGGCAGCCAGGGCGGGTTGCAGACGATGATGTGCGCCTTGCCTTCGGGGAACAGATTGGCCTGGCGCACCTCCACCTGCGGAAAGCCGAGGCGCTTGAGGTTGTCGCGCGCACAAGCCAGCGCACGCGGGTCTTGATCAGTCGCCACCACGCGCTGTACACCACCGCGCAGGGCCAGCACGGCAGCCAGCACGCCGGTGCCGGTGCCAATGTCAAAACCCGTCATGTCCGTCTGGCCCTCAGGCACCGGCGCCTGCGCCACCAGATCGATGTATTCACCCCGCACAGGCGAGAACACACCGTAATGCGGGTGAATGCGGTTGTGCGGCCCGTCTTCACCCAGCGCCGGAATCGGCACGCCCTTGCGGCGCCATTCGTGCGCGCTGATGAAGCCCATCAGCTCGCGCAGCGAAGCCACCGAAGGGGCTGTGCCATCGCCGTCGCTCTTCACGGAACCCCACGCCTCTGCGCACGCCTTCTTCGCATCCGGCGCGCGGCGCAGCGGAATGCTGTAGTCCGCATCAAAAGGAATCAGCACCATGCCCAGCACCCGGGCGCGCTGCGCCTGGGCCTGGCGGTGCAGGTGAAAGGCCTCGGGAAAAACGGGCGCTGGTGCGGCGGGGGCTGCGCTGGCCTCACTTGGCTCACCTGCCTTCTGGTCTTTGACTCGCTTCTCGCGCTTGGGCTTGGCCGGCTTGTCGACCCGGCGGGCCAGCGCCTGCAGCAAGAGGCGCGCGTTCTGAAAGTCACCACGCCACAGCAGCCCGGTGCCTTCGCAGGCCAGCCGGTAGGCGGTATCGGCCGCCATGCTGTCGTCGGCAATCACCACCCGCTTGGGCGGCGGCGCCCCGCGCTCAGAGCGCCAGCGCGCAGAACGCGCCTCACCGCCCTCCTCCCAGTGCAGCATGGTGGGCGGGGTCGGGGTGGGAGCGGCAGGTGAAACAGTCATGAAGGGCAAACACAAGGAAGAAAGCCGACTGTTTTAACAGATACGCCGTCAGGCCTCCAGATCACGCGCAGTGAGCGTGTATTCGGTGCGGTAGACCGCCTGCGTGACGTTCTGGGCGCCATGCGTCTCCAGCAGGCGCTTGCTCAAGGGGCCCTCGGCCAGTGCCTCGATGCCGCTCTGGCTGTAACCGGTAACCCACACCGCGGTGCCAAAGCTCGCATCAGCACCGCGAATGCGCTGCTCGTTGGTCATCGGCGGTGCGGCAGCCGCTTGCAGCAGATGTGCGCCGCCAAGTCCAGGCAGCATCGGGAGCGGCGGAAGAACCTCCTTATGGAGCCACTGCACCAGACCGGGCTTTGAATCTGCATCAAAGCGGATCAGCAGGCCTGTGTGGCCCATGCCGACACCGTAACTGGCCTCCACAGCGCACAGCCCTCTGACCATGCCTCGATAAGACGGCATGATCTTCGAAGTCCATGGCGTCGGGTTGTTCAGTCGCTGGAGGTAAGCGCTTGAAACCAGCGTTTCCAGACTCGCGACCTCATACATCACAAAGTACGCGGGCTGGCCGTGCAGCGCCACCCAGCGTGATCCACGGAAAAAGCCCGGGATGGCAAGTCTCTCGGGCAGATGCTCATGCGTATGCCAGTCGTCATGCTCCGTGATGGCTTCGGGGACGATGTCGAAGGACAGCAGCATCGCGGCTTTGCCGAGCAGTGGCATTTTTTCTCCGATCACAAGGCTTGCAGGCACAGCGCTCAGGATGGAAGTCGGCGCGCTGCTGATTACGCAACTATTGCGTCAGTATTGACGTATTTGGGCGACCACCCCACTCACAGGGTCATACAGGCTGCGCAGAAAGCCGAACGCCCAGCGCACGTGCGACTTTGACAATGGTGTCGAAGCGCGGCTTGGCCCCTGGCGCCAGCGCCTTGTAGAGACTCTCACGCCCCAGCCCAGCATCCTTGGCGACCTGCGCCATGCCCTTGGCGCGCGCAACATCAGCCAGCGCAAGAAGTAGTAGGTCTGGGTCTTCTGTCTCCAGCACCGCTGTCATGTATTCGGCGACGGCTACCTCGTCCGTCAAGTAGCGCGCTGCATCGAAAGGAAGAAGCTTGGCTTTTGCTTTGGATGTACTCATGGTTCCAACTCCAGTTGCTTCAAAATTTGTTGAGCCCGCTTGATATCTCGTGCCTGCGTCGATTTGTCACCGCCAGCCAGCATGACGATGAGGATGTTCTGGCGCTTGGTGAAATACAGCCGGTAGCCCGGCCAAAACGCAACGCGCATTTCAGACACCTCACCGCCCACAGGCTTCCAGTCGCCAAGATTTCCTGCCTCTGCAAGACGCAGGCGTGCCGCTATGCGGACTTGGGCCTTCACATCTTTCAGCCCGTCAAGCCAGTCTTGAAATGTTTGCGTTTGCTGGACAGTAAACATGATCAATTGTATCTATTTGGATACATCCGTCAACTGTACGTTTGGAAAATCACGCCCGCCTCTTAGCAACAAAGGATTCTGCGCACGCTGATCGCTTGTGCAGAGGGTAGCCGAGGTGGACGAAGGCGCGCGAAAGGATATGTGCTGGGTACGCCGCTGGTCGCTGACCAACAGCGTCACCCCACACCGATAGAAGCCGATTACTCTTCACGCAGCTTGCGTGCCGCTCGTAGCGACTGGCGCTTCGGTGACGCAGATTCCATGTCGGCACGGGCCAAACCAGAGCCCACATCAGATGCCGGATATACGACTGCAGGCGCTTCCCCAAAAGCCAATCTATCGGTCAGTTTCTTGCACTTGAGGGGGGAGTCCATATACGACTTGTTAGGCCTCAGCGCACTCATTTCCGTGTGTGCCTAGTCTGTTGGGCAGTTGAACTTATTCCAGAAGCAAACCACACGCACACCATGCTGGTGAAGAGGTCAAGAATCTCCCTCGCCTCCACTGGCGCTTCGTGATCTGGGCCGCAGCACTTCTTCAGGTACTGAGAAAGAGGAAGCAGATCTGCTTCAGTGATCTTGAAGTCGATGTTGTGACTTAGCTTGTTCCTTAGGCTGTTGAGATGCTTGATGGCAGGGATGGAATTGTACTTCTCAGGGTAGTTCTCGGTTGCGAGAAGCGCCACCTTCTGACCGAAAGTCTGCTTTGATGCATCCCAATCCAGCTTCGGGTATGACGTCTTGAGGTATTCGTCGAGGTAATGCTCAACGATCAAGTGGCACGAAAGAAAGTATCCGAGCAACTCATAGTCCAGATTTTCCAGACGCTGCCATGTGACGTCCCCATCACGAATGCTGTGTACGAGCGGAGGAAGGCCGGCGCGCTTCATCTGAGGCCTAACTTTGATATATCCCGCAGAACTGCGGAATAACATGGTGGGCAGTCCGATAACAACTGCGCTCTTGATTCAGAAAGTTATTTAGAAACAAGGGCTAGCCTCCACTCTCCATCAAAACACTCAGGTACTGAAAACCGCAAAGTCGCCGGCCCCAGGGCCTTTTTGCCCCTCTCACAAACGGCCTTTGCAGGCACAGGTCTTGTCGTAAATATAACGCTCAACCAGAAAAAGCACTCCCGCCAAATAAGATTCCACAGTTGCTCATACTCGTGACCGAGCCAACCGCAGCGTACACGCCCCAGTCGTAGAGCCCAAGGTATAAATCACCGGCCACGCAGCTGACACGCTTTAAGCCCAACCCCCACCCAACGCCCGAATCAGCCCCACCGTCGCCAGATACTGCGCCGTCTTCACCTGCAGCGCCTGGCGGCGGTTGCGGAGTTCGCTGCGCTGGGCGTCCAGCAGTTCGAGCTGGCTGACGTAGCCGTTGCGGTAGCGGGAATCTGACAGCACTGTTGCGCGGGTGGCGGACGCGACTGAGCGGGATTGAGCCTCAGACTGCTCGGCCAGCAGGCGCAGGGCCGAGAGCTGGTCTTCCACGTCCTTGAAGGCGACGAGGATTTGCTCGCGGTAGTTGGCGAGAGCCACGTCCATCTCGCCGCTGGCGTTTTGCACATCCGCTTCGCGCCGGCCGCCGTCGAACAGGGGCAGTGACAGCAAGGCGCCTATGCCCCACACACCGGTCGATGCCTTGAACAGGTCGCGCAACTGCGGCGCGGCAGAGCCGCCGTTGGCAGTGAGCGCGAAGGTGGGGAACCACGCGACCTTGGCCACGCCGACGCGGGCCTGTGCGGCTTGCAGGGTGCTCTGCGCGGCCGACACATCGGGCCGGCGCACCAGCGCCGTGCTGGGCACGCCTGCGGGAATCACCGGCAGCGCGGTGGCCCACTCGGTGGGCGCCACCTGGAAGTTACTGGCCACCTCGCCGACCAGCACGGCCAGGGCGTGTTCCAGCTCGGCGCGGCGACGGTCGAGGGCCAGTGCTTCGGATTCGGTCACGGCCACTTCGGTGCGCACACGGGCCACGTCAAGCTCGGCCACGTCGCCTTCCTTGAGGCGGATTTCTGTCAGGCGCAGCGTGTTGCGGTAGGCCTGCAGTGTGTCGCGCACCAGGGTGCGTTCGGCATCGAGTGCGCGCAGGTTCAGATAGGTTTGCGCCACATCAGCCTGCACCAGCAGCCGGGTGCTGCGCAGCAGGGCCTCGCGCGAGTCGGCGTCGAGCGATGCGGCGTTGGAGGCCAGCGAGAGCTTGCCCAGCAGATCAATCTCATACGAAAAGTTGGCTCGGGCGCTGATCTCTGTGGCCGCCACATTGCCGGTAGTGCTGTTTTTCTGGCGCACGGCGCCAGCACTCAAGCCCACTTGCGGCAGGCGGTCTGCGTCGGTGGCGCCGGCGATGGCGCGCGCCTGCCGGAGCCGCCCTGCGGCCACCTGGATGCTGTTGTTGTTGCGACCGGCCTGCTCGACCAGTTGGTCCAGCACCGGGTCGCCAAACGCCTTCCACCAGGTGCCTTGCGACTGGGGTTGTGCCGTGGCGGTGGCCATGGGTGCGCCTTCCTTGAAGGCTGCTGGCGCGGCAGGCAGTGTGGCGGTGTCGATGGAAGCGCTGGTCGCGCAACCGGCCAGCACCAGGGCCGCCATCAGAGGCAGCAGCGTGGTGCGCAGCTTGTAAGGGGTATGGTTCATGGTGAACTCCTGTAACTTCAAATCTGTTTATTCATGCAGCTTGATGGGCGCCGCGGGTTGGGCATGCGCCGTACCACCACCGGCCGGGCCACCTGCAAAGCCCTCTATGTGCGGCACCTCGCCATGCAGCTTGAGCGGGCGGTTGCCCGTGAGGCGGCGCAGCACCACATAGAACACCGGCGTCAGGAACAGGCCAAACGCGGTGACGCCAATCATTCCGAAGAACACGGCCACACCCATCGCGTGCCGCATCTCGGCGCCTGCGCCGGCCGAGAGCACCAGCGGCAACACACCCATGACGAACGCAAGCGAGGTCATCAGGATGGGGCGAAGGCGCAGGCGGGCGGCTTCCATGGCGGCCTGCAGCGGCGTGCGGCCAGCAAACTCCAGCTCGCGCGCAAACTCCACGATCAGGATGGCATTCTTCGCCGACAGTCCCACCAGCACAATCAAGCCGATCTGCGTAAAGATGTTGTTGTCGCCACCGGTGAACTTCACACCCAGCATGGCAGCCAGCAGGCCCATGGGCACGATGAGCACGATGGCAATTGGCAGTGTCAGGCTTTCGTACTGTGCGGCCAGCACCAGAAACACCAGCAGCAGCGCCAGCGGGAACACCCACATGGCCGAGTTGCCGGCGATGATTTCCTGATAGGTGAGGTCTGTCCATTCGTAGCTGATGCCGGGTGGCAGTGTTTCAGCCGCGATGCGGGCCACCGCGTCTTGCGCCTGACCAGACGAGTAGCCCGGCGCAGCGCCGCCGTTGATGTCGGCCGACAAAAAGCCGTTGTAGCGCATGGCACGCTCCGGCCCGAAGCTGGGGGTGACCTTCATCAGCGCCGAGAGCGGCACCATCTCGCCGGTGTTCGAACGCACCTTGAGCTGGCCGATGTCTTCAGCGCGGGCGCGGTAAGGCGCGTCGGCCTGCACCCGCACGGAGTAGGTGCGGCCGAACTTGTTGAAGTCATTCGCGTACAGACTGCCCAGATAGATCTGCATGGTGTCGAACACATCGGTGATGGGCACACCGAGCTGGCGCGCCTTGGTGCGGTCGATGTCGGCATAGAGCTGCGGCACATTCACCTGGAAGCTGGAGAACAGCCCCGCCAGCTCCGGCGTCTGGTACGCCTTGGCCATGAAGGCCTTGGTGGCGGCGTCCAGCGCTTCGTAGCCGAGCGAGGCACGGTCTTCCAGCTGCAGCTTGAAGCCGCCGGTGGTGCCCAGGCCCTGCACAGGGGGCGGCGGGAACATGGCAATGAAGGCTTCTTCAATACCGCCGAACTTCGCGTTGAGCTGACCGGCGATGGCGCCTGCGCTCAGGTCTTTGGTGGTGCGTTCGTCAAAAGGCTTGAGCGAGACAAACACGATGCCGGAGTTGGAGCTGTTGGTAAAGCCGTTGATCGACAGGCCCGGAAAGGCAATCGCGTGCTCCACACCGGGCTGCTTCATCGCGATCTCGCCGATGCGGCGAATGACGTCTTCGGTGCGGTCCAGCGTGGCGCCGTCGGGCAGCTGCGCAAAGCCGATCAAGTACTGCTTGTCCTGCCCGGGCACAAAGCCGCTGGGCACCGCCTTGAAGAGGCCGGCAGTCGCCAGCACGAGCACGCCGTAAACGCCCAGCATGATGGCCTTGCGCGAGATCGCGCCTTTCACACCGTGGCTGTAGCGCTCGGACGCGCGACCAAAGAAGCGGTTGAAAGCACCAAAGAAGCGGCCGAACACCTTGTCCATGCCGCGGGTCAGCGCGTCTTTCGGTGCGTCGTGGCTCTTGAGCAGCAGCGCGGCCAGTGCGGGCGAGAGCGTCAGCGAGTTGATGGCCGAGATCACGGTGGAGATCGCAATCGTCAGCGCGAACTGCTTGTAGAACTGGCCCGAGAGGCCGGTGATGAAGGCCAGCGGCACAAACACCGCAATCAGCACCAGCGCAATCGCAATGATGGGACCCGACACCTCGCGCATGGCGCGGTAGGTGGCCTCGCGCGGGCTCAGGCCCGACTCGATGTTGCGCTCCACGTTCTCGACCACCACGATGGCGTCGTCCACCACAATGCCGATGGCCAGCACCAGCCCGAACAGGCTGAGCGCGTTGATCGAAAAGCCGAAGAGCTTCATCACGGCGAACGTGCCGATCACCGAGATCGGCACCGCCAGCAACGGAATGATGGAGGCGCGCCAGGTCTGCAGGAACAGAATCACCACCAGCACCACCAGGGCCACGGCTTCAAACAGCGTGTGCACCACCGCCTCGATCGACGAGCGCACAAACTGCGTGGTGTCGTACACGATCTCGTAGTCCACGCCATCGGGCATGTTCTTCTTGAGCTCGCGCATCACGGCCTGCACGTCGTCGGAAATCTGGATCGCGTTGGAGCCCGGCGCGGCAAACACCGGAATGGCGACCGCCTGCTTGTTGTCGAGCAGCGAACGCAGCGCGTAGTCAGACGCGCCCAGCTCCAGCCGTGCGATGTCGCGCAGGCGGGTGACGGCGCCGCCCCGGTCGGTCTTGACGATGATGTCGCCGAACTCTTCCTCGTTCTGCAGCCGCCCCTGGGCGTTGATGGAGAGTTGCAGGTCCACACCCGGCAGGCCTGGCGATGCGCCCACCACACCGGCAGCGGCCTGGATGTTCTGCTCGCGGATGGCGCGCACCACGTCCCCGGCCGACAGGCCGTGCTCAGCCACCTTTTGAGGATCAAGCCAGACGCGCATGGAGTAGTCGCCCGAGCCAAACAGCTGAACCTGGCCCACGCCGTTGATGCGCGCCAGACGGTCCTTGACATTGAGCACACCGTAGTTGCGCAGGTAGGTCATGTCGTAGCGGTCGTTTGGCGACAGCAGGTGCACCACCATCGTGAGGTCGGGCGAGCTCTTGATGGTGGTGATGCCCAGGCGCCGCACCTCTTCCGGCAGGCGCGGCTCGGCTTGCGAGACGCGGTTCTGCACCAGTTGCTGGGCCTTGTCGGGGTCGGTGCCGAGCTTGAAGGTGACGTTGAGCGTCATGATTCCGTCGGTGGTGGCCTGGCTGCTCATGTAGAGCATGCTGTCCACGCCGTTGATGGCTTCTTCCAGCGGCGTGGCCACGGTTTCGGCGATCACCTTGGGGTTGGCGCCGGGGTAGTTGGCGCGCACCACCACGGTGGGCGGCACAACGTCGGGGTATTCGGCAATCGGCAGCGAGCGCAACGCGATCAGTCCGGCGATGAACATGAGCAGCGAGAGCACGCCGGCAAAGATGGGCCGGTCGATGAAGAATTTGGAGAGATTCATGATGTTCGTCTTTGTTAGGCGGGTGGGTCGATTCACGTCACCGTTCGGGCTGAGCGGCCTGTCCTGAGCCCTGTCGAAGAGGTCGAAGCCTCGTGGCTTGCACACGGCCCTTCGACAGGCTCAGGGCGAACGGGATATCGAAAAGGACCTTCGCGGGTTTACGACTTGGCCGCGACCTTGACGGGCTTGCCATTGAGCTCAGCCTTGGCCGACATCTCGACCATTTGCGGCGCCACGAGAGCCCCGGGGCGCACGCGCTGCAGCCCGTTGACGACGATGCGCTCGTTGGCCTGCAGGCCACCCTTGACCACACGCAGGCCATCAATCGATGCCCCCAGCGTGACCTCGCGGTACACGGCCTTGTTGTCGGCGCCTACGACCAGCACAAACTTCTTGCTCTGGTCGGTGCCGACGGCCCGCTCGTTGATCAGCAACGCCTTCCCCTTGGTGGCCTGGCCCATGCGGATGCGGGCGAACTGGCCGGGCATCAACTGGCCGTCCTTGTTGTCGAACACGGCGCGGGCCCGCACGGTGCCGCTTTTGGCATCGACCTGGTTGTCGACCAGTTGCAGCCGACCTTCAAACGGTGTGTCGGCGCTGGCCGAGGTGCCCATCTGCACCGGAATGCGTTCGAGCTTTCGCGCGCCGCCGTCGCCCTTGCCAGTGCCCGCGTCCTGCAGCGCCTTGGCCACGGCCTGTTCGTCGGCGTCAAAGCTGGCGTAAATCGGGCTCACCGACACCAGGGTGGTCAGCACCGCAGCACCGGGCCCGGCAGCGACCAGATTGCCCACCGTCACCTCCAGCCGGCCGACGCGGCCAGCCACCGGCGCACGCACCTGGGTGTAGCCCAGGTTCAGGCGCGCGCTTTGCAGGGCCGCCTGTGCGGCGCGCAGGTTGGCATCGGCCTCGCGTTGGCCGTTGCCGCGCTCGTCGAACTCGCGTTTGGAAATCGCCTGCTCGCTCCACAGGCGCTGTGAGCGCTCGTACTCGCCCCTGGCCTGCGTGACACGGGCCTGTGCTGCGGCGACCTGCGCTTCGGCGCGGTCTGCCTCGGCGGCATAGGGTGCGGGGTCGATGGTGAGCAGCAGGTCGCCCTTCTTCACCAGCGCACCTTCGCGGAAATGCACCGCCTGTACGGCGCCCGAGACGCGGGAACGGACATCGACCCGCTCCACCGCTTCGAGCCGGCCCGAGAACTCGTCCCATGCCGCCACTTCGCTCTGCACCACGGTAGCGACCGACACCGGTGTGGCGGCAGGCTCAGCCGTGCCAGGCTGGGCCTGGCTTTTGGTGGTGCCAAAAATGGCTGCAGCACCGCCAGCCACCACCAGCGCGGCCACCACGGCAATCAACAGGCGACGCTTGGGGGTCTGCGTCTGTAATGGAATCGTTGTCATCTGGAACTCCCTTGAAAAAAACAAACTCACGAAACTGAAGAAGAAGGTGAAGAAAAAGGTGGCGCTGCCTGTTCAGGCGTGGCGGCCATGGCTGCGAAAAAGGTGCGGAACTGCTGCCGTAGCGCATCTGCCCACGCGGGTGAGCATGCTTGCGTGCGCTGCGCGTTCGGGTAGCTGCCGGGCCAGCCCGTGGGGGCAGCCAGCACGCCCGCCTGCACCTGAAGACCGGCCGTCCGCAGGCGCGCGGCATAGGCCAGGGTTTCATCGCGCAGCGGGTCGTCTTGCGCGGTCACCAGCAAGGCCGGTGGCAGGCCGGCAAGGCGGCGCACCGCGCCCGGTGCGGCGTAGGGGTGGCCCGCATCGGCAGCGCTCGGCAGGTACTGGCGCCAGCCCTTGGCCCAGACGCAATCGGCAGCACGGGCTTGCGCACAGGCATCGCGCAGCGAGGCCGTGGCCACGCAGGCATCGAGCATGGGCGACAGCAGGATCTGCCCTGACAGCGGCACCTCCTGCCGGTCGCGCGCCATCAACGCGATGGCGGCGGCGAGGTTGCCGCCCGCCTCTTCCCCCGCCACCATCAGTGGCGCGCCGGGGCCCGCCAGCTTGTGCCTGGCCTTCCACGCCCATTGCAGCGCGGCATAGCCGGTGTCGGCGGCCTCGGGAAACGGGTGCGCCGGGGCCAGCGGGTAATCCACCGACATCACCACCGCGCCCGCTTGTGCCAGCAGTTGCGCCACCCCGGCGCCGCAGTCGAGGGAGCCGCCATTGAAGGTGCCACCGTGGAAATGCAGCACCAGCGGCAGCGTGCCAGCGGTCGGGCGACGGCCGTGGAAACGCACATCCAGCGAGCGCTGCAGGGCGATCTGGATCTGTTTGTCCAGGCACGGCACCGCCGCATTGGGCAGGACGGTGGTGTGGCCGGGAGGGCTGGAAGGACGGCTTTTCATGGGCGGTTCCGGGTGACTGGTGCTGCAGGGCTTGATCTTTGTTGCGATGCAGCAGAAGATATCGGTTGCGCGATATTTAATAAATAGCCGTTTTGCTCATTCTTTATTTCACCTGTGAAACAATCATGGGCATCGCGTTCCGGCACAGTAGAAGATCGCCGCAGAGCGATGGCAGGCGAGTCTCCGGTTTCCCATGAGGGGAAGGTCAAGAACACGCAGTCCATGCCCTGATGGCGCACAGGGTTTTGGACAGCATGGAGAGGCGCAAGCTGCACAGTCAGTCGCCACGCGGTCCGCATCAATCAGGGAGTTCTCATGGACAAGTTTTCAGCCATGCAGGCGTTTGTTCGGGTGGTGGAGGCTGGCACCTTCAGCAAGGCCGCCGAATCGATGGCCATGCCCAAGCCCACCATCACGCGCTTGATCCAGACGCTCGAAAAAGAGCTCGACACCAAGCTGCTCAACCGCACCACGCGCAAGGTCACCGTCACGGCCGATGGCGCCGCCTACTACGAGCGTGCCAGCCAGTTGCTCGGCGAGATGGACGAGCTGGAGGCAAGCATGTCGCGCGCCAAAGCCAGCCCGCGCGGCCGGCTCAAGGTGGACATTCCGGCCTCACTGGGGCTGGCGGTCATCATCCCGGCGCTGCCGGATTTCTATGCGCGTTACCCCGACATCCAGCTGGAGCTGGGCGTGTCGGACCGCCCCATCGACATCCTGGCCGAGAACGTCGATTGCGTGATCCGCGGCGGCGAGCTGACGGATCAATCGATGGTGGCGCGGCGACTGGGCGAGTTCTACCTGATGACCTGTGCCTCGCCCGCCTACCTGGCGCGGCACGGCACACCGCAGCATCCGCGGGAGCTGGCCGAGGGCCACCGGATGATCCGCTACATGTCGCCGCGCAACGGCAAGCTCTACCCGATGGTGCTGCACAAGGACGCAGAGACTATTGAAGTCGAGGGCTACCATCCGCTGGCGGTCAATGACTCGAACGCTGGCGTCACGGCCGGACTGGCGGGCCTGGGTGTGCTGCACACGGTGACTTTCCTGGTGCAGCACCACATCAGCCAGGGCACGCTGGAGCCGCTGTTCCCGGGCTGGTGCAGCGAGGCCAAACCGATTTATCTGGTGTACCCACCGAACCGCCACCTGAGCAACAAGGTGCGTGTGTTCGTGGACTGGATTGCCGAGCTGTTCGCGCAGCATGACCTGATCCAGCGGGTGTGCAGCCTGCCCCACGCGGAACGATCAAGCGCCGGGAACAGCCCGGACAACATCACCACGACACCTGCCGCCGCGCCCCGGGTGGCGGCGCGTGAACGCCGCGCCACAGCGTCAGTGGCGGCCTGAGAGCTTCTTGCCGGCCATCACGACCAGCAGCACCAGCGCGCCGGTCAGCAGGCCCACCAAGGCGTCCATCAGCAAAGGCAGCAAGGCCGCGAGCAGGGGTCCGATTCCCGCCAGGGCACTGACGCTGGCGGCCAGCGCCTGCACGGTGTGGTGCAGCCAGGGCACGCCATGGACAAGGATGCCGCCACCGACCAGAAACATCGCGGCCGTCCCGACCACGGACAAGGCTTTCATCAGCCACGGCGCAAGCCACAGGATCGCACGGCCCAGCCCCTGCTGGAACTGGTGGAAGCCGCTGCTGCCGGTGTGCTCGCTCAGGTAAAGACCGGCGTCATCGAGTTTGACGATACCCGCCACCAGACCGTAGACACCCACCGTCATCACCACCGCAATGCCGCACAGCACAGCGGTCTGCGTGAGCAGCGGGCTGGCCTGCACCGTGCCAAGCGTGATGGCAATGATTTCTGCCGACAGGATGAAGTCGGTGCGCACGGCACCCTTGATCTTGTCTTTCTCCAGCGCCACCAGGTCCACCGAGGGATCGGCCAATGCACGGGTCAGGGCTTCATGTTCGACGGCCCGCTCCGCGCTGCTGTGCATGAAGCGGTGCGCCAGTTTTTCAAAACCCTCGAAGCACAGAAAGGCACCGCCCACCATCAACAGCGGCGTCACCGCCCAGGGCACGAAAGCGCTGATGAGCAGCGCTGCCGGCACCAGAATCGCCTTGTTGATGAAAGACCCGCGGGCCACGGCCCAGACCACCGGCAGTTCACGGTCGGCGTGGACACCGGCCACCTGCTGGGCATTGAGCGCCAGATCATCCCCCAGCACACCGGCCGTCTTCTGCACAGCGACCTTGGACAGCACGGCCACGTCGTCCAGCACCGTGGCTATGTCGTCAATGAGTGCGAGCAGGCTGCTGGCCATGAAGAGGGCAGTTCGTCGGATGGTGAAGCCTTCGACTGTACCCAATCGGAATGACCCGCCCCGCGCTACGGCAGGAACGCGCGAAGGCTCAACGACCCGTCAGACGCCCGAGCACAAAGCCCAGCGCCAGCGCGATGCCCACGGCTTCCAGCGGCTTGTCCTGCACCCAGGAGCGCGAGGTGTCCAGTGCCCTGGTGGGCGCTTCCATGGCCCAGCGCGTCTGGTCAGACCAGCGGTCGGCCGCACGGGTCGCGCCCATGGCCAGTTTGTCCACCGTCTGGTGCGCCACGGTAGAGACACGGTCCACCGCTGCACGGGCTGGGTCGGCCACCTTTTCGATGGTGTCATGCAGGCTCACGCCAGCGGAATCGACGCCGCGCTGCAAGGCGCCTTCGACATGCACAGAGTTGCTGTCGGGAGAAAATTTTTCCATGATGAGTCCTGTTGTAACTTTGAGAAACGCCACGCTTGCGTTCGCGGTGAATAAGGACTAAACCCTTGGACTATTCATGGCGAAAACCGGCGGCGGCCAGGGCCTGTTCAGACCTGTTTCCACTGTAGAAGTCAGACCGGCACCGCGCTGTGCGCCACCGCACTGCCTGCATGTAGGACAAGGCGGCAGGTGGCCACCGGCCTGCCATCTTCTGCTGGCGTGCAGCAAGCAAGCGCACGTCATCGGCATCTGCTGACAGCAAGATGCACCGCACGCCCGGGCGCAGGCCCAGACCTCTGCACGAACATCAAGGGCCCCAAGGAGAAAATCCATGCCTCGCTCACGAACGACGTCATCGCACATGATCCCCGCTGCTCACAAACCGCACCGCATCCCGGTGGAGGAACCGTCTGACGACGGCGACCCGCTGGAGCTGCCGATCGAGCCGGATGAAGGCACACCGCTGATTCCGGATGACGATGACAGGGTGGTGAATGTGCCGTCTTGAGGATGGGCTTGACAGACCCGTCTTGGGGTGTGGGGTGGAGATTTCCTTCGGGTACTTCGCTGAGGCCTGAGGCCGGGACTCGCCCCGGCGGGCGAGGTACTTGTTCTTTGCTTCGCCAAAGAAAAGTACCCAAAAGAAAGGCGACCCGAAGTCTGGGTCCCTGCGCTGCGCTCCGGGCAACCTGCGCTGCTCGATTACGGCGGCGGTCCGCACAACTCGCCTGCGGCTCAAACAAGTGCGGCCCGACCCTCCGCCTCCATCTGCGCTGCTCGGCCCAGCCACACGGGACAAGCGGGAGCGGGGATAAAACACAAAGACAAAAACCAAGAGACAAGGACACGCCATGGCGTGTCCTTGTGGAGCCCGATTCCGGTTTTCTGTCTCCCACCCCCTTGTGAATGCGCCGAGGAGCGCAGGGCCAGGCGGATCAGGGCTGGCGTTGTTTGAGCGAAGCGAGTTTAGCCAGACCCCGCCTGGACCGAGCACCGCAGGTTGCCCGCAGCGCAGCGGAGGGACGCAGTCACCAGGGTCGCCTTTCTTTTGCTTACTTTTCTTTGGCGAAGCAAAGAAAAGTGAGTTGCCGCCGGGCAACCCCCGGCCTCAGGCCTCAGACCTCAAGCCTCAGCAATCCCCAAACTCAAAAACACAAACAAGCTCAATCCACCACCCTCTTCAGCCGAATCTCCTCCAGCTTGGCAGACCCAAAAGCCACGGTCTTCAGCGACGGCATCTCCCGCTTGAAGCCTGCCGCCTGCTCGACAAACCGCAAGGCCCGCTCGTTGCGCAGCAACACCCATATCGTCACAGTGGTGCAGCCCTCTTCTTTCAAACCATCGCGTGCGCCGTCCCACAAGGCCAGGCCGACGCCCTCGCCCCAGTGGGACGGGGCCACGTAGAGCGCCCAGATCTCACCGACGGTGGACTTGGTGCCCGCGTCGCGGGAACGGTCGAAGCCGACGAAACCGACCACCTCATCGCCCAGAGTGGCCACCAGCACCTGTGGTTCGCTGTACTCGATCGCCTCGCGCCAGTAAGCCAGGCGCTTGGCCACCGTGATCTTGCTGAGGTAGTCGTCGGGCATCAGGTCCTTGTAGGCGGCCTGCCAGGTGGACACATGGATATCTGCGATGGCCTGGGCATCGCGGGACGTGGCGGAACGGACTGAATAAGTGGGCATGGACAAATTGAATGGGAAAGAGGGGAAAAGATGGTTCCGGAGGGAATGGCCTCGCGCGGTGCGCCGGCCAGTCAAAAGAAGCGGACAGTGCAGAAATTGTCGCCGCAAATTCACCGTAAATCACCGGGAGCCACGGAGCCACCCCTCTGGTGCGGTAAATTCAGGGCGTGACCGCTGCCCCAGATCTCGACCCGCCTGCCATGGCGCGTGCACCCGATGCGGTGGCCGGTCGGCCTGCCATGTTCGAGGTCAGCCTGGAGCCGGGTGCCGCCCGGTTTGAGGCACCGGCGTCCACCCCGCTGCTGGCGTCGGCAGAGGCGGCTGGTGTGGTGATGCCCAGTTCCTGCCGCAATGGCACCTGCCGTACCTGCCTGTGCTTCATGGCCGTGGGCGAGGTCAAGTACCGCATCGAATGGCCGGGCCTCAGCGCCGAGGAAAAACGGGACGGCTGGATCCTGCCCTGCGTGGCCTATCCCGCGTCCGACCTGGTGATCAGCATTCCCGCCTGAACCGCGCCAGACGGTCGCATCGTTGCGACACCAGAACGCCTGATGTGAGACATAACTCACGGAAACCACCTGCGAAGACGGCCAAAACACGCTCTTGGGAATTATTTACGCCCGCCAAATGTAACGAATTGTCATACTGAGTTACAGAACGAAATAAAAGTGGTGACGCAAGCTGACCATTCCGTCAGCCTGAACGTCCGCAAGCCCAGACCGCGTCAAACCACTGTCTTCGACCACAGGACTCCATTGACATTGAGCAACCCACCGATCAAGCCGAAGGACTCGCTGTGGCCGTTTACCGGCTCGCTGGGCGCGATCGCGGTCGTCGTCATTCTTCTGGGTGTTGTGCAGCTGGCGGTCATCTGGCGGGTGGTGATCGAGCGGATTGCCCATGAGCAGTCGGAGGTGGTCCGCTACGAGTACCTGCACAACGCCAACCTGGCGGCGGCCATCGAAGACCACACGCGCCGGACGCTGCAGAGCGTGGAGCGCACCTTCAACCTGATCGAGCGCGACTATCTGGCGCGGGGCGCTGGCGCCAGCCTGGCACCCGTGACGGCCACAGACATGCCGGGCTTCAAGGACTTCACGGCGCTGGTGGTGGTCAATGCACTGGGGCGTATCGAACTGGGGCCTGACATGCCGACACCTGTGAACGTGTCGGACCGCGACTACTTCAAGCACCACGCCGCCGTCAACGACAACGCACTCTTCATTTCACGCCCCATCACAGGACGCGTGTCGGGGAAATGGTCCATCCCCGTGAGCCGGCGCCTCAACCGGCCCGACGGCAGTTTTGCCGGCGTGGTGGTGGGCGCCATTGCGCCCGAGTACTTCACCACGTTTTACCTGCAGACAGACGTGGGCAACGACGGGATGGTGACCCTGGTCGGGCTGGACGGCATCGTGCGGGCACGGCGCGTCGGCAAGCAGACAAGCATTAGCGATGACATCACCAAAGCCCAGTTGCTGGAAGCCCAGCGCCTGCAGCCCGAAGGGACGTTGCTCGGCGCCAGCGCGATCGATGGCGTGCGCCGCTTCATCAGCTACCGCACCATGAAGGACTACCCATTGCTGGTGGCCGTGGGCAGCAGCGAGGCCGAGGCGATGGCGCCGCTGTACCAGCGGCAGACCCGTCACCACGTGACGGGGGCACTGGCAACGGTCACCGTGCTGGCGCTGGGCGCGCTGCTGCTGTGGCTGCTGCGACGCCAGCAGGACTTGTTGCAGGGCATGCGCAAGTCCCAGGCGCTTCAAAAGGCATCGTTCAATATGGCCGCGGTGGGTCTGTGTCACCTGGATATGGATGGCTACTACCTCGAGGTGAATGAGAAATTCTGCGAGATTTTGGGCTACCAGTCGTCCGAACTGCAGCAGCGCGCCCTACAGGGCCAGGTGCACCCAGACGACCGGGACGAATGCCAGCTTTTCCTCGAAAGCCTTCGGGCATCGCCCGAGGAGACCACCGCCGTCACCCGGGAGTTCCGCTACCTTCACAAGGATGGCCAGGTGGTCTGGACTTTGTGTTCGGTGTCCCTGGTACTGCAGATGGACGACCGCGAGAGCTACTTCATCTGTGCATTGCAGGACATCACCGAGCGCCAACAGGCAGCCCTTGCGCTGCGCGAGCGCGACCGGCTGCTGGCTGCCTCTTTCGACTACTCCGGTATCGGCATGGCGCTCACCGACCTGAATGGCCGCTGGCTGAAAGTCAACCCCGCGCTGTGCCGCATGATCGGCTACAGCGAGGCAGAGCTCATGTCCACTCAATTCCAGGAAATCACTTTGGAAGCGGACCGCGCAGCCTCGTTCCAGAAGTACAACGAACTGCTCACCAGTGGACGTGATCAATTCCAGCATGAAAAACGCTATCGGCACCGCCAGGGGCGGGTCGTGTGGGTGTCGCTCACTGTCGCCCTGGTGCGCGACGACCACGGCCAGCCGGCGCACCTGATCGCGCACGTGCAGGACATCACGCGCAACAAGCAGGCCGAGGAAGAGATCGTGCGGCTCAATACCGATCTGGAGGCGCGCGTGCAGCAGCGTACCGACCAGTTGCAGATGGCCACCCAGGAGCTGACGGATTTCTCCTATTCCATGGCCCACGACCTGCGCCAGCCACTGAGCTCCATCATGGGCTTCAGCGAGCTGCTGGCGCGCGAGCTGGCGGCGCAGCTGGGTGACCGCGGCAAGCACTACCTGCGGCGCATCCGCGCCGGCGTCGAGCAGATCGGCGAGTCCACCGATGCGCTGCTGCTGCTGGCGAGGCTGTCAACACTGGAATTGCGCTGGGAGCGGGTGGACCTGTCTGCGCTGGCCCAAAGCCTGCTGGCACGGCGGGCACGGCTGGAGCCGCGTCGCGCTGCCAAGGTCCAGATCCAGCAGGGTCTGGAGGTGACGGGCGACCCCAAACTGCTGTCGGTGGTGCTCGATAACCTGATCAGCAACGCCTGGAAATTCAGCTCCAAGATGCCGCAGACCGTGATTGAAATCGGCAGTGAGCGCGATGAAGACGGAAGCCCCGTGTATTTTGTCAGGGACCAGGGCGCGGGCTTCGACATGACCTACATCGAAAAGCTCTTCGGCAACTTCCAGCGCCTGCACTCGCCCACCGAGTTCGAAGGCACGGGCATTGGCCTGGCGAGCGCGCAGCGCGTCATCATGCGGCACGGCGGACGCATCTGGGCGCGCTCGGAACCTGGCAAGGGCGCCACGTTCTATTTCACGCTCGGCGAAGCGCCGCTGCAGCCGCTCTACCCATTAATAGACCCCTGACAGAGCCGGACTCACCATGGGCGAACGAACTGGCGCGAAGGAAAGCCGCAAGGCCCATCACGCCGGATGACTTGTCACACAACTGTGCGAGCATCCGCCCATGTTCTCCACGCAGACGCCAGCCGAACCCTCCGGAGCTGCGCCGCCCGCCCCCGGCCGCTTTGACGAGCACGACGAACTGCTGGGCCTGCTCCAGGCCGGCGCCTCGCACTTCGAGGTGGACACCGTCGCCAGCGCCAGCGGTTTTCCCATCTACACCGCCAGTCTGGGCTCGCGCGACCCGCTCGCGCCAGCGGTCGGCTTCTTCGGCGGCATCCACGGGCTGGAGCGCATAGGCACCCAGTTGATCCTGGCCTACATGCGGGCGTTGCTGTTCCGTCTGGCCTGGGACACGCTGCTGCACCGGCAACTCGACAACCTGCGCTTGGTGTTCATGCCCATCGTCAACCCCGGCGGCATGTGGGCCCACCGCCGCGCCAACCCCCAGGGCGTAGACCTGATGCGCAACGCACCGCAGCGGGCCGAAGGCCGTGTGCCCTTTCTCGCCGGCGGCCAGACGCTGAGTCCGCTGCTGCCCTGGTACTGCGGCCGTCCTGGCGCGCCAATGGAAGTCGAGAGCGCAGCACTGCTGAAGGTGGTGAGGCAGCAACTGGCCAGCCGCCCGTTCAGCCTGGCGCTGGACTGCCACTCGGGCTACGGCTTTGACGACAGCCTGTGGTTTCCGTATGCGAAAACACGGCGCCTGATGCCGCACCTGCCGGAGATGTTCGCGCTCAAGACGCTGCTGGAGCAATCCCACCCGCACCACGCCTACAGCTTCGAGCCCCAGAGCAACCAGTACCTGCTGCACGGCGACCTCTGGGACCACGCCTATGAACACACGCCGCCCGGTCATGTGTTCTTGCCCATGACACTGGAGCTGGGCTCCTGGCTGTGGATACGCAAGAACCCGCGCCAGCTGTTTTCGCGCCACGGCATCTTCAACCCCATGAAGGCGCACCGCACACGCCGCGTGCTGCGCCGCCATGCCGACCTGCTCGATTTTCTGGCGCGCGCGGCGTTTTCGGCCCCGCAATGGCTGCCGCAAGGCGCGCAGCGAGCCGTGCTGATGCAATTGGCCACAGACCACTGGCGGGGCCGCCATGCCGGCTGACGACATGAACCCGGCCTGCTGGGTGCTGCTGCGGGGCCTCACGCGCGAGGCGAGGCACTGGGGCGTGTTCCCGCAAGCACTGGCCGCCGATGCGCTCGCTGGCAAGGCCACCGTGTTGCCGATCGATTTGCCGGGCAGCGGAGAATTTTTTGAAGCCGTATCACCCACCTCGGTGCGTGGCATGGTGGACGCTGTGCGCGAGCAACTGGCCCGGCGCGGGCAGGCGCCGCCCTACCACCTGCTGGCGATGTCGCTGGGCGGCATGGTCGCCGCCGACTGGGCGCTGCGTTACCCGGGCGAGGTGAAAGCGCTGGTCCTCGTCAACACCAGCATGCGGCCGCTGGGCCGCCTGAGCGAGCGGCTGCGGCCAGGACCATGGTTGAGCCAGTGGGCCCGGCTGGCCCGGCTCGCATGGTGCTGGCCACCCGCCTTACATGCCACGGGCCACACCACGACCCGCGATGTCCACACCGAGCAGCTGGTGCATGCACTCACTTGCCAGCGCCTCACCTCACGCGATGACGACATCGCGGACTGGGTTCACATCCGCCAGACCGCGCCCGTGAGCCGAGCCAACGCCTGGCGACAATTGCGTGCGGCAGCGGCCTTCAGCACTTTGGGGAAACCCGCCTGCCCGGTGCTGGTCCTGTCGTCGGCCGCCGATGCGCTGGTGCATCCCCGCTGCTCCGGACGGCTGGCCGCCGCCTGGCGGGCCGAAGAACGCCAGCACCCGTGGGCCGGCCACGACCTGCCGCATGACGACGCGCCGTGGGTGTGCCAGCAGGTGGCAGAGTGGCTGGCCTCGGCGCGTGCCGGCGCTGCGCCCAACGCCCCGGCCTGGCGTTAAGGGCCTTTGGCACCAGAGGGCCTGCCGGGTGGCAGGCTCAGGCAAAATCAGGGTCTGCTGCAAGGCAACCCGGCCATGAACCCCTCCAACGATTCCGATCCCGATATCGCGGCACCCGTGGCCAACGCGACCGGCCCGCAGGCGCCGGGCCGGGCCAGGCGCCTGTGGGTGCTGGCGCTCGGCACGGCGGCCGTCTGGCACCTGGACCCGGCCCTCGGCGAGATGGCCGAGATGATCGGCATGATTGCCTGCGCCAGCAACAAGACGCTGGCGCGCGACAGCATTGCGCAGATGCGCGCCAAGGCCGACAGCCTGCGCGCCCGCATTGCGCCGCTGCCGGCCAGCGCCCTGGCCAAGGTGGTGCGGCGCGCCGAGGCCGCCTGCGGCGCCGTGCTCGACAAGGGCGTGCGGGTTCAGGAAGTGCAAACCAGTTGGGAACACTTCATGGCCTGTCTCCGTGTCCGGCAGGACGGCGATCACCCCACCTGATGCCTGGCACCCGAAGCGGATCGCACACCATGAGCTCTTGCGCAATCGTCAGCCCACCCCTGATGGACCGTCCGACACACCGCCTGACCCGGCGTCTGCCCGGTGCGCTGATGCGGGCCGTGCGGCGAACAGCCCCGAGCGTTCTATCGCTGGCATGGCTCGTGTGGTCCGGCAGTGGGGTGGCGCTTGCCGCCGCACCGTTCGAGGACACCATCGCCCAGCGCACCATCGCCTGCACGGCCTGCCACGGCCCGCAAGGCCGGGCCGCGCCTGACGGCTACTACCCGCGTCTGGCCGGCAAGCCACCCGGCTATCTGTACAACCAGCTGATCAACTTCCGCGAAGGGCGCCGACACTACGGCCTGATGACGCAGCTTCTGGAACCCCTGAGCGGCCCTGCCGGCGACGCCTACCTGATGGAGATTGCGCAGTACTTCTCGCGCCTGGAAGTGCCCTACCCGCAGCCCTCACCGTCCACCGCATCTGCCGAGGTGCTGCGCCTGGGCCGGCAACTGGTGATGGAAGGCGATCCAGCGCGGCGTGTGCCCGCCTGCGCGCAATGCCATGGCCAGACCATGACTGGCGTCAGCCCCAATGTGCCCGGCTTGCTGGGCCTGCCGCGCGACTACCTCAACGCCCAGTTGGGTGCCTGGAAAAACGGTCAGCGCAAGGCCCACGCGCCGGACTGCATGCGGGAGGTGGTGTCGCGCCTGGGCATGGACGACATCAACGCCGTGGCCAGCTGGGTCGCGGCCCAGCCTTTGCCCGCCATCACCAAGCCCGCCAGCAGCCCACCGGTGCTGCCGCCAGGCACGGAAGCCATCCGCTGCGGCAGTGCCCCGACGGCCGGACTGGGTGCAACGACCCCGACCGCAACACTGAAGAAGTAACCATGAAAAAATTCTTCAAGCTGCTGCTGGGCCTGGCCGCAGGCATAGGCGCCATCGGGGCCGTGGTGTGGGCACTGAACATCCAGGATGAGGTCGATGTGAAGGCGCCCGTGGCGTCAGCGGCTGCCAGCGAGAGCCTGATCGCCCGCGGCGCCTACCTGGCGCGCGCCGGCAATTGCGCGGGCTGCCACACAGCGCCCGGCGGGCAGCCCTATGCGGGCGGGCGCGGCATCCCGACGCCCTTCGGCACCGTGTTCACCTCCAACCTGACACCAGACGACAACACTGGTCTCGGCGGCTGGTCACCCGCGCACTTCTGGCGCGCCATGCACAACGGACGCTCGAAGAGCGGCCGCCTGCTGTACCCCGCCTTTCCCTACACCAGCTATACCCAGGTGACGCGTGACGACTCCGACGCGCTGTTCGCCTACCTCGGCAGCCTGCCGCCCGTGGCACAGGCCAACCGGCCGCATGGCGTGCGGTTTCCGTTCCAGTCACAGGCCGCCCTGGCAGTGTGGCGCGCGCTGTATTTCAGGCCAGGCGTCTTTGAAGCCGACAGCCGCCGCAGCGCGGACTGGAACCGGGGCGCCTACCTGGTCCAGGGCCTGGGCCACTGCAGCGCCTGCCACAGCGCACGCAATGCCCTGGGCGCCACCACCGAAGGTCTGAACCTGGCGGGCGGCCTGATCCCTATGCAGAACTGGTACGCGCCATCGCTGACCTCTCCACTCGAGGCAGGTGTGGCCGGCTGGAGCCAGGCCGACGTCGTGAGCCTGCTGCAGCACGGCGTCTCCCCCCGGGCGTCCGTGACCGGGCCGATGGCCGAGGTGGTGCTGCAAAGCACGCAGTACCTGAACGCGGGCGACCTCGGCGCCATGGCCCAGTATCTCCAGCAACTTCCTGGCACGGCTTCAGCACCGCCCTCCTCAACCGCACAGACACGGGTGACAAGCGGCGACAGCAAGGGCGCCAGACTGTACGAGTTGCACTGCGCCCAGTGCCACGGCGATGCGGGCCAGGGCGTGCCCAAAGCCTATCCGGCGCTGGCCGGAAACCGCGCGGTGACCATGGCCCAAACCGTCAACCTGGTGCAGATCGTGCTCAACGGCGGCTACGCGCCCGCCACCGACGGCAACCCGAGGCCGTTCGGCATGCCGCCCTTTGTGCTGGTGCTGAACGACAAGGACGTGGCCGCCGTGCTCACCCATGTCCGCAACGCCTGGGGCAACCAGGCCAGCGAAGTGACCCCCTTCGACGTCAACCGCATCCGGGCCAATTCAGGGCAATAGCCTATTCACTCTGGGAAGTGTGGGCCCAGCCTGGGCCCCTGAAGCATCCTTCGACAAGCTCAGGACGAACGGAATTCAGCGTACGGTCCATCGAGATGGGCTTGTATTCGACCAGCAGAAGCCGCGGGACTGGCTCCGCCAGACCGCAGGCGAAGCGCCCCCTCGGGGGGCAGCGAACCACACGCAGTGGGGAGCGTGGGGGCTCACATTGTGTCCCGCCGCGCCAGCGCCGGAAACCAGCGCAGCCACAACACCGCGACCAGCAGCGTGCCGATACCGCCCGCCACCACCGATCCAACCGGGCCCAGCAGCGCCGCGGTGGCTCCCGACTCGAACTCGCCAAGCTGGTTCGACGCCCCTATGAACACGGAGTTGACGGCACTGACCCGCCCCCGCATCGCGTCTGGCGTTTCGATCTGCATCAGGGTCTGGCGCACCACCACGCTGACCATGTCGGCACTGCCAGACACCGCCAGCACCAGCAGCGACAGCACCAGGTGGGTCGACAGCCCGAACACCACCATGCACAGGCCGTAGACCGCCACCGCCGTCAGCATGGTGCGCCCCACGCGCCGCTCCAGTGGCCAGCGCGTCAGCAGCACCGAGGCCACCAAAGCGCCTGCCGCAGGTGCGGCACGCAGCAGGCCCAGACCCCAGGGGCCGACGTGCAGGATGTCCTTGGCGAACATCGGCAGCAGTGCCACGGCGCCGCCCAGCAGCACGGCAAACAAATCGAGCGAGACGGCCCCCAGCAAGGCCTTGCGCTGCCAGACAAACTCGGCCCCCGCCAGCAGGGTGCGGACCGACACCGGCTCGCGCGGCGGCGGCACATGGTGGTAGCGCAGCACGGAAATCAGTGCGCAGCCGGTGGCAAACAAGCCGGCGCAGGTGGCATACACCGCCGTCGCACCAGCCACAAAAATCACACCGCCCAGGGCCGGCCCGCCGATGACGGCGACCTGCATGCCGGCAGAGCTGAAGGCCATGGCGCGCGGCAGCATGGCCGGTGGCACCAGCGTCGGTGTGAGGGCCTGCTGCGCCGGCATCTGGAAGGCGCGGGTCATGCCCAGGATGACCGACAGGCCCAGCAGCAGTTCGCGCGACACCCAGCCGCCGCCGTGCCCCCAGCCTTGGGTAGCAGCCACCAGCGTCATCGCCACAGTGGCCTGCGTGATGAGGCAAGTGGCCACAATGCGGCCGCGGTGCAGGCGGTCGGCCACATGCCCGGCCACCAGGGTCAGCAGCAAGGCCGGCAGGAACTGGTAGAGGCCCACCAGCCCCAGGTCCCAGGCGCTGCCTGTGAGCTCGTACATCTGCCAGCCGACGGCCACCATCAGCATCTGGCTGCCGGTGGTGCCGAAAAGGCGGGCGCACCACATGCGCATGAAGGCGCGCTGGCGGGTCAGGTCCTGGAAGCTGGGGGTCGGCATGGGCTGGGCAAGCTTAACAGCGCGTGCGCCGCGCAGCCTGCCAGCAACCCTGCGGACACGGCGTTAACATGTCCGTCAGGGGCTGGACACACATCCCCCGAAATCCGGAGGACATCATGCACCGTATCGTGATCGTGGGAGGAGGCGCTGGAGGCCTGGCACTGGCCACGCAGCTGGGCAAACGCCTGGGCCGCAAAAAGCTGGCAGACATCACCCTGGTGGATGCGGCGCGCACCCATGTGTGGAAACCGCTGCTGCACCAGCTGGCGGCCGGCAGCTTCGACACCCACGCCGAGGAAATCGAGTACCTGGCGCAGGCCCGCTGGAACCATTTCAAGTTCAGGCTGGGCAGCCTCACCGGCGTGGACCGGCAGGCCAAAACCATCCAGCTGGCAGCCAGCCACGACGAGGCGGGGCGCGAGATCACGCCCGCGCAGCAGCTCGGCTACGACACACTGGTGATTGCCGTGGGCAGCCAGACCAATGATTTCGGCACGCCCGGTGCGGCCGAGCACACCATCAAGCTCGACAGCCCGCAGGCGGCCAAGCACTTCAACGACCGGCTCATCAACGCCTGCATCCGAGCGCAGACGGTGCCACGCGCTGCAGGCAGCGGGCGCCTGACCGTAGCCATCGTTGGCGGCGGCGCCACCGGTGTGGAGCTGGCAGCCGAATTGCATGCCTCGGCGCGGGTGCTCGCCAACTTCGGCTTTGACCACATCCATCCGGAAAAGGATTTGCAGATCGTGCTGGTCGAAGCCGCGCCGCGGCTGCTGGCACAGTTGCCCGAACGGCTCAGCGAATCGGCCTTGCGCGAGTTGCGCCAGTTGTCCATCGAGGTCCACACCAACGAGAAGGTGGTGGAAGTCACGGCCGACAGCCTGAAGATGGCCAGCGGCAAAGTGATTGCCTCCAGCATCATGGTGTGGGCGGCTGGCGTGAAGGCACCCGAGTTCCTGACCACCATCGGCAACAGTGACCCGCTCGAAACGACGCGCCTCAACCAGCTGGTCGTCAATGGCAACCTGCAGACCACCCGGGACACGAGCATTTACGCCTTTGGCGATTGCGCCGCCTGCCAGCAGCCCGACGGCAGCTGGGTGCCGCCGCGCGCGCAGGCGGCCTACCAGCAGGCGATGTACCTCGCACGCCACCTGCAGGACCTGAGCAGCGGGAAAACGGTGGCGCCCTACCTCTACAAGGACCAGGGTTCGCTCATCTCGCTGTCTGAATACTCGTCGGTCGGCAGCCTGATGGGCAGCCTGAGCCACGGCAGCTTTTTTGTCGAAGGCCAGCTCGCCAAATTCATGTACTGGGGCCTGCACAAGCAGCACCAGCTGGCGCTGGGCGGGTTCAAGAAGACGGCGCTCATCACCCTGTCTGAAATGCTGGACCGCACCTACCGGCCGCGCATCAAGTTGCATTGATAATCCCTGCCACCCTCATCAATTACTGGAGCACGCCATGGCCAAAGGTCAACAGAACAACAACAAGATGGTGAAGAAGCCGAAAAAAGACACCTCACCACCCAAGCCCGTGTCACCCGACGCCGTGCGCCCGACCATCGTCACGCAGGTGCCGATTCGCGGCAAGCTGAAGAACAAGTGATGCGCGTGGCTGCGCCGCCGAAACCACTTGATCCCGGGGCGCCGATTGCCAGCGCTCCAGAGCAACCTGGCAACCCCTTGCATGGGGTGACACTGGAAGCCATCGTCACGGCACTGGCCGCCCACTACGGCTGGGACGATCTGGGCCAGCGTATCCCCATCCGCTGCTTCACCAGCGAGCCCAGCGTGCCGTCGAGCCTGAAGTTCCTGCGCAAGACGCCGTGGGCGCGCGAGAAGGTCGAGAGCCTCTACCTCTTCATGCTGCGCGAGGTCAAACGCAGCCAGCCACCGGTACACAACTTTCCGCCGCCCAAAGCCGGCAAGGCACCGGGCAAACCACCCTCGTCGGACCTCTGACCAACAGGGCCGGCAACCCCATGGCGGCGCCTCTGAACCACGCCCCTCCCGTCGACACCCCGCTCGCGCTGGTGTATGCCGACGACAGCCTGCTGGCGTTCAACAAACCGGCAGGCCTGCTCTCGGTGCCCGGCCGTGGCGACGACAAGCAGGACTGCCTCAGTGCACGCGTGCAGGCGCATCACCCCGAAGCACTGGTGGTGCACCGGCTCGACATGGCCACCTCGGGCCTGATGCTGATGGCGCGCAACGCGGCCATGCAGCGGGCGCTGAGTGCGCTGTTTGCGGAACGCCAGATGCACAAGCGCTACGCCGCCCTGGTGTACGGAAACATGCCCACACCGGATACGGCCGACGGATGGGGACTGATCGATCTGCCGATTGCCGTGGACTGGCCACGCCGTCCGCTGCGCGTCATTGATGCGGTGCTGGGCAAACCGAGCCAGACGCGCTGGCAGGCCACGGCCTGGGACGCCGCCCTGCCCTGCACCCACGTCATGCTGGAACCCCTGACGGGCCGCACGCACCAGTTGCGCGTGCACCTGCAGGCGATCGGGCATCCGATTCTGGGCGATGCGCTGTACGCTCCGCCAGCCGTGCAGGCGATGGCCCCGCGCCTGATGCTGCATGCCTCGGCCCTGGCGTTTTCGCATCCCGTCACAGGGCAATCGATGGCACTGGCGTGCCCGCCGGATTTCCCCCGGGTGTTCCCCGGCAAACAGAGCGCCATGGCACTACCATCGGCTGTATGACGCATCTCACCGTACTCACTGGCGCCTCACGCGGCATGGGGCTGGCCATGGCCCGTCAATTGCTTGTTCGCGAACACTCGGTCCTGTGCATCTCCCGCAGCACATCGCCCGCATTGACCGAGCTGGCTGCGCAGCAGGGCACCCTCCTGACGCAGTGGTCCCACGATCTGGCCGACAGCGCCGCGCTGGCGGTGGAGCTTGAGGCCTGGCTCCAGACACAGGCCGGCGGCGGTTGGGACACCGTCCAGCTGATCAACAACGCCGGCATGATTCCACGCATTGCGCCGCTCAGCGCACTGGGCGGCGCTGACATTGCCCAGGCCATGCGAGTGGGCCTGGAAGCGCCCATGCACCTCACGGCGGCCTTCCTGCGTGCCACCGAAAACTGGGCGGCCTCACGCAAGGTGCTGAACATCTCATCAGGCCTGGGCCGGCGTGCGATGGCCTCGCAAGCCGCCTATTGCGCGGCCAAGGCCGGCATGGACCATTTCACGCGCTGCGTGGCGCTGGAAGAGGCGCTCAAACCGGCCGGCGCCAGGGTCTGCTCACTCGCGCCTGGGGTGATTGACACTGACATGCAGGTCCAGTTGCGCAATGCGGACGCATCCGCCTTCCCGGACCGCGGCAGTTTTGTCGGCCTTCAAAGCGGCGGCCAGCTCACATCGCCGCAAGAGGCGGCGGCCCGCGTGCTGGCTTATCTGGCCCGCAAGGATTTTGGCGTGCAGCCCGTGGGCGACGTGCGCGATTGAGGGGGTGAGGCTGACACCCCGCGGCCGCATCACGGCGCCTTGAGCATCTGGTAAATCTCGTCCTTGATTTTCAGGCGCCGCTTTTTCAGGTCTTCGAGCGCCTCATCGGTGATGCTGCCCACCCCCTGCTCATAGCGGGCGATGGCGTGGTTGTCGGTGTCGTAGCGGTCATACAGGCTTGCAAAACGCGCGTTGCTGGCTTTGAGCTTGTGCATCTTCTCGAGGCAATCCGGAAACTCGTGGACCAGATCGTGTTTCAGCAAATCCATGAAAACTCCTTGAAGGTCGTTCAACGGGAACAAGCCCCGGCTGCCCCGGGCGGAAGATATCAGCGGCGCCACGTGGTGCCGCTCGCAGGCCCTCAGTCGCGGACCACCAGCACCGGCAGATGCGCATGCGACAACACCTGGGCGGTGACGCTGCCCAGCACCAGCTTCTGGAGCCCGCGGCGCCCGTGCGAGCCCATCACGATCAGATCTGCGCCTATGGACTGGGCCGTCTCGATGATGCCGCGGTAGACGGCATGCCCTTCCACCACCGCGCTGCGGGCGGACACGCCGGCTGTTTCGAAAATGGCTTTGGCCGCCGCGATGGCCTCGTTGGCCTCGGCGGTGGCCGCGCTCAGGTACTCTGCCTGACCGTAAGCGAAATCGGTCCCCACGCCGGTGAAGGCATAGGGATCAATGACGTAGATGATGGTGACGGCGCTCTTGAAGGCCACCGCCATGTCCACCGCCTTGACGATGGCTTGCCTTGCCGCCGTGGAGCCATCCACAGGAACCAGAACATGCTTGAACATGGTGCAGCCTCCTTCATGCCTTGAAACGATTCTCAGGCACGGAACCCGGCACGTCAATTGCGCTGGGGCGCATGACGTCCACCTTGAAGGCCCAGAATATCCGACCGGAGCGTGTGGCGGACGACACCGTGAAAGACCGGCGCCGCCCTGCCCCGGTTATAGGCCACCCGCCGACGGCGATGCGTCAGACAAGGCGCCGAAAGACCTGCGCCGGGCGATCAGCACCGCTGTGACAGGAGTCCGGCCGCCCCGGGCCCTGACGGGCCTCAAGACGCCTTATTCGGCTTTGATGTTGGCCGATTTGGCCAGTTGCGCATAGCGCGCCAGGTCCGCCTTGATCAGCTGGGACAACTCGACGCCATTGCCGGCGAAAGGCTCCACGCCGGCGTTGGAGAGGTTCTCCTTGATGGCGGGTTCGGCCAGCACCTTCTGCACGTCGGCATAAATACGCGCGACCACCTCAGGCGGCATTTTGGCGGGCCCCATGAGCGCATACCAGATCGAGAAATCCAGCGGCTTGAGCCCCTGCTCCTCGAACGACGGCAACTGCGGTATCAACTGGTAACGCGCAGCGGTGGACACGCCAACGCCATTGAGCTTGCCGGTCTTGATGTGCGGCGCCACCAGATTGGCGCTGAGAATCGCCAGCGGCACCTGGCCGCCCACCACATCGGTCAACCCCGGCGCGCAGCCCTTGTAGCCCACATGCGTGGCATTGACGCCGGTGCGCTGCTTGACCAGTTCCATCACGAAGTGCTGGGGCGTCCCGATGCCGCAGGAGCCGTAGCTCAGGGCTGTCGGGTTGGCCTTCGAGTAGTCCACCAGATCCTTCAGCGTCTTGATGTTGGTACCCTGGTGCGACACGAGGGCAATTGGCGTCAGGCCCAGCAGCATGATGGGCGTCAGGTCTTTCTCGGGGTCGTAGTTGAGCTTGCCCGCCACCGCCGGGTTGACCACCATGGTGCTGTTCTGCAGCAGCAGGGTGTAGCCGTCCGCCGGCGAACGCACCACCGCTTCGGTGCCGATGTTGCCGGACGCGCCGGCCCGGTTGTCCACCGCAATGCCCTGCCCCCAGATCGTCTGCAGACGGGCGGCAATCTGGCGTGCCAGCACATCCGAGCCACCGCCGGTGCCATAGGGCACGATGATGCGCACGGCGCGCGACGGGTAGGTGTCGGCCATGGCAGAGGCCGCGACCAACTGGCCGGCCAGGGCGATGCCTGCAATGGTCAGAAGTTGTCTGAATTTCATGGGTGTCTCCGGTATCGTTTTTTTTCAAGGGCTGCCGCAGCAAGACCTGTTATTCCACATCGCCAATGCGCTGACGCCACAGCTCCCAGGGCCGCATGACCTGGCCTTCGTTGGTGTTCATGGCCAGATCCGCCTCTTCGGGCGTGAGGAACTCGATGGGGCCCAGGGCAGAAGCGGTGAGCTGCAGCTTGGCGTTTTCCTCGGCGTAGATGGCGCGGTACACCACGCGCTCCAGCGACGGTGCCACCGTGGTGGAGCCATGGCCACGCATCAGCACGCAGGTGTGCTGGGCCAGCGACTCGGCCAGCGCCTTGCCCAGGCCGCTGTTGCGGATCAGCAGGTCGGTGTTGCCAGCCGAATCACGGATTTCGAAATGCGAAGTGCCGCTGCCGAGAAAGCCGCTCATGTGGAAAATCGGCCGCAGGCGCTGGCCGGTCACGCCGAAGGGGATCACGCTGGGCGAGTGGCTGTGCACCACCGCCATCACGTCGGGTCGGGCGCGGTAGATTTCGCTGTGGATGAAGCGCTCCAGGTAGGAGCGCTGGTCGGACGCCACCGCCAGGTCGCCATTGAGGTCATACACCAGGATGTCGGCGCGCTTGACCAGGCCGGGTGCGCGGTTGCACGACAGCAGGAAATGCTCGCTGGACTGGTCGTGACGCACGCTCACGTGCCCAAAGCCGTCCACCACACCCTGGTCGTACAGGATGCGGTTGGCAATCACCAGTTTCTCGACCAGGGCCGGGTCGGGTGCGAGAACCGTCATGATGTCTCCTTATTGTGAAAACCCGGGCTACACGGCACAGGCATTTTAATAAGTATACGTATCAGTTTGGACGGTGACCAGACCTTTACCCGCCGATCGGCAAAGGGTAAACCCGATCCCGGGGCACACCGTCACCCCGGCTTTCACGCCTCGATCTTCACGCCCTTCCAGAAGGCCACATGGCCCTTGATGCTTTCGGCTTCGGGCTTCGGGTCCGGGTAGTACCAGGCCGCATCGGTGTTCATTTCACCATTGACCAGCAGCGAGTAATAGCTGGCCTGCCCTTTCCAGGCGCACATGGTGTGGTGGTTGCTGAAGGTCACGTAGTCGCGGTTGAGAGCGCTCTCGGGGAAATAGTGGTTTCCTTCGAGAACCACGGTGTCGTCGCTCTGCGCAATCACTGCGCCGTTCCAGACTGCTTTCATGGAATTCCTTGCCTGATGGGTTGCTGTATGAGTGATCTTCGCACAGTGCACAGGCTCTCGCCGGAGGCGGCGCTGCACAAAAAAAAGCCCATGGCATGCATGGGCTTGGTCGGCTGAGGCACGGCTCAGTCGTCGTGTTTCTTGCCGTGCTTTTTGTCGTGCTTGTATTCCTTGTCCTTGTGCTTGTCCCAGTGCTTGTCGTGGTGACCGTGCTGTTCCTCATAGACGCGCCGGTACTCGCGGCGCTCGTAGTCGTCGTCGCCGTTGACGCGCACAAAATACACAGGCCGGCCACAGGCGTTGTAACGTGCGCAGTGCTTGGACCACTTCTTGGCGTGGCCCGGCGGTACATGCAGATACAGCGGTGGCTGCTGCACCAGCACAGCCGGACGCTGCACGATGATGGGCTGCGCATAGATCAATGGCGGCGGTGGGGCATTGCCGATGTTGATCTGGCCGTAAACGCCAGGGGCCAGAGCCCCCTCGACAGTGGCATTGACGTAGGGCGTCGCCGCCACGCTGACCGACATGGTGAAGGCCGACAGCGCCAGCAGGGACGCCGCAGCAACCAGTTTCGAATGGGTGAATTTCATCGTTACGATGGCCTCAAGTGTTCACTATCAGGCCAGCGCGGCACGGTAGGACACGAAGCCCGCCGCAGACGACACCGAGGTCGATGCCAGGCGCAGCGTGTTGCCTTCAACAATCACGCGTGAACCGGCCTGCACAGCACTGGGCTGCTCGATGGTGCGGATCGATCCGTCATGCATGCGGACACGCATCTGGTAGACAGTGACTTTCTTCATGTTCTTCTCGATGGCATTGCCAGCCACCGCACCGCCGGCTACGCCGAGCACGGTCATGGCTGTCTTGCCGTTGCCGCCACCCATCTGGTTGCCCAGCAGGCCGCCGACCACGCCGCCGGCCACAGTGCCGAGGCCGATGGTGGTGTTGCCAACAGCCACGCCGTTGACCTGACCCTGACGTTCGACTGCGACCACCGACTCGACCGTGCCGCAGGTGGCGCAGGCGTCAGCCTTGTGGTTCTGGGCGACCACCGCAGGAGCCGTGTTGTTGTGCTTGATGGCGGGCTTGGCCGTTACGGCCGCGCTGCCCTGCTTGGCAGGCTCGGCCTTGGCGACGGCATCCGTGCCGCCGGGCTGGGCTTCTGATTTGTTCACCACCAGCGCCGCAGCAAGTGCCAGCACCGTGACGCCCATGACGGCCAGGGTCGGGATCAGTGCCTTGCTGTGACGAAGCTTTTCTGAAAGGGGTGCTTGCGTGTTGGCAGTGGTTTGCGTGTTGGTATCCATGGTGGAACTCCTTTTTATGAGAGTTCCATTTGTAACCAACGCCCGTGATACGCCATGTAGGACAAAGTGACAAACGTAAGCAAAACCCCTGAAAGCTTGAAAAATCTGTGCGATTTTCCGCATTTCGGCGGGTGTTCACCCGGCCATCACAAGGGCTTGACGGGCGCTTTACATGCCGCCCTGGGGGTGCGTCGGGTCGACCCACAGCACGGTGTCAGGCTTTTCCACCGGCTCGATGTCCAGGTTCACAGCCACGGCCTCGCCATCGCTGCGGCACAGCACGCATTCCAGCGTCTCGGTGGCACTGGCGTTGATTTCCTGATGCGGCACATAGGGCGGTACGTAGATGAAGTCCCCCGGCCCCGCCTCGGCCGTGAACTCGAGATGCTCGCCCCAGCGCATGCGGGCACGGCCACGGATGACGTAGATCACGCTCTCGAGCGGCCCATGGTGATGGGCGCCGGTTTTGGCGTCGGCATGGATGGTGACGGTACCGGCCCAGAGCTTTTGCGCACCGACGCGCGCAAAGTTGATGGCCGCGCGCCGGTCCATGCCCGGCGTCTGGGCAGTGTTGCTGTCGAGCTGGTTGCCCGGAATCACCCGCACGCCATCGTGCTTCCACGCGGGCGTTTCGGCATGTGAATGGTCATGGTTGTGATCGTGACCAGTACTGTCGCCATGGTTCGAAGTCATCTTCCGCCGCTCCCGTCAAATATCGGATGAATCTTAAGCAAGCCGACGCCGCGGAACCGGCTTTGCCGGGCCGCAGGCGCAGCGCCCCTTTACTCGGTGAAAGGGGCAGCGCACCGCCGCAGGCGGGCGAAGTGCAAAGCGTGGGGGCATTATTTGTAGCGCTCCCGCGCCAGCGCTGCGCCTTTTGCCAGGGCTTCGAGCTTCTTCATCGCAATCGCACGGTCCATCGGCGCGAGGCCGCAGTTGGTGCAGGGAAGCAGGCGGTTCTTGGGAACGTACTGCAGCGCCTTGCCGATGGTGTCGGCAATCTGCTCGGGCGTTTCAATCTCGTCGCTCGCCACGTCGATCACGCCCACCATCACGTCCTTGCCTTCCAGCAGGGCCATCAGGTGTGGTGGCACGTGCGAGTGGTAGCACTCCAGGCTCACCTGCTGAATGCTGCTTTTGGCCAGCGCCGGCAGCACCTCTTCGTACTGGCGCCATTCCTCGCCCAGGGTTTCCTTCCAGTCGGTGTTGGCCTTGATCCCGTAGCCGTAGCAGATGTGGACGGCAGTGGTGCAGGTCAGGCCTTTGGCGGCGACTTCCAGCGCCTTCACGCCCCAGTCGGCTGCGTCCTTCATGTAGACATTGAAGGCTGGCTCGTCGAACTGGATGATGTCCACGCCATCGGCCTGCAGGGCCCGCGCTTCCTGGTTCAGCAGTTCGGCAAATGCCATGGCCATCTTCACGCGGTCGCCATAGAACTGGTCGGCCACGGTGTCCACAATCGTCATCGGGCCGGGCAATGTGAACTTGATTTTTTTCTTCGTGTGGGCGCGCAGCAGCTGCGCTTCGGCGGCATGTACACGACCCTTGAGCTTGAGCTCTGACACCACCTGCGGCACCATTGCGTCGTAACGGTTGTTGCGGATGCCCATCTTGACCTTGTGCTCAAAGTCGATGCCGGCCACCTGCTCCAGAAAGCCGTGCACAAAGTGCTGGCGCGACTGCTCGCCATCGCCGATCACGTCCAGGCCTGCGTCTTCCTGGGCCTTGATCCACAGCAAGGTGGCGTCGGCCTTGGCCTGCTTCAGCTCCTCGCCCTCGGCCTTCCACTGCGGCCAGAGCTTGTTGGTCTCCGACAGCCAGGCGGGCTTGGGCAGGCTGCCTGCGATGGTGGCGCTGAAGAGGGGGGTGGTCATGTCGGGGTCCTTGTCTCGATTGGATTTATTGGGAAATTGGAAGCGGAAGCTGGAAGGGAATGTGTCAAAAAAACTCGCGGGCCAACAGTTCGTAAGACCGGCGGGAAGCCGCCGGATCGTGCGTCCAGGTGATCACCACCAGTTCTTCCACCGCCAGTGTATCGGCCAGTGCGCGCAATTGGTTGGCGACTTGGGCGCCCGTGCCCACCAGCGCCGTCTCGCGCAGCCGGGACGCCTCAGCCTGCTCGGCCGGGGAATAAGGCCGTGCCGCCACTTCTGCTGGCGACAGCAGCGGGCCGATCGCGCCGCGGTTGCGGTCGATCTTCCAGCGCTCACGGCTGGAAAAATGGTGCCAGGCCTCGGCTTCGGTATCGGCTGCCAGCGCCCATACACACAGTGCCGCATGCGGTGCCGGATGGCGCGCGCTGGGCCGGTACATCGAGCGGTACATCGAGAGCGCCTCGTCGGCACCTCGCCCGTCGGTGATGAAGTAGGCGTAGGCATACGGTAGCCCATAGTGCGCGGCAAGCTGCGCGCCATAGTCGGAACTGCCCAGCATCCACAGCTCGGGCGAGCTGGGGCCGGTCGGGTTGGCGGTGACGCCGTGGCCCGGGTGCCCTTCGGGCAGCGCCACACCCGACACCCAGGCCTGCAGCTCCCGTACCTGGACCGGGAAATTCTCTGCCGACTGCCGCGGGTCACTGCTGAGCAGGCGGGCCGTCCGCATGTCGGAGCCCGGCGCCCGGCCCACGCCGAGATCGATGCGCCCCGGCGCCAGGGCCTCCAGCACGCGGAACTGCTCGGCCACTTTCAGCGCCGAATAGTGCGGCAGCATCACCCCCGCGCTGCCGATGCGGATGCGCTGCGTGTTGGCGGCAATGGCGGCCATCAGCACCTCGGGGGCAGAACCAACAATGCTCGGGTGGCTGTGGTGTTCGCTGACCCAGAAGCGCTGGTAACCCAGGGCCTCGCAGTGCCGGGCCAGCGTGAGGGTGTCACGGATGGACGCATCTTCGGCGCGGCCGGAAATGGCCACCGACTGGTCGAGGACGGAAAGGCTGAGGGTCATGCGGAAACTATAGCCAGCGCGCCTTAATCCTGCTCAGCCAGGGTTACCCCGGGCGGCTCTGTTCCAATACAGCGTTGGCGCCCGTAAGGACGCAAGCTGAACCCGTCCCGAACCCGATACAGAAGACCCTCCACCATGGCACTCAAAGCCACCATTTACAAAGCCCAGCTGGCCCTCTCTGACATGGACCGCAGCATCTACGCCGACCACAGCGTAACGATTGCGCGCCACCCGTCGGAAGCCGACGAACGCATGATGATCCGCCTTCTGGCTTTCGCACTCAACGTGCCTGCCGACGACAAGCAGGGCAACCTGGAGTTTGCCAAGGACCTGTGGGATGTGGACGAGGCCGCGCTCTGGCACAAGGACTACACCGAGCAGATCCTGCACTGGATCGACGTTGGCCAGCCCGACGACAAGCGCCTGATGAAAGCAGCCGGCCGGGCCGGAAAAGTCAGCGTCTACAGCTTCGCCAGCAGCACGCCGGTGTGGTGGAAGAACATCGAGACCAAGCTCACGCGGGCTGGCAACCTGGTGGTCTGGCAGATCGACGCGGCCGAAAGCCAGGCGCTGGCCAAACTGGCCGAGCGCAGCATGCAGCTGCAGGTGACAGTGCAGGACGGCACCGTGTGGATGAGCACAGCGCTCGGCTCGGTCGAGATCACGCCGCGCCGGTTGACTGCCGGAAGCTGAGCGCTCAGGCGTCGCGCGACTCGGCTTCCTGCAGCGCGCGCCACATCACCTTGCCGGAGCCGCTCTTGGGCAGCACGTCCACAAACTGCACCACGCGCGGGTACTTGTAGGCCGCCATGTGGTTGCGGCACCAGTCGATGATGTCGTCCTCGGTGGTCTTGCCCCTGGCCTCGCTGCGCAGCACCACCACGGCCTTGACGGTCTCGCCGCGGTAGGCGTCGCGGGTGGAGATGATGCAGGCCTCCTGGATCGCCGGGTGCTTGAACATCAGCGCCTCGACCTCGGCCGGCCAGACCTTGAAGCCCGACGCATTGATCATGCGCTTGAGCCGGTCGGTGATGAAGAAATAGCCCTCCTCGTCGATGCGGCCCAGATCGCCGGAGCGGAAGAAACGCTTGCCATCGAGCTCCATGAACGCGGCGGCGGTTGCCTCGGGCTGCTTCCAGTAGCCCTGAAAATTCTGCGGCCCGCACATGATGATCTCGCCCTGCTCGCCCTGGGGCACCTCCTTGCGCGTGAGCGGGTCGATGATGCGCGCATCGGTGCTGATGAAGGGCACGCCCAGGCACTGCTGCTTGGTCGCATCCGGTGGGTTGCTGTGCGACGGCGCGGCGGTTTCGGTGAGGCCATAGCCTTCGGCAAAGCGCAGGCCGTACTGCTCCCACAGGCGCTGGGCCACCGCCTGCGGCATGGCTGCGCCGCCGCCGCCGATGTAGACCAGACTGCTGAGGTTGAAGCTGGCAAAGTTCGGACTGCCCAGCAGGTCAATCACCATGGTGGGGATGTTGGTCCAGTGCGTGACGCGCCAGCGCGAGATCAGTGCACCGGCCAGTTCACGGTCCCAGCGCGGCATGATGACCAGGGTGGAGCCACCATAGATGGAGGCGTGCATCACCGACACCATGCCGGTGATGTGGAACATCGGCACCACGGACAGCACCACGTTCTCAAACGTGCTGTTGCCCCACAGGCAGGTCGCGACTGCGTTGTGCATGATGCTGGCATGCGTGTGCATGCAGCCCTTGGGCAGGCCGGTGGTGCCACTGGTGTAGGGCAGCACGGCCAGATCAGCCGGTTGCGCCGTGTGGGGTGGCAGCGCCTGGCTGCCCTGCCCCGACACCGCATCGGGCCACGCGATGACCTCACCGCCTGCCAGCACGGGCAAGGGGTGCCGGGTGCCCAGCCATTCGCGCCAGGCCTCGGGCATGGGGGTGTCCTGTTCCGCAGCCGCACTACCGGCCGCCGGCATGTCGAAGGCATCGCTGTAGTGGCTGACCACCAGATGCGCCAGCCGCTGGTCGGCCGGAAGTTGCGCATTGGCACTTGCCAGTTCGGGTGCCAGATCGGCCGCGGCGATCGCCACCTTCACGTCCGGGTCGGTGATGTAGTGCTTGAGCTCCTCGGCCCGGTTCATCGGGTTCACCGGCACCACCACCGCGTTGGCGCGCAGGATGGCAAAGTGCGCAATCACCCACTGCGGGCAGTTCTGCATGTAGAGGACGACGCGATCGCCCTTTTGCACACCGCGCTGGTGCAGCGTGGCGGCCAGCCGCTCGGCCTGCTGCAGTACTTGCGCGTAGGTGAAGATGCGGTTGAAGAACACCAGCGCGGGCTTGTCCGGGAAGCGCAGCGCGCTCACGGCCAGGTTGTGCCAGAGCGAGATGGCTGGCGGCGTGATGCTGCGCGGCAGCCGCTTGGGCCAGACCTTGTGGTGCAGGGGAAGGGTCAAGACATTACTCCGGAAAGGTTCTGTCGCATGGCCCGTGGCTTCGTTCATGAGACGCCGGCGAGCCCTTTGCAAACACCCCCAGCCTAGCGGCATGCGCCGGCCGACGCATCGGGGAAGCTCCGTAGAAAAGAGTGTCGCGTGGGCGACCCCGGCTGACTATGATGAAAATCGCCCAAACCTCCCCGCACACCCAGGAGTTGCCCATGCCCGGTCCCTCGATCTTTCGCCTGCCCCTTGCCTGGATGCATCAGCTCGGCAAGGCAGGACTCATCACTGCCAGCCTGGCGATGGCCAGCACGGCCTGGGCGGCCTTTCCTGACAAGCCGATCCGCGTGGTGATCGGCTTTCCGGCCGGCGGACCGCTGGACCAGCACGCGCGCCTGCTGACGGAGCGGCTGCAGGCTGTGCTGGGCCAACCCATCGTGATCGACTACAAATCCGGCGCTGGCGGCACCGTGGGCGCACAAGACGTGATGAAGGCCGCGCCAGACGGCTACACGCTGATGCTGGCCAACACCGGCGTGATGGTCATCAACCCGGCCCTCTACAGCAAGCTGCCTTACAGCACCCTCAAGGACTTCACGCCGATTGCCCGCACCGCCATGCAGCCGCTGGCGCTGCTCGTCAACCCCAAGCTGCCGGTCACTACGCTCAAGGAGTTTGTCGATTACACCCGCGCCCGGCCCGGGCAAATCAACTACGGCTCGGCCGGCAATGGCGGCATCAGTCACCTGGTGCCGGAGATGTTCAAGAACGCCACCGGCCTCTTCATGGTGCACATTCCCTACCGCGGTAGCGCGCCGGCCTTCACCGACCTGATGGGCGGCCAGGTGCAGTTCATGGGCGAATCGATTCCACAAGCGGCTAACTACCACAAGCAGGGCAAGGTGCGGGCGCTGGCCGTGACCAGCCGCGAGCGCAACCCGGCCTTGCCGGATGTGCCCACCGTCATCGAGTCCGGCATCAAGGATTTCGAGGTGGTGGGTTTCTATGGCTTCCTGGCGCCAGCCGGCCTGCCCAAAGACATCACCGCAAAACTCAGCGATGCCTTCCAGCAGGTGATGAACAACCCGGACATCCGCAACCGCATGGTGACCCAGGGCGCCGACCCGGCCTTCATGGGCAGCGAGGACTTCACGAAATTTCTGGCAGCCGAAATGCCGCGCTGGGCGAAGGCGGTGAAGGCCTCCGGCGCGCGGCTGGATTGACCCCCAATGCACCACCCATTCCAGGGTGGTGCATTGAGTCGATCAGGCGCTGCGCGCAGCCAGCACCTTCTCGGGCAGGAAAGGCACCGAGCGCAGCCGCAGGCCGGTGGCGTCGAACACCGCGTTCGAGATCGCCGAAGGCACCACCGTTGGCGCCATCTCGCCCGCGCCCCAGGAGGGCTGCTCGGGCCGGTTGATGAGGCTGAGGTGAATGCGCGGCACACCAGTAAAGCGCAGGATCGGGTAGCTCGCCCAGTCCACACTGGTGAAGCGGGAACGGTCGAACTGCAGCTCCTCCATCAGCGTGCGGCTGATGGTCTGCACGATGCCGCCCTCGATCTGGTTGCGCGCCCCATCGGGGTTGATGAGCTGGCCGCAGTCATGGCTGCACCAAACGTCGGTCACGCGGATCTGGCCGCTGCGCCGGTCCACCTCGACCTGGGCGACCAACGCTACAAAGGTACGTTCGTTGTCGTATTTGACAAACGAGACGCCTCGGCCCCGCGCCACACCGGAGGCACCGGCAGACCCGGCACCCGCCTGCGGTGACGGCCGGCTCTGCCAGCCGGACAGGCGCGCCACGTCTTCCAGCACCGCACGGGCGCGCGGCTCCTTCAGATAGGTCATGCGCCACTGCAGCGGGTCCGCCCCGGCGGCGGCGGCCATCTCGTCGAAAAAGGCCTCGTTGGCAAAGGTGTTCTGCATCCGCCCCGGCGTGCGCAGGTGGGAGGTGCGAAACGCGTTGTCCACCAGCCGGTGCACCTCGGTCTTGATGTTCGGGAACTGGTAGAGCACATCCGAATTCTTCTGGATGTTGCCGGTGTAGTGTCCGGTGCGCTTGACGCCCGAGAGCACCGCCGCCAGCAGCGGAAACTCCTCCAGCGTGCCGTTGGCCTGCGTGATGAAGAACTCGGAGCGCCACGCCACGGGCAGGCCCTGCGCGTCGAGGCCGCCTTCCATGTCGACCAGCGTGGGCGGGCTCTTCGGGTCCCAGCCATGCTCGTCGGCACGCATCCACTGCACCCGCACCGGCGCGCCAGCAAGCTGCGAGACCAGGGCCGCGTCGCCCGAGCAGTCTTCATGGCCGTTGCGGCCGTAGCAACCGGCGCCGTCCAGGTACACCAGCCGCACATCCGCCTTGGGCACGCCCAGCACAGTGGAGAGTTCACTCTGCAGCGAATGGGTCGCCTGCGAGGCCGACCACACCGTGCACTTCCCGTCGCGGAAATCCGCCACCGCGCACGAAGGCCCGATCGAGCCATGGGTGTGCGGCGCAAAGTCGTAGGTGGCCTTGATGCGCTTGCTGGCGGTGTCCAGGGCGGCGACGGCATCACCGGTCTTGACCATGGGCTCGTCCTTGGCCACCGGCAGCTTGCGCCAGTAGTCGTACAGCGTGCCCTTGACGGGCAGCATGGCGGCGGGCGTCCATTCGGCCTTGAGCAGTTTTGCTGCCTTCACGGCGCCCCATTCGGTCTTGCTGAGCACGGCCACGAAGTCCTGCTTGCGCACCACCTTCACAAAACCGGGGATGTTGCGCACCGACGACTCATCAATGCTCACCAGCGTGGCGCCCGGTCCGGGCGGCCGCACCACGCGCGCGTGCAGCATGCCCGGCAGCTTGAAGTCATGGATGTAGGTGAAGCGCCCCATCACCTTGGCCGGAATGTCCACCCGGGGAATCGATTGGCCCACCACGGTATGCGCCGCAGGCGATTTGAGCGCCACCTTGGTATCGAGCTTGAGCTCGAGCGGTTTGCCCTGCACCAATGCGCCGTAGCTGACCTGCTGGCCGGTACCGCGCACCGACACCACACCATGGGCCACCGTCAGGTCGGCCACATTGGCCGACAGTCGCGTGGCGGCGGACGCCAGCAGTGCCCGCCGGGCGCAGGCTGCCGCCTGGCGCAAGGTGATGCCGCCATTGGAGATGGTCAGGCTGCCGGCCGTCTGCCCCTGGTCGAGGGTGAGCAGGGTGTCACCCATCACCATGTCGACGGCGCTGAAGTCCACATCCAGCTCTTCGGCCACCAGTTGGGCCAGCGCCGTGCGGGTGCCGGTGCCCAGATCGACCTTGCCGCTGTACACGGTGACACGGCCATCGGCAGCGATGCCCAGCCAGGCCTCGACCTGGTCGCGGGCCATGCTCTTGGTGGAGGCAACAGCCCCCTGTGCGGAAGCCAGCGGCGCGACACCGCCCAGCGTGAAGGAAACCACCAGGCCACTGCCGGCCTGCAGAAAATGACGACGTTGCATGCTCAGCTCTCCTTCACCGTGGAGCCCGTGGGCATGCCGGCTGCGCGCTGCACGGCCTTCACGATGCGGGTGTGGCTGCCGCAGCGGCAGAGGTTGGCGTCCAGCGCCTGCCGGATCTGCTCTTCGCTCGGCTTGGGGGTTCTGGCCAGAAAAGCCACCGAGGTCATCACCATGCCGTTGGTGCAGTAGCCGCACTGCAGGGCTTGCTCGTCGATGAAGGCTTTTTGCACCGGGTGGGGAGACTCCGCCGTGCCCAGGCCTTCGAGCGTCACCACCTTGGCGCGCCCGACGCTGGAAACCGGCGTCACGCAACTGCGCACCGCCTGCCCGTTGATCAGCACCGTGCAGGCGCCGCACTGGCCCAGACCGCAACCGTACTTGGGGCCTTGCAGCGCAAAGTTGTCGCGCAACACATACAGCAGGGGGGTGTCGTCGTCGACCTGGGCGGCACGGCTCTGCCCATTGACGTTCAATGTGTACTTCTTCAAGGTGTCTCCTTTTTGTTGTTCCGGTTGATCCGGAGGGCGGTCCCGGTACCGGTCCGCCTGATGCTAAGTATGCATATTTATTGCGGGCTCGGCAACTCATGGTGGCTCAATCCGCAGCCAGGGGCCGCCGGATGGCGCCACAATGGCATCTGGCCGGGCACTCCCACATGGCCGCCCACCCTACCGTCGACACCCCCGCCATCCGGAAACCCGACTGCGCCATGCCAGCTCCCGTCCACCACACCAGCCCGCCCGAGGTAATCCTGAACGCTGTCGCGTCGCCCGCCCCTGCGGCGCCTGCGGCCCTACTGCACACACTGAACCAGGCCTTTGCACTGCATCAGACAGGCCAATGGGCTGAGGCCAGGGCCGTGTGCGAAAGCCTGCTGGCTGTGCAGCCAGACAACTTTGATGCCCTGCACCTGCTGGGCGTCATCGCGGCCCAGACCCAGCAGCCGGCGCTGGCCGTGGCGCTGATTGACCGGGCCATTGCAATCCATCCGGGCAACGCGGCGTTTTATTCCCACCGCGGCATCGCGTTGACGGAACTGGGGCAACTGGAGGCCGCGCTCGCCAGCCACGACCAGGCCCTGCAATTGCAGCCCGACCATGCCGAAGCACATTCCAACCGCGGCATCGTGCTGCGCGCGCTGAACCGCCAGGGCGAAGCACTGGCCAGCCAGGACACGGCCATCCGCCTCAAACCCGACCACGCAGAGGCGCACTACAACCGCGGCATCGTGCTGCGCGACCTGCGCCAGCCAGAGGCGGCTCTGGCGAGCTTCGACACAGCCCTCCGGCTGCAGCCTGCCAATGCGTCAGCGCATGTCAGACGGGGCGACGTGCTGGCGGAATTGCAGCGGGGCGAGGCGGCGCTCGCCAGCTACGACCAGGCCATGCGCCTGCAGCCCCGCCATGCCGAGGCCTGCTGCAAGCGCGGCAACCTGCTGATGACGCTGCAGCGGCCCGCTGACGCACTGGCCAGCTACGACCAGTGCATCAGCCTCCAGCCCGGGCATGCCCAGGCCTGGGGCAATCGCGGCAACGCCCTGCGGGAGCTGGCACAACTGGACGCCGCCCTGGCCAGCTACGACGAGGCCCTTCGGCTCCAGCCCGGCTACGTCGAGGCCTGGTCCAACCGCGGCAATGTCTTGCGCGAGCTCAAGCAGCCCGAAGCGGCGATCGCCAGCTACGACGAAGCCATACGCCTGCAACCGCGCCATGCCGAAGTGCATTCCAACCGCGGCATTGTGCTGAAGGAGCTCGGGCAGCCCGAAGCAGCGCTGGCCAGCTACGACACGGCCCTCGGCCTGCAGCCAGACTACGCCAGCGCCCACCTCAACCGCGGCAACGTGCTGCAGGACCTCGGCCGACTCGAAGAAGCACTGGCCAGCTACGACAGCGCCATCCGTTGCCAACCCGACATGGCGATTGCGCACTCCAACCGCGGCAATGTGCTGCTGCTGCTGAGGCGGCTGAACGAAGCGCTGGCCAGCCACGATCAGGCCATCGGCCTGCAGCCGGACCTGGCCACCGCCCACTCCAACCGCGGCAATGTCCTCAAGGACATGCGGCAGCTGGACGCGGCCCTGGCCAGCTACGACCGGGCCATCCATTTCAAACCCGACTACGCCGAAGCCCATTCCAACCGCGGCAATGTGCTCAAGGAGATGCTGCAGATCGATGCCGCACTTGCCAGTTACGACCAGGCCCTCGGCCTCTGGCAAGGCCGTGACAGCGGTGAGACACGCTGGAACAAATCGCTGTTGCTTCTGGTGACCGGAGACTTCGAGAAAGGCTGGGCCCTGTACGAGTCGCGCTGGAGCCAGCCGGAGTTCAAAAAAATTCAGCGCCACTTCCCGCAGCCGCTCTGGTCGGGCCAGGAGCCGCTCCAGGGCAAGACCCTGCTGCTCACGCGCGAGCAGGGCCTGGGCGACGTCATCCAGTTCTGCCGCTACGCCGAGCTGTTGCATGCGCTGGGCGCACGCGTCCTGCTGGAGACGCCGCAACCGCTGATGCGGCTGCTGCAGGGTGTCCGGGGGATCAACCAACTTATCGGGCCAGGTGAGCGCTTTCCCGCGTTCGACTTCCATTGCCCGCTGCTCAGCCTGCCGCTGATGTTCGGGACCACGCTGAAAACAATCCCCAGTCCGCAGCCCTATCTGCGCGGCGACCCCGGCATGGTGGCGCAATGGGCTCGCACGCTGGGCCCGCGTCACCGGCCACGCGTCGGTCTTGCCTGGAGCGGCAGCACCATCCACAAGAACGACAGCAACCGCAGCATGGCGCTGGCATCGCTGCTGCCGCATTTGCCAAAGGGCATGGAGTACGTCAGCCTGCAAAAAGAACTGCGCGACGCAGACCGCGCGGCACTGGACGCCGGCGGCATCCGGCACTTTGGCGCAGCGCTGGTGGACTTTGTGGACACCGCCGCACTCTGCGAGCTGATGGACGTGGTCATCAGCGTCGACACCAGCGTGGCCCACCTGAGCGGCGCCCTCGGAAAACCCACCTGGGTGATGCTCCCTTTCTCCCCCGACTGGCGCTGGCTGTTGGACCGCCACGACAGCCCCTGGTATGCCTCCATGCGCCTGTATCGCCAGGACACAACAGGCGACTGGCGCAGCGTGTTCGCCCGGATACAGCAGGACTTGCAGCAGCAGCTCACCTGAAGAACCGGCGCTGCACCGCGCCCTGCGCCGGTTCACGCTTGTGGTGCGGCCACGCCCCGAAAAGGCCGAAGCGCCCCCTTGGCACACCAATTCAGTGCGCAAATCTTGCATACCAGTTGATTGAACCAGCCTGAAATGCTGGCACGGCTTATGCAGGACCTGGGGCATGACCACTGCTTCGGACATCAGCAACCGCATCATTGAGGCCGTCATGGCCCAAAAGCTCGAACCCGGTGCGCGCCTGGGCGAGCAGCAACTGGCCATGCTGTTTGACTGCAGCCGCACCATCGTGCGCGAGGCGCTGACCCGGCTGGCGGTGCGCGGCATTGTCACCGTCAGCAGCCGCCGCGGCTGGTACGTCATCGAGCCGTCGCAGGAAGAAGCCCGTGAAGCCTTCGAGGCCCGCCGCGTGATCGAGATGGGCCTGATCCGCTGCACCACCGATGTCAGCAAGGCGGCGATCAAGCAGCTCAAGAGCCATCTGGTCCGCGAAAAAGCAGCCCTCAAGGGCGACGACGTGGGCCTGCGCAGCTTTCTGCTGGGCGACTTTCATGTGTGCCTGGCCGAATGCCTGGGCAACAGCCTGCTGGCCGACACGCTGCGCGACTTCACCGCACGCACCACGCTGATTGCCATGCTCTACCAGTCGTCACACGACGCCGTGCAGTCCTGCGAAGACCACGTGCTCATCGTCCAGGCGCTCGAAAAAGGCGATCTGGCGCACGCCGAACAACTGATGCAGGCGCACATCGGCAGCGTACAGGCCACCCTGAAGCTGCACACTACCGGCGGCGACCCGCTGTCGCAGCTGCGCAGTGCGCTGAGCCCGCTGTCGGCGCCCGCATCACCCGCCACTGCCCGTTCACCCCGCCGGCCCAAAGCCGCTTCCCCATACGTCCTTTCCGACGACCCTTCCACCTACCTTGGAGCCCTGCTATGACCACCCACCGCCGCCTGTTGTCCCTTGCCCTGACCACCACCGCCTTGCTGGCCGCCTTTGGCGTGCAAGCCCAGACCGCACTGGACGACCTGATGAAGGCAAAGGAAATCAAGATCGCCATCCCCACCGACTTCCCGCCCTACGGCTCGGTCGGCACCGACCTCAAGCCCCAAGGTCTGGACATCGAAGTGGCCCAGTACATCGCCACCAAGCTGGGCGTGAAGCTCGAACTGGTGCCGGTGACCACCGCCAACCGCATTCCCTACCTGCAGACGAAAAAAGTGGACCTGGTGATCTCGACCCTCGGCAAGAACCCCGAGCGCGAGAAAGTCATCGACTTCACCATCGCGTATTCGCCCTTCTTCATCGCCGTGTTCGGTCCCAAAACGATGCTCGTGAAGGGTGCACCGGACCTGGCGGGCAAATCCATCTCCGTCACGCGTGGCTCGGTGGACGATCTCGAACTCACCAAGGTGGCGCCTTCCAGCACCGAGATGCGCCGCTTTGAAGACAACAACTCCACCGTGGCAGCTTTTGTCGCCGGCCAGGTGCAACTGGTCGCCACCAGCGCCCAGGTCGCCGGCAGCATGATGGCCAAGAACCCGCAACTGGGCACCGAGTACAAGTTCGTGCTGAAAGACTCGCCCAATTTCATCGGTGTGGGCAAAGGCGAAGACAAGCTGCGCCTCAAGGTCAACGAGATCATTGCCGACGCCAAGAAGTCGGGCGACCTCGACAAGATCGCCGTCAAATGGCTGGGCCGCCCCACGGGCGACCTGCCACTGCAATAAGCACGGCGCACCTGACCGCCCGCGGCACACCCCATGCTGATCCAGCTTGACTTTGCGGCCGTCCTGCACGAATGGCCGCTGCTTGCACGCGGCGTGCTGTGGACGCTGGGCCTGACCGTCATCTCGACGGTGCTGGGCGTGGCCATCGGCATTGGCTGCGCCTGGTCGCGCACCAGCGGGCCGCGCTGGCTGCAGGCGGTGGTGGGCCTGTATGTGGAGCTGATCCGCAACACACCGTTCATCGTGCAGCTGTTCTTCGTGTTTTTCGGCCTGCCGGCGGCCGGCGTCAAACTGTCGCCGGAAACCGCCTCGGTGATCGCCATGGTGATCAACCTCGGGGCCTATTCCTGCGAGATCATCCGCGCCGGCATCGAGGCCACGCCCAAAGGCCAGATCGAAGCGGCCATGAGCCTGGCGCTGAGCCGCATGCAGACCTTCACCCGCGTGGTGCTGCCGCCTGCGCTGCGCAAGGTGTGGCCGGCGCTGGTCAGCCAGATCATCATCGTGATGCTGGGTTCCGCCGTGTGCGGTCAGATCTCGGTGCCTGACCTCAGCTACGCCGCCAATTTGATCCAGAGCCGCAACTTCCGTGCTTTCGAGGCCTTCATCATCGCCACGCTGATCTACCTGTTGCTGTCGGTCGCGGTGCGCCGCACTCTCAACTGGCTGGGGCTGCGTCTGGTGTTCGGGCGATGACCATGCCAGCCACCACAACACAGGCCCTGCGCCATGGTTGAGTTCTCGCTCTGGGACATCCTGCGCAACCTGCTGCTGGCGATGCGCTGGACGGTCGCGCTGTCGCTCATCGCGTTCATCGGCGGCGGCGTGGTGGGCCTGCTGCTGCTGGTCACGCGACTGGCTGGCGGCCGCAAAACCGCACTGGCCGTGAGCGGCTATGTGCAGCTCTTTCAAGGCACGCCGCTGCTGATGCAGCTCTTTCTTTCCTACTTCGGCCTGGCGCTGGTGGGCATCAACACCTCGGCCTGGGTGGCTGCCGCGCTGGCGCTCACGCTCTACACCAGCGCCTACCTGGCCGAGATCTGGCGCGGCTGCGTCGAGGCCATTCCCAGAGGCCAATGGGAAGCTGCACAAAGCCTGGCTCTGAACTTTCGCGAGCAGTTGCGCCACATCGTGCTGCCGCAGGCCATGCGCATCGGTGTGCCGCCCACGGTGGGGTTTCTGGTGCAGGTCATCAAGGGCACGGCGCTGGCCTCGGTGATCGGCTTCATCGAACTCACCAAGGCCGGCACCATGATCACCAATGCCACCTTCAAACCTTTTGTGGTGTACAGCTGCGTCGCGCTGATGTACTTCGCGCTGTGTTTCCCGGTGTCCCTGTACGCCCGCCATCTGGAGAGGAAAGCAAGAAATGGACGTTGATCAAAACCTGAACCCGGCGGCACCGGAATTGTCTGCCGGGCCGCCCCCGGAAGCCTCCAGGACACTGGTAGAGATCAACCAGTTGCGTAAGAGCTTTGGCAGCAACGAAGTGCTCAAGGGCATTGATCTGGACGTCAAGGCCGGCGAGGTGATTGCCATCATCGGCAAGAGCGGCTCGGGCAAGAGCACGCTGCTGCGCTGCATCAACGGGCTGGAGGTGTTCCAGAGCGGCACGCTACGCGTGGACGGCAAGCACCTGCTGCACGACAACGCACAGGTCATGCGCGACCTGCGCCAGCGCGTGGGCATGATCTTCCAGAGCTTCAACCTCTTTCCCCACCTCACCGTGGGCAAGAACATCATGCTGGCCCCCACACTGGTGAAAAAGACGACTGGTGCACCCGCCGAGGAGCACGCACGCGCGCTGCTGCAGCGTGTGGGCCTGGCCGAGAAGTTTGACGCCTGGCCCGACCAGCTCTCGGGCGGACAGCAGCAGCGCGTGGCGATTGCCCGGGCACTGGCCATGCAGCCCTCGGTGCTGCTGTGCGACGAGATCACCTCGGCCCTCGACCCGGAACTGGTGGGCGAAGTACTGCAGGTGGTGGAGAGCCTGGCCGCCGACGGCATGACGCTGCTGATGGTCACCCATGAAATGAACTTCGCGCGCAAGGTCTGCGACCGCGTGGTGTTCATGCACCAGGGCCGGGTGCACGAGATCGGCCCGCCCGACGAGGTGTTTTCCAACCCGAAGACAGCGGAGCTCAAGCAGTTTCTCGGCATGATCCAGTAGTACTTTGGTACGTCGAAATCCCATGCGCCGCGTCACATGAATACCGCCAAATATTCACCGATGACGTAACGCCTCTGTTACATTGGATTGACATCTCCTCCTTATCACCAGCCTGGTCGCGTTTCAGTGCTGAATGACGTGATAACCCGTGAGCCCGCCTGGTGCAGAGGCCTGTCGAAACAGTCCTCTGCCGAAGTGAGAATTCGCGTTGGAGGGCTACCATGCCAAATTCCGGCTCGACCGACAGCACGTTCGGAAAACAAGACGGTACCGAAGGCGTCATTGAATTCCGCCGCCAGCAAACCCTGCTCAAGACAGGTGCGCTGCAGGACGCGATTTTCAACAGCGCCAACTTTTCCAGCATTGCGACGGACGAAAAAGGCGTCATCCAGATTTTCAACGTCGGTGCCGAACGCATGCTGGGCTACACGGCCACGGAGGTGGTCAACCGCGTCACACCGGCCGACATCTCGGACCCTGACGAACTGATCGCCCGGGCCGATGCGCTGAGCGTGGAACTGGGCACACCCATCACGCCCGGCTTCGAGGCCCTGGTGTTCAAGGCTTCGCGCGGCATTGAAGACATCTACCAGCTCACCTACATCCGCAAGGACGGTAGCCGCTTTCCGGCGGTCGTCTCGGTCACGGCGCTGCGCGACGACCAGGAAGCCATCATCGGCTACCTGCTGATCGGCACCGACAACACCGCCCGCAAGGAAGTGGAGGCCGCCCAGGCGCTGCTGGACCAGCAACTGCGCGACCAGCAGTTCTACACCCGCTCGCTGATCGAATCGAACATCGACGCGCTGATGATGACCGACCCGCAGGGCATCATCTCGGACGTCAACCAGCAGATGATGACGCTCACCGGCTGCACCAGGGAAGAGCTGATCGGTGCGCCGTCCAAGACGTTCTTCACCGATCCGGCGCAGGCCGACGCCGCCATCCAGCGCGTGCTGACCGAGCACAAGGTCAACAACTACGAGCTCACTGTGCGCGCGCGCAGCGGCGAAGAGACGGTGGTGTCCTATAACGCCGCCACTTTCCATGACCGCAACCACCAGCTCCAGGGTGTGTTCGCCGCAGCCCGCGACATCACCGAGCGCAAGCGGTTCGAAAGTGCACTGCAGGAAAAGAACATTGATCTGCAGCATGCCAGCAGCATGAAGTCGGAGTTCCTGGCGACCATGTCGCACGAGCTGCGCACGCCGCTCAACTCCATCATCGGCTTCTCGGAAGCACTCAAGGACGGCCTGATGGGCACCATGAGCGACACGCAGCAGGAGTACATGGGCGATATCTTCACCAGCGGCCAGCACCTGCTGTCTCTGATCAATGACATCCTCGACCTGTCCAAGGTGGAGGCCGGCATGATGAACCTGGAGCTGGAGCCGGTCGACCTTCCGTCACTGCTCAGTGCCAGCCTCTCCATCGTGAAGGAGAAGGCACTGGCCCAGCGCCTGACGCTGGGACTGGACGTGGCCAAAGATCTCGGCCTGCTGATGCTGGACATGCGCAAGACCAAGCAGATCGTCTACAACCTGCTCGCCAATGCGGTGAAGTTCAGTGCCAGCGGCGGCCATGTGACCTTGAGTTCGCGGCGCGTGCAGCGTCAAGGTGTGGGCCTGTTGCCGGGTCCGTGGCCGGTGCACGGCTTCCCCCTGCATGCCAGCGATTACAGCGAGTTTCTGGAGCTGTCGGTGACCGACAGCGGCATCGGCATTTCCAGGGACGACATGTCCAAGCTGTTTCAGGCGTTCCGGCAGATCGACAGCAGCCTCGCTCGCAAATTTGAAGGCACGGGCCTGGGCCTGGCGATGGTCAAGCAGCTGGCAGAGCTGCACGGCGGGACGGTCGCCGTCACCAGCGCCGAAGGCCAGGGCGCGTGCTTTGCCGTCTGGTTGCCGCTGCGCCCCGTCACCCCTGAGATGGCTTCCGAGCAGATTGACATTCACGTCACGGCCTCTCCCCAGAGCCATGATGGACGCACGGCACTGGTCATTGAAGACAATGACCAGGCGGCTGATCTGGTGCGGCTGCTGCTGGAGGCCGAAGGTTTCTCGGTGATCAGGGCCGCCAGCGCAGAAGAGGCGCTGCACATGGCGCCGCAGCAGCCGCTCAGCCTGATCACGCTCGACATCCAGTTGCCCGGCATGGACGGCTGGGCCTTCCTGGCGCGGCTGCGTGAACTCGACAGCGACAGCCTCGCGCATGTGCCGGTGGTCATCATTTCCGGCACAGCCGAAAGCAGCCTGGGCCTGACCAGCGGCGCTGCGGCAGTGCTGCAAAAACCGATCAGCCGTGCCCAGCTCAAAATGTCGCTGGCATGCCTGGGTCTGCACCCCATCGCCGATTGCACCCACACGGTTCTGGTGGTGGACGACGACCCCAAGGCGGTCGAGTTGATCGCCGCCTTCCTGCCGCCCCCGGCGTACGCCGTGGTACGGGCTTATGGCGGCAACGAGGCCATCACACTAGCGCAGCAGCTCAGACCCGACCTGATCTTCCTCGACCTGATGATGCCCGACGTCAGCGGGTTCGACGTGGTGGAAGCGCTTCAGCGGCATGAGGAAACCGCCGGTATTCCGGTTCTGGTGGTCACCGCCAAGCAGATCACCGCGCAGGACCGCGCTGCGCTCAACAAGGACCGAGGCAATGTCATTCGCATCGTCGAGAAAGTCGGTCTCAATCAGGGGCGCTTCATTGACGAAGTCAGGCGCGCCCTGCCGCTACAACAGGAGCCGCGCCATGCCCCGCATACTGGTCATTGAGGACAACCCCGCCAACATGAAGCTGGCCTGCGTGCTGCTGCGCAAGGCTGGCCACGAAGTCCTGAGTGCCACTGATGCGGAAACAGGTCTGACGCTGGCGCGCTCCGAACGGCCGGCGCTGATCCTGATGGACATCCAGCTGCCCGGCATGGACGGCCTGGCAGCGACGGCCCTGCTGAAAAAAGACGCTGTGACTGCCACCATCCCGGTCATCGCACTGACCGCACTGGCCATGAAAGCTGACCAGGAGAAAAGCCATATCGCCGGCTGCGAGGCCTACATCGCCAAACCGCTGCGTTACCAGGAGCTCTACGACACCGTCAACGCCCTGCTGGGAAGGAAGGAACTGCCCCCATGAGCCAGTCGCCCGCCACCATCCTGATCGTCGACGACGAGCTTCAGAACCGCAAGCTGCTCGAAGTGCTGCTGCGGCCCGAAGGCTACCGCACGGTGTGCGCCGCCAGCGGGGAAGAAGCGATGATCCTGACGCGGCAGCAGACGCCGGACCTGGTCCTGCTCGACATCATGATGCCGGACATGGACGGCTACCAGGTGGCGCGGGCGCTCAAGGAGAACCCGGCCACTTCGAACATTCCGGTCATCATGCTCACGGCTCTCACGGACCGCGACACCCGCCTGGCCGGACTGAACGCCGGCGCGGAGGAGTTCCTCACCAAACCGGTGGACCGCAACGAGTTGTGGCTGCGCGTGCGCAACCTGCTGAGGCTGAAGGAGTATGGTGATTTCCTGAAAGACCACAGCCACCTCCTGGAGGCGCAGGTGAAGGCCCAGGTGGAAGCGCGCACCGCCGACTTGCAACGCGCGACAGCATTGCAGTTGGCCGACGCCGCGCGGCAAGTGTCCATCCTCAACGCCCTGCCGGCACACATCGCGTTGCTGGACCGCGAGGGAACGATTGTTTCGGTGAACGACGGGTGGCGGAATTTCTCCTGCGAGGACACCCTGCACCGTACGTCCTGCGGGCTGGGCGTCAACTATCTGGACGTCTGCGACAACGCCAGTGGTGACGACTCTGCCGAGGCCTCCCAGGCGGCTGAAGGCATCCGCTCGGTGCTCAGCGGCAACAGCAAAAGTTTTTCGCTGGAATACCCCTGCCACTCTCCATCCGACCACCGCTGGTTCGTGATGACCGTGTGTCCGCTGTCCGCAGCCTCTGGCAACGGCGTGATCGTGATGCACATGAACATCACCGTGCAAAAACTGGCGTCCGAGGAGATCCTGCGCCTGAACGTGGAGCTGGAAGAGCGCGTGCGCAAGCGCACGGCCGAGCTGGAAACCGCCAACCGGGAACTGGAGGCCTTCTCTTATTCCGTCTCGCACGACCTGCGCAACCCGCTCAACACCATCAGCGGCTTCAGCGATCTGCTGAACAAGGAGATCGCCGCCATAGCCCCGCAGGCGAGCAACGACCGCAGAAGCCACTACATGTCACGCATCCGTGCGGGTGTGGTGCAGATGGGTGAAATCATTGACGGCCTGCTGTCACTGGCCCAGGTTTCGCGTACCACCTTGCGCTGGGAACCCACCGACCTCAGCACCATGGCGCAAGCGGTGGTGGCGGTGTACCGCGAACGGGAACCAGACCGATGCGTGGAGGTCACCATCGAGCCGGACCTGCTGGTGCACGGTGATCCACGGCTGCTGCGGCAAGTGCTGGAGAACCTTCTGGCCAATGCGTGGAAGTTCAGCGGGCACGCCCAGAAGTCAGCGATCCGGTTCGCCTGCACCACGGGCGGGGATGGCAGGCCGGTGTATTCCGTGCAGGACAACGGTGCCGGCTTTGACATGGCCTACTCCGAAAAGCTGTTCGGCGACTTCCAGCGGCTGCACTCGAACGCGGAGTTCACCGGCACCGGCATCGGGCTGGCAACGGTACAACGCATCGTCAAACGTCACGGCGGCAAAGTCTGGGCTGAAGGCGTTCCCGGCGTCGGTGCCCGATTTTCCTTCACGCTGGGTTACGCACCACGCTGATCCGGGTGACCCCGGCACGCTCCGGGCACAATGGCGGACGACCCTCCCTGATGCGAGTGCGCGCTCCGACCCGGCGCACTGCGCCTGCCGGGCCTGCTGAATTGTCCTGACGCCCCATGCCACCCATTCTTTACTTCTTTGCGCTGTGCAACCTCGTCATCGGCAGTGGCGCCTTTGTGCTAGGCGGCATCCTGCAGCCCATGAGTGTGTCGCTCGGCGTCAGCGTCGCTGCCGCGGGCCAGGCGATGACGGCCTATGCGATTGCCACGGCGGTGCTGGCGCCGGTGCTCATCATCCTGACGGCGCGCTGGCCGCGCAAACGCGCCGTGCAGCTGGCGCTGCTGCTGTTCTCTGCCGGCTGCCTGATGTGCGCGCTCGCCCCCAGCCTGGCCTTGCTGCTGCTGGGCCGTGTGCTGATGGGCGCTGGTGCCATGTTCACGGCAGCGGCCTCGGCCCTGGCCGTCAGCATGGTGGCACCGGCGCAGCGCGGCCGCGCGCTGTCGATCACCTTCCTGGGCATGAGCATCAGCTACGCCGTGGGCCTGCCGGTGGGCGCGTGGCTGGGTTTTGAATATGGCTGGCGTGTGCCCGTGTGGCTGTCTGCCGCCGCCAGCCTGGCGGCACTGGTGGCCGCCAGCTGGCTGATTCCCGCACAGATGGCCAGTGCCGGCGCCAGCTTTTCGGGCTTTCGCGCCGCCGCGGGCCAGCCTGCGGTGCTGCGCGTGTGGCTGCGCACCCTGCTCTACTTTGTGGCCATCTTCAGTGTGTTCGCCTATGTCGGGCCGGTGCTGCAGGCGCTGAACCCGATGAGCCCGGCGCAGCTGTCGATGACGCTGGCGGTATTTGGCCTGGCCGGTGTGGCCGGCACACTCACCGGCGGCTGGGCCAACGACCGCTTTGGCTCGATCCGCACCACGCGCGTACAACTGTCCCTGCTGGTGACCATGATGTGCCTGTTGCCGCTGACGCGCGGCCATGTGCCCGCCACGCTGGCCACCCTGGTGGTGTGGGGCGTGGCCGGTTTCGGCCTCATGGCGCCGCAGCAAAGCCGGCTGGCCAGCCTCTCGCCCACGCAGGCGCCGCTGTTGCTCAGCCTCAATGGCTCGATGCTCTACATCGGCACGGCCCTGGGGGCCATCATCAGCGGCTCTCTGCTTGATGCTGTCGGCTTTGCGCACCTGGGCTGGGTCGGTGTTCCGTTTGGCCTGATGGCGCTGCTCACCCTGGCCTTTGACCGCCTGACCTCGCGGCCGGCGCACACCGGAGCTGCCGCATGAGCGCCGCCCAGCAACTGGAGGCGATGGCCCAGGCCTTGCAACAACTGCGCAGTGGCCAATTGAATGCGGCGGGCTTTTCTGCCCTGGCCGGAAGTCAAGATGCCCTGCTGGCGGCCTTGCCACCGGCCTTCAGTGAGGTGCTGGGCGGGCTGCTCACGCGGCTTGAATCCAGTGCGCTGTTCAGCGAAGAGAGCTGCTCCTTCAGTCAGGTCGACCTGCTGGACAGCCTGCAGATGTGGCTGGACAAGGCCCGCTTGCGGTTGCAGGCGCAGGCCAGGCCCTGAGGCGACGCGGGCAGGCGCTAATGCCCGTGCCGGTGATGCGCATCAGGGTAATGGGCATGGCTGTGGCGCAGCGGCTCGTGCTGGTGCGGATGCGAGTGCTCGCCCTCGAAAGCCGGCACGTGGGCATGGTCGTGGTGGCCCTCTGCGTCGGGGTGGGCATGCGCATGCTCATGTGTCATCGGCACATGCAGGTGCTCATGCGCATGGTGCTCAGTCAGGTGCAGCCACAGGCCGGCGGCCATCAGCAGCGCGGCCGACAGCAACTGCCAGGTCACCGGCTCGGCCAGAAAAACCACCGCGGCCAGTGCGCCAACAAACGGCGCGGTTGAAAAATAGGCCCCTGACCGCGAGGCGCCCAGATGCCGCAGCGCCACCACGAACAAGGCCAGGCTCACACCGTAGGCCCCGAAGCCGACCAGCAGGGCCACCGAGAGGTTCGCAGCACCAGGCCATGCGGCACCCAGCGCCAACGCCAGCAGCAAATTGGTGGTGCCGGCCGCCAGACCCTTGAGGCAGGCGATCCAGGAAGCATCGGTCAGCGAGACCTTGCGCGTGAAGTTGTTGTCGAGCGCCCAGAACAGGCACGCCAGCAGCACCGCGAGTGCCGGGGCCAGCGGGACTGTCGAGGCCGAGCCCGCAGAGTCTGCCGATGGCCAGCTCAACACCACGGCACCTGCCACGATGGCCGCCATGCCCAGCACAATGCGCCGGCCCGCATTCTCGCGAAACACCACCCAGGCCAGCAGCGCGGTGAACACCGCCTCGGCATTGAGCAGCAGCGCCGCGGGGCCGGCCGCCATGGCCGACAGCCCCCACATCAGCAGCACCGGTGCAATCCCGCCGCCGCAGGCAATGGCAGCGACCAGCCAGCCCCATTCCGAACGCTTGAGCCGCGGCCAGGGCGCGCGCGTGGCCAGCCGGTAGATGGCCAAGCCCACGCCGGAACCCAGATAAAGCAAGCCAGCCAGCATCCATGGATGCAACTGGCCGAGCAACACCTTGGCCAAAGGCGTGCCCGCACCAAACAGTGCGGCCGATGCCAGGGCCGCCAGTACACCGGGTTGCCAAAGGGTGGATGTCATGCGGTGCTCGAATTCAAGGTCGTACAGAACGAGAAGAAAGAGAGAGTAGAGGAGAAGGCCGGTGTCATGCAGACCGCGGCAAAGCCCCTGGCCGGGTCCGGTTATCGCCACTGCCGGTTTGACCTTGCTTGAACTTGCTTGAGCCTGAGATCGCGGGAAGGTTTCTAATGGTGCCACGGATCAGCAAACCCGATCCACAAACACCGCAGGACACGCATGTCAGCCCATTGTCACCACGATCACGACGCCACCGCCAGCGATGCGGCAGCCAACCCGCGCTACCGCCGCATCCTCTGGCTGGCGCTTGCCATCAACCTGGCGATGTTCCTGCTGGAAATCGGTGCCGGGCTGCGTTCGGGCTCGGTCTCGCTGCTGGCCGATGCCATCGATTTTTTCGGCGATACCGCCAGCTATGCCATGTCGCTCGCGGTGCTCTCCATGGGCCTGGCATGGCGGGCTCGGGCGGCCGGCATCAAGGGCTTGAGCATGCTGCTCTTCGGCGCCTTTGTGATGGCCCGCGCCGTCTGGGTGGCCACGCAGGGCACAGCCCCCGAGCCACTGACCATGGGCGCGATCGGCCTGCTGGCCCTGGTGGCCAATGGCACCGTGGCCTTCATGCTGTACGCCTGGCGCGAAGGCGATGCCAACATGCGCAGCGTGTGGCTGTGCTCCCGCAACGATGCGCTGGGCAACCTGGCCGTCATGGCCGCGGCGCTGGGCGTGTTCGGCACCGGCGCCGCCTGGCCCGACCTGGCCGTGGCCGCCGTGATGTCGGTACTGGCCGTCACCAGCGGCTGGCAGGTGCTTCGGCATGCCCGCGCCGATCTGCGGCGCGCCAGCATCCATACCGCGCACGCAGCCCCTGCGTCCGAGGGACATTGACGCAGCCGGGGAACTTTCCCGCCCAACGCCTTATCATTCTCCGATGCGCCGTTTTGCCTGCCTTGCCCTGATCGCCCTGCTGCTTTTGCGCGGCTGGGCGGGTGACGCCATGGCCACCACCATGGCGACCACCGTGGCGAATTCAGCCATCACCGCGGCATCGAGCCCAGCCATGGCGCATCAGGCCTCGGGCCATCACGCCTCGGGCCAGGGCACCCTGCACCACGCGACAGACATGGCAAACGCCCACCCGATGCCGGACTGCGCTGGCCATGCCCAGCCTGCCGATGACGCCCCGGTGTCGCACACGGGCAGCGCGGGTTGCGAATCCTGCGCCGCCTGCCAGGCCTGTCACACCGTGGCGCTGTCGCCCAGCGCGCCGGTACTGACGGCTCTCCCCGCACCCCGCAACGCGCCCATCAGCGTGGCGGTGCAGTTCGCCAGTGCAGACGCTGCACTGGGTCAAAAACCACCCATTTCCTGAACTTCAGGCCCGTAGTGGGTCTGTTGTGGCCTCCGGCGCAGCGCCTTGCCGCTGCACACGCCGGATATCCGCAGTCGCCTGGCGCGTTCGCCGGGGTCGACTGCATGGTTTGCCGTTCAGGAGATTGCCGTGTCTTTCCATTGTTTTTCACACCGCCCGCTCTGGCTGTGCGTGCTGACCACCGTCAGTCTGGGCACGGCCGGGGCACAGACGCTGCCGCGCCCCGACCCACAACCCACCTTGCGCGCTGCCGATCCGGCGAGTCCGGTCCCGGCAGCCCTTTACCGCTCGATCTTTGCCGACTTGCCGGCAGGGGTGGAACAGGGCAGCGACGACTGGAAAAAAGCAAACGCTGAAGTGGGGCAGTTCAGGCGCGGCCATGTGGATCTGCTGAAGTGGGAGGACGCACAGGCCGGGCAAGGCCGGCAGACAGCCACGCCCGGCGCCCCCAGCCCTGCGGCACCATCCGCTGCCAAACCATGAGGCGCGCCATGACACGCCCCTGGCAGTTCACGGCTTGCACCCTGGCATTGGCCGCCGCTCTGACCGTTGGTGGCTGCGCCAGTGTGCCAGCCGATGGCGGCGTGGCGGGCCTGCAAAAGCTGATCGAAGGCAAAACACCTGGCCTGGCCAGTACCGCTCTGGCTGTGCCCATTCCGCGCCCCGGCGCAGACAACAGCGCAGAAGTGGACGCCCTGCTGAAAGCGCCGCTCGGCGCCGACGCGGCTGTACGTATCGCCCTGCTCAACAACCCGGGCCTGCAGGCTGCGCTGGCCGCCGATGGCGTGAACATCTCGGACGCCGCAGCCCTGAGCGGCAACGCCAAGCGCAAGGCTCAGCAACGCATCACCCTGCTGTCGGCCGAAACGCGCAAGGCCTGGGTCGAGGCCGTCGCGGCGGCACAAAGCGCGCGCTATCTGCGTGAAGCGCGGGAAGGCGCTGAAGCCGCCGGCGAACTGGCACGCCGCATGGCGCGCGTGGGCAACTGGAGCCGCCTGCAGCAGGCGCGCCAGCAAGCCCTGCTGGCCGACGCCGCCACCCGGCAGGCACAGGCGGAACAAGCGGCATTCAGCGCACGTGAAAAGCTCATCGTGGCGATGGGCCTGTGGAGCGCGCAAACGCAATTCACACTGCCCGACCGCCTGCCAGAGCTGCCCGCGCAGCCGCAGGCGCTGCCCGACATTGAAAGCCGCGCACTCGCCAGCCGGATGGAACTGCAACTGGCCCTCGCCGAATGGCGCCAGCAACTGGCCGCCAAACGCGAACCCGGGCGCGATGCCCTGTGGGACAGCCTTCGCGACGCCGCCCAGGTGCGCGAGATGGCCGTCAAAACGCGCAGCGAAGCCCGCGAGACGTACCACCGCTACCGCATCGCCTGGGACCTCGCCCGCCACTACCAGAAGGAAATCGTGCCCCTGCAGAAGTTCATCAGCGACGAGATGGTGCTGCGCTACAACGGCATGCTGTCCAGTGTGTTCGATGTGCTGGCTGACGCACAGGCGCAGGTGATGGCCACCAACAGCGCCATTGAAGCGCAACGCGATTTCTGGCTGACCGACGCCGACCTGCAAACGCTGCTGGCCGGCGCGGCCCCTGACATGACGCCAGCCATGACCAGCAGCCGCAGCACCGGCGCCGCGTCTGGTGGCGCCCCTGCCCATTGACGGCGGCCCATCGAAACACCCCGAGGACTTCACCCATGAACCGACGAAATTTCTTCCACGGCGCCGCCGCCACGGCCGTGGCCACCGCGGCTGTCAGCAAGGTAGCGATGGCTGCACTGCCCGAGCCGGTGACCATGACCAGAGCCGACACGGCACCACCTTTGCAGCCCTCCAGCGGCAGACCCTACAACCCGGTCGTCACCCTCAACGGCTGGACCTTGCCCTGGCGCATGAACAACGGCGTGAAAGAGTTCCACCTGGTGGCCGAGCCCGTGGTGCGCGAGATGGCACCCGGCTTCAAGGCCCACATGTGGGGCTACAACGGCCAGAGCCCGGGGCCGACCATTGAAGTGGTGGAAGGCGACCGTGTGCGGGTGTTTGTGACCAACAAGCTGCCCGAACACACCAGCGTGCACTGGCACGGCCAGCGCCTGCCCAACGGCATGGATGGCGTGGCCGGACTCAACCAGCCCGCCATCCCGGTGGGCAAAACCTTTGTCTACGAGTTCGTGGCGCGCCGGCCCGGCACCTTCATGTACCACCCGCACGCTGACGAGATGACGCAGATGGCCATGGGCATGATGGGCTTCTGGGTCACGCACCCCAAGGGCAAGCATCCGCTGATCGACGAGGTCGATCGCGACTTCGTCTTCCTGCTCAATGCCTACGACATCGACCCGGGCAGCGCCACGCCCAAGATCATGACCATGCTGGACTTCAACCTCTGGAGCTGGAACAGCCGCGTGTTCCCCGGCATCGATACGCTCAATGTGCGGCAGGGCGACAAGGTGCGCATCCGTGTGGGCAACCTCACCATGACCAACCACCCCATCCACCTGCACGGCCATGAGTTCAGGGTGACCGGCAGCGACGGTGGCCCGTGGCCGCTGGCCGCACGCTGGCCCGAGGTCACCACCGACGTGGCCGTGGGCCAGATGCGGCAACTGGAGTTCGTAGCCGATGAAGAAGGCGACTGGGCCTTCCATTGCCACAAGAGCCACCACACCATGAACGCCATGGGCCACAACGTGCCGACCACGATTGGTGTGGACCACCGCGGCCTGGTGAAGAAGCTGCAAAAAGCCGTGCCCGACTACATGGTGATGGGCGAGCGCGGCATGGCCGACATGGGCGAGATGGAAATGCCCATTCCCGACAACACCGCGCCCATGATGACCGGTACCGGCCCCTATGGTGGCGTCGAGATGGGCGGCATGTTCAGCATGCTCAAGGTGCGCAAAGACCAGAAGCCCGGCGACTACAAAGACCCGGGCTGGTACCGGCAACCGGCCGGTACCCAGGCCTTCGAGTGGAAGAGCGCCCTGCCCGACACGACCCGCGCCCCGGCGATCAGCAAAGAGGTGCCCCAGCCCGCGGCGCCTGCAGCCACCGAAGTGCAGGTTCGTAAACCCGCAGGCCACATGGCGCATTGATACCTCATGCCCTTTTCAGTCACACCACACAACAACACCCTGCTTTCAAAAAAGGTTTCCATGCTTTCAAACAGAACACGCAAAACGCTCGACATTCTTCAAGGCATCGTGCTGACGGCCGCGCTGGCAGCCGTACAAACGAGCTGGGCCCATGGCGACGCGCACAAGACCAGCATGATGCCGGTGAAAAAAGAGCAAAAACCCTGGGGCATTGCCGGCGACGCCAAGACTGTGACCCGCACCATCCAACTGACGATGGATGACGCGATGCGCTTTTCCCCCAACGCCATCCGCGTGAAGCAGGGCGAAACCATCCGCTTCGTCATCCGCAACCAGGGCAAGGCCTTGCACGAGATGGTCATCGGCACCCGGCAGGAGCTGGATGCGCACGCCGCCATGATGGTGAAGTTTCCCAACATGGAGCACGACGAGCCCTACATGGCCCACGTGCCCTCCACAAAGACCCGCCAGATGGTCTGGACCTTCAACCAGCCGGGCGACTTCGAGTTCGCCTGCCTGATTACCGGCCACTACCAGGCCGGCATGAAAGGCACGATCACAGTCGCGGCCCGCTGAGTGCCGCAGCAGATGCATTGCCACCGACCCCATCCCAGGAGATCAACATGAAAAGACGCCACCTTCTTCAATCCTTCGCCGGCGCAGCGGGCTCAGGCCTGCTGCTCTCTGACCTTGCCAGCGGCCAGACAGCCACACCCGCCTTCACGGAGATTGAGGTCTGGAAAGACCCCAACTGTGGCTGCTGCAAGCAATGGGTTGCACACCTGCAGAAAAACGGCTTTCAGGTAACAACACATGATGTGGCCGACACAGCGCCCTTCCGGCAAAAGCTGGACTTGCCTGCAAAATTCGGGGCTTGCCACTCGGCCCGCGTAGCCAGCTACGCGCTCGAAGGTCATGTGCCTGCACAGGACATCCGCCGTCTGCTGCGCGAAAAGCCGGCTGCACGGGGGCTTGCTGTGCCCGGCATGCCTGTGGGCTCACCGGGAATGGAAATGGGCAACGCCCGCGATGCGTATGACGTGTTGCTCGTTCTGTCTGACGGCAATTCTCGTGTTTACCGGTCGTATCCCGCGATGAAGTCCTGATTTCCTCCCCTCGCCCTCCCTTTGCTTTCACTTTGCTCTCTCTTTTCTCTCCGCTCGTTCTTTTTTATCCACTTTCTTATTCTTCAAGGACTCCTCATGAAAAACCTCAAAACCCTGCTGATCCTCATTGCCGCCATCGCCGCTACCGCTTCAGCGCAAGCCGCCTCGCACGCCGGCGCGCCCATGGCCATGCCAGACGGCATGAAAGCCGGAGCCATGGCAGCGTCCGCCGAAATGACCGATGGCGAAATCCGCAAGGTCGATATGGAAGCTAAAAAAATCACCCTCAAGCACGAGGCCATCAAAAGCATGGACATGCCTGGTATGACCATGGTGTTCCAGGTCAAGGACCCGGCCATGTTGACGAAAGTGAAGGCTGGCGACAAGATCAAATTCAAAGTCGAAAAAGCTGGCGGCGCCATGGTCGTGACCGAGATCCAGCCGGCCAGGTAAGCCCGTCCACGCCCCGTCTGCACACCCGCTTGGGGTGTTGTTGGGCAGGGGCGTGTGTCACCGTACAAACGAAGGGCATGGACACTTTCGTCAGGCGGCTTATCATCCACCCATGCGCGTCTTTCTCTTCGCCTTGATGATCGCCCTGCTGCCCCTTCGCGGCTGGGTGGGCAACGCCATGGCAGTGGACATGGCGGCGCAGCAGGTGCACATGGTGGCCGCTTTGGGTGACGCGCCCGCCGAGGCGATGCCGGAAGACTGCCCTATGCGTCTGCAGGCGGCCGACCCGTCAGGTTCAACGTCGGCACAGGGGGGTGGCATGCATTGCAGCTGCGACACCTGCGAACTATGCCTGGCGCTTGCGTCTTTCTCTGGCGTTTATTTGCCTGCAAGTCATTTCACGCCCGTCGCCGGGCTTGTCGCTGATGGCATAAGGTTCGACAGCGCCGACCGCGCCACACACCTCAAACCGCCCATTTCCTGATCTCCACGCCCGAGGTGCGCCTGCTGTTTGACGGCAGACGTGCTGTTTTCGTGCAGCCACCGTGCTGCCGGTGTTCCGGAGATCAACATGTTTTATTTTTTGCTGCGTTGTCAGCCATGCCTGCGCCAGTCGGCGCTGGTCACGGCATTCTTCTTTGCCACCCCGGCGCTGCTGCAGGCGGCCGAGCCGACGCCCATGGCCCTGTCATTGGCCGATGCGCAGCGGCTGGCCATCGCGCGGTCGTCACAACTGGTGGCACAAGATGCCGCCGCCCGCGCCGCCCGCGAAATGGCGGTGTCGGCGGGTCAGCTACCCGACCCGGTGCTCAAGCTCGGCGTGGACAACCTGCCGGTCACTGGCCCCGACCGATTGAGCCTGGGCCGCGACTTCATGACGATGCGGCGCATCGGCCTCGCGCAGGAGTTGCCGCGCTCGGACAAACGCCAGCTCAAGGCCGAGCGTTTTGAACGCGACGCGGAACGGGCAGAGGCGCAGCGCCAGTTGGCGCTGGCAGCGCTGCAACAAGGCACCGCGCTTTCATGGCTGGAGCGTTACTACGCACTGGCCATGCGACAACTGCTGGAGCAGCAACTCGGCGAAACCCGCCTGCAGGCGCAAAGCGCCGAACTGGCTTTCCGTGAAGGCAGAGGGCCACAGGCCGACATCTTTGCAGCGCGCGCTGCACAGCTGGAGATTGAAGACCGGCTGAGCCAGATCGACCGCCAGGCGACCAGCGCCGCACTGATGTTGGCGCGCTGGGTCGGCACGGATGCCGCCCGCCCGCCGCAGGGTCATCCTGACTGGACGCGCCTATGGGGTACAGCAGACGTCAGTGCACCATCATTCGAGCAGCTCAGGCAGCACCCACGGCTGGCGGTATCGGCTGCGGCAGTGCATGCTGCAGAAACTGACGCGCGGCTCGCGCAGGCCAACACCCGACCCGACTGGACGGTGGAAGCCGCCTACCAGCAGCGGGGCTCGTCGTTCTCCAACATGGTGTCCATCGGCGTGTCGATCCCACTCCAGTGGGACCAGAAGAGCCGCCAGAACCGCGAGATTGGCGCCAAGCTGGCGGCACTGGAAGAGGCCCGCGCCACCGATACCGACAATGTACAAGCCTACGAAGCCGAAGTGCGCGGCCTGCTCAATGACTGGCAAAGCGGCAAGCAACGTGTCGCACGTTACACCTCGCAAATGATTCCCGTGGCCGCGCAGCGCACCGAGGCCGCGCTCACAGCCTACCGCAGTGGCAAAGGCGATCTAGCCGGCGTGCTCTCGGCCAGGCGCGACGACATCAACACACGTATCCAGGCGCTGGCCGTCGAGCTGGAAACAGCTCGCGCCTGGGCCCAGCTCAACTACCTTCAACCCGACAAAAGCACGGCCACGACAGCGGTCGTTGCTGCACCGTTCACCGCGAAAGTCCAGCCATGATCGCTCCACGCAAGTCACGCCTCGTACCAGTCGCCGCCGTATTGGTGGCCTTGGCCGCCCTCGGCGGCTATGGCCTCTACCAGATGGGTATGCAGCGCGGGATGCAATCCACGGCGGGTGCACCCCCCGCGGCACCAACCCCAGCCGCATCTGCCGACGGAGGCAATGGTGCCATTCCCCAAAGCATCGCCGAAGGCGAAGAGGCTACCCGACGCCACCTCAGCGCTGGCATCAAGGCGGGCGACACAGACCCAGCCAACGGCCGCCGCGTGCTGTACTACCACGACCCCATGGTGCCGGGCAACAAGTTCGACAAGCCTGCCAAATCTCCATTCATGGACATGATGCTGGTGCCGGTGTATGCCGGCGGTGGCAGCGATCAGGGCAAGGTGACCGTCAGCCCCCGCATCCAGCAGAACCTGGGCGTGCGCATCGCAACGGTCACCGAAGGCACGCTATCACCTGAAGTGACAGCCGTTGGCAGCGTTGCATTCAATGAACGCGACCAAGCTGTGGTGCAGGCACGCGCCACCGGCTATGTCGAGCGCCTCTACGTCCGCGCCACGCTGGACAACGTCACCAAAGGTCAGCCGCTGGCCGAGGTGTACATCCCCGACTGGGTAGCTGCGCAGCAGGAATACCTCTCCCTCAGCCGCATGCAGGGCGCCGACCTGTCAGGGTTGGTGGACGCTGCACGCCAGCGGATGCGACAGGCCGGCATGAGCGAAGCGCAAATCGCAGCGGTGCAGGCTGGCGGCCAGGTGCAGGCACGCACCACGCTGACAGCCCCCATCAACGGCATCGTCACCGAACTGGCCGTGCGCGAAGGCATGACGGTGATGCCTGGCGCCATGCTGTTCCGCATCAATGGCCTGTCGACGGTATGGGCCAATGCCGAAGTGCCTGAGAGCCAGGCTGCGGCAGTGCGGCCCGGCGCTAGAGTGCAGGCCAGAAGCCCGGGCGTGCCGGGCGTGACTTTCAGCGGCAGGGTCCAGGCCATCCTGCCTGAAGTCAATGCCACCACGCGGACCCTGAAGGCCAGGCTGGAACTGGCCAACCCCGGCCAACGCCTGGTGCCGGGCATGTCGATACAAATGCAGTTGATGGACACGCGCAGCAACAAAGTATTGCTCGTGCCAACCGAGGCAGTGATCCAGACTGGCAAGCGCAGCGTGGTACTGCTGGCCGAGAAAGAGGGGCACTTCCGGCCCGTAGAGGTGAGCACTGGGCTCGAAAGCGGTGGGCAAACCGAAATTACCCGTGGCCTGCAGCCAGGCCAGCAGGTGGTGGTGTCCGCGCAGTTTTTGATTGATTCCGAAGCCAGCCTGAAGGGCGTGGAGGCACGGCTGAACGGTCCTTCAGCCAACACTTTGCCAACCACCGCACCAGCTGCCGCACAGCGGTTCCAGGGCGAAGGCAAAGTGGATGCACTCACCCGTGAGGCCGTGACGCTGACGCATGGTCCCATTGCTGCGCTGAAATGGGGAGCCATGACGATGGACTTCAAGGCGCCCGAGGCAGGCCTTCCGCGCAACGTACAGTCTGGCGACCGCGTGACCTTCGAGTTCTACATGGACGCCGAAGGCTTGCCGCGGCTGACAGGTATCACGCCGATGGCGTCTGCACCCGTCACCAACGCTACTGCACCCGCGGCCAAGGCCAAACCATGATTGCCCGGCTGATCCGCTGGTCCATCGTCAACCGCTTTCTGGTACTGCTGGCCACGCTGCTGGTCAGCGCCTGGGGCACGTATGCCGTGCTGAAAACGCCGCTTGACGCGCTACCCGACCTTTCTGACGTACAGGTCATCATCCGCACGACCTACCCCGGCCAGGCGCCGCGCATTGTTGAAAACCAGGTGACCTACCCGCTGACCACCACCATGCTGTCGGTTCCGGGCGCCAAGACGGTTCGTGGTTACTCCTTCTTCGGCGACTCCTTCGTCTACGTGCTGTTTGAAGACGGCACCGATCTGTACTGGGCACGTTCGCGCGTGCTGGAATACCTCAACCAGGTGCAGTCGCGCCTGCCAGCGGGCGCCAAGGCCTCGCTGGGGCCGGATGCCACCGGCGTGGGCTGGATCTACCAGTATTCATTGATTGACCGCGGCGGCACGCAGGACGCCTCGCAACTCCGCGCATTGCAGGACTGGTTCTTGAAGTACGAGCTCAAAACTGTACCGGACGTGGCAGAGGTAGCCACAATCGGCGGCATGGTGCGCCAGTACCAGGTGGTGCTGGACCCGGACAAACTGGCCGCCTACCGCATTCCCCACACCCGCGTCCTCGAAGCCCTGCAAAAGTCCAACCAGGAAAGCGGCGGTTCAGTGCTGGAACTGGGAGAGGCCGAGTACGTGGTACGCGCATCGGGCTACCTGCAGTCGCTCGATGATTTCCGCAAGGTACCGCTGGCCACCACCGACGCGGGCGTGTCAGTCCGGCTGGGTGATGTGGCACGCATACAGTTGGGCCCCGAGATGCGGCGCGGCATCGGCGAGCTCGACGGCGAAGGCGAGGCCACAGGCGGCGTGATCGTGATGCGATCGGGCAAAAATGCGCTTCAAACCATCGCTGCGGTCAAGGCCAAACTGCAGCAGCTTCAAGGCAGCCTGCCCCGGGGCGTCGAGATCGTCCCGGTGTACGACCGCTCCAGCCTGATCGAGCGGGCCATCGGCAATCTGGGCTTCAAGCTGCTGGAGGAGTTCCTCGTGGTGGCCGTAGTGTGCGTGATTTTCCTGTTTCACCTGCGCTCGGCACTGGTCGCCATTGTGTCGTTGCCGCTCGGCATTCTGGCCGCCTTCATCGTGATGCATTACCAGGGTGTGAACGCCAACATCATGTCGCTGGGCGGCATTGCCATTGCCATCGGGGCGATGGTAGATGCCGCGGTGGTGATGATCGAAAACGCGCACAAGCACCTGGAGCAATGGCAGCACCAGCACCCCTCGGCCATATTGAGCGGCAACGCACGCTGGCAAGTCATGGGAGATGCTGCTGCCGAGGTGGGGCCCGCACTGTTTTTCTCACTGCTCATCATCACGCTGTCCTTCATTCCCGTGTTCACCCTGGAGGCGCAGGAGGGACGGTTGTTTTCGCCGTTGGCCTTCACCAAGACCTATGCCATGGCGGCGGCGGCAGGCCTGTCGGTCACGCTGATTCCCGTGCTGATGGGCTACCTGATTCGCGGCCGTATCCCCGATGAAAAGGCCAACCCGCTCAACCGTTGGCTGATCAGGCTGTACCAGCCGCTGTTGGCTCGGGTGCTGCGCCAGCCCAAACGCACGTTGGCGGTGGCTGCGCTGCTGATGGCGACCAGCCTGTGGCCGCTGACGCAGATCGGCGGCGAGTTCATGCCACGCCTGGACGAGGGCGATTTGCTCTATATGCCATCGGCACTGCCGGGCCTGTCGGCCGGCAAGGCGTCGGAGCTGCTGCAGCAGACCGACCGCCTGATACGCACGGTACCCGAGGTGCTCAGCGTTTACGGCAAGGCCGGGCGCGCCGAAACCGCCACCGACCCGGCGCCGATGGAAATGTTTGAGACGACCATCCAGTTCAAGCCGCGCGACCAGTGGCGACCCGGCATGACGCAGGACAAGCTGGTCGATGAACTCGACCGCATCGTCAGCGTTCCGGGGCTGGCCAACATCTGGGTGCCGCCGATCCGCAACCGCATCGACATGCTGGCCACGGGCATCAAAAGCCCAGTGGGCGTGAAGGTAGCGGGCGCCGACCTGGCGACGATCGACCGCATCACGGGCGAGATTGAGCAGGCCATCAAGGCAGTACCGGGCGTGAGCAGCGCACTGGCCGAGCGGCTGACTGGCGGACGCTATGTGGACGTGAACATCCGTCGCGACGACGCAGCACGCTTTGGTATGAACATCGCCGACGTGCAGTCAGTCCTCAGCTCCGCCGTCGGTGGTGAGAACCTGGCCGGCAGCAGCGGCGAAGTAGTGCAGGGCCTGCAGCGCTTTCCGATCAACGTGCGCTACCCGCGTGAAGTACGCGATTCGCTGGAGAAGCTGCGCACCCTGCCCATCGTCAACGAACGCGGCGCACGGCTGCTGCTGTCTGACGTCGCCGACATCCGTATCACCGACGGCCCGCCCATGCTGCGCAGCGAGAACGCACGCCTGTCAGGCTGGGTCTATGTCGACATCCGAGGCCGTGACCTGCGCTCTACCGTCAACGACATGCAGGCCGCGGTGACGAGGCAGGTGAAATTGCCACCCGGTTACTCGGTGTCGTGGTCCGGGCAGTTTGAGTTTCTGGAGCGCGCCACCGCCAAGCTCAAGGTGGTGGTGCCCTTCACCCTGCTGATCATTTTTGTACTGCTGTATCTGACCTTCAAGCGCTTTGAAGACGCCTTCCTCATCATGGCCACGCTTCCGTTCGCACTGGTCGGCGGCATCTGGCTGCTCTACCTGCTGGGCTACAACCTGTCGGTCGCTGGTGCGGTTGGCTTCATCGCACTAGCGGGGGTATCGGCAGAGTTCGGGGTGATCATGCTGCTGTACCTGCAGCAGGCCTGGGAGAAACGGCTGGCAACAAGCCAGACCGGTCAGGTCAACGAAGCCGGCCTGATGGCCGCCATCATGGAAGGTGCCGTCCTCAGGGTGCGACCCAAGGCCATGACGGTGGCCGTCATTCTGGCTGGCCTATTCCCCATCATGTGGGGCACGGGCACAGGCTCGGAAGTGATGCAGCGCATCGCCGCGCCCATGGTGGGCGGCATGATCACCGCGCCGCTGCTGTCGATGTTCGTGATTCCGGCCGCCTACCTGTTGCTCAAGCGGCGGCGCGCACAGAGATGATGCCAGTGCCGTGTGCATTGGAGCGGCGCATGCTAAGGTTCTGGCATGCAAAAAATACGCTACACCCTGCTCTCTTTACGCGATCTGGCGGTCTCGGTGGGGCCTTTCATCGCGCTGGCGCTGGCCCTGCTGGTGGTGACCTACTGGTGGCTGGACCCGAACCCGCCCAAGAAGGTCACGCTGGCCACAGGCCCGGCGCAAAGCGCGTATGAAGAATTTGGCAAGCGCTACGCCAAGGCCCTGAAAACCGAGGGCATCGAGGTGGTGCTGGTGCCCTCTGAAGGCTCGGCCGCCAACCTGGAACTATTGCGCAGCGGCAAGGTCGATCTGGGTTTTGTGCAGGGCGGTACCAGCGACTACACCGACCAGGATGAAGAAAACCTCGCCTCGCTCGGCAGCCTGTTTGTCGAACCACTGTGGCTCTTCTACCGTGAGGCCACGGCCCGCAAGGTTCAGGCGGCCAGCAAAAGCAAGCCTGCCAGTGCACGTCGCCCCGACGCAGAAGAAGACGCCAGCCTCACCGCGCTCACGCAATTGCAGGGCCTGCGCGTGAACTTCGGCACGGCCGGCAGCGGCGTGCCCAGCCTGATGGCCAAGCTGCTCGAGAGCAACCGCATCGACCCCGCCGCGCTGAAAGTCTCGCAACTGGAGCAGACGCCCGCCACTGTCGCCTTTCTGGGCGGTGAGCTCGACGCCGTGGTGTTTGCATCGGCCCCCGAATCGCTGATGGTGCAGATGCTGCTGCAAACGCCCGGCGTGAAACTGATGAACTTCGCGCAGAGCGAGGCCTATTCGCGCCGCTTTGCCTTCCTCAGCACCACCCGCCTGCCCCGCGGCGTAGTGGATTTGGCTGGCAACATTCCGCCGGACGACGTGCGGCTGGTGGCCCCCACCACTTCGCTCATCACCCGCACCACCACCCACCCGGCGCTGCAGCAGTTGTTTGCGCAGGCAGGCAACGACATCCACGGCAGCGCAGGCTGGTTCAAGAGCGCGCGCGAATACCCCAACCGCGACAACAGCGAGTTGCCAATTTCCAAGGAGGCCGAGCGCGCCATCAAGAACGGCACACCCCTGCTGCAGCGCTACCTGCCCTTCTGGGTGTCCAACCTGGTGGAACGCATGTGGCTGGCCATGGGTATTATTTTGGCCATCATGCTGCCGCTGTCACGCATCGTGCCACCGCTTTATGCCTTCCGTGTGCGCTCACGCATCTTCCGCTGGTATGGCCAGTTGCGCGACATTGAAAACCGCATCGACAGCACCGGCAACAACGCAGCGCTGCTGGAAGAGCTCAATAGCCTTGAAACCCGGGCCGAGAAAGTGTCGGTGCCGCTGTCTTATACCGACGAGCTGTATGCACTGCGCAGCAACATTCAACTGGTGAGGAAGAAGCTGCAGCGGTTGTAGGTTTTTGGGACGCCTGCTTTCGACTAAAGCAGACGTTTGCATGTGACCGCTTTTGGCCCGCGAGGCGTCCGAGGGACGGGGCACGATGCAGTCTTGCGTTGCGGGCCTCAACGAGTACCGCGCGACGAATTCACGGCTTGATCAGACCTTCATTAACTGTGGATTTAACCCCATGCAACTGTAAGAAATCAGGTTTTGGAGTAGATTTCTACCTCGCAAGAAACGCTCGAAATCGCATGAGGCGCCAAGTTCCTTGGCGCTCAGTTCCTTTTTTCATTTAATAACGCTGTGACCTCTGAACGCAATGGCGCCGCCGAGCGCCGCCTGTCTGTCCGCCAGTCGGCTCAGCCCCAACGCTTCTGCCGGGCACCGGGTACGGAGGCGTAATGCTGCCTCCAGAGATGGCCACGCTGATCGTCGCCGCCAATGTCGGCGTGATGCTGTTTTTCAGCGTAGCCGTAGCGCCAACCATTTTTGTGGTGTTGCCCGCAGAGTGGGCGGCCACCTACGTGCGGGCGTTTTTCCCGAAGTACTACCTGTATCTGGGCGTGCTCACTGCGGCGGCGGCCGCCATGGCCGCAACCATTCCCCAGCAGCTGGGCCTGGCTGTTTGTGCCTTGTTGTTCTTTTTCAGCCGCTACTGGCTCACGCCGCAGATCAACCGGGCGCGTGATGAAAAGCGGGCGCAGTCCTTCAAGGTATTGCACATCGCCAGCGTGGCGCTGAACGTGCTGCAGTTGCTGTGGCTGATCGGCTTTCTGGCGCAGGGCCTGCTGTGAACCCCACACCCACCACCCCTGTGAGCTCGAACACATGCGACGCCTTGACCGTGATGTTCGACGGCGCATGTCCCCTGTGCCGGCGCGAGGTGCGCGTATACCAGCAGCTCACGCCGCTGCAACCGGTGGTGTGGACCGATGTCAGTGCGCAAGACGCTGCCTTGCTGGATGAGCAGCAGCGTTTGAAATTTATGGCGCGCTTTCATGTGCGCCTGCCAAACGGTGAACTGCTCAGCGGCGCGGCCGCCTTTGTGGCGCTATGGCTTTCGTTGCCAGGCTGGCGATGGCTGGGTCGCCTGGCCTCGCTCCCCGGCGCCAAGCCCCTGCTGGAACGGGCTTACTCCGGCTTCCTGCGCTTCCGCCCGGCGATTCAGCGACTCGTCGCCAAGTGGGATGTGGCCCATTTGCCTACCGATATGCCAGCCGGTCTGCTGGGCGACCTGCGCTCTGATCACGCCGGTGAAACCGGTGCCGTGTGGATTTACCGGGGCATCCTCGCGGTGTCACGCGACGAGTCGGTCAGGGCGTTTGCCCTGCGACATCTGGAAACCGAGCAGCGCCATCTGCAGCAACTGCAGGCGCTGCTGCCGCCCTTGCGCCGCAGCTGGCTGCTGGTGCCCTGGCGAATGGCCGGGTGGGTCACTGGCGCGGTACCTGCACTAGCGGGCCCGCAGGCTGTTTTTGTCACCATCGGGGAGGTGGAGACCTTTGTCGATCAGCACTACCAGCATCAGCTCGATCAACTTGCAGGACGACCTGGCTGCCAGTCGCTGCACAGCCTGCTGGCCAAATGCCAGCACGACGAACGCGAGCACCGCGACGAATCCCTCGCACAGGTGCAAAGCCCGCCGGGTCGAATGCTTTCGGCGTGGTGCCGCGTCGTTGGGCGTGGCTCTGCCGTGGCCGTATGGCTGGCAAGGCGCATCTGAACCACCACTCCTGATTTTTATTTTCTCTTTTGTAACCCCGGAGACTGTTGACACCATGAACTTCTTGAACTCATTCAAGTTCGGCAATGAACTGATGGAAATTCTCATCGAAGGCACCAACCCTGGCGCCGTGAAGCTGCTGACAGCAGCTGACGCTGACAGCGTTCGCGACGAACTGGCGATCGGCGAAAAACTGACGGCCTACGTGGTGGGCCGCGTGGTGGGCTCCGGCCGCGGTTTGTGGGTGTTGAGTGATACCGGCATACTGCTGCGCGGTCATGGCGTTAGCACGGCAACCACCCGCATCCGCCTGGCTGACATCACCCGTGCCGAATGCGAAAAAGGCAAGTACGGCCACACGCTCCGGCTCGAAGCGGCCGGGCGCAAATTCAGCCTGTATGGGACCTCGCCGACATTGGCGGTGTCGTTCTTCAGGATTCTGGCCAAGCATGTACCCGCACTAGGGCTGGAGATTCCTGGCACCCTGTCGCCAGAGCAGGCCTTGCGCGCGGTGCATTGCTTCAAGGACGCCTCTCTACGCACCCAGCCCGCAGCACACGACACGACGCTGGCGGGCGATGCGCTGTTGCAGCTGGTCAAGGAGTCGTCAGAACTCGGCATGATCCTACCGGGCGAGCAGGCGGACATTCATGCCCATGTGTCGGCTGCGCCGCGTGCGGTGGCTGCGTGAGTCTTCGAGTGCGCAGAAGCGACGGCACAAATGACTGACAGCAGCGAGGACCCGAGGTGCTGCGGCACCGGGGTCTGCATCGTAGACCCCTCGGGCAGGTGTTGGTGTGGGCAGCGCTGGGATGGCACCAAGATGTGCCACCCTGGTGCTGAATCCGAAAACGACCTGACGGAGCAAGCGCAACCTGCGAAGATCCGCGCGAGCGAGTGACCGCCGTCTTCCATCGCTCAGCCCGTTATGGCGGCTGTTTGGATGGTATTCAATGTTGAGGTACGGACGTGTTAACTGAAGGCTGTTTTAAATCAGGTTGGCGCTCACGTTGCGAGGCAGGCTGTCGCATGCGAGCCGGCACACTCAGTGCATTGAGAACATTGAATGCGCTTTACCTCAGGCCTACCCTTAAGCTCGCAAGCCGTTGCGCCGTCGTATTCCTCACGTGTCTCAGCCCTTGCAGTGTGCCTGCACAAGCACAGAGAGCAGCACAGGGCTACACCCAAACGCTTGACACGCCGAGCTTCTGGATCAGGATTGAAGTTAGGTGTCCTGAGGGCGAAGTAAGCTGCGAAAACGTGATCTACCGAGGCGAGAGCAAGCGAACGAAGAAGACGCTACGTCTCAGTGGGCGAACAACGCACAGCATGTGCGCAGACCGAGTCACGCCGTGCCGCTTTCTCGGGTATACCTTTAAGAACGGTACATTCACTTATTTCGTCAGTGAAGGAGGCGAACTCCTCGTCCAAGACGGTCGGAAGGTAGTGCTTGAGCAGGCAGGCGCGTGGCAGTAGCGACGCCTAAGCCTCTAAGCAAGCGGACAGTTTCCGGCTTGTTTCACTCATGTCGAATGTTAGGGAGCTGAAATACAGCCCCATGCAGAATTTGGTTACCTGACACCGGTCACTCGCTAACGTCTGCTTCTGGCCCGGCAGCGTTAGCTAAGAGCGTGACAGCTTTCGAGACTGTTTAGCCCCAGCACGCGCAAGGCTGGCACTAACCAGTGCTGCGGACAGCGTGATGATCCATGAGTAGTAGACCCATACTAGGAAAGCTATCACCGGTGCAAAGCCACCATAAATCGTGCGATACGTCGGTACTTTCGCAAGATAAATTGCGAAGCCGTATTTGCCAAGCTCGAAAGCGATACCGGCGATCAGACCTCCCACGATCGCATCACGCCATCTCACAGCCGTGTGCGGTACGAAACGGAACAGACATGCAAATCCGGTGGCGCTCAGAAACATAGGTCCAAGGCTCAAAGTCTGCGCCAGCCAGATCGATCGAGTACCCACCATACTACTGGAAGCAGCCAGAAGATTGGATGCCGCCCACAAGCTTGAACCGATGATCACAGGACCCGTGAGAAGCATACAACCGTAGAGAGCGAGCCGGCGCATCACAGGGCGCGGTTTTCTCGCCTGCCATATCCTGTTGAGAGTGTTCTCCACGCTCATGAGCAGCGTCAGAGCCGACAGCACTAGGACCACGAAACCCATGAGCGTGAGGCTGCTGGCGTTACCGGTGAACCGCTCCAGGTGCTTTAGCACCGTCTTAGCGATATCCAGCGGTAGCAGGCTACGAAGCAAATGCTCACGAATCGCGTCACCGATTGCACTGAGCGCCGGAATCCGCGCAAACAAAGCGAAGCTCACTGCCAGCAGGGGAACCATAGACATCACCATCGCAAACGTCAAACCGCCCGCTGCCTGCGCAAGGCGCTCTTCTTGGCCGCGCCTGAGGATGTGACCGACTAAGCTGTTCTTTTTTCGGTTTGAATTGCTCATGGAGACATTTTGCCAACACGTGAGAAAATGCCTTGCGCACAACCTAGGTTTGCCTTCAGCAGGTTATCCGATTGGGATTGCCTTCCCAATAGCGGTCATTCGCGTAGGACCGCTTCTGGCTACGATACCCGCCAATCAAGAATGCCACGGGGCAAGTGCTTGCAGCAGCAGTCCCCATACGTCCAAGGAAATGGTGTCGCTCAACCACCCGATTGAGCCACCGCGCCCCACAGCGCCTGCGCAGCACGCCCCAACGGCGCACGCGACCGGTACAGCCTGATTTCAAGATCCATGCACCATTCGGCCGGAGCCGCGGCCACGAGGCGCTTGGCGGCCAGGTCTTCGCTGACGAGGCTTTGGGGCAGCCAGGCCATGCCGCGACCGTCCAGCGCCATGGTCCTGAGCACTGAGGCCAGGTGGGCGGTGAAGACGGTTTGCCTGGAGATGCCTTCCAGCGCCGCTTGAAAGGCCTCGCCCACAATGCGGCCCAGACCGGACTCGGTGCTGTACGCCAACAGTTTGACGGCAGATTTCCCTGGCGCCAGCGCGTGCAGTGGACGGCCCTTTGCATCGGGCGCAGACACCGGTACCAAGACGTCAGCACCGATCAGCACCGACGGATAGCCGGCCGCGTCCAACCGGCCCGGGGCCTGCGGATGCGCATGGCAAATAACGAACTGCACCTTGCTTTGCTCCAGCAGCAGCTCACAGCGCTCCAGCACGTCAGAGTCCAGCTGGATGGTGCCAGACGTCGTGTGCGACTCCAGGCCGCGCAGCCAGCCCGGCATGAAGGTGAACGACAGCGCATGGGTCGCCGCGAAGCGGAGCGCACTCGAATGCGCCTCGGCCACCGCACGTGCCTCGCCGGGCACACGCGCCACCTGCGCCAGCAGGTCTTCGGCCACGCTGAGAAACCACTGCCCAGTTTCGGTCAGGCGAACCGGTTGCGAGCTGCGGTCAAACAGCTCGGTACCCAGCCACTCTTCCAGCGCACGCACGCGCCGGCCGAATGCGGGTTGCGTCATGTGGCGTTCGTCTGCAGCGCGCGAAAAATTTCCCGTCGATGCCAACGCCAGAAAGTCGTCCAGCCAGGAAAGATTCATGGGCAGTGCCTTGAAGGCATTGAAGAGAAGAAAAACAGCATTGGTCAGATGCCGCGACGTTGGCGATCATAGCGCTCTGCCTACCGAAACCCATCCATCGAAACCCACACAGGAGCCAGCCATGAAAATCGTCGAGATCAGGGAAAAGACCATCCCCATCAGTTCGCCCATCCGCAACGCCTACATCGACTTCAGCAAGATGACGCTGAGCCTGGTGGCCGTGGTCACCGACGTGATCCGTGACGGAAAACCGGTGGTGGGCTACGGCTTCAACTCCAACGGCCGCTACGGCCAGGGCAAGCTGATGCGCGAGCGCTTCATTCCGCGCGTGCTCGAAGCCGCACCGGATTCGCTGATCGACGACAGTGGCAAAAATCTTGATCCGCACAAGATCTGGAACGCGATGTTCACCAACGAAAAACCCGGCGGCCACGGCGAGCGCTCGGTGGCCATCGGCACCATCGACATGGCAGTGTGGGATGCAGTTGCCAAGATCGAAGGCAAACCGCTGTTCCAGTTGCTGGCCGACCGCTACGGCAACGGCCAGCCCAACCGCAAGATCTTTGTCTACGCCGCTGGCGGCTACTACTACCCCGGACAGGACCACGGCAAGCTGAAGGACGAGATGCGCAGCTACATCGACCGTGGCTACACCGTGGTCAAGAAGAAAATCGGCGGCGCCTCGCTCGACGAGGACCTTCGCCGCATTGACTCCATCCTGAGCGTGCTGCAGGACGGCCAGAAGCTGTGCGTGGATGCCAACGGCCGCTTCGACCTGGACACCGCCATTGCCTACGCCAAGGCGCTGTCGCAGTACGACCTGTTCTGGTACGAGGAGCCGGGCGACCCGCTCGACTTCGAGCTGCAGGCCACGCTGCGCAACTATTACAAGAACCCGATGGCGACCGGCGAAGACCTGTTCTCGATGCAGGATGCGCGCAACCTGATCCGCTACGGCGGCATGCGCCCCGACCGCGACTGGCTGCAGTTCGACTGCGCCTTGAGCTACGGCCTGGTCGAATACCTGCGCACACTTGAGATGCTGAAGGAGCACGGCTGGTCGGCCAGCCGCTGCATCCCGCACGGCGGCCACCAGATGTCGCTGAACATCGCCGCCGGCCTCGGCCTGGGCGGCAATGAGTCCTACCCGGACCTGTTCCAGCCTTTCGGCGGCTTCCCGGATGGCGTCAAGGTGGTGGATGGGCACGTGACCTTGCCCGACCTGCCGGGCATCGGCTTTGAAGGCAAGGCTGATCTCTTTGCCCACATGCAGGCCTTGTCGGCGTGATGGCAGCCACACACAGGAGCATGGCCATGACCTGTCTTGAAAGAAGCATCGCCCTGGCTGCGCTCAGCCTGGCCCTGGTGACAACGGCGGCGTGGGCTGAATTCCCGGACAAGCCCGTCACGCTGGTGGTGCCGTTCGCCGCCGGAGGCCCGAGCGACAAGATCGCCCGTGATCTGGCAGAGGCCTTGCGCAAGCCGCTCGGGCAGACCGTGATCGTCGACAACACCGCAGGCGCTGGCGGCACCATCGGTGCGGCCCGGGTCGCCCGTGCCAAAGCCGACGGCTACACGCTGCTGGTCCACCACATCGGACTGGCCACTGCGCCGGCGCTGTACAAAAAGTTGACCTACAACACGCTGAACGACTTTGAGTTTCTCGGACTCATCAACGAAGCGCCGTCGGTGTTGATCGCCAGGTCCACCCTGGCCGCCACCAACCTGGCGGAGCTGCGGAAGTGGATCGCGGAATCGGGCGGCCAGGTCAACCTGGCCAACGCGGGCGTGGGGTCGGCATCCCATCTGTGTGGCCTGATGCTGCAAAGCGCGCTCAAGCTGAAAATGACTGCGGTGCCCTACAAAGGTACTGCACCCGCCATGACCGACCTCATCGGCGGCCAGGTCGATCTGATGTGCGAGCAGGCCACCAATGCCGTGCCGCAGATCGAGGCGAAAAAAGTCAAGGTGCTGGGTGTCACCAGTGCCGATCGTCTTGCGCTGCCCTCGCTCGCACCAATCCCCACCTTGTCGGAGGCCGGATTGACGGGCTTCAATGTGACGGTCTGGCATGGCCTCTATGCGCCGCGAGGCACACCGACGGCCGTGTTGGCCAAACTGAATTCAGCCCTGCGTGCGGCACTGAAGGATGCCGACCTCATCAAGCGCGAAGAAGCGCTCGGGCTGCGGGTGGTCACCGATGCGCGGCTCGCTCCTGCCGGACACAAGAAGTTTGTGGAGGAGGAGATGACGCGGTGGTCCAGGGTCATCAGGGATTCAGGCGAGACCGCTAAATGACTGCGGTGCGCCGGTCACACCACCGCCGGCGCCGGCATTCAAAGCTTGGCCCATTCCGAATACGTCACGAGCGCGGGGTGGGGCTCGTTGCCCAGCAGCTCCTTCAGCGCCACGCAGAGCTCGCTCAGGTCGTCTTCCTTGCTGATGACCATGGCAGCGCCTTCTTCCAGTGCCCTTGCGTGCAGTGCGGCGTTCACATAGCCGGAAATGATGATGACCGGCAAGTCGGCGCGGAGCAATTTGACTTGCCGCAGCAGGTCAATGCCTGAATCGCCATTCAGCCTGTAGTCGCACACCAGCACATCACAGGCCTGGGGATTGGCAATGAGCACCGACAGCGCCTGGCGGGCGGTTTCATGGCAGGTGACGCGAAACCCGGCATCAGGCAATGTTTCACCGACCAGCGCGCGCATGTCTTCGTAGTCGTCCACATACATGACCTGCTTGATGGCCGTGCCCGAGCCGTTGGTGGCCAGCGGCTGCAGGGGCAGCGCGGTGGGCAGGTAGAAATCAAACTCGACACCCCGCCCCGGTTCGCGTGCGAGCGTCATGGTGCCGCCTTGCTCCTCCACGATGGCCTGTATTTCCGTCAGCTTGAGTCGACTCGCTGAAGCGGCCTCATGGCCAGCCCCGGCGCGCGCGGGCATCAGCGTATGAAGAGGCGTCACTTCCACACGGCTCCCGTTGCTCACGACAATGCGCACGTAGCGCCGGGGTGGCAGGCCGCCCTGCAGCTTCTGTGCATCGGGGTCGAGCACGATGTCGTCCAGCAGCACATCCGTCGTCTCCACCACCATCATCGTGGAAATCTCATGGATGGACTGATGCGCCACGATGCAGGCGCTCAGCAATGCATCCTCCAGCCTCGGGGCATTAGCGCGAATTCGCGGGTTGTCGTGCGACAACTGCAGTGCAAGCTGGCAGTCCGGCGGCAGCCAGGCGCGAAGACGCAGCAGCACGCGCAAGACGATGGGCTCCAGGCTCTGGTGGGTCAGACGCCCCGACGAGGTGAATGGAGAGTCCATGGTGTGGGTTTCAGGGTTCCCGCGGCGTGAGGGGGACAGCCCCCAGTCTGCCGGACAACCGGGGTGATCTGTCCCCAAGGATGCAACCACCTTGAGATTTGTCAAGTTGTTTGGACACACGGCATCGACAACGCCGAATTCGTCGGTACGCTGCCAGTGCGCTGCCCATGCTCTGCGCGCACCCTGAGCACGTCGCGCCGTCAAGCCCGGCGGACGGGAGCCATGCCCATGGCCTTGCAGGCGTGATCGTCTGTTGCGCTCGCCGAGGTGGCAGGCCCGGCTTGCATTTCTCAATAGGAATCATTATCATTACGTTTCCAACCGAAGGAATACCTCGTATGAAACGCCTGCTCACCACTGCTTTTTTGTTGTTTTCCGTGGCCGCTGCTTCTGCCGCCGGTCCTGATGAATTCACGCTGACCATCAAGAACCATGCTTTTGATCCCAAGGAAATCACGGTTCCTGCGGGCAAGAAAATCAAGCTGCTGGTCGTCAACCAGGACGCCACGCCCGCCGAATTCGAGAGCAAGCCGCTGGGACGCGAAAAGATCATTCCCGGCAAATCCAATGCCACCATCCAGCTCGGCCCCCTGAAGCCCGGGCGCTACCCCTTCGTGGAGGAATACCACGAGAACGACGCGGCGGCGCAGGGCACCATCATCGTCAAGTAACACCCACCAGGCTCTGACATGTTCGCCGCTGCACTGATTGTTTTTCGCGAATCGCTTGAAGCTGCGCTGATCATCAGCATCATGGCCGCAGCCACGCGCGGGATACCGCTGCGCAGCCGCTGGATCGTGGGCGGCATCGTCGCAGGCCTTGTGGGCGCGGCCGTGGTGGCGTCCAGCATGGAGCTGATCTCCAACGCCGCCAGCGGCATCGGGCAGGAACTCTTCAACGCGGCCATCCTGCTGCTGGCAGTCGCCATGCTGGCCTGGCACAACATCTGGATGTCGATTCACGGCCGCGAGATGGCCACGCAGGCCCGCGAAGCAGCCCTTGCGATCAAGGACGGTACCCGCGAACGCTCGGTGATCCTGCTGGTGGTGTCGCTGGCCGTGCTGCGCGAAGGGTCAGAGACGGTGCTGTTCCTCTACAGCCTGGCCACCAGCGATGCCACCGGTCTGCGCACCACCCTTGGCGGTGGCGCCATGGGGCTGGCTGCGGGTTTGCTGGTGGGAGGCCTGCTGTACGCGGGCCTTCTGCGCGTACCGTTGCGCTGGTTCTTCTCGGTGACCGGACTGCTGGTGCTGCTATTGGCCGCCAGCATGGCTTCGCAAGCGGCACGCTTCATGGTGCAGGCGGATCTGCTGCCCAGCCTGGGCGCGCCGCTGTGGGACATGTCCAGCGTGCTCTCACAGAAAGCGGCTTTGGGTACGCTGTTGCACGCACTGATCGGCTACGACCCCCAACCCGCCGGCATGCAGGTTATCTTCTACGTGGTCACGCTGGCGGCCATCACCACCGGCATGCGATGGGTCAGCCGGCGCGGCCAACGGCCAGGCGCGCAGGGGATGCCCGCCAAGGCAGCGTCTTCCGGCCTGGCGCCCGGCCTCACGCGCTGAGGCACGGCGCACGGCGCTGGCGGTTGAGCACCCGCAGTACCGCCGCATGGGGCCTCACGGTCCCTTCAACCAGTCCAGCGCCTTGTCGTCATCTGCAAACGGAAAGTGCTTCACTTGCGCCGACGTGAAATGCTTTCCCAGTGACTCGGCGATGACGGCAAAAGGACTGTCTGTCACCACCGCCACGCGTTCAACCCGCCGGTGGTGATCACGCACAAAGTGCATGTGCGCGGTGAAGCCACCGAAATTCTCCCATCCCGGAAAATCCTTCGCATGAACCAGTACGCCGTGCAGTGTGGCGTGCTCGGAGAGATACGTATCCACGGTGGTGCTGAGGTTGCTGAAGTCCTCCTTGCCGAGCGGCGCGTGAGGCTTGAGCACCAGAATGCCTTCGGGCTTCATGATGGAATAGTCGAGCATGTGATCCTCCATGGGTGAGCCCATCATCTTGGACCCTCTGTCCCGACCTGTCTGTTCGCAAGGGAACCTGGCCGTGCACTTTCTTGATGTGCATCAAATGGAAGATGAACAGGGCGAAATTCGCCCTGAAGCGCCAGGCCGCCACTGCTGAGTAATGGGCGCCCCGGCTCCCCCGCCACTCAGCGCTTGACCTTCAGCGCCACCAGCGTCCCGCGTGCCCGGGCATCGCCCGAGAAGGCGCCGCCATCTGTTGCCACATACAGCGTGTCGCGATCCCCTGGCAGGACGCCGAACACCGCGTCGGTGGCGCCAACGATGCCGTGGGTGGCGTTGGCAACAACACTGCGTTGGCCGTCCTGCGTGACCCGCACGATCGTGTTGAAAGGGTGGGTCGTGATGTAGAGGGTGCCCTTGTCATCGATGGCGAAGTCGTCACCGGGAATGCCTTCAGCGAACACACTGGGTGCGCCGAACTGCCCGTCGGCGTTCAGGCTGAATTTCAGGACGCGGGCTGCGTCGGACACCGTGACATACAGGTCGCGGCCGAAGAAATGAACGCCGTTGGCACCGGGCGCGAGCGCGATCAGCGGCCGGGCGCGCAGTGCGTCGCTCTCCACTGCCCGACTGACTGCACCGGACTTGGGGTCAACGCGCCAGAGGACGCCCAGCGCGGCATCGGCGACATAAAGCTGCCCATCAGGGCCGGCGGTGATGCCATTGGGCCAGGCGCCGCGCGGCATCTTCGCAAAGAGTTCGCCCTTGCCGTCGGGCGTCAGCCGCCACACGCCAAGGTCGGCGCCCTGCCCGGTCATGACCATCTGCCCCTGCGCGTCAAATGCGATCACACCGGCAGTGGAGCCGCGAGGCAGATTGAAAAATACCCGCTCGCTGCCGTCCGGGGCCCGCGCAATCACCTGTGCACGGACCCGGCTCTTGTCGCCCGTGGCGTAGTTCTCGCCCTTGTTGCCGGCGAGGTAAAGCGTGCCGTCGGGCCCCATGGCGACGCCTTCAAACCAGAGGCCTTCTTCATAGGTCTTGACGGTTTGTGAGGACGCTACTGCGTCCAGGGGGAGATCGGCCGCCTTGGGCAGCAGCAGGACTTTCAGTCCAAGAGGTTGGAGGGCAGCAGCGGCAAGCGCGCCAGCCAGCAGCAGGGCGACCATGGAACTTCCTTTCGTGAATTGGCGGATGCGTTGAAGGGTGAGCGTCCCGGCGCTCAACAGCACCAGGAAGACCGAGATGAAAAAAACAAGAAAAGGCTGGGCCATGGCGGCCAGCATGCCGAGGCCACCGAGCATCTCCAGGGCAGCAAAACCCCAGCGACCCTTGCGCCCGATGCGAAGCGCCTCGAATTCCTGGCGCACGCCGGCCGTACCCCTGAATTTGCTGGCAGCGCGAGCCAAAAAGCCCACGGCGACCAACGCCTGAATGATGAAAGTGACAACGCTCATGATGAACTCCTGTAGGAAGCTAACGAATAAGACGAACCTGTGCATACCGATAGGAAACTACCGATATGAATCCAAAAAAGGGCGACTCAACGCCCCTGCAAATCAAGCACTCATATCAACCGCCATCGAGGTTGGACTCGATGCGGCTGAGCGCACGCGAAAACTCGCGCCGCTCTTTCTCTGTGAACCCGTGAAACATCTTCGCCACCAGCGCATCCCCGGCCTCGCAAAACTCAGCCGAGGAGCACAGTTTGCGTGCCGCGTCCCCCAGGTACAGGCGCTTGACGCGGCCGTCATGCGGATCTGCATGGCGAACCACGTGACCGTCGCGCACCATCCCGTCCAGGATATTGGTCAGGGTGGGGGACGTGACGGACAGCCTGTTCTGCAGTTCCCGATGCTCCATGCCATCGCCATGCAACAGGAACTGCAGCACATCGAACTGTGCGCCCGTGAAGTTGAACGGCTTGACCGTTTGCTCCACGGCACGCCGCATGGCGAGATAGGCGCGCTTGAGTTCGAGGGTGGGATGCGACATATAGATAGTTTCCTACCTAATTTCGGATTTGTCAAGCGACCGGGTTGATCAGTGGCCGCATTGACCGCGGCGTGCCGGTGCCCCATGCCCCCCCGGGGAGCCGGTGTCCTACGGCAAGCTGGCGCCTGATGCACTGGATTGGGCCAGCCTGAAGTGCCAAGCTGTTCAACTCCAAACAGACTGGAGCATTTCATGCCTTTGAACTCAACCATCTCCGAACAGATTCTCGGCAAGACAGTTCACCTCAAATGGACAGACGGACCCACGAAAGGAATGACACACGCGCATTTTTTTCATGAAGATGGCACCGTCGAATGGCGCGCACTCGACGATGGCCAGAATCCAGCAACGGGCGACACACCGGCAAGCGTCGACCGCCCCCGCTGCCTCGCCCGGGACATCACCGAACAGGTGGTGCTGATGTCATATCTGTCGAACTCGGGCTACACGCTGACAGTGACCCTGAACTTCAGGAACCAGACGGTCGTGGGGGTGGCCTCCAACGACAAGACATGGGTACCGGTGGAAGGCACTTTTTCGGTGGCGCACCATGCTGCCGTGTCGATTGGTGACACTTGAATCACTGCAGAAGATACGCTGCCGGCGCGTCGTCATCGCGGACCGCCGGCACAACCTCTAGAGGCCTAACGCCTTCCACCCCTGCAGCCCCAGTTTTTCCAGCGTCTGGATGTTCTGCTCGAAGATCGCATCGGCCTCGGGAAAGGCCTCGACGGCCTTGTCCACGCTCTCTTCGCGCAGCAGGTGCAGCATGGCAAACGGCGCGCGGTTGGTGTAGTTGCTGATGTCGTCGGGCTCGGTGCCGTCGAACTGGAAACGGGGGTGAAAGCTGGCCAGCTGGATCACGCCTTCCAGCTCGTGTTCGCTCACCACACCATCGGCCACTTCAAGGAAATCGTTGAAGTCGAGAAAGTCTTCAAACAGCGTGGGATGAATCAGCAGCGTGGTGTCAATCTCTTCCGCCGGCGTGGCCACCAGCAGGTCGAGTTCGCGGTCGAGTTCTTCGAGCAGGTCATCGGCATGGCGCGCATGGCTCACCAACAGCCGCACCTGGTTCTTCACGTACACCGCCTTGGCGAACGGGCAGAGGTTGAGCCCGATCACGGCCTTCTCAAGCCAGTGGCGGGTTTGGTTCAGAACGTCGTCGTCGGTCATCACTATCTCCAGAAAACCAAACGTACCTGTTGCCCAAGCTCTTCATCAGCCGAGCCGCGGGACTGGCTTCGCCAGACCGCAGGCGGAGCGGCCCCCTCGGGGGGCAGCGCATTACACGAAGTGAAAAGCGTGGGGGCTTAATGAAGTGCCTTGAAGCGCACACGTTTGGGCTTGGCACCCTCTTCACCCAGGCGTTTCTTCTTGTCGGCTTCGTATTCCTGGTAATTGCCGTTGAAGAAGGTCCACTGGCTGTCGCCTTCGGCGGCGAGGATGTGCGTGGCAATGCGGTCGAGGAACCAGCGGTCGTGGCTGATGACCATGACAGAGCCGGCGAATTCGAGCAGCGCGTCTTCCAGCGCGCGCAGGGTTTCCACGTCGAGGTCGTTGGAGGGCTCGTCCAGCATCAGCACGTTGCCGCCGGCGATCAGTGTCTTGGCCAGGTGCAGACGGCCGCGCTCACCGCCCGAGAGCATGCCCACGCGTTTTTGCTGGTCGGCACCGTTGAAGTTGAAGCGGCCGGCATACGCCCGGCTGGGCATGGTGAACTTGCCCACCGTCAGCATGTCGAGGCCGCCGGAGATGTCTTCCCAGACGGTTTTTTCGTTGGCCAGATCGTCGCGGTGCTGGTCCACAAAGGCCATGCGCGCGGTCTTGCCGATCACGACTTCACCGGAGTCCGGCTGTTCCTTGCCCGCAATCAGCTTGAACAGCGTCGACTTGCCGGCGCCGTTGGGGCCGATGATGCCGACGATGGCGCCCGCGGGCACCTGGAAGCTCAGGTTGTCGATCAGCACGCGCTCGCCAAAGGACTTGCTGACGTTCTTGAACTCGATGACCTCGTTGCCCAGACGTTCTGCCACGGGGATGAAGATCTCGTTCGTCTCCACGCGCTTCTGGTATTCGAAATCAGACAGTTCCTCGAAGCGGGCCAGACGGGATTTGCTCTTGGCCTGCCGCGCCTTGGGGTTCTGGCGTGACCATTCCAGCTCTTTCTTCAGGGCCTTGGCGCGGGCTTCTTCGCCCTTTTGCTCCTGCGCCAGACGCTCGCCCTTCTGGTCGAGCCAGCTGCTGTAGTTGCCCTTCCAGGGGATGCCATGGCCGCGGTCCAGTTCCAGAATCCACTCGGCAGCGTTGTCGAGGAAATAGCGGTCGTGGGTGATGGCCACCACGGTGCCCGAATAGCGCTGCAGGAACTGCTCCAGCCAGTCCACCGACTCGGCGTCCAGGTGGTTGGTGGGCTCGTCAAGCAGCAGCATGTCGGGCTTGGACAGCAGCAGGCTGCACAGGGCCACGCGGCGTTTTTCACCACCAGACAACAAACCGATCTTGGCGTCCCACGGTGGCAGGCGCAGCGCGTCGGCAGCGATTTCGAGCTGGTGCTCCGAGTCGGTGCCGGCGGTGGCGATGATGGCTTCGAGGCGGGCCTGCTCGGCGGCCAGCGCATCAAAGTCGGCATCGGGCTCGCCGTAGGCGGTGTACACCGCTTCGAGCTGGGCCTTGGCCGCAAAGACGGCACCCATGCCCGCTTCGACGCTTTCGCGCACGGTGTGCTCGGGATCGAGCTTGGGTTCCTGCGGCAGATAGCCGATGTTCAGGCCCGGCATGGGCATGGCCTCGCCTTCGATCTCGGTGTCAAGGCCGGCCATGATCTTGAGCAGCGTGGACTTGCCGGAACCGTTGGTGCCGAGCACGCCGATCTTGGCGCCGGGGAAAAAGCTGAGCGACACCTCCTTGAGGATGTGGCGTTTGGGCGGCACGATTTTGCCGACCTTGTTCATGGTAAAGACGTACTGGGCCATCGGACACTACTTTGGTAAAAATTGAAAAAGAGACTGGAAACAGGGCTCAGACCTGACGGACTGCCGCCTTGCACGGGGCCTGCCGGGGCGGCGTGCGGTGCGGAGGCAGCCCGGGCGCACAGGGCGCGTCAGGAGGCGCTAAACCCCTGATTATCGTTGCTGTGCGACAATGCGTGGGTTGGTGGCTCCAGTTGCCCTCAACATTTGGGCACATCCGGTGCGGCTTCAACCGCATATCCGCGATGTTTTCGGCCCGACTCCCTGACCCCATCTGCCTATGACTGGCGGGTTGCCTTCTCACAAGGCGCCCAACAGGCCGATCTAAAGCGCCCCAGCGGCGCAACACCATGACATTTGAAGAATTGAACTTGGCCCCGGCCATTCTGAAGGCCGTGCTTGAGCAAGGCTATGACACACCCACGCCGATCCAGGCCCAGGCGATTCCTGCCGTGCTGGCCGGTGGCGACCTGCTGGGCGGCGCCCAGACCGGTACCGGCAAAACAGCGGCTTTCACGCTGCCGCTGCTGCAGCGCCTCTCCACCGAGCCACGCCTCGTCAACCGCCGCGGCGTCAATGCCGTGCGCGCACTCATCATGACGCCGACCCGCGAACTCGCGGCCCAGGTGGAAGAAAGCGTTCGCACCTACGGCAAATACCTGGACCTCACCTCGATGGTGATGTTCGGCGGCGTCGGCATGGGCGCGCAGATTGAAAAGCTGCGCCGCGGCGTCGACATTCTGGTGGCCACCCCCGGCCGCCTGCTGGACCACGCCAGCCAGGGCACGCTGGACCTGAGCCAGGTGCAGATCCTGGTGCTGGACGAAGCCGACCGCATGCTCGACATGGGCTTCATCCACGACATCAAGAAAGTGCTGGCCCTGGTGCCCAAACAGAAGCAGTCGCTGCTGTTCAGCGCGACCTTCAGCGACGAGATCCGCGAGCTGGCCAACGGCCTGCTGAAGAACCCGGAGTCCATCCAGGTCACGCCGCGCAACACCACGGTGCAGCGCATCACGCAGACCATTCACCCGGTGAGCCGCAGCAAGAAGAAAGCGCTGCTGACCCACATCATCAACGAGCACAACTGGAGCCAGGTGCTGGTGTTCACCCGCACCAAATTCGGCGCCAACAACGTGGCCGAGCACCTGACCAAGCACGGCATCCCGGCGATGGCGCTGCATGGCAACAAGAGCCAGACGGCGCGTACCCAGGCGCTGGCCGACTTCAAGAGCGGCACCATCCGCGCGCTGGTGGCCACCGACATTGCCGCCCGCGGCATTGACATTGACGAGCTGCCGCACGTGGTGAACTACGAGATCCCGAACGTCAGCGAAGACTACGTGCACCGCATCGGCCGCACAGGCCGTGCCGGCAACAGTGGCGAGGCCGTGAGCCTGGTGTGCCTGGACGAAGAAGGCTTCATGCAGGACATCGAGCGCTTCACCAAGCAGAGCATTGAAAAAGTCATCGTGCCCGGTTTTGAAGCCGAGCCCGGCGAGCGCGCCGAGCCGTTGGCCATGGGCCGCCAGACCATCTGGGGTGGCTTGGGCAAACCGCCGAGCCGTGAAGTGATGCAGGCCGCCGCCAAGGCAGCCCGTTCGGAGATGATGCAGCGCATCCGTGACACCAAGGGCGCACAGCCGTCCCGTGGCAACGGTGGTAACGGTGGCGGCGGTCAGGGCGCACGCGGCCGTGGCCCAGCTGGTGGTGGTAACGGCGGCAATGGTGGCGGTGGCGGTGGCGGCGGCTCAGGCCGCGGTCCGCGCACACCCAACCCGGGCCAGCCGCGCCAGAGCTCGGGCTATTCGAACAACGGCCAGCCCGCCGGCGAGCCACGCGCACCACGCCAGTCGCAGCCCCCGCGCTTTCGCGACGAGCAGCCGCGCGCGCCGCGCAATGAATCCCGTGGTGAGCCGCGCAACGATTTCGACAACCAGCAACCGGCCAGTCACGCCTCGTCGGGTTTCCCCTCGTCGGGCCAGCCTGCGGGCGGCAACCGCGGCGGCTTCCGCGGTGGCAACCGTTCCGGTGGTGGCGGCGGTGGCGGCGGTGGTGGTGGTGGTGGACGCAGCGGCGGTCCACGTCGCACCGGCGGGGGCTCGGGCCCTTACGGTGGTCGATGATCAATGGTCATTGATCATTGTCAATAAAAACAAAAGGGCTCCACGGAGCCCTTTTTCGATGGTGCGCGGCGTGTAATGGCCGGGCACCCCTGCCTGCTGAATGCAGCAGATCGGCAGAGTCCGGCGCCTGGGTGCGCCAGCGGGCGCGCGCCCAGGCACCACGCGGGATCAGGGGCACGCTGCCCGCACCTGCCCGTCTGGTTGATGCTGATGACACCCCAAAATTTTCGTGCTACAAGCTCTGAGGGCAACAAAAATTATTCGACCCCCAGGAGACAATGGCCTCAGTTCAAATCAGAGGCGTCGAGAAATATTTCGGCGCAACCCACGTTATCCGCGGCGTAAACATCGACATTGAAGACGGTCAGTTCACCGTCCTTGTTGGCCCCTCAGGCTGCGGCAAATCCACCCTGCTCCGGATGATCGCCGGCCTCGAAGAAATAGGCGGCGGAGAAATCCTCATTGGCGGCAAAGTCGTCAACAAGATGATGCCCAAGGAGCGGGACATCGCGATGGTGTTCCAGAACTACGCCCTCTATCCGCACATGACGGTGCGCGACAACATGGCCTTCAGCCTGATGCTGGCAAAGCAGCCGAAAGCACTGGCCGACGAGCGCGTGATGAAGGCGGCCGACATTCTGGGCCTGGTCGATCTGCTGGACCGCTTCCCGCGGCAGCTGTCCGGTGGCCAGCGCCAGCGTGTGGCCATGGGACGCTGCATCGTGCGGGACCCGCAGGTCTTCCTGTTCGACGAACCGCTGTCCAACCTGGACGCCAAACTGCGGGTCCAGATGCGGACCGAAATCAAGGAACTGCACCAGCGCCTCAAAACCACTTCGGTGTATGTCACGCACGACCAGATTGAAGCCATGACCATGGCCGACAAGATTGTTGTCATGCGGGACGGCATCGTCGAGCAGACAGGCTCGCCGCTGGAGCTGTACGACCACCCCGCCAACCAGTTTGTGGCCGGCTTCATCGGCTCGCCAGCGATGAATTTCCTGCCCGGCGTGCTCAGGCGCAGCGGCGGTGCGGCCACGGTCGAGCTGACAGGCGGCCTGTCGCTGCCCGCACCGCTCAATGCCGGCGGTGCCGATGGCCAGAAAGTCATCTATGGCACACGGCCCGAGCACATCGATCTGGCAGGTGCCGGCGAAGGCGTGGCCACCGAAGTGGTGGTGGTCGAACCCACCGGCGCCGACACCCAGATCTTCACCAAGATCGCCGGCGTCGAGGTCACCAGCGTGTTCCGTGAGCGGCACGAGTTCAGGCCGGGTGAGACCATCCGGCTGCGGCCCGATGCGACCCGCGCCCATTTGTTTGATGCGGCCAGCGGCATGCGACTGACCGGCTGATCCGCCGTCCGCGGCCGATCCTGTTTTTGCGTTTTTCGATTCAACCAAAGGAGACATCCATGTCCGATTTCAATCGTCGCAAGTTCCTCAAGAAATCATCGGCAGCCGCTGGCGCTGCGGTGGCCGGCCCCATGCTGTGGCCCGCCACGGCCCAGGCCCAGTGGAACAACCAGCCCGAAAAAGGCGCCAAACTGCGGGTGCTGCGCTGGAAGCGTTTCGTGCAGGGCGACGAAGACCAGTACATGGCCAACGTCAAGAAATTCACGGCACTCACCGGCATCGAGGTCCGCGTCGACAACGAGGGCTGGGAAGATGTGCGGCCGAAGGCAGCCGTCGCCGCCAATGCGGGCGCCGGGCCGGACATCATCCTGTCCACCAACGATGACGCCAACCTCTACCCGGAAAAGCTGGTGGATGTGACGGACCTGGCCAACTACCTGGGCAAGAAATACGGCGGCTGGTACCCGGTGTGCGAGCAATACCTCAAGCGCAACAACAAGTGGATCGGCCTGCCGCTGGGGTGTGCCGGCAACGCCATCGTGTACCGCGAAAGCCAGGTCAAGGCGGCCGGCTTCAACACCTTCCCGCGCGACACCGACGGCTTCCTCAAGCTCATGAAGGCGCTGAAGGAAAAGGGTACACCCGGCGGCTTCGCGCTCGGTCACGCCACGGGCGACCAGGCCTGGGCGCACTGGCTGGTGTGGTCCCATGGCGGCAAGCTCGTCAATGAAAAAAACCAGGTGGTGATCGACAGCCCCGAGACCCTCAAGGCACTGGAATATGCAAAGGAGCTCTACCCCACCTTTGTGCCCGGTACCCTGTCGTGGCTCGACCCCAACAACAACAAGGCCTTCCTGGACAACCAGATCAGCGTCACTGCCAACGGCATTTCGATCTACTACGCCGCCAAGACATCGCAGGACCCGAAGCTGCAGGAACTGGCCAAGGACATCCAGCACGCCAACTTCCCGATCGGCCCGGCCGGCGTGCCCACCGAGTTCAATCTGTTCTTCAACCAGATGATCTACAAGCACACCAAGTACCCGAAAGCGGCCAAGGAGTTTCTGCGCTTCATGATGGAAGCAGAGCAGTTCGGTCCGTGGATGCAGGCAGCGATCGGCTACATCTGCCACCCGCTGAAGGCCTACGAGGCCAACCCGATCTGGACCAGCGACCCCAAGCACACGCCTTACCGCGATGCCATGAAGATCATGCGGCCACTGGGGTATTCCGGCGAGATGGGCTATGCCTCGGCAGCCTCGATTGCGGACTTCATCATCCTCGACATGGTGGCCGAAGCCGCCAGCGGCTCCAAGACACCCAAAGAGGCGGCGGAGCGGGCGCAGAAGCGCGCAGAGCGCTATTACAAGGTCTGACCCAGCCCGCCGTGGCCGTCCTGCCGACGTCCTGTTGGCGGCGGGCCGCACCACCCGGGCTTTCCCGATGGAAAGTCCGGGCCCTCCATGAATTGATTGCCGCCTTGGGGCCGATTGAAACTCACCATGCTGCAAAAACTGCAAAACAGCCGCAACGCACTGGGCATGCTCTTCATGCTGCCCGCGGCAGTGCTGCTGGTGCTGTTCCTGACCTATCCGCTGATCCTCGGTGTCTGGCTGGGCTTCACCGACACCAAGATCGGCCGCTCCGGCGTCTGGATCGGACTCGAGAACTACCAGTTCCTGCTGGGCGACAGCGTCACCCAGCTGGCGCTGTTCAACACGCTGTTCTACACCTTTGTCGCCAGCCTGCTCAAGTTCGGCCTCGGCCTGTGGCTGGCGATTTTGCTGAACGAGAAAATCCCGTTCAAGACTTTTTTTCGCACCGTCATCCTGCTGCCCTACATCGTGCCGACCGCGCTGTCGGCGATCGCCTTCTGGTGGATTTACGACGCGCAGTTTTCAGTCGTCAGCTGGGTGCTGGTCAAGGCCGGCATCATGGACCACTACATCGACTTCCTCGGCGACCCGTGGAACGCGCGCCTGTCCACCATTGCGGCCAACGTCTGGCGCGGCACACCGTTTGTAGCCATCACCCTGCTGGCGGGCCTGCAGACCATTTCACCGTCGCTCTACGAGGCGGCAGCGATTGACGGCGCCAGCGGCTGGCAGCGCTTTCGCTTCATCACGCTGCCCCTTCTCACGCCCATCATCGCGGTGGTGATGACCTTCTCGGTGCTGTTCACCTTCACCGACTTCCAGCTGATCTACGTGCTCACGCGCGGCGGGCCGCTCAATGCGACGCACCTGATGGCCACGCTGTCATTCCAGCGGGCCATCCCCGGCGGCGCACTGGGTGAAGGCGCGGCGATCGCGATTGCCATGGTGCCCTTCCTGCTGGCGTCCATCCTGTTCAGTTATTTCGGCCTGCAGCGCCGCGCCTGGCAACAGGGCGGAAGCGACAAGTGATCCCTGCCCCGCATACCCTTCGCAAGAGAAACCCATGACCAAGCAAGACAACGACAGCCAGGGCATGAGCTTTCTGGACACCATGCCGCGCCGCGTCGTGACGGTGTTCATCCCGCTCGGAATCTTTGTGTTCGTGCTGCTCTTTCCGTTCTACTGGATGGCCATCACGTCCTTCAAGCCGGACGCCGAGCTGCTCTCGCGCGACGGCAATCCGTTCCTGGTGATCGCCCCCACACTGGCCCACTTCAAGAAGCTGGTGTTCGACACCGCCTACCCCGAGTGGCTCTGGAACACGGTGATCGTCTCGGTGGTGTCCACCTTTGTCTCGCTGGCGGCGTCGGTGCTGGCGGCCTACGCCATCGAAAGGCTGCGCTTCAAGGGTTCGCGCTCCATCGGCCTGAGCATTTTCCTGGCCTACCTGGTGCCGCCCTCCATCCTGTTCATTCCGCTGGCCGCCATCGTGTTCCAGCTGGGCCTCTTCGACACGCGCTGGGCGCTGATCCTGACCTACCCGACCTTCCTGATTCCGTTTTGCACCTGGCTGCTGATGGGCTACTTCCGCTCGATTCCCTATGAGCTGGAGGAGTGTGCGTTGATTGATGGCGCCACGCGCTTCGAGATCCTCTGGAAGATCATCCTGCCGCTGGCCGTACCCGGCCTGATTTCCGCCGGCATCTTTGCCTTCACGCTGTCGTGGAACGAGTTCATCTATGCGCTCACGTTTGTCTCGTCGTCCGAAGTCAAGACGGTCCCGGTCGGGGTCATCACCGAGCTGGTCGACGGCGATGTCTACCACTGGGGCGCACTGATGGCGGGCGCCCTGCTCGGCTCCTTGCCGGTGGCCGTCATCTACTCCTTCTTTGTCGAGTACTACGTCTCCGGCATGACCGGAGCCGTCAAGGAATAACCGCGCGCAGACGGCAGTACACACTGCCTGCGCCTCACCCCCTGGCGCCTTGAACCGGGCGCTGCCATTTCAGGATGCGCCTCATGAGCAACGCCAGCAAGCCCCGAAAAAAGCCCGAAGACCTTCGCAGCCAGCAATGGTTCGGCCGGCAGGACCGCGACGGCTTTGCCTACCGCAGCTGGGTCAAGGGCAAGGGCGTACCGCATGACCAGTTCGACGGCCGCCCGGTCATCGGCATCTGCAACACCTTCAGCGAACTCACGCCCTGCAACAGCCACTTCCGCACGCTGGCCGAGCAGGTGAAGATCGGTGTCTACGAGGCCGGCGGCTTTCCGCTCGAATTCCCGGTGATGTCGCTGGGCGAGACGCTGCTGCGCCCCACCGCCATGCTGTACCGCAACCTCGCGTCGATGGACGTGGAAGAATCCATTCGCGGCAACCCGATCGACGGCGTGGTGCTGCTGATGGGCTGCGACAAGACCACACCGAGCCTGCTGATGGGCGCATCGAGCGCTGGCCTGCCGACGATAGGCGTCAGCGGCGGCCCCATGCTCAATGGCAAGTGGCGAGGCCAGGAGCTGGGCTCGGGCACCGGCGTGTGGAGCATGAGCGAGCAGGTGCGCGCCGGTACCCTCAAGCTCACAGACTTCTTCGAAGCCGAGAGCTGCATGCACCGCAGCCATGGCCACTGCATGACCATGGGCACCGCCAGCACCATGGCCAGCATGGTCGAGGCACTGGGCATCGGCCTGCCCGGCAATGCCGCCTACCCGGCAGTGGACGGCCGCCGCAATGTGCTGGCACGCAGCGCTGGCCGGCGCATCGTCGAGATGGTGCACGCCGACCAGACCATCAGCGATGTGCTGACGCGCGAAGCCTTCGAGAACGCCATCCGCACCCTGGCCGCCATCGGCGGCAGCACCAATGCCGTGATCCACCTGATCGCAATTGCCGGCCGCCTGGGCCTGAAGCTCACCATCGATGACTTCGAGAAGCTGGGTAGCGAACTCCCCTGCCTGCTCAACCTGCAGCCCTCGGGCGAGCATTTGATGGAAGACTTCTGCTACGCCGGCGGGCTGCCGGTGGTGATGAAGGAAATCCAGCACCTGCTGCACCGGGACATCGTCACCGTGAGCGGCAAGACCGTGGCCGAGAACATTGCCGATGCGGTCAACTACGACCCGCGCGTCATCAAGAGCTTTGACGCCCCCTTCAAGGAAAAGGCCGGCATTGCCATCCTGCGCGGCAATCTGGCGCCGCGCGGCGCCGTCATCAAGCCCAGCGCCGCCACACCAGCGCTGATGGTGCACACCGGCCGCGCCGTGGTGTTTGAAGACAGCAACGACTTCCACAAGCGCATCGACGACGACAGCCTGGACGTGGACGAGCACTGCATCCTGGTGCTGAAGAACTGCGGCCCCAAAGGCTACCCCGGCATGGCCGAGGTGGGCAACATGCCGCTGCCGCCCAAGGTGCTGAAAAAGGGCATCACCGACATGGTGCGCATCAGCGACGCGCGCATGAGCGGCACCGCCTACGGCACGGTGGTGCTGCACACCACACCCGAAGCCGCCGCTGGCGGGCCGCTGGCGATCGTGCAGAACGGCGACATGATCGAGCTCAATGTGCCGGAGCGCAAGCTGCAACTGCTCATCAGCGATGAAGAGCTGAAGAAACGCCTGGCCCAGTGGAAGGCGCCGCCGCCGGCGCTGTCGTCCGGCTACTGGAAGCTCTACATCGACCACGTGCTGCAGGCCGACGAGGGCGCCGACCTCGATTTCCTGGTCGGCCAGCGCGGTGCGTTTGTACCCAAAGATAATCACTAAGCCCCCCGAAGCGCCTGCGGCGCCTCCCCCCAAGGGGCGCCTCCAGCGGCCCGGCCAAGCCGGTTCCGCGGCGGCACTGGAACTGGAATGACCTTGGAAAAGTTGTTTGATGTGGTGGCGCTCGGCGAAGGCATGGTCGAATTCAACCAGACCCACGCGGGCGAGCCGGTGTATCTGCAGGGCTTTGGCGGCGACACCAGCAATGCGGTGATCGCTGCGGCACGTGCCGGTGCGCGCACGGCCTACCTGAGCCGCATCGGCGACGACTGGTCCGGCCAGCGCCTGATGGACCTGTGGCGGGCAGAGGGCGTGGATTGCAGCGGCGTGGAGGTGGCCGACGACGGGCCGACGGGTATTTACTTCGTCACGCACGGCCCGGCAGGCCACGAATTCGGCTACCAGCGCCGGGGCTCCGCGGCCGCGCGCATGACACCCCAGTGGTTCGGCGCCAACGCCGCTGCGGTGGTGGCGCAGGCCAGCATCCTGCACGTCTCGGGCATCTCGATGGCGATCTCAGGGAGCGCCTGTGACACCGTGCTGGACGCCATGCGTGCCGCACGCGCCGCAGGCTGCAAGGTGTCGTTCGACACCAATCTTCGGCTCAAGTTGTGGCCGCTCGACGTCGCCCGCACCGCCATCGCGCAGGCGGCCACACTGTGCGACTGGTTTCTGCCCAGCATGGACGACGCGGTACACCTGAGCGGCCAGACCGAGCCGCAGGCTGTACTGGCCTGGGCACATGCATTGGGGGCACCTACGGTGGTGCTCAAGCTCGGCAGTGACGGCTGCCTGATCAGCCATGCCGGCCAGTGCGAGGCCATCGCAGGGCACCGCATGAGCCTGGTCGACGCCACCGGCGCGGGTGACTGCTTTTGCGGCAACCTGTTGGCGCGGGTGGCCGCTGGCGACACGCTGGCAGATGCGGCACGCTACGCCAACGCTGCGGCTGCCTTGGCGGTACAAGGTTACGGTGCGGTGGCGCCGCTGCCGCGCCCTGATGCGGTGAGGGCCTTGCTGTGAGCTCCCTCATCGCGGTGGACTGGGGCACCACCTCGCTGCGCGCCGCACGGCTCGATGCCCACGGCCACGTCCTGGAGGAGCGTGCGTCCGGCCAGGGCATTCTGTCTGTCCCCGCAGGTGGTTTTCCGGCAGCGCTTGATGCGCTGTGCACAGGCTGGCAGGACCACGGCACGCTGACACTGATGTCGGGCATGGTGGGCAGCCGCCAGGGCTGGGTCGAAGCGCCCTATTGCCCGTGCCCGGCCGGCTTTGATGAGGTGGTACGGCAGCTGGCGTGGTTGCGGCCGGGGCAGCTGGCCATCGTGCCCGGGCTCAGTTGCGAACATGAGGGTGTGCCCGACGTGATGCGCGGCGAAGAGGTCCAGGTCTTTGGCGCGCTGCAGCTGCTCGGGCTGCACGACGCGGTGGTGGTGCTGCCCGGCACCCACAGCAAGTGGGTCACGGTCAGTGGCGGCCGCATTGAAGGCTTCACCACCTTCATGACGGGCGAGTTCTACGGCCTGCTGCGCCGGCATTCCATCCTGTCGCGCACGCTGCCCCCGGACGATGACCTCTTCGATGAGCCCGCCTTCGACCAGGGCGTGACCCACGCCCTGGCGGGCCGCAGCCTGCTGGGCACGGCCTTCAGCACGCGCACAGTCGCGCTGTTTGATCGCATGGCTGCAGAGGCGCTGCCCAGCTACCTGTCGGGCCTGGTGATTGGCGAAGAGCTGCGCGCCCAGCCTGCGGTGCCAGACGCACTGGTGGTGATCGGCACGCCCGAGCTGGCAAGCCGCTACCAGCGGGCATTGGCCCAGCGCGGCATCACCACCCGGGCCGTTGGCCATGAAGCCACCTGGCACGGCTTGTGGGCCGTGGCCCAAACACTGAAGGCCTGAGACATGACATCGCACGACAAATTCTCTGAGGCGCTGAAGGCCCTTCCGCTGGTCGCCATCCTGCGCGGCATCACACCGGCAGAGTCGCTGCCCATCGGCAAGGCACTCACGGCCAGTGGCTGGCGCCTGATCGAGGTGCCCCTGAATTCACCGCAGCCGCTGCAAAGCATTGCAACGCTGGCGACCACCTGCCTGGGCGCCCTGGTCGGTGCCGGCACTGTGCTGCGCGCCAGCGAGGTGCGTGACGTGCATGCCGCTGGCGGCCAGTTGATCGTGTCGCCCCACTTCAACGCCGACGTGGTGCGCGAGGCGGTGCGTCTGGGCATGGTCTGCCTGCCCGGCGTGATGACGGCCACCGAAGCCTTTGCAGCACTGGAGGCCGGGGCCAGCGGCTTGAAACTCTTCCCTGCCGAGATGGCCACCCCCGCTGTGGTCAAGGCCCTGCGCGCCGTGTTGCCCGCCGGTACCCTGCTGCTGCCCGTGGGCGGCATCACGCCGGCCAACATGGCCGCCTACCGGGCGGCCGGGGCCGATGGTTTTGGCATTGGGTCTGCCCTCTACAAGCCGGGCATGACAGTGGCGCAGGTCGCTGAGGCAGCGCTGGATTTTGCTGCGGCACACGCAGGTAATATCCGGGCATGAGCACGACTTCATCCGCATCCGCTTCAACCATTTCGTTCGGCCTGGCAGGCCGTGTCTGCCTCGTCACCGGTGGTGCGCAAGGCATTGGCGAGGCCTGCATCCGCCGCTTTGCGCGTGAAAACGCCAGGGTGGTGATTGCCGATATCGACGACAGCCGCGGCCAGGCGCTGGCCGCAGAGCTGGGCGGCCTCTACGTGCACTGCGATGTGGGCGACAAGGCGCAGGTCGATGCGCTGGTGGCGCGCACGGTGGCTGCGCACGGCCGCATCGACGTGCTGGTGAACAATGCCGGCATCTTCAAGGCCGCAGACTTTCTCGACGTGAACGAGGCTGACTTTGATGCGGTGCTGCGCATCAACCTCAAAGGCTCCTTTCTGGTCGGGCAGGCCGTGGCGCGCGTGATGGCCGGCGCAGAGGTGCGGCAGGGCGTCGGCGGATCGGCCTCGCGCGGCAGCATCATCAACATGAGTTCGGTCAATGGCGTGCTGACCATTCCCACGATTGCCAGCTACAACGTGAGCAAGGGCGGCATCAACCAGCTCACCCGCGTGATGGCGCTGGCGCTGGCCGACAAGGGCGTTCGCGTAAACGCGGTGGCGCCCGGCACCATTGCCACAGAGCTGGCCGCCAGGGCGGTGCTCACCAGCGACGAGGCCAAGGCACGCATCATGAGCCGCACCCCGATGAAGCGGCTGGGCGAACCCTCGGAGATCGCCGACACGGTGGCGTACCTCGCCAGCGACGCCGCCAGCTACATCACCGGCGAGATCGTGGTGGTCGACGGTGGGCGCATGACGCTGAACTACACCGTACCGGTGTAAAGCCTGTCGTACCCCCGAAAGCCAGGCAGGTGACCGTGCGCCATTGAGATGGATCATGCAGGCGGCAGAACGCGCCCCCCCAAAAGCCGACGTTTAAATAAACTGGGTGCGTGGCTCCTGAAGTTCACCATGCCGATTTGCACTGGTTTCACCTTGTGTCCACCCTTGCAGCCACACCATCCCTCGGTCGCGGCCGATCCTGCCACGACCAGCGCGCCCGAAGCAGTGGTAGCGCTGAAGGGTACAGGTCTGTACCTGACGATGACTGCCCGTGGCGGTGATCGCGTGATCGCCTTTTTCAGGAACTGCCGCGTTGCCAACCAATCCTGAATCTTCCACGCTGCTGGGCCTGAGTGTGGCACTGGGCATCGGCCTGCTGATCGGCGCGGAGCGCGAGCGCCACAAAGGCAGCGGCCCCACACGCCATGCGGCCGGCATACGGACGTTCTCCGTCGTCGCCCTGCTGGGTGCTGTCGCGGTGCTGCTCGGCGGTACGGCGGTGCTGGTCGCCGCGACAGGGGTTGTGGGCGCTCTGGCATTGACCGCCTACCTGCGCACGCGCGAGACCGATCCCGGAATGACCACGGAAACCGCCCTGCTGCTGACCTGCCTGCTCGGCGGGCTGGCAATGCGCCACGCAGTCCTGGCAGCCGGCGTGGGGGCGGCACTGGCCGGGCTGCTGGCTGCAAAAACCCGACTTCATTATTTTGTGTCCCGCATCCTCACCGAGCGCGAGTTGCACGACGCCTTGTTGTTCTCGGCAGCGGCGCTGATCGTGCTGCCGCTGGCCCCGGACCGCTTCATGGGCCCATTTGACGCCGTCAACCCCCATGCCATCACCCGCCTGGTGGTGCTGGTGATGGCCGTCGGCGCGCTCGGCTATGTGGCAACGCGCGCGCTCGGGCCGCGTTACGGCCTGCCGCTGGCCGGACTCGCTTCCGGCTTTATCTCCAGCACGGCCACCATTCATGCCATGGGTGTACGTGCATCAGGGTCGAAGGAACAGGCTGACGGTGCGACCGCCGGTGCGGTGCTTTCCAGCATCGCAACCATCGTGCAGTTGGCCGTTGTGGTGATCGCAGTTCAGCCGGCGCTGCTTGACGCGCTGCTGTGGCCGCTGCTATCCGGCGGTCTCACGGCCTGCGCCTACAGCCTGCTGTTCTTTCCGCGCAGAACTGCGACGCAAGGCAATCCCAATGAGGAGGCAGACAACCAGGACCTGGGCCGCGCATTTGACCTGAAAAATGCCATGTACTTTGCAGCTGTCATCAGCGTAGCACTAGTAGTGTCTGCGGCGCTCAGCGACTGGCTGGGTGCACGCGGCACCCTGTTGGCGGCGGCCGTGACCGGGCTGGTTGACGCCCATGCGACAGCCGCCTCGGTGGCCGCGCTGGTGAAGGCCGGCAAGCTGCCACTGGACACAGCCCTCTGGGCCATCATCATTGGCCTGAGTTCCAATGCGCTGATGAAGGCTGCTGTGGCTTTCCAGGCCGGTGGCAGCGCTTACGCGGCACGCATCGTTCCTGGGCTGGTGCTGGTCATCGCCGCGGTCTGGATTAGTGTGTGGCTGGGGTGAACAGAAAACATTCGCACGAACGGGCCTGAAAACTAGAATTGGTCATGTCTGCTGATGCCACACCCCCCGGTCTTTTCACCGACGAATCCGGCACCGCGCGCTGCGCCTGGTGCCAGGCGACGCCGCTGTACCGCAACTACCACGACAGCGAATGGGGATTTCCGGTGGCCGACGAACGCCGGCTGTTTGAAAAAATCTGCCTGGAAGGCTTTCAGGCCGGGCTGAGCTGGCTCACCATCCTGAACAAGCGCGAATCCTTTCGCAGCGGCTTCGCCAACTTCGATGCCGAGCAGGTGGCACGCTTTGACGCGCGCGACGTGAAGCGGCTGCTGGCCGATGCCGGCATCGTGCGGCATGCGGGCAAGATTGCCTCGACCATCAACAACGCCCAACGCGTGCTGGAACTGCGCCGCGAGTTCGGCTCGCTCGGCGCCTACGTGTGGCGCATCGAGCCTGCTGCCGATGACCGCCCTGCCAGCATCACCCATGACACGCTCAGGGCCTTCACCACGTCCACTGCCTCGGTGGCGCTGTCGAAAGACCTGAAGAAACGCGGCTGGAGTTTTGTCGGGCCCACGACGATGTACGCCTTCATGCAGGCGATGGGCCTGGTCAACGACCACATCGAGGGGTGCGCCTCGCGGCAGGCGGCGCTGGACGCGCGCAAGGCATTCAAGCCACCGCGCTGACCAGCCAGTCGCTACTACAACCAGCGCGCGCGCCTGAAGCGCCAGTACAGCAGCGAACAGGTGACAGCGATCGTGGCCAACGCCATCAAATAACCGTAGCGCCACTTGAGCTCGGGCATGCTCTCGAAGTTCATGCCCCAGATGCCGGCAAACGCGGTCGACACCGCAAAGATACTGGCCCAGGCCGCCAGCCGTTTGGTGACTTCGCTCTCTTCAATGGTGACCATGGCCAGGTTGACCTGGATGGCGGTGCCGATGGTGTCGCGCATGTTGTCGATCAGGCCGTTGATGCGCGCGAGGTGGTCCACCACGTCGCGGAAGTAGTCCTGCACGCCTTGGCAGATGTGCGGCACCCGCCCGCCGTGCAGTTTGCCGGCACCTTCCAGCAGCGGGGCCACGGCATGCTTGAGAATCATCACGCGTCCCTTGAGCTCATACAGCCGCTCGATGTTTGAGCGGGCCGAACCCTGGGTGAAGATTTCCTTCTCGATGGTTTCGAGCTCGGTCTCGAACCCGTCGATGATGGGAAAGTAGCGGTCCACCACCGCGTCCATCAGCGCGTAGAGCACAAAACCGGACCCATTGCGCAGCAGCTCGGGCTCACGCTCGCAGCGTGCGCGCACGCCCAGAAACCCCTTCTGGCTGCGGTTGCGCACCGACAGCACATAGTTGCTGCCGGTGAACACATCGACCTCGCCGACATTGAGCTCGCCCGGCTGGTCGGGCACGGTTTCAATGAGGTGCAGCACGGAAAAAAGCGAGTTGCCGTATTCCTCGATCTTGGGCCGCTGGTGGCCGTGCCGGGCATCCTCCACCGCCAGTTCGTGCAGCCCGAACTCGTGCTGCATTTCCTCGAGTTCTTCGGGCGTAGCGTCCTGCATGGCCACCCACACGAAGGTGTCGGGCCTGGAAATATAGTCGCTGATCTCACTGGCCGGGATGTCGGCCAGCTTGGTCCCGTTCTGGTAAACCACACAATTGATAAGCATCGGCTGTTCCCCGCGAGTTGGCTACCTGCGTGGATTCTGGCACACCGCGCCATGCTTGCAACGCGGTCAACCCTTGGCTCCTCAGGCCGGATGGATGCGCCGCAGCAGGCTGGCGGTGCTGCAAGGCCAGCCGACTCGGCCGAACCATGCGCCACCGGCAATCGCGCAAGCAATCACCACGCCATAAACGACCAGCGCTGCGCCCTGCATGGCAAACACCTGTGCCAGACCTCCGCCCCAGCGGATCGCCAGCCAGCCGCCGATGGCCGCCACTGCCAGGCGCGCCAGGTTGCCTGCCACTGGCCACAGCAGTCGCCCGGCGCCCTGCGACGCGAAGTAAAGCACCAGGCCCACGCCGAAGAAACCGTAGAGCGGGCCGACAGCGCGCAGGTACAGCGTGCCCGCCTCCAGCATGGCCGGGTCGGTGCCGAAAAGCGACAGCCAGGCCCGCGGGAAAAAAGCAGCGGCCAGCCCGATGGCTTCGGTCAGCGCAAAGGCCATGACTGCGCCCGTCCAGGTGGCCTTGAGGGCACGCTCATGCTGGCCCGCGCCCATGCAGGTGCCGACCATGGCCACCAGCGGCGCACCCAGACCGAAGACCAGGGGAACCAGCAGGTACTCCAGCCGCGAAGCCGTGCCATAACCGGCAATCGCAGCGGAACCGAAACCCCCGGCGAGCGACGTTGCGACGCCGATGGAGAGATTGGTGGCCACGGTGGAGATCGAGCCCACCAGGCCAATGCGCAGGATGTCGCGAAAGAACAGCCAGCGCAGGTGCACCTTTGCCCACGCCGGCTGGATCACGCTGCGGCCCGACCACAGGTAGGCCGCGAGGGCAAACGTACCGACCAGGTAATACAGCAGCAAGGCGATGGCACCGCCGGCTATGCCGAGGGCCGGCACCGGACCCCAACCGAAGATCAGCAGCGGCGACAGCGGCACCAGCACCAGCACACCGGCGACTGTCACGTTGGCCGGCACACTCATGTTGCCGGTGCCGCGGATCACGGCCGCCAGCGAATTGAACAGCCACACCAGGATCGCGCCCGCAAACACCCAGTGCGAGTAGGTGAGCGCGGCCTCCAGTGAAGCCCCGCTGCCGCCCATGCGTGTATAGAGGGCGCGTCCGCAGAGCAGCAGCACCAGCGAGAACGCCACGCCGAAACCCAGCGCAATCACCATCGCATGCAGCACCAGCGCGTTGGCGTCATCGCGCCGCCCGGCGCCGAGCGCGCGCGCGATGGACGAGGCAATGCCCCCGCCCATGGCGCCCGCCGAGGTCATCTGCATCAGCATCACCACCGGAAACACCAGCGCCATGCCGGCCAGTGCATCGGTGCCCAGCTTGCCGACGAAGTAGGTCTCGATCAGGCCGACGGCCGCCTGCGCCACCATCACCAGCACATTGGGTGCTGCCAGGCGCAGCAGCGTGCGGCCGATAGGCGCCTCCAGCAGCAGCCGGGTACGGGGATCGATGGGCGGGGAAGCCATCGTCGATCAGGCCGCAGCGCGAGCCGCAGCACGCGGCGGCAAGGCCTCGCGGATCGGCAGGTTGATCAGCGCGGCGCCCACCGCGAGCACGATGTCGATGTACCAGACCCAGTCGTAGGCACCTGTCCATTCGAACACCTTGCCGCCCAGCCAGGCCCCCATGAAACCGCCCACCTGGTGCGACAGCATCACCACGCCGAACAGCGTCGCCATGTTGGCCGTGCCGAACATCTTGGCCACCAGGCCCGCCGTTGGCGGGACGGTGGAAAGAAATGTCACGCCCATCACGGCAGCGAACAGCAGCACCACCGCTTCGGTTTTCGGTGCCATCAGAAACACCAGCACAGCCAGCCCGCGCGTGGCGTACAGCAAGGCCAGCAGCGACTTCATGCGCCAGCGCCCGACGGCCCAGCCCATCGCCAGGCTGCCGACGATGTTGAAGAGGCCAATCATGCCCAGTGCCCAGCCGCCCACCTGCGTGGGCAAGCCGCAGGACGCGATCACCCCGGGCAGGTGCGTGGCGAGAAAGGCCACATGGAATCCGCAGACCAGAAAGCCGGCGCCCAGCATCAGGAAGCTGGGTGTGGCCAGCGCGGTGCGCACCGCCTCGCTGGTGCCCACGGTTTTTTGCCCCACGGGCACAGACTGCAGTGAATTGCCCCGCAGCACCCACACCGCCGGCAGCGCCAGCAGCACCAGCAGCCCCATGATCTGCATCGCCGATGCCCAACCCATGCCGGCGATCAGCGCAGCCGCAATCGGCGCCATGATGAACTGGCCGAAGGAGCCGCCCGCGTTGACGATGCCGGTGGCCATGCCGCGCTTTTCAGGTGCGATGAGGCGCGTGGTGGCGGCCATGATCACCGACGGACCGGCCATGCCGGCGCCGCCTGCCGAGAGAACGCCGATGGCCAGAATCAGGCCGGCGGTGGTCGTCATCAAGGGCGTGATGAAGGTGCCCAGGGCCACCAGCAAGGCACCGATGAAGACCACGCGGCCGGTACCGATCTTGTCGGCCACCGCGCCGGCAAAGGGCTGGGTCAGGCCCCACCACAACTGGCCGAACGCAAAGGCCAGGCTGATGCTGCCGATGCCCAGACCTGTGGCGGTGTTGAGCGGGCTGAGAAACAGGCCCATGGTCTGGCGGGTGCCCATGGTCAGCGCAAAGGTGCCACCTGCGGCCAGCAACACCAGCCACAGGGCCAGGTGCTGCGGCGCGGTCTTTTTGCTTTTGCCGATGTCAGTGCTCATCATCGTCTCCCGGTTCAACCGCCGACAAAAGATCCAGCGATTCATTGATCAGTGCATGCAGTGCCAGCACCCGCTTGACGCCCAACAGGTCGTTCAGGCCGTTCTGCGCGGCTTTCCAGCGCTGCTGGGCTTCGTCGCGCTTGGCACGGCCAGCTTCCGTGATGCTGACCAGCCGGCTGCGCGCATCGGAGCCGGCCGTCACACGCAGCCAGCCCGCCTCCACCAGCGGCTGGAGGTTGCGCGTGAGGGTGGAGGCACTGACCTTCATGCCACGCGCCAGATCGCCCGGACGCAGCGGACCGAGCTTGAGCACATGGCTCAGCAGCGAATACTGCGTGGTCTTCAGACCTGCCTTCGCCATCTCCAGGTCGTAGTGCTGGGCCACGCGGCGCATCAGTTGCCGCAGGCGCAGGTTGGTGCAGCCCTGGGTTTTCAGCAGGGCCCTGAGTTCGGCGTCTGTGCCTGTGGCCGGAACGGTGACCGTGGATGGGTTGCGTGGAGCTTGCGTCATGTATTTAATTGTAGCTACAATTGTTGTATATGCAAATTAAGGAAGATGAAATGACCCCACAGGAAACATTGGCGCAATGGAATGAACAACTGGCCACGGTGCAGGAGCGCATGCGCGCAGGCGGCGGCCGGCCTGGCCTCGCCAAGCCCACAGACGTCGCAGGCAAAACGGGGCTGGAGATTCTGCAGGCCATGCTGGCCGGCGAACTGCCCTATCCCCACATTGCCGAGACACTGGATTTTTCCTTGGTGGAGGTCGCCTCCGGCAAGGCCACCTTCCAGGGCACACCGCAGCTCAAGCACTACAACCCACTGGGAAGCGTGCATGGCGGCTGGTACGCCACCCTGCTCGACTCGGCCGTGGGCTGCGCTGTGCACACTCTGATGCCGGCGGGCCGCGGCTACACCACCGCCGAGCTGGGCGTGAACATCGTGCGGGCCGCCTCCCACGCCACCGGACCGCTGCGCGCCATTGGCACCATCATCCACTGCGGCAAGCAGCTCGCCACGGCAGAGGGCCGCATCGTCGGGCCGGATGGCAAGCTCTACGCCCACGCCACCACCACCTGCCTGGTGTTCGACATCAAGGGCTGAGGAATCGCAGGATTTGCGTCCGGGCCTTCGTCCGGCACAAAAGACCGTTGTGGATTATTCTTGTGTGATCTTGCACGCTGCGGCGCTGCCGCACCAGAACACAGGAACCCCCATGACCGACACCCCACGCTTTGAGCTCTTTTCCTTCTGGCGCACATCAGCCACCTACCGCGTGCGGGTGGCCTTCAACCTCAAGGGTGTGCAGCCTGAAGAACACAACATCAACATCGATGCCGGCGAGCAGCGCAGTGAGGCTTACCTCAGGATCAACCCCCTGGGCGGCATTCCGGCGCTGATTGACAGGGGTGACGGCCAGTCGCACACGCCCATCACCCAATCGCTGGCCATTCTGGAATTTATCGATGAGGTCTATACGCAGCCCGCGTTGCTGCCCACCGACCCGCACGGCCGCGCCCGGGTACGCTCGTTGGCCGCGATGCTGGCAGCCGACACGCACCCGATGATCACGCCGCGCGTGAAGAAGTACCTCACCACGGCAGGCCAGTTCGACGATGCCGCCTGGCGCGCCTGGCAAATCCACTGGTTCACCACCGGCCTGCAGGCGGTGGAGCAACGCCTTGCGACCGAAAGCGAGACCGGCAGGTTCTGCCATGGCGATGCCGTCACGATGGCCGACATCTGCCTGGCCAGCATCCTCGCGGTGATGAAGGTGTTCAAGATCGAGGTACCCAACATTCCGACGATTGACCGCATCATGGCCCTGTGCAGCCAGCACGAGGCCTTCATCAAGGCCGAACCCGCCCGCCAGAAAGGCGCGCCTGCGGCCTGAACTGAGAGCAGCAAGCAGCAGCCCATCCCCTATTCGTTTTTCAGGAATATTTCATGCGACTTCTTCACACCATGCTTCGCGTTGGCGATATGCAGCGCTCCATCGACTTCTACACCCAGGTGCTTGGCATGCAGCTGATCCGACGGTCTGAAAACCCTGAGTACAAATACAGCCTGGCGTTTGTGGGCTACGAGGGCAACCCGGCGCAGGCCGAGATTGAGCTCACCTACAACTGGGGCACCACCAGCTACGAGATGGGCACGGCCTACGGCCACATCGCGCTGGGTGTGCCGGACGCTTACGCTGCCTGCGAGAAGATCAAGGCCGCCGGCGGCAACGTCACGCGGGAGGCCGGCCCGGTCAAGGGCGGCACCACCGTGATCGCTTTTGTCACCGACCCGGATGGCTACAAGATCGAGCTGATCCAGCGCGCTGAAACCGCAGCGGGCGCCGGGCTGCGCTGAGTCGCTGCCTTTGCGCTACCACGCCTTGCCGAGCAGGTTGAGCGGCACTTTCAGGTAGCGCACGCCATTGCCCTCGGGCGGTGGCATCTCGCCGGCGCGGATGTTGACCTGGATGGCCGGCAGGATCAAGGTGGGCATCTCCAGGGTTGCGTCGCGTGCAGCGCGCATGGCCACAAACGCGTCCTCTGCAATGCCGTCATGCACATGGATGTTGTGCGCGCGCTGCTCACCCACCGTGGTCTGCCAGTGGGGCTCGCGCGGGGTGGACGATATGGACGATGTGGGCGGGTAGTCGTGGCAAACGAAGACCTGCGTGTCCGCCGGCAGCGCCAGCAGGCGCCGGATGGAGCGGTACAGCGTGTGGGCGTCGCCGCCCGGAAAGTCGGCGCGTGCCGTGCCGACGTCCGGCATGAAGAGCGTGTCGCCCACAAACACCGAGGCCCCCACCCGGTAAGCCATGTCCGCCGGTGTGTGCCCGGGCACCAGCAAGGCGGTCGCTTCCAGGCGGCCGATCATGAAGACCTCGCCGTCGCTGAACAGGTGATCGAAATGGCTGCCATCCGGCACAAACGACGGCTCCAGGTTGAAGATCGTCCTGAAGGTGGACTGCACCGCGCGGATGTGCTCGCCGATGGCAATGCGGCCACCGGCCTGCGCCTTCAGGTAACGGGCGGCCGACAGATGGTCGGCATGGGCATGGGTTTCCAGGATCCAGTCCACCTGAAGGCCTTGTGCAGCCACGTAGGCCAGCACTTTGTCGGCTGATGCGGTGCTGGTGTGCCCGGACTTCGGGTCGTAGTCCAGCACCGGATCAATGATGGCGGCACGCCCCATCCCGGTATCGGACACCACATAAGTCACTGTTCCGGTGACCGGGTCGAAAAAGGCCTCGATGCGCGGTGTGGGGGTCGCTGCGTTGCTCATGGTCCCTCCCTTGTTGAACGACACTTTTCAGTCCAGACAGACAATGTCTTGACTTACATTATATATTTATACATACTATATGCGAGTCAACTGAAGCTGCCCCATGAAAACATCGCACCCCGTCCTGAACCCCGAGCGCCTGCGCAACGCGGCGGCGCGTGCCGTGGGCGCACTGAAAGTGCTGGCCAATGAAGACCGCCTGCTGCTGCTGTGCCAGCTCTCCCAGGGCGAGTTGTGCGTCAGCGAGCTGGAGGAGATTCTGGGCATTCGCCAGCCCACACTGTCGCAGCAACTGGGGGTGCTGCGCAATGAGGGCAGCGTGACCACACGGCGCGAGGGCAAGAACATTTACTACCGCGTGGCCGATGCAGGCACGCTGGAAATTCTGGCGCTGCTGTACCGCCAGTACTGCCCTGAAGGAGGCACATGATGTCGATCGACTGGAACGCCTTTACGCCCTGGACGGCCCTCGCGGGCGGCCTGCTCATCGGCCTGGCAGCCGCCATGCTGGTGCTGCTCAATGGCCGCATCGCCGGCATCAGTGGCATCGTGGGCGGCCTGCTCAAGCCCGTGCGCGGTGATGTCGCCTGGCGCGTGGCCTTCATTGCCGGACTCATCGGCGCGCCGCTGGTGTATGCGCTGTTTGCCGCACTGCCTGCCATGCAGGTCGATGCCGGCTACGGCACGCTGGTCGTGGCCGGACTGCTGGTCGGTGTCGGCACCCGCTACGGTGCGGGCTGCACCAGCGGCCACGGCGTGTGCGGGCTGTCGCGCCTGTCGCTGCGCTCCCTGGCTGCCACCGGCGCCTTCATGGGCGCCGGGTTTGTCACCGTCTTTGTCGTGCGCCACCTCGTTGGCATCTAAGGAGGGCACACCATGTGGGTTCTGACTTCTCTTCTGGCGGGTCTGGTGTTCGGGCTGGGCCTCATCATTTCCGGCATGGCCAACCCGGCCAAGGTGCTGGGCTTTCTGGATCTGGCGGGCGCGTGGGATCCCTCACTGGCCTTTGTGATGGGTGGCGCCGTGCTGGTCGGCTTCTTTGCCTTCCTGCTGGCCAAAAAGCGCACGGTGTCCCTGCTGGGCGCACCGCTGAGGCTGCCGGCCGCACAGCACATTGACCGCCGGCTGATCGTAGGCAGCGTGCTGTTCGGTGTGGGCTGGGGATTGGCGGGCTTTTGCCCCGGTCCCGGTCTGGTCGCACTCGGCATGGGCTCACCGAAAGCCGTGGCGTTTGTCGTCGCCATGCTCACAGGCATGGGCCTCTTCGAACTGCTGGAAAAGAGGCGTCATGCTGCTCAGAAATCCGTCGCCTGAGCGCAGGGGCAGCTACGCCGCTGAACGTCTCAGCGCTTGAGCTGACTGGCCTGATACGCCAGTGCCGTCACCTGCGACCAGTTGTTGTGAACCAGCGCCTCGGCCGGCGTCAACCACGAGCCGCCTACACACACCACATTGGGCAGGGCCAGAAACTCCGCCGCATTCGCCACCGACACGCCGCCTGTCGGGCAAAACCGCACGTCGCCGAACGGCCCGCTCCAGGCCTTCAGCATGGCCGGGCCGCCCGCCTGCATGGCCGGGAAGAACTTCAGTTCGGTCAAACCGTCTTCCTGCGCCATCATGATCTCGCTGCCGGTGGCCACGCCCGGCAGCAGCGGCAACCCGGCGTCACGGCAGGCCTGGCCCACCGCATGCGTGTAGCCGGGGCTGACCACGAAACGGGCACCGGCCATGGCGCAGGCCTGTGCATCCGAGGCACTTCGCACGGTGCCGGCACCCACCACCGCCTCCGGTACATCGCGCGCAATCGCTTCGATGCAGGCCAGTGCCTGCGGCGTGCGCAGCGTGACTTCCAGCATGCGGATGCCGCCCGCCACCAGCGCGCGCGCCAGCGCCACGGCCTGCACCGCATCGTGCAGCACGATGACGGGAATCACCGGCGCGTCCTGCATCACCTGCAGCGCTGTCAGTTTTCCGTTCACGTTGAGGTTCACATCCACGTCAAAGCTCCTTCTTCGGCGGTCAGCGCATGCCGGCGCATGCCGGCGAACAGCTCGCGGCCCATGCCCACGCCGTTGCGCTGCCGCAATTCTGCCGGCATGTCGACCGCCGTGCGCGCCGCCCATTCGGCATCAGGCACCCGCACGAACAAATCGCCGGTGAGCGCATCCACGCGGATGATGTCGCCGTCACGCACCTTGGCCAGTGGGCCGCCTGCGGACGCCTCGGGCGAGACATGAATCGCGGCCGGCACCTTGCCCGAGGCGCCGCTCATGCGGCCGTCGGTCACCAGCGCCACCTTGAAGCCCTTGCCCTGCAGCACGGCCAACGGCGGTGTCAGCTTGTGCAACTCCGGCATGCCGTTGGCCTGCGGACCCTGCCAGCGCACCACGCAGACCACGTCGCGTTCCATCTCGCCTGCATTGAAGGCCTTGAGCAAAGCCTCCTGCGAATCAAACACCTGGGCTGGCGCCTCGATGACATGCCGGTCATCCGGCACGGCCGACACCTTGATCACGCTGCGGCCCAGGTTGCCCTGCAGCAGCTTGAGGCCACCGGTGGGACTGAACGGCCGCGACGCAGGCCGGACAATGGACTCGTCTTTCGAATCGCCCAATTCGTGCCACGCCAGGCCGGTCGGCGCCATGGCAGGCATGCGGGTGTATTCGCGCAGGCCGCCATCGCGCACGGTCAGCACGTCCTCGTGCAGGAAGCCGGCGTCCAGCAGCTCACGCAGGATGAAGCCTGGCCCGCCAGCGGCCTGGAACTGGTTCACATCGGCGCTGCCATTGGGGTACACATGGGCCAGCGTGGGGACCACATCGGAAAGGTCTGAAAAATCATTCCAGTCGATCACGATACCGGCCGAGTGCGCCACCGCCACCCAGTGAATCAGGTGGTTGGTGGAGCCGCCGGTGGCCAGCAAGGCCACCATCGCATTGACGATGGCTTTCTCATCAACAATCATTCCAATGGGAGCGTAGCGCTGTGACTTGACAATGCCCAGCACGGTGCGGGCGGCCTCGCGGGTGAGTTCGGTGCGCAGCGCGTCCCCTGGGTTCACAAAGGCGGTACCGGGCACATGCAGGCCCATGGCTTCAAGCAGCATCTGGTTGCTGTTGGCGGTGCCGTAAAAGGTGCAGGTGCCGGGGCTGTGATACGACTTCAGTTCGGCCTCCAGCAGGCCGTCGCGCCCGACCAGACCCTGCGCCGCTTGCTCGCGCACGCGGGCTTTTTCCTTGTTGGGCAGGCCAGACGTCATGGGGCCCGCCGGCACAAACACGGTGGGCAGATGGCCGAACTGCAGCGCACCAATCAGCAGGCCGGGCACGATCTTATCGCACACGCCCAGCATCAGCGCGGCATCGAACATGTCGTGCGACAGCGCGACGGCCGTGGCCATGGCAATCACGTCGCGGCTGAAGAGGCTGAGCTCCATTCCAGCTGTGCCCTGCGTGACGCCGTCGCACATCGCCGGCACGCCGCCCGCCACCTGGGCCGTAGCGCCCAGCTTGCGGGCCTCGTCCTTGATCAATGCGGGGTAGCCCTGCAGCGGCACATGCGCCGACAGCATGTCGTTGTAAGCGGTGACGATGCCGATGTTGGGTGCGCGCTGGGTCACCACCTTGAAGCGGTCGTCCAGCGGAATACCCGCCACGCCGTGGGCGATGTTGGCGCAGCCCATGCGGTCCATGCCGGGGGCACGCGTGTTCATGGCGTGGAGCTGTGCCAGGTAAGCGTCCCGGCCGGGACGGCTGCGTTCGATGATGCGTGCGGTGACGCGGGCAACGGTGGGATGAATGGCCATGTGAAGCAATCCTGGATTGGAAAGACCGACCGCAGGGGGCTGTACCCGCGGATGATTTTGCGCGTGTAACTTAATTACACGATCTATCGTAACCGGTTACCGGTCCAACATCTGCCCGAAAGTTACAGAGCGGTAACGAAACTGCGGCCGCCGTCAGGCCTTGCCGCTCACTGCAGCGTGATCTCGACCCGGCGCGCCTCGGGGTTGGTGCCGGTGGCTGCCACCGACTCGGGTTTGCGCAGCTCGATCTGCTGCTCGCGCACACCCAGCCGGATCAGCGCATCCCGCACCGACGCCGCCCGCCGCCTGGCGAGGTCGGCATTGCGGACAGGGTCACCGCTGGCATCGTGAAACCCCGAGACCACGAACTTGCGGCTGTTGCCCGCAGCACGGACCAGGCCTGTCAAGGCATCTGCAGCGCCAGCGGCCAGCTCGGCTTGGCCCGATGCGAAATAGAACTTGACGACCTCCCGCTCCACCTTGACGCTGGCGGCATCTTCGCGGGCTTGCTCTGCCTGCGCGGTCTGCGCTGCCGACAACGAAGGCGCGGAAGGCGCAGAAGACACAGGAGACGCACCACCTGGTGCAGCAGCCACGGCTGGCACCGGGCCAGACGGCAAAGCCACCGCCGGCGCACCAGCCAACGAGCGGTCGACGACCGGTGTGGCAATGGCCAGCGCCAACACCAGGGCCACCACGAAACCGACCAGGCCAAGAACGACCATCAACACCAGACCCTGCTGGCCTTCATCGCTCTGCGAAAACATGACCCGATTTCCTTCACAAACAGAGGGCGCATTGTAAAGTGCGGGGGTGACCTCCATCGCTCGCCAGAACCCCCGACCCCCTGCGCCGACCATCCCGCTGCCAGGCCGCAACCCCGACCACATGCTGGAAGCCATCACCCGCGAATGGGGCGGCAAGTCGGACCTCTGGATTTTTGGGTATGCCTCGTTGATCTGGCGGCCGGAGTTTGAATTCGCCGAGCAGCGCTTTGCCAGCATCCATGGCTACCACCGGGCACTGAAGATGTGGAGCCGCCTGAACCGCGGCACGCCCGAATGCCCGGGCCTGGTGTTCGGCCTGCTGCACGGCGGCAGTTGCAAAGGCGTGGTGTTCCGCATTCCGCGCCAGCAGGTGGCCGCTGCCCTGCCCGCCCTGTGGGCACGAGAGATGCCCAACGGCGTGTACGACCCGAAGTGGCTGCGCTGCCAGACGGCCAAGGGCGACGTGAGGGGATTGGCGTTCACGCTGTCCAAGCGCAGCCCCAGCCACACGGGGGTGCTGAGCGACGACACCTACCGGCAGATTTTTTCGGACTCCTGCGGACGCTACGGCACCACGCGCGACTACGCGCAGCTCACGTACGACAAGCTGCGCGAACTGGGCATCGAAGACCGTGCGCTGGGCAAGCTGCTGGCGATGGTCGGCCGCTGATGCGCCCGGCGGCCCATGTCCGACTGGCTTGCAGGCCCATGCAATGCCGCTTAGAGTCAGAGCACTTCAAACAATACCAGGAGACTTGCATGTTCGTCCGTTTCACCCTGCTCGCCGGCGTTCTCGCCCTGACAGCCTGCGCCAGCGTCATGAAAGGCCCCAGCGCCGTGGCTCAGCTGCAGAGCACCAAAGGCAGCACCGCCACCGGCACCGTGAGCTTCGCGCAAAGCGGCGACATGGTCCGTGTGGCGGGGGAAATCCGCGGCCTCAAGCCCAACGCCGAACACGGCTTTCATGTGCATGAAAAAGGCGATTGCTCCAGTGGCGACGGCATGAGCACCGGCGGCCACTTCAACCCGGACGGCAAGCCCCACGGCAACCATGCCGAGGCGGCGCACCATGCCGGCGATCTGCCGAGCCTGAAGGCGGACGCCAACGGCGTGGCCAAATTCAGTTTTGAGTCGCGGACCATTGCCGTGGGTGCTGGCGCCAGCGACATCGTCGGCCGCGGCCTGATCGTTCACCGCGATCCGGACGACTACAAGACCCAGCCGACCGGCAACTCCGGCCCGCGCCTGGCCTGCGCCACCATCACCCGCAGCTGACCGCGGATGGCCGCCGCCGGGGGCTAACGCCGGTCCTGCAGCAGTGCTTCGGCGCGGCGCAAGTCCTCGAGTGTGTCGATGTCGGTCACGGTACCGGCGTCGTCGACCGCCAGGAACGCCACTGCCCCGAGCGCAGCCTGCGCACGCACCACGGAGGCCGCCCCCTCGTTTCCGGCCAGTGCCATCAGAGCAGGCCCACAACACGCCGCAAAACGCACCGGATGGCCCCGCTGACCCTGGTGCACCGGCACAGTGACCGCTTCAGCCGCGCCAGCGCCGCCGGCCATGGTGCGCAAGGTCTCGCCGCGCACCAGCGGCAAATCAGCAGGCAGGATCAACCACGCGGCGGCACCCGCCGTGGCGCGCACACCGGCCGCAATCGAGTCGCCCATGCCCGGCCGTGCCTCGTCAGGTTCCACCACGTGGTACGGCAAACCGCTGGCCCGCACCGCGGCCAGCACATGCGCACGCACCGGCTGGCCTGCCAGCAGCGCATCGAGCTTGTGCACCGCGCCGCCAGAGGCGCGAAAGCGCTCGCCCCGGCCAGCGGCCAGCACAATCACCACGGGCAAGCCGGAGGCATCAACAGAGGTCGGGAACGTCACGGGGTATCTTGGTGCGGAAGCGGTGGAACACCGGCGGCGTCCCTATACTTCCAGTATGTCAGACACCTCCACTTCCATCGCCGATCTCCGCAAAAGCTACGAGCGCGCGGAGCTCAACGAAGACGCCTCGCACGCAGACCCGATGAAGCAGTTCGGCCAGTGGCTGGACGAGGCCATTGCCGCCCAGGTGCCGGAGCCCAACGCGATGACGCTGGCCACCGTGGCCAGCAACCTGCGGCCATCGACCCGCGTGGTGCTGATCAAGGGCTATGACGAGCGCGGCATCGTCTGGTACACCAACTACGACAGCCGCAAGGGCCACGAGCTGGCGGGCAACCCCTACGCCGCCCTGCAATTCCACTGGGTCGAGCTCGAACGCGTGGTGCGCGTTGAAGGCGTCGTGGAGAAAGTCTCTGACGAGGAAAGCGACGCCTACTTCCACAGCCGTCCGCTGGACTCGCGCATCGGCGCCTGGGCCAGTCCGCAGAGCGAGGTGATTGCCAGCCGCAGCGTGCTGGTGACCAACGCCGCGAAATACGGCGCGAAATTCCTGCTGCAACCGCCGCGCCCACCGCACTGGGGCGGCTACCGGCTCAAGCCCGACAACTGGCAGTTCTGGCAGGGCCGCAAGAGCCGGCTGCATGACCGGCTGCGTTACACCCTGCAGGACGGCGGAGGCTGGCTGCGGGAGCGGCTGGCACCATAGCCGTCAACCCTGCCGCTCAATCCTCGAGCGCGTCCACCCGCGTGATGGCCTGTTGCGCCACCGCCGACAGCGATGCGCGGCTGACCAGTTCAGGTGCAATCTCGGCCAGCGGTACCAGGACAAAAGCCCGCTGCTGCATGCGCGGGTGCGGCACGGTCAATGTGGTGGAATCCAGCGTACCGCTGCCGTAGAGCAGCAAGTCCAGATCCAGCGTGCGGGGAGCGTTGCGGTATGGCCGCTCGCGGCCGGCTTGCTGCTCCAGTTGCTGGAGCCGGGCCAGCAGCGCCGGTGCAGACAGCGTGGTGTCCAGCGCGACCACTGCATTGAGGTAATCATCACCCACTGCTGGTTTTTCGCTGCCGTCGTCGGTATCGAGTGGTGCTGTTCTGTAAACGCTGGAACGTGCGGCAAGCTGCGTATCCGGCCATGCGGCCATCGCCTCCACGGCTGCTTTCAGCGCCGCCTTGGCATCGCCCAGGTTGGCGCCGAGGCCCACATAGGCACGGACGGGCGGACGCGCAAGCTCCGCAGGCACCGCTTATTCGCCGTTGTCAGCGCCAGTCGCTGCAGAGCCAGCGCCGCCTTCAGAGCCGGAAGCTCCCCGGTTGGCTGGCTTGCGGCGGCGGCGGCGCTTGCGCGCGGGGGCTGCCTCACCCGATTCTGCATCTGACGGACCCTGCGACGGCTCGGTCTGCGCATGCTCACCCGAAGGGCCGGCTGCAGGTGCGCGATCCCCCTCGGCACGCTTGACGCGCACGCGCGGCGCCTGCGGCCTTTGCTGCTGCTCCAGACGCACCTTTTCAATCATGGCGTGGCGTTCGTCGTCATAGGCGGTGCTGAACGTTTCCCACCACTCGCCCAGTTCAGCGTCAATTTCGCCGGTTTGCGCACGCAGCCGCAGGAAGTCGAAGCCGGCGCGAAAGCGCGGCTGCTCCAGCAGCGAATACGGCGCGCTGCCGGTGCGTTTTTCAAAGCGCGGCTGCATGGTCCAGATCTCGCGCATGTCGGTGCCGAGCTTGCCGCGGCCGGAGACGTCGCCGATCCTGGCATTGAAGGCGTCGTCGATCGCGTCCTGCAGCGCGGGCATGAGGTGCTCGCCGCGCTTCTGGCGCCGTTCCCAACCTTCGCGTACTTCGGACCACAGCACGCAGGACAGCAAAAAGCTGGGCGCCACCGGCTTGCCTTCGCCAACGCGGCGGTCGGTGTCTTGCAGCGCAAGTTTCAGAAACGGCTCATCGGCGTTTTCGACCACGACGTCGAGCAGCGGGTAGATGCCGGTGCCCAGGCCCAGAGCCTTGAGCTGCGCAATGCTGGCGATCGAATGCCCGGTCTGCAGCAGCTTGAGCATTTCGTCAAACAGGCGCGACTGCGGCACATCGGCCAGCAGGCCCTTCATCTCGCGCAGCGGCGCAGAGGTCTTGTCCTCGAACTTGAAGCCGAGTGGGCTGAGCTTGGCGCCGAAGCGCACGGCGCGGATGATGCGCACCGGGTCTTCGCGGTAGCGCACCACCGGGTTGCCGATCATGCGGATGATTTTCTTCTTCGCGTCCCGGATGCCGTGGTGATAGTCGACCACGACCTGGGTTTCCGGGTCGTAGTACATGGCATTGATGGTGAAGTCGCGGCGGGCCGCGTCCTGCTCGATCGGACCCCAGACGTTGTCGCGCAGCACCCGGCCAGAGGCGTCCACCGCATGCTTCATGCCGGCGAGTTCGCTCTTGCTGGTGCGTTCGTTGCCGCCGACCTGCTCGGCATCCGCACTGTCCAGATGTGCCCGGAATGTGGACACCTCAATCACCTCATGTTCGCGCCCGCGGCCATAGACCACATGCACGATGCGAAAGCGGCGGCCGATGATGAAGGCGCGGCGGAACAGGCTTTTGACCTGCTCGGGCGTGGCGTCGGTGGCCACGTCGAAGTCCTTGGGCCGCAGGCCGACCAGCAGGTCGCGCACGGCACCGCCGACGATGTAGGCCTCGTACCCGGCATCCTTGAGGGTGCGCACCACGTCCATCGCGCGGTCATCGACGAGCTTGACGTCAATGCCGTGCTCCGCAGGCCCGACATCCTGCCGCTGTCCGTAGACTGACTTTTTGACCCGTTTTGCGCCTGACTCGGCGTCTGCACTGCCGGATTTTCCGAACAGCTTGTCGATAAATTTTTTGATCATGAAAAATTGCGGCCTTCTGACATCATGTCTGCAGGCCCTGGATAAACAGGTCAAGTATGCGCCATCCACGCTCTGTGGCGAGGGCCCGCAGGCGCGCATCGGGGTTGGTGGCCACCGGGTGGGTGGCCCGCTCCAGCAGGGCGAGGTCGTTCATGGAGTCGCTGTAGAAGGTGGTCTCCACGTCGCCCCAGTCCAGCCCGCGGGCTGCCAGCCATTGTTCCATGCGGGTCACTTTGCCGTCGCGGGCCGACGGCGTGCCCCTGATTTCGCCGGTCACCCAGCCTGCGGCATCGCGTTCCAGTTGCACCGCAATCAGCTCCGGCACACCGAAAGCGTCGGCAATCGGGCGTGTCACGAACTCGTTGGTGGCCGTGACAATGACCAGCTCTTCGCCGGCCGCGCGGTGGCTGTCCACCAGCGTCAGTGCCTGGGGCGTGATGGCCGGCCGCACCACCTCCTGCATGAAGCGCGCATGCGCCGCCGCCGAAGCCGCAGCGCCCTGCTCGCGGATGGCCTGGGTGGCAAAGCGCACGTAGTCGTGGATGTCCAGCGTGCCGGCGCGGTAGTGCTCGAAAAACTCGGCATTGCGGCGCTTGAATTCGGTGCTGTCGCACCAGCCCAGCGCGATGGTGAACTCGCCCCACTCGTAGTCCGAGTCGATCGGGATCAGCGTGTGGTCAAGGTCAAACAGCGCGATTTTCTTCTTGTCGGTCATTCACTTTCCAGCATGGACTTGATGAGCGGGATGGTGATGGCGCGCTGGGTCTGCAGGGCGTAGGCATCGAGCTGGTCGAGCAGCTGCATCAGGCTGCCCAGGTCGCGCGAGAAGCGGGTGAGCATGAAGTCCATCGCGTCATCGCTCAAAAATACGCCGCGGGCATCGGCCTCGCGCCGCAGCACGGCCCGGCGCTCGGTTTCGCTCAAGGCCTGCAGCGCAAACACATGGCCCCAGCCCAGGCGGGTGCGCAGGTCTTCGCGCAGGGCCAGGTCGGCGGGCGGCACCAGGCCGGCCGCCAGCACCCAGCGGGGGTGGCCGTCGGAGGCGTTGAGCGCATTGACGAACCAGTTGAAGGCTGCCTGCTGCTGCACCGCGGTGTAGAGATGGCAGTCGTCCAGAATCACGGCGGCCCAGGCCTCGTTGTACGCGGGCGGCTCCAGCATGGAGGCATCGAGCCAGCCGCTGGCCGCGCCCTGCTCGCGCAGCGCTTCCCGCACCGCCTTGAGCAGGTGCGTCTTGCCGCTGGCCGACTCGCCCCACAGGTAGGTGGGCACCGGCGAGCGCAGCGTGTTGCCGGCCCACAGCTCCAGGTGCCTGAGCGCGGCCTCGTTCGGTCCGCCAAAGAAATTGGCGAACGAGGGGGCCGAGGCCAGCCCGATGTCCAGCGCGATCTGCTTCAAGACGCTCTCACGCTTTCATTCACACGCAAAAAGCCATGACGTGCCACGGGTTCAGCCTGCCTTGTTGTAAAGCCGGCTGCCCAGATAGCTGGCACGCACACGGCGAATGCCCACCAGCAGCACGGCACTGGCCGGCAGCGCAATCAGCACCCCGACGAAGCCGAACACCTGGCCAAAAGCCAGCAACGCGAAAATCACCGCCAGCGGATGCAGACCGATGCGCTCGCCCACCAGGCGCGGGGTAAGGTAAAGGCTTTCCAACACCTGGCCCAGTCCGTACACCACCGCCACCATGACCAGCGCCTTGAGCGAGGCAAACTGCAGCGCCCCGGCCAGCACCGCCAGCAACAGGCCCAGACCAAACCCGACATAGGGAATGAACATCGCCAGCCCGGTGAACACGCCGATAGGCACCGCCAGATCCAGGCCAAACAGCGCCAGGCCCACGGCATAAAACACCGCCATGGCCCCCATCACCAACAACTGGCCGCGCAGGTACTGGCCCAGCACGCTGTCGGCTTCTTCGGTAAAGCTGTCAAAACCGCTGCGCAGGTGCGGCGGCACCAGTTCCACGATGCGGGCCACAAAGCGGTCCCAGTCCATCAACAGGTAAAAGAGGGCCACGGGAATCAGCACCGCGTTGCCCAGCAGTGCCAGTGCCACGCTGCCGCCCAGCTTGAGCGAGGACAGCACGGAGCCAAAGGCGTCTTCGAAATTGGCGTTGAGGTACTTGAGCACAAAGGCCTTGATACTGGCCACGTCCAGCGCCACGTTGACGCCGAATTGCGACAGCCACGGCGACAGGCGCGTGTTGAGCCGGTCGGCCAGCAGCGGCAGTTGCTCGCGCAGCATGGGCAGTTCCTTGGCCATGATGGGGACGATGAGCAGCAGCAGGCCCAGCAGCACCACGATGAAGAGGAACTCCACCAGCACCACGGCAACCACACGCGGCAGCCGGCCTTTGCCCAGGTGGTCCAGGCGGTTCACCAGCGGCGTGAGCGCGTAGGCCAGCACGGCCGCCACCACAAAAGGCGTGAGCACCGGGCCGAGCAGCCACAGCGTCACCACCGCCAGGGCAGCGATCAGGCCCCAGGCAGCAGCACGCTTTTGCGTCGTGGAAAATTGCATACGTCCTTGAAGGAAATCTGACCCGAAGCAGTGGCCCCGGGCCTGGAGGAACACCTGTGGTGCCGCCCGGCGCCCAAAAGGCGCAGGAAGTGTGCACCCAGCCTGCCCAAAAGGGCGGCAGGCGCAGCCTTTAGAATCCAGTACTCAATTCTATCGGGCTTGCCGGGGCTGACAGGACGTGCGTCCCGGTCCTTTGGCCCGCCAGTTCCGCCGCTCAAGCCCCTTCCCCTGCTGCACACCATGACCACCCCTTCCCCTTCTCCCCTGAGCTACAAAGATGCCGGCGTTGACATTGACGCCGGCGACGCCCTGGTGGAGCGCATCAAGCCGCTTGCCAAAAAAACCATGCGGGAAGGCGTGCTGGCCGGGATCGGCGGCTTTGGCGCGCTGTTCGAGGTGCCCAAGCGCTACAAGGAACCCGTGCTGGTCAGCGGCACCGACGGCGTGGGTACCAAGCTCAAGCTCGCATTCGAGTGGAACATGCATGACACCGTCGGCATCGATCTGGTCGCCATGAGCGTCAATGACGTGCTGGTGCAGGGCGCTGAACCGCTCTTTTTTCTCGACTATTTCGCCTGCGGCAAGCTCGATGTGGACACTGCGGCAGCCGTGGTCGGCGGCATCGCCAGGGGCTGCGAGCTGTCGGGTTGCGCGCTGATCGGCGGCGAAACCGCTGAAATGCCGGGCATGTACCCGGCAGGCGAATACGACCTGGCAGGCTTTGCGGTCGGCGCGGTCGAAAAATCCAAAATCCTGACCGGCCAGAGCGTGCAGGCGGGCGACGTGGTGCTGGGCCTGGCCTCCAGTGGCGTGCACTCCAATGGTTTCAGCCTGGTGCGCAAGTGCATCGAGCGCGCCGGCGCCGATCTGCCCGCCACGCTGGACGGCAAGCCCTTCAAGCAGGCGGTGATGGAGCCGACGCGGCTGTACGTGAAAAACGTGCTGGCCGCGCTGGCGGCTCATTCCCCTTCGACAGGCTCAGGACAGGGAATCAAAGCCCTGGCCCACATCACCGGCGGCGGCCTGCTGGAAAACATTCCGCGCGTGCTGCCTGAAGGCACGGCCGCCCACCTGAAAAAAGGCAGCTGGCCGCAGACCGAGCTGTTTGCCTGGCTGCAAAAGACAGCGGGCATCGATGACTTCGAGATGAACCGCACCTTCAACAACGGCATCGGCATGGTGGTGGTCGTGGATGCTGCCAGCGCAGCCGCCACAGCCAGCACCCTGCGCAATGCCGGTGAGAAGGTCTACGAGATCGGCGTGATCGCCGCGCGCGGCGACGGCGCTGCGGTCGTCGTCGGCTGACGACACCAGCCCGCAGCTGACGCCTGGACCGGTCGCGCTGCATGTTGCCCTCGCCGCACACCCCTCCCCCCACGGGCGTCAAAACCCGCCTGCCCGCCACCATCTGGGCGCTGGGCTTTGTCAGCCTGCTGATGGACATTTCCTCGGAGATGATCCACAGCCTGTTGCCGGTCTTCATGGTCACGGTGCTGGGCACCAGCATGGTTGCCGTCGGACTGATCGAGGGCTTTGCCGAGGCCACTGCGCTGATCGTCAAGGTGTTCTCGGGCGTGCTCAGCGACTTCTGGGGCAAGCGCAAGCCGCTCGCGCTGCTCGGCTACGGCCTGGGCGCTGCCTCCAAGCCGCTGTTTGCCATCGCCACCAGTTCCGGCATGGTGCTCGGTGCCCGCCTGATTGACCGTGTCGGCAAGGGTATTCGCGGCGCCCCGCGTGACGCCCTGGTCGCCGACCTGGCGCCCCCGGGCATGCGCGGTGCGGCCTTCGGACTGCGCCAGTCGCTCGACACCGTCGGCGCTTTTGCCGGGCCATTGATCGCCATGGGCCTGATGCTGCTCTGGGCCAACGATTTTCGCGCCGTGTTCTGGGTCGCCATCATCCCCGGCGTCCTGGCCGTGGCCATGCTGCTGTTCGGCGTGCAGGAGCCCGAGCGCGCATCCGGCACCGCGCCGGCGCACCACCTCAACCCCGTCAGCCGCGCGAACCTGCGCCGCCTGAGCCCGGCCTATTGGCGTGTCGTGGTCATTGGCGGCATGTTCACGCTGGCGCGCTTCAGCGAGGCGTTTCTGGTGCTGCGTGCCTTGCAGGCAGGCCTGCCGGTCGCCTACACGCCACTGGTGCTGGTGGGGATGAACATCATCTTTGCGGCAGGCGCCTACCCGTTCGGCAAACTCGCCGACAGCCTGCCCCACGGCCGCCTGCTGGTGTGGGGCCTGCTGGTGCTGATCCTGGCCGATGCGGTGCTGGCCGGCGCTGATCGGACGGCCTCGCCTGGGCTGGCGGTGGCGGCCGGCATCGGCCTGTGGGGCATTCACATGGCCATGACCCAGGGCCTGCTGGCCACCATGGTGGCCGAGACGGCCCCGGCCGACCTGCGCGGCACAGCCTTTGGTTTCTTCAACCTGCTCAGCGGCCTGGCCTTGCTGGCAGCCAGTGTGCTGGCCGGCGTGCTGTGGGACCAGTTCGGCGCCTCCACCACGTTTGCAGCCGGCTTGGCCTTCTGCGTCGCAGCCCTGGCCCTGCTGGGGTACTGGCGAAAGCCTGCCAGCCTGCCCTAAGGTGGGTGCAACGTCCGTTTTTTGCTACAAAAAAACGAGCATCTGAAGTCCGTCGAATCAGGGTTTTCTGGACTTTTCAAATCCTTTGTATCAAACTGTGCGACTGATTCGATTCTGGAGCATGCATGCCGGTCATCGCAGTCGTCAACCGCAAGGGAGGCAGTGGCAAGAGCACACTGGCCGCGCACGTGGCCGCCTGGTGTGCGCGCAACGGCAGCTCGGTCATGCTGGGCGATGTCGACCGGCAGCAGTCGGCGCGCAACTGGCTCAAGCGGCGCGACCCGGCACTGCCGGCCATCGCCCCCTGGGCGGTGGACCAGAAGAACATGCTGCGCGTACCCACCGGCATCACGCACGTGGTGCTCGACACGCCTGGCGGCATGCATGGTTTTGAGCTGGCCCGCGTCGTGATGTTTGCCGACGCCATCCTGATGCCCGTGTGCCACTCGATGTTCGACCGCGAATCGGCCGCCGCCTGCCACGCCGACCTGATGGCCCTGCCGCGCGTGGCCAGCGGACGCTGCCGCCTTGCCACGGTCGGCATGCGCATTGACGCACGCACCAACGCGGCAGACACGCTTCGGCAATGGTCCGAAGACCTTCAGCTCCCTTTTCTGGGTGTGCTGCGTGAAACGCAGCTGTATGTGCGCAGCCTTGAACGCGGCATGACCATTTTTGATTTGCCGGGTTCAACTGCGGCTGCAGACCTTGCACAGTGGCAACCGATTCTGGACTGGCTGCGGCCCACGCTGTATGCACCGCAAGCGGCCAATGACGCAGCGGCGGTGAGCCCGGCCATGGGCGCCATGACCGGGCTCACGGCCGCCAGTGCGGCAGCGCTGGCGCCGTCGCCCACCCAGAACGGGCCACGGGTGCTGGGCGCCAGACCGCTGCGGGAGCAGACCACGCCCACACGGCTCGGGAGCTCCCTGACAAGCAGCCTGATGCCGGCGCAGGAGTCGATGGTGCACGGCGCACGCCTGTCGGTGCACAGCACGGCAAGAACGGTCAGCCAGCCGGTGCCGGCAAGCAGCACACCTGCACTGTCACGCCATGGAACTTTGCCTGAGGGGCTGAAGATCCCGCAGTTCCTCAAGCGCTAGGAGCCAGCACCCGTCGTCAGCACTCGCCGCGGCGCAGCTCCATCAGCCGCTCGACCATGGCGTCGATGTCGAGCGCATCCTCGGCATGGGCCAGGTAGGTTTCCAGATCCGCCACGGCACGCGCCGCTTCGCCCTGCGCCGCCCAGGCCAGCCCGCGGTCACGGTATTCAATCCAGGCCTCGGGTTGCAGCACGATCAGGCGGTCCTGCACGGCGATCAGCCGCAGCCAGTCTTCCTGCGTCTTGTGGATTTCCTTGAGGTTGCGCAGCATGCGGCTGATGATGTCGCGCGGCGCGGCGGACTGCAGGTACAGCCCCATGGGCACATCGAAGTCGTCCGAGGCGCCGCTGCGCTGGCGGAAGGGCTCCAGCCGCTCGGCGAGTTCCTCGCGGCTGAGCGACTGGCCGCTGAACGGGTCAATCACCACCTGGCCCTTGGGCAGGTTGACCTTGACCATGAAATGCCCCGGAAACGCCACACCGCGTGCGTTCAGGCCGAGGCCCAGGGCCAGCTCGAGCCAGAGCACGGCCAGGGTGATGGGGATGCCCCGGCGCGTGCGCAGCACGGCATTCAGGTAGCTGTTGTCCGGGTCGTAGTAGTCGTTGACGTTGCCGCCAAAGTTGAGATCGTGAAAGAAGAACTGGTTGAGGCCGCGCAGCCGCTGCAGCGCGGGCGCGTCGGCCGGCAGGCGGCGCTTGAGCCGGGCCAGCAGCTGGTCCACGTCGCCCAGCACCTGCTGGACGTCCAGATCGGGGTATTCGTCCTGCGCCAGGCAAATCGCCGCTTCGAGCAGGGGAAAGTGCTCGTCGCTTTCCACGAGGCACGAAAAATACTGCAGCGGGGACGGTACAGCCAGGTTGAGTTGCATGCCACTACTGTCTCACAAAGCTGCGCGGCTTGCGAGTCCGTGGGCGGGGCATTTCAGCGCCGCAGCAACTGTCGCAAGGGCAGCCCGCAAACGCGAAGCGTTCCGAAATAAAGAAGGGCCGACGCAGCCAGCACAGCCGCGAGCAGCCCGATCCGCTCCAGGGGCTGGCTCTTCATGCCGATCCAGCTCACAGCGGTGGCGGCCCACAGCAGAAAAGCCCCCAGCAAGGCGCTGGCCCCCACCACACGCGCCACAAAGACGCCCCAGCCGGGCGCCGGGGCATAGCTGCCGCGCCGGATCAGCCCCACCAGCAGCCAGGTGGCATTGACCAGCGCGCCCAGCCCGATGGCCAGCGCCAGGCCAGCCTGCTGCAAAAGTGGCACCAGCGCCACATTCAGGAACTGGGTGATGACCAGCACCACCACGGCGATCTTCACCGGTGTCTTGATGTCCTGGCTGGCGTAAAAGCCTGGCGCCAGCACCTTGATGGCCACCAGTCCCAGGAGACCGACGCCATAGCCCATCAGCGCGCCGGTGGTCTGCTGCACATCCCGGTCGTTGAAGGCGCCGTAGTGGTAGAGCGTGGCCACCAGCGGCTGGGCGAAGGTGAGCAAGGCCACGCCGCACGGCAGGGCCAGCAGCACCACGATGCGCAGGCCCCAGTCGAGCATGGCGGAATAGCGTTCGGCGTCGTCCGCTGCCTTGGCCGCAGCCAGTTGCGGCATCAGCACCACCCCGATGGCCACCCCCAGCATCGCCGTGGGGAACTCCATCAGGCGGTCGGCGTAGGTCAGCCAGCTGACGCTGCCAGGCGCCAGATGCGAGGCGATCTGGGTGTTGATCAGCAGGGATATCTGCGCCACGCTCACCCCCAGCAGGGCCGGCACCATGAGCCGGGCGATGTTGTGGGTGGCCGCATCGGCCCATGCCGCACGCACCGCCGACCAGCTGAGACCGATGGCCGGTACCAGGCCCAGGCGGGCCAGTGCCGGCACCTGCACCGCCAGCTGCAGCATGCCGCCCAGCATCACGCCCACACCCAGCGCATAGATGGGCTCGATGCCCTGCTTCTTGAACCAGGGCGCCAGCAGCCAGGCCGCACCAATCATCGAGACATTGAGCAGCACCGGCGTGGCCGCCGGCACGGCAAAGCGCCGCCAGGTATTGAGAACACCCGACGACAGCGCCACCAGCGACATGAAGCCGATGTAGGGGAACATCCAGCGCGTCATGAACACCGCCGCCTCAAAGCCGCGTGGCTCCTGCTTCAGGCCGCTGGCCATGGCCCAGACCAGGACCGGCGCCGCCGCCACCCCCGCCACGCAGGTCAGCAGCAGGGCCCAGGTGAGCAAGGTGGCCACCCGGTCAATCAGCAAGCGGGTCTCGGCCTCGCCATGTTTGGCTTTGCTGGCCGCCAACACCGGCACAAAAGCCTGGCTGAAGGCCCCCTCGGCAAACAGCCGCCGGAACAGGTTGGGGATGCGGAAAGCCACATTGAAGGCGTCCGTCATGGCGCTCGCGCCAAAGGTCGAAGCGATCAGCAGCTCACGCACCAGACCGGTGATTCGGGAAACCAGCGTGAGCAGGGAGACGGTAGAGGCGGCTTTAAATAACGACACCGCCGGAGTTTACCGGCTGGGCTCTCACCGAGGCGGGGGCCGCAGGCCTATCGCTAGCGGGAGGACCATCCTTCGACAGGCTCAGGACGAACGGAATAGAGGAGCGATCGTGGCGGCTTGTCTTCACCCGCGGAGCCGTGGAACCGGCTCCGCCGGGCCACAGGCGGACGGCCCCCTCGGGGGGCAGGGAGTGACACGAAGTGCACGACCGTGGGGGCGCTATAATCATTGGCTTCGCTTCGATCATCCGCAGACTCCTCCCCAGGATTAAAGGAATTATTTATGGCTACCGCCAAACCCAAGAAAAAGAACCCGCGCCTTGCGTCGGGCCGCAAACGCGTCCGTCAGGACGTCAAACTCAACGCTGCGAACACCTCGCTGCGCTCCAAATACCGCACCGCTGTGAAAAACGTCGAAAAAGCCGTTGCAGCCGGTGACAAAGACAAAGCCAAGGACCTGTTCGCCAAGGCCCAGAGCATTGTGGACACGGTTGCCGACAAGGGCATCTTCCACAAGAACAAAGCTGCACGCGACAAGAGCCGCCTGTCTGCCAAGGTGAAAGCCCTGGCACTGGCTCCCGCCAAGGCCGCCTGACCAGTTCAGGCAAACCGCCCGGACGGTCTCGAGCAGACTGTCCGCCGTTTTGCAGGGTGCGCTCGAAGTGAAGCAAAAAAGCCGTCGAAAGACGGCTTTTTTGTTGGCGGCTGCAAAACCCGGAGGCTCGCGTATCCGGCATGTCAGCGCGGTGGCACGTCAGGAATCAGGCAGGCTTCAGCCATCACCAGATCGTTGTCTTTGGCGAAGTTGATGGCGAAATCCCAGGCCATGGGCTCAGCGTCACGCAGTTCGGCGTTGACGACCACGCATTTCACCCCGTTGATCACCGTCGGCACGCACCAAGGCGAGTAAGTCAGGTGACTGCCGGGCTGCGGCCCGCCGGGACGGAACTGGCTCATCACCCCGCACAGGCGGTCCGCCCAGTCGCTGGGCCGGAAGGTCTTTCCGTCGCGGGTGATGCCCTGGATGAAAACTTCTTTGGCGGAGGAGGAGACCATCGGGTGGAGGGTGGGGACGCGCCGGCCAGCGGGGAAAGGCGGGATGTTGCCCTTGCTGCAGCGCAACACGATTCTATCTCAATCTTATATAAGACTTGCATTTCACGCGACGCGCCGGAACAGGCTGGCACAGCGGACAACCCGGACGCGGCACACGCATCGCAGCCATGCACAATCGTCACAGGCGGGCCGGATGGCTGCCCCTAAAATCAGGCTCCCTTGCCTTGTTTTCCCTTTGTTTTTCCATTGCTTGCCCGGAGTCAACCCATGAACGCAGCCCTGCCCACCCCCGTTGAAGCCGCTTCGCCCCACGTGATGAACACCTACGGCCGCCTGCCGATTGCGCTGTCGCACGGCCAGGGCTGCCGCGTCTGGGACGTCAATGGCAAGGCCTATCTGGACGCGCTGGGTGGCATCGCTGTCAACACCCTGGGCCACAACCACCCCGAGCTGGTGCCCGCGCTGCAGGACCAGCTCAGCAAGCTCATCCACACCTCCAATTACTACCATGTGCCGCTGCAGGAAACGCTGGCCACCAAGTTGGTCGAGTTGTCGGGTCTGGAAAACGTGTTTTTCTGCTCCACGGGCCTCGAAGCCAACGAAGCCGCCCTCAAGCTGGCCCGCAAGTTCGGCCACGACAAGGGCATTGAGCGGCCCGAGGTGGTGGTCTATGAGAAGGCCTTTCATGGCCGCAGCATTGCCACGCTGAGCGCCACCGGCAACCCCAAAGTACAGGCCGGTTTCGGCCCGCTGGTCGAGGGTTTCATCCGCGTGCCGCTGAACGACATCGGCGCCATCAAGGCCGCCACCGCCAACAACCCGAACGTGGTGGCAGTGTTCTTTGAAGCCATCCAGGGCGAAGGCGGCGTCAACCCGATGACGGACGACTACCTGCGCGAGGTGCGCGCGCTGTGCGACGAGCGCGACTGGCTGCTGATGATCGACGAAGTGCAATGCGGCATGGGCCGCACCGGCAAGTGGTTTGCGCACCAGTGGTCGGGTGTGAAGCCGGACGTGATGCCGCTGGCCAAGGGCCTGGGCTCGGGCGTGCCGATTGGCGCAGTGGTGGCAGGCCCCAAGGCGGCGCACATCTTCCAGCCGGGCAACCACGGCACCACCTTCGGCGGCAACCCGCTGGCCATGCGTGCCGGCGTGGAAACCATCCGCATCATGGAAAAAGACGGCCTGCTGGCCAACGCCCAGCACGTGGGTGAGCACCTGCGCGCCGCACTGGAGCGCGAACTCGCGGCAGAGCTGGCCAGCAGGAAGGTCAAGGAAGTGCGCGGCCGCGGCCTGATGCTGGGCATCGAGCTGGCCGTGCCCTGTGGTGAACTGCTCAAACGCGCGGCCGACAACGGCCTGCTGCTGAGCGTGACCGCCGACACCGTCATCCGCCTGGTGCCCTCGCTCATCATGACCACCGCCGAGGCGGACGAAGTCGTGGCCATCCTGGTCCCGCTGATCAAGCAGTTGCTCAAAGAAAAAGCATGACCATGACGAACGCTCTTCCGATCAGACATTATTTGCAGTTCAGCGACCTGAACGCTGCGGAATACGCCTACCTGTTTGAACGCGCTGCGATCATCAAGAAGAAGTTCAAGACCTACGAGAAACACCAGCCACTGGTGGACCGCACGCTGGCGATGATCTTCGAGAAAGCCTCGACCCGCACCCGCGTGAGCTTCGAGGCTGGTATGTACCAGCTGGGCGGCAGCGTGGTGCACCTGACCACCGGCGACAGCCAGCTCGGCCGCGCAGAGCCGATTGAAGACAGCGCCAAGGTCATCAGCCGCATGGTCGATCTGGTGATGATCCGCACCTTCGAGCAGACCAAGATCGACCGCTTCGCCGCGCATTCGCGCGTACCGGTCATCAACGGCCTGACCAACGAGTTCCACCCCTGCCAGATCCTGGCTGACATCTTCACCTACATCGAGCACCGCGGCTCGATCCAGGGCAAGACAGTGGCCTGGGTGGGCGACGGCAACAACATGGCCAACACCTGGCTACAGGCCAGCGAAATCCTGGGCTTCAAGGTGCACCTGAGCACGCCCGGCGGCTACGAGGTGGACCAGTCGATTGCCGGCATCCGTTCGGCCGACAGCTACCAGGTCTTCAAGGACCCGATGGCGGCCTGCGCGGGCGCCGACCTGGTGACCACCGACGTCTGGACCAGCATGGGCTACGAGGCCGAGAACGAAGCGCGCAAAAAAGCTTTTGCCGACTGGTGCGTGGACACCGAGATGATGAAGGCCGCCAAGCCCGACGCGCTCTTCATGCACTGCCTGCCTGCTCACCGCGGCGAGGAAGTCGAAGCCGATGTCATCGACGGCCCCCAGTCGGTCGTCTGGGACGAGGCTGAGAACAGGATGCACGCGCAAAAGGCACTCATGGAGTACCTTCTGCTCGGCCGTGTCGCATGACATGCGGCACGGTGGCGCTGTCGCCAGACAGTGCCGGCAACCTGGTCAGGTAGAGGCTCATATCCGCGCAGCGGATGTGAAGCGGCCGCCAGGCCGCGTGCCGGAGCCAGAACAGGATGCACGCACAAAAGGCACTCATGGAGTACCTTTTGTTGGGTCGCCTCGGCTGACGCTACGTCAAGGGCCGATTCAACCCCGCCCCACAAACGGCATCTTCGTGGCCATGATGGTCATGAACTGCACGTTTGTCGACAGCGGCAGTGCCGCCATGTGCACCACGGCCGCCGCCACTTCCGTGGCGTCCATCATCGGCTCGATGGCGATCTCGCCGTTGGCTTGCGGCACGCCCTGGGTCATGCGCGCCGACAGCTCAGTGAGGGCATTGCCGATGTCGATCTGGCCGCAGGCGATGTTGTAGGCACGGCCATCCAGCGAGATTGATTTGGTCAGCCCGGTGATGGCGTGCTTGGTCGCCGTGTACGGTGCCGAATCGGGCCGCGGTGCGTGCGCTGAAATCGACCCGTTGTTGATGATGCGGCCGCCCTGCGGCGTTTGCGCTTTCATCAGCCGGATGGCGCCCTGCGCGCACAGGAAAGAACCCGTGAGGTTGATGTCCACCACGCGCTGCCAGTCGGCAAAGCTGATGTCTTCGAACTTGCCTTTGGGCGCGTTGACCCCCGCGTTGTTGAACAGCAGGTCCAGCCGGCCACAGGTCTGCCGAACACGCTCGAACAGCGCATTGACCGACTCAGGCTGGCTCACGTCTGCCGCCATGGGCAAGGCACGGTCGGTGCCGGCGGCGTTGGCCACCTCCTGCAGCGCCTCGGGCCGGCGGCCGACCAGCACCACGCGGTACCCCGCTTTCAGCAGGGCGAGCGACACGGCCTTGCCAATGCCGCTGCCCGCGCCCGTGACCAGTGCGACCTTGCCGTTGTTGTGGGTGTTGTCGTTCATGAAATACCTTTTGAGGAAAAGAAGCCGAGGAAAAATGCGTTCTGCAAATTTTGCGCTTGTTGGAAATAACCGACACCACGCTATTTTGAGGGGTGCAAACTTCATGGCATGAACGCGCCAGCCCGATCTGAACACACCGCCCGGCTGTGGGACATCTCCCCGGCCGTGGATGAAGCGTCCGAGGTGTTCCCCGGGGACACCCGCTATTCGCAGCAACTGCATTTCTCGCTCACGCCCGACTGCCCCGTCAACGTCAACCGCATCACGCTCTCGCCGCACACCGGGGCGCACGCCGACGCACCGCTGCACTATGCCCCGGGCGAAGCCAGTGTCGGTGCGCTGGACCTCACCCCCTACCTGGGGCCTTGCCGCGTGATTCACTGCCTGGACTGCGGCCCACTGGTCCAGCCACAGCACATTGCCCACGCGCTGGTAGGCCTGCCGCCGCGCGTGCTGCTGCGCACCAGCCAGCGGGCCAGCCAGTCGTGGGCCGCCTTCACGGCGATTGCGCCGGAAACCCTGGCGCTGCTCGCCACCCGCCGTGACACCAGCCCCTTGCTGCTGGTGGGTATCGACACGCCCAGCGTGGACCCGGCCAGCAGCCAGGACCTGCCCAGCCACCACCAGTTGCTGCAGCACCACCTGCGCGTGCTGGAAAACCTGGTGCTCGACGACGTGCCCGAGGGCGACTACGAACTCATTGCCCTGCCGCTGAAGTGGACGCGGGCCGATGCCTCTCCCGTGCGCGCCGTGCTGCGCGCCCTGCCCTGATATGTTGCAAAGACCCTGACGGCCATGACCACACTTGACCACTGCCGCGCACTGGATGCGCAAGACCCGCTGCACGCCCTGCGCGATCTGTTCCAGCTGCCCGAGGGGGTGATCTACCTCGACGGCAACTCGCTCGGCGTATTGCCGCGAGCCACCGCGACCCGTGTGGCCGCCGCCGTGACCACCGAGTGGGGGCAAGGCCTGATCCGCTCATGGAACAGCGCCGGCTGGTTCGCCCTGCCGCAGCGCCTGGGTGACCAGATTGCCCGGCTGGTCGGCGCCCGGCCGGGTGAAGTCGTGGCCACCGACAGCACCTCCATCAACCTCTACAAGGTGCTGAGCGCCGCGCTCCACATCGCCGCGCAGGACGCGCCTGCACGCAAGGTGATCGTGAGCGAGCGCAGCAATTTCCCTACGGATTTGTACATCGCCGAAGCCCTGTGCCATGAGCGCGGCTACGCACTGAAGCTGGTGGAGCCCGAAGAGATCGCCCAGGCGCTGACCGACGAGGTGGCAGTGCTGATGCTGACCCATGTGAACTACCGCACCGGCGCCATGCATGACATGGGCGCGGTGACCGCTGCCGCGCACAGCGCCGGCATCCTCGCCGTGTGGGACCTGGCGCACAGCGCTGGCGCAGTCCCCGTCGATTTGCATGCGGCGAACGCCGACTTCGCGATCGGCTGCGGCTACAAGTACCTCAACGGCGGCCCCGGCGCACCGGCGTTCGTTTGGGTCCACCCCCGACACGCAGATCGCTTTTGGCAACCGCTGGCGGGCTGGTGGGGCCATGCGGCGCCGTTCGAGTTCACGCCAGCGTACCGCCCCGCACCCGGCATCGCCCGCTACCTGTGCGGCACGCAGCCGATCCTGAGCCTCACCGCGCTGGCCTGCGGCCTCGACACGGTGCTGGCCGCCGAGCCCCTGGGCGGCATGCAGGCGATCCGGCAGAAATCGCTGGCGCTCACCGACCTGTTCATCCAGCTCGTGGAGGCGCGCTGCGCCGGCCATGGCCTGGGCCTGGCCACACCGCGTGAACACGACCAGCGCGGCTCGCAGGTCTGCCTCACCAAAGCCGAAGGCGCCTACGCCATCGTGCAGGCGCTGATCGCGCGCGGCGTCATCGGCGACTTCCGTGCCGGCGATGGCGACGCCGGCAAGCACCCTGACATCCTGCGCTTTGGCTTCACGCCGCTCTACATCGGCTTCGAAGACGTGTGGCATGCCGTGGAGCATCTGCGGCAGGTGCTGGCGTCTGGCGAATGGCAGCGCGCAGAATTTATACAGAAGCGCGCGGTGACCTGATGACACACCCCACCCCCTCCGACATCGTGCGCGACGAGAAAGCGCAGCTCGACTTCAGCGCGTCGATGAGCTACGGCGACTACCTGCAACTCGATGCGCTGCTGGGCGCGCAAAAGCCGCTGTCGCCCGACCACAACGAGATGCTCTTCATCATCCAGCACCAGACCAGCGAGCTGTGGATGAAGCTGATGCTGCACGAGCTGCACGCCGCCATGGCCAACGTGGCAGCGGACGAACTCGGCGATGCCTTCAAGAAACTGGCGCGCGTGAGCCGCATCATGGAACAGCTGGTGCACGCCTGGGATGTGCTGGCCACGATGACACCGCCCGAGTACAGCGCCATCCGGCCCTACCTCGCCACCTCCAGCGGTTTTCAGAGCGCGCAGTACCGCTGCATCGAATTCGCGCTGGGCAACAAGAACGCGGCCATGCTCAAGCCCCACGCGCACCGCCCCGACCTGCTGGCGAAGGTACAGGCCGCCTACGTTGCACCGTCGCTGTACGACGAAGCCCTGCGCCTGCTGGCGCGCCGCGGACTGGCGGTGCCGGCCAGCCACACCGAGCGCGACTGGACCCAGGGCTATGTGGAAAGCGACGCCGTGGAGCAGGCCTGGCTGGTGGTCTACCGCGACCCGAAACAGTATTGGGACCTCTACCAGCTGGGGGAGGAGCTCACCGATCTGGAGGATGCTTTCCGGCTCTGGCGCTTCCGGCATGTCACCACGGTGGAGCGGGTGATCGGCTTCAAGCGCGGCACCGGCGGCACGGGTGGCGTGAGCTATCTGCGCAAGATGCTGGATGTCGTACTGTTTCCGGAAATCTGGAAATTGCGCACCGACTTGTAGGCTGTGTCGTGTGCACTTTGAGGCCTGAGGTCGGCCCCTAGGGTAATCGCAGCACCCCGCGGGGCATTTACCCTGCGCCGTACAACCACGGCATGTCCAGCACCTTCTGGCCCAGCAACCGCAGTGACAGATCGCGCCCCCACCGCATCATCCCTTCGGCGTGAAAAATCTGCCCGTTGCGCAGTGCCCGTGCCTGCACACGCGCATTGCGCTGCCAGCGGTTGAGTGCGAAGCGCTGCAGCACCAAAGGCACTTCAAAGGCCGGATCGGTGGCGATCGAAAGCGCGCGGCCCAGCTCCGCCGCGTCTTCCAGCGCCATGCCCGCGCCCTGGGCCAGGTAAGGACGCATCGGGTGTGCCGCATCGCCCAGCAGCGCCACCCGGCCGACGGCGTGCTGGTGCGCGCCTTGCATGGGCGGGCGGTCGCTCATGACCCACAGGCGCCAGTGGCTCACCGCCTGCAGCAGATCCTGCAGGGGCGCGGCGGTCCCGGCCATGCCTGCCGCCAGGTCACTGGCGTTGGCGCTGTGGTCCCAGCTGTCGAGGCTGTCCGGTGGCTTCCCCTCCAGGAAAGCAACGATGTTGAGAAACTCGCCACCGCGCACCGGGTACTGCACCACGTGCATGCGCGGCCCCAGCCAGGCCGTGACGCACTGGCTGCGCAGGTGTTCGGGCAATGCGCTTTGCGCCACCAGCGCGCGGTAGGCGAGGTGCCCGCTGCGCTGCGGCGGGCCGTCGCCCAGTAATTGCTGACGCACCTGGCTCCACAAGCCGTCCGCACCGATGAGTGCGTCGCATTCCACTTCAAGGCCACCTTCACACTGAACCGTCACCGCCTGGGCGGTCTGGCTGAACGAGGCCACTGCACGCCCGGCCTGCAAGCGCACTGGCGATTGCTGTACCGCCTCCAGCAGCAGTCCGTGCAGGTCTGCCCGGTGCACGGTGGCGTAGGGGGCGCCATAGCGCTGCACCATGGCAGCGCCCAGCGGCAACACGCCCAGCACCTCACCGGAGAGCGCGCATCGCACCTGCAATTGCTCGGGGAATGCGGCCACTTCGCGGAGTGCCTCCAGCAAGCCCCAGCCCTCCAGCACCCTCACCGCATTCGGCCCCAGTTGCACGCCCGCCCCCACCTCGCTGAAGACAGCCGCGCGCTCGAGCAGGCGTACGCCCCAGCCTGCGCGCGAGGCGGCCAGTCCAGCCGCCAGCCCGCCGATGCCGCCACCAGCGACAACCACATCCCCCCCACGTTCATTCACTTCGTGTAACTCTCTGCCCCCCGAGGGGGCGAATTTTTCTTGGGGCGGCCCTGCGAAAAATGATCAGTGCCGCCAAACCCATCAGGCCAGCAACTGTCGCAACACGTAGGGCAGGATGCCGCCGTTGCGGTAGTAGTCCACCTCGATCGGGGTGTCCACCCGCAGGATCACTGTGAGCTCCTGGCGCGAGCCGTCGGCGCGTGTGATCACCAGCCGGGCCTCGCTTTGCGGCTTGAGTTCCGGATGGGGGATCACGTCGATGAGCTCAGAGCCGACGAGCTTCAGGGTCTGCCAGGAATCGCCCGGCTTGAACTGCAGCGGCAGCACACCCATGCCGACCAGGTTGCTGCGGTGGATGCGCTCGAAGCTGCGCGCCACCACCGCCTTGATGCCCAGCAATTGCGTGCCCTTGGCGGCCCAGTCGCGGGAGGAGCCGGTGCCGTATTCCTCCCCGGCAAAAATCACCGTGGGCGTGCCTTCTTCCATGTATTTCATGGCCGCGTCGTACATCGGCATTTTCTGGATCACGCTGGCGGGTGTGCGGTGGTGCGGGTGGTACAGGGTCACGCCGCCTTCCTCGCGCGAGCCGTCCTTGCCGGCCGGAATCATCAGATTCTTGATGCGCACATTGGCAAAGGTGCCGCGCATCATCACATCGTGGTTACCGCGCCGCGCGCCGTAGCTGTTGAAGTCGGCCTTCTGCACACCATGGGCCTGCAGCCACAGCCCTGCCGGCGAGCTGGCCTTGATCGAGCCCGCGGGCGAGATGTGGTCGGTGGTGATGGAGTCGCCGAACAGCGCGATGATGCGCGCGCCCTGCACGTTCACGCTGCCGGCCTGGCCGACGTCCATCGTGAAGCCCTTGAAGAAAGGCGGCTCGGCGATGTAGGTGCTGGCAGGCCAGGTGTAGGACCGGCCTGTGACGCCGTGGATGTTTTCCCACAGCTTGCCCGGCTCGGTCTTGACCTTGGCGTAGTTCTCGCGGAAGGCCTTGCCGTTCATGGCGTACTTCATCAGCTGATGGATTTCGTCGCTGGTGGGCCAGATGTCCCCAAGGTACACATCCTTGCCATTTTTGCCCTGGCCCACCGGCTCGGTCATCAGGTCACGCATCACCGTGCCGGCAATCGCATAGGCCACCACCAGCGGTGGGCTGGCCAGAAAGTTGGCCTTCAGGTTGGGATGGATGCGGGCCTCGAAGTTGCGGTTGCCCGACAGCACCGCAGCGCACACCAGATCGCTCCTGGTGATGGCCTCGTTGATCTCGGGCGTGAGGTCACCCGCATTGCCGATGCAGGTGGTGCAGCCGTAGCCGGCCAGCGCAAAACCGAGCTTTTCCAGATAAGGCAGCAGCCCGGTCTGCGTCAGGTACTCGGTGACGATGCGCGAACCCGGTGCCAGCGATGTCTTGATGTGCGGCTGCACCTTCAGGCCCGCCTCCACCGCCTTCTTGGCCAGCAGACCCGCGGCCAGCAGCACGCTCGGGTTGGACGTGTTGGTGCAACTGGTGATGGCAGCAATCAGCACATCGCCATTGCCGATGCTGATGCCGGCTTTGGCCGGCGCCGCGTGGGTGTCGGTGTGGGCTGTGGCGAGCGTGGGGCGGCTACCCTCCATCTCTGCCACCATGCGCGGTGCGCCCACCGGTGTCGGGGGTACGCCGGGTACCGTGTCGATGCGGCCGTGGTCGGTGTGGCGCAACAAATGGCGCGTGGCCAGCATGCCCGCCGGCTGGTTGAAGCCGTTCTCGGCAATGGGCTTGCTGAAGAGTGACTTGAACTGTGCCGAGACGTTGCCCAGTTCAATCCGGTCCTGCGGCCGCTTGGGGCCCGCGAGGCTGGGCGTCACGTCACCGAGATCGAGCTTGACGACCTGCGAGTAGTTAATCTCGCCCGCCCGCGCGACGCCGAACAGGCCCTGCGCCTTGAAGTAGGCCTCGAAGGCCTCGATCTCGTCCTTGGTGCGGCCGGTGCCCCTGAAGTAGTCGATGGTTTTCTCGTCGACCGGAAAGAACCCCATGGTGGCGCCGTACTCGGGCGCCATGTTGCCGATGGTGGCGCGGTCGGGCAGCGCCAGCGTGCGCGTGCCTTCGCCGAAAAACTCGACGAACTTGCCCACCACTTTCTCGCGGCGCAAGGCTTCGGTCACGCGCAGCACCAGATCGGTGGCTGTGACGCCTTCGCGCAGCTGGCCGGTCAGCTCCATGCCCACCACATCGGGCGTGAGGAAGTACACCGGCTGGCCCAGCATGGCGGCCTCGGCCTCGATGCCGCCCACCCCCCAGGCGACCACGCCGATGCCGTTGATCATGGTGGTGTGGCTGTCGGTGCCGACCAGTGAGTCGGGGTAGTACACGCCGTCAGCGGTCTTGTGCACGCCCCGCGCGAGGTATTCGAGGTTGACCTGGTGCACGATGCCGAAGCCGGGTGGCACCACGCCAAAGGTGTCGAAAGCCTGCATGCCCCACTTCATGAATTCGTAGCGCTCGCGGTTGCGCTGGAATTCGAGCTTCATGTTGAGGTCGAGCGAATTTTTCTTGCCGTAGTGGTCCACCATGACCGAGTGGTCCACCACCAGATCCACCGGCACCAGCGGTTCGATGGCCTCGGGGTTCTTGCCCAACCGGGTGGCCACGCTGCGCATGGCGGCCAGGTCGGCCAGCAGCGGCACGCCGGTGAAGTCCTGCAACACGACGCGGGACACCACAAACGGGATCTCCTGCGTGCGCTCGGCATTCGGCACCCAGCGGGACACCTCGGCCACGTGCTCGGCGGTGACACGCTGGCCATCACAGTTGCGCAGCACCGACTCCAGCACGATGCGCATGGACACCGGCAGGCGGGCAATCGACGGGAACTGTTTCGTCAGCGCCGGCAGCGAGTAGAACTTGCCGGTCTTGCCCGATGCGGTCTTGAACGTCTTGAGGGTGGACGCAAAGGCATGGGCACCAGTGGACGCGGGTGGCGACGATTTGGCCATGACGGACTCCTTGGGTTGGATGAGGGCCTGTTCACGCTATTTTTGCAAACGCAACCGGCATGAAATTAGCATCAACCGGCCCTGCTGCCCTCCATTCTGGCAGGCCGAACCCACCCTGCACAGCAGGGAAGGTGATGCCCTGCCTGACAACGGCGTTTTTCCTGTCGCCTCGCCTGCAGGCCGGTTCAGTCGTGGAAATTCAGTCGCGGAACACGTGGGCCTGGCCAGCCACGGTGATGCGCACCATGGCACCGGCGGGCGGCGCCTCCAGGCCCGCGCTGTGCACCAGCAAGGGCTGGTCCCATGCGGCCGGGTCCGACGCGTTGACACCCCGGCGACTGGCACCTGTACCCCGGACCAGACGAACCGACAGCACGCAGACCGAGCCGCCAAAGTCGATGTCAGTCACCGCGCCGTAGCAGGCCGTGCTGTCAGTGCCGTGCACCGCTGCGTCAGCAGGCACCTGGGTGACTTGCAACTGCTCGGGCCGCAGCATGATCTGCGCCGCGCCCCGACGGCTGGCGTCGTTCACAGGAATGCGGCCAAGCGCGCAGTCGGCCCAGCCGCTGTCCAGTTGCGCGGGCAACACGATGGTGTCGCCCAGAAAGCTGGCCACAGCCGCATCGGTGGGCCGGTGGTAGATGTCCGTCGGGCTGCCCGCCTGCACCAGCTGGCCGGCACGCATCACCGCCACCTGGTCAGCGAACGACAAAGCCTCGGCCTGGTCGTGCGTCACCAGAATCGTGGTGATGCCGGCTTTGCCCAGCAGCTCGGCCACAGCCTTGCGGGTGCTGGCACGCAGGCCGGTGTCCAGTGCGGAAAAAGGCTCATCCAGCAGCATCAGCCGCGGCCGCTGCGCCAGGGCGCGGGCCAGCGCCACGCGCTGCTGCTGGCCGCCCGACAGCTCGTGCGGGCGGCGCTGCAGCATGGTGGTGTCCAGCGCCACCATGTCCATCAGCTCGGCAATGCGTTCGGCGCGCCCGGGCGCGTTGCGCGGCAGGCCAAAACCGACATTGCCCTCGACCGTGAGGTGCGGAAACAGCGCGCCGTCCTGCGGCACAAAACCGATGCCGCGCTGGTGGGCGGGGATGGCCTTGTCACCATCGGCCAGCAGTTTTCCGCCCACGGTCACGCGCCCGGCGTCAGGCGCTTCAAAGCCGGCGATGATGCGCAGCAAGGTGGTCTTGCCCGAACCGGAGGGGCCCACGATGGCGGTGCGGCTGCCAGCCGCAACATCCAGATCGATGCCATTGAGCACCAGCGCCTTGCCGTAGTGCTTGCGGATACCGGCCAGTTCAAGGGAAGTCATCGTCCGGCACTCCGTCGGGATTGGGTGTAGAGCAGCCAGGTCATGGGCAGAGACAGCAGCACCATGATCAGGGCGTAAGGGGCCGCAGCGGCGTAGTCGATCTCGCTGCTGTAGGACCAGAAGGACGTGGCCAGCGTGTGCGTGCCGTTGGGTGCCAGCAGCAAGGTGGCGGTGAGCTCATTGGTGATGCCCAGCGCCACCATCGCCATGCCGGCGGCCGCAGAAGGGGCGGCCAGCCGCAGGGTCACCGCCCACAGCGCACGCGCCGGGCTGTAGCCCAGGCTTCGCGCGGCCTGCTCCAGCTCGACCGGTGCTTGCGCAATGCCGGCGCGCAGGCTGACCAGCGCGCGCGGCAGGAACATCAGCATGTAGGCCAGCAGCACAGTGACCACCGTCTGGTAAATCGGCAGGAAGACACGCACGGTCACCGTCACCAGCGCCAGCGCCACCACCACACCGGGCAGCGAGCCCACCAGGTAGTTGCAGGCCTCCAGCAGACGCTGCAGCCGGCCCGGCGAGCGGATCGACAGCCACGCCATCGGTACTGTCACCAGGGTCGTCAGCAGGGCGCCCGCCGCGGCCAGCCACAAGGTCTGGTGCAGGGCCGGGCCCAGTTCGTCCAGACGCCAGACGGCAGCGCCACCGGCCACCAGCCAGCGCGTCAGCGTGATCAACGGTACGCCGATGGCCAGGGCCGTGGTCAGGGCCGGCAGCAGCACGCAGGGCCAGGCCAGTGCGCCCAGTCGCCGCGGGGGTTGCAGCCGCGCCGCGCCGTTGCCCACGCGCGCATAGCGCTCGCGGCCCCGTGCGGTGGATTCCAGCCACAGCAGGCCGAAGCAGCACACCACGAGCACGCCCGACAGCATGTGGGCCGCCGGGCCGTTGTAGCTGGACTGGAACTGGTCCACGATGGCGGTGGTGAAGGTGTCGAAGCGGATCATCACGTAGAGGCCGTACTCCGCCAGCAGGTGCAGGCCGACCAGCAGCGAGCCGCCGCAAATGGCCAGCCGGAGTTGCGGCAGCACCACCTGGAAAAACACGCCCCACGGGCCCAGGCCCAGCGAGGCGGCCGTGTCCTCCAGGCCCGGGTCCAGCCGCCGCAGCGCAGCCGCCACCGGCAAATACACAAAGGGAAAGTAAGCCAGCACCGACACCAGTACGCCGCCGCCCAGGCCCTGCAAGCCCGGTACGGCGGTGATCCACGCATAGCTGTGCACAAAGGCCGGCACGGCGAGCGGCGCGGCGGCCAGCCACGACCACATCCGCGCGCCAGGCAAATCGCTGCGCTCCGTGAGCCAGGCCAGCGCGACCGACAGCGCAATCGACAGCGGCACGGTGACCAGCACCAGCAGCGCCGTGTTGACCAGCAGCTCGCCGACACGCGGCCGCACGATCAGCGCGTAGGCCACGTCCCAGCCGGTGTGGACGGCCGCCCAGACGATGAAGCCCAGCGGCACCAGCGACAGAAGCGAAACAACAAGGGCCGCCGCAGCGACCCAGGAAAAAAGTCCGGACGCACGGTGCGTCCGAAGGCGTGCAGGCGTGGGCCTGCCCGACCCTGATTTCACAGGGACGGTCGGGGCCAGTGCGTCAGCCGCCTGCATGGCGTGTGGACGGTCAGAGCAATCCGGCCTGAAGCATCAGCTCGGTCACTTTTTTGCTGTTGAGCTTCGAGGGCTCAACCTTGGGCGCCTGCAGTTCAGCCAATGGCACCAGCTTGGGGTGCGAGGTGGCACCGACACCCACGGCGTACTCGTAGGAGTCACCGGTCTTGAGCACCTCCTGGCCGCCCTTGCCGGCGATCCAGCGCACAAAGGCTTCGGCCTCGGCCGCGTGCTTGCTCGAGGCCAGCACGCCGCCACCGGAGATGCTGACAAAAGCGCCTGGGTCCTGGTTGCGGAAGTAATGCGTCTCGGTGTTGTTGCTGTTCTCGCCCGTCTTGGCCTGGTCGCCCACGCGGTAGTAGTGGTAGATCACGCCGGCGTCCACCTGGCCTGCGTTGACGGCCTTGAGCACCACGCCGTTGCCTTTGTAGGGAACGGCGTTTTCCTTCATGGCCTTGAGCCAGGCCAGAGTGGCGGCCTCGCCCTTGAGCTCCATCACGGCGCTCACGATGGCCTGGAAGTCAGCGCCGGCTGGCGACGCGGCCCAGCGGCCTTTCCAGCTCGGGTTGGCCAGGTCCATCAGCGATTTGGGAAGCTGCACCGGCGTGAGTTTCGTCTTGTTGTAGACAAACACGGTGCTGCGGGCGGCAATGCCGACCCAGTGGCCATTGGCGGGCCGGAAATTGGCCGGCACCAGCGCCAGCGTATCGGCGCCCAGCGGTGCGAACAGCCCGGCACCCTCGACCAGCGCCATCGCTGGCGAGTTCTCGGTCAGGAACACATCGGCCGGCGAGGCCTTGCCCTCCTGCACGATCTGGTTGCCCAATTCGGTGTCGCCGCCGTTGCGCAGCGTGACCTTGATGCCGGTGTCCCGGGTGAAAGCCTCGGCCCAGGCCTTGGTCAGGCTGACGTGCTGGGCGTTGTACACCACGATGCCGTCGGCACTGGGTTTGACCGCCGCCGTTTGGGCCATCGATACCGCGGGTGCAGCCATCACGGCCACCAGCGCCAAAGCGCCTGCCAGGCGCAGAACAGAAAATTTCATCCAAAACTCCTCAGGGTGTGCAGGTCGATGGGGATCGCCAAGCCAAATGCAAATGCGAATTACTTGCAACTATTCTAACGCCGCAGCATGTCCTGAAACCGCATGTGGATATCTTTTGCGGGGGGCACAGGGTGCTGTCGGCCATGACTGACAGACGGCGGAGCCCGTGACTGATGACGGCACGCCGAAGGCTTTTTACGATAGGGGAACCATCACATCCTGAATGAAAGCAACCATGAGCCACCCCTCCGACCGCGACACCCTCTGGAAGCTGATCAAGGACATCAGGTTCGGCATGCTCACGCACCGTCACGCTGACGGCAGCCTGCAAGGTCACCCCCTGACCACGCAGAACACGCCGGAAGATGAAGCGACGACTCTGTATTTCTTCATTTCTGCCAAAAGCGAAATGGCCAGCCGCCTGAAGGAAGACGGTCAGGTCAACGTGTCCTATGCGGACCCCGGCGCCGACCGCTACGTGTCGATCGCCGGCAATGCCCGCATCTCGGCGGACCAGGACCTGAAAGAACGCCTGTGGTCCGCGCTGGCCAGGGCCTGGTTTCCCGGTGGCGTCAACGACCCGGACCTCGCCGTTGTGGAGGTCCAGATCCACCATGCCGAGTACTGGAATGTGACCGACAGCAAAGTCACCCAGTTGTTCAAGATGACCAAGGCCGCCTTGACCGGTGAGGTGCCTCATCACCTGGCCGAGCACAAAGAGCTGGACCTGAGCTGATCCGCGCACACTCCCATGCCCATCGTCACCTTCAACAAGGCCACAGACCCCGGAACACCGGACGACCTGCGGCTCAACACACTGGCCGTCCTGTATGTCGAAGCGTCCCGCCCGGAACTGGTTGGCCAGACCACGATTCACCTGCTGGGCCAGGGCTCGATGGTGAACGCCGTGACCGAATCCATCGGATCGGTGGTCAGCACCATAGGCGGCATGGTGGCCGCCAAGCGCCACTACCTCGCACCCCCGCCGGATGACGGTGCCAGCACCGTCTATATCGCGCCCTTGAACGTGAGCTACATCCGCCCCAACCTGCCGGCATCGCCGGACTTCTGGTACGTGCGGTTCCTGGATGGCTCCGAGCTGCGGATCGTCGCGCCGCTGCCCATCGGTTTTTAAGCACCCGGACTTTGAATGCGGCGGCCCCCCGGCTGGCGCGCCCGGTGAAGGGCCGATAAAAAAGCCCCGGGACTCGCGTCCCGGGGCTTTTTGATTCATCACCCGGTGAGGAACCCGGCCCTGCGACCAGCGCTCACCGCCTCGCCAGGCGTCAGGCCGCCACGCCGTCCTTGACGGTGTTGGCCATGTCGGTGTAATCCTTGACCTTGTCGAAGTTGAGGTACTGGTACACCGTGTCGCTGGCTGCCGTCAGCACGCCCATGTCGGCCATGTATTCGGCCTTGGTCGGGATGCGGCCCAGCTTGGAGCAGATCGCTGCCAGTTCCGCACTGCCCAGGTACACAAAGGTGTTCTTGCCCAGGCGGTTGGGGAAGTTGCGGGTGCTGGTGGACATCACGGTGGCGCCTTCGCGCACCTGTGCCTGGTTGCCCATGCACAGGCTGCAGCCCGGCATTTCCATGCGGGCACCGGCCGCGCCGAGCACGCCGTAGTGGCCTTCTTCCGAGAGCTGCTTGGCATCCATCTTGGTGGGTGGTGCCATCCACAGCTTGACCGGAATGTCGCGCTTGTTTTCCAGCAGCTTCGAAGCGGCACGGAAGTGGCCGATGTTGGTCATGCACGAGCCGATGAAAACTTCATCGATCTTCGCGCCCGCCACGTCGGACAGCGTTTTCACGTCGTCCGGGTCGTTCGGGCAGGCCACGATGGGTTCGTGAATGTCGGCCAGATCGATCTCGATCACGGCGGCGTACTCGGCGTCCGGGTCGGCCTTGAGCAATTGCGGATTGGCCAACCAGGCTTCCATGGCCTGAATGCGGCGGTTGATGCTGCGCACATCGCCGTATCCCTCGGCGATCATCCACTTCAGCATGGTGATATTGCTGGTGATGTACTCGATGATCGGTTCCTTGTTCAGGTGCACCGTACAGCCACCGGCGGAGCGCTCGGCAGACGCATCGGACAGCTCGAACGCCTGCTCGACCTTGAGGTCTGGCAGGCCTTCGATTTCAAGGATACGGCCGGAGAAGATATTTTTCTTGCCCTGCTTGGCCACCGTCAAGAGACCAGCCTTGATGGCGTACAGCGGAATGGCGTTGACCAGGTCACGCAGCGTGACACCAGACTGCATCTTGCCCTTGAAGCGCACCAGCACGCTCTCGGGCATGTCCAGCGGCATCACGCCGGTGGCGGCGGCAAAAGCCACCAGGCCCGAGCCGGCCGGGAAGCTGATGCCGATGGGAAAGCGGGTGTGGCTGTCGCCGCCGGTGCCCACGGTGTCGGGCAGCAGCATGCGGTTGAGCCAGCTGTGGATGATGCCGTCGCCCGGGCGCAGGCTGATGCCGCCACGGGTACGCATGAACTCGGGCAGTTCGTGGTGCATCTTCACATCCACCGGCTTGGGGTAGGCGGCCGTGTGGCAGAAGGACTGCATCACCAGATCGGAGCTGAAGCCGAGGCAGGCCAGGTCTTTCAGCTCGTCGCGGGTCATGGTGCCGGTGGTGTCCTGGCTGCCGACGCTGGTCATGACGGGCTCGCAGTACGTGCCAGGGCGAACACCCTTGCCTTCGGGCAGACCCACCGCACGGCCCACCATTTTCTGGGCCAGCGTGAAGCCGCGTCCGCTGTCGACAGGGCTCTGCGGCAGGCGGAACAGCGTGGAGACCGGCAGGCCCAGCGCAGCGCGGGCCTTGGCAGTGAGGCCGCGGCCGATGATCAGCGGAATGCGGCCACCGGCGCGCACTTCGTCGAACAGCACATCGCTGCGAATCTGGAACTCGGCAATTACCTTGCCGTCTTTCAGTGCCTTGCCTTCGTAGGGACGCAGCTCGATCACATCGCCCATGGCCATCTGGCTCACGTCCAGTTCGATCGGCAGCGCGCCGGAATCTTCCATGGTGTTGTAGAAAATCGGGGCAATCTTGCCGCCCAGGCAAATGCCGCCAAAACGCTTGTTGGGAACAAAAGGAATGTCCTCACCCGTCCACCACAGCACCGAGTTGGTCGCTGACTTGCGGGATGAGCCCGTGCCGACCACGTCGCCGACATAGGCCACCAGATTGCCCTTGGCTTTCAACTCTTCGATGAACTTGACCGGACCGCGTTTGCCGTCTTCCTCGGGCGTGATGCCGGGGCGGGCGTTCTTGTGCATGGCAATAGCATGCAGCGGAATGTCGGGGCGGCTCCAGGCGTCGGGCGCGGGCGAAAGGTCGTCCGTGTTGATCTCGCCGGCGACCTTGAAGACCGTCAGCTTGATCGACTGCGGCACTTCAGGCCGGCTGGTGAACCACTCGGCATCGGCCCAGCTCTGCAGCACCGCCTTGGCGTGCTTGTTGCCCTTGGTGGCCTTTTCCTGGACATCATGAAACTGGTCGAACATGAGCAGTGTGCTCTTCAGGCCGCTGGCGGCCTGCATGGCCACGCTGTCGTCGGCGTCATCGAGCAGTTCGATCATGGGGCTGATGTTGTAGCCGCCCAGCATGGTGCCGAGCAGTTGCGTCGCATCCTTGCGGGAGATGAGCGCGCACTTCTCGGTGCCATGCGCCACAGCCGCGAGATAGCTGGCCTTGACCTTGGCCGCGTCGTCCACACCGGCCGGCACGCGGTGCGTGATCAGGTCCACCAGAAAAGACTCGTCGCCCTTGGGCGGGTTCTTCAGCAGATCGATCACCTGCGCGGTCTGCTGCGCAGACAGGGGCAGTGGCGGAATGCCCTGGGCCGCACGTTCAGCGACATGGTTGCGATAGGTTTGCAAGAAATCAGATGACATGCGGGCTTCTCCTGTGATCAAGGTCGGGGTAACTGAAAAGATCGGTACTGGGGCGATGAGGGCGGTGGATGCGGCGGTCGGGTGAATGCGCAAGCATCTTCCATGCCGCCAGTCGCTACCATCCGTTGGCTTATTTGGTGGTGGTCGCCCCGGCAGTGGGTACGGTTGGGGTGGCTGCCGGTACTGAAGCGGCTACCGGCGGAGGCGACGCCTCTGGCGCCGGGGTTGGCACCGGCTTCGGTGCATCCAGCACGCTGACCGGCGGATTCAGTTTGATGGCCTCGGCCACCGCCATCTGCGCGGGGCTGGCGCACTCGTCGGCCATGCGCACACCCAGCTTCTGGTTCATCAGCATGGACTTGTTCGCCAACTGCAGCCAGACGGCGCCTGCTTTCTGGTCTTCCAGTCGGATCGCGCCGGTGGTGGTGGGCACGGGGAACATGCGGAATTTGAACCCCTTGCCCTGCAGGTCGAAGTAGCCGGGCATCTTCGGGTCAGCGGCAAGAGTCACCGAAGCGCCCAATTCACATGGCAACGTACCCACCTGCACGCGCTCGGCAATCGCCAGTTCGGCTGGCGTCATGGCCGCCTCGGCAGCTTCCATACCGGCTGCCACATTCTTGGCCGCGCTTTTGAGGTTGGTGTGGCTGGCCGAACTGGCGATGGCCTGCTTCTTGACGGCCGGCTTGGTCGCTTCCTTTTTGGCAGGCGCAGCCGCTTTGGCCGCAGCGGTCTGTGCCACGGCGGCGCCGGTGCCCAGCATCAGCCAGGTTGCCACCAGCGTGGTCGCCAGGGTCACGGTGCTTGAAACGTATCGAATGGAAGTCATGGTTGTCTCGTGGTGTGAAGGGGAACAATGAAGGCGACAGTGATTGTGGAATCGAAAGCCGGGGTCGCCGTAACCATTGGTGAACAGAGGTGCAGTCAGTGGAGAACGGTGTCGAAATAGGCGCGCGCCTCGGCAGGCAGCGCTCGCCCGGTCTGGTGCGCGCGCTCCAGCACCTGCCAGAAGTAGCGGTAGCTGGCGCGGTCGTGCAGGGTGCCCGCCACAGGGATGGGCGCCCAGTCGGCCTTTTCGGCCGACGTGATGATGTGCGTGGCCGCCTCGATCTCCGCATCGCTCGGCGAGAAGGCCTCGAGGATCGGACGGATCTGGTTCGGATGAATGCTCCACATCCGGCTGTAGCCGAGCTGCTGGGCCGCATGACGTGCTGCTGTGGTCATGGCGGCGGTGTCGCTGAATTCGGTCACGACGCAATGCGACGGCACCTTGCCGTACGCATGGCAGGCCGCAGCGATCTCCAGCTTGGCGCGCAGCACCAGCGGATGGGCAAATTGCCCACGGCTGGTCATCGCTTCGGCCGGAATTGCACCGCCATGGGCGGACACAAAGTCCATCAGGCCGAAACTCAGCGACTGCACACGGGGGTGCGCCGCAATGTCAAAAGCGTTGCGTACGGCCAGCGGCGACTCGATCAGCACGTGCACCGGTAATTCGTCCGCCCCCACCGCATCCAGCGCAAGCACCGCCCGGATCACATCGTCCAGCGACTCGACCTTGGGCAGCATGATGTGCGACAGCCGGTCCGACAGCTTGCCGGCGATGCTGGCAATGTCGGAGTCAAAGGCCGCATGGCCGACCGGATGCACGCGCACGGCGACACGGGCTTTGTTGCTGGCCAGTGCGGCCAGCGCCACCACCATGGCCGCATGGTCCGCCTCGCCGCCCACCGGCGCGCCGTCTTCGCAATCGAGCGTCACGTCGAAGACGCAAGCACCGAACTCGTCGATCATCTCGGCCTGCAGCTGCAGGCTCTTGCGCATCCGCGCTTCCACGCCGCTGTAGTGGTCGCACACCGGCAGAAAAGCCGTGGAGGCCTGAGCGCCGAGGAGCACGTCGCGTGGATGGGTCATTGAATGGAACCTGTCCTCAAGGCCGTCGCACCATCACAGAAGGTGCTTCACGCCGTCTTGTTCGCCCTGCAGTTCGGCCAGGGTCTTGTTGATGCGCTCCTGGCTGAAAGCGTCGATCTCCAGACCTTCGACCAGCTTGTATTCACCCTTGTCGCAGGTGACGGGGAAACCGAACATGGTGTCCTTCGGAATGCCGTACTGGCCGTCCGACGGAATGCCCATGGTGACCCATTTGCCGTTGGTGCCCAGGGCCCAGTCGCGCATGTGGTCGATCGCGGCATTGGCAGCAGAAGCGGCCGATGACAGGCCACGCGCCTCAATGATCGCCGCGCCGCGCTTGCCGACGGTGGGCAGGAAGGTGTTGGCGTTCCATTCCTGGTCGTTGATCATCTTGGCCACGCTCTCACCATTGATGGTGGCGAAACGGTAGTCGGCGTACATCGTGGGCGAGTGGTTGCCCCAGACGGTGAGTTTTTCGATGTCAGCCACAGGCTTGCCGGTCTTGGCCGCGATCTGGCTGGCGGCGCGGTTGTGGTCCAGGCGCAGCATGGCGGTGAAGTTCTTGCGCGGCAGATCCGGTGCGCTCTTCATGGCGATGTAGGCGTTGGTGTTGGCGGGATTGCCGACCACCAGCACCTTGACATTGCGGCTGGCCACCGCGTTGAGCGCCTTGCCCTGGGCCGTGAAGATGGCGCCATTGACAGCCAGCAGTTCAGCACGTTCCATGCCGGGGCCGCGCGGACGTGAACCGACCAGCAGCGCGTAATCGGCGTCCTTGAAGGCCGTCATCGGGTCGCCATGGGCTTCCATGCCCGCCAGCAGCGGGAAAGCGCAATCGTCAAGTTCCATCATCACGCCCTTGAGCGCCTTTTGCGGGCCTTCCACGGGCACTTCGAGCAGTTGCAGGATGACGGGCTGGTCCTTGCCGAGCATTTCGCCGGAAGCAATGCGAAACAGCAGCGCGTAACCGATTTGGCCTGCTGCGCCGGTAACGGCAACGCGGACGGGTTTTTTGCTCATGATCAGGGACTCCAGGGAAGTTAAAAATCAGTTGATGAGGATGACGGTGAGGTGTCTGGCATGAGCCGGTTGAGCCTGCGCCACATGCCAACCAGCAATGGGGGCGCCGTCTCCGGCTGGCCCTGCGGAATGCGTGCGGAGGCGGGATGGGACCCTGCCACAACCCCGATCACTACGCGTCAAAAACCTGCAGGCGCTGGATGAACTCAGCCAAAGATTCTACGCCTGAAAGGCCGGCGGCGTCAATTTGTCTTATGTCTTATATAAGATATGATTCATGCCTGTTCCAGCCTTGTTCCGGCGACCGCGGAGCGACCTGCGCGACGCAGTCGGCCCGGCTCGTTTCACGCGGTGTTTATCGGTGTTTTATCGGCGACTTCCATGGCAATGACCTCTTCTTCCAGCGCAGATTCCGCGGTTCTGGGGCCCGATGCAGGCGCTGCAGCCAGTGCCGGGCCGGCGTTCAGCCCGCTCTACCAGCAGATCAAGACGCTGATCCTGCAAAGCCTGCAGGCCGGCGAGTGGAAACCCAGCGAAGCCATTCCGAGCGAGATGGACCTGGCCGCGCGCTTTCGCGTCAGCCAGGGCACGGTGCGCAAAGCCATCGACGAGTTGGCGGCCGAAAACCTGGTGGTTCGCCGGCAGGGCAAAGGCACTTTTGTGGCCACACACGCCGAGCAGCATGTGCAGTACCGCTTCCTCAAGCTGATGCCCGACACGGGCGATACCAGCAGCGAAGGACCGGCAGACCGCCACATCATCGACTGCAAGCGTCTGCGTGCACCGGCCGACATTGCGCGGGCCCTGTCGATGCGCAGCGGCGACGGCGTGCTGCAACTGCGCCGCGTGCTGGCCTTCCAGGGCACGCCCACCATCCTGGAAGACGTCTGGCTGCCGGGCGGGCCCTTCAAGGGCTTGACGGCCGAGCGGCTGTCCACCTACCGTGGCCCGATGTATGCGCTCTTTGAAACCGAATTCGGCGTGCGCATGGTGCGCGCAGAAGAGAAAATCCGGGCAATCGCTGCCGATGCGGCATCGGCCGCGCTGCTGGAGGTGGCGGTGGGCGAGCCTCTGCTGAGCGTGGAACGCACCGCCTACACCTACAACGACCTGCCCATGGAACTGCGCCGCGGGCTCTACCGAACGGACACCCACCACTACAGGAACGAATTGAGCTGAAACCTGTCAGAGCACCCATCGAGGCGGTGGCCCACCCGCCGTATGGCCATTGAACAGAAAAAGCAGGATTGCTGCATTGCAATAGAATTAAAATCACGGGTTGGCGATTGCATCCCCGGTCACCGCCCAGTCACATCCAAGAAAGTCCCCACAAATGACAGAGCTGGCATCCAAACAGCGTCCCAAGCGGCCCGAGTTCCGCAATATCAACGCTTTCACAGATCTCCCCAGTTACCGGCTTCCTCTCGCGGGCATCGTCTCCATCCTGCACCGCATCAGCGGAGCCATCATGTTCCTGCTGATGCCTTTCATCATCTGGATGTTTGACACCTCCATCTCCTCTGAAATCTCATTCGAGAAATTCAAGGGTGCCTTCAACGCCGGCATGCTGGGCCTGCCTGGCTTCGTCTGGAAACTGGCAGCACTGGCGCTGATCTGGGCCTACCTGCACCACTTCATCGCCGGTCTGCGTCACCTCTGGATGGACACCAATCATTCGGCAGCCAGCAAGGAGTTCGGCAAGAGCTCGGCGGCTGTCACCCTCGCCCTGAGCATCGGCCTCACGCTGGTCCTGGGCGCCAAACTGTTCGGTCTTTACTGATTCAAGGGAGCACACATGTCTGTCAATTACGGCTCCAAGCGCATTGTGGTGGGTGCGCATTACGGCATGCGCGACTGGCTCGCCCAGCGCGTCACCGCGGCACTGATGGCTCTTTTCACCCTGCTGCTGCTGGTACAGGTGCTGCTGAGCAAGGGCCCGATCGGCTACGACAAATGGGCCGGCATTTTCTCCGCACAATGGATGAAAGTGCTGACCTTCGCCGTCATCATTGCCTTGCTGTACCACGTCTGGGTCGGCATGCGCGACATCTGGATGGACTACATCAAGCCGGTGTGGCTGCGCCTGTCGCTGCAGGTGTTCACCATCGTCTGGCTGGTGGGTTGCGCCGGCTGGGGCATTCAGGTGCTGTGGCGCCTTTGACAGAGCCCATAAAAGCGCCCCTGACAGCGTCCTCTTCCGCGCCGTTCATCGCATCCGCTTCAGCCCATCCCGGCCGTATCTGAATTCAGAAATTCAACAACAACCATGACCGCTACATCCAACCTTCCCAAGCGCAAATTTGACGTCGTCATCGTCGGCGCCGGTGGCTCCGGCATGCGCGCATCGCTGCAGCTGGCCCGCGCCGGCCTCAATGTGGCCGTGCTGTCCAAAGTGTTTCCCACGCGCTCGCACACCGTGGCAGCGCAAGGCGGCATTGGCGCCTCGCTCGGCAACATGAGCGAAGACAACTGGCACTACCACTTCTACGACACCGTCAAGGGCTCCGACTGGCTCGGCGACCAGGACGCCATCGAGTACATGTGCCGCGAAGCACCGAAGGTCGTGTATGACCTGGAGCACATGGGCATGCCGTTTGACCGCAACCCGGACGGCACGATTTACCAGCGCCCCTTCGGCGGCCACACCGCCAACTATGGCGAAAAACCCGTGCAGCGCGCATGCGCCGCGGCCGACCGCACCGGCCACGCCATGCTGCACACGCTGTACCAGCAGAACGTGAAGGAAAAAACCAGTTTCTTCGTCGAGTGGATGGCCCTGGACCTGATCCGCGATGCCGCTGGCGACGTCGTCGGCGTGACCGCCCTCGAAATGGAAACCGGTGACATCCATATTTTCGAAGCCAAGACCACGCTGCTCGCCACCGGCGGTGCCGGCCGCATCTTTGCCGCCTCGACCAACGCCTTCATCAACACCGGCGACGGCCTGGGCATGGCCGCCCGCGCCGGCATTCCGCTGGAAGACATGGAGTTCTGGCAGTTCCACCCCACCGGGGTGGCCGGTGCCGGCGTGCTGCTCACCGAAGGCTGCCGCGGCGAAGGCGCCATTCTGCGCAACAGCAATGGCGAGCGCTTCATGGAGCGCTATGCACCCGCCTACAAGGACCTCGCACCACGCGACTTCGTCTCGCGCTGCATGGACCAGGAAATCAAGGAAGGCCGCGGCTGCGGCCCGAACAAGGACTACATCAACCTCGACATGACCCACCTGGGCGTCGAGACCATCATGAAGCGCCTGCCCTCGGTGTTCGAGATCGGCCACAACTTCGCCAACGTGGACATCACCAAGGAACCGATTCCCGTGGTGCCCACCATTCACTACCAGATGGGCGGTATCCCGACCAACATCCACGGCCAGGTGGTCACGCAGGATGCGAACAACCAGAGCCAGGTGGTCAACGGCCTGTATGCGGTGGGCGAATGCTCCTGCGTCAGCGTGCACGGCGCCAACCGCCTGGGCACCAACTCGCTGCTCGACCTGCTGGTGTTTGGCCGCGCCGCCGGTAACCACATCGTCGAATTCAACAAGACCACCAAGCACAAGGAACTGCCCGCAGACGCGGCCGACAGGACCCTGGCCCGCATTGCGCGGCTGGACGGCGCCACCGACGGCGAATACGCCCAGGATGTGGCCAACGACCTGCGCGCAGCCATGCAGCAGCATGCGGGCGTGTTCCGCACGCAGGCCAACATGGACGAGGGCGTGGCCAAGATCAAGGCTCTGCGCGGCCGCGTGAACAGCATCGGTCTGAAAGACAAGTCGAAGATTTTCAACACGGCGCGCATCGAGGCGCTGGAAGTGGAAAACCTGATGGAAGCCGCAGAGGCCACCATGGTGTCTGCCGCGGCCCGCAAGGAAAGCCGTGGCGCGCATTCGGTGGACGACTACGGCGATACGCCAGCGCACCCGAACGGCCGCAACGACACCGAATGGCACAAGCACACGCTGTGGTACAGCGAAGGCAGCCGCCTGGCCTACAAGCCGGTACAGATGAAGCCCCTGACCGTGGAGTCCGTGCCGCTGAAGACGCGTACGTTCTGACACGCACGTTCTGAACGGCCACCCCCCGCGACACGCAGTTACCCGAAGCGAGAACATCATGACCAAACGCACCTTCCAGATTTACCGCTACGACCCGGACACCGACGCCAAGCCCTACATGCAGACCATCGAGGTCGAACTCGACGGCCACGAGCGCATGCTGCTGGACGCGCTGATGAAGCTCAAGGCCCAGGACCCGAGCATCAGCTTTCGCCGCTCCTGCCGCGAAGGCGTTTGCGGCTCCGATGCGATGAACATCAATGGCAAGAACGGTCTGGCCTGCCTGACCAACATGCGCAGCCTGCCCGGCACCATCGTGCTCAAGCCGCTGCCCGGCCTGCCGGTCGTGCGCGACCTGATCGTGGACATGACGCAGTTCTTCAAGCAGTACAACTCGATCAAGCCCTACCTGATCAACGACAACGTGCCGCCCGAGAAAGAACGCCTGCAGAGCCCGGAAGAGCGCGACGAGCTCAATGGCCTTTATGAATGCATCCTGTGCGCGAGCTGCTCGACCAGCTGCCCGAGCTTCTGGTGGAACCCGGACAAGTTCGTCGGCCCCGCCGGCCTGCTGCAGGCCTACCGTTTCATTGCGGACAGCCGCGACGAAGCCACCGCAGAGCGTCTGGACAACCTGGAAGACCCTTACCGGCTGTTCCGCTGCCACACCATCATGAACTGCGTCGACGTCTGCCCCAAGGGCCTGAACCCGACCAAGGCCATCGGCAAGATCAAGGAAATGATGGTGCTGCGCTCGGTCTGAGCGCATCCACCGTCACGACAGAAACACCCCGCATGGACCACGATGACGTCCTGCTCGACGAGCGTGCGATGAGCAAGCTCAAGTGGCGTTGCCGCCGGGGTCTGCTCGAGAACGATTTGCTCATCGAGCGCTTCTTTCAGCGTCACGAAGCGACCCTCACCGTCAGGCAGGCTAAAGGCTTGAATGATTTAATGGATCTGTCCGACAACGACCTGCTGGACCTGCTGCTGCGGCGCAAGGACCCCTCCGGACTTGCAGAGCCTGCAGCCCAGACTGCCGCCTCTACTTCCGAGGCGCTCGAGACTTTAAAGTTGCTGCGACCGGCAGCGACCACACCCGGTGCCCCGGCGCTGTCGTGATGGATTGAGTTTGACACTGATACGAAAGAAAGAAGTACCCCATGAAGCTAGCTGACAACAAAGCCACCCTGTCCTTCAGCAACGGCAGCCCCAGCGTGGACCTGCCGGTGTACCACGGCAGCGTCGGCCCCGATGTGGTGGACATCCGCAAGCTGTACGCGCAGACCGGCATGTTCACGTATGACCCGGGCTTTCTGTCCACGGCTTCGTGCCAGTCGGCCATCACCTACATCGACGGCGACAAGGGCGAGCTGCTGTACCGCGGCTACCCCATCGAGCAGCTGGCCACCAACTGCGACTACCTCGAGACCTGCCACCTGCTGCTGTACGGCGAACTGCCCAACGCTGACCAGAAGAAGGATTTCGTCAGCCGCGTGACCAACCACACCATGGTCAACGAGCAGATGCAGTTTTTCCTGCGCGGCTTCCGTCGTGACGCGCATCCGATGGCCATCATGACCGGCCTGGTCGGCGCGCTGTCGGCCTTCTACCATGACAGCACCGACATCAACAATCCGGAGCACCGCGAGATCGCGGCCATCCGCCTGATTGCCAAGATGCCGACCCTGGTCGCGATGGCCTACAAGTACACCGTGGGCCAGCCCTACATGTACCCGAAGAACAACCTCAGCTACTCGGGCAACTTCCTGCACATGATGTTCGCCACGCCTTGCGAGGAGTACAAGGTCAACCCGGTACTCGAGCGCGCACTGGACCGCATCTTCACGCTGCATGCCGACCACGAGCAGAACGCGTCCACTTCGACCGTGCGCCTGTGCGGCTCGTCGGGCACCAACCCGTTTGCGGCGATTGCAGCCGGCGTGGCCTGCCTCTGGGGCCCCGCCCACGGCGGCGCCAATGAAGCCGCACTGAACATGCTGGGCGACATCCAGAAACAGGGCGGTATCGAGAAGATCGGCGACTTCATCAAGCAGGTCAAGGACAAGAACTCAAGCGTCAAGCTGATGGGTTTTGGCCACCGCGTGTACAAGAACTACGACCCGCGCGCCAAGCTCATGCAGGAGACCTGCAAGGAAGTGCTGCAGGAGATGGGCCTGGAAAACGACCCGCTCTTCAAGCTGGCGATGGCGCTGGAGAAGATTGCGCTGGAAGACGACTACTTTGTGTCCCGCAAGCTCTACCCCAACGTCGACTTCTATTCCGGCATCGTGCAGCGCGCCATCGGCATTCCTGTGCCGCTGTTCACCGCCATTTTCGCCCTCGCCCGTACCGTTGGCTGGATCGCCCAGCTCAACGAGATGATCGGTGATCCGGAGTACAAGATCGGCCGTCCACGCCAGTTGTTCACCGGCTCCGTCGCCCGCGACGTCAAGCCCATGGCCCAGCGCTGATCCGTCAGAGGCCCCGGCCTTTGCGCAAAGCCCGCCTGATGGCGACATCGGCGGGCTTTTTTTCGCCCGGATGAGCCCTCAACGAGCGGCGACGGACCACATTGCGGCAAGCCAGCCATCGCATTTGGCGATGGCCAAACAGTCCGAGCAATGGGAAAATCTTGATTCATCGCAAAAAGCGATGGCAATCCGCCATGTCCATCAAAAGCTCCGAACGCAACTTTGCCCGCCGCATCGACCTGACCTCGCTTCAGCTCTTTGTCGCGGTGTGCGAACTCGGCAGCATTGGCAAGGCGGCCGAGCGCGAATTCATTGCCGCGTCTGCTGTCAGCAAGCGGCTGTCGGACCTCGAAGCCACCCTCGACACCCCGCTGCTCTATCGCCACACCCGCGGGGTGGACCTGACGCCCGCTGGCGAAAGCCTGCTGCACCACGCCCGCTCGGTGCTCTTCAGCCTGGAAAAAATGCAGGGTGAGCTCAGCGAGTACGCCGACGGCGTGCGTGGCCATGTAAGGGTGCATGCCAGCATCTCGGCCATCGTGCAGTTCCTGCCGGAAGACCTGGGCGCCTTCATCCGCGAACACGGCGAGATCAAGATCGACCTGGAAGAGCACCTCAGCACCGAGGTGGTTCGGGCGGTGCAGGAAGGCGCGGCCGACCTGGGTGTCTGCAACACGGCCAACGGCATCGGCGAGCTGCAGGTGCTGCCTTACCGGCGCGACCAGCTCGTGCTCATCGTTCCCAAAGGCCACAGGCTGGGCCGCCACGGGCCGGTCGGGTTTGCCGATACGCTGGACGAAGACCATGTGGGCCTGCATTCCAACAGCTCGATCTACCTCGCCATGCGCGAAGCGGCCGCCAGCGTCGGCCGCACCATCCGGCTGCGCATTCACGTGACCGGCCTCGACGCCATGTGCCGCATGATCCACAACGGCCTGGGCGTGGGCGTGATGCCGCGGCGTGCCTTTGAGCTGATGCATGGCGTGGGGGCGCTGGAGGCCGTTGACCTGCTGGACGGCTGGGCCGAGCGCCAGATCCAGCTCGTCGCCCGCGATTTCTCCACCCTGCCGCTGACGGCACGGCTGCTGGTGGAGCACCTCACCGGGCCGCAGGCTGCTGCCGGCCCCAGCGAAAAAACCACACCGGCAGGTGTCTCTTCACCCGCCTAAAATTCAAGTCTACAAAGGAACATCATGGGACGCACCCTCTACGACAAGATCTGGGACGAGCACGTCGTTCACACCGAGGACGACGGCACGTCGATCCTCTATATCGACCGGCACCTGGTGCACGAAGTCACCAGCCCGCAGGCCTTCGAGGGCCTGCGCGAAACGGGCCGCAAGGTCTGGCGCATCAGCTCCATCGTGGCGACCGCCGACCACAACACGCCCACCACCGGCTGGGAGCTGGGTTACGACGGCATCACCGACCTGGTGAGCAAGGAACAGATCACCACGCTGGACAGCAACATCAAGGAATTCGGCGCGGCAGCCTTCTTCCCCTTTCTCTCCAAGCGCCAGGGCATCGTGCATGTGATCGGCCCTGAAAGCGGTGCCACCCTGCCCGGCATGACGGTCGTCTGCGGTGACTCGCACACCTCCACCCACGGCGCGTTCGGCGCACTGGCGCACGGCATTGGCACCAGCGAGGTCGAGCACGTGATGGCCACGCAGACCCTGCTGGCCAAAAAAGCCAAGAACATGCGCATTTTGGTCGAAGGCCAGCTGGCCCCCGGCCTCACCGGCAAGGACATCGTGCTGGCCATCATCGGCAAGATCGGCACCGCCGGCGGCACTGGCTACACCATCGAGTTTGCTGGCTCGGCCATCCGCGCCCTCAGCATGGAAGGCCGCATGACGGTCTGCAACATGGCCATTGAAGGCGGCGCCCGCGCCGGCCTGGTCGCGGTGGACCAGAAGACCATCGACTACGTCAAGGGCCGCCTGCTCTCCCCTACCGGCGTGGAATGGGATCTGGCTGTCTCTTACTGGAACACGCTGCACTCGGACGCCGATGCGAAATTCGACGCCGTCGTCGAGCTTGATGCCAGCCAGATCAAGCCGCAGGTGACCTGGGGCACCTCGCCCGAGATGGTGCTGTCCATCGACGACCGCGTGCCCGATCCCGACAAGGAAAAGGACGCCAACAAACGCGGCGCCATCGAGCGGGCGCTCACCTACATGGGCCTGCAGCCCGGCAAGGCGCTGAACGACCTGTACGTCGACAAGGTGTTCATCGGCTCCTGCACCAACAGCCGCATCGAAGACATGCGCGAGGCCGCCGCCGTCGTGAAGAAACTCGGCCAGAAAGTGGCGAAGAACGTCAAGCTGGCGCTGGTCGTGCCCGGCTCGGGCCTGGTGAAAGAACAGGCCGAGCGCGAAGGCCTGGACAAGATTTTTGTCGCTGCGGGTTTCGAGTGGCGTGAACCCGGCTGCTCGATGTGCCTGGCCATGAATGCAGACCGTCTGGAACCCGGCGAGCGCTGCGCCTCCACCAGCAACCGCAACTTTGAGGGCCGTCAGGGGGCCGGCGGGCGTACCCATCTTGTGAGTCCTGCCATGGCGGCTGCTGCTGCTGTGCATGGCCACTTCGTTGACATCAGAAAGTTTGTCTGACCCCACTGCCAAAGGAGAAACGCCATGAAGAAGATCACCACCCTGCTCGTCGTCTGCCTCGGCCTGGTTGTTGCGGGCTGCAACACCTTCCGCGGTGTCGGTCAGGATGTGCAGAAGGCCGGTTCGGCCATTGAAAACGCCGCGAAAAAATAATGAAAAACTTCACCGTACACAAGGGCCTCGTGGCACCGATGGACCGCGAGAACGTCGACACCGACGCCATCATCCCCAAGCAATTCCTGAAGTCGATCCGCAAGACCGGCTTTGGCCCGAATCTGTTTGACGAGTGGCGTTACCTCGACGCGGGCTTTCCCGGCCAGGACCCGACCACGCGCAAGCCCAACCCGGACTTCGTGCTGAACCAGCCGCGCTATGCGGGCGCGTCCATCCTGCTGGCGCGCAAGAACTTCGGTTGTGGCTCGTCGCGCGAGCATGCGCCCTGGGCGCTCGACCAGTACGGCTTTCGCTGCATCATCGCGCCCAGCTACGCCGACATCTTCTTCAACAACAGCTTCAAGAACGGCTTGCTGCCCATCGTGTTGAGCGAGATGCAGGTCGGTCAGCTGTTTGACGAAGCGCTGGCCTTCCCTGGCTACCAACTCACCGTGGATCTGGAGCGCCAGGTCATCGTGAAGCCGCAGGGGGAAGAGCTGCCTTTCGAGGTGCAGGCCTTCCGCAAGTACTGCCTGGTCAACGGTCTGGACGACATTGGCCTCACCTTGCGCCAGAGCGACAAGATCAAGGCCTTCGAAGCCCAGCGTCTGGCGACCAAACCCTGGCTGGCCCACACGCTTAGATAATCACCCCCGAAGCGCCTACGGCGCCCCGCACCTCCGCCAGAGGCGGAGGCTCTTCGGGCCGTTCAAGCCTGCGCAGGCAGACTTGGAGCCGCGGCCCTCAGCCCCTCAAGGGGGCGACACCTGCGGCCCGGCAAAGCCGGTTCCGCGGTATCTCCTGAATGGAAAAATCATGAAAATCGCAATTCTTCCGGGTGACGGCATCGGCACCGAAATCGTCGCTGAAGCCGTCAAGGTACTGAACGCACTCGACCTCAAATTTGAAACTGAAAGCGCACTGGTCGGCGGCGCCGCCTACGAAGCCCACGGCCATCCCCTGCCGGAAGCCACGCTCAAGCTGGCCAAAGAAGCGGACGCCGTGCTGTTCGGCGCGGTGGGCGACTGGAAGTACGACAAGCTCGACCGCCCCCTGCGCCCCGAGCAGGCCATCCTGGGCCTGCGCAAGAACCTGGGCCTCTTCGCCAACTTCCGCCCGGCCATCTGCTACCCGCAACTGGTGGACGCGTCGAGCCTGAAGCGCGAACTGGTGTCGGGTCTGGACATCCTCATCATCCGCGAGCTGACTGGTGACATCTACTTCGGCCAGCCCCGAGGCCGCCGTGTCTCGCCCGACGGCCACTTCCCCGGATCGGAAGAGGCGTTTGACACCATGCGTTATTCGCGCCCCGAGATCGAGCGCATCGCTCACGTCGCCTTCCAGGCCGCCCGCAAGCGCAGCAAACGCGTGACCAGCGTGGACAAGGCCAATGTGCTGGAAACCTTCCAGCTCTGGAAAGACGTGGTCACCGACATCGGCAAGCAATACCCCGACGTCGAACTGGACCACATGTATGTAGACAACGCGGCGATGCAGCTGGTCAAGGCGCCGAAGAAGTTCGACGTGGTCGTGACGGGCAACATGTTTGGCGACATTCTGTCGGATGCAGCCGCGATGCTGACCGGCTCCATCGGCATGCTGCCCTCGGCCAGCCTGAATGACAAAAACCAGGGCCTGTACGAGCCCAGCCACGGCAGTGCACCCGATATCGCCGGCAAGGGCGTGGCCAATCCGTTGGCCACCATCCTCAGCGCCGCGATGATGCTGCGCTTCAGTCTGAACCAGCCCGAAGCTGCCGCACGCATTGAAAAAGCCGTTGATGCCGTGCTGACGCAGGGCCTGCGCACGCCGGACATCTACAGCGAAGGCACGACCAAAGTGGGAACCGCGCAGATGGGTGATGCCGTCGTTGCAGCGCTGAAATAGAGCGCCCGCGATCGTTTAATGAGCTCCCGTTCGCCCTGAGGTATCGAAGCTCAGGTTCACCGCAGGGCTTCGATACCTCAGCCCGAACGGAGGAATGGGGATGACTTGCGGCCTCGGAGGGGGCCGACCCGCCAAGCTGAGCCCTTCCGGACTTGACGTTTTTTTACAGCAATGGCTGCTGAAAATGCCGCGATTGAGGCAGTTGGCATGGGGTTTGGAGCCGGGAAAACCCGAATCCTGGCTACAATCGGGGCATGTTCAAAAGCCCCGCTGTCACCCGCTCCATTGCCGCATCGCGCGCAATCGGCGCTGCGCCGGCTTTTGCTCAGACCACCAAAACGACCACCATTAAAGGCTAGCAAGCCTGGTTCGTCGTGCCCTGCCGGCTCGATGAGCCGGGCCAAAAAGCCGCATTTCGCACTTTTTGAAGGGGCAGTTCCATGAAACTCACAGGCAATCTCACCGGGCTCGTCGGCTGGCGCGGCATGGTCGGCTCCGTGCTGATCGACCGCATGCAGGCAGAGGGCGACTTCGACCTGATCGAGCCGGTCTTCTTCTCGACCTCCAACGCCGGCGGCAAGGCCCCGGCGCAGGCCAAAAACGAGAAGACCCTGAAAGACGCCTTTGACATCGAGGCGCTCAAAAAGTGTGACGTGATCATCACCGCCCAGGGCGGCGACTACACCTCCGAGGTGTTCCCCAAGCTGCGCGCCGCCGGCTGGAAAGGCCACTGGATCGACGCCGCCTCGACCCTGCGCATGCAGGACGACGCCGTCATCATCCTGGACCCTGTGAACCTGCCGGTGATCCAGAACGCGCTGGCCAAGGGCGGCAACAACTGGATCGGTGGCAACTGCACCGTCAGCTGCATGCTGATGGGCGTGGGTGCGCTGTACAAGGCCGGTCTGGTGGAGTGGATGACCAGCATGACCTACCAGGCGGCATCGGGCGGTGGCGCCCAGCACATGCGCGAGCTGCTGACGCAATTCGGCACGCTCAACCATGAGGTCAAGGCGTTGCTTGACGACCCCAAATCCGCCATTCTGGAAATCGACCGCCGCATCCTCGGCAAGCAGCAGTCGCTGAGCGCCAGCGAAACCGCCAACTTCGGCGTGCCGCTGGGTGGCTCGCTGATCCCCTGGATCGACAAGGACTTGGGCGACGGCATGAGCAAGGAAGAGTGGAAAGGCGGCGCCGAGACCAACAAGATCCTCGGCCAGGGCGCCAGCTTCGGCACGCCCGCCACGCCGGTGGATGGCTTCTGCGTGCGCATCGGCGCCATGCGTTGCCACAGCCAGGCGCTGACCTTCAAGCTCAAGAAAGACGTGCCGCTGGCCGACATCGAGGCCATGATTGCCGCCGACAACGCCTGGGTGAAGGTGGTGCCCAACACGCGCGAAGCCTCCATCAAGGACCTGACCCCGGTGGCCGTGACCGGCACCATGACGATTCCGGTGGGCCGCCTGCGCAAACTGGCGATGGGGCCAGAGTATCTGGGCGCCTTCACCGTGGGCGACCAGTTGCTGTGGGGTGCGGCCGAGCCGCTGCGCCGCATGTTGCGCATCCTGCTTCAGGGTTGAGGCCGGCGGGGCTTCGTGACCCCGCGTGTCGCCCCCTTCAGGTTGGCGCAGGGGGCTGGCCGCGTATGGCAGGCGCCTGCATGGCGCCCTGTCATCCGTAACGACTTGTGACGAGACGTTGTGGTCAGACAACATCCAAAACTTGTAAGTTGATGCTAACTCGTCGTGCCGGAAGTTAAGTGGAGTCTTAGCTTGTCAGCCTAATGCCTTGATGTTAAGGTTGTTTTTCGAAAATACGCATCGAGGTTTTTAGTGCGCTCAAGCAGAATAAAGTTACATTCCGACCGGCCTCCGGCGCTTTCTTCCCCATCCCACCACCGCGGCAGATGGACGCTGGGCGTCCTGGCGACCGCTGTGGCGCTTTTGGGCAGTTTGACGAGTCTGGACGCCTATGCCCTGTCGCTGGGCCGGGTCACCGTGCAATCGGCTTTGGGGGAACCGCTCCGCGCCGAAATCGAGATCACCGACATCAACGCCCAGGAGGCGGCGAGCCTGAAAGCCGGTGTTGCCTCCCTGGAGGCCTTCAAGGCCGCAGGCCTGGAGTACACCAATGTCGTAACCGGTATCCAGGTCAACCTGCAGCGCCGTGCCGATGGGCGCTCGTTCTTGCGCCTGTCCAGCAGCCGTCCGGTCACCGAACCATTCGTCGACCTGATCGTGGAGGCCAACTGGGCCTCCGGCCGCGTCTCCCGCGACTACACCATGCTGTTTGACCCGCCCAGCCTGCGTGCAGACAGCGGCTCGCCGGTGGCGCCCATGGCCCCGGTGATGCCCTCGGCCGCGCAAACGCCCGCCGCACCGCCAGCACAAGCCAGAGCGCCGGCACAGGCGCCGCGCGAGCCGGTCAGTCCCCCAGCCAGCCGCGCGCCAGTCACAGCCAAGGCCCCCGCCGCAGCGAAAATGCCGGCAGGCGACAAACAGGTCACCGTGCAGGCCGGCGAGACCGCCGGCAAGATTGCCGCCCAGAACAAGGCTGCCAGCGTATCGCTGGACCAGATGCTGGTGGCGCTGCTGCGCAGCAACCCCGACGCGTTCATTGGCGGAAACGTCAACCGCATCAAGGCCGGTGCCGTGCTGGAGATCCCGACAGCCGAAGCGGCCAGCGCGATTGAAGCCGGCGAAGCCAGCCGGACCATCGTCGCCCAGAGCCAGGACTTCAACGCCTTCCGCCGCAAGCTCGCGGCGGGCGCTCCCACCGCACAGGTCACCGGGGCAGACCGCCAGGCGGGCGGCAAAGTACAAGCCAAGGTCGAGGACCGCGCGCCAGCAGGCAGCACGCCCGACAAACTGACGCTGTCCAAGGGCGCAGTCCAGGGCAAGGCCGCTCCGGAAGACAAGATCGCCAAAGACCGACAAGCTAAAGAAGCTGCCAACCGCGTGGCCGAGCTGTCGAAAAACATCAGTGACCTGAACAAGTTGACGACTGCGCCCGCGGCGGCACCTGCAGCCAACCCGGGCGCTGCAGCGCCGGCCACCGCCGTCAAGACGCCCGTGCCCGTCGTTGCGGTACCCGTGACACCACCAGCACCAGCACCAGCACCAGCACCAGCACCAGCACCCATGGCTGCACCGGCGGCCAGCGCACCTGAACCCGTCCCGGCACCGATGGCACCTGCCGCCTCGGCTCCGGCAATGCCAGCCGCGGTGGCCAGTGCCGCAGCCCCCGCAGCCGTCAAAAAACCTGTCAAGGCAGTCACGCCACCCCCGCCTCCCGAGACCAGCCTGATCGACGATCTGCTGGAGAACCCACTGGTCCTGCCTGTCGGCGGCGCCATCCTGCTGCTGCTCGGCGGCCTTGGTTTTTACCGCTACCGCCAGCGCAATGCCGGCGCGCAGGTAGACAGCTCATTCCTCGAAAGCAGGCTGCAACCAGATTCTTTCTTCGGCGCCAGCGGCGGCCAGCGGATTGATACCAACGAGGGAGCTGCCACCGGCTCGTCTCTGGTGTACTCCCCTAGCCAGCTTGACGCCGCTGGCGACGTCGATCCGGTGGCGGAAGCCGATGTGTACCTGGCTTACGGGCGTGACCTGCAAGCCGAGGAAATTCTCAAGGAAGCGATGCGGACGACCCCTACCCGGGTTGCCATCCATGCCAAACTGCTCGAGATCTATGCCAAGCGGCATGACGGCAAGGCGTTTGAAGGCGTTGCAGCCGAGGCCTTTCAGCTGACCCAGGGCAACGGCCCGGAGTGGGCCTACATCGCCGAAATGGGCCGCGAGCTGGATGCCGGCAATCCGCTGTACCAGCCCGGTGGACGCCCCACCGGTGGCAGCGCCAGCTTCAACCCGGCAGCCACCGTGGCCATCACGCCGCAGGCGGTGGCCGCGGCCGTGCGTCCCGCAGCGCCAGCGCCCGCACCCGTGGTCGATGTGGATCTGGACCTCGATTTTTCGCTGGGCGATGACGAACCCGACACAGCCACTGCGCCGGTCTCGTTAGGTGCGCCACTCAGCGCTGCGTCGATGGCCTCCATCGCAGCAGCAGCGCCGGTGATGCCGATGGTCAGCGCACGCGCCTCGGAGCCGACAGTTTCACTGGCCACTGCGCCAACCCTGTCTCCACCCGCGCCCGCGCCGGAACCCATGCCGGCCCTGGACTTCCCTGCTGGAGGCCTGGAGTTCACACCGGAGCCCGTCAAACCCGTTGCGGCAGCGAAGGCGCCGGCACCTGCTCCAGCAGTGGCGGACAGCGGCATGCTGGAGTTCGATCTGGGCTCCCTGTCGCTGGACTTGGGCCCTACCACCGAAAGCCCCGCCCAGAATGCGTCAGCGGCGTCCACCGACCCGCTGGAAACGAAGTTCCAGCTGGCTGAAGAGTTCCGTGCGCTGGGTGACCCTGACGGTGCCCGGTCACTGGCCGAGGAAGTGATGGCGGAAGCCACCGGTCCGCTGAAAGTCAAGGCCCAAGCCTTCCTGAACGGCCTGTCGTGAACGCGTGGTGAGCGCCGGGCGTTCGAGCACACGAAGGGCCACCGCCAGGGGGGCTGCGTGAGCAGCACCCGCATCGCACTGGGCGTCAGCTACAGCGGCAGCGGCTACGAGGGCTGGCAAAGCCAGTTGTCGGGCAACACCGTGCAGGATCAACTCGAGCTGGCGCTGGGCAAGTTCACCGCCCAGCCGGTGCGCACCCTCTGCGCCGGGCGAACCGACGCCGGCGTGCATGCCCTGATGCAGGTGGTGCACTTTGACACCCCGGTACAGCGCGAAATCCAGTCGTGGGTTCGCGGCCTCAACGCCTTGCTGCCGCACGACATTGCCGTGCAGTGGGCGCGCGAAGTCCCCGCCGAATTCCATTGCCGCGGCAGTGCCATTGCGCGGCGCTATGCCTATGTGGTGCTGGAGTCTCCGGTCAGGCCCAGTGTGGAAAAAGGCCGGGTCGGATGGGTGTTTCGCCCTCTCAATCCCGCAGCCATGCAGCAGGCCGCAAGCATATTGGTCGGGGAGCACGATTTTTCGTCCTTTCGTGCCGCGCAATGCCAGGCCAAGTCACCAGTAAAGACCATGCGCAGCATCGAGATCTCCCACCGAGGCGAGGCTGGCGCACGCTACTGGCGTTTCGAATTCGAGGCCAATGCCTTTTTGCACCACATGATTCGCAACATCATGGGTTGCCTGCTGGCCGTCGGTCAGGGCGCGCAGACACCCGCATGGGTTGGCGAGGTGCTGGCGGCGCGCAACCGCGATACCGCCGCCCCCACGTTTTCACCCGATGGTTTGTACTTTCTCGGACCGGTGTACGAGCCGCACCACGGGCTGCCGTCGCGGACGGCGGCTTATGATTGGTTACCGTGATCCCCCCCTTAACTCCCCCACTGCGTGTGGGTCGTCTCCCCCCTCAAGGGGGCAACGCCTGTAGTCCGGCGAAGCCGGTCCTACGGCGTTTTGGTTTGTCCGTTTCCTGGAGGGTGCCGGGATGAGCAACCAATACGAGAGAACCCGCATCAAGATTTGCGGGCTGACGCGGGAAGAGGACGTGGATGCCGCCGTGGCTGCCGGGGCGGATGCGGTCGGCTTTGTGTTGTATGGACCCAGCCCCCGCTACGTGAGCGCGGCGCGGGCGGCGGTGCTGGCCAGTCGCTTGCCGCCGTTTGTCACGCCGGTGCTGCTGTTCGTCAATGCGTCTGCTGCAGAGATCACGGCGGCCTGCGACCGGATTCCTATGGCGCTGGTGCAGTTTCACGGAGATGAATCGCCCCAAGACTGCGCCGCGGTCAGGCGGCCCTTCATGCGGGCGGCGCGCATTCCGCTGGACGAACACCCCGCGCCCGGCCAGAAACCGTTCGATCTCGTAAAATACGCAGACGAATTCAAGGCTGCCCAGGCCATTCTTCTCGACGCCCATGTCGAGGGCTATGGCGGCAGCGGGAAAACATTCAATTGGTCACTTCTTCCTCCAAGCGTCAACGCTCACCTCGTCTTGTCTGGTGGGTTGACGCCTGCAAACGTGACCGATGGCATTGCGCAAGTCAGGCCGCGTTGCACCACGCTGGCCGTTGATGTGAGCTCCGGCGTCGAGGTGCCCGCACCGGGGGGTGGCACCCTCAAGGGCATCAAGAGCGCCGAAAGAATTCATCAGTTTGTCGCGGCCGTGCGCGCCGCCGACACCCAACTTGCGGAACACCATGTACGACTATCACCAACCTGACCCGACAGGCCACTTCGGGGTTTACGGCGGCAGCTTCGTTTCCGAAACGCTGACGCATGCCATCAATGAGCTGAAGGACGCTTACGCGAAGTACCAGCACGACCCGGAATTCCTCGCTGAATTCCGCTCGGAACTCAAGCACTTCGTCGGCCGCCCTTCCCCGGTCTACCATGCGGCCCGCATGAGCCGCGAACAGGGCGGCGCGCAGATCTACCTGAAGCGCGAAGACCTCAACCACACCGGCGCCCACAAGATCAACAACACCATCGGCCAGGCCATGCTGGCGCGCCGCATGGGCAAGCCGCGCATCATTGCCGAGACCGGCGCCGGCCAGCACGGCGTGGCCACTGCCACCATCTGCGCCCGCTACGGCCTCGAATGCGTGGTGTACATGGGCAGCGAGGACGTCAAGCGCCAGAGCCCCAATGTGTACCGCATGAAGCTGCTGGGTGCCACCGTGGTGCCGGTGGAAAGCGGCAGCCGGACGCTGAAAGATGCACTCAACGAAGCCATGCGCGACTGGGTTGCCAACGTGGACAACACCTTCTACATCATCGGCACCGTGGCAGGCCCCCACCCCTACCCGATGATGGTGCGCGACTTCCAGAGCGTGATCGGCACCGAATGCATCGCGCAGATGCCGGAATTCACCGGCGGCGCCCAACCCGACGCGGTGATTGCCTGCGTGGGCGGCGGCAGCAACGCGATGGGGATCTTCCACCCTTACATCCCCTACGAAAACACGCGCCTCATCGGCGTGGAAGCTGCCGGCGAGGGCATGGACAGCGGCAAGCATTCCGCGTCGCTGCAGCGCGGCCTGCCGGGCGTGCTGCACGGCAACCGCACCTATGTGCTGCAGAACGAAGACGGCCAGGTGACCGAGACGCACAGCATCAGCGCGGGTCTCGACTACCCCGGCGTTGGCCCGGAGCATGCGTTCCTAAAGGACATCGGCCGTGCGGAATACGTCGGCATCACCGACGACGAAGCGCTGCAGGCCTTCCACTACCTGTGCCGCACCGAAGGCATCAACCCGGCGCTGGAATCCAGCCATGCAGTGGCCTATGCGATGAAGCTGGCCAAAACCATGCGCAGCGACCAGAGCATTCTGGTCAACCTCTCCGGCCGGGGCGACAAAGACATCGGCACCGTGGCCGACCTGAGTAACGCCGACTTCTATTGCCGGCCGAGCTGCCGGGGCCAGTCCGTCAAGGGTGGCGAGCAGGTCATTGAGGTCCGGAAATGAGCAGAATCCAGACCACATTTGCAGCCCTCAAAACCAGCGGCCGCAAGGCGCTGATTCCCTACGTCACCGCCGGTTTCCCGTTTGCCGACATCACGCCCGAACTGATGCACGGCATGGTGGACGCGGGCGCCGATGTCATCGAGCTGGGCATTCCGTTCTCGGACCCGAGCGCCGACGGCCCGGTCATCCAGCGGGCGGGCGAGAAAGCGCTGGCGCTGGGCATTGGCGTGGCTCCGGTGCTGGACATGGTGCGCGCCTTTCGCCAGAAGAACACCACCACGCCGGTGGTGCTGATGGGCTACGCCAACCCGGTGGAGCGCTATGACATCAAGCATGGCGGCAGTAAAACAGAAAGCGCCTTCATCCGCGACGCAGCCCAGGCTGGCGTCGACGGCATGCTGATCGTCGACTACCCGCCCGAGGAATGTGTGGAGTTCGCGGCCCGCCTGCGCGCGCACAACATGGATCTGATCTTCCTGCTCGCCCCCACCAGCACCGACAGCCGCATGGCCCAGGTGGCCCAGGTGGCCAGCGGCTATGTGTACTACGTCTCGCTCAAGGGCGTGACGGGCGCCGGCACGCTGGACGTGGAGGCGGTCGAGGCCATGCTGCCGCGCATCCGCCAGCACGTGAATATCCCCGTGGGTGTGGGTTTCGGTATCCGCGACGCAGCCACCGCCCAGGCCATCGGCAAGGTGGCCGATGCCGTGGTGATCGGCAGCAAGATCATCCAGCTGATCGAAAACCAGCCGCGCGACCAGGTGGTAGGGGTGGCGCATGCCTTCCTGAAGGACATCCGCGCCGCCTTGGGGTGATTTGAAGCTCGATTCGGTTGATTCGGTGGATTGGAAGGCTGATTTTCACCCTCACTTTCACCCCTGTTTTGACCCGCAAGGCGCGCGGCATAATGGCGCTTTCGCGTCGGCTTTGACTTTTTTGCCGCGCCACGGCCCCGCGCCACTCCACAAGGACTGACCTTCATGTCTTGGTTAGAAAAACTCCTCCCGCCCAAAATCAGCCCCACCGACCCGACCGAGCGCCGCAGTGTGCCCGAAGGCCTGTGGATCAAGTGCCCGAGCTGCGAGGCCGTTCTGTACAAGAGCGACCTCGAGAAAAACCAGAACGTCTGCCCGCAGTGCAGCCACCATCACCGCATAGGCGCACGTGCCCGGCTGGACGCTTTCCTGGACCCCGAAGGCCGCTATGAAATCGGGCAGGAAGTGCTGCCGGTGGACGCCCTTAAATTCAAGGACAGCCGCAAGTACCCCGAGCGCCTGAAGGAAGCCCTGGAAAACACCCAGGAGACCGATGCGCTGGTCGTCATGGGCGGCGCGGTGCACAGCATCGGTGTGGTGGTGGCCTGCTTCGAGTTCGACTTCATGGGCGGCAGCATGGGCAGCGTGGTGGGCGAGCGCTTCGTGCGCGGCGTGCACGCCGCCATCGAGCAGAAGGTGCCCTTCATCTGCTTTACCGCCACCGGCGGCGCCCGCATGCAGGAAGGCCTGCTCAGCCTGATGCAGATGGCCAAGACCAATGCCGCGCTGACGCGGCTGGCCAAAAAAGGCCTTCCTTACATCAGCGTGCTGACCGACCCGACCATGGGCGGCGTGAGCGCTGGCTTCGCTTTCGTGGGTGATGTCGTTATTGCCGAGCCCAAGGCGCTGATCGGCTTTGCCGGCCCCCGGGTGATCGAGTCCACCGTACGCGTGACCCTGCCCGAAGGCTTCCAGCGCGCCGAGTTCCTGCAGACCAAGGGCGCCATCGACTTCATCTGCGACAGGCGCGAACTGCGCAAGACCGTGGCCAGTTCGCTCGCCATGCTGCTGCGCCAGCCGGCTGACGCGGTCAGCTGAATCCCTGCCCAAGCCTGCAAGGCCAGGGCAGGCCTTGCAGACCACGGGCGATGTCCCTTCATCCCGCTCAAAACCCGCCCGTTCCCGAGCAGCCAACCGCCCCGCCGTGGGATGATGTCGGCATAGCCATTGATGTGATTCCACCATGTCCGATGCCCTGACGCTGAACTCCCTCCCGCTGTTCCCGCTGGGCACGGTGCTCTACCCCGGCGGATTGCTGCCACTGCGGATTTTCGAGGTCCGCTACCTCGACATGATCGGCAAATGCCACAAGGCCGGCGCACCCTTCGGCATCGTGTCGCTCACGGAGGGCTCCGAAGTGCGCCGCCCCAGCGAGGCCGGCAGCAAGGACGCCAAATCCAGCGGTGACGGCTTCGCCCACGAAGCCTTCAACGCGGTGGGAACGCTGGCCACCATCACCGCGTTTTCCACGCCGCAACCTGGCCTGATGGTGATCAACTGTGTCGGTGCGCAGCGCTTCGAGATTTCCAACCGCGAAAAACTCAAGCACGGCCTGTGGATTGCCGACGTCACCTGCGTCGCCAACGACCAGACCGTGAAAATCCCGGAAGACCTGCAAGGCACTGCCGATGCACTGGGCAAGCTCATCAAGACCCTGCAGGACCGCGGCGTGCCCGCAGACCAGATGCCCTTGCTGGCACCGTATCAGCTCGACGACTGCAGCTGGGTCGCCAACCGCTGGTGCGAGCTGTTGCCCATGCCGCTGGAGCTCAAGCAACGCCTGATGGAGCTGGACAACCCCCTGCTGCGGCTGGAGCTGGTGAGCGATATTCTGGAGCGCACAGGCATCTCGCTCTGACTTTCCCGGTGGCCACGGAATGGCCACCGAACGGTTGCCCTCCCCGCCCGGCTCTTCTTTTGCAGCCCGCTTTTCCGCAGCCCGGCGTAAAAACTTAAAATCAGAGCTTTGCCGCTTTCCGGCATCGCGCAGCCTGACCTGACAGCGCCTGTTGTTTGCCCACTTTTTCCGGAACCACGATCCCATGTCCTCCACCCCGTCAACCGCCCCCGTGCCCGCCACCGCCCCGCCCGATGAGAACCAGCTGATCATCGAGCGCCGCGAAAAGCTCAAGGCCATGCGCCAGCGGCAGTCCGAGGGCAAAGGGGTCGCCTTTCCAAACGACATCAAGCCGACCCACCGTGCGCAAGCCCTGTTCGAGCAGTACGACGGCAAGACCAAGGAAGAACTGGAGCCGCTCGCAGTTCATGCCCATGTGGCCGGCCGCATGATGCTCAAGCGGGTGATGGGCAAGGCGAGCTTTGCCACGCTGCAGGACGCGTCCTTCGGCCCTTCACATGGCCGCATCCAGGTGTACATCAACAACGAAGGGGTGGGCGAAGACGTCCACAGCGCTTTCAAGCACTGGGACCTGGGCGATATCGTCGAAGCCACCGGCACGCTGTTCAAGACCAAGACGGGCGAGCTCTCCATCCACGCCACCCGCATCCGGCTGGTGACCAAGAGCCTGCGCCCGCTGCCCGACAAGTTCCACGGCATGGCTGACCAGGAGGTCAAGTACCGCCAGCGCTATGTGGACCTGATCACCGACGAAGCGGCCCGCAAGCGCTTCATGGCGCGCAGCAAGGCCGTCAGCGGTATCCGCGAGTTCATGGTCCAGCACGACTTTCTGGAAGTCGAAACGCCGATGCTGCACCCGATCCCCGGTGGTGCCAATGCCAAGCCCTTCAAGACGCACCACAACGCACTGGATCAGGAAATGTTCTTGCGCATCGCGCCCGAGCTTTACCTGAAGCGACTCATCGTGGGTGGCTTTGAGCGCGTGTTCGAGATCAACCGCAGCTACCGCAACGAGGGCATCAGCGTGCGGCACAACCCCGAGTTCACCATGATGGAGTTCTATGCAGCCTGGTGGAACTACACCGACCTGATGAGCTTCACCGAGGCGCTGATCCGTGACGCCGCACAGCGTGTGGCGGGTTCCCTGCAGCTGAGCTACGGCGGCAAGCCGGTAGACCTGGCCCAGCCTTTCGAGCGGCTCACCATCCGCGAGGCCATCCTCAAGCACACCGAGGCCGGCGCGCAGGTGGACGACGCAGGCTGGCTCATCGCCGCACTGCGCAAGCTGGGCCTGAACGAGGAGAAAGACCGCCTCTCCACCCGTTCACTGGCCAGCCTGCAGGTGATGTACTTTGAAGAGACGGTGGAAGAAAAGCTCTGGAACCCGACCTTCATCATGGAGCATCCGACCGAAATCTCCCCGCTGGCCCGCGCCAACGACACACGCCCCGAAGTGACCGAGCGCTTTGAGCTTTACATCACCGGCCGCGAATTCGGCAACGGCTTCAGCGAGCTGAACGACGCCGAGGAACAAGCCGCCCGCTTCAACGCGCAGGTGGCGGCCAAGGACGAAGGCGACGACGAAGCCATGTACTACGACCACGATTTCGTACGCGCACTGGAATACGGCATGCCCCCCACAGGCGGCTGCGGTGTCGGCATCGACCGACTGATGATGCTGCTGACCGACAGCCCCAGCATCCGCGACGTGATCCTGTTCCCTGCGCTGCGCAGGGAAGTGTCTGGCCACTGATATCGGGCCGTTGAAATACCTGTCAGGCTACCCGGCGCACCTCACGGCGCAGGTGCAGCAGTTGCTGGCCGAGGGCAAGCTGGGTGAACTGCTGCGGTCGCGCTACCCGAACACCCACGGCGTACGAACCGACAAGGCGCTGTACGACTACGTGATGGCACTGAAAAGCGAGCACCTGCGCCACGCCGAACCGCTGTCACACGTGAGCTTCGACAGCAAGCTGCACGTCATCGCCCACGCGCTGGGCACGCACACTGCCGTCTCACGCGTGCAGGGCAACAAGCTCAAGGCCAAACGGGAGATCCGCATTGCGACGCTCTTCAAGGACGTGCCTGCCGAGTTCCTGAAGATGATTGCTGTGCATGAGCTGGCGCACATTAAGGAAAAGGCGCACGACAAGGCTTTCTATCAGTTGTGCACCTACATGGAGCCCAAGTACCACCAGTACGAATTTGATTTGCGGGTTTATCTGACGCATGTGGAGGTGGTGGGGAAGATGGAGTGGGGTTCTGGTGCTTCTGCCGGCGTTGGTTCTCTTCTCTGAGGCCTGAGGCCGGGGTGGCCCGGCAGCCAGTCACTTTCTTTTGCTTCGCCAAAAGAAAGTAACCCAAGAAAAGGCGACCCTGGTGTCTGCGTCCCCTGCGCTGCGCTCCGGGGCAACCTGCGGTGCTCGGTCCAGGCGGGGTCTGGCTAAACTCGCCTTCGGCTCAGACAACGCCAGCCCTGATCCGCCTGGCCCTGCGCTCCTCGGCGCATTCACAAGGGTTGGGGACAGCAAACCAATACCGAAATCCACAAGGACACGCCATGGCGTGTCCTTGTCTCTTGGTTTTGTCTTTGTGTTCTGTCCCCGCTCCCGTACCCGCTTGTCCCGTGTGGCTGGGCCGAGCAGCGCAGATGGAGGCGGGATCAGGGCCGCAGTTGTTTGAGCGCAGCGAGTTCTGCGGACCCCCGCCGGAGTCGAGCAGCGCAGGGACCCAGACTTCGGGTCGCCTTTTCTTTGGTGACTTTCTTTTGGCGAAGCAAAAGAAAGTTACTGGCCGCCGGGCAACCCCCGGCCTCAGGCCTCAGCAAACAGCCCAGCCCAAAAAATCAGTGCCTGAAATGCCGAACCCCACTCAACACCATCACCACCCCCCGCTCATCCGCCGCCGCAATCACCTCCTCATCCCGCATGCTCCCGCCAGGCTGGATCACGCAAGTCGCACCTGCATCCACCACCACATCCAGACCATCACGGAACGGGAAGAAGGCGTCGCTGGCCACAGCCGAGCCCTGCAGCGTGAGGCCGGCGTTGGCTGCCTTGATGGAGGCGATGCGGGCCGAGTCGATGCGGCTCATCTGGCCGGCCCCTACGCCGAGCGTCATGCCGCCTGCGCAGAACACAATCGCGTTGGACTTGACGTACTTCGCCACCTTCCACGCGAACAGCAGATCCTGCAACTGGGCAGGGGTGGGTTGCAGCTTGCTCACCACCTTGATGTCGGCCAGGGCCAGCTCGTGGTTGTCGGCCGTCTGCATCAGCAGGCCTGAGCCCACGCATTTGACGTCCATCAGGTTGCGGCCCTGCTTCCAGGCGGTGTCGCCGCCGGGTGGCAGGTCAATCTGCAGAATGCGCACGTTGACCTTGCTCTTGAAGACTTCCATCGCCTCAGGCGTGAAAGACGGTGCCATCAGCACTTCAACAAACTGTTTGGAAATCTGCTGGGCGGCCTTCTCGTCGAGCGTGCAGTTCAGCGCGATGATGCCGCCGAACGCAGAGATCGGGTCGGTCTTGAAGGCCTTGCCGTAAGCTTCCAGCGCATCGACACCCACCGCCACGCCACACGGGTTGGCGTGCTTGACGATGACGCAGGCTGGCGTGTCAAAACTCTTCACACATTCCCAGGCAGCGTCAGCGTCGGCGATGTTGTTATAGCTCAGCTCCTTGCCCTGTAGCTGTTTGGCCATCACCAGCGAGCCGGGGGCCGGGTACAGGTTGCGGTACAGCGCTGCTTGCTGGTGCGAGTTCTCGCCGTAGCGCAAGTCCTGCACCTTCACGAAGCGGCCATTGGCCTGGCCTGGGAAGAGGCTGTGGGTGCCGTCGGCCTGGATGCCCGAGAGGTAATCGCTGATCGCACCGTCGTACTGGCTGATGCGGTTGAAGGCTGCCACGGACAAGGCGAACTTCGTTTTGTCGGTCAGCTTGCCCGAGGCCTTGAGTTCGTCCAGCACCACCGCATACTGGGAGGCATCGGTGAGCACACCCACGTCCTTCCAGTTCTTGGCGGCCGAGCGCACCATGGCCGGGCCACCGATGTCGATGTTTTCGATCGCATCTTCCAGCGTACAGCCAGGCTTGGCCACTGTGGCCTCGAACGGGTAAAGGTTGACCACCAGCAGATCGATGGTGTCGATCTGGTGCGCCTTGAGGGCGGCCATGTGTTCGGGCACGTCGCGGCGTGCCAGCAGGCCGCCGTGCACCTTGGGGTGCAGTGTCTTGACGCGGCCGTCCAGCATTTCGGGGAAACCTGTCAACTCGGCCACCTCGGTCACCGGCAACTTGGCATCGGCCAGCAGTTTGGCTGTGCCGCCCGTGGAGATGAGCTGGATGCCCAGTGCATGCAGAGCCTGTGCGAATTCGAGGATGCCGGTCTTGTCCGAGACGGAGATGAGTGCGTTCATGGTGATGTTCTGGAGGTTCTTGAAAACAGCAGGCCCGGACAAGCCGGGCCACGGAAAAACGGAAAACAGGGGAAGTCGCTGGCAGTGCGTCGCCGACTCACTTGAGAAGCTTGTGCTCCACCAGCTTTTTGCGCAGGGTGTTGCGGTTCAGCCCCAGCCACTCGGCGGCACGCGACTGGTTCTGCTCGGCGTGCTGCATCACGACTTCCAGCAGGGGCTTTTCAACCACACGCACCATCATCTCGTACATGCCGTCCGGGTCGGTGCCGCGCAGGTCCTTGAAGTAGCCCTCGAGGCTGGTGCGCACGCACTCTTCGATGTGTTTCTTGCTCATGCAGAAGCTTCTTCCTTGTTGTTGTCCTCACCCACCCACGCCTGCGCGGCTTCCTCACCTGTCGCCAGGCCATCGCTGGCCGGAATGCGGTCCATGCGCGCGCCCAGGGTCTCAAAAAAATTGTTCACGGCCTGCAGCTGCGCCTGACCGTCCTCGATCAGGTTCATGCGCGCGCGGAAATCCTCACCACCCGGCAGGGAACGCACATACCAGCCGATGTGCTTGCGTGCCGTGCGCACGCCTGTGAACTCGCCGTAGAGGGCATAGTGATCCAGCAGATGGTCCACCAGCAGGCGCTGGACTTCGGCCACGAGCGGCGGCGCAAGCTGCGTGCCGGTGGCAAGAAAGTGCGCGATTTCCCGGAAGATCCACGGCCTGCCCTGCGCGGCGCGGCCAATCATCACCGCGTCGGCGCCCGTGTAGTGGAGCACTTGGCGCGCTTTGCCCGGACTGTCGATATCGCCATTGGCCACCACCGGAATGCGCAACGCCGACTTCACGGCTGCGATCGTGTCGTACTCGGCCACGCCCTTGTAGCCCTGCTCGCGCGTGCGGCCATGCACCGTGATCATCTGCACGCCCGCGCTCTCGAAGGCGCGCGCCAGCGTGAGTGCATTCTTGTGGCTCTGGCACCAGCCGGTGCGCATCTTCAGCGTGACGGGCACGCCGTGCGGCGCACAGGCGGCCACCACGGCCTCCACGATCTGCAGCGCCAAAGGCTCGTCCTGCATCAATGCGGAGCCCGCCCATTTGTTGCACACCTTCTTGGCGGGGCAGCCCATGTTGATGTCGATGATCTGCGCACCGCGGTCCACGTTGTAGGCGGCAGCATCTGCCATCATCTGCGCGTCGGTGCCGGCGATCTGCACCGCAATCGGCGCTACTTCGCCGTCATGGTTGGCACGGCGAGAGGTCTTCAGGCTGTTCCAGAGGTCGCGGCGGGACGTCACCATTTCGCTGACCGCGTAACCGGCGCCGAGCTTCTTGCAGAGCTGGCGGAAGGGGCGGTCCGTCACACCGGCCATGGGCGCGACAAACACATTGTTTGCCAGAGCGTAGGGGCCGATGTTCATGGAGGAGCGCGCGTGGAAATTGCTGAAAAAGAAGGCATGATTGTAGCTGCCCAAAATTTCAGCAATTGAAATCTTTCGGGCTCTGTGCCGCGGCCGCCACAAGCCAGTGGCTGACAGCCCTCAGAGCAGGTCCTGCCTATACTTGTCTGCAATACCACCATGGAAGACTGGATCCGCCACCTCATCGAACTGCTTGCCTTGCCCCAGTTTGGCTTGAGCACGGTGTTTGTGGTGTCTTTCATTTCCGCCACCTTGCTGCCGCTCGGCTCGGAGCCGGTGGTGTTTGGCCTGGTCAAACTCAACCCGGCGATGTTCTGGCCAGCGGTTCTGGTGGCCACCGCCGGCAACACACTGGGTGGCGCACTCGACTGGTGGATGGGCTTTGGCGCGCACAAGGTGGCTGACAAATACACCCATTCATCGCACCACGGCCGCGCGGTTCGCTGGCTGGAAAAACTGGGGCCCAAGGCCTGCCTGCTGGCCTGGTTGCCGGTGGTGGGGGACCCGCTGTGTGCCGTGGCGGGCTGGCTCAAGTTCCCGTTCTGGCCCTGTCTGGCCTACATGGCCGTCGGGAAATTCCTGCGTTATCTGGTGATGACCGGCAGCCTCATCTGGGCCTTCCCCGGCGTATTGGGCGCAGTGTCGGGCGGCTGAAGCAGCCGTCGCCCAAACGCCTAAAAACGTTCGTCGGGCAGCAGATAGCGCCACTGCCCCGGCGGCAACTGCCCCATGGGCACCCGGCCGATGCGAATGCGCTTCATCGCCGTGACGGTGAGGCCCATGCTCTCGCACAGATAAGCCAGTTGACCGGGCAACTCCCCCTTGAGGGCGAAACGCAGCCTGTTCTCGCTTTGCCAGCTCGCCTTCACCGGCGGCAAGGGCCGGCCTTCGAATGTGAAGCCGTGATCGGCGCGGTTCACGCGCTCGAGGCCTCCCGGTTTGACGGTTCCAGACACCTCCACCAGCACCTCGTGCTCCAGCAGGCGGGCGTCTTCCTTCAACTTGCGCGCCACACGCCAGTCCTGCGTGCACACCACCAGGCCGCTGGCGGGTGTGGCAAGCGGCGTGACCAGCTCGGTCGACGCGAAATGCTTTTTCAGCACACGGACGCCAGAGCGATCATCACGCCACTGGTTGGCGGGCACCAACAGTTGACGCAGGGCGGCATCGTTATCTGACGGTCCGTCGGCATGGGCCGCCACGCCCGCCGGCTTGTGCAGCAACAGGGTCACTGGCGTCATGGCCAGCAGGCTGGCATCAGGGTCCAGCACCACGGTTTGATCGAGTACGCGAAATTGCGGCTCTTCGACAGTCACGCCGTCCACCGTGACCCAGCCGCCTTCGATGTACTGCTCAGCCTCCCGGCGCGAACACTTGAGCATCTGGGCCAGAGCCTTGGCAAGGCGTATAGGCTCTGTCACGCCGCCCGCCCCATTTTTTCGAGTGCCGTCGTCGAACCGGCTAAGCCGGTCGACAGACGGCGTCCCCTGCAAGGGGAGGATGGGCTACACGCAGTGAGCCCAGGCAGGGGTGTGTAAGTTCCCAGTGCCGCCATCGAACCGGCTATGCCGGGCGACAGGTGGCGTCCCCTGCAAGGGGAGGATGGGCTACACGCAGTGAGCCCAGGCAGGGGTGTACCCATCTAGCTGCTAAAGAGGAAGTTCATCACGTCGCCATCCTTGACAACATATTCCTTGCCTTCGCTGCGCATCTTGCCTGCGTCCTTCGCACCCTGCTCGCCCTTGTAAGCGATGAAGTCGTCGAATGCAATGGTCTGGGCGCGGATGTAGCCCTTCTCGAAATCGGTGTGGATCACGCCGGCCGCCTGGGGCCCGGTGTCGCCCACGTGGATGGTCCAGGCGCGCACTTCCTTCACGCCGGCGGTGAAGTAGGTCTGCAGGCCCAGCAGCTTGTAGGCCGCCAGGATCAGGCGGTTCAGGCCCGGCTCGTCCTGGCCGATTTCGGCGAGGAACATTTTCTTGTCTTCCTCGTCCATGTCGGCCATCTCGGCTTCCATCTTGGCGCAGATGGCGACCACCGGGGCCTTCTGGGCCGCGGCATAGGCCTTGAGCTTGTCGAGCAGGGGGTTGTTCTCGAACCCGTCTTCTGCCACGTTGGCCACAAACATCGCCGGCTTGGCCGTGATGAGGAAAAACTGCTGCAGCAGCGGCATCTCTTCCTTGCCGAAATCCACCGTACGCACCGGCTTGCCTTCGTTGAGCGCCGCCTGGCATTTCTCCAGAATGGCCACCAGCTTGATCGATTCCTTGTCGCCGGAGCGTGCTGTCTTGGTGACGCGGTGCAGGGCTTTCTCCACCGCGGCCAGATCGGCCAGGCACAGCTCGGTCTGGATCACTTCGATGTCGGAGATCGGGTCCACCTTGCCGGCGACGTGGATCACGTTGTCGTCTTCAAAGCAGCGCACCACGTTCACCGTGGCATCGGTCTCGCGGATGTGGGCCAGAAACTTGTTGCCCAGCCCTTCCCCGGTACTGGCGCCGGCGACCAGACCGGCAATGTCCACGAACTCGACAATCGCCGGCACGATGCGCTCGGGCACGACGATGGCAGCCAGTTGCGCCAGCCGAGGGTCCGGCACCTCCACCACGCCCACATTGGGCTCGATGGTGCAGAAAGGGTAGTTTTCGGCCGCAATCCCCGCTTTGGTCAACGCATTGAACAGGGTGGATTTACCGACGTTGGGCAAGCCGACGATGCCGCACTTCAAACTCATGAGAAACCTTCAAAACAAGGGGTAGAAGTGTATTCGATGCCCGAAAAACGGCCTCTGCGGGGAATGATGCCGATTCTCCGCGGGCTCCACTAATTGAATTGGTAGTTGGCCCCGACAGCCTGACCCACCTTGAGCAGATGGTCCCCCTCCTGCAGCACGATGGCGTTCATGCCGAAGGTCACGGCGCCGCCCACACGGTCGTCCTGCCGGTAGGCCTGCAGGGTGTCGCCGACCGCCGGACTGCTGGTCGCCGTGGCGGGGTCGATGTTGGGGATCGGGCAGCGCGGGCACGGCTTGACGGGTTTGAGCAGTGCCATGCCCTGCTCCGTGCCGATGTGAAAAGTGTCCAGCCGGTCCTCATCGTGCGGCGCCAGGGCAGTATGACCCGGGGCGTCACCCAGCACCACATTGGGCCGAAAGCGCTCCATGCCCACCGGCAAATGGCCGGCAGCCATCAGCTTGTCATTGAAGTGACCGAGTGAGGCCTCGGAGATGACCAACACCGAAAAACCGTCGCTGAACTGGTTGAGCGCCCGGACGTCACCGGTCCATCGCGGGCTGCTCACGCGCGGATGGTCCGGGTCAAACCGCACCAGGCGGCAGGGCGTTCCGAGGAAATCGGTGAACCACTGGGCAGCGATCGCACCCATGTCGTAGGCAGCCACCTCGTCCTCCCACACGCGCACGCGCACCGGCGCCTCCACCTCGTCCAGCGCCACATGCAGGGCCAGCATGCCCGGTGCGCGCAGGATCATCTCGTAGCGGCGCAGCTGCGGCTGCACCAGGGCCATGCGGGGCAGCTCGCGCTGGGTGAGGAAATCGCCCTTGTCGTCAACCACCATCCAGGCGCGGTCAAATTCCAGACCCGTTTCGGTCAGGATGGCCTCCTGCACCGCGACACCAGCGCAGGACTTGACGGGATAGACATAAAGACGGGAAATCACGGCGCCGACATCAAGGGCATCGAGGGCCGTGGGGGTTATGGTTTCGCTCACTTTTTCCATCCTGGTGATGCCGGGCTTTCGCCTTGGCAAGGTCTGCCGGCGCAAAGCCCTTGTGGTCAAAGGCTTGGGGCGTAAGCACCGATTTTGCACGGCCTTCTAAAATGGGGCATGTCCAAGCTCTTTGATGTCTGCATCCGCGGTGACGGTGTGGTGGGTCGCACGCTGGCCCTGCTGCTGGCCCGGCAGCGCCTGCGGGTGGCGCTGGTGGGTGCGCCTGTGGCGCCTGCAGCGCAAACCCATGGCACGCCCGATGTGCGTGCAGATGTCCGTGCGTATGCGATCAACAGCGCCTCGCGCCAGCAACTGGAAGCGCTCAGGGCGTGGCCGGACGCCTCCGGTGCAGCGCCTTTCGTCACCCCCGTGCGGCAGATGCAGGTCTGGGGCGACGACGGCGGACGGCTCGACTTCAACGCCGCCGATGCAGGCCAGGACGCCCTCGCCTGGATTGTGGATGTGCCGGCGCTGGAGCAGCAGTTGGCGCAGGCGGTGCGCTACGCACCCCAGATCGAACAGGTGGATGCGCCTGCCAAGGCAGCGCTCACGGTGATCTGCGAGGGGAAAAAAAGCGCCAGCCGCGAGGAGTTCGGCGTGCGCTGGACCAGCAAGCCCTATTCCCAGAAAGCGATTGCGGCCCGGCTTGAATCCGATCAGGCCCATGGCGGCATCGCACGGCAATGGTTTTCCGGCGGCGACGTGCTCGCGCTCCTGCCTTTATCTGGTGCGGACGGGAACTCTGTGGCGCTGGTGTGGTCTGTCTCGGTGGAGCGTGCAGACAGCCTTGAAAAACTCTCCGCCGAAGACTTTTGTTCTGCGTTGCAAACCGCCTGCCATGGCGAGGCGGGTGCCTTGCGCCTGATCAGCCAGCGCAGCAGCTGGCCGCTGGCACTGGCCACGGCCGACCACTGGGTCGGCCCGGGTTGGGCCTTGGCGGGCGACGCGGCGCACACGGTGCACCCGCTGGCCGGTCAGGGCTTGAATCTGGGTCTGGCCGACGCGGCCTGCCTGGCCGACGTGTTGGCGCAGCGGGAATATTGGCGCGAGCTGGGTGACGAAAAGCTGCTGCGGCGCTACGAGCGGGCACGCAAGGCGGATGTGGCGGCGATGGGCGCCGTCACGGACGGATTGCACGGCCTGTTCGCCCAGCCGGACGGCCCGTGGCAGGCGCTGCGCAATTGGGGCATGAAAGGTTTTGCACGCAGCGGCATGCTGAAGAGCTGGGTCACACGTCAGGCGGCAGGTTGACCGGGCGCTGCCCAAAACCGGCCACCCCGTCCTCAAGAAACAGAACACGCTCACCACATTAATCAAGACAACGACAAAACCGACAGGACCACCAGGACACCCCATGACACCGCACACACTCATCACCCGCCTCGGCCTGCTGGGCCTTCTGGCCTTGACGCTCACCGGCGCCATCGCCCAGGAAGCGACGATCCGCAGGAACCTGGCCGAGCGCCTGCCGGCGTTTTCCAAAATTGATGAAGTCAGCAAGACGCCGATGAACGGCCTGTATGAAGTCCGCGTCAACGACAGCGATATTTTCTACACGGATGCCGAAGGCAACTTCCTGATTCAGGGCAATCTGATCGACGTCCGCGGCAAACGCAACCTGACGGAAGAACGCATCGAAAAACTCAGCGCCATTGACTTCGAGGCCTTGCCCCTCAGGGATGCGTTCACCATCGTGCGCGGCAACGGCAAACGCAAGCTGGCCGTGTTTGAGGACCCCAACTGCGGCTATTGCAAGCGCTTTGAACGCGACCTGCAGAAAATCAACGACGTCACCGTCTACATGTTCCTGTTTCCGATCCTGAGCGCAGACTCGACCGAGAAATCAAAAGCCATCTGGTGCGCCAGGGACAAGGGCAAGGCCTGGGTCGACTGGATGGTCCGTGACCAGATGGCCGCCAAGGCCAGCTGCGACACGACCGCACTGGATCGCAACCTTGAGCTGGGCAAGAAACACAAGATCACCGGGACCCCCACGATCTTTTTTGTCGATGGCTCCCGCGTACCCGGCGCCATCAATGCGCAGCAGGTCGAAAAGCTGCTGGCCAGCGCCAAGGCTCCGTGACCGCAGCCGTCGCCGAGACGACATCCGCAGCCTCCCACGGCCGGTCGAGCGCTGACCGCGCCGCTTGAAATATTCTTGACGCACACCATGCCACGCTCCAAGCCGCCGAAAGTTGCCCCCGTTACCACCAGCGCCTCCCCGGTGCACTACCGCGTCGAGGCCGCCGACCTGAACGCCCACCTGTTCCGCGTGACGCTGACCATCGGCAAACCCCTGGCAGCGCAGCGGGTGTCGCTACCGGTGTGGATCCCGGGCAGCTATCTGGTGCGGGAGTTTTCCAGGCATCTTCAGCGCCTGGAAGCCCGGCAGGGCGCGCGCACGCAGGTGGCCGCGACGCAGCTGGACAAATGCAGCTGGCAACTGGACTGCGTCGCGGGCAAGCCGCTGGTGCTGAGCTACGAGGTCTACGCCTATGACACCTCGGTGCGCACCGCCTGGCTGGATACACATCGCGGCTTCTTCAACGGCACCAGCCTTTACCTGCGGGTCGAAGGCCAGGAGTCAGCCCCGCACACGCTGGAGCTGGTGACACCCGCCGCCGTCAAGGGCTGGTCAGCCGCGACAGGTCTTGCGCCCGTCAAGACGGACGCGCTGGGGTTCGGCAGCTACGCCGCAGACAATTACCACGCGCTGGTGGATTGCCCTGTGGAAATGGGAGCGTTCTGGAGCGGCACCTTCACCGCGCGCGGCGTCCCCCACCGCTTTGTCATTGCCGGCGCACCGCCTTCGCTGGACAGCGACCGCCTGCTGGCCGACACACAAAAGATCTGCGAGACGGAAATCCGCTTCTGGCATGGGGCCAAAAAACCGCCTTTCGCAAATTACCTCTTCATGCTCAACGCCGTAGACGACGGCTACGGCGGTTTGGAACACCGCAACTCGACAGCCCTCATCTGCAACCGCAAGGACCTTCCACGCCTGGGCGAGGCCCGGCCCTCAGAGGGCTACACCACACTGCGCGGGCTGATCAGCCACGAGTACTTCCACACGTGGAATGTCAAACGGCTTCGGCCCGCCGAGTTTGCGCAGTACCAGTACGACCGCGAAAACTATACCCGGCTGCTGTGGTTTTTCGAGGGCTTCACCAGCTACTACGACGACCTCCTGCTGCGCCGCGCCGGGCTGATCGACAACGCCGGCTACCTCAAGCTGCTGAACAAGACCATCAACCAGGTGATGCAAACCCCGGGCCGGCTGGTGCAGTCGGTGGCAGAGGCCAGTTTCGATGCCTGGGTCAAGTACTACCGGCAGGACGAGAACACGCCGAACACCACGGTCAGTTACTACACCAAAGGCGCACTGGTGGCGCTGTGTTTTGACCTCACGCTGCGGGGGGAGTCTGCCCAGCGCAAGCAGGCCACTGGCGCAACACTGGACGACGTGATGCGCGCCCTGTGGCAACGCTGCAAGGCCGGTCCTATGCATGAAAGCGACTTTGCAGCAGCGCTCGAGGACGCCGGCGGGCGCCCCTTTGATGACGAGCTGGCCCGGTGGGTGCATGGCCGCGATGAATTGCCGTTGCAGGGCCTGCTGGAGCAGCACGGCGTGGCGGTTCACCAGGACCCGGCCCAGCTCGCACACCGGCTGGGCGTGCGCGTCACCGAAACCCAGGGCGTTCACATCAAGAACGTCTTGCGGGGCGGGGCCGCGGAAGCCGCAGGCTTTGCGCCCGGCGATGAATGGCTGGGCGTGGAGCCGCTGCCGCAGCGCACCGGCAAGCGCTTGTCACCGCAGTCCGGCGGCTGGCGCATGAGCCGTCTGGACGACCTCACGTCGTATGCCGGTTCAGCCCCCAAAGTGGTGGCCCTGGTGTCGCGCGACAAGCGCCTGCTGCGCCTGGAACTGGCGATGCCGCCAGCCCTCACCACCTGGCGCCTGGCAATCAAGGATGCGGCATTGATGGACCGCTGGCTAACGGCCACCCCCTGAGGCCAGGGTGGGCGCTGGCGGTTCGCGTCCACCGTTTCGCGCGTGGCATGATTTCACCCAGATTCAAACCATTCAAGGAGCACGCATGAGCTACGACACCCTCACCACCCGCACCGAAGGCCCCGAGTCCCGCCAGGTCGGCATCATCACGCTGAACCGGCCCAAGCAGCTCAACGCGCTCAACGACCAGCTCATGGACGAGCTGGGCACCGCCCTCAAGGCCTTCGACGCCGACGACCGCATTGGCTGCATCATCCTGACGGGCAGCGAAAAGGCGTTTGCCGCGGGTGCCGACATCACCGTGATGGCGAAGTATGGCTTTGCCGACGTCTACAACAAGGACTTCATCACCCGCAACTGGGAACAGGTGCGCAGCGTGCGCAAGCCGGTGATTGCCGCTGTGAGTGGCTTCGCGCTGGGCGGCGGCTGCGAGCTGGCCATGATGTGCGACTTCATCATCGCCGCCGATAACGCCCGCTTCGGCCAGCCCGAGATCAAGCTCGGCATCATCCCCGGCGCGGGCGGCACGCAGCGCCTGCCGCGCGCGGTGGGTAAATCCAAGGCCATGGACATGGCCCTCACCGCCCGCATGATGGATGCGGCCGAAGCCGAGCGCGCGGGCCTCGTCAGCCGTGTGGTGCCGCAGGACAAATTGATGGACGAAGCCCTGGGCGCTGCCCTCATCATCTGCAGCTACGGCCAGGTGGCCGTGATGGCCGCCAAGGAGGCGGTGAACCGCGCCTTCGAGAGCTCGCTGAGCGACGGCGTGATGTTTGAACGGCGCCTGTTCCACGCAACCTTTGCCACGGATGACCAGAAGGAAGGCATGGACGCCTTCCTGAACAAGCGCACCCCGGTCTTCACTCATCGCTGAAACCGCACCACGCCAGAAGGTCTTGCAACTGGCTATAATGCTGGTCGGCCGGTGATATAGCTCAGTTGGTTAGAGCGCAGCATTCATAATGCTGATGTCGGTGGTTCAAATCCACCTATCACCACCACAGATTATTTTCGGGATGTTCGACATCCCCGGTGACCGGCAAGAAAAAGCCCAGAAGAAGGCCCCAAGCCTCAGAAGCCACAGCTTCTGGGGCTTTGTTTCTTGGATCGCCTCCTTCGTTAACTGACAGCCTCTGGACAAACACCATGAACCGCTGCATCTTCCGCACCCTGATGGCACCCGTGCTGCTGGCCCTGCTCACGCTGACGCAGGTGCCGGTCCAGGCGCAATCCGACGACGCCGATCAGGCAACTCAGGCCGGCAAGCGGCAATTTCCGAAATCAGCCCTGCGCGGCGAAATGGTGGTGGCCGCGCCGCCCGAGATCCTGATCGACAACAGGGCCGAGCGCCTGTCGCCCGGTGCACGCATCCGCGACACCCAGAATCACATGGTGCTTATGGGCGCTTACCTGAACCAGAAAGTGGTCGTGAACTACGTGCGCGACAACATGGGTCAGATCAGCGAGGTCTGGGTGCTGACCGCCGAAGAGGCCCGTGACAAGCGGACCGGCTGGCTGGAAACCATCATCAACTACACCACCGGCAGCACACCGCCACCTTCGGATGACGGCAAGACGCCGTACAACCAGTTGCCGGCCTACCGGAAGTAAAAGCCGGTCGCCTGAGGGTGTGGGTCATTCCAGCACCTCAGGCAAGTTCCCGCCCTCTCCCCCTCTACTTCGTCCGGCGTTTTCAGCCACCTGTTGCATTGCAAGCCATGAGCAAAAAAGTCTTCATCAAAACCTTCGGTTGCCAGATGAATGAGTACGACTCGGACAAGATGTCCGACGTGCTCCATGCGGCCGAAGGTTACGAGCCCACGCAGGACATGGAAGAGGCCGACCTGATCCTGTTCAATACCTGCTCGGTGCGCGAAAAAGCCCAGGAGAAGGTGTTCAGCGACCTCGGCCGTGTCAAGCACCTGAAGGAAAAAGGCGTGCTGATCGGTGTCGGCGGCTGCGTGGCCAGCCAGGAAGGCGCCGCCATCATCCAGCGCGCGCCTTATGTGGACGTGGTGTTCGGCCCGCAGACGCTGCACCGCCTGCCGCAGCTTCTGGCCAGCCGCGCCCGTCTGGGCAAGCCGCAAGTGGACATCAGCTTTCCGGAAATCGAAAAGTTCGACCACCTGCCGCCGGCGCGTGTGGAAGGTGCCAGCGCCTTCGTGAGCATCATGGAAGGCTGCTCCAAATACTGCAGCTATTGCGTGGTGCCCTACACCCGGGGAGAAGAGGTGTCGCGGCCCTTCGATGACGTGCTGGTGGAAGTGGCTGGCCTCGCCGACCAGGGCGTCAAGGAAGTCACCCTGCTCGGGCAGAACGTCAATGCCTACCGCGGCCCCATGGGGGGCACCAGCGACATCGCCGACTTCGCCACCTTGCTGGATTACGTCTCGGACATCCCCGGCATTGAGCGCATCCGCTACGTGACCAGCCACCCCAACGAATTCACCCAGAGCCTCGTCGACGCCTATGCCCGGCTGCCCAAGCTGGTCAACCACCTGCACCTGCCGGTGCAGCATGGCTCAGACAGGATTTTGATGGCGATGAAGCGCGGCTACACGGCGATGGAATACAAAAGCACCGTGCGCAAGCTGCGCGCCATCCGGCCCGATCTGGCGATGAGCAGCGACTTCATCGTCGGCTTTCCTGGCGAAACCGAGGACGACTTCGACAAACTGATGCGGCTGGTGGACGATGTTGGCTTCGACACCTCGTTCAGCTTCATCTACAGCCCCCGCCCAGGCACACCCGCCGCTGCGCTGCACGATGACACGCCGCACGCCGTCAAGCTCAAACGCCTGCAGCGGCTGCAGGCCACGCTCGACGACAGCGTGCGGGCGATCAGCGCCAGCCGTCTCGGCACGGTGCAGCGCGTGCTGGTGGAAGGGGCCGCGCGCAAAACCGAGGCCCTGTTCGGCCGCACCGAATGCAACCGCGCCGTGGTGTTTGACGGGCCGGACCGACTGATCGGCCAGCTGGTGGACGTGAAAATTACCGAAGCACCGCAGCGCTCGCTGCGCGGTGAAGTGGTCACCCGCGAACTGGCGCCGGCCTGAGGCGCCTGAGCGCGTTGCTCAGAACCTGGGCATGCCTTTCATGCCGCCCATGCGTTTCATCATTTTCATCATGCCGCCGCCCTTCATTTTTTTCATCATGCCCTGCATCTGCTCGAACTCATTGAGCAGGCGGTTGACTTCCTGAACCTGCACGCCCGAGCCGGCCGCAATGCGGCGCTTGCGGGTGGCCTTGATCAGTTCGGGCTTGCGGCGCTCCAGCGGGGTCATGCTCTGGATGATGCCTTCCTTGCGCTTGATGTCGCGCTCGGCCTTGTCCATGTCGACCTGCCCGGCCTTCGCGGCCATCTGCGCCGGCAGTTTTTCAAGCAGGCTGGACAGCCCGCCCATGTTTTTCATCTGCTGCAACTGGCCAAGGAAATCATTGAGGTCAAAGCCGTCGCCTGACTTGATCTTGGCTGCGAGCTTCTGCGCTGCCGCCACGTCCACGCCGGCAGCCACCTGCTCGACCAGCGCCACGATGTCGCCCATGCCCAGGATGCGGCCCGCGTGGCGCTGGGCGTCGAACACTTCCAGCCCGTCGATCTTCTCGCTGGTGCCGGAGAACTTGATGGGTGCGCCGGTGATCTGCCGCACGCTGAGCGCCGCACCGCCGCGTGAATCGCCGTCGGTCTTGGTCAGGATGATGCCGGTCAGCGGCAGCGCCTCCTTGAAGGCCTTGGCGGTGTTCACCGCATCCTGGCCCTGCATCGCATCGACGACGAACAGCGTCTCGACCGGGTTCAGGATGGCATGCAGTTCCTTGATCTCGGCCATCAGGGCCTCGTCAATGGCCAGCCGGCCTGCCGTGTCGACCAGCAGCACATCGAAAAAGTGCTTGCGGGCGTAGTCGATCGCAGCGCGGGCGATGTCGGCCGGCTTCTGGTCCGGCGTGCTCGGGAACCATTCGGCGCCCGCCTGTTTCGTCACCGTCTTGAGCTGCTCAATGGCCGCCGGCCGGTACACGTCGCCCGAGACGGTCAGCACCTTCTTCTTGCGCTTTTCAATCAGGTGCTTGGCCAGCTTGGCGGTGGTGGTGGTCTTGCCGGCGCCCTGCAAGCCCGCCATCAGGATCACCGCCGGCGGCTGGGCGGCCAGGTTGATGTCACTGACGCCTTCGCCCATGGTGGCCGCCAGCTCGCGGTTGACGATGCCCACCAGCGCCTGGCCGGGCGACAGCGAGCCCATCACTTCCTGGCCCAGCGCCTTGTCCTTGACCCGGGCGATGAAGTCGCGCACCACGGGCAGCGCGACGTCGGCCTCCAGCAGGGCCATGCGCACCTCGCGCAGCATGTCCTGCACATTGGATTCAGTGATGCGGGCCTGACCACGCATCTCCTTGACGAGGCGGGATAACTTGTCGGTGAGGGCTGAAGCCATGGATGGGGTCCGGACGGGGAGGTTGGCAGGGGGTTTGGGCCGTGGGCAGGAGGACAGCGCGGGGGGCCCGCGGCGCGCGGTGCATCGCCGCGTCACACCCGGTAGCTTGCGCCCATGGTACGCCCGACGACGCGCTAAACTGTCGCCATGATTTTAGCTTCGAGCGATGTGTGGGGTCTTGCTGCTGCGACCGGTGCCGCGGTAGCCTATGCCGTTTTGGCCGTGGCAGCGCCCCGTCTGCCTGTGATGACGGTGCGCAGCCTGCTGGGTGCGGCGTGGTTACTTCATGCGATCACACTGGCCGACGGCCTGCTCGGCACACCCCCCCGTTTTGGTTTTGCGCCCTCACTCTCGGTGACAGTGTGGCTGGTCGTCACCGTGAATGCGATTGAAAGCCGGCTCTACCCCAAGCTGCAGGCGCACTGGGCGCTGGCCGGACTGGGCAGCGCTGCCGTGGTGCTGTCAGTGGCGTTTCCCGGCTCGGCCTATCACATGATTGCCTCGCCCTGGCTGCCACTCCACTGGGCACTGGGCATTGCCTCCTACGGCCTCTTCGCTGCAGCCGTGGTGCATGCCTGGCTCATGGGCCGCTCGGAGAAAGCCATGCGTCTGGCCGCCCATGGCGATGGCGGTGTCCCGCTGCTCACACTGGAGCGGTTGACCTTCCGTTTTGTCGAGGCAGGCTTTGTGCTGCTGTCCGCCACGCTGCTGGTGGGCTGGCTGTTTGCCGAAGCGCTGTATGGCCCTCGACTCACGGGCATGTGGAACCACAAAACCATCTTCTCCGTGCTGGCTTGGCTCACCTTTGCCGGACTGCTGATCGGCCGTGCCCGCATGGGCTGGCGCGGCCGCAAGGCGGTGCGGGTGCTGTACCTCGGCTCCGGTCTGCTGCTGCTGGGCTATGCCGGTTCCCGCTTCGTGCTGGAAGTGATCCTGAGGCGCGTATGAAATACCTGCTGTTGCTGGGGCTCGCGCTGCTGGTGGTGTGGCTGTGGCGGCGCAACCGGCAGCCGGAACAAGGTGGGGCAGCTTCGTCCCGGGCACCACAGCCCTCCAGCGCCAGGGACGTGACGCCCATGGTGGCGTGCGCGGTGTGCAAGGTCCATCTGCCGCAGACCGAGGCCCTCACGGGACCGGGCGGTGCGGTGTATTGCAGTGAAGCACATCGCCGCCAGTCCGGGGGCTGAATGAGTGACATCTCCCACTGGTTCGGTGTGACTGACGGCGGGTCCACCGCCTGGGTCAACGAACCGGAAACCGGCTCTTTCGGCAGGCTGTGGCGCGTCTTCATGACTGCGCGCGTGGCCATCGCCACGGTCCTGGTGCTGCTCCAGGCCTTTGTCTACGCCTTGGGCAGCACCGTCGACCAGTGGTCGATTGCTGTGTGTGTCGCGTATCTGGTGGCCACGCTCACGGTTCGGCTGTGGTTCAGTCCCGGGCCGCCAGGGCGGACCTTCGATGTGCAGTGGCTGTCCAGCATCGGGCTGGATGTGCTGGTGTTCTCGGCGCTGAACTATCTGCAGACGGGCGGCATCAATTACACCCCCCTGTTTGCGCTGCCGGTGCTGCTGTCCTCGGTGCTCGGCCCGATCCTGCTGGCCTTTGGCACAGCCGCCAGCGTGACGCTGCTGCTGCTGGGCGATGCCTGGTGGAACTATCTTCACGCCGGGAGCGAAAGCAGCGCGCGTTTTCTGCAGTCGGGTCTCAGCGGCTCCGGTTTTTTCCTGGTGGCACTGCTGGCCAACCAGCTCTCGATGCGTCTGGCACGCGAGGAACAACGCGCGCAGCGCAGCCAGTCTGCGGCGCGCATGCAGACCCAGGTCAATGAACTGGTGATCGAAACCCTGTCTGACGGCGTGCTGGTGGTGGACATCAATGGCGTGGTGCGCTCCGCCAATCCGGCGGCCAGACGGCTGCTTGCCAACCGTGAGGCGGTCCGTGCCGCGCCCTTCATCCTGGCCACCGACATGGCCTGGCAGTCCCTGGCAGAGCTGGCCCACCTGACATTTGCATCGCAGTGCGAACAGGACGAGGACGTCCGCCTGGAACACCCCGGCCGGACCGCCAGACGGTTGCATGTGCGCACCCGGCTGGCTGTGTCGCACCATGCATCGCAGGAAAGCATGTGCGTCATGTTTCTGGAAGACCTGCGGGAAATGGAAGCGCGCATCCGGACCGAAAAGCTGGCCGCCATGGGCCGGATGTCGGCCGCAGTGGCGCATGAAATCCGCAACCCGCTGGCCGCCATCTCGCAGGCCAATGCGCTGCTGGAAGAAGATCTCCACGACGCAGGCCAGCGGCAGCTCACCACCATGGTGCGGCAAAATGCCCAGCGACTGGCCAAGATCGTGGATGAGGTGCTCAACATCTCGCGGGTCCACGAACAGATCCCGACGGCGGCGACCACCTCGCTGCCGCTGGATGAGTCGGTGCAGCGCATTGCCAGCGACTGGTCGGTGCAGGCCTCGGCAGGACCACGGCTGCGGGTGAGCACCGATACCGCAGAGGTCTTCGCGCAGTTCGACATCGACCACCTCAGGCGTGTGATGATCAACTTGCTGGACAACGCCTTGCGCTATGCCAGTCCGGCCGACGGCGCGATCGAGGTGACCACCCGGCTCACGGCACCAGGGCAAGCGCGACTGGCCGTCTGGAGCGATGGACAACCACTGGAAAGCTCGGTGCAGACCCACCTGTTTGAGCCTTTTTTCTCGTCGGAAAGCCGCTCCAGCGGTCTGGGTCTGTATATTTGCAGGGAATTGTGTGAACGCCACGGCGCCCTGATCGGCTACCAGCGCGTACTGCGAACCACCCTGGATGGCAATGAATTCTTCATCATGCTGAAACTGGCCTCTCGACCCACCGGTAGCCGCACGCTGTTCGACTCCCTGCCTGCCTGACCCTCCCCGTCATGACACAGCCCCCCGCCTCATCACCTGCACGCATTCTGGTCATCGACGATGAGCCGGACCTGCGCACACTGTATGAGCTGACATTGCTGCGCGAGGGCTACCGGGTGGAAGCGGCCGCCGACCTGCTGCAGGCGCGTGAGCAGCTCAAGGCCCACCGTTTTGATGCCGTGATCACCGACATGCGGCTTCCCGACGGGCTCGGAATGGAGTTGCTGCACGAGCTGGTGCTGGAGCAGCGCCCCGAGCGCTGCGTGGTCATCACCGCGCACGGTTCGGCAGAGAACGCGGTCGAGGCCCTGAAGGCCGGCGCCTTTGACTACCTCACCAAGCCGGTGGACCTCAAGCAGTTCCGCAGCGTGGTGGCTTCCGCGGTGCAAGGCGCCAAGGGCCTGCCCACGACAGTGCGTGCCGACAAGGCAGCCACCGAGTCCGGCGCGCCGGGCGGCGCAGGCGCAAGGAGGCCGGACGAGGCGTCGGCGATTCTCCAGAAGCTGGTGGGCGAGTCACCGCTGATGCGTGCCGTCAAGTCACGCATCGTCAAGGTGGCCGGCAGCATGGCCCCGGTGCTGATACAGGGCGAGTCCGGCACCGGCAAGGAACTGGTCGCCCGGGCCGTGCACGGATGCAGCCACCGCGCGGCCGGGCCTTTCGTGGCCGTCAACTGCAGCGCCATCCCGGAAAATCTTTTGGAGGCCGAGTTCTTCGGTGCCCGCAAGGGCGCCTACACCGGCTCGACGCAAGACCGCCAGGGCTACTTCCAGGCAGCCAAAGGCGGCACGCTGTTTCTCGATGAAATCGGGGACCTGCCGCTGGCGATGCAGTCCAAGCTGCTGCGTGCCATTCAGGAGCGTACGGTGCGCCCGCTCGGGTCGCCCCAGGAAGACACGGTCGATGTGCGCATCGTCAGCGCCACCCACAAGGACCTGGCCGCCGGCGTCGCTGCCGGAGACTTCCGTCAGGATCTTTTTTATCGCCTCAATGTGATTGAAATAGACGTGCCAGCGCTGCGCGAACGGCGCGAAGATCTGCCTGCACTGTGCCATGCGCTGCTCACGAGGATCTGCCAGGAGTCGGGCTTTCCGCTGCCTGCACTGGACGACACCGTGATGGCGCAGTTGCGGGCGCACCCCTTCAAGGGCAATGTGAGGGAGCTGGAAAACATCCTCCACCGCGCCGTGGCGCTGGGAGAAGACAGCGGGCTGCATTTCGATGTGCCGCCAGATGCGCCGGTCAGCGTCCCCGACAACCTGCAGGATTTTCTCGATGAGCAGGAGCGGAGCATTCTCTCCAAGGTGCTGCAGGAGACCGGCTTCAACCGAACCGCCGCAGCCGCCCGTCTGGGCCTGAGCCTGCGCCAGATCCGCTACCGGATCGCCAGACTGAACATCCTCACACCGGGCAACGAAGACCCGGCCAGCGTTACCGACGCAGACCCGGCAGGCCATGACGAGCTCTGATCAGCCCGGGGCATCATCGCCCCGCGGCGCTGACGCGTTGTGGCGGGACGGCTGGTACCGGTTTGCACGCGCACTCCCCTCGCCCAACCAGGGCGCGCGCCCCGACGGCGCCCGGATTGACCTGGTCGTCATCCACTCCATCAGCCTGCCGCCTGGCGAATTTGGCAACGGTAACGTCCAGCGGCTGTTTGCCAACACTCTGGACTGGGACGCGCACCCCTACTTTCAGGGCATACGCGGGCTGAAGGTGTCCGCCCACTTCTTCATCACGCGCGAGGGCGCCCTGTGGCAATTCGTGGGCTGCAACGAACGCGCCTGGCATGCGGGCGAATCGAGCTACCGCGGACGCGGCCAGTGCAACGACGACTCCATCGGCATAGAACTCGAAGGCCTGGAGGGCCAGACCTTCGAGGCAGCCCAGTACGAAACCCTGAGCAGCCTGTGCGCCGCACTGGTCCAGGCCTATCCGGTGGCGCACCTGGCCGGGCACGAGCACATTGCTCCCGGCCGCAAGCAGGACCCTGGAGTCGGCTTCGACTGGCCGCTTTTCCAGCAATCATTGGCACTGGCACCTCAGTGTTTTCCCTCAAATCATTGAGACGTTGGATGCGTGCGGGGCAGTCAGCCATGGCACCATTTCCTGCCCGGGTTTTGACGTGATTTTTACCAAGCCAATGTTGACGGGCTCTGGCCGGGCGAAGTGAGGCGAAACGCGCGCCGCTGCTTTGTATGGCGTCGAAAACTCTGATGCAGCAAGGCCTGCACGGCCTTCTGCGCAGGTGAGGCAATGTCACCGCGCAGGGCTGGCGTCCGGCACCCCAAAAGACCCCGGGCGACACGGATCGATTCTCCGGGCGATACACTACCGGTAGTGGCTTGTATTCCCTCCACACCCTAGGTATAGTGTCTGAGCGCTTGACGGGTTTGAAGTGATTCCGGGCTGATTCCGGCCCCGCTTCAGACCCATCGGGGCCCCAGACAACCTGCCAGGAACCCCGCCGTCCGCCCAGCCAGAACGACCGACCACTCCGACTTGTCCCCAGAGACCCGCACCCAGACACCACTGTCCGATACGACCGCAACGCCCGCAACGACACCCCAAAAAACAAAGCAACGAGGAAGCCATGCAAACACACCAACACGCCGAGCCCGCCAGCGCCATCTCCCTGGCCGACCAGCCCACCTCCGGCAACACCCACGCGCAGAGCAACCCGCTGTCCCACTACCAGATCATTCGCCGCAACGGCGGCGTCGTGCCCTTCGAGCCGAACAAGATTGCCGTGGCCATGATGAAAGCCTTCCTGGCGGTGCATGGCACCCAGGGCGCCGCGTCTGCCAGCGTGCGTGAAACGGTGGACGGCCTGACCCAGGCTGTGATCCGCGCACTGGTGCGCTCACGCCCTGGTGGCGGCACCTTCCATATAGAAGACGTACAGGACCAGGTCGAACTGGGCCTGATGCGCGGCGGCCACCACGAGATCGCCCGCGCCTATGTGCTGTACCGCGAAAAGCGCACCCAGGAGCGCGCCCGCCAGCCCCAGACCCAGGCGCCCGAAACGCCGATGCTGCACGTGACGGACCGCGGCAACCGCATCGCCCTGGACATTCGCAATCTGCAGGCCCTGATTGAAGCGTCCTGCGCCAACCTGGGCGCCGATGTCAAGCCCGACCCGATCGTGGCCGAGACCATGCGCAACCTGTACGACGGCGTGCCGATCGACGAGGTCTACAAGGCCTCCATCCTGGCCGCGCGTACCCTGATCGAAAAAGACCCCGACTACACCTACGCCACCGCGCGCCTGCTGATGCACACCATCCGCAAGGAAGTGCTGGGCGAGGAAGTGAACCAGGAAGACATGGCCGTGCGCTATGCCGAGTACTTCCCGCAGTTCATCGCCAAGGGCGTACAGAACGAACTGCTCGACGAAAAACTGCAGCAGTTTGACCTCGCCCGCCTGGGCGCTGCGCTCAAGCCCGAGCGTGACCTGAAGTTCGACTACCTCGGCCTGCAGACGCTGTTCGACCGCTACTTCCTGCACGTGCGCAAGCAGCGCATCGAACTGCCGCAGGCTTTCTTCATGCGTGTGGCCATGGGCCTGTCGCTCAATGAGATCGACCGCGAAGCCCGCGCCATCGAGTTCTACGAGATCCTGTCGTCCTTCGACTTCATGTCGAGCACGCCCACGCTGTTCAACGCCGGCACGCTGCGCTCGCAGCTGTCCTCGTGCTACCTCACCACCGTCGCGGACGACCTGGGCGGCATCTATGACGCCATCAAGGAAAACGCCCTGCTCTCCAAATTTGCAGGCGGACTGGGCAACGACTGGACACCGGTGCGTGCGCTGGGCGCCCACATCAAGGGCACCAACGGCGAATCGCAAGGTGTCGTGCCCTTTCTGAAAGTCGTCAACGACACGGCCGTGGCCGTCAACCAGGGCGGCAAGCGCAAGGGCGCTGTCTGCGCCTACCTGGAAACCTGGCACCTCGACATTGAAGAGTTCCTGGAACTGCGCAAGAACACCGGCGACGACCGCCGCCGCACGCACGACATGAACACCGCCAACTGGATTCCCGACCTGTTCATGCGCCGCGTGATGGAAAAAGGCAGCTGGACGCTGTTCTCGCCTTCCGACACGCCCGAGCTGCACGACAAGTTCGGCAAGGAGTTCGAGAAAATCTACGTCGCCTACGAAGCCAGGGCCGAGCGCGGCGAGATCAAGCCCTCACGTAAGGTGCAGGCAACCGACATGTGGCGCAAGATGCTGTCGATGCTGTTCGAAACCGGCCATCCCTGGATCACCTTCAAGGATGCCTGCAACGTGCGCTCGCCGCAGCAGCATGCCGGTGTGGTGCACTCCTCCAACCTGTGCACCGAGATCACACTCAACACCAGCGACACCGAAACCGCAGTGTGCAACCTCGGCTCGGTCAATCTGGTGCAGCACCTGAAAGACGGCGCCGTCGATCACGACAAGCTCAGGAAGACGATCACCACCGCCATGCGCATGCTGGACAACGTGATCGACATCAACTACTACGCTGTCAAGAAGGCGCGCGACTCCAACATGCGCCACCGCCCTGTGGGCCTCGGCATCATGGGTTTCCAGGATTGCCTGTATGAGCTGCGCGTGCCGTATGCCTCACAGGAAGCTGTTGAGTTCGCCGACCAATCCATGGAAGCCGTCTGCTACCACGCCTACTGGGCCTCCACCGAGCTGGCTAGGGAACGCGGCCAGTACGCCAGCTACAAGGGCTCGCTCTGGGACAAGGGCATCCTGCCGCTGGACACACTGAACATGCTGGCCGAGGAACGCGGCGGCTATGTCGAGGTGGACCGCTCCTCGACACTGGACTGGGAAGCGCTGCGCCAGAAGATTGCCAAGGACGGCATGCGCAACTCCAACTGCGTGGCCATCGCACCGACAGCAACCATCTCCAACATCATCGGCGTGGACGCCTGCATCGAGCCCTGCTTCGGCAACCTCTCGGTCAAGTCCAACCTGTCTGGTGAATTCACCGTGATCAACCACTACCTGGTGCGTGACCTCAAGCGCCTGGGCCTGTGGGACGACGTCATGGTGGTCGACCTGAAACACTTCGACGGCTCACTGCGTCCCATCGACCGTGTGCCGCAGGACATCAAAGGTTTGTACGCCACTGCGTTTGAAGTCGAGACCACCTGGATTGTGGAAGCCGCAGCGCGCCGCCAGAAGTGGATTGACCAGGCCCAGTCGCTCAACATCTACATGGCAGGTGCCTCCGGCAAGAAGCTCGATGACACCTACAAGCTGGCATGGTTGCGTGGCCTCAAGACCACCTACTACCTGCGCACGCAGAGCGCCACGCACGCCGAAAAATCCACTGTGACGGCAGGCAAGCTGAACTCCGTGTCGTCAGGCTCAGCGGCATCGGGTGGCGGCATGAGCGCGCTCGATGCGGCCGCTGCAGCAGCGCATTCGCAGATGAGCACGACGGCAGCGACCGACATCAAGTTCTGTGCGATCGACGACCCAGGCTGCGAGGCCTGCCAGTGATGCCCACATCGAATGGCGCGATGAATTTCATTGCTCGATTCGATGTGAATTCGATGTAATAGAGCAACACAATTTTGCGGCGATGTGAATGAACACTTTTCATTTTGTATCGCTGCTTTCATAATCCCACAGTATTGGAAACCTCTATGTTGACCTGGGACGAAGAAGTCACACCATCGTTGCAAAACCCTCTTGCCAGCGGCATGCCTACCAGCCGCTCGATGGAACTTCCGCCTCTTTCTTCTGCACAATCGCCTCAGCCTCAAGTACGCATGCTGGACGACGGTGCATTCACTGCAGCGCCGGTGCAGGCATCCGTAGCCACCGCAACGCCTGCAGGCACCACCGCAACGCCACCTACCGCGCTGCGCGTCAAGGCTTCTGACAAACGCATCATCAACGGCCAGACCGACGTCAACCAGCTGGTGCCGTTCAAGTACAAATGGGCTTGGGAAAAGTACCTCGCCACCTGCGCCAACCACTGGATGCCGCAGGAAGTGAACATGACGCGTGACATCGCGCTCTGGAAAGATCCGAACGGCCTGACGGAAGACGAACGCCGCCTGGTCAAGCGCAACCTCGGCTTCTTCGTGACCGCCGATTCGCTGGCCGCCAACAACATCGTGCTGGGCACTTATCGCCACATCACGGCGCCGGAGTGCCGCCAGTTCCTGTTGCGCCAGGCCTTTGAAGAAGCCATTCACACCCACGCCTATCAGTACATCACCGAATCACTGGGCCTGGACGAGAGCGAGATCTTCAACGCCTACAACGAAGTCCAGTCCATCAAGGACAAGGACCAGTTCCTGATTCCGTTCATCGCGGTCATCTCCGACCCCAACTTCAAGACCGGTACACCGGAAGCTGACCAGACACTGCTCAAGTCGCTGATTGTCTTTGCCTGCCTGATGGAAGGCCTGTTCTTCTACGTCGGCTTCACGCAGATTCTGGCGCTGGGTCGCCAGAACAAGATGACGGGTGCTGCCGAGCAGTACCAGTACATCCTGCGCGATGAGTCCATGCATTGCAACTTCGGCATCGACCTGATCAATCAGCTCAAGCTGGAGAACCCGCACCTCTGGACAGCCGAGTTCAAGGCCGAGATCAAGGCGCTGTTTCTCAAGGCAGTCGAACTCGAGTACCGCTACGCTGAAGACACCATGCCACGCGGTGTGCTCGGACTGAACGCTTCGATGTTCAAAGGCTACCTTCGCTACATCGCCAACCGCCGTGCCACGCAGATCGGACTTGAAACCCTCTTCCCGAACGAGGAGAATCCCTTCCCGTGGATGAGCGAAATGATTGACCTGAAAAAAGAGCGTAACTTTTTCGAAACCCGCGTGATCGAGTACCAGTCTGGTGGTGCTCTTTCCTGGGACTGATCAGTCGATCCATCGATTGAGTCGTGCACACGAGACAAACAAGACATAAGCACAATGATTTCTAGAATTGCAAAAACCAATGACGCTGCCGAAGAGTGCGCGCTGGGTTTTGCTCCTGTGTTCGCGGTGCTGGGCCCGGTTCGCCGTATGCCCAACACCGTGAATCGCTTTACGTACTCCAAACGTGAAGTGCTCTTTGCAACGTGATCAAGGAGAAAACTATGGCAACTGCGAAAAAACCTGCGGCTAAAAAAGCTGCTCCGAAGAAAGCGCCGGCTAAAAAAGTAGCGGCAAAAAAGGCTCCTGCTAAAAAAGTAGCAGCGAAAAAAGCTCCGGCCAAAAAAGCGCCAGCGAAAAAAGTAGCGGCTAAAAAGCCAGCTGCGAAAAAAGCGCCAGCGAAAAAGGCCCCAGCGAAGAAAGTAGCGGCTAAAAAGCCAGCTGCGAAAAAAGCTGCTGCCAAGAAAAAGCCAGCTGCGAAGAAAGTAGCGAAGAAAGCTGCTGCCAAAAAACCAGCTGCGAAAAAGCCAGCAGCCAAGAAAGCAGCGAAAAAACCCGCTGCGAAGAAAGCCGCGAAAAAACCTGCTGCCAAAGCACCCGCTGTAGCGGCCGCCCCTGCGGCTCAGACAACTCTGAACCCGCAAGCTGCCTGGCCGTTTCCTACAGCCAGCAAGCCCTAAGCAGTAAGGTATTTCTGCTGAAGCCCGGCGTCGAAAGATGTCGGGCTTTTTTCATGCCCGGAACACTTTCAAGCGTGCTCAGCTGCCATCACGCCGCGACGTGACAGCCACTGCTGCGGATCAAAGCCATCGAACAACAGGAAACCGGCACACCCACGGGCCCCAGCGCGGCCGCTGTCGCCGGGTGGCGGGCGTCAGCCCTTGATCTGGGCGGCGTCCAGTGTGTAGTTCTGACCACCCCGGCTGGCGATCTTGAGGGCACCGACCTTGTTGCCGAGCGCCGCACAGCGCGCCAGTGACCAGCCCCGCTCCAGACCAAAGAGCAATGCGCCGCGGAATGCATCGCCGCAGCCGGTCGGGTCCACCACTGTTTCTGCCTTGACTGGTGGCACCAGGGTCTTCTCGCCGTTCACCCACACTTCACAGCCTTCAGCGCCCAGCGTCACCACCAGGCCCTGCACGCGGGCTGACAGCTCTGCACACGAGAGGCCCGTGCGGTCGCACAGCATGCGGGCTTCATAGTCGTTCACGGTGACCCAGGTCGCCAGGTCGACAAAATGGGTCAGCTCCGCGCCGTCAAACATCGGCAGGCCCTGGCCCGGGTCAAAGACAAACGGAATACCAGCCGTCTTGAACTGCTCCGCATGCTGCAGCATGGCGTCACGGCCATCCGGCGAGATGATGCCAATGGCGATGTCCTGTCGCGCTGCGATCCGGGTGATGTGGGCCTGCATCATGGCGCCGGGGTGGAAGGCCGTGATCTGGTTGTTGTCACGGTCCGTCATGATCATGGCCTGGGCGGTGTAGGTATCGCCCACCTGCTGGATGAATTCGGTGCTGATGCCCAATCCCTTCATGCGCTCCACGTACTCCGCACCATCGCTTCCAACCGTGGCCATCGGCAGCGGTTGGCCGCCCAGCTGTTGCAGGCTGTAGGCGATGTTGCCCGCGCAGCCGCCGAACTCGCGGCGCAAGGCAGGCACCAGAAAAGACACATTGAGAATATGCAATTGGTCGGGCAGGATCTGCTCGGCAAAGCGGCCCTCGAAACTCATGATGGTGTCAAAGGCCAGGGATCCACAAATTACAGCAGCCATTCAGTTCTCAATTCAATCAGGGTAGGTTCAAGGATAAAAAGCAAGAATGCGATAACCGGCTACCCGCAGGGTGCTGTTGCTCCCGGTCGGCGCAGCGGTGGCGCTGGCCTGGGTGATCTTCAACGCCACCACGCCGGACACATCAGAGCGGGCAGCCAGCACCGTGGCGATCACCCCGAATTGCCCCGGCGCCAGCACGCGCCGCACGACGGCCTGGTCCTGGCTGTCTGTCAGGGTCAGTTCCAGCGAGGGCATCTCCAGCGGCGTCGCCCCGGTGTTCTTCAGCGTGAAGCTCAGGCGATAGGCATCGGTGCCGATACGGTTGAATGTCGAGCTGTCGATCACCAGCGATTCAATCTGTCTGGGTGAACGGATCTGGCACTGCAACGGACCGCACAGGGCCTGTATCAAGGGCGCCAGTTGTGGTTCGGTCGCGGCCAATGCGTCCCGGTTCTGGATCAGGCCCTGCAGCGCCAGCAGCCCGATCAGCAGCAGGGATGCGGCACCAAGGGCCGCTCTGACCAGGGGCTTCTGCCAGAACGCCTTGCGACGCGCTTCGCGCACGAAGGACACATCCTCAGTCACACCAGATGCAGCAGGGGCGAGTTCGGCAGGTGGGCCGGAATCGTCAAAGAGGGAACTCTCCATCCGCTCGTCCTCCGCCGGTCGCAAGCGATAAGGCGTGGAATCCCATGCATCGGCGTCCGCCAATGGACGATCCATGCCAGTGGCCACTGGCGTCTGCCGTGCCTGTTTCCAGCGAATCGGGTCCAGATCATCACCGGCGTCGTCGGCCACAGGCCGTACCACGGTTGCGTGCGGAGGTATCTGCGCCAGAGCAGGTATTGGAGACCATCCGGAATCCACGGGCTGACCCTCAGGCCGGAGGAGCGAAGCAGGCGGCAGCGCAATGTCGGCGGTGGGCATCGCCGGCGGCAGCGTCACCTCAGCAACCGGCGGTGCAGCCGGCAAGGCCTGTGACAGCTCACGCGGCAGCAGATGCAAGGACGCATCGAACACCTCGGCGCACTGGCCGCATCGCACCCAGCCCTGCGAGACTTTGAGTTGATCGGCCACGACTTTGAACATCGTGCCACAAGCGGGGCAGCGCGTAATGAGGCTCATCTAGCGCCGTATTGTAGGGGCCGTTACCAACTGTCACCTGTGGTGACGGTGTCTTGCAACACCCGCGAGACCGACGCTGCCCCGACCGCCGCCGGCGGGCAGTTCAGAAATGGGCCGTCATCAAAATCCAGCCTTCCTGTGCATCGTGCTCAGTGAGCTGGCAATACGGCGCATAAGCCGCTTTCAACTCGTCAGCCTGCCGATCCAGAATGCCGGCCAGCACGAGGTGCCCGCCTTTTGCCACGTGGGAACACAACAGCGGCGCCAGCACCTTGAGCGGCGTCGCCAGGATGTTGGCCAACACGGTCTGGTACTGGCCATGGGCCTTGTCCGGCAAGCCGGCATGCAGCGTGACATGGTTCGCTTCGGCATTGGCCAGTGTGGACTCCACCGCTGCCGGGTCGATATCCACCGCATCAATGTCGCTGGCGCCAAACTTCGCAGCGCCAATGGCCAGGATGCCGGACCCGCAACCGTAGTCCAGCACGCGACCTAGATCAGCCCCCACGCTTTTCGCGGACATCCGTTCGTCCTGAGCTTGTCGAAGGATGCCCCCCGAGGGGGCTGTGCTTGCTTGGGGCGGCCCGTCGCTGCGCACGCTCGCCGCGCTGGCGATTCCATGATTGGCGATCCAGCGCAGGCACATGCGGGTTGTCGGGTGGGTGCCGGTGCCGAAAGCGAGGCCCGGATCGAGCCGGATGACCTGTCTGGCCTCGGCGGGCGGCTCATGCCAGGTCGGCACGATCCAGAACTCGGGGGTGATGTCGACGGGTGAGAACTGCGACTGCGTGAGGCGCACCCAGTCCTGATCCGGCACAGGCTGCACCGCCACCACGCGGCATTCGGCAAAGAAATCCTGCAGGGCAAGCAATTGCGCCGCGCTGCGCGCCAGTTCCTCCGTCTGAAACAGCGACACCACACGGGAGCGCTCCCAGCCGGCCTTGGGCGGCGGCATCCCCGGCTCGCCAAACAGCGCCTGCTCGGCAGGCGTTTGCGCATCAGCGTCTTCCACCGAGACGCTGAGCGCGTCCAAGGCATCGAGCGCCTCGCTCAAGGTGTCAACCTGATCAACAGGCGAAAGAAGAATCAACTCGAACATGATGGATGGGAACCTCAAAACGACCGGTCATCACCAGCAGGCACAGCGGCCCCGGGGGGTGTTGACGACAGCAACGTGGCCTGTATTCACACCAGCACGAGCCGTGGAACCGGCTTTGCCGGGCCACAGGCGGGCGGCCCCCTCGGGGGGCAGGGAGTTACGCGAAGCGAACGACCGTGGGGGCACTATCTGTCCCGTTTCGACAACCACTCTTCAAGGTAGTGGATGTTGGTCCCACCATCCATGAACTTGGCGTCCACCATCAATTCGCGGTGCAGCGGAATGTTGGTGTTGATGCCCTCAACCACGGTCTCGGCCAGGGCGGTGCTCATGCGGGCCAGCGCCTGTTCGCGGGTGTCGCCGTGCACGATGATCTTGCCGATCATGGAGTCGTAGTTGGGCGGCACGAAATAGTTGGCGTAAATGTGCGAGTCCACACGCACGCCTGGGCCGCCCGGTGTGTGCCACGTGGTGATGCGCCCCGGCGACGGCACGAACTTGTACGGGTCTTCAGCATTGATGCGGCACTCGATCGCATGGCCCTTGATCTGGATGTCGCGCTGGGCAAAGGGCAGTTTGTAGCCGGCAGCCACCATGATCTGGGTGCGCACGATGTCCACGCCGGTGATCCACTCCGTCACCGGGTGCTCCACCTGCACGCGGGTGTTCATCTCGATGAAATAAAACTCGCCGTTTTCGTACAGAAATTCGAAAGTACCGGCGCCGCGGTAGCCAATCTTTTTTACCGCAGCAACACAGCGCTCGCCGATGCGTTCAATCAGCTTGCGGGGAATGCCAGGCGCGGGGCCTTCTTCGATGACCTTCTGGTGGCGGCGCTGCATGGAGCAGTCGCGCTCTCCCAGCCAGACCGCATTTTTCTGCTGGTCGGCAAGGATCTGGATTTCGATGTGCCGGGGGTTCTGCAGGAATTTCTCCATATAGACCTCCGGGTTGCCAAAGGCGGCGCCGGCTTCTGCCTTGGTGGTCTGCACCGCATGCAGCAAAGCCGCTTCGGTGTGAACCACCCGCATGCCGCGGCCACCACCGCCACCGGCGGCCTTGATGATGACCGGATAACCCACCTGCTTGGCGGTGCGCTTGATCAGCACCGGGTCGTCCGGCAATGCGCCTTCCGAGCCTGGAACGCAGGGCACGCCTGCCTTGATCATGGTCTGCTTGGCCGAGACCTTGTCGCCCATGATGCGGATGGACTCCGGCGTCGGGCCGATGAACTTGAAACCGCTTTTCTCCACCCGCTCGGCAAAGTCGGCGTTTTCACTCAAAAAACCATAGCCCGGATGAATAGCCTCGGCATCGGTGACTTCCGCCGCCGAAATGATGGCCGGCATGTTGAGGTAGCTGTGGGACGACGGCGCCGGGCCGATGCAGACGGACTCGTCCGCCAGCTTGATGTATTTGGCCTCGCGGTCAGCCTCGGAGTAGACCATGACGGCCTTGACGCCGAGTTCACGGCAGGCACGCTGGATCCTCAGGGCGATTTCGCCGCGGTTGGCGATCAGGATTTTTTTAAACATGGCGCGCTCCGCAGTTCATCGCGGCAACTGCACACGCACCCGGAAGGGTGATCAGAGTCTTTTTAAACATGCGACGGCAGCCTGGTTGTCAAAGTAGGCAGGCGCCCGCTCATTCAATGATGAAAAGAGGTTGACCGTACTCGACCGCCTGGCCGTTTTCCGACAGGATCTTGGTGACGGTACCGGACTTGTCGGCCTCGATCTCGTTGAGGATCTTCATGGCCTCAATGATGCAGATGGTCTCGCCCTCCTTGACCACACTGCCCAATTCGACAAAGGGTTTGGCGCCGGGGCTGGCAGAGCGGTAAAAGGTCCCCACCATGGGCGACTTCACGGCGTGTCCCGCGGCTGGCGCAGCGTCAGCGGCTACCGGGGCCGCGGCGACAGGTGCGGCTGCGGGCGGTGCTGCTACCATGGCCACAGCGGGTTGCTGCATCACGAGAGGGGCGCCGCTGGACTTGACGATGCGTACCTTGCCTTCCGCCTCGGTGATTTCGAGTTCAGAAACATTAGACTCTGACACGAGGTCGATCAGTGTCTTGAGCTTTCTCAGATCCATGGGTTCTCTCCAACGACGGTCCCTGTGGGCAGCATGAACCTGCTGCACCACGTCCTGACAGGGGTGGAAGGAATGAAGCTTGCGCCATCTTCCTTCTTTTTTGATTTACTTTTCGCTTTTGCGCACTACAGCGTTCTCTGGCAAGCCATCACAAAGAGGCACACCGCAGGGCAGCCCGCGAAAGCGCAGAGTGTACATCAAGCAAAGTGGCTGTAAACGCCCATTCCAGGACTGATAGAAATCAGCCCGTTCGAAGAATGACTTATTTTCAAGTGCTTTTAACGGCTTTTGGCAACAGTAAGCACCGTAATCTATTTGAGTTGAGCCCAGGCCGCCAGATCCTCCGGGGAGACTTTGCCCGTTTTGCGGTGCAGCACCTCACCTGACCCACCAAATACTGCTGAAAAGGGCAAGCTGCCCGCCAGATTGCCCAGGGACTTGCTCAATTCGGTGCCACTCAGACCCGCCATTCCCACGGGAAAACTCAGCGGCCGGGTTTTCAGCCAGTTGCGCACGGCACTGGGCTGATCCACCGCCAGACCCAGAACTTCGATGCCTTTGGCCTTGTTTTGTCGGTAAAAGTTGTCAAGCAGCGGCAACTCCTCAATGCAGGGCGGACACCAGGTTGCCCAAAAATTGACCAGCAACAGCTTGCCGCGAAAGCTGTTCATGGCCAGATTGGCGCCCTCGGGGGTGTCGAAGTTCAGCGCCCAGAAAGCCTGGCTCCCGGCGTCCGGCTGCCCTGTCGCCGATGCGCCAGCGGCATCGTGGGGGCGGAACTTCCACCACGCCACCGAGGCGCCGGCCAGGCCAGCCGTCAGGGCCGTGCCACCATACAGCATGTTTCTGCGATTCACATCAGGCTCCAGTTTGTCCAGGCTCTTGCATCAGTAATTTTTGCACGGCCACCAGGTCGCCCCGGGGTGTACGGCCTTTGCCGTCCGGCCGAAGGGCGCCGCGCAGGTCATCGTGGTCATACACCATCAGGTGCACGCCGACGGTTTCGTTCAACGGCCGGCACAGGCTGCGCAGGCTGAGGGCTTCGACCTTGTCACCGGTGAACCCGGTCACCGTGCGCGGCTCGTAGTCCACGTTGTGCTCGATCAGGGCGATCTCGGCCGACTTCGGGTCATCGCAAAACAGCTGGAGGTAGATGTCTGACAGCCGGGTGGCCGTGCCATGCCAGACGGCGCCACCGAGATAGGGACGGAATTGCACCAGCCGTTCCATCCAGACCAACGCCAGCTCGCGCAGGGCCAACAGTTCGGCGGGTTGGGTGTCGGCGCAGAACACGGAAATGTATTCACGCACGGCTTCCTCGACCAGCTCATTGCCCGGCAACTCGGTGCGGGCCGGCAAACCCATCTGCTTGACGGCGCGGCGCTTGGCCGGACCGTACTCCAGCCCCTCCTCAACCACCATGGCAGCTGCGGTGGCCGCAATTTCGGCACTGAGGGTGGAAATGTTCATGGGGTCAGCGGGCAAGGATGGGGGCGTAGCAACCCGGGTACCGGGCGCCTCATTGTGCCCAAGTCAGGAACGCCTGCCAGCATCGGGGGCAAGGGGATGTCGCCCCTGCCTAGAATGCAGGCCATGCACATTCATATCTTAGGCATCTGCGGCACCTTCATGGGGGGCCTGGCGGCGCTGGCCCGCGAGTCCGGGCACAAAGTCACCGGCTGCGACACCGGCGTCTACCCCCCCATGAGCGACCAGTTGCGTGCGCTGGGCATTGAGCTGGTCGAAGGCTATGGCGCCGATCAGATGGCGTTGGCACCGGATGTGTTCGTGGTGGGCAATGTGGTGTCGCGTGCCCGTCTGTCGGATGGTACCCCCAAGTACCCCCTCATGGAGGCGATTCTCGACAGCGGCCTGCCCTACACCAGCGGCCCGCAATGGCTGTCCGGTCATGTGCTGCACCACCCCACCCACCACCCGACCGGGCCGCGCCATGTGCTGGCCGTCGCCGGCACGCACGGTAAAACCACGACCACCGCCATGCTGACCTGGATTCTGGAGTGCGCCGGCATGAAGCCGGGCTTCCTCGTCGGTGGCGTGCCGCTCAACTTCGGCGTGTCGGCCCGGCTGGGCGATGGCAACACCTTTGTGATCGAGGCCGACGAGTACGACACCGCCTTCTTCGACAAGCGCAGCAAATTCGTGCACTACCGCCCGCGCACTGCCCTGCTGAACAACCTGGAGTTTGACCACGCCGACATTTTTGACGACCTTGCGGCCATTGAGCGGCAGTTCCACCACCTGGTGCGGACCGTGCCTTCGCAGGGCCGGGTGGTGGTGAATGCCACCGAAGACAGCCTGCAGCGGGTGCTTGAAAAAGGCTGCTGGAGTGAGCAGACACTCTTCGGCGGCCATTCGCGCAACCAGACCGGTTTTAGCGCACACGGCGAGCCGCACGACTTCCAGGTGCTCAGGGCGGGCGAGCCGGTGGCGCGTGTGCAGTGGGCCCTCAGCGGCGTGCACAACCAGCTCAATGCCCTGGCCGCCATCGCTGCGGCCGAGCATGTGGGCGTGAGCCCGGCGGACGCCGCACAGGCGCTCGCCAGCTTCCAGAACGTCAAGCGCCGCATGGAAGTGCGCGGCGTGGTGCGCAGAAGCGGTGGCGAGATCACGGTGTATGACGACTTTGCACACCACCCCACCGCCATCCAGACCACGGTCGACGGCCTGCGCCGCCAGCTCAACAGCAGCGGCCGGCAGGACGACCGCATCCTGGCGATCTTCGAGCCGCGCAGCAACACCATGAAGCTGGGCACGATGACGGCGCAGCTGCCCGACAGCCTCGCACAGGCCGACCTGGCTTTCTGCCACAGTGGCGGGCTGGACTGGGATGCCCGTGCCGCTTTGGCCCCCATGGGCATACGCGCTCAGGTCGCAGCCACCATAGAGGACGTCGTGGCGCAGGTCATTGCCGCAGCCCAGGCGGGCGACCATCTGCTGTGCATGAGCAATGGGGGATTTGGCGGCATCCACGCCCGGCTGCTGCAGGCGCTGAAGCCCTGACCAGCGAGCGGCTTGGGGACAAGCGTCAGTAGCTGATGCTCAAGGCCGGCACATCCACATGCACCACCGGCTTGCCCAGGGCGGCACTGGCCGCGCGGGCGAATTCCATCGCCCATTTCGGGTCGGCGAACCGGGCAAGGCCACCGGCCTGGGCCACCACCACAACCTTGTCGGCGGTGAGCAGCTTGCCGGTGGGGCGCAGCGGCTCACAGCCCATCTGGGTGAACTGGTCGTCCAGCCACCAGCGTGCCACGTCGTGCGGCATGGGCTGCACTTCGTTGAGGTCCAGCCGCACGGGCGGGCCGTCCTTGAAGGTCACACTGACTTCACTGCGCATGGCGGGCTCCTGAATCCATGAGCCCCATGGTGGGCCGGGGGGTGAGAGGCGGCAATTCGCAGAAACCCGCAAAACCCGTGCGGCCCGACTGCCCGCTCCGGGTTGCTTGGCCTGGCTTACTTCTTCGCGCGTCGGGCCAGCACCGCCTGTGACAGCGCTTCCAGCACTTCCAGCGACGGCTCCCATCCGAGGCAGGCATCGGTGATGCTCTTGCCGTACTCCAGCGCACCGGCATCGTCCTTGCCAGGGGTGAATTTTTGGGCTCCCGCGTTGAGGTGGCTTTCCACCATCAGGCCGAACACCTGCTTCGAGCCGCCCGCCACCTGACCGGCGATGTCGCGCGCCACGTCGAGCTGCTTTTCGTGCTGCTTGGAACTGTTGGCGTGGCTGCAGTCCACCATCAGCGTGGCGGGCAGCTTCGACGCTTCGAGCTCCTTGCAGGCCGCAGCCACACTGGCAGCGTCGTAGTTCGGCGTCTTGCCACCGCGCAGGATGACGTGGCAGTCCTTGTTGCCGTTGGTCTGCACGATGGCGACCTGGCCGTTCTTGTGTACCGACAGGAAATGGTGGCCGCGCGCAGCCGCCTGGATGGCGTCGGTCGCAATGCGGATGTTGCCATCGGTGCCGTTCTTGAAGCCGATCGGTGCCGACAGGCCCGAAGCCAGCTCGCGGTGCACCTGGCTTTCAGTGGTACGCGCGCCAATCGCGCCCCAGGAGATCAGGTCGCCAATGTATTGCGGAGAGATCACGTCGAGAAACTCGCTGCCGGCGGGCAGGCCCAGCCGGTTGATGTCGATCAGCAACTGGCGTGCGATCCGCAGGCCTTCGTCGATGCGGTAGGTTTCATCGAGGTAGGGGTCGTTGATGAGGCCTTTCCAGCCGACAGTGGTGCGCGGCTTTTCGAAGTACACCCGCATCACGATTTCCAGCGTGCCCTCGTACTTCTTGCGCTGCTCCAGCAGCTTGCGGGCGTATTCCAGCGCCGCCTTCGGATCATGGATGGAGCACGGGCCGATCACCACCAGCAGGCGGTCGTCCTTGCCGGCAATGATGTGATGGATGGCCTTGCGCGTCTTGCTGATCAGCGACTCGATGGCGGTCCCACGAATCGGGAAAAAGCGGATGAGGTGTTCGGGAGGGGGAAGCACGGTGATGTCCTTGATGCGTTCGTCGTCGGTCTGGCTGGTCTTCTCGACGGTCGCATACCAGCTGTCGCTGGGAGAGGTGGCTTTGGCATTCATCGCAGGCTTCCTTTTCTGGCGTTTGTTGTGTTCGGTGATGTCGTTGAAATCAGGAAATTCAAACTGGGAAATTCGCAAATGGCGAAATCGGCAGGGGCAAAAAAAAACCGCCGGAGCCCGGCGGTTTCTGGAGATTTGCTGCGTGACTTCAGGGTTACGCAAAGATCTCTCTACCGCCGGTGGCGCTTGAGAACCAAAAGTAACCAAAATAAAACTTCGCAGCTGTCATGGTCTGAAATGTAGCACAGGTCTTTAGCGAGGCAGTTGGCGCGGCGGTCAGGCGGTTCCGCCGACCGTGAGGCCGTCAATGCGCAGGGTGGGCTGGCCGACGCCGACCGGCACACTCTGGCCTTCCTTGCCGCAGGTGCCCACGCCGCTGTCGAGCTGCATGTCATTGCCTATCATTGTCACCCGCGTCAGCGCGTCCGGGCCGTTGCCCACGATGGTGGCACCCTTGACGGGATACAGGATCTTGCCGTTCTCGACCCAGAAGGCTTCGCTGGCAGAAAACACGAACTTGCCGGAGGTGATGTCGACCTGCCCGCCGCCGAAGTTGGTGGCATACAGGCCCTTCTTGATGCTGGCGACGATTTCTTCAGGCTGCTTGTCGCCGCCCAGCATGTAGGTGTTGGTCATGCGCGGCATCGGCACATGGGCGTAGCTTTCGCGGCGGCCATTGCCCGTGGGCTTGACCTTCATCAGGCGGGCGTTGAGCGAATCCTGGATGTAGCCCTTCAGGATGCCGTCCTCGATCAGCACATTGCGCTGGCTGGCGTGGCCTTCATCGTCCACGTTGAGCGAGCCGCGGCGGTCCGCGATGGTGCCGTCGTCCAGCACGGTGACGCCCTTGGCCGCCACGCGCTGGCCGATTTTTCCGGAAAAGGCGCTGGAGCCCTTGCGGTTGAAATCGCCCTCCAGCCCGTGGCCGATGGCTTCATGCAGCAGGATGCCGGGCCAGCCGGAGCCAAGCACCACGGTCATTTCGCCAGCTGGGGCCGGGCGGGCGTCAAGGTTGGTGAGCGCGGCTTTCACCGCGTCGTTCACATACTCGGCGATCTGGGCGTCATCAAAATAGGCCAGGCCGAAGCGGCCACCGCCGCCGCCGGAGCCGACTTCGCGCCGGCCCTTCTGCTCGGCGATCACGGTGACACTCAGACGCACCAGCGGGCGCACATCGGCCGCCAGCGTGCCGTCGGCCCGCGCCACCATCACCACGTCGTACTCGCTGGCCAGGCCCGCCATCACCTGCACAATGCGCGGGTCTTTGGCCTTGGCGAACTTTTCCACCTTTTCCAGCAGCTTGACCTTGGCCGTGCTGTCCAGCGTGGCGATCGGGTCCAGGTCCTGATAGAGCGAGCGGCTGCTGGCAATCTTCTGCGCCGGGGTCTTGACGCGGCCTGCGCGGCTGGCCGCCGAGATGCTGCGCACCGTGCGCGCCGCGTCGAGCAGGGAGGCTTCCGAGATATCGTCGGAGTAGGCAAATGCGGTTTTCTCGCCGCTGACGGCCCGCACGCCCACGCCCTGGTCGATGCTGAAAGACCCGGTTTTGACGATGCCCTCTTCCAGGCTCCAGCCCTCGCTGCGGGTGTACTGAAAGTACAGGTCGGCGTCGTCCACCCCATAGGACGTGATTTCGCCCAGGGCGCGGCGCAGATGCGATTCGGTCAGGCCAAACGGCGCCAGCAACAGTTTCTGCGCGATCTCCAGACGCCCTGCGGTGGACTGCGTCGTGGGACGCACCGTCGAGGACGTCGTCGAGGTATTGGTTGCAGAGGCCGTGGAGGAGCGAAGTGAGGTCATCGGGCCATTGTAGGCAGTCTGCCCCCAGCGCGCCCATCCCTGCGGGGCCGACCCCGCACGCCAGCAGCCATCAACTCAGATCGGTCGTCGGGGCACCCGGCGCGTTGGTTTGGCAGGATGCGATGCCGTTGTCACGCGCCGAGGTGCTGGAATACATTTCGCTCACGCCAATGACCTGCCCGTTGGCGGCCTTCAGGGTGAAGTAAGGAGAGCCATCCTTGCCGGCCAGCCGTTCGTAGCGGCCATCGTCGGGGGCGTTTTTCTTCACCGACTCAATGCCGTTGCTGGCGCTGGCCTTGGTTTCGTACATTTCGCTGGCCAATATCTTCTGCCCATTGCCCGCCAGCAGCGAGAAAAAGTACTTGTCGTTCTTGGACTTCTTGAGTTCAAACTTGCCTGCCATGGGATGCTCCTTGGGGTGGTTAGCCGTCACCATGATCGGTGCCGCCAGCAACTTCGGCCTTTGTACGCCTGGATGCCCGATCACGCAGCAGAAAAACAGTAACAAATGTCGAAGCGGCGATCCAGGCGGCACTCGCGGATGCGCTCAGGCGCGGCCACCCAGCAGCTTGAACAGTGCCGCGTCGTCCTCCTCTGCCCAACCGGCCGCATGCGCCTGGGCAAAAGCCACACTGGCCGGCCCCCCCAGCAGGCTGGCGAACCCTGCAGAACGCGCCATTTCCATGGCTAACCGGGTGTCCTTTTCCAGCAGGGTGACATGGGCGCGGGGCGCATAGTCGCCTGCGATGGCGCGCCGCATGCGGTCCAGGCCGATCCAGCTCTGGCCACTGGACTGCTCGATCACGTCCAGCGTTTTAATCAAGTCCAGCCCGATGCGCTGGGCCAGCGCCATGGCTTCGGCCGCACCCACCAGGTTGATGCCAGCCAGCAGGTTGTTGACCAGCTTGGTGCGCGCACCATCGCCCGGCTTGTCGCTGATGTGGAAGACCCTCGAGGACAAGGCCTGGATCAGCTCGCCCGCAGCCGTCACCACGGCTTGCGGCCCAGCCACCATCAGGCTCATGCTGCCGTCGCGCGCACGGGCGGGCCCGCCGGACATCGGCGCGTCCAGGGTATGCACGCCGATGGCCGCCAGGCGCGCGGCGAACGCCTCGACATCCTCCGGCGCCAGCGTCGGGCACAGCATCACGGTGTGGCCAGGTTGCAGCCGCCCGGCCAGGCCGCTTGGGCCGAACAGCACATCGTCGGTTTGCGCGGCATCGACCACACAGACGATGTGCAGCGCGGCATTCCGGGCAGCCTGTGCGGGGGATTCGAGCGCCAGCGCACCCAGCAACTGCAGCGCCTCCACCTTGGCCAGGTCCATGTCGCAGACCGCCACGGTCCACCCGCGCGTCAGCAGATTGGCCGCCATGCCGCCGCCCATGTTGCCCACGCCGATGATGCTGACGTGCTTCATGACTGGACGAGGCGCTTGGCCTTGGCCACCGACATCAGCATGCCGATCGCCACGCCCAAGGTCACCATGGCCGTGCCGCCATAGCTGATGAAGGGCAAGGGCACGCCCACCACCGGCAAAATGCCGCTGACCATGCCCATGTTCACAAAGGCATAGGTGAAAAAAATCATCGTCAGCGCCCCCGCCAGCAGCCGGGCGAACAGTGTCGACGCCTCCAGCGCAATGGCCAGTCCGCGCAGGATGAGGAAGGTGAAACCGGCGATCAGCAGCAGGTTGCCGATCAGACCAAACTCCTCGGAATAGGCGGCAAAGATGAAGTCGGTGGTGCGCTCGGGGATGAATTCGAGGTGCGTCTGCGTGCCCGCCATGAAGCCCTTGCCGGTGATGCCCCCCGAGCCGATGGCGATCATGCCCTGGATGATGTGGAAGCCCTTGCCCAGCGGGTCGCGTGAGGGGTCCAGCAAGGTGCAGATGCGCTGCTGCTGGTAGTCGTGCAGGATGGGCCAGCGCACACCGTCAGCGCACAGCTGCGGCTCGAACCAGACCACCAGGAACACGCCCACCAGCCCGATCAGCACGGGCGGCAGGATCAGCTTCCAGCTCAAACCGGCAAAAAAGATCACCGCCAGACCCGCCGCCAGCACCAGCAAGGAGGTGCCCAGGTCCGGCTGCTTCATGATGAGACCGACCGGCACCAGCAGCAGCAGCCCGGCAGCCAGGAAATCGAGCGGGCGCAACTGGCCTTCGCGCTTCTGGAACCACCAGGCCAGCATCAGGGGCATGGCAATCTTCAGGATCTCGCTGGGCTGGATGACCACCCCCACATTGAGCCAGCGGCGTGCCCCTTTTTTGGTAAGTCCGAAAATGGCTACCGCCACCAGCAGCGCCACACCCGCCAGGTACAGCGGCACCGCGAACGCCATCAACCGCTGCGGCGGAATCTGCGCCACCACGAACATGATGGCGCCGGCAATCAGCATGTTGCGCCCATGGTCCACAAAGCGTGTGCCGTGGTCGTAGCCGGACGAATACATGATGAGCAGCCCCGCGCAGGCCAGCAAAAACACGGCAAACGCCAGCGGGCCGTCAAAGCCCTGCACCAGCGGCAGCGTGCGCTGATAAATCGAGGGTTTTTCAAAAACGGCGGCCATGAGCGGATTATCCGACAGTGCGGCGCTCTTGCGACTTCAAAAGCGTGTCTTCACGTAGCATGGCGGCATGCGCACCACCCACCTGCTGTACCTGCACGGATTCCGCTCCTCGCCCCAATCGGCCAAGGCGCGCAAGATGGCCGAACTGATGCAAACCCGCTTTCCGGCGGTGCACTGGTGGTGCCCGCAGTTGCCACCCTCCCCCGGCGATGCGATGCGGCAGATCATGGACGGCCTGACCCAGTGGCGGTCCGCCGGCGCCGCAACGAGCGGACTCGCGGTGATCGGGTCATCGCTCGGCGGGTTCTACGCCACGGCGGTGGCCGAACGCACCGGCTGCAAAGCCGTGCTGCTGAATCCGGCCGTGGAGCCAGCGCGCGACTTCGTCCGCTACATCGGCGAACAAACCAGCTGGCACGACCCCAACGAGCACTTTTTCTTTGAGCCCCACTATGTGGATGAACTCAAAGCCCTGCATGCCGGGCCGCTGCGGGAACCGCGCAACTACCTCGCCGTGATCGCCAAGGGGGACGAGGTGCTGGACTGGCGCGAGATGACGGCACGCTACGCCGGCGCCCACATCCGCCTGCTGGAAGGCGGCGACCACTCACTCAGCGACTTTGACGACCACCTGCCGGCGATTCTGGGCTTTCTGGGGCTGGACTGAAACAGCGCTTCCCCGGGTCATTCATAGAGGCTGATTACACTAGCCTCAAGTCACTAAAGACCCTCAAGGGATCCCGTTTTGTTTGTATTGTTTGAAGAGACCGGCAAGTTTCTGGCCGGCCGCATCCTGTCCGAAAACGACGCCTCGCTGCAGGTCGAGCTCGACTCGGGCAAGCGCGTCAAGGTCAAGGGTGCCAACGCGTTGCTGAAGTTTGAGAAACCCTCCCCGGCCGAGCTGGTGGCCGGCGGGCAGAAGCTGAGCGAAGACATCGAACTGGACCTGGCCTGGGAATTCGCCAGCGAGGAAGAATTCGGCTTTGCCGACCTGGCACGCGACTATTTCAGCTCCGACGCCAGCCAGCCCGCCAGCGTGCAGCAGCAGGCGGCCGCCCTCTTTCGCCTGTACGACGCGCCCCACTACTTTCGCCGCGCCGGCAAGGGGCGTTTCAGGAAGGCGCCCGCCGAGATCCTGCAGCAGGCCCTGCTGGCCATCGAAAAGAAAAAAGCCGTGGCCGCACAAATCACGGCATGGGCCGACGAGCTCGGCGCCGGGCAATGCCCCGCACCGGTTCGTGAGCAGCTCTACAAGATCCTGTTCAAGCCCGACAAGAACAGCGCCGAATACAAGGCGGTGGTCGAAGCCGCACGCGCCACACACACCGCACCGCTGGAACTGCTCAAAAAAGCCGGCGCCATCCGTTCGCCCTACCAGTTCCACTGGAAGCGCTTTCTGTTCGAGAACTTCCCCAAAGGCACCGGTTTCCCCGCAGTGGAAGCACCCGCCATCAAGGACGAGTTGCCGCTGACCTCGGTGCGGGCGTTCTCGATCGACGACTCGGCGACCACCGAGATTGACGATGCGCTGTCCGTCGGCGGCCTGGGTACGGGTACCGTCACCCTGGGCATCCACATCGCTGCGCCTGGCCTCGCCGTGTTGCCCGGCAGTCCGTTGGATCAGCTCGGCCGCGCGCGCCTGTCGACGGTGTACATGCCAGGCTACAAGCTCACCATGCTGCCCGACGATGTGGTGCAGGCCTACACCCTTCAGGAAGGGCGCAACTGCCCGGCCGTGTCACTCTATGTGACGCTTGATGAAGCCACGCTGGCCATCCAGGCCAGTGAAACCCGGCTGGAGCAGGTGCCCATCGTCAGCAACCTGCGCCACGACGTCCTCGACAGTACCTTCACCGAAGCCTTTTTTGAGGCCGCGCAAAGCAGTCCACCCACAGATATCGCCTGGGGGGTGGAGTTGACCTTCCTGCACCGCCTGGCCCAGCACCTCAAGGCGCAGCGCGAAGTGGTGCGCGGCAAGCCGGAGAACTTCAACCGGCCCGACTACAACTTCCGCCTGGACAACCCCGCCGGCGTGGAACCACAGGGCGACGAAAAGGTCAGCATCAGCACCCGCCGCCGCGGCGCGCCGCTGGACCTGATCGTGGCCGAAGCCATGATTCTGGCTAACAGCACCTGGGGCCAGTGGATGGCCGAGCATGGCGTGCCGGGCATCTACCGCAGCCAGGCCAGCCTGGCGCCCGGCGTGAAGGTGCGCATGGGCACCAAGGCCTTGCCGCACGCAGGCATCGGCGTGAAAAGCTACGCCTGGGCCACCTCGCCGCTGCGCCGCTACACCGACCTGGTCAACCAGTGGCAGATCATCGCCTGTGCACGCCACGGCCGCACCGCCGCGCTGGCGGCACCCTTCAAACCGAAAGACGCCGAGCTGTTTTCCATCATCTCCGGTTTCGATGCGGCCTACAGCGCCTACAACGGATTCCAGGCCGGTATCGAGCGTTACTGGACGCTCAAATACCTGGCACAAAACAGCATTTCCGAGATCACGGCCGCAGCCTTCAAGGACAACTTGGTACGCGCCGACGATCTGCCGCTGGTGTTGCCGGTGATGGGCGGCCAGGGTCTGCCGCGCGGCGCGCGGGTGCGGGTGAAGCTGGGCGCCATGGACGAGATCACGCTGGATGTGTCGGGCACCGTCACCGAACGCCTGGATGCGGCGCTGGACGAATCGCCAGAGCCCCTGAGCGAAGAGGACGGCGAGTCGGAAATGGCCGCCGGCCCGATTTCGATTGCGGTAGATGTCGACGAACCTGCCGCCGAATCGGCAAGCGCCGCCGCGCCAGCGCATTGAGTGTGTGGTGTGGCCGCTGCACGGGTAAGAACCGGGACAGACTGGCCCGATAAAGCCCGATAATCCCGGTCTGTGAAGTCACCCACCACCCTGCAAATTGCCCTGGGCGTTTCCATCGCTTTTCATGCGGTGCTGCTGACCGTCCGGTTCGTGGATCCGGAGCGCTTCAACCGCGTGTTCCAGGACACGCCGCTCGAGGTGATTCTGGTCAACACCAAATCCAATACCAAACCCGACATCGCCAAAGCGATTGCGCAAGCTTCCCTGGCCGGCGGCGGCGATGCCGAAAAAGGCCGGGCCACCTCGCCGCTGCCGCCATCGGCATTGACGTCGCTGGGCGATGCCAACGAAGACGCGCAGCAAAAAGTGGAAGCCATGCAGGAGCAGCAGATGCAGCTGCTGGCGCAGATCAAGAAAGCGCTGGCCAGCCTGCCGCCGCCCGACATGACGCTGCCCGCCAACAACCCGGCGCGGGCCGAGCAGGAAGACAAGCGCAAGCAGCTTGTCAAGATCCTGGCCGAGATTGAAAAGCGCATCAACGAAGAAAACGCCCGGCCCAAGAAACGCTACATCAGCCCCGCCACGCGCGAGGAGGTGTATGCGATCTACTACGACGAACTGCGCCGCAAAATCGAAGACCGCGGCACCACCAACTTCCCCGAGCAGGCGGGCAAAAAGCTCTACGGCGAACTCACCATGGTGCTGACCGTCAATTTTGACGGCAAGGTGCTCGACACCGAGGTCGTGCAGACCTCTGGCAGCCTCACGCTGGACCGGCGCGCACAAACCATTGTGCGCAGCAGCGGCCCTTTCGGCGCCTTCAGCGACGCCATGCGCCGCAAGGCCGACCAGATCGTCGTGGTCTCGCGCTTTCGCTTCACGCGCGACGACACGCTGGAAACCCGACTCACCGGTCGCTGAGACTTTTTTACCCTCCCCTTCCATGGATCAGTACTACGTTCTTGGCAACCCGGTGGCGCACAGCAAGTCGCCACAGATTCATGCGCGGTTCGCCGAACTGACGGGCCAGACCCTGCGCTATGACCGTCTGCTGGTGCCCACAGACAGTTTTGCCGCCACGCTGGCCGCTCTGGTGCAGGCCGGTGTGCGCGGCTGCAACGTCACGGTACCGTTCAAGTTCGAAGCCTTTGAAGCCGCGACCTCCCGCAGCGACCGCGCCCAGCTGGCCGAAGCCGCCAACACGCTGCGCATCAACGGCGAGGGTGTCCATGCCGACAACACCGATGGCGCTGGTCTGGTCAACGACATCCAGCAGAACGCCGGCGTGTCGCTGGGCGGCCGCGATGTGCTGCTGATCGGTGCCGGCGGCGCAGCGGCAGGTGTGCTGGCCCCGCTGCTGCAGGCCAGGCCACGCCGGCTGGTGCTGGCCAACCGCACGCGGGCCAAGGCAGATGCCATGGTCGAGCGCCACCGCAGCCATCCGTCCCTCCAAAGCGTGTTGTCCGCCACAGAATTGCGCGCCTCCGATTTGCCCGGTCTCGCCGGCAGTTTCGATGTGGTCATCAACGCCAGCGCCAGCAGCCTGGCGGGCGGTGAGGTGCCTGTGAAAGCCGCTGTGCTCAAGCCGGGCGCGCTCGCCTACGACATGATGTACGGCCCCGCAGCGGCCGGCTTCATGACCTGGGCACGTGAGCACGGCGCCACACCGCGCGACGGCCTGGGCATGCTGGTAGAACAGGCCGCAGAAGCCTTTGCACTCTGGCGCGGCGTGCGGCCGCCTTCGGCCCAGGTACTGGCGGAAATGCTGGCAGACCTGCGGGCGGCGACTTGAAAGGCCGGGGATGAAAGCCCTGTTCAGGCTCATCGGTCTGGCGCTGCTGGCCGGCCTCGCCCTCGAGCTGTATTTTGTCGGCCGCATTGCCCTGATGGCTGTGGTCGCCCCCGAGTCCACGGCCTTCCAGCGCTCCGAGGTCTACCAGGTGGCCAGCAACACCGGTGCCCTGAAGTGGCGCCAGCAATGGGTGCCTTACGACGACATCTCCGACAACCTCAAGCGCGCGGTCATTGCGTCGGAGGACGCCGGTTTTGCCGAGCACGACGGCGTGGACATCGTCGCCCTCGAAAAAGCATGGGATAAAAACGCCAAGGCCGAGCAACTCGCCGAAAAACGCGTCTCCAAATCGGTCAGCAAGCTGGCGCCCGACAAACCTGCGCCCAAGGCAGCCAAACCCGCGAAGATCGTCGGCGGCTCCACCATCACCCAGCAACTGGCCAAGAACCTTTTTCTCTCGGGTGAGCGTACGCTGCTGCGCAAGGGCCAGGAGCTGGTGCTGACACTGCTGCTGGAGGCGCTGCTCAGCAAGGAGCGCATCCTCGAGATCTACCTCAACAGCGTGGAATGGGGCGAAGGCGTGTTCGGCGCAGAGGCCGCTGCACAGCACTACTACCGCAAGCCGGCGGCCCGGCTCAGCCCCTACGAGGCGGCACGCCTGGCGGTGATGCTGCCGCGGCCCAAGTACTTTGAGACCCGGCCCGGCTCGGGTTACCTCGCCTCCCGCGCCAGCACCATCGCCGCGCGCATGGGCGGCGTCGAGTTGCCCTGAGCCGGCGCAGAACAGATTCCATGCGCAGCGACATCTCTCCTTTTCTGGCCCGCCTGTTCGGCCTGCTGCTGCTGGGCTTCATCCGTCTGCTCACGGGCGCGCAAGCGCGCTGGCAGGGCTGCCCGCCCAAAGCCGAGCAGCGCATCTACTTTGCCAACCACCAGAGCCATGCCGACCTGGTACTGATGTGGGCGGCCCTTCCCGAGGAGCTGCGCAGCATCACCCGCCCGATTGCGGCCAGGGACTACTGGACGAAGACCCCGCTCAAGCAATGGATCACCACCGCAGTGTTCAACGCGATTTATGTGGACCGCACCAAGACCACCGAGCAGGACCCGCTGGAGCCGCTGATCGAGGCGCTGCAGCAAGGTGACTCCATCATTCTTTTCCCCGAGGGCACGCGCGGCAACCATGAGGAGCCGCAAAGCTTCAAGTCGGGCCTCTACAACCTGGCGCAAAAATTTCCGCAGGTGGTGCTGGTGCCCGCCTGGATCAACAATGTGCAGCGCGTCATGCCCAAGGGTGAAGTGGTGCCTGTGCCGATTCTGTGCTCGGTGACCTTCGGCGCACCGATCTCACTGGGGACCGATGAAGACCGCAGCACCTTCCTGGCGAGGGCCCGGCAGGCCGTGATGGACTTGCGCGAATCATGAACACCTTTTTGCGCAACCTGTCGCCCGCCCATCAGGTGGGGCTACTGTTCATCCTGCTGTTCGGCGTCCTCTCGCTGGTTACTGTCGCCGCCTTCATCCTGTCGCTGAAAGACCGGCATGAGGACGACCTGCACACCCAGAAGCTCAAGGACTTCAACGGTCTGCTCAAGACGTCCTGGCTGATGTCCACCGTGTTCTGGGTCGGCTGGACGCTCGGCGAAACCATGGCCACCGTGCTGTTCGGCCTGGTGGCCTTCTTCGCGCTGCGCGAATTCATCACGCTCTCGCCGACAAGGCAGGGCGACCACCGCAGCCTGGTGCTGGCCTTCTTCGTCGTGCTGCCGGTGCAGTTTGCGCTGGTCATCACCCGGCACTTCGACCTGGTGACCGTGTTCATCCCGGTGTACGTGTTCCTTGCGATCCCGGTGGTGAGCGCACTGGCCGACGACCCGCACCGCTTTCTGGAGCGCAACGCCAAGCTGCAGTGGGGCATCATGGTCTGTGTCTACGGCATGAGCCATGTGCCCGCGCTGCTGCTGCTGAAGTTTCCCAACTTCGCGGGCAAGAATGCCTTCCTGGTTTTCTTTCTTGTACTGGTGGTGCAGACGTGCATGATCGTTCAGCATCTGGTGGGCCAGCGGCTGCGCCGTCCGCCGCGTGCACCGAATGTCAGCAAGAGCTTCAACTGGACGAGCTGGCTGATAGCCGTGATCTCAGCCAGTTTTCTGGGCGGGCTGATGGCGGGCCTGACCCCCTTCAAGCCCGGACAGGCCGTGGCCATGGCGCTGATCGCCTGCGTGGCCGGCTCGCTCGGGCATCTGGTGATGAAGGCGCTCAAACGCGACCGCGGCATCACCAACTGGGGCACGGAAGGAAAATCCATCACCGGCGCCAGCGGCCTGCTCGACCGGGTCGACGCGCTGTGTTTTGCCGCACCGGTGTTCTTCCACTCGGTGCGCTGGTACTTCGGCCTCTAGCGCGAAAGAACAGACCATGCGCATTCTTGGCATTGACCCGGGCCTGCAGATCGCCGGTTTTGGCGTCATCGACGTGGACGGCCATGCCCTCAGCTACGTCGCCAGCGGCACCATCAAGACCGGCCATCTGGAAACCGGCAACCTGCCGGGCCGGCTGAAAGTGCTGTACGACGGTGTCCGGGAAGTGGTGGCGCGCTACCAGCCCGACCAGACCTCCATCGAGATCGTGTTCGTCAACGTCAATCCGCAGGCCACACTGCTGTTGGGCCAGGCCCGCGGCGCGTGCATCACGGCGCTGGTGTCATGCGATCTACCGGTGACCGAATATTCGGCACTGCAGATGAAGAAAGCCGTGGCAGGCTACGGCAAGGCCGGCAAGCCCGAGGTGCAGCAGATGGTGATGCGCCTGCTGAAGTTACCCCTACTCCCCGGCAAGGACGCAGCCGATGCCCTGGGGCTGGCGATCACCCATGCCCACGTGGGCGCCGCGACGGCGAGGCTGGCCAAGGCGCAAGGTCTGGGCAAATCCACCCACGGGAATTACAAGGACGGGCGCAGCCGCTAGGCGCTGCCTGAGCTATGCGACGCGCTCGAGAATCAGCACGGCAAAGAAGCCGAAGGCAGCAATCAGCGTCCACTTCAGGATCGTCAGCCCGAATCGCTTGAAGCGGGCTTGCCCGGTGCCGGCGTAGAACATGAACGACACCACGGCAGCCAACAGAAAAAGCAGGATGAGCCAGCGGAACAGCAGCATGAAAAAGGCCTGACCAGCTACCAGGCGCGCGCCAGCGTGGCGAAGCCTTGTGGCGCTTTTTTCTCGTCTTCAAAGGTGACGACTTCCCAGGCGTCCTGGTGCGCCAGCAGCTCGCGCAGCAGCTTGTTGTTCATCGCATGGCCGGAGCGGAAGGCACTGTAGGCGGCCAGCAGAGGCTTGCCAAGCAAGTACAAATCGCCCATGGCGTCCAGAATCTTGTGCTTCACGAACTCGTCGTTGTAGCGCAGCCCGTCGCTGTTGAGCACCTTGTAGTCGTCCATCACGATGGCGTTGTCCAGACCACCGCCCAGCGCGAGCCCATTGGCGCGCATCATTTCCACATCCTTGGTGAAACCGAAGGTGCGGGCGCGGGCAATGTCACGGCTGTAGGCGCCGGAGCCGATGTCGAACTCCACACGCTGGCCGGTGGAATCCACCGCAGGGTGGTCGAAGTCGATCTCGAAGCTGAGCTTGTAGCCCTCGTAGGGCGCCAGGCGCGCCCACTTCACGTTGGCACCCTCCCCGTCGCGCACTTCCACCGGCTTGATGACGCGAATGAAGCGCTTGGGCGCCGCCTGCAAGGCGATGCCCGCCGACTGCAGCAGGAACACGAACGAGGCGGCAGAGCCATCCAGAATCGGCACTTCCTCGGCCGTGATGTCCACATACAGGTTGTCGATGCCGAGACCCGCGCAGGCCGACATCAGGTGCTCCACCGTGTGCACCTTGGCATTGCCGTTCGAAATGGTCGAGGCCAGCCGCGTGTCGGTTACCGACTGCGCCGAGATGGGGATGTCCACCGGCTGCGGCAAATCCACCCGCCGGAACACAATACCCGTGTCAGGCGCCGCCGGCCGCAAGGTCAGCTCCACCCGCTGACCACTGTGCAGGCCCACGCCCACAGCTTTGGTCAATGACTTGAGGGTTCTTTGAGCGAGCATGAGACTATTTTAAGTGGTGGGTATCCCTGCCGCAGGCAGGGATACCAATGGCACGGATAGCCGGCCTGTATGAACACGCGTCGATTACCAAACCGGCGATTGATGGGATGGAAAGCGTAGCGAGCGGCCCTAGCTTGCGTTGAGAAGCGCAACCGTACACAGGTACGGTGAGCATCGCAAACGCAAGATCGGGTCGCGCAGTAGCTTTACGCCCATCAATCAGCTTGTTTGCGGAGGAAGGCGGGAATCTCAAAATCGTCCATCCCGCCGGACGACAGCGCATCCACCTTGGCCGCAGCCTGCGTCCGGTTGGTGCGCCACACGCTCGGCGTGGACATGTTGCCGTAATCAGGCTGGGCCGAACCCATGCCAACCGGCGACGAACCTCCGTTGCCCGCTGTCGCGCTGAGTGTGGGCACATTGAAGGGCACGTTGTCCGTCCCGGTGCGCAGCACCTGCAGCGGCGGCGCATGGCGGCGGGCGCCCTGGCGGCTCAGACCCGTGGCCACCACCGTCACGCGGATGTCATCGCCCAGCTCGTCGTCATAGGCCGTGCCGTAGATGACGTGCGCATCAGGCGAGGCATAAGCGCGAATGGTGTTCATCGCCAGCTTGGACTCGCTCAATTTGAGCGAACCCTTGGCTGCCGTGATCAGCACCAGCACGCCTTTGGCACCGGAAAGATCAATACCTTCCAGCAGCGGGCAGGCCACGGCCTGCTCAGCCGCGATGCGGGCACGGTCCGGACCGTTGGCCTTGGCGGTGCCCATCATGGCCTTGCCGGGTTCGCCCATCACGGTGCGCACGTCTTCAAAGTCGACGTTCACGTGGCCAGGCACATTGATGATCTCGGCAATGCCGCCCACGGCGTTCTTCAGCACGTCGTTGGCATGCGCAAAGGCCTCATCCTGCGTGACGTCGTCGCCCAACACTTCGAGCAGCTTCTCGTTCAGCACCACGATCAGCGAGTCGACGTTGGCTTCGAGTTCTGCCAGACCGAGGTCCGCATTGGTCATGCGACGGCCGCCTTCAAACTCGAAAGGCTTGGTCACCACACCCACGGTGAGGATGCCCATTTCCTTGGCGATGCGGGCAATCACCGGCGCGGCGCCGGTACCGGTGCCGCCGCCCATGCCGGCGGTGATGAACAGCATGTGCGCGCCGTCAATGGCGCTGCGGATGTCGTCCACAGCCAGCTCGGCGGCTTCACGGCCCTTGTCGGGCTTGCTGCCGGCCCCCAGACCACTGCCACCCAGCTGAATGGTCTTGTGGGCGTTGCCACGGCTCAGGGCCTGCGCGTCGGTGTTGGCGCAGATGAATTCCACACCCTGCACGCCGCACTCGATCATGTGCCCGACCGCGTTGCCGCCGCCGCCGCCCACGCCGATCACCTTGATCTGTGTGCCTTGGTTGAATTCTTCGATTTCGATCATTTCGATGCTCATTGGGAGCCTCCAGTTCTTGAATTGCAGTTGCCAGAAATTTGTTGATGGTTCTTGTTGTGGATGCAGCGCTCACGCAGGGGGATCAGCGCCTCCCGAATGGATACAACGCGCATGCCGGCTCATGAAGACAGAAAATTGGATCATCAGAAATTCCCCACAAACCAGTCTTTGACGCGACCGAAAGCGTTGTGAACACTGCCTGCCTTTTGCGCCACCTTGTAGCCGCGCATGCGTGCCGTGCGGGCTTCTTCCAGCAGGCCCATCACGGTGGCGGCGCGGGCCTGCGCCACCATGTCCGAGAGCGCACTGGAATAGCGCGGGATGCCGCGCCGCACCGGCTTGAGGAAAATGTCTTCGCCCAGCTCGACCATGCCGGGCATCACCGCGCTGCCGCCGGTGATGACGATGCCGGATGACAGCACTTCTTCGTAGCCCGACTCGCGGATGACCTGTTGCACCAGCGAGAAGATTTCCTCGATGCGCGGCTCGATGACGCCGGCCAGCGCCTGCCGGCTCAGCATGCGCGGGCCGCGGTCGCCGAGGCCCGGCACTTCGACCTGGGTTTCCGGGTCGGCCAACAGTTGCTTGGCACAACCGCTTTCGACCTTGATGTCTTCGGCGTCCTTGGTCGGTGTGCGCAGCGCCATCGCGATGTCGCTGGTGATCAGGTCACCAGCAATCGGGATGACAGCGGTGTGACGGATGGCGCCACCGGTGAAGATGGCCACGTCGGTGGTGCCAGCGCCGATGTCGACCATCGCCACGCCCAGTTCCTGCTCGTCCTGCGTCAGCACGGCAAGGCTGGACGCCAGCGGGTTGAGCATCAGCTGATCCACCTCGAGGCCGCAGCGGCGCACGCACTTGATGATGTTCTCGGCAGCACTCTGCGCACCGGTGACGATGTGCACCTTGGCCTCCAGGCGGATGCCGCTCATGCCGATCGGCTCGCGCACATCCTGCCCGTCGATCACGAACTCCTGCGGCTCCACCAGCAGCAGGCGCTGGTCGGTCGAGATGTTGATCGCCTTGGCGGTCTCGATCACGCGGGCCACATCGGCCTGGGTGACTTCCTTGTCCTTGACCGCCACCATGCCGCTGGAGTTGATGCCGCGAATGTGGCTGCCGGTGATGCCGGTGTAGACCCGGGCAATCTTGCAGTCGGCCATCAACTCGGCTTCTTTCAGCGCCTGCTGGATGCTCTGCACGGTCGCGTCGATGTTGACCACCACGCCGCGCTTGAGGCCGTTGCTGGCCGCAATGCCGAGGCCAGCCAGCTTCAGTTCGCCGCCAGGCAATACCTCCGCCACCACAGCCATTACCTTGCTGGTGCCGATGTCCAGACCGACCACGAGGTCTTTGTATTCTTTGGCCATATGTTTACCTTTTCTTCTTTCCGTCGTCTTTGTCGCCCGCGCTCAAGGTCGTGACCCCTCTGAGCTTGATCGCGTAGCCATTGCTGTAGCGCAGGTCTGCCGATTCCAGATCACGCCCGTACTTGGCCGAAGCCTGCGTCAGCGTGTCCAGAAAACGGCGAACACGGGCCTGGATGTCCTCGATGGAGCCGTGGCCCATCTCGATCACGGCGCCGCTGTCGAGCCGGGCACGCCAGCTGCCCTGGCTGGTGAGCTGGAGCTGCTCCAGCACCGTGTCGAGTTCATCGAACATCGGCTCGAGCACCTGGTAGCCCTTGAGGACCAGCGCAGCCTGCCCTCGCGGGCCATTGAGCAGCGGCAGCGCTTCACCTTCCACATCGCCGGTGTTGGCCTCGAACACCTCGCCAAAACTGTTGACAAGGCGCGTCTCGCCTTCCGCGCCCCAGTAGGCAATGGCCTGGTGTTCCTGCAGCACCACCCTGAGCCGGTTCGGAAACTCGCGCTGCACACGGGCGCTGCGCACCCAGGGCACCGACTCGAAAGCAGCCCGTGTGCGGGACAGGTCTACCGTGAAGAAGTTGCCCGCCAGCCGCGGCATGACGTTGGCACGCAGGGTGACGGCGTTGTTGTGCGCGACATCCCCCATGACATGGATCGCCGTCAGGTTGAAGAGGGGTTGGCGCACCAGCCAGCTTGCCACCAGCACCAGCGCCATGGCCACAAACGCCAGACCCAGCGCACCCGAGAGGGTGTTCATGAGCTTGATGTCCGCAGGAACGGGCATCGGTTGGGGCATGGGCATGGCGCGGATCACGGTGTGGCGCCTCCGGGTGTGGGGTGGTCCAGCGCAGCGGTCCTGAGCACTTCCAGGCAGAGGTCTTCATAGGACATGCCGGCGGCGCGTGCCGACATGGGCACCAGCGAATGACCCGTCATGCCCGGCGAAGTATTGATCTCCAGCATGTAGGGCTTGCGCGTGACGCGGTCGATCATCACGTCGGCGCGGGCCCAGCCGCGGCAGTTGAGCGTGCGAAAGGCCTGCAGCACCATGGCCTGGATGACGGCCTCTTCACCGTCTGGCAGGCCGCAGGGCACCAGGTACTGCGTGGTGTCGGTGAAGTACTTGTTCTGGTAGTCGTAGTTGCCGTCCGGCGCGACGATGCGGATGACGGGCAGCGCGCGTGCACCGTCACCCGTGCCCAGCACCGGGCAGGTGACCTCGTCTCCGCTGATGAACTGCTCGCACAGGATGTCGGCGTCAAGCTGGGCGGCCTGCGCCACGGCGGCCGCCATTTGTGAACGGTCCGTCACCTTGGTGAGACCGATGGACGAACCCTCGCGGGCCGGCTTCACGATCAGCGGCAGGCCCAGCGTGTCAGATGCCGTCTGGATGTCGTTCGCGCTGTAGGCGCCCTTGCGCAGCAGCACATGGCGCGGCGTCGGGATGTTTTCGGAGATCAGCACCCGCTTGGTCATCACCTTGTCGATCGCCATGCTGGAGGCCATCACGCCAGAGCCCGTGTAGGGAATGCCCAGCAGTTCCAGCGCACCCTGCACCGTGCCGTCTTCACCAAAGCGGCCGTGCAGGGTGATGAAGCAGCGGGCGAAGCCCTCTTTTTTCAGGTCGCCCAGATCACGCTCTGCCGGGTCAAAGGCATGGGCGTCGACGCCGCGTGAACGCAGGGCCTTGAGCACGCCGCCGCCCGACATCAGCGAGACTTCGCGTTCGGCGGATTGGCCGCCCATCAGAACAGCCACCTTTCCAAAATCGGGGATGTGTTGGCTCATGCGAATTTCTCCGACGTGAGCTGGTCACCCGTGGCATTCAGAAGCTCCACCACCTTGCCAGGCACCAGACCGATGGAGCCGGCACCCATGCAGACCACCACATCACCACCCAATGCGTTGTCGATGATGGCTTGCGGCATGGCGTTGATCTCGTCCACAAACACCGGCTCGACCTTGCCCGCCACACGCAGCGCGCGAGTGAGTGAGCGCCCATCGGCCGCCACAATCGGCGCCTCACCGGCGGCATAGACCTCGGACAGCAGCACTGTGTCGGCATGACCGATGACCTTCACGAAATCCTCGAAGCAGTCGCGCGTGCGGGTGTAGCGGTGCGGCTGAAAAGCCAGCACCAGACGCCGGCCCGGGAAGGCGCCGCGGGCGGCGGCCAGCGTGGCCGCCATTTCGACCGGGTGGTGACCGTAGTCTTCGATCACGGTGAACTGCCCACCGCCCTTCGCGGGCAGGTCGCCATAGCTCTGGAAGCGCCGGCCGACGCCCTTGAACTCGGCGAGGGCCTTCTGCACGGCCGCATCGGGCACATTGAGCTCCACTGCCACGGCGATGGCCGACAGCGCATTGAGCACATTGTGTTCACCGGCCAGGTTGAGCACCACCTCCAGGTCCGGCAGGGTGACGCCGTTGCGGCGGCGCGCGGTGAAATGCATTTGCGCCCCCACGGCGCGCACGTTCACGGCCCGCACCTGGGCGTCCTCGTTCATCCCGTAGCTGGTGATCGGGCAGGACATCTGCGGCACGATCTCGCGCACGGCGGCGTCGTCGGTGCACAGGATGGCGGTGCCGTAAAAAGGCATGCGGTGCAGGAAATCGACAAACGCCTTCTTCAGATTGCCGAAGTCGTGGCCGTAGGTTTCCATGTGGTCAGCGTCGATGTTGGTGACCACTGCCATCACCGGCAGCAGGTTCAGGAAGGACGCGTCGGACTCGTCGGCCTCCACCACGATGTAATCGCCCGAGCCCAGCTTGGCATTGGCGCCCGCGCTGTTGAGGCGCCCGCCGATCACAAAGGTCGGGTCCAGCCCGCCCTCGGCCAGGATGCTGGCGACCAGGCTGGTGGTGGTGGTCTTGCCATGGGTGCCGGCAATCGCGATGCCTTGCTTGAGGCGCATCAGCTCAGCGAGCATCAGCGCGCGCGGCACGACCGGAATGCGCTTCTCGCGCGCGGCCAGCACTTCCGGGTTATCCGGCTGAACCGCGGTGGAGGTCACCACGGCATCCACCATGGCGAGGTTGTCCGCCTGATGGCCGACAAAAGTCTTGATGCCCAGCCCGGCCAGACGGCGAAGGGTCGCGCTGTCGGACAGGTCCGAGCCGGAAACCACATAGCCCAGGTTGTGCAGCACTTCGGCGATACCGGACATGCCGGCGCCGCCCAGACCGATGAAATGGATGTTCTTGATGGCGTGTTTCATGTGGCAAGCTCCTCGCAGGCGGCGACCAGCCGGGCGGTGGCGTCTGGTTTCTGCAGGGCCTTGGCCTGCTGTGCGCGTCGGATGAGTGCGGGGCGATCAGTGGTCTGGAGCATCTCGGCAAGTCTGGAAGGCGACAGGTCGCGTTGTTGAACCAGCCAGCCACCACCCTGGCCGACGAGGAACTGGGCATTGGTGGTCTGGTGGTCATCGACAGCGGCGGGGAAAGGCACGAACAGCGCTGCTGCGCCAATGGCGGCAATTTCCGTCACGGTGCTGGCGCCGGCGCGGCAGATGATGAGGTCAGCCTCGGCAAAGGCAGTGGCGGTGTCGTCAATAAAAGGCGTGAGTTCAGCCTCCACGCCCGCAGCCCGGTAATTGGCCTGCAGCCCGTCAAGCTGGCGGGCGCCACTTTGGTGAAGGACATGGGGACGCGCCTGGGCGGGCATCAGGGCCAGCGCCTTGGGCACCAGGTCGTTGAGGGCCTTGGCACCCAGGCTGCCCCCCACCACCAGCAGCTTGAGCGGCCCGGTACGACCGGCAAAACGCTCGGAAGGCGCAGGCTGGCAGGTGAAGGCCGGGCGCAGCGGGTTGCCCACCCACTCGGCCTTTTTCAGCACGTCGGGAAAAGCGGTGAATACACGGTCTGCCACGCCCGCCAGCACCTTGTTGACGAGACCGGCCACCGAGTTCTGCTCGTGCAGCACCAGCGGCTTGCCCAGCAGCACACTCATCATGCCGGCCGGAAAGCTGATGTAGCCTCCCAGCCCGATCACCACATCCGGACGCACGCGTCGAACCACCTGGATGCTTTGCCAGAAGGCCTGAAGCAGACGCAGCGGCAGCCAGAACAAGGTGACGGCGCCCTTGCCCCGCACACCGGAAAAATCAATGGCCTCGAATGGAAAGCCGCGTGGGGGTACCAACTGGCTTTCCATGCTGGGCTGGTTCGCATTGCCGCGGCCACCAAGCCAGTGCACCTGCCAGCCGCGCTCACGCAGGGCTTCGGCTACGGCCAGACCCGGGAAGATGTGTCCGCCGGTTCCGCCGGCCATCACGAGGGCTGTACGCTGCGGGCTCATGCGCGACCCCCTCGCATCAACAGGCGATTCTCGTAGTCGATTCGCAGCACCACCGCCAAAGACACCAGGTTCATCAGGATTGCGGAGCCGCCGTAGCTCATCAGCGGCAGCGTCAGGCCCTTGGTGGGCAGGGCGCCGAGGTTCACGCCGATATTGATGAAAGTCTGAAAGCCCATCCAGATGCCCACACCCTGTGCGACCAGACCCGCGAACAGGCGGTCCAGAGCGATGGACTGGCGGCCGATGTGCATGATGCGGCGCGTCATCCACATGAAGAGGCCGATAACGACCAGCACGCCGATCAGACCGAACTCCTCGCCGATCACAGCCATCAGGAAGTCGGTGTGCGCCTCTGGCAGCCAGTGCAGCTTTTCAATGCTTCCGCCGAGGCCCACACCAAAAATCTCGCCACGCCCAAAGGCGATCAGCGAATGCGAAAGCTGGTAGCCCTTGCCCATGGAGTACTTGTCGCTCCACGGATCGAGGTAGGCAAAAATCCGCTCACGCCGCCATTCGCTGAGCATCACCATCAGGCTGAAGGCCACCACCACCACAGCAGCGATCACAAAGAACATGCGGGCGTTGACGCCGCCGAGAAAGAGAATGCCCATGGCGATGACCGAGATCACCATGAAGGCGCCCATGTCAGGCTCGGCCAGCAGCAGCAAGCCCACGATGGCAATCGCCACTGCCATCGGCATGACGGCGCGAAAGAAGCGCTCCTTGACTTCCATCTTGCGCACCATGTAGTCGGCCGCATACAGCAGCACGGCAAACTTGGCCAGCTCCGAGGGCTGGAAGTTCATCACCCCCAGCGAGATCCAGCGGCGGGCACCGTTGACGCCCTTGCCGATGAAGGGGATCAGCACCAGGATCAGCAGCAACAGCGACACCACAAACAGCCACGGCGCCACCTTCTCCCAGGTGGCCAGCGGCACCTGAAAGGCCAGCAGCGCCACGACAAATGCCACGGCCAACGACAGCACATGGCGCGTGAGGAAATGGGTGTGGGCATAGCGTGCAAACTTGGGGTTGTCCGGCATGGCCACCGAAGCGGAATACACCATCACCAGGCCCCACAACAGCAAGGCCACCGTGACCCACACCAGCGCCTGATCGAAGCCGGCCATCCGCGCCGTCGGCGTGGACAGGGTGCGCGACAGGCTCTGCCCACCCAGCCGCACCGGCAGCACGTCCGAGGCCACCCGGCCCACACCGGAGAACCAGCCCTTGAGGCGATGGGTGGCAGCCGTCATGTCACGACTCCCTGATCGTGCGCCAATGCCTGTACGGCCTCGCAAAACACCCGGGCGCGGTGCTCGTAGTTGTCGAACATGTCGAAGCTGGCACAGGCCGGCGACATCAGCACCGCGTCGCCCGTCTGCGCCTGGGCTGCAGCCAGGCTGACGGCAGTGCCCATGTCGGCCGCGTCCAGCAGCGTCACACCGGTTGCCTGCAATGCCGCCTTGATGAGGGGCGCATCGCGGCCGATCAGCACCACCGCGCGCGCATGGCGTGCCACCGGCTCGGCCAGCGGCGAGAAGTCCTGGCCCTTGCCCTCACCGCCCAGAATCACCACCAGCTTGCGCCCCGAGCTGCCGACTGGCAGCTCGCTCGCTGCCAGGCCCAGGCCCGACAACGCGGCCACCGTAGCGCCGACATTCGTGCCTTTGCTGTCGTCAAAATATTCGACGTCGTTGACGATGGCCACCGGCTCGACCCGGTGCGGCTCGCCGCGGTATTCGCGCAAACCGTGGAGCATGGGCGCGAGGTTGCCTCCCACCGCCACGGCAAGCGCCAGAGCCGCCAGCGCGTTGGTGGCGTTGTGCCGTCCACGGATGCGCAGGGCCTCGGTGGGCATCAGGCGCTGGATGAACAGCACCTCTTCTTCGTCCTTACGCCGTTTGATGGTTTCGTCGGCCACGGCTGCGCGCACCAGCCAGGCCATGCCATTAACCGTTTCAATGCCGTAGTCGCCAGGGCGGCGCGGCGCATCGGCGCCAAAGGTGACGTGGCTGCGAACCACCGGCTTGCCTTTGGCCGGCGCAGTGGCAGGTGGCAACATGGCCATCACCAGCGGGTCGTCCCGGTTCAGCAACATGACGCCGGCGCTGCCGAAGACCTGCGCCTTGGCAGCGGCATAGTTCGGCAGGGTCTCGTGCCAGTCGAGGTGATCCTGCGTGATGTTGAGCACGGTGGCCACGGTCGGCTCGAAATTGCTGATGCTGTCGAGCTGAAAGCTCGACAGCTCCAGTACCCACACCTCGGGCAAGTCGGCTGCATCCAGCTTGTCGGTGAGGGTGTCCAGCAATGTGGGGCCGATGTTGCCAGCGACTGCCACCGACTTGCCGGCACGCTGCACCAGCTGGCCGGTGAGCGATGTCACCGTGGTCTTGCCGTTGGTACCGGTGATGCCGATGACCTGCGGCGCGTAGCCTGACTCCTCCTTCAGGTCGACCAGCGCCTGCGCAAAGAGGCTCAGCTCATTGCCGCAGGGGATGGCACGTGACTGTGCTTCAGCCATGACCGCGGCGACGGACATCGGCGAGAGGCCCGGGCTTTTCAGCACCATGTCAAAGGCCGCGCTGTCCAGCAGGGCCGCATCCATCGCGCCGTGCACAAAAGACGCATCGGGCAGCGCTGCGTGCAGCGCGTCGAGTTGGGGCGGCTGCGCCCGCGTGTCGGCGACCGTGACCCGCGCACCCGAACGCGCGCCCCAGCGCGCCAGGGCCAGGCCGGAGGCGCCGAGCCCCAGCACCAGGATGTGTTTGTTGGCCAGGTGTTTCATTGCTGTGTCACCGCAGTTTCAGCGTGGACAGACCCACGAGACACAGCAGCATGGTGATGATCCAGAAACGCACGACCACCTGCGTTTCCTTCCAGCCGGATTTTTCGAAGTGATGGTGCAGCGGCGCCATCTTCAACAGGCGGCGGCCTTCGCCATAGCGCTTTTTGGTGTACTTGAACCAGGTCACCTGCACCATCACCGACAGGGCTTCCACCACGAAGATGCCACCCATGATGGCCAGCACGATCTCCTGCCGCACGATGACGGCAATCGTGCCCAGCGCAGCGCCGAGGGCGAGCGCGCCCACGTCACCCATGAACACCTGCGCCGGGTGGGTGTTGAACCAGAGGAAGGCCAGACCGGCGCCCGCCATGGCGGAGCAGAAAATCAGCAACTCGCCCGAACCGGGGATGTGCGGGAAAAACAGGTACTTGGAATACACCGAGCTGCCGGTGACATAGGCAAACACGCCCAATGCCGAACCCACCATGACCACCGGCATGATCGCCAGGCCGTCCAGACCATCGGTGAGGTTCACCGCATTGCTGGAGCCGACGATCACCAGATAGGTCAGGATCACAAAGCCGAACACGCCCAGCGGATAGCTCACCTCCTTCACAAAAGGCACCAGCAGTCCGGCCTTGGGCGGCAGGTTCACGTCAAAGCCCGACTGCACCCAGCTGAAGAAGAGTTCGAGCACCCGCAGGTTGGAGCTTTCCGAAATGCTGAACACCAGGTACAGCGCCGCCAGCAGGCCGATGAGCGACTGCCAGAGGTATTTCTCGCGCGAGCGCATGCCTTCCGGGTCCTTGAGGACCACCTTGCGCCAGTCGTCAGCCCAGCCGATGGCGCCGAAGCCCAGCGTGACGATCAGCACAATCCACACGAAGCGGTTGGAGAGGTCGAACCACAGCAGCGTGGAAATGCCGATGGCCAGCAGGATCAGCACGCCGCCCATGGTGGGCGTACCACTCTTGCTCAGGTGGGTCTGCATCGCGTACGCGCGGATGGGCTGGCCGATCTTCAGTGCGACCAGCCGGCGGATCACAAACGGGCCGGCGATCAGGCCGATCAGCAGCGACGTCATGGCCGCCATCACCGCGCGGAATGTCAGGTACTGGAACACGCGGAAGAACCCGAACTCGGGGGACAGGGACTGCAGCCACTGGGCCAGACTAAGCAACATGAAACTTCTCCTCCCGAGCCGCTTCAGACCAGGCCGTCTTGCCGCCAACAGGCGTTGCAGGTATCCGGACCTGTGGACTCATTTTTTTTCCTTTTGCAGGGGTGCGCCTGCAGCGCTGGTGGCGCCCTCGCACGCTTGCGACACCGCGTGGACCACACGCTCCATCTTCATGAAGCGCGAGCCCTTGAAGAGCAGGCTGCCCACCGACGGCAACTGCGCCAGCACGGCGGCAGTCAAGGCCTCGACGTCGGCAAAATGCTGGCCACCCTGGAACGCGGAGGCAGCACGCGCCGATTGCTCGCCGAACGCAAAAAGCGCTTCCACACCTTGCGCCTGGGCATAACGCCCGGCTTCCTCATGAAATTGCGGGCCCTGGTCACCCACCTCGCCCATGTCGCCCATCACCAGCAGGCGCGGCGCGGGCAGCCCGGCCAGTACGTCAATCGCTGCGCGCATGGAGTCCGGATTGGCGTTGTAGGTGTCGTCCACCAGGGTGACGGTGTGGCCACGCCAGTTCATGGCGATGGCGCGGGAGCGGCCTTTCACAGGGGTGAACGCCGACAGGCCTGCGGCGATGACAGCCAGAGGGGCGCCGGCAGCCAGCGCACAGGCTGCGGCAGCCAAAGCGTTCTTCACGTTGTGTTGCCCGGCGATGCGCAGCGAGAAATCAAGATCTCCGGCTGGCGTGACAGCCCGGACCTGCCAGCCCTCACCCTGCCAGTGCCCTTGCCCCGTGACATCTGCCGGCCCTGCCAGCGCAAACGTCATGACCCGGCGGGAGCCGGCCAGGGTCTGCCAGAGGTCGGTGTAGGCATCGTCGGCCGGGAACACGGCGACACCATCGGACGGCAAGGCGGCCAGCACCGAGCCGTTTTCGCGGGCCACGGCTTCCACCGTGGCCATGAACTCCAGGTGTTCGCGCTGGGCGTTGTTCACCAAAGCAATCGTTGGCCGGGTGAGACGCGCCAAGTAGGCAATTTCGCCCGGGTGGTTCATGCCCAGTTCCACCACGCCCACTTCATGCGATGCACGCAGGCGCAGCAGCGTGAGCGGCACGCCGATGTCGTTGTTGAGATTGCCCTCGGTGGAAAAGGCTGCTGCGGCCTTCCACGCCCGCAGAATGGACGCGATCATCTGCGTCACGGTGGTCTTGCCGTTGCTGCCGGTCACCGCCACCAGCGGCAGGGCGAACTGGTTGCGCCAACCGGCGGCCAGTTGACCCAGCGCCACACGGGTATCGGCCACCTGCAGACCCGGCAGCCCGGCGCCTTCAAGACCGCCATGCGCGACGGCGGCGACAGCCCCCTGCGCCCGCGCCTGAGCGAGAAAATCATGCGCGTCGAAGCGTTCGCCCTTCAGCGCCACGAACAGGTCACCCGATTGCAGGGTGCGCGTGTCGGTGTGCACGCGCGAAGGCGTGACACTGCCGTCACCGACCAGTTGGGCGCCTGGCACCCATTGCAGGGCTTGCTGCAGGTTCATCATGCGACCGCTCCAGGGCGCCGGCGGGCCGACAGGGTCTGCAACACGGCCTCGGCGTGGGCGCGGTCAGAAAACGGCAACTTTTCGCCAGCGATATCCTGGTAGCTCTCGTGGCCCTTGCCGGCAATCAGCACCACGTCCTGAGCACTGGCAAGCTCCAGCGCATGGGCAATAGCGGCTGCACGGTCGGCCTGCACATGCACCGCGTCGCGGTGGCTCAGGCCGAGCAATATCTGGCTGATGATGGTCAAGGGATTCTCGTGGCGCGGGTTGTCGCTGGTGACCACCACCTGATCGGCGTCTTTCTCAGCCACAGCAGCCATCAGCGGGCGCTTGATGGGATCGCGGTCACCGCCACAGCCGAACACGCACCAGAGTTGTCCGCCGCGGCTCTGGGCGGTGGGTCGCAGGGCGGTCAGCACCTTTTCCAGTGCGTCCGGGGTGTGGGCATAGTCGATCACCACCAGAGGCTGGCCATCGAGAGTCAGTGCTTCCGTCCGGCCAGGAACCGGCAACAGGCCATGGCAGGCTGCTACGGCATCGGCCAGCGAAACGCCCATGGCCCGCAGTGTGGCGATCACGCCCAGCAGGTTGGACACGTTGTAGAGGCCCACGGTGGGTGCCGTCACTGCGTATTTTTCTGTGGCCTGCCCGGCGGCTCCGGCTTGCTCCACCACGTCAAACTGCAACACCGCGCCATGCTGGATGTTGATGGCACGGAGGCGGGCTGGCGACAGGCAGGACACCGTCCACAGGTCCACCGCACGCTCGGCCAGCAGACCGCTGAGCGCGCGTCCCTTGAGGTCATCCACGTTGACCACGGCCACTTCCAGACCGGGCCAGTCGAACAGCGCCGCCTTGGCATCCCAGTAGGCCTCCATCGACGCGTGATAGTCGAGGTGGTCCTGCGTGAAGTTGGTGAAGATGGCCGTTTTGATGGCGGTGCCGTCCAGCCGCCGCTCCTGCAGGCCGATGGACGAGGCCTCGATCGCGCAGGCGGCAAAGCCCTGGTCCGCGAATTGCCGCAGTTGCTGCTGCAGCAGCACCGGGTCTGGCGTGGTCAATCCGTTGGACACCATGGCACCCGGCACGCCGATGCCCAGCGTCCCCACCACGCCGCAAGGCCGACCGGTACGGGCCAGCGCCTGGGCCAGCCACCAGGCCGTCGATGTTTTTCCGTTGGTGCCGGTGACGGCCGTCACCTGCAACCGGCGACTGGGCTCTTCAAAATAGGCCGAAGCGATCGGGCCGGTGTGGGCCTTCAGGCCAGGGTAGGCCGCAATGCGCGGGTCCGCAAACCCGTAAGCATCTGCCCCTTCCTGCTCGACCAGACAGGCCGTGGCCCCCGCCGCCAGCGCGCTCTGCACATACTGCCGCCCATCGCTGGCAGCGCCCGGCCAGGCGACGAAACCGTCTCCGGCCTGGACCTGGCGGCTGTCGGCGCGCAGCGTGCCGCGCACATGCGCCCGCAACCACTGGGCGGCCTGCCGTGGCGACTGGAGCGACTGGAGCGGCGCGTTCAAAACGACTCCTCCACCGTCTGGGTGACGATTTGCGGCTTGACACTCATGTCGGGCTGCACGCCCATCATGCGCAGCGTCTGCTGCACCACTTCACTGAACACGGGCGCTGCGGCCACGCCGCCAAAGTAGTTGCCGTCACCGGGCTCGTCAATCATCACACCGACCACGATGCGCGGCGCCTCGATCGGCGCCATACCCGTGAACCAGGCGCGGTATTTGTTGCTGGCGTAGCCCTTGCCCACCTGCTTGTGCGCCGTGCCGGACTTGCCGCCCACCGAGTAGCCCACCGTCTGCGCCAGAGGACCGGTGCCACCGGGTGCGGCGGCCATCTGCAGCATCCGGCGCACGGCATGGGCGTTTTCCGGCGAGAACACCTGAACGCCCACCGCCGGCTCGCTGCTCTTGAGCATGGTCACCGGAATAATCTGGCCGTCATGCGCAAAGGCGGTGTAGGAATGCGCCATCTGGAACAGCGAGGCCGACAGTCCATAGCCGTAGGCCATGGTCGCCTGCTCCACCGGGCGCCAGCTTTTCCACGGACGCACACGCCCGGTCACGGCACCAGGGAACTGAATCTGCGGCTTCTGGCCGTAGCCCAGTGCCATGTAGGTGTCCCACATCTCGTGGGGCGTCATTTTCTGGGCAATCTTCAGGGCGCCGACGTTGCTGGATTTCTGGATCACGCCCTCGACCGTCAAGGTGCCGTAGTTGTGCGTGTCGCTGATGGTGAAGCCGCCGATGTTGAAGCGGCCCGGGGCCGTCTCGATCACGGTTTGCGGTTTGACGCGGCCGGCTTCCAGCGCCATCGCCACCGTGATGGGCTTCATCGTGGAGCCCGGCTCAAAGGTGTCGGTGATCGCACGGTTGCGCAACTGCTCACCGGTCAGGTTCTGCCGGCGGTCCGGCACATAGCTGGGGTAATTGGCCAGCGCCAGCACTTCGCCGGTGACGGCGTCGAGCACCACCACGCTGCCAGCCTTGGCCTTGCGGGCAGTCACGGCATCGCGCAGCTTCTGGTAGGCAAAGAACTGCACCTTGCTGTCAATGCTGAGCTGGATGTCCTTGCCTTCGACCGGCGGCACCTGTTCACCCACGCCCTCGACCACGCGGCCGAGACGGTCCTTGATCACGCGGCGCGAGCCGGCGCGGCCCGAGAGGTCCTTGTTGAAGGCGAGTTCGATGCCTTCCTGGCCGTTTTCCT
>CALRSS020000005.1:0-284755 GCA_943370905.1 Synechococcus sp. UW140
GAGTTCTTGGTCGGATAGCCCAACTGGCGGATGGTGGCCCTGAGGCGCTTTCCAAGCTTGATGTAGAGCTTGACGGCTCGGATTCGGTCTTCGTAGGAATACATGAACTACCTCCAGGTAGTCCAAGTTTTTAGCCGCATCCCCAGTGGGTCAGATTTCGATGGAATTCAACACTTCAAAGCGGCTCGTAAACCCGTAAGGATACGCTTTCAGGGCACCGCTCTGGGTCGAGATCGAGCCTTTGCCGTCCTTGATACCGCCAGACCAGGAAGCGGAGCCCGTGCGATCGATCTTCATAATTTATTCCTCAATAAAGTTTTGTGTTGACAGGTTGCTACTAAACGTTTGAGGTCACGAATGTCGGTTCCTGATGGGGAACTCTTTTCGCATCGTGTCGTATCTTGATCTTCAGCGAGTGCCACACCAACTGCGACTGCATTTGGTAGGGGTTCGCGCTACCCATTTAGAACTAGCCGAGTGAGTGTTGGTGAATGATTACCGTGCAGATTACTCACGCGGCAGCCGCAACCCGGTGAATTTACGCGCAGCATAGAAATTCGAATCGCTAGTGTGGGTTGATCAATGGCATATCCATCTGCGGGGCCGAGCACTTCAATCGGACGTGCGCAATCGCACGCAGCGGATAAGTAACGCCCACTACCTAAAAATTGCAAAGGACCGATTGATTTAGGTTTGGCTCTAAGAGCCAGTGAACGTAGGGCCTTACTTTCGGGGGCTGACCAGTAAGGGGACATCTCTGGACATTCATGGGCGTTCTTCAGCATTGGTAGCCAACTGGCGAATCGCTCTGTGTCGGTTGTCACATTCGAGCTTTCAAAGCACACAATTCGGTCGTGTTGCGGAGCTGAAATCTATCGCAGGAGACTTCGTGGGCAACGTCGACAACAATATTTCTGCCATGCCTATTGCAGGTCTGCCAAGCGACACGCTGCCAGACGCCATTCGCACGGCTGCGGACCACATTCCCGGCTTAGTCTGGACATCGCTACCCGACGGCTACATCGACTTTCTCAATCTACGATGGCGCGAATTCACCGGGCTGACTCTCGAGGAATCATGCGGTTGGGGATGGCAGGTTGCGATATATCCTGCCGATCTGCCGGGTTTGCTAAAGACTTGGGCCGAGGTGTTGAGCAGCGGGGCAGCCGGCGAGGCCGAGGCACGGCTGCGACGCTTTGACGGAGAATACCGCTGGTGTGCCTTTCGTGCCGTGCCCTTGCACGACGCGGAAGGCAAGCTCGTCAAGTGGTACGGGCAAACGCTTGATATCGAGGACGTCAAGCGTGCCGAAGCGCTGCTAGCCGGTGAAAAGCAGTTACTCGAAATGCTCGCCAAGGGCCATTCGCTGAATGACCTTCTCGATGCCGTCTGCAAGCTCGTGGAACAGCTGGCCCCCGGTACGATGGCAGCGATCATGCTCCTCGTCGATGCCTCTCGGCCTCGCCTGAAAACGCACGCTGCTCCTAGTCTCCCGCGCAGCTATGTAGACGCGCTCGGCGGCCGTCCTATCGATTTTCTCACGGGACCCTGTAGTCGGGCCGCCTACTTGTGTGAGACGGTCGTAGTTCCCGATATTGGCAATGAAGGGCGCTGGAGTGAATTCGCCGACCTGGCAACACGCAATGGCCTTCAGGCTTGCATATCAATGCCGATAAAATCGTCAGAAGGTCAGGTGCTTGGCACGATCGCGATGTACTTCACTAAGCCGCAAGAGCCGACAGAGCATCAGCGCAAGATCATGGAGCAGCTAACGCATCTTGCGGCGGTAGCCGTTGAGCGTAAACGCATGGACACGGCGCTGCAGATCAGCGAGGAGCGCTTCCGTCGCATGGCTGACGCGACTCCCGACGTGATGTGGATCACAGAACTCGAGCCGGAGCGTGTGGTCTATGCGAGCCCAAGCTTCGAGCGCATCTGGGGGCGAAAGGTCGACGACCTCTATGGCGATCCGCACCTTTGGGTCGAGGGCATCCATCCAGACGACCGGTCCCGCACTGCCGAGGCCTTTAAGAGTTGGATAGACAATCGCGAAAGTCGTCGCTGGGATGCGGAGTTCAGGGTGGTGCAGCCCGATGGAACGATTCGCTGGATCCACGAGCGTGGCGTCCGTTTCGAAAATGAGGGAGGCCCTCAGCGCGTGAGTGGAATTTCTACCGACATCACCGAACGCCGCCTGGCCGAAGCTGCGTTGCGTGAATCCGAAGAGCGATTTGCGCTGGCGGTTGCTGGTTCAGCAAGTGGCATATGGGACTGGGATTTAGCATCGGGCCGAATGTATATGTCCGAGCAAGCGCAGAGGCTTTGCGGAATCGAGCCTGGAAAGACTACGCGACTCAGTGAAGAGTGGATTGCCCTTGCAAGACCATCGCCTCCCGAGGATGTGGCACGTCGGCGCGCCACGGTGGCCGCCTATTTCGCCGGTCGTATCCCGACCTTCGCCAGCGAGTGGCGCGTCAACCACGCTGACGGCATTTTTCGCTGGGTACGAACCATTGGATTTTGCGTCCGCGATGCGTCGGGGCGGGCCACACGCTTCGTTGGCTCGGTCACAGACATTGACGATCGAAAACGTACCGATCAGGCCCTACTGAAGTCGCAAGAGCGCCATGCGCTGGCTATGGAAGCTGCACGTGACGGTCACTGGGACTGGATCATCGACGAGGATGAGTACTACGCTTCTGCGCGCATGCTGGAGATTTATGGTTTCCCTGCCGATACCCGTTTCAACGGACGGAAGGACTTCATGGAGCGATTTCCCTTTCATCCAGAAGACCGACTTAAGTGGCAGCAAGCTATAGCCGATCACTTTGCTGGCAAGAGTGCTCGTTTTGAACTCGAGTTGAGGATGCTCCGCCATGGGGAGGTACGGTGGATTCAGCAAAGCGGATTGCTGTTGCGTGACCCGTCCGGGCGTCCCACACGATGGACCGGTTCGGTCCGGGACGTTACCGAGAGGAGGGCTGGCGAAGCCGCACTACGTGAATCAGAGCAGCGGTTTGCGCTGGCGGTTTCAGGTTCGAACGATGGCATCTGGGATTTGGATCTCACCACCAACGACATGTTTATGTCCGAGCGGGCTCAGTTGCTCTGTGGTCTTGAGCCCGGCATCACGGTACGGCCGCGTTTGCAATGGAGTGCCATGAAGCAATGGCATCCCGATGACGCGGTGAGTCGATCTAACATGATTGAAGACTATCTCGCTGGGAAGGTACCGGCTTTTGACGGTGAATGGCGCATTCGTCACGTTGATGGCAGCTACCGCTGGGTCCGCATTCGCGGCGTGTGTATTCGCGACGAAGCAGGAAAACCGACCCGAATTGCGGGCTCTATCAGCGACGTTGACCCCCAGAAGCGTGCCGAGGCGGCGTTGCTGCAGGCAAAACGCCTGGAGGCGACCGGTACACTTGCCGGCGGTATCGCACACGACTTCAACAATATCCTCGCAGCGATTTTGGGTTATGGCGAGATGGCTATGCGCGACGTTCCTGTCGGCTCGCGGCTCAGACGTGACTTGGACAGCATCCTGATTGCCGCCGAGCGCGGACGCTCACTTGTGGAGCGTATTCTTGCATTTAGCCGCAGCGGAGTAGGCGACCGCATTCCAGTCCACGTCGAGGGTGTGCTGCGCGAAGCGCTAGATCTTTTGTCGGCGACGCTGCCGCAGAATGTGAGCATTGAGGCGCAACTTGCTGCCGGCAGGGCCGCAATGCTTGGCGGCGCCACACAGATCCACCAGGTGTTTATGAACTTAGCGACCAACGCCATCCAGGCGATGCCTTCAGGTGGCACACTGAAAGTCATGCTGCGGGTGGTCGAGATCGAGGCCGAGCGTGTGGCAACCACAGGGGCCATCGCCGCGGGCGAATACCTGCTGCTCGAACTACAAGACCAAGGCTCTGGCATTGCGCCGGAGAATGTGACCCGCATTTTCGATCCCTTTTTTACCACCAAGGACACCGGTGTTGGCACCGGTCTGGGTCTCTCACTTGTGCATGGTATCGTGACCGAAGTGGGCGGCGCGGTCGACGTGGCGAGCAAGCCCGGCGAGGGCAGCGTTTTCACGGTGTACTTGCCACGCTGCGGCGATGCCTCTGACAGTTGTGATGGCGAAGCGCCGCAACTGCCGCGTGGGCAGGGTCAGCGTGTACTTCTCGTCGACGACGAAGCTTCGCTGGTGAAGCTGATGACTAATACGCTGTCAGATCTCGGTTATCGACCATTTGGCCATACTTCTAGCGCCGCGGCGCTGGCAGCGTTTCAGGCTCGGCCAGGGGACTTCGACATACTCATAACTGACGAACGCATGCCCAGTCTGTCAGGCACGGCTCTAGTTCGAAAAGTACGCGATTTGCGCCCAGATATCCCAATTTTGCTGGCGAGCGGTTTCCTCGGCGGCGCTATTGGTGAGCAGGCGTACGCAGCCGGTGCGGACGAGGTGTTGCAGAAGCCCTTCGCTGCGCGCGAGCTCGCGTTGGCGCTGGCAAGGGCGGTGCGACTTCGCCAATGAACTGTGTTGTTGGCAAGGGAACTGTCGAACAAACCTTTCAAGCATAAGATTCCCTCCACCCAGTCAAGGACCGCTAGCTCATCAATGTGGCTGCACCGAACCGTCAACGATCGAGTACCCGCGATAGACTCAACGCCAAATGGCGCATCGACAGCGGCTTCTTCAGTACCTCATCGGCACCCACGTCCTTGGCACGTAGTAACAGATCGGCGCCTACATAGCCACTGACAAGCAGGGTGGGAATGTCTGGCCGAATCCCATGTATTTCACGGATCAATGCCGACCCTGCCAATCCCGGCATGCGCTCGTCGGTAATCACCGCATCGTATAACTCAGGATCCGCACTAAACGCCTCCAGTGCTGCAATACTGGAGGTAAAGGCTACCGGAACATACCCCCATTCTGTCAAGTTTTCCGCCGCAAGCCGGACCAACGGACCCTCGTCGTCAACAACGATGACGCGTTGGCGGTCACCGCGCGGCAAGTCTGTCTTGTCCTGTTCGCGCACTTCAGATATCTCGCCAGTGCGCGGCAGGTACACGGTAAAGGTGCTGCCTATTCCAACGATACTCTCAACATCGATTGCACCGCCGATCTCGCTAACTATTGCACATACTAGCGAGAGACCAATTCCAGTCCCGACACCAACGTCTTTGGTCGAGAAGAAAGGATCGAAGATCCGTTCGATGATGTCGCTGCTGATCCCCGTGCCATCGTCATTCACAGTCAATGTGATGTATTCCCCGGCACCGATCGTGGCTGTCGTTCCCATGTGCGGGGCATCGAGCAGCGCGAGTTCCAGTGATACGCGTAGCGTGCCACCGCTGGTCATCGCTTGCACCGCATTAGTGACTAAGTTCATCACCACTTGGTGCACTTGCGTCGAATCGCCGAGCATCGCCGCGTGACCTGTCTGCAGCTTTGTCTGCACCAAAATGTTGTCAGGAAGGTTCGCGTGGACCAACTCCAGCGCCTCGCGGACTATCCCTTCCACGTGTACGGGTCTGCGCTCGCCAACGCCACTTCTACTGAACGCGAGTATTCGATCCACAAGGGCCCGACCTCGCTCGCCTGCGGCCATGATTCCGTCCACGTCCCTTCTCAGCCGTGAGCCCTGCGGTGCATCGCGAGTCACCATCTCGCCATAGCCAAGAATCGCGCCCAGGATGTTGTTGAAGTCGTGTGCTATACCACCTGCGAGCGTACCCATCGCCTCGAACTGCTGGGCTTGGCGCAGCCGGCGCTCTAGGCGTAGTAACTCATCTTGCTCCGCCTTGCGTTCCGTAATGTCTCCGATGGATCCGACCATGCGGTAGGCCCTGCCTAATCCATCACGCAACGCGATACCTCGCTGGCGAAACCAGCGATATCCTCCGTCCACCTGGATCAGTCTGAATTCCACGTCATAGGTCGGTGTCACGCCTTCCACATGGGCCTTGACACCACGGCGCTGCGCTTCCACATCGTCCGGATGCAACGGCAACATATCTCTCCACTCCCTGCGTCCGCGCCAGAGTTCACCGGGCTGAAGGTCAAAAAGTTCTTGCGCACGGCGCGAGACGTATACCCGGTCAAGCGCAAGGTCCCAGTCGAAGATACCTTCATTAGATCCTGCTACTGCCAGCGCGAAGCGTTCTTCAGAGGTTCGCAGCGCTTCCACTGCCAGCGCATAGCGTTCCTCGGACTGCTTGCGATCGCTATTTTCCTGCTGTAACTCGGCATAGAGACGAGCATTCTGAAGAGAGATTGCGGCCTGCGAGGCGAGTAACTTCATTACCGCGATCCGCCTGGGCGTGAATACCTGAGGTGCCAACTGGTTCTCAAGATAAAGAACGCCAATCAGCTCAGCCTGCTTTAGCAAAGGTAAACAGAGGATTGAGCGCGAATGGTTCTGGATGATGTATGGATCATTCGAGTAGGTATTGGGCACCGACGCGTCGTCGAGCAACACGCTGTCATGCGTTCGGACGACGTAGAGAAGCAAAGATTCCGGCAACTCTAGGTCGGTCACTGGCGCGTTCCGCAGGTGCACCTCCACTTTTTCGCTCCCGGTTTGCGCCTGCGCTTCAATGCGCAGCCCTGTATCACGGGGAAGGATCAACAAACCACGCTGCGCCCCAGCATGCTGCACCATGATCACCATCAGCGTGTCCATGAGTTGCTCGAGCCCGGTTTCTGCCGACACCGCTTGAGAACTTCTGACCACTGTCGCAAGGTCAGTCTCGTCGTCGTTGTCGCTTGGACGACGCACACGCTCTTCCGCCGTGTCCTTCAACGTCTCCGGCATCAGGGCGCCAAGCTGGCGTACCTTCCCTTCTGCTCCCCACTGAACGTACCCGTACCTTGCTTTGTGGCGGTACGTGTCAGAAATCGTGGCAAAGCCACGCATCGCGTAGAACCGTGCTGCGGCCTCGCAGGCAATTGCCTCGTTATTGACGAAACCGTGAAAGTTCGACGATTCGATGGATTTTTCGTACATCTGCATCGCTTCGACATCGCGTCCATCGAGGCGGGCTCGCTCAGCAGCAATGAGCATAGCGCGGGCCTGCCAGTTTCCCGGACACGTTTTCGCCCAGACGTCGAGCTGCTCTTGGTATCTGGCCAGGGCTTGAACGTGGAAGTCCCGTTCATCGCCGTTTACAAAGTCAGCTTGCGCGGCTCGGGCGAGCGCCGCATAGAAATAGAACTCGGCAATCTCGAGGTGGCCGTCGGTCATCCTGACTTGTAGTTCGGCATGTACGGCGGTATCAGATGCTGCCTTGTAGTCTCCGCCCAGAAAACGCGCTTCCAACTTACGGATCCAGTACATGATCGCCGCGATAGCGAGACTTGGATTTTCGGCGAGATGCGTCTCGAAGCCAGCTTCTTCGAATCCGTCCTCGTCGAAGTGTCCTAGGCTCGATGTCAGTCCGCGCAGGCTTCGAACGAGCGACAGCTGCACCGTGATGATGTCTATAAGGAGTCCGAACTTTGTTTTTTTGACGAATTCGAGCCCCGCTTCAGCGTCGCGCTGAACCTGTACCAATGGCGTCCCGCGCGCGAGTTGGCTCGCCACGAGACAGTACCAGTAGTACGCAATATAGTTAACGTCCCCAGCTTCGGTTGCGGCGTCGAGCGTGCGTCTAAGCAGCATGAACGTGCCGTCGTCAAGGTGCTTTGTCCACGGCATGACGTGGTAGCCCAATGTCATGTAGACGCGGGCCTTGAATCGGCCGAGACCCCGCTGTTCCAGCAGATCTAACCCGAGCTTTGCGAAGTTATATCCGGCGGGATAGTCGTTAAACGACGGCCCGAGATACATTCCGAGATAAGCGAAGGCGACGGAGGACGCGTCTGTGTTGCCGTATTCAATGCTGATGTTTGCCGCGCGGCACAGCACGAGCAGCACCAAGTTCTTATTGGTGTACACCGCCGGCGGCAGCACGGCCATCAGCACGTCGACAGTGGCCTGGCGCTCTGGATCGTTCATTAGCGGCAGATCAACGAGCCCTACGATGGCCCTGTCGCCCACCTGCTGCAGCAGAAGTTCGTACTCGGCCTGCACTTCCTCTGTGGTCGGTTGCGGCGACCATGCTATTCCTAGCCCCTTCAGGTATTCGAGCCCAACCGAGACAGCCCGTCCACTTTGATCCATCGCGGTGTAGAGCGTCACTCGTAACCAAGTCACCGACGCACGCTCTGCGGGGGTCGAGACCAGGGCGGCCAACGCTGTGAGGCGTTTATCCGCGGCCGTCAGGTCGCCGGTCATGAACTCACATTCACCAAGGTCACGCTCTAGCTGGAATGCGAGTTCTCGACAGCGTGTCCAGCCGTCGTTTGCAAGCAGAGTCATGCCAGCAGTGAAATACGAGCAAGCAGACGCATACGCCGTGGATGCTCTGGCGCGTCTGCCGGCGGCCAGATTGAGCTCGGCGACCCGTTCACGCTCTTTAGGAGTTTGGATGAGTTGGATGGCGTGATTGAACTGGTTCACGATCTCGAAGACCTTATCTTCTAGATCTTGGGGACCCGTCCGATTGAGCAACGCGCGGCCGATCGCCAGATGCGCCGCTGCGCGCTCATGCTTGGGCACCAGTGCGTAAGCGGCTTCCTGCACACGATCGTGAAGAAATATGTACCCATGTATGGTCCGTAGGACCAGACCGGCACGGACAGCTCCCCACAAGGCTTCATGTACGGCGTCTTCGTCGCCACCATGCAAGGCTGCGAGTTTGTCTGTGCTTGCCGCATTGCCCAGGCAGGCAAACTGTCTCAAGGCTTTCTGCGTCGGTATGGGAAGCCGTGCGAGCTTACCGAGCATCAGGTCGACTACGCTGTTGGCGAAACCCTTGCCGCGAATCTGATCGATGTCCCAGACCCACCGCTGCGTGGTGGCGTCGAACGCAAGAAGGAGGTCCTCAGTAAGTTCGGTAAAAAACTGAATTGCAAAGAATGGATTGCCCAGGCTCCTCTCGTGCACCACCTGGGCTAAAGACCAGACATACGCCGGGTCAGCCCTCAGCGCGTCTGCAACCAAAGCAGTCACGTCCTCGGGTAGCAGGGGTGTCAGCGCCAGCTCGCGCAACGGTACGCCGGCGCTGCGTATCGCATCCAGTGTGCGTAGAAACTGGTGCGATGGTGTCAACTCGTTGTCCCGGTACGCGCCGACGATGAGAACATGGCGAACGTCCGGACTCGTCGCCAGGTATTCTAGCAGTGTGAGCGTCGCTGAGTCGAGCCACTGCAGGTCGTCGAGGAACAATACGAGGGGATGTTCTGTTGTCGCAAAGACGCCTACAAAGTTGCGAAAGACCGACAGGAATCGCGACTGCGCCTCGGGGGCAGGTAGATCGGGAACAACCAATTGTTTACCGATGATGATTTCCAGCTCTGGGATCAGGTTGATCACAAGCTGCCCGTTTGCACCTAGCTCGTTGCAAAGTGCGGCTCGCCACTGAGCCATCTCAAGGTCGTTTTTTGACAGGACTTCTCGGATCAACATGCGGAACGCCTGCCCGATAGTCGCGTACGGAATGTCGTGGTTGTACTGATCGAACTTGGCCGCTGCAAAGAGGCCCCGTGCCGGCACCAGCAGCTTGTGCAGTTCACTCACCACCGACGATTTGCCGATACCAGAGTAGCCGGAGATGAGCACGATTTGCTTCTCTCCACCGGTGACCACTGCGTCGAAGGCCGCCAGCAGTGCGTCAATCTCCGCAAGGCGGCCGTAGAGTTTTTCTGGCATCAGCAGGCGGCCAGCGCTGTCGCTTGAACCCAGCGCGAACGCGGAAATTCTATGCACCGCTAGCCATTCGTCTAAGCATCGGCGCAGGTCGGCTTCGACGCCAGATGCACTTTGGTAGCGATCCTCGGCTGTCTTTGCCAGCAGCTTCATGACGATCGCTGGCAAGCTACCCAGTACTTCATCGCGTCCCGCCACGATGGGAGCTGGTTGCCGCGCGATGTGGCAGTGGATCCACTCCAACGGCTCTGACGCCGAAAAAGGCAGCTGCGCAGTGAGCATCTGGTAAAGCGTGACGCCCAGCGAATAGAGGTCGCTGCGCGAATCGATCGAGCGATTCATGCGACCTGTCTGCTCGGGAGACATGTACGCCAAAGTTCCAACAATGGCATTGGCGGGTTCGGGCGCCTGCCGCTCTCTCGGAAGGCGAGAAGCGATGCCAAAACCCGTGAGCCATGCTTGTCCCGATGACCGGTCGAGAAAGAAGTTGTCTGGCTTGATATCCTTGTGGACCAGACCTTGCTGATGTACGTGCCCCAGTGCGATGAGCATGCCAATAGAAACGCGAAGAAAGGCTTCGATCTCCCAAGGCTGCGCGAGGCAACGGCCCAGCACCTCGCCGCCAGGATCTTCGAGAAGTAGAGCGGTGCGCCCGTTATCGCTAGCCAGAGTACGCGGCTTAGCGCACCACGCGGCGTCCAGCTGATCGCGCAGGGCGTATTCGTGCTTCATCCTTTCAATGTGTTGCGGCGTGTCCTTTGCCGTTGCGGCAGAAAGTACGAGGACCGAATTTGAATCGCGTGCAGTGATCCCCCTCGACAGCAAGAACTCCCCGTCCTCTCGAAGTGTTTCGAGGTACTCCCATCCGGGAGTGGGTGCTGCGTGCATTCCTTGAGCTGGGCGTTGTTCTTCGGCTTCGGTACGTTTGCGCTCAGTAATGTCACGCGCGACGCCTTGGTAGCCACGAAAGCTGCCATGTTCGTTGAATACGGGTGCGCCACTGATGCTAATGAAGCGTGGCTGGCCATCGCGACCGACTTGGCGGTACTCGAAATCTCGGAACGGTTGACGGGCGGCCAGGGCTGCCTTGTACTCGAACCATGAAGAAGACAGCGGCGTGATGTCAGCAAGCTCCCAAAGGGTTCTGCCTGCTGCTGAGGCTGACTCCTTGTCAAAGGGTTCGTGAGCCGTACTGGACAGGGCGGTAAAGCGCAAGCTTTCGTTTTGCTTCCAGCGCCAGTCGGATGAGAGGCTGGTCAGATTGCGAAAGTGCGCCTCACTCTCCCGCAGCTTGCGTTCCGTGACGTGCTTGTGCAGCGCCAGCTCGATCGATGTCCGTAGCTGCGACTCATCGAGCGGCTTGAGCAAGTAACCGGATGCCTCAGTGCCGGCCGCGCGCTCAAGCGTCGGGTCGTCTGCATAAGCGGTGAGAAAGATAACGGGAGATTGGCAGTGCTCGCGGATGGCACGAGCTGCCTCTATACCGTCGATGCGACCGTCGAGGCGGATGTCCATCAGAACCAGATCTGGCCGCTCCTGCATTGCGAGGGTAACTGCATCCTCGCCGCGTGGCAGTGTCGCTAGGACGACGTGTCCCATGCGATCAAGCTGGGCGGCGATATCTCTGGCGACGATGCGATCGTCCTCGACAACAATGATGCGGGCCTTCTTCATGGCATCAGATCCTCGCGTTGTTTGTCGGCAAAGGTGACGGAAACGGTCGTACCGCCAGTGCGCGTTATGGTGACACTGCCATGAAGTTGCTCCGCAAGATCGTCGACGAGACGCAAGCCGAGTGAGTCAGTCCGCGCGATGTCCAGCGCCAACGGAAGTCCGACCCCGTCGTCAGATACGGAGAGGATTATTCGCCCATCTTCGATGGTGTAAAGCTCGACGCTGATACTTCCCTGCCTGCCGCCAGGAAATGCATGCTTGAACGCGTTCGAGACCAATTCGTTCACGATCAGGCCACACGGTACGGCGCGATCCATCTCGAGGTGTATATCCGCTATGTTGGGCGAGAGCCGCACACTCTGCGCCAACGAGCCATAGGCGCTGTTGAGATGCAAGCAAAGGCTGCGAATATGTCTGGCCATCGGAATACTCGACAGGTTCCCAGCGCGGTAGAGATTTTCGTGAACCAATGCCATGGATCGCACGCGGTTCCGGCTGTCGGAAAAAAGCTCTGCGACTGCAGGGTCAGTAACTCGCGAAGCTTGCAGATTAAGCAGGCTGGTGATCAATTGAAGGTTATTTTTTACTCGGTGATGAACCTCTTTCAACAGAGCCTCCTTCTCGCCAAGCTCCGCATTTTGCAGGGACATTGCAGCCTGCGATGCGAGAAGCTTCAGCATTGCAACTCTTGCTGGCGTGAAAGCGTGGGGTGTGAGATTATTTTCGAGGTAGAGTACACCCACAAGCTTAGCTTGCTTAAGTAGTGGCACACAGAGTGCAGAACGCACCTTTCGTTGCATGACATACGGGTCAGCTGCGAAATCGTTCGTTGCTTGCGCGTCATTCAGTAGCACCTGCTCGCTGGTGCGAACGACGTAATTAAGCAGCGAAGCTGGTAGATGTTCTGGGGCCACTGCGACCCCACGCAGGTGTACACGTACCTCGTCATGCTCGGCCACGGCTTCAGCCTCGATGCGCAGTTCATCACCTCGAGGAAGGATCAGTAGACCCCGCTCAGCCCCTGCATGCTGTAACACGATCACCATCAGGGTATCCATCAGCTTGTTGAGACCAGTTTCCCTGGACACGGCTTGCGATGACTTGACTACGGTAGCGAGGTCTAGTTCGTTCAATCCGAGAACGGGGCGTTGCGCCCGCGATCCTGTCAACCGTTCGGTAACTTCCGGAAGCATTGCATCTAGCTGACGAACCTTTGCTTCTGCGCCCCAGCGTGCATAGGCGTCGCGGGCCTTCTGAAGATAAGCGTCTGACGTAGTGACAAAGCCGCGCATCGAATAAAAGCGTGCCGCAACCTCATGAGCGAGCGCCTCGTGATGCACAAATCCGTTCGAAGTAGCCGATTGGATGGACTGCTCATACAACCGCATCGCATCCAGTTCGCGTCCGTCGACACGTGCTACCTCAGCGGCGACCAGTGCAGCGCGGTGGAAGAAATTATCCGGACAGTTACTCGCCCACGCCTGGAGCTGGCGTTCATGCGCAGCGATTGCTTCTATATTTAGTCGTCGTTCGTCGCCTGTTGTGGCGTCCGTTTGTGCGGCGCGAGCCAGCGCCGCGTAGAAGTGATACTCGGCTAGCTCAATGTGGCCGAACGTAGTCCAAATAAGCGGCTCCACAGCAGCAGCGGCGCTAAGGGCTGACTCAATATCGCCAGCAAGATAGCGGGCCTGGAGTTTTCGGATCCAATACCAACAAGTGGCGATGGCAAGGCTCGCGTTCTGGCGGAGATGCGCTTCGAACTGCTGTTCGTTGAAATTTTCCTCATCGAACGAACCGAACACGGGCGTTAGCCCGCGCAGCGTTCGGATGAGTCCCCGCTGCGCACTAATGATATCGACGATGAGTCCGAACTTGGCATTCTTAACAAAGGCCAGTTTCGTATCTGCTTCGAACTCAACGTCTGCCAGCGGAATGCCGCGTGCAAATAGACTGGTGACAAGTGTGCACGAGCTGAACCCTTGGTAAGTAAGGTCCCCAACTTCGCTTGCCGCATTGAATGCAAGCCGCAGCAAGGGAAATGTACCGTGGTCGAAATGTTTGGTCCACGGCATGACGTGATACGCGAATGTCATGTACACACGGGCCCTGAAGCGTCCGAGCAAGCGCTGGTCAACGAGGTCTAGCCCTAGTTTCCCGAACCGATACCCTGCGGGGTAGTCGCCGAACGACGGGCCCAGTACCATCCCCAGGTACGCGTAGCCGAGCGCAGATGCATCTGTATTGCCATTCTCGATACTGAGGTTAGCGATGCGGCATAGAACCAAGCACACGAGATTGTGACTTGTAAAAAACGCAGGCGGGAGAACCGCCGCAAGCAATTCGACTGTTGCTTGGCACTCGGGGTCAGTCATCAGTGGCAGATCAATGAGCTGGTCGATGGGCATGTCGCCAATTCGCCGAAGCAGAAGTTGGTATTCGTGCTGAACCTCGTCTTTGGTGGAGTGCGGCGACCAGTTGATCCCGATTGCTGCGAGATACTCTAGGCAGATGCTGACCGCCCGGTCACTGCTATCCATGGCGGTGTACAGGGTAACGCGTGACGCCGTAACCGCAGCGCGCGCGACCTGTGTTGGAGCTCTGCTGGACAAGGCTGTCAGTCGCTTGTCAGCCCCTGCAAGGTTACCGGTGAGGAATTCACAATCACCCAATTCCCTTTCCAGTAAGAACGTGAGCTCCGGGCACTGACTCCAACCGTCCCTGTCAATTAACGCGCACCCGGTACGAAGAAAGTCCCGTGCGGATGCGTAGGCGGCAGAGGTCTTGGCCCGTTTTCCAGCGATCAGGTAGAGATGAGCGATCTGTTGGCGCTCGAGCGGAGTTTCAATAAGCGAGACGGCACGATCATACTGATTCACGATCTTGAAAACTTCCTCGTCCAGAACCTCCGCTGGTGTGCTGGCGAACAAGGCGCGCCCTATCCTGAGGTGCGTCACTGATCGTTCCCGCTTGGGCAGGAGGGCATACGCCCCTTCTTGTACGCGATCATGGGCAAACGAATAGCCGTTGGTCAACTTTAGGACAAGCCCCCTTCGGACGGCTTCCCAAAGTGCTTCATGCACTACGACTTGGTTACCTTGGCGCAGCGTGGCAAGTGTCTCGTTTTTTGCCGTATTGCCTAGGCAGGCGAACTGCACCAAGAGTTCCTGTGTCCGCAAGGGCAACTGGGCGAGCTTACCAAGCATCATGTCGGCAACGTTATCGGTAAATCTATTCGCTCGGATCAAGTCAAGATCCCATTTCCATCGCTTCGCGGCCACGTCGAAGACGAGCAGCCGCTCCTCAGCAACAGCCTTGAAGAACTGGATAGCGAAGAAGGGATTGCCTCCACATTTCTCGTGTACGAGGCTCGCCAAGCCCTTGACGCTAGCGACATCGGTTCGCAGCGCATCGGCTATCAGTTGCGCGATGTCTTTGGCGTGCAAGGGTTGTAGTACAAGTTCGTGCATCGGTGCATGCGTATTGCGAATCACCTCCAATGTTCGAACGAGCGGATGTGTGGGCGAAACCTCGTTGTCCCTATAGGCACCCACGATCAGAAGGTGGCGAATCTCACGATGCATGACCAGGTGTTCGAGAAGCGTGAGCGTCGCTGGGTCCACCCACTGGAGGTCGTCTAAAAACAGCGCAAGCGGATGCTCTGGCCGGGCAAACGCTGCAAGCAACTGCTGGAACGCCAGCTGGAATCGCTTCTGAGCCTCCAGGGGTTGTAGTTCCGGGATAGCCGGCTGTTTCCCGAGAAGAAGCTCTAGTTCAGGAATTATGTTCACCACAAGCTGACCGTTAGATCCAAGCGCTCCGCGGAGCTTATCGCGCCACCGACTGACGTCCTCTTCGCTCTTAGCCAGAAGTTGTCGAACTACAGTCTTGAAGGCGTAGGCAAGCGTCGCGTAGGGAATACCGCGTTGATACTGGTCAGCTTTGCCCGACGCGAATATCCCCTGTGGCGGGAGGATGGCGCGATGCAACGAGTTGACAACCGTGGACTTCCCTAACCCTGAATAGCCAGAAACAACGATGAACTCTACTGTTCCGCCAGCCGATACACGCTCGAATGCCTGAAGTAGCGTATCAACCTCTCGCTCGCGCCCATAAAGCTTTTCGGGAATACGCAGCACATCCGGGACGTCTTGCCCCCCGAGTACAAAAGTCTCGACGTTACCGGTCGATTTATAACTGCTCATGCAGCGCCGCAGATCAGCTGAAACGCCAGCCGCGGTTTGGTATCGGTCCTCTGCGGTCTTGGAGAGTAATTTCATGACGATCTGAGAGATCATCGGCGGCAGCGTTGGAATACGATCGCTTGGAGGTACCGGCTGCCGCGCGATATGGCAGTGCACCAGTTCCATGGAGTCCGTTGTAATGAATGGTAGTTCGCCTGCGAGTAACTGGTACAACGTGATGCCCATCGCATAGAGATCGCTGCGTGCATCGACCGAACGGTTCATCCGTCCCGTTTGCTCGGGCGCCATGTATTCGAGCGTTCCAGCAATTGACTCCGGTATGTCGGGAGTCTGGTGCTCAGAGGTCATGTGCGACGCGATACCGAAGCCGGTGAGCCAGGTTTCGCCACTGATTAGATTCACAAGGAGATGATCCGGTTTAATGTCTTTGTGGATCAATCCTTGCGCATGCGCGCATCCTAAGGCCACTGAAATCCCTATCGCAGTGCGAAGAAAAGCCAGGGTGTCCCACGGATACCCAAGGTGATGGCTTAAAAGTTCGCCTCCAGGGTCCTCCAGCAGGAGAACTGTGCGCCCGTTTTCGACGGCTAATCGACGCGGTATGGCGGCCCATGCCGCTTCGAGTTGATCACGCAGTGAATATTCATGCTCCAGCCGCTCGACGTGGGGTAGCTGGGCATGATCTGAGACGATTGACAGCGTCAGAAAAGTTGCCGACCCTTGTGCCGTGCTGCTTCTCGACAGAGTGAATTCGCCATCCCGACGAAGTGTCTCGACGCGATATCCGGGCTCGTGCACTTGATACATTGGTCTGGCCGTCGGATATAGAGGCGCTAACTGGCCAAACCCGACCCTCTCTTGAACATGATAGCGGCGCACCCGTTGGCTGATATGTCAATTCGGGAGGAACAACTGTGTCAGCCGACATATATGTACCTATGCAAGCCTGAGATCGTTCACTGCGCTGATTGTTTACCGGTAGCAGTTCGCCCTACGGCCGAGCCAATTCCAAATCCGTTTCACCCCAATAAGTCCAGGGTCTCCCCCCCTCTTCTGAGCGATTGGGTGGAGGTACTGCAGCGAGATGTCGGTCATCTGCCGTAACGGCAAACTAATCCCATCTCGATTCGGCGACCACAAAACTTACGGTGTTTAAAAATGCAAATTCAAGATATGGTCATTTTCGTCACAGGTGCTAATCGCGGCCTTGGGCGAGCCTTTGCTCAGGCTGCGCTGGCCTTGGGGGCAAAAAAGGTATATGCCGCGGCGCGAGACCCAACGAGCATCCATCTGCCGAATGTGCACGCTGTGCGCCTTGACGTCAATCGCACCGAAGATGCGGAGGCCGCATCCGAAATTTGCCGTGATGTAAACGTATTGATCAATAACGCAGGTATTTCGCGTGGTTCGCCCGTACTTGCGTTCGGTGGAATGGAGGCTGCGCGCGCTGAAATCGAGACGAACCTGTATGGTGCCTGGCGGATGAGTCGTGCCTTCGCACCGGTACTCGCAGCGCAAGGCGGTGGGGCCATCATCAATGTGCTGTCAGCATTGTCGTGGCTGAACTTACCCGGTGCCTCGACCTATTGCATTTCGAAATCAGCCGCATGGGGCCTAACCAACGCACTGCGTAATGAACTGAAAGCGCAGTTCACACACGTTCTTGGCCTGCATGTGGGATTCATGGACACGGACCTAACGGCAGGTATTCACGTTCCCAAGGTCAGCCCAGACGACGTGGCACTGCAAACGCTGCGTGCCTTGGTGGCAGGCCGTGAAGAAGTTTTAGCTGACGCCACCAGCCGTGTAGCCAAGCAGGGCCTTTCTGTCGATCCCGGTTTTTACCTCCAACCCGCCATCTGAAGGAATTTACTATGACAACTCACGACTATTCCGCAATTAATACTGCGGTGCTACTGATCGATCCGTACAACGACTTTCTAGGTGAGGGCGGTAAGCTCACCGGACTGACCAAGGAGGTGGCCGACGCGGTGCACACGATCGATCACATGCGCACCGTGGTGGCGGCAGCACGTGCCGCAGATATCCGCATCTTCTATGTGCCACACCATCGTGCGCTGCCGACTGACACCAAAGGCTGGAAACATGCCTCGCCTTACCAACTCAGCAGCGCTAAGGCGCAAGTTTTTGCGGAAGGTAGCTGGGGAGGTGAATGGCATCCGGACTTCGTTCCCCAGCCGGGAGACGTGATTGCAAAGGAGCATTGGGCGAGCAGCGGCTTTGCTAATACGGACCTGGATTTTCAGCTTAAGCAGCATGGCATCCAGCGAGTGGTGTTGATCGGCCTGCTAGCTAACACCTGTCTCGAGTCTACGGGAAAGTTTGCTGCTGAATTGGGTTATCACGTGACGCTGGTTCGCGACGCTACGGCTGCGTTCTCACCGCTGGCGATGAAGTGTGCACACGAGATCAATGGGCCGACATTTGCGCACGCTATCGTCAACACAGCCGAAATATTAGCCTCATTTCAGCCGATGAAGGTCTGAGGCCATGACCCGCTTTCAGCTCAACGGCCGCACCATACGCGTGAGCCAGCCGGATGACATGCCCCTTCTGTGGGTACTGCGTGACGTACTTGGCATGCATGGCACCAAGTTCGGCTGCGGCAAGGGTTTGTGCGGCGCCTGCACCGTGCATCTTGATGGACAGGCGACGCGCGCTTGCCTTACGACACTTTCGGCGGTGCGGGGACGGCAGGTTACCACCATTGAGGGCATTGGACAGACACCGCAGGGACGGCAGGTGCAAGAGGCTTGGATCGACTGCGACGTGGTGCAGTGCGGCTACTGTCAGCCTGGTCAGGTGATGTCAGCGTGTGCGCTGCTTGCCGCAAAGCCAGTACCTAGCGACGAGGACATTGACGCTGCGATGGCGGGAAACATCTGCCGTTGTGGTACGTATGCCCGAATCCGGCAGGCGATCAAGGCAGCAGCGAGGGCGTCATGAACGCACTCCCAACATTTGCGCCTTCGCGGAGAAGCTTCCTAATGGTCAGTGCTGCCACGGGTGGTGGTTTGCTACTCGGTGTTGTACTCCCTGAGGGTGGTGCAATGGCGGCTGCGCCTTCGCAAGTTGCGTTGCAACCCAACGCTTTCATCCGTATCACTCGCGACGGCAAAGTCACTCTGGTGATGCACAAGGCCGAGATGGGGCAGGGTGTGTTCACGGGCCTTGCCCAGCTGATTGCTGAAGAACTTGCAGTATCAGTGAGTGAGGTGCTCCTGGAGCAGGCGCCGCCCAATAACACGCAATATGGCGAGCCGCTCTTCGGGGGATTGCAAATGACAGGTGGATCGACCTCGATCCGCGGCGCTTGGGTGCCACTGCGCGAAGCCGGCGCTACCGCCCGCGAACTGCTCGTGCAGGCCGCGGCCAAGACTTGGCGCGTATCCGCCGCAGGGCTGGTCGCACGCGACGGAAAGGTGTTTGAGACTTCAAGTGGCAAGAGCCTTGTGTACGGCGAACTGGCCGCTGTTGCTTCCACGCTGCCAGTCCCCAAAGGCCTGGTTTTGAAACAGCCGCGAGACTTTCGCGTGATAGGGAAGCCACTAAAGCGGCTCGACGGGAGAAGCAAGGTCGAGGGTTCGGCAAAGTTCGGCATTGACGTCAAGCTCGTCGGCATGAAGATCGCTGCCGTGGCGAGCTGCCCCGAGTTCGGCGGCTCGCTCGCGGGTGTCGATGCCGTTGCTGCATTGAAAGTTCCGGGCGTGCGGCAGGTTGTGACGCTGGGCAGGGCAGTCGCTGTCGTCGCCGACAACCTGTGGGTTGCACAGCAAGGGCTACTTGCCGCTGCTCCACGATGGATTGCAGGTGCCAATGCCACGCTGGATTCTGCGCAAGTCGTGGCGCAGCTTGAAAACGCTGCTCGCAAGGCGGGCGCGGTCGCGGCTGTGCACGGCGACGCATCGGAAGCCATGGCCCGCGCTACGCAGCGCGTCGACACGGTCTATCGAGCGCCATTCCTGGCCCATATGGCAATGGAGCCGCTCAACTGCACCGTGATGATTCGCGGCGGTGAAGTCGAGCTCTTTGTCGGCACGCAGGTTCCGACACGAGCGCGTGACGCTGCAGCGCGCGCTGCGGGCGTCGATCCGGCCAAGGTCACCGTCCACAATCACTTGATCGGCGGTTCTTTCGGTCGTCGGCTTGAAGTGGATTTCATCGAGCTGGCGGTATCGATTGCCAAGCAGGTCCCGGTCCCCGTGAAAGTCGTGTGGTCACGCGAAGAAGACGTGCAGCACGACATGTACCGACCGTATTACCACGATACGATGACCGCGGGACTCGATGCGTCGGCGATGCCGGTGGCGTGGACCCATCGTATCGCGTCGTCGTCGATCCTCGCGCGCTTTCTGCCCCCAGGGTTAAAGGACGGTGTCGATGGCGACGCGGTCGAAGGAGCAACCGAGACTCCGTACGCAATGCCTACGCTGCGCGTCGAGTACGTGCGCGTCGAACCGCCGGGCATTCCAACGGCGTTCTGGCGCGGCGTGGGCCCAACGCACAACGCCTTCGTTGTCGAAGGCTTCCTCGACGAACTGGCAGTCAAGGCCGGACGCGACCCGCTCGACTACCGCCGGGCACTGGTGCGCGACCCGCGCGCCCTCGCGGTGCTAAACCTGGCCGCCGGGAAGGCGGATTGGGGCAAGGCGCTGCCTGCGGGTCAGGGCCGCGGTATTGCGCTGCTGCACGCATTCGGCAGCTACGTAGCACAGGTGGCGCAGGTGCAAGTGGATGAGAACGGCGAGGTACACGTGCTGCGCGTTGTTTGCGTCGTGGACTGTGGGCTGGTTGTCAACCCGAGCACCGTTGCGGCACAGATGGAAGGGGGAATCGTCTTCGGCCTATCGGCGGCGTTGTGGGGCGAGGTGACGCTGGCCGAAGGCCGCGTCGTCCAGAGCAACTTCCACGACTACCGCGTGATGCGCATGAACGAGGCACCACGCATCGAGGTTCAAATCGTGCCGAGCAGCGAGCCCCCTGGCGGAGTCGGTGAGCCCGGCACGTCGGCGGCGATTCCGGCACTGGTCAACGCAGTGCATGCCGCCACCGGGTATCGCATCCGTACTCTTCCTATCGGTTCTCAGCTCACAACACCACTTAGGAGATCACCGTCATGAATCAATATCAACCTACCTCTGGCGCTGTGGAAGCGCCGAACCAATGGGTGGATGTCCCCGGTCGCCGCCTGGCCTACCGTTCTGTCGGTGCTGGTCAGCCCATCGTGTTGTGCACGCGCTTTCGCGGCACTATGGATGTCTGGGATCCAGCGTTCCTGGATGCACTCGCCGGCAACGGCTTTCGGGTGATCACCTTCGACTACAGCGGCTTGGGCCTGTCCAGCGGTGAAAAGAACATGAACCCGATGATGCTGGCGCAGGATGCGCGCGATTTGATCGATGCGCTAGACCTGCACGACGTGGTCATCAGCGGCTGGTCGCTGGGTGGAATGGCGGCACAGGTGGTTTTGGCGCTGTACCCGCAGCGGCTCAGCCACGCCGTACTGATCGGCTGCCCTCCGCCAGGGCCTAACGTGAAGCCTGCCGAGCAGCTGTTCTTCGACACTGCGGTGATTCCGAACTACGGTATCGAGGAAGAGACGATCCTGTTCTTCGAGCCCCGGTCGGCAGCGGGCCGAGAGGCAGCGCGACGGTCGGTAGACCGCATCGCGCAACGCACGGAAGGGCGCAGTCCGCCAGTGCCACTGGACTGGGCCGCAGCGAACTTGGGCGATCGGCCAAAGAACCCGCTGTTCCCGGCCGATGCCGTGTTACAGGCCCTGAAGTCAACCGCCATCCCGGTGCTGCACATCGGTGGTGACCACGACATCATTTTCCCGGTTGAGAACTGGTATGCGCTGAATCAACAGCTGCCAACCCTGCAGCTACTGAGTTTCCCGCAGGCTGGGCATGGACCGCATCACGAACATCCGCAAGCCTGCGCTGAGCATATGGCGAGCTTCGTGAGACACAGCCGCTGAACCTGCTATCTCATATACCCGAGAGACCCCGCATATGACCAAGCAGATCCAATCCCAAGAGCTGGACTTGTCGCGACGCCACTTGCTGATGAGCAGTGCAGGTATCGCGGCATTCGGAACTCTTCCCCTGGTGGCGTTGGGTTCTGACCCCGCCGCTGCACCTAGGCCAGCGCCGCAAAGCCTTCACCAACGTCAAAACGAAAGGACTTCCATGAGCAACATTTTCACCACCAAAGACGGCACCCAGATCTACTACAAGGACTGGGGATCTGGTCCCGTTGTCAGCTTCAGCCATGGCTGGCCGCTAAATGCCGATGCGTGGGAGGCGCAGATGTTCTTTCTGGCCAGCAATGGCTACCGTTGCATCGCCCACGACCGCCGCGGCCACGGCCGGTCGAGCCAGCCCTGGAACGGCAATGACATGAACACCTATGCCGACGATTTGCAGGAGTTGTTCACTGCGCTCGACCTCAAGAACGTCACTATGGTCGGGCACTCGACTGGTGGTGGCGAGGTTGCTCGCTACATCGGCCGCCACGGCAGCAAGCGTGTGGCCAGGGCCGTGCTGATGGGGGCGGTGCCACCGATCATGGTCAAGTCCATGGCCAACCCCGGAGGGCTGCCCATGGAAGTCTTCGACGGTTTTCGCAAGGCCTACCTGGCCGACCGCTCGCAATTCTTCCTTGATGTCGCGAGCGGGCCATTCTTCGGCTTCAACCGGCCTGGCGCCAAGGTGTCGCAGGGGCTGATCCAGTCGTGGTGGGCGCAAGGGATGATGACTGGCCACAAGAATGCGTACGACTGCATCAAGGCGTTCTCAGAGACCGACTTCACCGAGGATCTGAAGAAGTTTGACGTACCCACGCTCGTCATCCACGGCGACGATGACCAAATCGTACCGATCGGCGCGTCGGCCATGCTGTCCTCCAAGCTCATCAAGAACGCTATTCTGAAGATTTACCCAGGTGGTGCGCACAGCCTTGCTGACACTAGCAAGGATAAGCTGAATTCCGATCTACTGACTTTTCTTAAGACGTGAGGTACCCCATGACCAAGATCCTGATCCTGTATCACAGTCTCTACGGGCACATCGAGACGATGGCGCATGCGGAGGCCGATGGCGCCCGAGAGGTGGCCGGCACTGTTGTATCGCTGAAGCGTGTGCCGGAGACCATGTCGTCGGACGCTGTGCGCAGCGTGGGCGGCAAGACCGACCAGGCCGCGCTTGTAGCCACCCCGGACGAATTGGCTGACTACGATGCCATCATCTTCGGAACGCCCACGCGCTTCGGCAACATGACCGGCCAGATGCGCACCTTTCTTGACCAGACCGGTGGGCTGTGGATGAAGGGCGCGCTGATCGGAAAGGTAGGCAGTGTGTTCACGTCCACGGCTACTCAGCATGGCGGCCAGGAGAGCACGATCCTCAGTTTTCACACTACGCTGCTGCATCACGGGATGCTTATCGCGGGCCTGCCGTACAGTGAGCAGCGTCAGATGGGCCTGGACGAGATCAAAGGCGGCAGCCCCTATGGCGCGTCCACCATCGCCGGCGGGCAGGGCGAGCGGCAGCCGAGCGAGCAGGAGCGCGCGATGGCCCGCTTCCAGGGCCGTCATGTGGCCCAACTGGCGGTGCGACTGGCGTCAGCCAGCTAGCCCATTTAGGCCCATTTGGCATTGCCCTCACAGAACGGTTTGCCGTATCGGTCATCGCCGCAACATCAGCGTCGCCAGTTCTGGCGCCAACCCATCAACTTGCAATAGGAGAACACCATGTTTGGATTAACTACTCTGGGACTGATCCACACGGCGATCAGCGTGGTCGCACTCGCCGCTGGAGCCAGCGCACTGGTGCGCGACAAGGAGATCACATCGCGCAACGATATCGGCCAGGTCTATTTGTGGACCACGATCGTTAGCTGTCTTACTGGCTTCGGCATCTTTCGGTATGGCACCTTTGGCGCACCCCATGCGCTTGGCGTGGTCACGCTCCTTGTGCTGGGCGTGGGAGTCGTTGCCGAGCGCACGACCCTGTTCGGTCGAGCGGCGGTATATGTCGCGACCCTGAGCTATTCGCTGACCTACTTCTTCCACTTCATCCCGGGTGTAACTGAGACGTTCACGCGCTTGCCTGTCGGCCATCCCATCTTCTCCAGCCCTGAAGATCCGTCGCTGCAACTGGTGGTTGGCGGACTCTTCCTTTTTTTCCTGGTGGGCTCCGCGCTGCAGATTCGCCGTTTACGTGGCAGTCACAAGCGGGCAGGTTTCGCATGGTTTACCTGAACAAGTCTGGCGATTGACCACAGGCATGCAATGAGCTCGTAAACATGCGTGCGTAGCCGTACGGTTCAACTTCATGTGCACATCCCCGCAGATTTGGGTGTCGCTCAACCAGATCCCTCGGGTTGGTTAGACCGGCGAAGCTGTCGCACCGCGTTGATCGACAGCCCACGCAGACTCGGCACTGTTGGGGAATTGAGTGCTCCCTTGTGATGACAACCCCGATCAAACCCGTTGTGAAAATTCAGTATTCACGTACGCGACGCTGGTCAGCGTCTGCTTGGCTCTTGTCGGTCACGCTAGCCTGCGCCGCATGTTCGACGGCGCATTACACGATCAACCCTGCGCTGACCAACCAATCGATCGGCACTGGCTACACAATCCGCAATCTGGATGCCCGAGGCAATAGCGACAGTTTGACCGTCATCCTGACGCTGTCGGGTGGCGGTTATCGAGCTGCCGCTTTGAGCTTTGCAGTCATGGAATTGATGCGTGATACGCCAATTCGGTGGATGGGTCGCGACGGTACGCTACTTGAAGAATTGGACTTCATCTCTGCGGTTTCCGGTGGCAGTCTGGCGGCGGCGTATTACGCACAAGATCCTGAGAGATTCTTTTTGGATTTCCGCCGCCACATACTCGATTTTGATCTGCAGTCCGCGCTGTGGACGCGCGTCTTCTCGCCGTCCGGCATGTGGCGTCAAAGCTCGCGGACTTACGGCCGCGGCGACTTGCTGCAGGAATTGCTTGATGAGAATGTATTTCATGGGAAGACCTTTGGCAGTTTGCCGCGCCGCCGTCCTGTTGTGTACATAAATGCAACCGATATGCGCTTCGGCGATCGATTTGAATTTTCGTATGAGCAATTCAGCCAGCTGTGCTCTGATCTTGACCAGGTGCCACTGGCAAGAGCAGTGGCGGCTTCGATGGCGGTGCCCGTCCTGATGTCACCCATTACGCTTTGGAACCACAATGACAACTGTTCTGTGTCGGTGCCATCGTTACAGTTGACGGGTCGATCTGCGCAGGAGCGGTACATCCATTTGGTGGACGGTGGTCTGTCGGACAACACGGGTATTCGCGCTGCGTTGGATAACATCGCGGTGCGAGGTGGTCTGGTCCGTAATGGCCAAGTGAACGGCTTCACCAGTGTGCGCAAACGGGTTTTCATCATTGTCAATGCGCAAGCCAATCCGACCCATCCCGAGGACGAGTCGCCGAACACGCCTGGGCTGCTGCGCCAGCTGCGAAGCGCTGTGGATGTGCCGATTGACCGCTACTCTAGAAGCACTCTGGTTCAGCTTAACCAGGCAATCCTTCAATGGAAGGAGGAGTTACACGCGGTTCGCCAGCAAGCAGAACAGACCGCTGCTGAAGCTGCTAGTGCCAGCGCTGACGATGAAAACGATTTTTACGTGATCGAATTGAATGTTATGAACTCGCCCCATTCACTGGAGGCTGAGGCCGTCAAGGCGATACCAACGGGGCTGCGCATCACCCACGAACAGATCGATTTGGCTCGCCGCTTTGTTCGCAGTGAGCTGGCGGCCAATGTCGAATGGCGACGCCTTCTTGAGGCTCTGAGCAGCGACACTCTGCTTCCGCAGTCTGCGGATGCCCGGTAAGTCTTAGGCGACTGGGTCCGGGCGGTGGAATCAGCGGATGATTTCGACGTCAGCTACGAATACATAACCCGTACCACGTTCGGTGCGGATTAGAGGTATCTTGCCTTCTTGGGGCTCCAGTTTTCGGCGGAGGCGCCCGACTTGCACGTCGATTGAACGGTCGTAGACCTCGTCGTTGTGCAGCCGCGAGAGGTCGAGCAACTGTTCACGCGATAAAACTCGCTGTGGCGCTGAGAGAAAAGCCACCAGAAGATTGAACTCGCTGTTGGTAATAGCAATCGTCTCACCGTCCGAAGAAGTGAGGCGGCGCAAGCGAGTATTCAGGTCCCAGCCCGCAAAACGGTAGGCGCGCACCTTGGCTAGTCCTTCTGCAACGGTTTCGCGTGACCGTGAACGGCGCAGTAGCGCGCGGATCCGGGCCAGCAATTCACGTGGCGAAAACGGCTTAGTTAGGTAGTCGTCAGCACCGAGCTCCAGACCCATGACCCGATCCGCCTCTTCCAGTCGTCCCGTAAGCATAATTACCGGCAGATCCCAGCGTTCGCGTAGGCGACGAACAATCTGCATGCCGTCTTCGCCGGGCATCTTCAGATCAAGAATCAACAAGTCGACGCCGTCACGCTCTATAGCTTCGTCTACGCCGCGTCCGCCAGGCAGGGTACTCACGCGAATATCGTTGTCGCTAAGGTAGTCTGAAATCATCTGGCGCACGGAAAAATCGTCATCGACCGCCAGCACGTGCACGCTCGATTTCAGTGTTGTCACCGGCTGATGGGTATCTGACGGCACTGGACCTCCTTCTAACATTGTGCCATTTTCATTGGTTATGCGTAGAGATTCCGCGTCAGTCATTGGCACGATTGCGTCCGATGACACGAAAGCAATGACGTTCGACGCAAATTGGCGTCTCGACACCCATAACTCTCATGGTAAATGCCGGCGTGACGAGGTTCATTCTCGTCTGAAAGATCGCCTGTTACGAGATCCTAGTGACAGATCCGCCGGAAAGGTTCAAACGTAGCCCTTGCGATACCTTTGCGGTCTCAAGAATCGTGCAAGGTTGATCCTGAAAGCGCGTGTAACGCCTTACTTACTTACTGTCCCGATAGCTTTTCCCTTATATGACAACTTGTAGGTTTTTTAAATACTCCATATGGATGATTTGGAACGCATAGTCGCTCGGTATCGTTAAGCAGAAAATCGAAAATCTTTGAGTGTCTTAATGAACGATGTAAATGCCACTGAGCTGTGATGGCTGGGAACTCTACTTATTTACTGCGTGCTACGCCTCAGTTCCCGCTATGCCGCGGAAAGATGACAGGAAATATGCCTCGCAAATTATCGGACGCCATGGGCGCTGGATTTCAAACAGTAAGTGTCTGCTCTCAGCCAGAGTGCGCCAGGTAACGATCTGTGGGTAGTTAAACGCTGATATGTGGTGTCTCGTTCCCACGCCCCAGTCAGAACTGCCTCAACTGCGGTTAGTCGAAAAGTCTACAGGGTGAGGCGTGAACTAAAAGTGTGAAGTTAATCTGGTGCCGCCTTTGTTGTCGAACGTCGTGAGCACGACCGATTGTGTCGAATGAGATAGGTATGATCCCAGTGACACCAGGGGTAACGTCGCAGACACGCTTATGCAGAATCCTGGCTCTACGCTTGACTTGTCAAATATACCGGGAGCCATCGATATGAACTCGAACGATCAAGACTCTATCCGCGTGCATGTCATGCACGCCGACCCTCTGATTGCAATTGGCTTGGCTACCGCTTTGCGGCAAAGCCTCAAGTTTTCGGTATCTGTGCATAGTGGAGATAACGTGCCAGAGAAAGGCATTGACGTTATCGTGGCCGACTACCAGGATGGCGTAAGGCTCGCCGCTTCGCCTCTGGGTATTGTGGGACCCCGTTTGAAAGCTACCCGCGTGTTGGTCATGACGACGCATGATCGCGAGCATGAAGTGCGCCTTGCACTGGAGGCCGGCGTCTACGGCTACCTGCTCCTTGGCTGCCCAATTGAGGAGTTGATCGCCGGTGTGAATGCGCTGGGCAGGGGTTCGCGTTATCTCTGCCTGACGGTGGCGCAACGTATGGCGGAAAGCCTGACGCGCGAAGCACTCACTCCGCGGGAAGCTGATGTGCTTCGACTCCTGGTCCGAGGCCAATGCAACAAATCGATTGCCAATCAGCTACAAATTGCGGTGGGCACAGTAAAAGCCCACGTCAAGGCGATCATGGGAAAGCTAGAGTCCAATAGCCGTACCGAAGCGGCCAGCGTCGCAGTTAAGAGGGGCTTGATTGACGACTTGGCGACAAACTATTCAACAACATCTCGTGATGTTGGTAGCTTGCATATTCAGCGAAATGCCAGTCACGAGCGCGCGCAATACGCGTGACAAATCGACTATGTCCGGGTTGTTTTCTGGAGGCGGTAAGCCAGAACAAGCGAGGTATTGAAAAGGGGTTTATCGGCGGCGATCCCAATTCGTTTTCGAGATCGAGAAAAGCATCGTCTAAGCAAGCACTATCGTGGGCGAAGGTTAGCGTTAGGTGTATGACACCGAAGGGGTCGATGTCGATACATGTCGTTATCGAAGGCTTCAGTTGCACGCTCTTCGAAGATGTAGATGGTTTCGGACCCGAAGATGGATTCGAAGCCGAAGTGAGTTACGGAACCCAAGCGATTTCGGTTCATGAAAATCGTTATCGAAGCAGAACTAATCGCCCGCTGAAGTTTTTCGATTTCGGTGGAGAGTTTCGTTTCCGGAAACACTTCGTGAGCGAGTTTGCTGCGACCCCGAAGTATGGTCGGGGGCGAACCTGCGCACTTAAAGGCGTTTCTCGTCAAGCAACAAAAGTTCCGGAAGTTTCAGCAACGTATTAGTACGGGATGTCCGCCAAGTCTGGCGTATTTTCCTTCGGTTTCGAGATTGCTCCCAACTGCCTCGTAGCTTTGGCCTTGCTGCGCCCGGCTACTTCGGCAACCAGGGAGATCAGATCGGGCTTGAGTTGATTGAGGTCTGAGCGGCTCATGCTCAGGTTGGTCATGCCCTGACGTCGCATAGCGTCGAGAACGATCTCGCCCAAAAGGTACGAACGAGGTCAAACGCCTCAGTGATGTACAGCTTGAGTTCCTGCTCTACAAGCTGGCAGCCGATCTGCGCATGTGTCACGCTGCTATAAAACGCGTTCGCACTCATCGCTCATGTTCCTTAGACATCGTGATGTTGTAGGAGCCATCTCATGGCAATGCTCCTGATGCAATCGAACTGCCCTGAGCGCTATACGGCTCCGCTCGGCTCACGTCACCTGAAACGATGTCGTCTCGACTGCGAGCTTGTGCCGAACCGGCTAGGCAGTATTTCCTAGCCTGGCTGAGCATTGGCATGACAGTCGGAGTATCAGCGTCCTTTGCCCCGTCTATCGATTTCCCGGGCGAGTTTCTTCGTGTGCTCCATGCTGCGAAGAATGGATTGATTTGGATGAACTGTTCTGCGTCACATGACTAAATAATGTTGGACCAACGAGCGACTGCTTTGGGTAAGGGGGGGGTGACGCCTTCATTTGCCTTCAAATACCCCGCGACTCAAGGGGACAAGAAGGGGACTATATTTGCACAACCTGTCTTATCTTGTTGTTTTATAAGATAAAAAAAGTCACGCGCTGATACTGCGCCATCATGGGGGTGTGCCGGTCCAGCGGCGGACCGGCGGTGTCGGGTTCGGGCTTGAGCCGGGCTGTGTCACGCATGCTGGGTGGGGTGTCGGGTGCGGCGGTCGTCAAAACAGCATTATCAATGCGCGGCGTGCCGGGGCCTGGTCCCTCGCGCGGGATGGTCCTGCCGGTGTGCTTTTGCGTCGGGCGCCGGCCGTCATGGGGGCCATGGAGGGTCATGGATGCGTGGTAAATTCCTTTTGAGTTTCCATGACAAACACCACCCTGAAGAGACACCCTTGTGGCCCAGTCGTACCCGTTTGATGTGCCGACCGGAAATGCCTGTCTGATGCGGCCTGTCTGGCGGAAAGCCTGGCGGTGAAAGCGTCCATGGACAGCAACTCCGACAGCCGGCTTGGCGAGCCTTCCCGCGCGACCACCGGTCGGGGGGATTTTCGCGACACCGCCAGGCTCTGCCTGGGTTATGTCGTGCTGGTGGTGCTTTGCCTGTTCTTTTCGCTGCTGGCTGTGCCGATGCGTGCGCTGTTGCCCCGGCTGCTCAGCAAGCGGCTGGGGCGCAGGGTGGCGGTGGCCGGGTTCCGGACTTATTTGCGGCTGCTGGTGCTGCTGGGTGCCTGCCGCTTCGACCTGGTGGCGCTGGACGCGCTGCGTGAAGGGCCAGCCGTCATCATTGCACCCAACCACCCGTCGCTGCTCGATGCCATCCTGATCCTGTCATGCCTGCCAAATGCCACCTGCGTCATGAAGGCCGACATCCTCAACAACGTGTTCTTCGGCACCGGCGCGCGGCTGGTGGGCTATATCCGCAACACGCCGCTGCGTACCATGGTGCAACTGGCCGTGACGGATCTGCAGCAGGGCAGCCATTTGCTGTTGTTTCCGGAGGGCACCCGCACTGCGCGCTTTCCTGTGGGGCGCATCCAGGGCACGACCGGCCTGATATCCAAACATGCAGCGGCACCGGTACAAACAGTCTTCATCGACACCAACTCGGGCTTTCTCGGCAAGGGCTGGTCGCTCCTCTGGACACCCAAAATGCCGGTGACCTATACCGTCCGGCTGGGCCGCCGTTTTGACCCGGCCCTGGACACCGCGCAGTTCACGCGCGAACTGGAGCAGTACTTCCAGGCCGAACTGGTACGGACCCGTTTGCCATGACCGACACTGCACCCGGGGTGTCCCGCACCCATTTTGTGCTGATTCCCAGCTTCAATCCGGGCGTCAAGGTGGACGAGACCGTGCGTGGCGCGCTGGCGCAGTGGGCACCGGTCTGGGTGGTGGTGGATGGCAGCACCGATGGGAGCACGGCCCGCCTGCAAGCCATGGCGGTGCGTGACGAGCGCCTGCGGGTGCTGGTGCTGCCGCGCAACGTGGGCAAGGGCGCTGCCGTGCTGCATGGCCTCAATCTGGCCGCCGCGCAGGGTTTCACGCACGCGCTCACCATGGACTCGGACGGCCAGCACCCGGCCCACCTGATTCCTGCCTTCATGGCGGCGTCTGTCGCACAGCCCGCGGCGATGATCCTGGGGGTTCCTGTTTTCGCGGCCGATGCACCGCGCCTGCGCGTCAATGGCCGCAAGGTGTCCAACGGCTGGGCCGATCTGGAGACGCTGTGGTCGGGCATTGGCGATTCGCTGTTCGGTTTTCGCGTCTACCCGATTGAGCCGCTGCGGGCGGTGATGGCGGGGCAGCGCTGGATGCGCCGCTTCGACTTCGACCCCGAAGCGGTGGTGCGCATGTGCTGGCGCGGCGTGCGGCCCGTCAACCTGCCGGCGACCGTCCGTTATTTCCGTCCGGAAGAGGGCGGCGTGTCGCACTTCAACTACCTGCGCGACAACCTGCTGCTGACCTGGATGCACAGCCGGCTGCTGGTGGGTTTCCTGCTGCGCCTGCCGCTGTTGATCTTCCGGCGGATCAAGGGCGTCTGAAAAAACACGTTGCCCTTTTCCTTAGGCGCAGCGCATGACACGAAGTGCAAAGCGTGGGGGCTGCACAGCGCCGCGAAGGGCCGCCCCGAGCAAGCGACGGCCCCCTCGGGGGGCAGCGCATGACACGAAGTGCAAAGCGTGGGGGCTAAATCATCCCCCCGTTGATGGAAATCACCTGCCCGCTGATGTAGGCCGCACGCTCGGAGGCCAGAAAGCTCACCAGATCGGCGACTTCTTCGGGCCGGCCCGCGCGTTTCATCGGCACCAGGTTGGCAATAGCCGCCGCATCAAAGCTGCCCTGACTCATGGGGCTGGCAATGATGCCCGGCGCCACCGCATTGACGGTGATGCCGCGGCTGGCGACTTCGAGCGCCAGCGATTTGGTGGCCGAATGCAGCGCGCCCTTGGCGGCAGAGTAGTTCACCTGTCCGCGGTTACCGGCAACAGCCGCCACCGACGTGATGTTGATGATGCGTCCCCAGCGGGTGCGGATCATCGGCATCATCAGCGGCTGGGTGACGTGGAAAAAGCCATTGAGCGAGACGTCAATGACCTGCTGCCATTGCCGCCACTGCATGCCGGGAAACACTGCGTCGTCGTGGATGCCGGCGTTGTTCACAACCACCTGCACCGGCCCTTCCAGCAGCAGCGCCGCCAGTGCGCTGCTGGTTGCAGCGGCGTCGGTGACGTCGAAGGCGACGGCCTGTGCCTGCCCCCCGGTGGCCCGGATGGACGCGGCCAGTGCCGATGCGGCTTCCAGCTGACGGTTGGCATGAACGATGACATGAAAGCCATCCGCCGCCAGTTGCCGGCAAATGGCCGAACCGATGGCGCCGCTGCCGCCGGTGACCAGTGCGCGCCGGGCAGGGCTTGTGCTGGTCCCGTGACCGGTGGTGTTGTCTTCAGAGTGAGAGGTCATGAGGCGCCCGTGAGGTGGGAGGTGGCTGCCGGGGTGGCGTCGAGCACCACGGCCGCGCGCCCTGACAGCAGCAGGGCCGGGCCCGCATGCACCGTGAAGCCATACAGAATGGTAGTGGCATCGCCGCTGGTGCGCTCGGCGTGAATGGTCAGCGCTGCTTCAATGTCGTCCAGCCTTTCCACATGCAGCGTGACGCCGCGAACGCTGACCAGGTAGCCGACGGTGGGCGTCTGGCTTGCCGCGCCCGTGGCGGCGCTGGCTTCTGCGATCAGCGCGCCATGCACGGCCATGGCCTGGGCGGCGTACTCGATGCCGCAGGCCACGCCCAGCCTGCCATGGGCACGCAGCGGGTTGCTGGCCTGGCGGTGGCTGATGGCTTCGCAGGCAATCTGCCGGGGGTCCCATGCGGTGACCCGGTCGAGCAGGCACATGCTGCCCTGATGCGGGATGCGCCGCGCAATGTCGCCGTGCTGCAGGGTGCCGGGTGGAGGGGTGGCCATCGGTGACTGTGTCATGCCTGCTGCGCTATGGGCAAGGTGCCACGTGCAAGGCCAGTTGCAGGCCGTCCAGATAATCCAGCACGATCTGGCCGGACGCCTGCCGTGCTGCGCTGCCGAGCAAGGGCAGGCAGCGTGCCGCTGGAATGGCGGTGCGCAACTGCTCAAGCGCCGCGTCATCGAGCCGGCTGGCGGCCAGCGGGCTCAGGCAGGCGGTGGGGTCCAGCGTCCATTGCGCCTGGCTGCGTGCGCTGCGACCGGGTGCCAGCACCAGCGCCACGCCAAAGGTGTCGGGCAGGGGGCGCACGCTGTACAGCGGCTCCGGGTAGTCGGTGTCGTAGGCCACCAGCAGCACCGGTGTCTGGTCGACAGCCACCTGGGTCATGGCTTCGAGCAGGCCCGCGGCAAAACTGCCGTCACGTGCGCACAGCACCGAGGACGAGGCCATGGAGCCGCTCGAAATGCTCCAGTAACCCGACGCCGCGTTGTGCACCGAATTGTGAAAGCGCGTGGGCGACAGCAGCCGGTCACTGGAGGCCAGGGCGCTGCAGATTTCATGGCAATTGATGCCGTCACCGCTGGATGACGAAAATACCGAGGCCAGCGTGGCTGCCTGCAGGTCTGACGCCGCCACCGCCTCCGCACCAACAGCCAGCGACACCTTGACCACCATGCCGGCCCGGCGCCGCTCTGCCGAGGGCAGGGCCATGGGCAGTGGCAGCACGCAGCGGGCGGACTGGTAGGGCAGGCTGCCGTCCAGGTGCCGGCGCCCGGCGTCCCAGCCAGACAGCCCAGGGCCCAGCAGCCCGATGCCATCGATAAAGACAGTCAGCGCTGGCCCTGAAGCTGAAGAGGGGTGAGAAAGCGTCATGCGTTCGCCTTGCCCTGTCCGCCTGCAAGCCCGCTGGCAAGGCCAAAAATCAGGCTGCAGTTGGTGCCCCCGAATCCGAAGGAATTGCTCAGTACGCGCGTGATGGGCTCCTCGCGGTTGTCCATCAGGTAGGCCACCGGCAAGGCCGGGTCCGGATGGCCGGTGTTCAGACCGCCAGGCATCAGGCCATGTTGCAGCGCCAGTGCACAGATGACCGCTTCCAGTCCACCTGCTGCGCCCAGGGTGTGCCCGGTGGCGCCTTTGGTGGAACTGCAGGGCGTGCCCGCTTCGAACAGTGCCGAGACTGCCTTGGCCTCGGCCGCGTCGTTGCTCGGTGTGGCTGTGCCGTGCAGGTTGATGTAGTCGATATCGGCCGGTGTCAGGCCCGCCGTCTGCAGTGCCTGCTGCATGGCCATGCGGGCGCCCAGACCCTCGGGGTGGGGCGACGACATGTGGTGGGCGTCGCTGGACTCGCCGACGCCCAGCAGCAGCACGGCGTCCTGCGCCAGTGGCCCGGTGGCGCGTTCGAGCAGCGCAAAGGCAGCCGCCTCGCCGATGGAAATGCCATTGCGCGCCGTGTCAAACGGGCGGCAGGCCTGCGGCGACATCAGGCCCAGGGCGTTGAAGCCATAGAGGGTGGTGAGGCACAGCGAATCGACGCCGCCCACCACGGCGGCGTCGATCAGCCCCGCCGCCATCATGCGGCGCGCCGACGCAAACACTTTGGCGCTCGAAGAGCAGGCCGACGACACCACCACCGCCGGACCAGCCAGCCCCAGGCACTCGCGGGTAAAGTCGGCGACCGAAAACGTGTTGTGCGTGGTGCCGTAACTGAAGTCTGCGGGCAGGGCGCCCGTGGCCGGGTCGCGCCGGCGGTAGGCCAGCTCGGTCTGCAGGATGCCCGAGGTGCTGGTGCCGATCAGCACGCCCACCCGGTGCGCGCCGTATTGGCGGCTGGCAGCGGCCACGGCATCCGAAAAGCCGTCCTGCTGCAAGCCCAGCAGGGCCAGCCGGTTGTTGCGGCAGTCAAACCCGGCCAGCGGTAGCGGCAGCCGTACTTCATCAATCCCCGCAACCTCGCCAATGAAGGTGGGCAGATCCACCGTGTCGAAACTGCACGGCGCCAGACCACCCCGGTGGTCGCGCAGCGCCTCAAGGGTTTGTTGCCGGCCGCGGCCCATGCAACTGGTCGCGGTGAAGTGGGAGAGCCAAAGCGGGTACAGAAAGAACAGCCGATCTGAATAAAAAGCTACTTTAGCAAATCATGGAAAAAAACGTGCCCAGCGGATGCTTCGTCCCGTCGCTGTTACGCCTCGTCACGTTGATTGCTGCGTTGGCGCCCGGCGTTGCCGGTGAAAGTACAGCGAAAGGCCGGCTGCCAGCCCGCCGAGCACGATGCCGGCAGCCGCATCGACTGCCACATGCTGGCGCGTGGCCAGCGTGGCGACGGTGATTCCCGCACACCACACGGCGTTCACCACCAGCAGCCAGGCGGGTGTGCCAAAGCCGCGCAGCAGGTGGTGCAGCCAGAGACCCGAAAAAACAGCCGTCGCCACATGCAGCGACGGGCAGGCGTTGCCTGAGGCATCCATGTTCTTCAGGAACAGCATGTCGGGATAGCGCGTCCAGTCGATGTCTGCCGCGGGTGCTGCTGTGGGCCAGACATAAAAGACCAGCAGCCCGGCGATGCAGGTGACGGCGATGGCCGCGCCGTAGGCGAACAGCTCACGCCGCTCCATCAGCAGGGCGGGCGGCAGGGATACATACACCCACAGCGACAGGTAGACCGGCAGCGCCAGCGGGTGAAAGCCGATCAGGTGATCCGGCCAGGTGCGCGGCATCACCGTGATGGCGTAGGCCGGGTTTTTGAGCAGGTAGAAATAGGCGACGAAAAACAGGCCGATGAACGCGGTGGTTCCGATGACCTTCAGGGCGAGATGCTGCCGGACGACCCGGGCGATTTGCCGGAACCACGCGTCGTGGCTGTGTGCTGCGCCCGTCATGCCAGGGCCTGGCGCAGGGTCACGGTGTGCAATCGGGCGGCTGCGATGGCCTCCAGCAGTGGTGGCAGCACCTCGAGAATGACCGGGTTGCCCTGGGCTGTGCGCGCCGAGTTGCCATCGTGCAGCAGCAAAATGCTGCCGGCCTGCAGCCCATGCAGCAGCTTGCACCTGACGCGCCCGGCGTCACCCACCCGGGTGTCAAAGCCGCGCACGGACCAGCTCGCCAGCCGCAGCCCGAGTCGTGTCAGGACCGGGTCGAGAAACGGGTTGCGCAGCCCGGCGGGCGCACGGAAGAACAGCGGGCGCTCGCCGGTGATACGGCCGAGGGTGTCCTGGGCGGCCTGTATTTCGCGTGCCATGCCGCCCGGTCCCATCAGCGAGAAGTTGTGGCGGTGGTGCTGGCTGTGGTTTTCCACGGCGTGGCCACGGCGCACGATCTCCTGGCACAGCGCCGGATGGCGCAGCGCCTTGTCGCCGACGCAGAAAAAGGTTGCACGGGCGCCATGGCGCGCCAGCAGTTCCAGTACACGCGGTGTCACCTCGGGGTCGGGGCCGTCGTCGATGGTGAGCGCGACTTCGTGCCGGGCCGCGGCGGCCGCCGGCAGCCGGGTCCAGTTCGGCCCCAGCCAGTGGCTGCGCGGCCACAGGCCGACCGCCGCGATCAGCAGGTGGTTGAGAACCACCGCGGCCAGCGCCCAGCGCCACTGGCCTGGGGCGGCGATCACCGCCACCAGCGCCAGGCCGTGCAGAACCACACTGGCACGCACCAGTGTGGTGGGCTTCCAGGGCAGGTCAGCCATGGGGCTTCCTCGCGAAAATGGCCGCATACACCAGCGCCAGGATGACGCCCGGCGCCACTGTCACGCCCATGGCCTGCAGGATGGAGACCTTGGAAAACGCCAGCAGCCCGAACCCGGCGACGGTGGTGAGATTGGCCAGCAGCATGGACGCCAGTGTGCGCGGCGAGATCGGTTCGCGGGTATCGGGCCGGTCGAAGAACAGCGCGTAGTTGGACCCGACCGCCACCACCAGCAGCAGGCCCACCAGGTGCAGGATGATCAGTTGCTGGCCCCATAGCGCCAACCCGGCAGTGACGGTGATGACCGCCGCTGCCAGTGGAGCGGTGATCCGCGCCACGCGCGCCGGCGAGCGAAACACCCCCAGCAGCAGCACGATGATGGCCACCAGCCCGCCCAGCGACAGCCAGACGGCTTCGTGCAGGTAGCCGGCATAGAGACGGTCCGATTCGGCTTTCATGTCGACAAACAGCGCGCCGGGCACGCGGGCGGCATTCAGCGCAGCCCGGATGCCATCGGCCTGGATGCTGCCGCCTTGCGGTGCGGTCAGCGGCAGCAGCGCAGTCCAGCGCTGGCCTTGCTCCAGCAGCAGAGCCGACAGTGCCATGGCCATGGAGGTGTGGTCGAGATCGGCCGGTTGCAGCAGGGCCTGGCTGCGGGCCGCGGCCACGTCGGTGAGGAAAGGCGCTAACACCTGTGCCCGCACCGGCAGCCCCTGGGTGGCCTGGCCGAGCTGCGCCTGCAGCAGGCCAGTGGGTGGCAGGCTGGCCTGGCGGGCGCGCTGCATGGCCACACTCGGCAGATAGCGGCTGGGGCTTTCAAAGCCCGCCAGTTCGCCGCGATCGACCTGTGCCTGCAGCAGCGCGGAGGCCTGCTCGGCCGCCTGCAGCACGGCTTCGCGGCTGGTGCCGGAAACCACCACCACATAACGCACATCGGCCGCGCTGAGGTCGGCACGCAGGCTCTCGTCCAGTGCCACGTCGGCCTGCGACACAGGGCTCAGGGAGGAAATCCTGTCGTTGAAAAGGCTGGCGCGCTGGGTGGCGAGGACGGCGCAGGCCGCCAGCAGCAGCGCTGCGGCGGGCCAGCGCCAGGCCGAGGCGTGCTGCACAGCGCGCGCCAGTACGCGGCCGATGGCCGACACGTCATGGATGCGGAAGTTGCCCGGCAGCAGGTGCGGCAGCACATAGCGGGTCACGGCCGCGGCGGTGACCAGGCCGGCGATCGCGTAGAGGCCGAGCTGCGCCAGGCCGGGAAATCCCGACAACAGCAGCGAGGCGAAACCCGCCACGGAGGTCAGCACGCCGAGCCGCACGGTGGGCCAGAAGCGCTGCACCCAGTGCTGTGGCGCCTCGGCGGCGTCCCCGGATTGCACGAAGAGGTAGATGGAGTAATCCACAGCTTCGCCGATCAGCGCCGTACCAAACCCCAGCGTGATGCCGTGGACCGACCCGAAGCCCAGGCTGACCGCCGCAACGCCGGCGAGCGCGCCACTGAGGACCGGCAAAAACCCGAGCGCCAGCGCGCTGACGGAGCGGTAGACCAGCAGCAGCAGTGCAGCAATCAGTACCACGCTGATGAGCGACAGCCGGCTCACCTGGCGCTTGATGGTGTCGCGTGAATTCACCGAAAACACGCCGGGCCCGCTCATCAGCAGCCGGGCAGCGGGGGACGCGCTGGCAGCCTGGTCGAAGGCCTGCCGAATGCTCGCCATGGCCTGTTGCTGGGCATCGGTGTCAGAGCCGCTGGCGCGCGTCTGCACCAGCATCAGCGCCCGCGCGCCATCGCGCGAGACCCACACGCCATCGGCCTGCTGTGGCTGGCTGCCGCTGTTGAACTGGGCGAGCAATTGCACCATTTCACCGGTCGGGTCGCGCGGCAACAGCGACTTCACCATCAGCCCGGCCGGGGAAGCGAGCAGTTCGATGCTCTCGCCCAGGGCCGCATGCAGGCCCTCGGTGCTGAAGCGCGCTGGCGTCACTGCAGGGCTGAGCAGGTAACGGTGTTCGAGCAGAAACGTGCGGTCGCGCTCAGTGTTGACCGGCTCCCCATTGCTGACGGTGACAAACGCGGGGTTGGCGCGCAGTTGCTGCGCGATGTCCCGGGAGAGCCGGTGGCGGGTGGGGGCATCCGCGCCTTCAAGGCCCACCAGGATCAGGCGGGAGGCCAGGCCGTCACGCAACTGGTCCATCAGCACTTGCTGCTCGACCGTGGGGTTGCGCGGCAGGAACGCAGACAGGTCCGTGGTGAAGTGGGTGCGGACCATGATGGCGCCGCAGCCGAGCAGAAAGGCCAGCCACAGTGCGATGGCTGCCGTGCTGCGGCGACGCGCGCTGTGGTTCACGGCGGTCCCGGCTTTCACGGTGCGGCCAGCTTCTCGATGGTCATCACCGAGCGGTCGCCATCGGACTGGATGATTTCAACGCTGTGCAGCTGATCGCCCAGGCCGGTGATGCGGATGCGCTGGATGAGGGCCTTCATTTTTTCATTCAGCGGCTGCAACTGCAGTGTCCAGCGCTCGGCGTTGCCGTCCAGGCTGAGCCGGTAATTGCGCTCCAGCGCCTGGCGGTCGCCTGCCAGGGTGCCGCGGATGCTGTCGATGAAAGCCGCCAGTTCGGGGTAAGCCTGCAACTGCAGCTGGTATTTCTGGCGGCCGCGCTCGATGATCAGCTCGCCGCCCTGTACCACCATCAGCTCGGGCCTGGGTTTGAGCGTGCGCTTTTCGAGCCGGTCCGGTGCGGTGTAGCGCAGCTCTCCGGACGACTCCACCGGCTTGTCGAGCAGGGCGATGTGCTTTTTCTCGACAAAGGTGGCGCTGCCCGATTTGCTTTGCGCCAACGTGTCCATCAGTTGCTGCAGATCCCATGCCGCAAAGGCCGCCGGGCTCAGCCCGGCCAGCAGCACGCCCATGAAGCCAATGACCCAGGCGGGCAGCGTGCGTGCGCGTCTGTGGGCGAATGCTGCAGTGGCAGAGGTCGGATCGCAGGACATGGATGTGGTGCTCAGTGGGTGTCGGCAGCGTGGCGGTTCTGCCGGGGCACGGGGACGCGCCAGAAGTCAAAAAAATTGAACCAGTTGTAGGGTGCGCTGCGGCAGTACTGCGCCAGCAGCTCCGCATAGCGCGCCATCGCCGCCTGCACCGCTGCTGCGCGGCCGCGTGATGGCAGCGCAGAAAAGTCGGCGAGGGTTTCGAAGTGCACGTCGTAGCGGTTGCCGCCGCGGTACAGCCCGGTCATGAACAATGCCGGCCGCTTGAGGATGGCGGCCATGCGGAACGGCCCGAGCGGGAACTCGGCGGCGTCCCCCAGAAAATCGACGGGGTGCGTGTCGTCCCGGCCGAGTGCGCGGTCGCCCAGCATGCCCACCACCGTGCCCTGGTCCAGCAGCTCATGCACCCGAATCATGGAGTCGATGTGGCCCAGTGCCACGATGTCCATCGTCGCCTTGGGGTTGATGGCGGTGAGTGCGGCATTGATCTTGTGCGCATTGTCCTCGTACATCACCATGGCCACGCGCAGGCCCGGCTGCTGCCGCCCGATGGCGCGCAGGACTTCGAAGCTCCCCAGATGCGCCCCGATCAGGAACACCCCCTTGCCCTGGGCGATCACGTCGTCGATGAGCTGCTGGTTGTGGATGCGGATGTCAAAGAGATCGAAGCGGTCGTTGAGCAGGTAGACGCGGTCGTGAATCGCCGACGCGAAGGCCAGAAAATGCCGGAATTGGTGCCGCCAGAGGGCCGGGCCGGACGGCCTGGGCTGCAGGACCCGCCGCAGGTACTGGCGCGACATGCGGCGTGCCGAGGGTGCAAAAGCCAGGAAGTACACAGCAATTCCGTGAAGCACGATGCGGCTGGCACGCCGGCCCAGCGTCAGCGACAGCCAGGTCATGACGCGCAGCATGAACCCGCTGCTGCGCTCAGGCTGCTGCTGCCAGTCGGCGTGGCCGGGCGCTGCAGTGCCGGAGGACGGTTTCATGGCAGGGCCCATGTCAGTGTGCCGGTGGCCACTTTTCCGCCGCCACCCGAAATGTCGAAATGGGTGCTGCCGGAGGTGGCGGTGCCCCAGGCGATGGTGAGCGTTTCGCCTGGCCCGACGGTGCGCAGGAATTTCGCCGAACTGATCTGGCAGGCCAGGGGGATGGGGGACGTGGCATTGCCGCCTGCAGTGCGTGCCCGGCCTTGCTGCACCGCGTGCACCACAGCGTCGAGCAACACCACGCCGGGCACGATGGGGTGACCCACAAAGTGGCCCGCGAAGGCCGGGTGATCGTGCGGCATGAACAGCGTGGTTTCATTCAGCACAGGTCGCCCCTTTGCCGGCGTGCTCGCGCGCCAGCGTTTCCAGTGCCTGGCGCGGCAGCTTGCCCGTGCTGTTGCGGGGCAGTGTGTCCAGCAGCACCAGTGGCCGGGGCATGAAGATCGCGTCGATGCGTTCCCGCAGGGCGGCGGTGAGCACGTGGGCCGTCATGTCCGGCGCCACCACAAAGGCCATCAGGCGGACCACCCGGTCGCTGTCCTTGCCCTCGGGCATGAAGAACGTGCCGTCCACCACCCCGGCAATGGCCTGCAACTGGTGGTTCAGGTAGCCGAGGGAGCTGCGCTTGCCGGCAATGTTGATGAGGTCGGCCGTGCGGCCGTGCAGTAGAAAGCGCTCATCCGGCAGTTGTTCGAGCTCGTCGGCCAGAAGTGTCGGCACGTCGATGTGCCCTCCCGCAGCCCAGGTCTGGTCTTGTTCTGCGTGCAGCGTGATGCCGGGGTACAGCGTCCAGCGGTCCGTCGCGGATGTGGATCGGGTCGCGATCTGCCCGGTTTCGGTCGAACCGTAGATCTCGAGCAGCGTGGCGTTCAGTCGGGCTTCGGCGGCCAGCGCCAGCGCGGCGGGCAGCGGAGCGGTTGCCGTGAGGACCAGGTCGGTCGGGGGCATGTCCAGGTCTGCGTCCAGCAAGGCCTTGAGGTGCACCGGCGTCGTCACCAGCATGCGCGGCCGGGTGGCGGCGGCCAGTGCCGCGCAGATGTCGGCGGGGTAGAACGGATGCGTCGCGCTCATGATGGCGCCACTTTGCAACGGCAGCAGCACGCTGGATTCCAGGCCAAACATGTGCTGTGGCGGCACGGTGGCCACGACGCTGTGCTGCCGCCCATCAAGCAGGCCCAGTCGGGCTGCTTCGGCACGCGCAGCGTGCACCAGGGCGCCCCAGCTTTTGCGGTGGGCGATCGGCGCACCGGTGGAGCCGGAGGTGAACATGATGGTGGCCGTGCGCGCGGCTGGAATGTCCGGCACCTCCGCCTTGCTGGCGGGCGTGATGGGCGCGTGCGCGCCCATCGCATCGGCCCACAGCAACGTGGGCAGCGCGACGGCCTGGGGCTGGTCCGTGAGGCAAAACACGTCGGGCGCAAAGTGCTGCACCTGCCGCACCATCTCGGGCGTGAGCGTCGGAGGCAGCAGGCTGATTTTTTCGGCCAGCAGGGCTGCCGCCAGACCCACGGAGAAGCGGTAACGGTCGCTGCAGGTGTTGAGGAGGTGTGTACCGGCCGGCAAGACGGCTGCCAGATGCCGGACGTCCGCCAGAAAAGTCGCCAGCGTGATGCGGCGGCCATGGCGCAAGGCCACCACGTCGTCCACGCGGGTGTGCGTGCAGAGCGGGAAACTGCTGGTCATGGTGTGCGGGACGCGTCTTCTGCCGAGGCCTGCCGGTAGGCGCGAATCGCCTCCAGCGGTCCGGCGCGGTCCGCCGGCGGCAGCACGTAGCAGCGGGCAGCGTACTCGCCGGCAAACATCAGGGCGAGCAGGGGAATGCCCAGCAAGTTGGCGAAAGTTGACCAGATGGCCATGGGAGCGACTGCAAAGAGCAGCAGCGACATCAGCGCGACCGCGCCAAAATAAATCGCCCAGGCCCAGGTGGCCGAGCGCGTGTAGCGCACCACCGCCGCAGGGAGCTCGCCGCCATGCACGATGCGGGCAAAGCGCGAAATCATCGGTGTGCGGCCCGCCATCAGCGTTTGGCCGAAGGTGGCGCACAGCAGTGAATAGGTGCCGGCATGCTCGAGCACGAAGATCCAGTCGTAACGGGCGATCAGCCAGTCCTTGAGCGCGTAGAGGCTGAGGCAGGCCAGGCCAAAAACCGCCAGCATCAGCGGGCGCCGCGGCGAGCGCCAGGCCAGCACGGCGGCCAGCGTGAGCAGCGGGGTCATGGCCACCAGGGCGCTGGTCAGTCCGGGTGTGGGTGACGCCGCGGCGAGATGGGCGATGACGGCATAGCCCACGCCCAGGGCGATGATGCCGCCCCAGCGACACGCCTGCAGGAGCCGTGTCGCGAGGCCGGGTTTCACTGGGTTCGCCAGGCGGCTATGTAGTCGCCCAGGCTTCGTAGCGAATGGAAGATGGCGTGGTTGTCTTCGTGGTCTGCCCGAAGCTGCAGACCGTAACGCTTGGAAACCACCAGTGCAATTTCAAGAATGTCGATGGAATCCAGCCCCAGTCCGTCGCCGTAGAGCGGCTCATCGGGCTGCACATCGTCGACAGCGACCTCGAGATTCAGTGCGCTCACCACCAGCTCGGCGATCTCCCGCAGCAGGGCGGCGTCGGCTGGTTGGGAAGAGGGCTTGGCGGTGGTTTCGGTCATGTTGGTGGTCAAGGTAGGCCCCGAGTAGGAACAGGGCCTGCGGGCACATGCGCAGATTGCCCTGTGCAGCCTGTGATTTTAGCCGAGGCGCCGGAAATCACCCCTTGCCGCGGCGTGGTCGCCGCATTGGCCATGCCGGCTAGAAGGGTGCGTCCGGTGCTGCGTCTGGATGGGCTGCGGCCGCCTTGATTTTCCGGGCCTTCAGGGTCTTTTTGTCGGTGGGCGGCGCAGCGCCGTCGGCGTCGGGTGCGGCCGCGTTGTCCTGCAACGCCTGTCGCACCACGGCCTTGTCGCCAGCGCCGGCGAACTTGCTGTACTTGCCCAGGCTGGCCACCATCTGGCCATAGATGCGCGGGTTGCCCGCCAGGCATTCGCCGTGGTCTATGAAGTCCGCTTCGCCGGTGAAGTTGCCGATCAGGCCACCGGCTTCGGTGACCAGCAGCGAGCCTGCGGCGACGTCCCAGGGCTTGAGGCCGCTTTCAAAAAAACCGTCGCTGTAGCCAGCGGCCACGTAGGCCAGGTCCAGTGCGGCAGCGCCGGGGCGGCGCACGCCTGCGCACTGGCTCATCACTTCGCCCAGCATGTTCAGGTAGGTCTTGAGCTTGTCGCCGGGGCGATAAGGAAAGCCGGTGGAGATCAGGCATTCCTGCAGGCGCGTGCGCTTGGCCACGCGGATGCGGCGGTCGTTCAGGTAAGCACCGCGCCCTTTGGTGGCACAGAAGATGTCGTTGCGGGTGGGGTCGTACACCACGGCCTGTTCGATCTTGCCCTTGACGCTCAGCGCAATGCTGACGCAATAGACCGGAAAGCCGTGGATGAAGTTGGTGGTGCCGTCCAGCGGGTCGATGATCCACACGAAGTCGGAATCCTTGGCGCCGTGCTCGCTGCCGGATTCCTCGGCCAGGATGCCATGGCCGGGGTAGGCGGTGAGCAGCGTCTCGATGATGGCGGCTTCGGCGGCCTGGTCGATCTCGGTGACGAAATCGTTGGTCTGCTTCACCGAGATGCGGACCGACTCCACATCCAGCGCGGCGCGGTTGATGATGGCGCCGGCGGCGCGCGCAGCCTTGATGGCCACGTTGAGCATGGGGTGTAGATTGCTGGACATAAAAGATAAGAAAGAGCGGGCAGAAGCTGCGTAGCCGCTCAATAGCGGGGCAGGGCGGGTCAAGCGACAATCGCCCTATTTTACCGGGTCCGCACTGGCCGCTGCCCGCGGACCCGCTGAGGCTCGGAATCCCGCATGAAAACCCGTTTTGTCCTGATCCACACCAGCCATGCCGGCAATGTGGGCGCCACCGCCCGCGCCATGAAAGTCATGGGCTTTGACGACCTGGTGCTGGTGGCCCCACGCTGGGCCAATGTGCTCAACCGCGAGGAAACCATCCAGCGGGCCAGCGGCGCACTCGATGTGCTGAAAAACGCCCGCATCGTGCCCACGCTGGACGAGGCGCTGGACGGCATGACGCACCTCTGCGCCACCGCCATGACGCCGCGTGACTTCGGCCCACCCACCCGCGCGCCGCGTGATCACTTCGCGCAGTTGCTGTCTGCGCCGGCAGGCCCCGAGCCGGCCACCGACCGACCCGACGGCGTGGCGTTCCTGTTCGGCTCCGAGCGGTTTGGCATGCAGAACGACGATGTCTACCGCTGCCATGTGGCGCTCAGCATTCCGACCAATCCGGGTTTCGGCTCGCTCAATCTCGCGGCCGCCGTGCAGCTGATTGCCTATGACTGGCGCGAAGCGCTGGGCGGGTTTGCCGTGCAGCCAGCGACTGCAGCACCGGCGCAGGCCGACGCCGCTGCAGTGGCGGCCATGTTGCGCCACTGGGAAGAGGCGCTGGTGGCAGTGGACTTTCTGGACCCTGCAGCCCCCAAGAAACTGATGCCGCGGCTGAACCAACTGTTCAACCGTGCCGGCCTGAGCCCCGAGGAGATTCACATCCTGCGGGGCGTCGCCAAGGCCATGCTGCAGGCGGCCAGTGGAGGCCGCCGCACACCGCCGGCCTGAGGGCGCACCAGGCCGTTGCCCGGGTCAGAACATCAGCGGGTTGTCAGGCATCGCCAGCGCAGCGGGCGGCGCCTTCTTGTCCGGCGACAGACCCAGCTCTTCTTCCAGCTTGAGGTTCACCTGGGCCATCAGCCTGAGTTTCCGGTTGCTGGCCCGCAGCCGGCGCGAGGTGCGCTGGAGCAGGGTCACCAGCAGTTTGCAAGCCGCCGCAGGCTCCTGGGCGATCAGCTGGGTCAAGGCCTCCTTGTCGAGAACCGCCACATCCATGGGTGTGGAGGCCGTGACAGTGGCCGAGCGCATTTCGCCGTCGAGAAGACCCATCTCGCCAATGATCTGGCCCGGAGAGACCACGCCGAACACGAGGGCATCGGCGCGTTTGAGCCCTTCGCTGTGCACCACGCCCTCACCGCGCAGCACCAGCAGCATGTAGTTGCTGTTGGAAGCCCCTTCCTGGACCAGCACGGAGTCGCGGTTGACCGACACGGTGTGCATGCGCCTCACGATGATGAGTGCATCATCCAGGCCCAGCTCGGCCAGCCCGTTGTGGGACACCAGCAGTTTGGCCACCTCCGTGTGGCTCCAGTTGGCTTGGTCAGTGGCACGGCTATCCATCATGGGTTCCTTTGGTCTAGAGCTCGACATTCGCGATGGCCTTGTTATAGCCCAAAAGCGGCACCGATACCGGCACTGATACGTTCAGACACGGCTGGCTTCCGGATAGGTCAGCGCGGCTGTCAGGTTTGCGCCGGCAAAAGAGTTCGCCTGCCGGTAGACTCTGCGCATGTTTTCCCGACTCCGCTCCGACATCCAGTGCATTCTTGACCGGGACCCGGCCGCGCGCACCGCGTGGGAAGTGCTGACCTGCTACCCCGGCCTGCATGCGGTGGTGCTGCACCGCCGCGCCCACTGGTGCTGGAACCACGGCTTCAAGTGGCTGGGCCGCTTCATCTCGCACCTGACGCGCGGACTCACCGGCATTGAAATCCATCCCGGCGCGAAGATCGGCGAGCGGGTGTTTTTCGACCACGCCATGGGCGTGGTGGTCGGCGAAACCGCCGAGATTGGCGACGGCTGCACGATTTATCAGGGCGTGACCTTGGGCGGTACCTCGCTCTACAAGGGCGCCAAGCGCCACCCGACGCTGGGCCGCGATGTGGTGGTGGGCGCAGGGGCCCAGGTGCTGGGCGGCTTCACGGTGGGCGATGGCGCGCGGGTGGGGTCGAACGCGGTGGTGGTCAAGCCGGTGCCGGCGGGCGCCACGGCAGTGGGCAATCCGGCGCGCATCATCCAGGCCGAGGCCGATGTGAAGCGCGAGGAAGCGGCCAGCCAGATGGGTTTCTCTGCCTACGGCGTGACCCAGAATGACGACCCGCTGTCGCAGGCCCTGCGGGGCCTGATCGACAACGCGTCCGGGCAGGAGCACCAGATTTCGCTGCTCTGGCAGGCGATTGAAAAGCTCTCTGGCCCGCAAGCCCACAGCACCCGGGACTGTGTGCCCACCGACGCAGCCCTGACCGAGACCTTCGAGGCCGACAAGCTCAATCAGCTGATTGGCAAATAGGCTGCCGGGCCAATGTGCGGTCGCGGTCAGCGTGGGCGCTGCAGTGCGGCTTCCAGAAACGCCGCAGCTTCCAGGCAGGCGGCATCAGTGCGCGGGGGCGTGATGATCTGCAGCCCCATGGGCCAGCCATGGATGCCTACTGCGCCTGGCACATTCACGCACGGCGTGCCCAGCAGCGTCCAGGCGCGGTTGAAGCTCGATACCCCGGTGCTGCTGTAGCCCGCGGGCGGCTCATCGGGCGCACTCGGCGTCATCAGGGCATCCCAGGGCTGCATCCACGCCACCAGATCCTGCCGTGCCTGCGCAGCGATGTTCTGCGCGGCCTCGTAGGCCTGTGCGGTGATGTGACGCGCACCGAGCAGGTAATCGCGCAGGATGGGCGACAGCGCCTCGGCGTGGTCGTCCACCTCGCGTGACAGCGCGCGCCAGGCTTCGTAGCCCTGGATCACGTCCTGCGCTTCAAACACGTCCTTCATCCAGCCCGGCAGCGCGATGCGCTGCACCTCGGCGCCTGCGGCCTGCAGCGCGCTGCTGCCGTTGTCCAGCGCCTTGCGCGCGCTGGCTGTGAGTTCGCCCCAGGGATAGGCCTCGGGAACGCCGATGACCCACGGCGTGTTTCGTGTCGTGCCCCTGCCAAGTGTCAGGGCATGGCCGCTGACCGCGTCGGCAAACCAGGCGACGTCGTCCACGCTGTTGGCAAAGAGGCCCACGGTGTCGAGCGACCATGAAAAGCATTTGAAGCCGGCCGTGGGCAACAGGCCGAAGCTGGGCTTGAAGCCGACGACACCGCAATACGATGCCGGGCGGACGATGGAGCCGCCAGTTTGCGTGCCAATGGCCAGCGGCACCAGCCCGGCGGCTACGGCGGCCGCAGAGCCGGCTGACGAGCCACCCGGTGTGCGGCCCGGTGCGCGCGGGTTGTGCGTGGCGGTGGGGTTCAGAAACGCAAATTCGGTGGTGGTCGTCTTGCCCACGACCACACCGCCTGCGCGGCGGATGGTGCTGACCATCGCGGCGTCGGAGCGTGCAGGCCCGGCATACAGGGCCGAGCCGTAGGCAGTGGACAGATCGCGTGTGTCAAAGATGTCCTTGACGCCGACCGCCACACCCTGCAGCGGGCCCATGCCTGCGGCTTGCAGGGCGGTGAGCCCGGCCAGCGCCTGAGGCAGCGTCAGCCGTGCGGTGAATGCCGCCACGGTGGGCTCGCCAGCATCGATGCCTGCCAGGGTGCGGGTGAGTTCCTGGGCGGCGTCCAGCGTGCCTGTGGCCATTTGCGCGGCCAGTGTTCTGGCTGATCGGTGGGGGGCGCTCATGCGGTGAAGGTGCGAATGGCCGTCTTGGGCCGGAAGGCCTTGCACACGGCGGCATCGGTTTCCAGATAGGGGCCGCCAATCAGGTCGATGCAATAAGGAACGGCCGCAAAGATGCCAGGCACCACGGCGTCGCCGGCTTCGTTTTTCAGACCTTCCAGCGTTTCGGCGATCGATTTGGGTTGGCCGGGCAGATTGAGGATCAGGCTTTTGTCCCGGATCACCGCGCACTGGCGCGAGAGGATGGCGGTGGGCACAAACTTCAGGCTGATCTGCCGCATCTGTTCGCCAAAGCCTGGCATTTCCTTGTGCGCCACCGCCAGCGTCGCTTCCGGCGTCACGTCGCGCAGCGCCGGGCCGGTGCCGCCGGTGGTGAGCACCAGCGAACAGCCGGCGTCGACCAGCTCGATCAGCGTGGCGCTGATGCGCGCCTGCTCGTCGGGAATCAGGCGCTCTTCAAAGGTGATGGGGTTGCGCAGGGCGCGACTCAACCACTCCTTGAGCGCTGGCAGCCCTTTGTCGACATAGACCCCGGTGGAGGCGCGGTCGCTCACCGAGACGATGCCGACCTTCACCGGGTCGAAGGGGTTGGCGTCCATCGCCGCGCTCATGCCGGGTCGGCGTCCTGCAGCGCATGCCGCACGAGCTGGAAGATCTCGCGATAGGACTTGCCGTGGCGCGGGGCTTCGCCCGGCTTTTCGGGTTTGGCGTCCTTGCGGGCCTGGCGGATGAGTGCGCGCAACTGCTGCGAGTCGGTGTCCGGATGCTCCCCGAGCCAAGCGCCCAGGGCCTCGTCGTCGGCAATCAGCTTGTCGCGCCACTGCTCGGCCAGGTGCAGGGCCAGCGTGAGTTCCGCTGAACCGTTGAGTTGCTCGTTGATGGCTTCGCGGATCGGCTCCGGGTCGAGCGGGCGCATCAGTTTGCCGATGTACTGCATCTGGCGGCGCTTGCCTTCAAAGTTGGTGATGCGTTTGGCATCGGCAATGGCGTCGCGCAGTTTTTCCGGCAAATCCAGGCGTGCCATCAGGTCGGCGCGCAGGGTGAGCAGGGCTTCGCCCAAGGCCTGCTTTTCGTCGGCCTCGGCCTTGAGCTGGGTCTTGCTGGGTGGGCCCACCTCCTCCAGCGCAATTTCCTCGGGTTTGACGAAGCGGCCGTTGGACCAGTAGCCCTTGATGGCCTTGGGAGTCTTGTTGTTCATGGCAGTCAGTATCATAGCTACCCATATGACTTCCAAAGCGACATCCCCAGAGACATCCCGAGTTTCACCGCATCCGGCCGGCCCTGCGCGTGCGTTGTCACGCCAGCCGGAGTCCGGATTCAGCTACCACCGCGATTTCTTTGAGGACCTGGTCGACACCGCGCTCGGCCACGCGAAGAAGCTCGGCGCCACCGATGCGGCCGCTGAAGCCTCTGAAGGCTGCGGCCTGTCGGTGAGCGTGCGCAAGGGCGAGTTGGAGAACGTAGAACGCAACCGCGACAAGTCGCTGGGCATCACCGTGTACATCGGCAAGAAGCGCGGCAATGCCGCCACCAGCGATTTTTCCAGGGCCGCCATCGAGCAGACCGTCCAGGCCGCCTACGACATTGCCCGTTTCACCGCTGAGGACGAAACCTCCGGCCTGCCCGACGACCGCGACATCGCCCGCCATCACCCGGCGCTGGATCTGTTTCACCCCTGGGCCATCACCTCGGAGGAGGCGGCCCATCTGGCGCTGCAGTGCGAGTCTGCCGCCCTGGGCACCAGCCGCCTGATCACCAACAGCGAAGGTGCGGGCGTGTCGGCCCAGCAAAGCCATTTTTTCAGTGCCCACACCAAGGGCTTTCGCGGTGGCTATGCCAGCTCGCGCCACAGCATTTCGGTTGCGCCGATTGCCGGCAAGGGCGACCAGATGCAGCGTGACGCCTGGTACAGCTCCATGCGCGATGCGACCGAACTGGCGCGGCCCGAAGCCGTGGGCCGGTATGCGGCCGAGCGCGCACTGGCCCGGCTCAAGAGCCGCAAGATCCCCACGACCGAATGCCCGGTGCTGTTCGAGTCCCCGCTGGCCGCCGGCCTGCTGGGTGGTTTTGTGCAGGCCGTGAGCGGCGGTGCGCTGTATCGCAAGAGCACGTTTTTGCTCAACAGCCTGGGCAAGCCGGCTTTTCCGAAGCACATCGATATTGCCGAGGACCCGCATCTGCGCAAAGGCAAGGGCAGCGCGCCGTTTGACGAAGAGGGCGTGAAGACCCAGGCCCGCAAGGTGGTGGATGCCGGCCGTGTGGCGGGCTACTTCCTCAGCACTTATTCAGCCCGCAAGCTGGGCATGCGCACCACCGGCAACGCCGGCGGCTCACACAACCTCACGCTCACCAGCCGGCACACCCGCGCGGGCGATGACCTGGAGGCCATGCTGCGGAAACTGGGGCGCGGCCTGTTCGTGACCGAACTGATGGGGCAGGGCGTGAACTACGTGACGGGCGACTACTCGCGCGGCGCCTCGGGCTTCTGGGTCGAGAACGGCCGCATCGCCTTCCCGGTAGAAGAGATCACGATTGCCGGCAACCTCAAGGACATGCTGATGGGCATCGAGGCGGTGGGCGCCGATGCCTACAACTACGGGGCGAAGACGGTGGGCTCCATTCTGGTCAACCGGATGAAGGTGGCGGGGAGCTAGTAGGCCATGGACAACATCACTGCCATGTGCGTTAGCCGCTTGGCAAAAGGGCGCAGTAGGGAATCAATTGTTGCTGAATTGGTTGGCTTGGGCATGGACCATGTCTCTGCAACGAAAACAGTTGAGAGCACAGCACATCAACTTTCGATGTTTACAACGGACGAACTAAAAACTCAGAAAAGAGCGAACGGTAAAGCGACTGCAATTTGGGGTGCTTGCATGTTTGCGTTAGGTCTTACTGTCACATTTGGCACTTTCTTGATGGCGAAATCTGGCGGTGCCTACTTGCTGACATTCGGACTTCTTATTGGAGGTTTTGCAATGTTCATCAAAGGCCTCATTTCTATGCGTTAAACGCATAGAAAAACTCAAGAAGGCCGCTCTCCCTAGCCAGTGAGTGCCGCCTTCACCGCCGCAGACACTTGCCCCATGTCGGCCTTGCCTGCGAGCTTGGCCTTGACGGCGCCCATCACTTTTCCCATGTCGCCAGGCCCTGTAGCGCCTACTTCTGCCACGATGGCCTTGACGGCGGCGGTGACTTCCTCGGCGCTCAGTCGTGCGGGCAGGTAGGCCTGCAGCACCACCATCTCGGCGGCCTCCTTGTCGGCCAGGTCCTTGCGCTCGGCCTTCTGGAAGGCCTCCAGCGAGTCCTTGCGCTGCTTGATCAGCTTGTCGACGATGGCGACCACAGCGGCGTCGTCCAGCACCACGCGCTCATCGACCTCTTTCTGCTTCAGGGCCGCCAGCAACAGGCGGATGGTGCCCAGGCGTTCGGAGTCCTTGGCGCGCATGGCGGTTTTCATGTCTTCGGTGATCTGGTCTTTGAGGGACATTGCGGGCTCCTAAGGCGGCGTTTGGAAGTGGAAAAATGGCGGCAGAAAAGTAAAAAAGCCCGCAGAGCGTCCTCGTGCGGGCTTTTTGTTGCCGTGAGGCAGTACTGAAGATCAGTACAGCTTCTTGGGCAACTGCATCGAGCGGATACGCTTGTAGTTGCGCTTGACGGCGGCTGCCTTCTTGCGCTTGCGCTCGGCCGTTGGCTTTTCGTAGAACTCGCGCGCGCGCAAGTCGGTCAACAGGCCGAGTTTCTCGATGGTGCGCTTGAAGCGGCGCAAAGCCACATCAAATGGCTCGTTGTCTTTTACACGGATGGTGGTCATTGATGAATTGATCCAAAAGGTGCGCCGTTGATGATCTGATCAGGATCAGGCCAGGCGCGGGTTTGCTAGCAAAGCCTGAGATTATAGCACCCCCACGGTCGTTCGCTTCGCGTAACTCCCTGCCCCCAGAGGGGGCCGTCCGCCTGTGGCCCGGCTAAGCCGGTTCCACGGCTCCGCTGGTGAAGACGAACTCCCTGCGCCCCTGAGGGAGCCCCTGCTTGCGTGAAGAGTTCTGTTTGTCGCCCCCTGCTGCAGGGAACAAGCTACACGCAGTGAGCTTGGACGGGGGTGGTGGTCAATGCTTCGGCGCAGGCGTGGGCCGAGGCCCAGGCCCACTGGAAGTTGTAACCGCCCAGCCAACCGGTCACATCGACCACCTCACCGATGAAATAAAGGCCCGGCTGCTTTGACTCCATGGTCTGCGACGACAAATCGCGCGTATCCACCCCGCCGACGGTGACCTCAGCCTTGCGGTAGCCTTCGGAGCCATTGGGCACCAGCGCCCAGTCGGCCAGTTGCTCGGCCAGGCCTTGCAGGGACTTGTCGGTGGCGTCGCAGATGGGGCGCTGCAGGGCCGGGTTTTGTGCCGTCCAGGTGTCGGCCAGCCTGTTGGGCACCAGATTAGCCAGTTCGTTGGCAATCAGCTTTTTCGAGGTGGCCTTGGCCCGCAGCAGCAGGTTGGGCAGGTCCACGCCTGGCGCCAGGTTGATGTGGATGGGCTGGCCTTCCTGCCAGAAGCTGGAAATCTGCAGCACCGCAGGCCCGCTCAGGCCGCGGTGGGTGAACAGCAGGTCTTCGGCGAACACCACGGCCTTCTTGCGCTGTTTGGGCGTGGCATCTGGCGGGCAGGTGTCGATCAGCACCGGTAGGGCCAGCCCGGCTAACTGCGCGTAGGGCAGCCAGGCGTCGGTGTCAAAGGTCAGCGGCACCAGGGCCGGGCGGGGTGTGACCAGGCGCAGCCCGAACTGCCGGGCGATGCGGTAGCCAAAGTCGGTGGCGCCGATCTTGGGAATCGACAGGCCGCCCGTGGCGATCACCACCTGGGGCGTGGTGACGAGCCCGCGGTCACTGTGGATGGCATAGTGCGGCGCCTCGGTGTCGCCAGTGCTGGCGATATCTTGCACCTGGCAAGGCTGCCAGCGCGTGACTTGCCCGGCATCGCACTCGGCCAGCAGCAGGTTGATGATGTCTTCGGCCGAGCGGTCGCAAAACAGCTGCCCCTTGTGCTTCTCATGAAAGGGAATCTGGTGCCGCTGCAGCAGGGCTATGAAGTCCTGCGGCGTGTAGCGCGACAGCGCCGAGCGACAAAAGTGCGGGTTCTCGCTGAGGAAGTTGGCCGGCGTGGTGCCGATGTTGGTGAAGTTGCAGCGGCCGCCGCCCGAGATGCGGATTTTCTCGGCCACCTTCTCGCTGTGGTCGATCAGCAGCACCTTCAGCCCGCGCTGGCCCGCCTGCGCCGCGCAGAACAGGCCGGCAGCCCCTGCGCCGATCACAACGGCGTCAAAGTGGTGGGTCAATCGGGGTTCCCCATGGGCGTCGGGGTGTCAGTGGCGTGCATGGCGGCGGCTTGTCTCAGGCGGTGCAAAGCCGAAAGTGTAGCTTTGCCTCCCGCCGCACCGGCTGCCTACGGCTTGACCATCACCGGATGAACCGTGAACACATTCGGGTCGCGGGCATTGACGGTGACACGCACCCAGTGCAGTACCGGGCTGCCGAAGGTCTGCAGCCGCGTGAGGTTGGGCAGCACGCGGGTGGGGCTGTACAGGGGCTTGTCCATCTTGAAGAAGTGCGTGTCGCCGTGCACATAGAGCACCTGCCCCTTGAACTGTTCGGTCTCGGCGACGACCTGGCCGATGAAACGGCGGTAGCCGCTGAAGCGCGGTGCCTGGCTTTCGTCGACGTCTTCCGTCTCGGGCAAGTCAAAGCCCGGGTCAGCCTGCGTGACCAGCACGATGCCCACGGCCTTCTGCTCCTTTGCCGCCTGGAAGGCCTGCTGCAGCCACTGCACATTGGCGGCGTCGCGCGCCAGGTATTCCGCATTGCTGGCCTCACACTGCGCGGCTGTGCGGGCGCTCTTGTAAGTGCAATCCTTGTCGTCGAGGATTTTGTTGTTGTTGCTGCCGGGCATGTTCAGGCCCACAAACACCACGCGGCCACGGCTGAAGCGGGTGTTCTCATAGAACTTCTCGCCGGGCTGGCCCTGGTGCAGCAGCGGCATTTGCCGCCGGCCCAGGCTGCTGGCTGTGGGGAACATGGTTTTGCGCAGGTAGGCCAGACGCTCCAGGGCGTCGTAGCCGCCGTTGTTCAGGCGGTGGCAGTCGGTCCACTCGTTGTCGCCGGGCACATAGACCACGGGTTTTTTCAGCTGCCCGAACATGGCCAGTGCTTGCGCATAGAGGTCGTCCGTGCATTCCGAACTGCCGTCCTTGATGTCGCCGTCGTAGATGGAAAAGGCGATGTCCGACTGGTTGATGCTGTGCAGCACGGCAGGGAGTCTGGCGTCGTCACCGGCTTTTTTGTAGGGCATGTCGCCCCAGAGGCCGAAGGAAAAAGTCTGTGCCTGCGCGCCGCCTAGGCCCGCGGCGAGGCCGAGCGCGAGCAGCGCGCGAAAGAGAAAACGTGTGACCATGCAGGACCCCGGTAAAACAAACTCCCGAGATTATTGACGGTGCGTGACTGACGGATGACAGCAGACCGCACAAGCCCCTGTTTCAACCATTGGCTGGCAGGTGTGCCAGCGTGGCCGCTCAGGCGAACCGGACGTCTGCGGTGGTGCCCGGATGCGACGCTGCGAGCGCCACACCACTGATGACATCGCCCACCACAATCACCGACGGGCTGGCCAGGCCGGCCTCAGCGATGGCATGCGCCAGTTCGCCCAGCGTGGTGGTGATGTGGCGCTGTGAGGGCAGCGATGCACTCTGGACCACCGCCACCGGTGTTGCGGCCGGCAGCCCGGTGAGGAGTTCGGCCTGGATGCGCTCTGCACCGCTCACGCCCATGTAGATCACCAGCGTCAACCGCGCGCTGTGCGCCGTGGCGGCCAGCGCGCGCCAGTCCGTGCCTTCATCACCGGGTTTGGCGTGGCCGGTGACAAAGACCACGCCGTGCGCATGTTCACGGTGGGTGAGCGGCACGCCCAGCGAGGTAACGGCCGCCAGCCCGGACGTGATGCCGTTGATGACTTCCACCGCAATGCCCGCTGCGCGCAGATGCTCGACTTCCTCGCCGCCCCGGCCAAAGATGAACGGGTCGCCGCCCTTGAGGCGCACCACCGATTCACCCTCGCGGGCGGCCATCAGCATGAGTTTTTCGATGAAGGCCTGGGGCGTTGACTTGCAGCCGCCGCGCTTGCCCACGTGCACGATGCGCGCGTCTGCCGGCGCAAAGGCCACGATCTCGTCGCTCACCAGATCGTCGACCAGCAACACCGAAGCGCCCTGGATGGCCTTGAGTGCCTTGAGTGTGAGCAGTTCCGGGTCGCCGGGACCTGCGCCTACGAGAGTGACTTTTCCGTGGTTCATGATGAGTGTGTGATCTGCGAAACCAGATGCAAGATGTGTTCCACCTGCCTGGCAATAGGGGCGGGTACGGGCTGCCGGCCGTCCAGCACCTCCCGAATGTATTCCGCGGTCAAGGCCGCGTCCACTGTCTTGGGCAGGTCCGGCACCGTGGCCAGACTGCCGGGTTGTGCCTCCTGCAGTCGTGTGCGCTGACCGGCCAGAAAACCGTCCATCTGCGGCATGCGGCGCGGGTCGGCCACCACCTCGCCCTCGGTGCCGCGCAGCAGCAGCGCGTCGGCGCCCACCTGTTCAAAAGTCTGCGCCATCGACACCGCATATTCCGGGTGGGTGTAGCTGCTGACGATCAGGCTGCGGCCGGCGCAGGGGTTCATGATCTTCACCAGGCTGTGCGCCGGATTGCGCAGACCCACGGCACGGCGCACGTCCAGCAGGCGTTTCAGGGCAGGCAGCATGACCTCGGTGGGGATAAATTGCACCGTGCCAGGCGCGATGGCCTGCACCGTGGATTGCGCCGGAATGTCCAGGGCCAGCAGCACCTCGGAGGCGAACACCCGCTTGGACTCGGTGGGCGTGCCATGCACCAGCACCGGCACCCCCTCGCGTGCCAGCAGCAGTGCCAGCAGGGGTGTGAGGACGGGAAGCTTGCGCGCGCCGTTGTAGGTGGGCAGCACCACGGTCGGTGTGTCTCCCGCTGGCAGTTTGTGCAGACGCTGGTGGACGGCATCGAGAAAGCCCGCCATTTCATGGGGCGTTTCACCCTTGATGCGCATCGCGAGGCAAAAGCCCCCGATTTCGAGGTCGGTGACCTGGCCGTCGAGCACCTGGCCGAGGAGGTCTGTGGCCTGCTCGCGTGACAGGGCGCGTGCGCCATCCTTGCCGCGGCCGATTTCCTTGATGTATTGACTGATTCCCATAACGAATTATCGCCCCGAGGTAGTGAGCCCCCACGGTCGTTCGCTTCGCGTAACTCCCTGCCCCCGAGGGGGCCGTCCGCATGTGGCCCGGCTAAGCCGGTTCCACGGCTCCGCTGGTGAAGACAAGCTCCGTGGCTGCCGGATGAAATCCGTTCGTCCTGAGCTTGTCGAAGGACAGGCTTGAAGAGAGACGCCTCGTTGGGTCTCACGCCAATTGCTTGATGGGAATCACCGTCCGCTCAGGTGTTCCGGCCGCCTGGCCGGATGCGCTGTGTGCGGAGCGGATGCGGCGTTTGAGTTCGGGCACGCAGGAGCCGCAGTTGGTGCCGCACTTCAGTGCATCCTGCAGCGAGGCAAGGCGTTCCTCGTCTGTGCCCAGGTAGCCCGCACCGCCACCGCCTGCGCTCACCAGCGCGAGATGGGCGTCGATGGCGGTGTCGCTGACGTTGAAGCAGGTGCACACCAGCTTGCCGCGGCCCTTCATCGAATCGGTCACGGCGGCGGGCGGTTTGGCGCCTGGCAGCAGCAGCAGACGGCCGTAGGCCTGGGCGGGCAGTTCGTCCTGCAGCAGGGTCTTGATCCACGCCTGCGCGCTGGTGTCACCCGCCAGCACAAAGCCAGCCAGCCGGGCCTGGTCGCCATCGCGCACCAGGCGCACGGTGCGCCGCTGGCCTTTTTTATGGTCGACATAGCGCAGCACATCGGCGCCGTCCAGCCCGAGCACCTTCTCCAGCGACTGCAGCAGGGCATCGGCGGGGGCTTCATGCGATGCCGCCCGGAACAGCACGCCGGTGCGTTCGCGGTCGTGGTCGCTCAGGGCGGTGTTGCTGGAAAAAGGCACGCAGCTGGTGAACGGAAAAGCGGCCATCAGCGATTTGAGTTGCTCGCGTGCGGCGAGGGCATCACCGCCTGGCAGCCAGGCCATGGCCATCAGGGTCCAGGGCATCTCGGCCTTGAGAATTTTCACGGCGGCATGCTTGAGCTCGGGTTGCTTCGAGGTCGGGCAGTAGGCCGACGTGGTGAGCGCATTCACACCGGCCAGCGGCAGGCGGCTGCTGGATTGCCCGCTCAGGTATTCGGCGCCCCAGTGCATGGCGATGAAGGCCTGACTGGCTGCCACTTCTGGTGAGGACTGGACCGGTACCACGATGGAGCCGCGCTTGGACGTGACGTGCACCAGGTCGCCGTCCTTGAGCAGGCGGCGCGCCATGTCCTGCTCGTTCATCTGCACCGAGGGCTCAGGTACATGGCCGAACAGGCGGCCCAGCGTGCCGGTGCGGCTCATGCCGTGCCACTGGTCGCGCAGCCGGCCGGTGGTGAGCGAGAACGGGAAACGCGATTCGCGAGGCTCGGCCACTGGCTTGTACACGGTGTTGACAAAACGGGCCTTGCCGTCGGCCGTCGGGAAGATGCCGTCTTCGTAGAGTCGGACCTTGCCTGCCGCATCGCCAGACTTCATGGGCCACTGCAACGGCGCCTGCTCCAGCAGGTCATAGCTCATGCCGGTGATGTCGAGGTCACGTCCGCGGGTGGATTCGCGGTGCTCGTTCCAGATCGCCTCGACGCCAGCGGCCTCGTCATCGACAGGGTAGGGGAACAGGCTCTGGCCGGCCGTGCTGCGGGGCGGCAACCGCTTTTCCAGTCGCAGGGCAAAGTCCATCGCGATCGACCAGTCATGGCGTGTGGCCCCAGGGGCCGCGACGGCCGGGCGAACACGGCTGATGCGGCGCTCGCTATTGGTCACGGTGCCGGTTTTTTCGCCCCAGGTGGTGGCGGGCAGCAGCAGGTCGGCGTAGTCGCAGCTGGAGGTGGTGGCAAAGGCTTCCTGCACGATGACCAGTTCGGCGCGTTCCATCGCGCGGCGCACCGTGGCCTGGTCGGGCATCGATTGCGCAGGGTTGGTGCACGCGATCCACAGCGCCTTGATCTCGCCGTCGGCGGCAGCCTGGAACATCTCTACGGCTGTCTTGCCTGGCTTGTCTGGTACCGAGTTCACGCCCCACAGCGCGGCAATCTCAGCGCGGTGGTCCGGGTTGGCCAGGTCACGGTGCGCGCTCAGCAGGTTGGCCAGGCCGCCGACTTCGCGGCCGCCCATCGCATTGGGCTGACCAGTCAGCGAGAACGGCCCGGCGCCGGGTTTGCCGATCTGCGCAGTGGCCAGGTGCAGGTTGATCAGCGCTGCGTTCTTGGCGGTGCCGCTGCTCGACTGGTTCAGGCCCTGGCAATAGAGGCTGAGCGTGGCTGCTGAAGTTGCAAACATTTTTGCGGTGGCAAAGAGGTCGTCCTTTTTGATGCCGCAGGTCTCTGCCACGAGGTCGGGCGTGTAGTCGCGCACCGTGGCTTTGAGCGCATCAAAGCCGGTGGTGTGGGCGGCGATCCAGGCGTTGTCCGTCCAGCCTTCCCACAGCATGATGTGCAGCAGGCCGTTGAAGAGCGACACGTCGGTACCGGGCTGGATGGGCAGGTACAGATCGGCAATCTCGGCCGTGTCGGTACGGCGCGGGTCGCAGAAGATGATCTTGAGCGCCGGGTTGGCGGTCTTGGCGTCTTCGATGCGGCGGAACAGCACCGGGTGGGCGTAGGCCGTGTTGCTGCCGACGATGAAGATGCACTGCGCGTGGTTCACATCGTCATAGCAGCTCGGCGGCGCGTCAGCGCCCAGTGTCTGCTTGTAGCCTGCCACGGCGCTGCTCATGCACAGGCGAGAGTTGGTGTCGACGTTGTTGGTACCTATCAGCCCCTTGGCGAGTTTGTTGAAGACGTAATAGTCCTCGGTCAGCAGCTGGCCGGAAATGTAGAAGCCCACGGCATCAGGGCCATGCTCGGTGATGATGCTGGCAAAGCGCTCGCTGGCAAAGCCCAGCGCCTGGTCCCAGCTGACCGGTTGCGGCGCCTCATGACGCTTCAGGCGCTGCATCGGCTGCAGCAGCCGTGTGTGGCGCGTCACATCGGCCGACGCGGTCAGGGCCAGCGTCGAGCCCTTGGTGCACAGCCGGCCAAAGTTGGCAGGGTGGTCCGGGTCGCCGCGCACGCCGGTGATCTGGTCCCCCTGAGATTCGATGATCACGCCACAGCCCACACCGCAGTAGGGGCAGGTTGAGCGCGTTTCGCGCGTCATGTGTTGCCCCTGCTGCGGTGTTTCGATGTCATCGCAACGCGATCGGCAGCGCCCGCTGCAAGATTGCAGTAGGGGCATGTTGAGCGCGTTTCGCGTGCCAAAAACCGTTCGGGCTGAGCTTGTCGAAGCCTGTCTTGAGCAGGCGCGAACAGCCCTTCAACAAGCTTCGGGCGAACGGTGTCTCTGGTCATGCCGTGTGCGGCGTCTGCACGTCGAAGGTCTGATCGCCCAGGGCGCCATGCGTGGCGCCGGGGCCAGCGCGGGGCCGGGTCAGGTCGAGCGCCAGCGTGTCCAGTTCGGCGGCGTCCAGAAACACCTGACCGGCTTCCACCTTGCAGGTGAATTTCGGCGTGCAGCCCTCGTCGGGCGCCTTGGCGCAGCCACCTTCCAGGTCAATGGTCCAGTTGTGCAGCGGGCAGGCCACGCTGGTGCCGAACACAATGCCCTGGCTGAGGGGCCCGCCCTTGTGCGGGCAGCGGTCGAGCAGTGCAAACACGCCGTCCTGGTCGTTGCGGAACACCGCCACATCCAGGCCCTGGGGCCGTGCCACGCGGCGGGAGCCGAGCACCGGAATGTCGGTCACCAGGCAGATTTTTTTCCATTCAGTCATGTCAGGTTCCTGCAAGTGATCAGGCCGGGAGTTTTTCAAACTGGCGGGTGTCGACGGACGCTTCCTTCAGCTCGAACCACGGATCGGGCTCGCCATCGAGCGCAAACTGCAGGCGTTCCCACAGCGCCTTGCGGCCTTCGTGGTCTTCGAGGATGCGCTTTTTCACATAGTCGAGACCGACGCGGTTCACGTAGTGCACGGTGCGCTCAAGGTACCAGCCTTCCTGGCGGTAGAGCTCGCAGAAGGCACCGGTGTACTCCAGCACTTCAGCCGCTGTTTTCAGCTTGGTCAGGAAGTGGGCGACTTCGGTCTTGATGCCGCCGTTGCCGGCGATGTACATCTCCCATCCTGAATCCACGCCGATGATGCCCACGTCCTTGATGCCGGACTCGGCGCAGTTGCGCGGGCAGCCGCTCACCGCGAACTTCACCTTGTGCGGGGCGTACATACGCCACATGGCGCGCTCGAGGTCCTTGCCCATCTGCGTGCTGTCCTGCGTGCCCATGCGGCACCACTCGCTGCCCACGCAGGTCTTCACCGTGCGCAGCGCCTTGGCATAGGCGTGGCCGGACGGCATGCCGATGTCCTTCCAGACGTTCTGCAGGTCTTCCTTTTTCACGCCCAGCAAGTCGATGCGCTGGCCGCCGGTGACCTTGACGGTCGGAATCTTGTACTTGTCGACGGCATCCGCAATGCGGCGCAGTTCGCTGGCCGTGGTTTCGCCGCCCCACATGCGCGGAATCACGCTGTAGGTGCCGTCCTTCTGGATGTTGGCGTGGCTGCGCTCGTTGATGAAGCGGCTCTGCGGATCGTCCTTGGCCTCTTTGGGCCAGGTGCTGATGAGGTAGTAGTTGATGGCCGGGCGGCAGCTCGCGCAGCCGTTGGGCGTGCGCCACTCCAGGAACTTGTAGACGTCGGCAATGGTGAGCAGTTTGTTGGCACGGATCGCGTCGCGCACGGCCTGGTGCCCGTGGTCGGTGCAGCCGCACATGGCTTTGAGCTTGGGCGTGGCGGAATAGTCGCCGCCGGCAGTGAACATCAAAATCTGTTCGACCAGGCCGGTGCAGGAGCCGCAGGATGCGCTGGCCTTGGTGTGCTTGCGCACTTCGTCCAGGGTGAAAAGGCCTTTTTCCTTGATGGCCTTGCAGATGGTGCCTTTGTTCACGCCATTGCAGCCGCAGACTTCGGCGGTGTCGGGCATGCCCGCGGCCTTGTTGTGGCCTTCGTGGCCGGCATCACCGATGTTGGACTCGCCGAACATCAGCTTGTCGCGGATGTCCGCCACGCTGCGGCCATCGCGCAGCAGCTTGAAGTAATAACTGCCGTCGACCGTGTCGCCGTAGAGGCAGGCGCCGACCAGCTTGTCGTCCTTGATGACCAGCTTTTTGTACACACCACCGAAAGGGTCGCTCATCACGATCTCCTCGGCGCCTTCGCTGCCCATGAAGTCGCCGGCGCTGAAGAGGTCGATGCCCGTGACCTTGAGCTTGGTCGAGGTCAGCGAGCCGCTGTAGCGGCCAATGCCGAACTGCGCCAGATGGTTGGCTGCCACCTTGGCCTGCTCGAACAGCGGTGCCACCAGGCCATAGGCAATGCCGCGGTGGGCCGCGCATTCGCCGACGCTGTAGATGCGGGCGTCAGTCACGGTCTGCATGGTGTCGTTGACGACAATGCCCTTGTTGCAGTGCAGGCGCATCGATTCGGCCAGCTGCGTGTTGGGCCGGATACCGACGGCCATCACCACCAGGTCTGCGGGCAGTTCGGTGCCGTCCTTGAACTTGATGGCCGTGACGCGGCCCGGCTCGCCATCAACACCAGTGCCACCCACAAGCTCCTGCGTCTGCGCACCCATCAGGAACTTCAGGCCGCGGTCTTCCAGCGACTTCTGCAGCAGCTTGCCGGCGACGCTGTCGAGCTGGCGCTCCATCAGCGTGGGCATCACGTGGACCACGCTGACCTCCATGCCGCGCAGCATCAGGCCGTTGGCCGCTTCCAGGCCGAGCAGGCCGCCGCCGATGACCACGGCTTTTTTGTATTTCTTCGCCGTCTCGATCATTTCGTTGGTGTCGGCGATGTCGCGGTAGGCGATCACGCCTTTCAAGTCCTTGCCCGGAATCGGCAGGATGAAGGGGTTGGAGCCGGTGCACATCAGCAGGCGGTCGTATTCCGCTTCGGTGACGGTGCCTTCGGCGTCCACGGCGCGCACGATGCGCTTGATGCGGTCTACCTCCACCACCTTCTTGCCGGCATGCAGCGTGATGTGGTTGTCCTTGTACCAGTCCCAGGAGTTGAGGACGATTTCGTCGAGCGTCTGTTCACCCGCCAGCACCGGCGACAGCAGGATGCGGTTGTAGTTGGGGTGGGGCTCGGCGCCAAACACGGTGATGTCGTACAGCTCGGGCGCAACCTTGAGCAGCTCCTCGATGGTGCGTACGCCGGCCATGCCGTTACCGATCATTACCAGTCTTGATTTTTTCATGGGGCCACTCCAGGAAGGTTCGAAGTCGTGTTGGAAGTCATGGGTGCAAACGTCATGCCACGGCCGGCGCAAGGCAGCGGCTGGTCGTGCGCAAGGCGCGGTGAATCAGACGGGTGACAGCGGCCTGACCTGCCGGGTGGCTTGAAAGGCTTGAAGGGGTATTGAAAATCATGATGCTCTCTCCCGGTTGTCAGGGATCCGGGCTGTCAGCCCGGTGTGAGGCACACCATTACGCACGTCGTTGTGCGCAGAACCCGCAGTGCTTTCGCTAAGTTGGGGCGCTTCGTTACGCCCGCAGGGGTTAATGCAAAACTTGTGCCATATCATTGGGCTGTTGCGGCAAACCCCGCTGCCCGGGTGGTGGCGTGGCGCGCGACTTGCGTGCTGACCAGCCTGTTTTTCCCTCTGAATTCCCCGATTTGTATGACGTCCGCCTTGCTCCACGTGAATGGCCTCGCCGGCCCCCAGTCCCTGGTATCCGACCTCGAAGCGGCGGGCGTGGAGGTGCTCGCAGCGGTGAGCGAGCGCAGCAAAGTGGTGCAGGAGGTGCTGCGTCGGTCGCCAAACGTGGTGATCTGCCACGACCCTGCGCCCGGAGAAGAGCTGTTCAAGGCGCTGCAGACCATCGCCGAGACGGCGCCTTGCTCCGTGATCGTGTTCACCACCGATGTGGACGCCGGGAAAATCGCGCGTGCGCTTGAAGTGGGCGTGCATGCCTATGTGGTCCATGGCTATGCGCAGCAGCGCCTGCGGCCGCTGATCCACCTTGCGCAGGCGCGGTTTGCGCGCGAGCAGGCCTTGCGTGCGCAGATACAGGACGTCTCCAGCCGGCTGGAAGAGCGCAAGGTGGTGGACCGCGCCAAGGGCATCCTGATGCACGCCCGGCAACTGTCGGATGACGAGGCCTTCCAGATCCTGCGGACCGCCTCCATGCACACCAACCAGCGTCTGGGCCAGGTGTCCCAGCAGATCATCCACTCGGCCCGCTTTGCCGAAGACGTCAACCGCTCGGGCCAGTTGCGCATGCTGTCGCAGCGCCTGGTCAAGCTGGCGTTGCTGCGGTTGGCCGGTGTCCGGACGCTGCGCGTCCACGAACTGCTGGAGGAATCGGTTCTGCGTGTGGACGCCAACCTTGCTGCCCTGGGGAAAAGCCTGTCGCAGCAGACTTTTGGCGATCTGCTGGGGCAGGTCTCCGTGACGTGGGCTCGCCTCAAGGCCGCCTTGCAGGAGGCGCCGCAAGCCTCTGATGTGGCGCACTTGGACGAATTGGCCGAGCGGCTGCTCCAGGAGGCCGAGCGCATGACTGGCAGTCTGGAAAGCGCCGCTGCGATGCCGCCCTTGCAGGTGCTGAACGTGGCGGGCCGTCAGCGCATGCTGAGCCAGCGGTTTGCCAAATATGCCCTGCAGCAGGTGGTGGGTGACCGGCTCAACCTGGCGCGCGGCGAGGCTGGCTGCGCCGAATCCATCGTCGTTTTCGAGCAGGCTTTGCACTACCTGAACGGGATTCCGCTGACCAGCCCGGACATTCGCCTGTCGCTCGAGCGTGCGGCCGCCGGCTGGGCGCAAATGCGCGCCGGCGCTGTGGCCCTGGGCGGTGGCGTCGATGCCCGGCGGCTGGAGGGCCTGGCCAGCGCCAGTGAGGAATTGCTCGACGTGTTCGAGCAGTTGTCGGCACAGTATGAGCACAGCATGCAGATGCTGGTGGGATAGCGCAGGCCGCTTCATTGTTGCACCGCACCAAAAACGGGCATTGAACTTGCTTATATTGGTGCATGGCATTTGACCTCGACATTGGCTTTGCCACGCTGGCAGGCCGTAAAAGCAGCAACGAAGACTTTTGTGCCGCCATGCTGCCCGAACCCGGGCGCGAGACCATGGGGTCCATCGTGGCGATTGCCGATGGCGTCACCACTGGCGGCATGGGCCGCGAGGCCGCCCAGACCACCGTGACCAGCCTGGTCCGCGACTACTACGGCACGCCTGAAACCTGGGACACCACAGTCGCGCTGGACCGCATCATCGGCGCGCAAAATGCGTGGCTGGCCGGCATCAACCAGCGCCGCAAGCCGGTGGTCGGGCTGACCACCCTCACGGCGCTGGTGCTGCGCGGGCAGTCGTACACGCTGGCCCATGTCGGCGATTCGCGGGCCTATCTGCTGCGCGGTGGCGTGCTCCAGCAACTCACGCACGACCATGTGGTCGATCACCCCGATTTCCGCCACCAGCTGCTGCGGTCGGTGGGCGCGGAAGACCATGTGGTGGTGGATTACATGCAGGGCGACCTGCAGGTGGGCGACGTGTTTGTGCTGCTCACCGACGGTGTGCACGGGGTGGTGCGCGATGCGCAGCTGCAGGGCCTGGCTGGCTCCCGGGAGCCTGACGGCGCACAGGTCGCCAGCCAGGCCCTGGTCGATACGGCCCTGGCGGCCGGCAGCGACGACAACGTCACGGCGGTGGTGGTGCATGTGCGCGGCCTGCTCGACGCGACGCTGCAGGACTTCAACCGCATGGCCCGTGCCTTGCCCGTCCCGCCCCGCCTGAAAGTGGGGGACGTGATGGACGGTCTCACGGTGACTGCTCCGGTGGCCGACAACGGCATCCACGTGCTCTACCAGATGCGCGACCCCCACACGCGCGCACTCTATGCCCTGAAGACGCTGAACCCGGCCCGCGCCCATGACGAAGAGGAGTGCGCCATGCTGGCGCATGAAGCCTGGCTCGCCATGCGCATGCAGTCGGGCCGGGCCGCCTCGCACCTGGTCAACCTGCATGAGCGGCTGCCCACGGGGCAGGAGCGCAGTGCGTTCTACCTGCTCTATGACTGGCACAGCGGTGAGACGCTGCAGCAGCAGCTCGACGGCGGCTACAAGTTCAGCATCGCGCAAGTGCTGGGCGTCGCCACGCAAACAGCACGCGCGCTGGGGCAACTGCACCGGCAGTGCGTGATCCACCGCGACATCAAACCTGGCAACCTGCACCAGGGCGAAGACGGTGTCTTGCGGCTGCTGGACCTGGGCGTGGCCCTGAGCGGCCGCGAACCCGAGGCGGTGCGCAAACTGCATGCGGGCACGCCCAGCTTCATCAACCCGGAGCAGTGGGGCTTCAGCAGCACCGGCGTGGACGCCAGCGAGGAACTGCCTGACGCGCAGAGCGACCTGTTTGCGCTGGGCGTGACGCTGTACCAGTTGCTGACCCACCGGCTGCCGTATGGCGAAGTCCTGCCCTACCAGGCCGGTCGCTATTACCGCGATCCGGTCGCGCCCAGCCGCATCAACCCCGAAGTACCCATCTGGCTCGACCACGTGGTGCTCAAGGCGGTGGCACGCGACAAGCGGCAGCGCTTTGAAACGGCCGAGGAACTGCTGCTGGTGCTGGAGCGCGGTGCCTCGCGGCCGTTGACGGCGCCGCATGCCACGCCGCTGATCCAGCGGGATCCGGTGGTGTTGTGGAAGTTGTTGCTGGGGGTGAGTGTGTTGGTGAATTGTTTGCTTGTTTATTGGTTGTTGTTTTTGCCACGGTAGTTTTTTTGAGGGCTTGGGTTTTGCGGAGGGAGGAGGCCGGGGGTTGCCCGGCGGCAACTTACTTTTCTTTGTTTCGCCAAAGAAAAGTACCTCGCCCGCCGGGGCGAGTCCCGGCCTCAGGCCTCAACCCACTCACATCCGTCAATAGGTCACTGAACGCCCGACAGCGATGTCAGCCGAGCCAATCAAGCACTCCGCGCCCGCCCACCTTTCTCAGCCCACGTCCGCGTCCACCGAATCTGCATCACCCGCAGCATCAGCAGCATTCCCAAGGCCAGCGCTGCGAAAAAGAAGAAGCCCCACATGTAGGTGCCGGCGAACTGTTTGGAGATGCCCATCGCGTTGGGGACCAGGCCGCCGCCGAGTGCGCCGATCTCGCCGATCATCGAGCCGGCGACCGCAGTGGCCAGGGGCCAGCGCAGGGGCACCAGCTGGAACAAGGCACCGTTGCCCGCGCCCAGCGCGGAAAAGCACAGCATCACGAGCAGTGTGGTGGCCACCAGCGAGTTGCCGGCCAGGCCGCAGGCGATCAGGGTGGCGGCAATCGTCAGCAGCACCACGCTCAGGGTGTTCACGCCGCCCCAGCGGTCGGAAATCCAGCCGCCGAAGATGCGCAGCGCGGCGCCCATGAAGGCGGCCAGCATCGACAGCTGTCCGGCCTGTACCTTGCTCACGCCGAACTGGTCGTAGTAGTAGGAGGGCAGAAAGGTCGCCAGTCCGATGAAGCCGCCAAAGCTCACGGCGTAAATGAGGCTGAACGCCCAGCCGTCTTTCTCAAACAGGCAGGCCACGTGCTCGCGCAGTGTGGCGTGGCTGTCCACGTCGTCGGGCTCCTTCGCGAACAGGATCATGGCGATCATCGGCAGCAGCATTGCCAGTGCGGCAATGCCATAGACCGACTGCCAGCCGAAGCGCTGGGCCAGGGCTGGGGCGACCAGCACCGACACCGCGGTACCGACGTTGCCCGCACCCACCAAGCCCATGGCCAGGCCCTTGTAGCGCGGTGGAAACGAGCCTGAGCCGAGGCTCAGTGCCACGCCGAAGCTGGCGCCGGCAATGCCCAGCAACACGCCCATGGCCAGCAGGCTGCTGTAGGAGTCCACCAGAAAATACCCGAACAGCAGGGCCACCATGATCAGGCCCATTTCGACCAGCGTGGCACTCTTGCGGCCGATGTACTGTGCCAGCACACCCAGCGGGAAGCGCATCAGCGCGCCGGCAAAGATCGGGACCGACAGCATCACGCCTTTTTCCGTGGGCGAGAGTTTGTAGGTTTCCGAAATGAAGGGCGCCATGGCCCCGTTCATCACCCAGATGCAGCAGGAGAATGCGAAATAGAAAAATGCCGCGCCCAGTGTGGGCGCATGACCAGCCTTGAGAAAACTACGAAACCCCGCCATGGTGCAAGTTCTTTCTGTGAAGAAGTTTGATTCACGCAATCAGTGCGAAAAGCGTGCCACCTTGGGGCGCAAAAAATGCACTGTTGCAGCGCAATTCGGCCATTCAACCGCTTTTTTTCTGGTGCGATGCACACATTGCGTGCGTGACTGGGCGGTTGTGGTTCAGTTCGTGCGGTCCATGTCGACGCAGACCATGGCCGCATAGTGGTTCCAGCGCAGCGTGATGACATATGGGCGCTTGCGGACCCGGGCTTTCATGCCTTGCGTACCTTGCAGCTTGATGGGCACGGAAATCTGCAGATCAGAGCCAAGCACCTTGCGCGCATTGCCGGCCAGGGTGTTGGCAATTTCCCCCACGGCGTCGAGCAGGTTGCCGTCGCTGAGTTGGGTCTCGTGCTGCAGCAGCAGGAGTTCACGCACCAGCTTTCCGGGCATGGACACCACCACGTGGCCGTTGTGGCTGCCGGAAAAAGTCACGATGCCATTGAATTCAAATCCTTCGACATCTTCCGTTCCGAGGTAGGCCGACGTGATCTGAGGCTCCTGCCGGGTGGTGACTTTCAGGTAGTTGCGGATGGAGTCGACAAAGAGTTTGAGGTCGGTTTCGTTGAGCGTGGCCATGGCGGTTCCTTATCGGGCGACATCTGCAACGTCGAGCAGCGCCATTTGCAGCTCTTCGTCAGTGAACGGTTTGGCGACAAAGCCGCGCGCGCCGAGTTTGAGGGCCTGGATGGCGGTGGATTTGTCGCTCAGTGCGCTGACGACCAGAATCTTGATGGTCGGGTCCAGCTTCAGCAGTGCGCTGATGCATTCAATGCCATCCATTTCCGGCATCGTGAGGTCCATGGTCACCACTTCCGGCTTGGTGGCCCGGGCCAGCCGCACGGCTTCAAGGCCGTTTTTGGCCAGCCCTGCCAGCACGATGCCCTTGATGCCACCGTTTTGCACCACACGGGAAATCCGCGTGCGGATCATGTTGGAGTCGTCAACGATCAGCAGTCGCATGCGGGCACTCCTTTGAGTAAATAGTCCACGAGAAAAGCGGTGTCGGTATTCATGAGCTATCGGGCATCAGGCGAAACAGACCTTGAATTCGGTGTGCCGCCCAGGCGTACTGGACAGCAGCAGCCGCGCCCCCAGCTTTTGCACGTTGGCCTGTACCAGGTCGAGGCCGACACCCCGTCCGGCGTGCCGTGAGGCCGCACCCGCCGTTGAGAACCCGGGCTTGAAGATGTGCCCGATGATCTGCTTGTCGCTGAAGCTCTGCACCTGCTCGGCGGTGTACCAGCCCAGCTCCAGCAGTCGCTGGCGCACTTTCGAGGCGCTCAGCCCCGTGCCGTCGTCGCGGACGCTGAGCTGCCACTGTCCGCTCTCGTCGCGGTGCAGACCGACGTCCACCTGTCCTGCATCCGGCTTGCCCGCGGCTTGCCGCAGGGGTGGTTTCTCGACGCCGTGCACGACGGCATTGCGCAGCAGCTGGATCGCAATTTCCCGCACCAGACCCATCTTGCCGGCTGGCAGGTCCTGAGCGCTGCCCATGCGCACGTCGACGCCTACCTGCTTGCCGCAGTCGGCACTGACTTCCTGCGCCAATTGGGCGAGTGCACTGTTCAATCCCTGCACCTCTGCAGCCTGTGGTTGTGCGTTGTCTTGCGGCCTGCTCTGGCCCATGGCCTTGAAGGCACTGACTTTCGCGAGCAGGTCTTCCAGCGGGAGCGGCAGCGCGAGCAGGGCATCGCCTGAGGCCGCGCCGTTGTCCTTGAGCTTTTGCAGTTCAGTTTCAAACTGGTGTGCCAGCGTGGTGAGGATCTCCAGCCCGAGCGATGCCGCATCGCCCTTGAAGGCATGGATGCGGCGGTAGGCGCCATCGACCGCCTTGAGCACCTGGGTTTCCGACGAGGCGGATGATGTGCTCCGCAGCAGGTCGTTCACTTCCAGCAGGGAGGCCTCGGCCCGCTCGACAAAGGCGCGCATCATGGCGGGCTCAGTCTCGAAGGCCTTGAGCATCATCGACAGCTCCTTCTGCGAGCGCTGGCGCTCACCGGCCAGGCGTGCCTGCAGCTCCACCTTCTGGGTGATGTCCTGGACCGTCACCAGCAGATGCCGCACGGCACTGCCTTCCTGGACGCGGTTGAAATGAAACGACAGGTAGCGGTGGGTGTCCTGGCCGAGCCGGTTTTTCAGCGTCAGCTGCACCTCCGACAGCGGGTTGATGCCTTGAACCAGTTGCTCTTTCACATGGGGAGAAAACAGCAGCTCGACATAGTCGCGTGCGTCGTTCAATGCCTTCTCCGAGACCAGCTGCGACAGCAGCTCGAAAAACGCCTGCCCGGGTGCCAGTGTCTTGCCGAACAGGTCATGCGTGGAGCGCGAGAGCTGCGACCCCAGTCGGTGGTCGGGGGTCAGCAGAAAGAGGCCCTCGCGCACGCTCGCGAGAATCTCGCGGTTTTCTTCAGTGACGGCCTCGATGGCGGCGTCGGAGGTGTTCAGGCGCCGCAGGAACTTGAACAGGATGAAGGCGAAGTTCAGCAGCGCCAGCACGATGCCGCCGGTCTGCACCATGCGCAGCACGCTGGCGCGCTCGGTGGCAACCGCTTCGAGCGCTGTGGTCAGGTCGTTCATCAGGCCCAGCAGCTTGAGGTTGTTTGCCTTCGCATACGCCACCGCGCTCTGCAGTTCGGTCTCGCTGGCCGAACCCGCCATCACCGGGGCCAGCTTTTCCTGGTAGGGCGTCCAGATGTCCTGCGCTTTTTTCAGGACGTCGATGGCCTTGGCGCTCTCGGCCGGGTGCAGGTAGACCGGTTTGCCGTCGCCGCCCGGCACCGTGGCGCCGTTCTGGAAGCCCTTGAGCGAGGCGTCAAACAGCTTGACGGCGTTTCGCAACTCCTCGACATCCTTGTCGTTGGTCACTGCCTTGATGCGGTTGCCCTCCACCGCAAGCAGCGCCTTGGCCGTGCGTTGCGACAACATGCGCTGGCGGCCCGATAGGTTCACGCCCACCGCGTCTTCCGAGATCTTGAACGAGGTGTAGAAATTCAGGACCAGCACCCCCAGGTCGAACAGCAGGAAAAATCCCACAGCGATGATGAGTTCGCGGTACTTGCCGAGGGAACCCCGGCGGCGGCTCGTTTTGGCCGTCGGTTGCCCCACACCGGGCACGCCTTGGCGACGGTCCATGGCTGGCGAGCCATGGGCGGATAGAACTGCGGACATTGAAACCCCTCCCTGTTGTAATTTCCGGCAGCGGCTTGGTGCGCTGTTGCGGTGCGATCCCCGTCAGGCTGCTTTTTCGACGTGGCCCTGGCGTGTGTAGAGAAAATCGATGACGGCCTTGCGGTAGCCGAGGTATTGCGTGCTCTCGGCCAGCGCCACACGGTCGCGCGGGCGCGGCAGTTCCACACGCAGGACTTCGCCGATGGTGGCGGCCGGACCGTTGGTCATCATCACAATGCGGTCAGACAGCAGCACGGCCTCGTCCACGTCGTGCGTCACCATCACCACGGTGCTGTGGGTGGTGGCCACGATCTGCAGCAGTTCGTCCTGCAGCTTGGCGCGGGTCAGGGCGTCGAGGGCGCCGAAGGGCTCGTCCAGCAGCAGCACCTTGGGTTCCATCGACAGGGCGCGGGCAATGCCCACGCGCTGCTTCATGCCGCCGGAAATTTCTCCGGGGCGCTTTTGTGCGGCAGCCGTGAGGCCGACCATGGCCAGTGCTGCGTCGGTGCGTGCCTTGAGCTGGGTCTTGCTCTCGGCGGCGGCGAACACGCGCTCCACCGCCAGGTAGACATTCTCAAAGCAGGTGAGCCAGGGCAGCAGCGAATGGTTCTGGAACACCACCGCGCGCTCAGGGCCGGGGCCTGCGATTTCGCGGTTGGCGCACAGCAGGCTACCCTGCGTCGGCCGCGTCAGGCCGGCAACCAGGTTGAGCAGGGTGGACTTGCCGCAGCCGGAGTGGCCGATCAGCGAGACGAACTCCCCTTTGGCCACATTGACGTTGATGTTCTGCAGTGCGCAGAACGGCCCCTTCTTGGTCTTGAAGGTCTGCTCGACGCCCTGGATCTCGATGTACTTGGTGCTGAAAGATTCGCTCATGATTGGCTCCAGTTTTTTCAAGTACCACCGCGGAACCGGCTCCGCCGGGCCGCTGGTGGTGCCCCCTGAGGGGGAGGCGCCGAAGGCGCTTCGGGGGGGAATTTAGTTCTTGACTTCTTCAAAGGTGAAGGCCGTGGCCAGCTTGATCAGTGCAAATTCCAGCAGCAGACCCACGATGCCGATCACGAAGATGGCGATGATGATGTTCTTGACGTTGAGGTTGTTCCACTCGTCCCAGACCCAGAAGCCGATGCCGACACCGCCGGTGAGCATCTCGGCGGCCACGATCACCAGCCAGGCGGTGCCGACCGCCAGGCGCACGCCGGTCAGCATGTAGGGCAGCACGGCGGGGAAAAGGATCTTGGTCACGATCTTCCATTCGCTCAGGTTGAGCACCCGCGCCACGTTCATGTAATCCTGCGGCACGCGCTGCACGCCCACCGCGGTGTTGATGATCATGGGCCAGATGGAGCAGATGAAGATGGTCCAGATGGCGGCGGGGTTGGCGCCCTTGAACACCAGCAGGCCGATCGGCAACCAGGCCAGTGGCGACACCGGGCGCAACAGGCTGATGAGCGGATTGAACATGCGGCTCAGGAAGTTGAACCGGCCGATCAGGAAGCCGACCGGAATGCCGACCACGGCGGCCAGGCCGAAGCCCATGGCCACGCGCTTGAGCGAGCTCAGCACGTTCCAGCCCACGCCCTGGTCGTTGGGTCCCTTGCTGTAGAACGGATCGCTGAAGACCTGCACCGCCTGGATGAAGGTGTCCTTGGGCGACGGGATGCTGGCCCCCGTGCCCATGGAGACCAGCTCCCAGATCAGCGCCAGCAGGCCCAGCCCCAGCACGGGCGGCAACACCGCCAACCAGAGGAAGGACGCGTCGCGCGGCGCCCTGGCTGCCGCACGCATGGCGGGCAACATGGGCGGGGCCGGCCTGGCTGCCACCGGGCTGGCAGGCAAGGCCACGTTGTCCTGGGTTGTTGGTTCGGCGTTCTGGACGCTGGCCGCAGACGCGTTCATTGCCGGGCGCTCGGCATTGCGGGCCACCGGCAAAGCGGCCTGCAGCGGGGTGTGAAATACGGCACTGACCATGGTGTCACCTCTTTGGAAAACATTCGGTTGGCGGGTTGTGCACAGATCAGGCGTGGAGCTTGAAGCCGTCGGCGTACTTTTTCGGGTCCTTGCCGTCCCAGACGGTGCCGTCCAGCAGCTTGCTGGTGCGCATCACATCCTTGGGGATGCTGGTCTTGGTGGCGGCCGCAGCCTGTTTGTAGATGTCGATCTGGTTGATCTGCCTGGCAATCGCCAGATAGTCCGGATGCTCCTTGATCAGGCCCCAGCGCTTGTGCTGCGTGAGGAACCACATGCCGTCGGACAGGTAAGGGAAGCTCACCGCGCCGTCGTTGTAGAACTTCATGTAGTTGGGGTCGTCCCAGGTCTTGCCCATGCCGTTCTGGTAGCGGCCCAGAATGCGCTGGTTGATGGCGTCCACGCTGGTGTTGACATAGGACTTGTCGGCAATCGTCTCGGCCATCTTCTGCTTGTTGCTCAGGTTGGCGTCAATCCATTTGCCGGCTTCCAGCACGGCGGCTGTGACGGCGCGCGCGGTGTTGGGGTACTTCTTGGTGAACTCCGCCGTGGTGCCCAGCACCTTCTCGGGGTGGTCCTTCCAGATGTCCTGGGTGGTGATGGCGGTCACGCCGATGCCGTCGAGGATCGCGCGGTGGCCCCAGGGCTCGCCGACGCAGAAACCGTCCATGTTGCCCACTCGCATGTTGGCCACCATCTGCGGCGGCGGCACCGTGATCACCTTGGCATCGGTCATCGGGTTGATGCCGTTGGCTGCCAGCCAGTAATAGAGCCACATGGCGTGCGTGCCGGTGGGAAAGGTCTGCGCGAAGGTGTATTCACGCTTCTCGCTGGCCATCAGCTTGGCCAGGCCCGGGCCGTCCACTGCGCCCTTGTCCGCCAGTTTTTTCGACAGGGTGATGGCCTGGCCGTTGTTGTTGAGCGTCATCAGAACGGCCATGTCTTTCTTGGGGCCGGAGGTGCCCATGTGCACGCCGTAAATCAGGCCGTACAGCACGTGGGCAAAGTCCAGTTCGCCGTTGACCAGCTTGTCGCGCACGCCGGCCCAGCTGGCCTCCTTGGTCGGGATGATCTTCACGCCGTATTTCTGGTCAATGCCGAGGACCGAGGCCATCACCACCGATGCGCAGTCTGTCAGTGGAATGAAGCCGATCTTCACTTCCTTTTTCTCGGGGGCGTCGGAACCCTGGGCGTACACCGCTGCGCGCAAGGCGGGGTTGATCCCTACCGCGCCAACGGCGGCAGCCTGCAAAACGGTGCGTCGGGTCAAGGAAGATTTCAGCAGTTCGGTCATGTGAGCAACTCCAGAAAATGGCAAAACAAAACAGGAAAACAAAAAAGGCGTCCGAACCGCCGCAACACACTGGAGGTGTTGAGGGGTGCGAACGCCTTTGTTCAGGGGGCTGGCCGATTCGTCGTTGAATCAGCTGGCCATCAGGTCAACTTTGACCCATAACCCTGTTCAGCAAAAGCCGTGCCAGATACGAAAAATGGTTTGGACCGACGGGTGAGATGGCTGGCGGTGTCGCCAGCAGCAGGCCGCAACTGAACCGTGGCGGCCGGATCGGCAGGGCGGCTCTGGTGACCGACGCCGATGCGGTGCCACCGTTTTCTTCACCCCTTATTGGTGCGTCGCACCAATTGGGGTTGTGCCCGGCCAGATGGATGGTGCGGTGCCAACTGCTCAGCCGAGCAGATCGGCCACGTCCAGCATGCGCTGGGCCACTTCGCCCAGGCGCAGTCCCTTGTCCATGGCGGCCTTGCGAAGTTTTTCATAGGCCGCCTGCTCCGACAGTCCCTGGCGCTGCATCAGCATGCCCTTGGCCCGGTCGATGATCTTGCGGTCCTGCAGTTCGGTTCTGGCGTGGGCCAGCTCCTGGCGCAGGTTCTGTTCGTGCTCGAAGCGCGCCATGGCCACATCCAGGATGGGCCGGATGCGGTCTGGCGACAAGCCGGCCACCACATAGGCCGACACCCCTGCAGCCACGGCTGCCTTGACGTTGCTGGTGTCGTTGTCGTTGGTGAAGAGCACGATGGGCCGCCTTGCATCGCGCGTGGCCATCACCACATGCTCCAGGGAATCGCGGGCCTCGCTTTCTGCGTCCACGATGATCATGTCCGGCTGGAGTTGTGCCAGGCGCTCTTCCAGAAAGGTGTCGGCCGGCAGCACGGCGATGATGTTGTAACCGTTCTCCAGCAACCCGATGCGCAACTGGCGCGAGCGTTCGATCAGCGTCAGCGCGGCTTCGTCAGTCGCTTCTGCCGGAGATAAATCCGGTGCGATCACGACAAGCCGCAGTGAAAGGGGAAACGACATGTCCGGATTGTGCAAGATTCGCGCCAAATTCTGCGATTGCCGCGTGGCGGAGCTGCCTATTTTTCATGTCCGTTCGGTTACCCGTTGCGCTGCGCAGGGCAGGGCGTGTTCCTGGCCCCATGCGGTCGGCCCCAGTGCACGGGTTCGTCCAAGGCCAGCAGGCCCAAACCTTACACTGGCGTCATGGTTGTTCTTGGAATTGAATCGAGCTGCGACGAAACCGGTGTGGCGCTGGTGGATGCCACCGGGGACGGTGTGCCGCGGCTGCTCTCGCATGCGCTGTACAGCCAGATCACGATGCACCAGGCCTATGGCGGCGTGGTGCCCGAACTGGCCAGTCGGGACCATATCCGCCGCGTGTTGCCGCTGACACGGCAGGTCATGGCGGAGGCCGGCCGCAGCCTAGCCGACGTGGACGTGGTGGCTTACACCCGCGGCCCGGGACTGGCGGGCGCCTTGCTGGTCGGCGCGGGCGTGGCCTGCTCGCTGGGTGCTGCGTTGGGCAAGCCCGTCATGGGCGTGCACCACCTGGAGGGCCACCTGCTGTCGCCGTTCCTCAGTGCAGACCCGCCGGAATTTCCCTTTGTAGCCTTGCTGGTGTCTGGTGGTCACACCCAGCTGATGCGGGTGGACCGCGTGGGCAGCTACGAGCTGCTGGGCGAGACCATTGACGATGCAGCCGGCGAGGCGTTTGACAAGTCAGCCAAGCTGATGGGTCTGCCTTACCCGGGCGGCCCTCACCTGTCGAAGCTGGCCGAGGGGGGTGACGGCACCGCTTTCAAGTTGCCGCGGCCGCTGCTGCACAGCGGCGACCTGGATTTTTCTTTTGCAGGGCTCAAGACCGCCGTGCTGACGCAGGCCAAAAAACTGGGCACTGAACTGGAAAGCCGCAAGGCCGATCTGGCTGCCTCCACGCAGGCGGCGATTGTGGAGGTGCTGGTCAAAAAATCACTGGCCGCCATGGCGCAAACCGGGCTCAAGCGCCTGGTCGTGGCCGGCGGTGTGGGTGCCAACGCCTTGCTGCGAAGCCAGCTCAACGCCGTCTGCAAGCAACGCGGCATCCGCACGCATTACCCCGAACTGCATTTGTGCACCGACAACGGCGCGATGATTGCGCTGGCAGCGGGCATGCGGCTGCAGGCGGGGCTGGAAACGCTGCAGCGCGGCTACACCTTCGATGTGAAACCGCGCTGGAATTTGACCCCTGCGATCGCTCACTGCGGGTAGCTGTCGAGGCCCCTTGCAGCGGCGAAAATCACAGCGAACAGGCCGCGCTGACTGAAAGTTACTGGATGTCGAGGCGCGCCACGTTGCTGACGGGGACCTTTTTACCCAGTGTCAGGGTCAACACGCCGTTTTCGAGCTTGGCGGAACTGTTGGCGATGTCGATTTCCAGCGGGAAGCGCCAGGCGGCTTTCACGTTGCGGGGGGCGTCGGCCTTGCTGGTCACGCGCACCACATCGGCTTCGATGCCAATGTCCAGATGCTCCCGGGCGAGGCCGGGGACGTCCAGTTGCAGGCTGTAGCTTGTCTCGCCGTCTTCCACCTTGGCAGAGCGGGTGGCGCCGGTGTCGCTGAACGACGACAGCGTGTCGTTGAGGAAGCGGTCCAGCGCGCCGTTGTTCACCAGCGGGGCATAGTTGCGGCGGAAGGTGTTGGCAGGGCGGGTGGCGAGTGAATAAAACATGTGGACTCCTTGGCGGGTGGATCAATCGAGGGGAGGTTTCCCCTTACACTGCGCGGCGCTCACCATGATTGCCGCATGCTCCACAGCTAGGCATGGCGTGTTTGTTTTCAAGCCATTTCAGGGATTTTCCGGACATGTTTTTTTTGCTGCCACGACTCTTGAAACGCGCCGCGCTGGCCCTACTGTCGTCTGTTTGCCTGATGGCCGCGGTGTCGACGGGGGCACAGCCCGTGGTGCTGCCGCCGGTGCGCATCGCACTGATCGAAGGCCTTTCCGGCCCGTTCGCCAATGCGGGCGAAGCGGTGTTCCGCAACCTCGTCTGGGCGACCGAGCGCGTCAATGCCCGCGGTGGCGTCAAGCTGCCGGGCGGCGCCCGCAACCTGGTGGTGGAGCGCTACGACAGCAAGGGCCAGAACGAGGAGGCACTGGCGGCGCTGCGCTCGGCCATCGATGACGGCGTCACGCTGATCGCCCAGGGCAACTCGTCGGCCGTGGCCGCCGTGCTGGTGGGCGCCATCCAAAAACACAACGAACGCGAGCCGGGTCGGCGCGTGCTGTTCCTCAACTACTCGGCGGTGGACCCGATTCTCACCAACGAAAAGTGCAGCTACTGGCATTTCCGCTTCGACGCACACGCCGACATGCGCATGGCCGGCCTGATGGACGTGCTGCGTGAGGACAGGGCGCTCAAAAGCATTTACCTGATTGGCCAGGACTACAGCTTCGGCCAGGCGGTGCTGCGCGAAGGCCGCCGGCAGCTCGCAGCCCAGCGCCCCGATGTGCAGATCGTCGGTGACGAACTGCACCCCATCGGCCGTGTGAAGGATTTCATTCCGTATGCGATCAAGATCAAGACCAGCGGTGCGCAGGCGGTGCTCACCGGCAACTGGGGGAACGACCTGACCTTGCTCATCAAGGCGGCCAGGGAAGTCGGCTACGAAGGCAAGTTCTACACGTTCTACGGCAATGCGCTGGGTGTGCCGGGCGCGCTGGGCGATGCCGGTGTAGGCAAGGTGATTGCGGTGGCCGACTGGTTCCCGAACGAGCCCGGCGCTGCATCGGAAGCCTTTTACCAGTCGTTCCGCCAGCGTTTTCCCAAGCCGCAGGACGACTACGTCCACATGCGCATGCAGTTGCTGGTGGAGGCGCTGGCCCAGAGCCTGGAGAAGGCGGGGAGTGCGGACGCCACGCCGGTTGCGGCGCAGCTTGAGCGTGCCACCGTCAACTTTGCCGGCCACAAGGGCGCCATGCGCGCAGCTGACCACCAGTTTCAGCAGCCCCTGCTGGTCGCGCTGATGGACAAACAGGGCAGTCCGGGCGTGAAGTTCGATGTGGAGGGCTCGGGCTATGGCTTTCGCGTGGTGAAAACCATCGCGGCCGAGCGTGCCGAGCAGCCAACCACGTGCAAGATGGTGCGGCCCTGAGCCTTCCTCCGCACCACGCCCATTCCCAGTCACCCCATGCCGCCAGGCAGATGGAGTCCCCATGCGACAAGCCGTCCTGAACCTTGAAGAGTCCATGATCCGCCAGGTGGCCAATGCCGGCATGGGGCGCAACGATGTGCTCAAGTTCTGGTTTGGCGAGAGCGATGAAGTCACGCCCGCCTTCATCCGCGAGGCGGCCGCGCAGTCGCTGCAGCGGGGCGAGACCTTTTACGCCCACAACCTCGGGCTGCCCGAGCTGCGCGAGGCGATTGGTCGTTACGCCACCAGCCTGCGCACCACCGGGGCGGCGGCCATTGGCGCTGAGCGCGTGGCGGTCACCTCGGGCGGCGTTAACGCACTGATGCTGGCCGTGCAGGCGCTGGTGGACGCCGGCGACGAGGTGGTGGCCGTCACACCGGTGTGGCCCAACCTGACGGCGCAGCCGGCCATCATGGGCGGCGTGGTCAAGTGCGTGAGCCTGCGACCAGTGGCCGGCCAGTGGCAGCTCGACATGGACGAGCTGCTGGCGGCCATCACGCCAGCGACCAAGCTGCTGATCGTCAACGCGCCGAACAACCCGACCGGCTGGACGCTCAGCCGCGCCGAACAGGAAGCCATCCTGGCGCATTGCCGGCAGACCGGCACGTGGATTCTGGCCGACGAGGTTTATGAAAGGCTTTACTACGAGCCCACGCCGCATGGCGCCGCACCGAGTTTTCTCGACATTGCCGCGCCCGATGACCGGCTGGTGGTGGCCCACAGCTTTTCCAAGAGTTTTTTGATGACCGGGTGGCGTTTGGGCTGGCTGGTGATGCCCCCCGGCATGACGCCGCACATGGGCAAGCTGGTCGAGTTCAATACCTCGTGTGCGCCGGTGTTTGTGCAGAGGGCGGGGCTGGCGGCGATTGAAGGCACTGCCGACATCACGCCCCGGGTGGTCGCCCACCTGAAAAGCTGCCGCGACACCCTGGTGCCCCTGCTGCAGGGCGTGCCCGGCGTGCAGGTGGCGCCGGCCAAGGGCGGGATGTACGCCTTTTTCCGGCTGGAGGACCAGCACCGTTTTGGTGATTCCCTGGAAACGGCCAAACGGCTGGTCGTGGAGGCCGGTCTGGGGCTGGCGCCGGGCAACGCGTTCATGGTCAACCCCGGGCCCGAGGCGCAGGGCTGGCTGCGCTGGTGTTTTGCCAGCCAGGACCTCTCCCGGCTGCAGGATGGGGTGTGGCGGCTGGAACGCTGGCTTGGGCTATAATCAGGGGCTTCGCGTCTGGCGGCTGTCCGCAGTGGCTTGACCGAAAACACGACGAACGCGGTCAACTCCCATGTCGGGAACGCTGCTTCGCTCGCACGTTATTGCATCGGCACCCCGGTGCAGGAAAGAGAAATCCATGATCGAGAAATCCATCAAGGCCGAAATTGTCAAGGCCAACGCACGTGCTGCCAACGACACCGGCAGCCCGGAAGTTCAAGTGGCGCTGCTGACCGGCCGCATCAACGAACTGACCCCCCATTTCAAGGCCAACGCCAAGGACCACCACGGTCGCCGCGGTCTGCTGCGCATGGTGAGCCGTCGCCGCAAGCTGCTGGATTACCTGAAGTCCAAGGACGCTGACCGTTACACCGCGCTGATTGCCAAACTTGGCCTGCGCAAATAAGCGGTAGAACCCCATGAAAGCGCCTGAGTTAGTTCACTAGCTCAGGCGCTTTGCACTTTAAAGACGCAATAAAGACGGAAAAACCCATTTCAGATGCACTTTTCCCGTTCGGGTGAAGGGCAGAAGAAGCAAATCGGAGCAAGGCAAAAAGAGCACGCGCTGTGTCATTCCACAAGACAAGCCCTGGATCAAAAGGTCAGGCATTTTGTGGAATGGCATCGTGTTCAGCCGGCCACTCTCCGGGCCCCCAGCACTGCCTCAAGTGCAAGAACTTAAGTGGAGCAAGCAACATGAGCATTTTCAACAAAGTCACCAAATCCTTCCAGTGGGGCCAGCACAAGGTCACGATGGAAACCGGTGAAGTCGCACGCCAGTCGAGCGGCGCCGTCATCGTCGACATGGACGGCACCGTGGTGCTGGCCACCGTGGTCGCCAAGACCGACGCCAAGCCCGGCCAGGATTTCTTTCCCCTGACCGTCGACTACCTGGAAAAAACCTATGCAGCCGGCCGCATCCCCGGCAGCTTCTTCAAGCGTGAAGGCCGCCCGAGCGAATTCGAGACGCTGACCTCGCGTCTGATCGACCGCCCGATCCGTCCGCTGTTCCCTGAAGGCTTTTTCAACGAAGTGCAGGTCGTCATCCACGTGCTGTCGCTGAACCCTGAAGTTGAAGGCGACATCCCTGCGCTGATCGCGTCCAGCGCTGCGCTGTCGATTTCCGGCATTCCGTTCAACGGCCCGATCGGCGCCGCCCGCGTGGCCTACATCGATGGCCAGTACGTGCTGAACCCCGGCAAGACCCAGCTCAAGGATTCCAAGATGGACCTGGTGGTGGCCGGTACCGAAGCCGCCGTGCTGATGGTCGAGTCCGAAGCCCAGCAACTGTCTGAAGAAATCATGCTCGGCGCCGTGGTGTTCGGCCATGAGCAGGGCAACATCGCCATCAACGCGATCCACGAACTCGTGCGCGACGCCGGCAAGCCGGTCTGGGACTGGAAAGCCCCCGCCAAGAACGAGCCGCTGATCGCCAAGGTCAACGAACTGGCCGCCGCCAAGTTGCAGGCCGCCTACCAGATCCGCGCCAAGCAGGCCCGCACCCAGGCTTGCCGCGTGGTGACGTCTGAAGTGATGGCCGCGCTCAAGGCCGACGGCGTGGAATTCGACGGCGTGGCTGTTGAAGGCATGCTGTTTGACATCGAAGCCAAGATCGTGCGCAGCCAGATCCTGGCCGGTGAGCCCCGCATCGACGGCCGTGACACCCGCACGGTGCGCGCCATTGAAATCCGCAACAGCGTGCTGCCCCGTACCCACGGTTCGGCCCTGTTCACCCGTGGCGAAACCCAGGCGCTGGTCGTGACCACGCTGGGCACCGAGCGCGATGCACAGCGCATTGACGCCCTGAGCGGCGACTACGAAGACCGCTTCATGCTGCACTACAACATGCCTCCGTTCGCCACCGGCGAAACCGGCCGCGTGGGTTCGCCAAAGCGCCGCGAAATCGGCCATGGTCGCCTCGCCAAGCGCGCGCTGATCGCCGTGCTGCCCACGAAGGAAGAATTCCCGTACACCATGCGTGTGGTGTCCGAGATCACCGAGTCCAATGGTTCCTCGTCCATGGCTTCGGTCTGCGGCGGCTGCCTGTCGCTGATGGACGCCGGCGTGCCGATGAAAGCCCACGTGGCCGGCATCGCCATGGGCCTGATCAAGGAAGACAACCGCTTTGCCGTGCTGACCGACATCCTGGGTGACGAAGATCACCTGGGCGACATGGACTTCAAGGTCGCGGGCACCACCTTCGGCATCACCGCTCTGCAGATGGACATCAAGATCCAGGGCATCACCAAGGAAATCATGCAGGTTGCGCTGGCACAGGCCAAGGAAGCCCGCATGCACATCCTGGGCAAGATGCAGGAAGCCATGGGCGAAGCCAAGGCCGAAGTGTCCGACTTCGCGCCGCGCCTGTATGTCATGAAGATCAACCCCGAAAAGATCCGCGACGTGATCGGCAAGGGCGGCGCCGTCATTCGCGCGCTGACCGAAGAGACCGGCACGCAGATCAACATCGAGGAAGACGGCACCATCACCATCGCCTCGAACGACAGCGCCAAGGCCGACGAGGCCAAGCGCCGCATTGCCGAGATCACCGCTGAAGTCGAAATCGGCAAGGTCTACGAAGGCCCGGTCACCAAGATTCTGGACTTCGGCGCGCTGATCAACCTGCTGCCCGGCAAGGACGGCCTGCTGCACATCAGCCAGATCGCCCACGAGCGTGTCGAGAAAGTGACCGACTATCTGAGCGAAGGCCAGATCGTCAAGGTCAAGGTGCTCGAGACCGATGAGAAGGGCCGCGTCAAGCTGTCCATGAAGGCGCTGCTGGACCGTCCTTCGATGAACCAGGACCAGGGCTGATCACTCACTGCCCGTGACTGAAAAGTGTGCGGTGCCCACGGGTGTGGGTACCGCTGCCTGATGTCACGCCAGATCACGCAAGCCACGCCATGAGAGCTGTTGAAATCACTGCCTACGGTGCGCCCGACGTTCTGCGTCTGGGGGCACGGCCTGCGCCTGTCGAAGGCGCGGGTGAAGTGCTGATCCGTGTCAGCGCCAGCGGTGTGAACCGCCCCGACGTGCTGCAGCGCACCGGCAACTACCCGGTGCCGCCAGGTGCGTCTGACATTCCCGGTCTGGAAGTGGCTGGTGTCATCGTGTCGGGCGACGCGCAGGCCATGGCCGCTGCCGGCTTCAGCATTGGCGACCGTGTCTGCGCACTGGTCGCTGGTGGGGGTTATGCCGAGCTGTGTGTGGCCCCGGTCGGCCAGTGCCTGCCAGTGCCACAGGGGTTGTCGGACGTGGAGGCCGCTTCGCTGCCCGAGACCTTCTTCACCGTGTGGAGCAATGTGTTCGAGCGCGCCCATCTGCAGCAGGGCGAAACCCTGTTGATCCAGGGCGGCTCCAGCGGCATCGGCGTCACGGCGATCCAGCTGGCCAAGGCCATGGGCGCAACGGTCATCGTGACGGCCGGCAGCGACGCCAAGTGTGCGGCCTGCCTCGCACTCGGCGCCGACCATGCCATCAACTACAAGACGGCCGACTTTGCCGCCGAGGTCCAAAAGCTCACCGGCGGGCAGGGCGTCAACGTCATCCTCGACATGGTCGCCGGCAGCTACGTTGCACGCGAAGTGGAAAGCCTGGCTGAAGAAGGTCGGCTCGTCATCATTGCGGTGCAGGGCGGCGTCAAGGCGGAGTTCAATGCCGGTCTGGTGCTTCGGCGCCGACTGACGGTGACGGGCTCAACCTTGCGGCCACGGCCGCTGGCGTTCAAGACGTCGATTGCCGAGGCCCTGAAACAGCATGTGTGGCCGCTGATTGCCAGCGGTGCCATCAAGCCGGTGATTCACAGCACCTTTGCAGCTGCCGATGCAGCGCAGGCCCACACCCTGATGGAATCCAACCAGCATGTGGGCAAGATCGTGTTGACCTGGTGAGCCCGGCTCGCTGACTTACACGACAAACACGAACCATCAAGACGCAAGATGAACAAGCTGATTGCCGGAAACTGGAAAATGAATGGCAGCCTGTCTGCCAACGAGGCCCTGCTGGCCGCGCTGGCCCAGGGTTTGGGCCAGCCGGGCTGCGAAGTGGCCGTGTGCGTGCCTGCGCCGTATCTGGCGCAGGTGCAGGCGTTGTGCGCTGCCACGCCTTCTCTGGCAGCGTTGACGTGGGGTGCGCAGGATGTCTCGGCCCACGCCTCGGGCGCCTACACTGGCGAAGTCAGTGCGTCCATGCTCAAGGATTTCGGCTGCCGCTACGCCATCGTGGGCCATTCCGAGCGCCGCCAGTTCCACGGTGAAACTGACGCGCAGGTGGCCGACAAGGCCAAGGCGGCGCTGGCCGCCGGCATCACGCCCATCGTCTGCGTGGGTGAGACACTGGCCGAGCGGGAGGCGAACCACACCGAAGAGGTGGTCAGGCGCCAGCTCGCGGCAGTGATCCACACCAATGGCCACTGCATCAGCGAGATTGTGGTGGCGTACGAGCCCGTGTGGGCCATCGGCACCGGCAAGACGGCCACACCGGAGCAGGCGCAGACCGTGCACGCTGTGCTGCGGGCCCAGATCAAGGCGGCTACAGAACATTTTGCACGGGTGAAAATCATCTACGGCGGCAGCATGAATGCAGCCAACGCAGCCAGCTTGCTGGTGCAACCCGATATCGACGGCGGCCTGATCGGTGGCGCCGCCCTCAAGTCTGCCGACTTTCTGACCATCATCGCTGCCGCCCGTGGGTGATGCGCGCAGCACGCAATTAAATTAGGAGTTGATATGAACGTGTTACTGACTGTGGTTCTCGCCGTGCAAATGCTGTCGGCGCTGGGCATGATTGGCCTGATTCTGGTGCAGCACGGCAAAGGTGCCGACATGGGCGCCGCGTTTGGCAGCGGCGGTTCCGGCAGTCTGTTCGGTGCCAGCGGCAGTGCCAACTTCCTGTCGCGCACCACAGGCGTTCTGGCAGCGCTGTTTTTTGCCTGCACCTTGCTGCTCGCTTACTTTGGCAACGCCCAGCCGCGTGCAACAAGCTCCAGTGTTCTGGAGGGCGCTGCCGTCACGGCGCCGGCCCCTGCCACGCCGGCTTCCGGCGCCGCGCAGATTCCCGGAACTGCAGTGCCTGCTGCACCTGCAACGGCAGTACCCGCTGCGCCTGCCAAGGCGGCTTCCGGCGCAGCGCAAATCCCGACGAAATAACGAGATTTACCCCCGTTTTCCTTCGGAGAGGGAAGATATTTCAGGGTAAACTCTGAGACTGCCTGGAAAGCCAGAACTGCGAGTCAAGACGCAAGTTTTCATCGAAAGTTTTCCTCATGCCATCCAGGCAGCTAAATACCGCGGACGTGGTGAAATTGGTAGACACGCTATCTTGAGGGGGTAGTGCCGAAAGGTGTGCGAGTTCGAGTCTCGCCGTCCGCACCAGATTGACATTCATTGGCGGCATCGTTGTGACGGTGCCGGCGGCCCACAAGGCGCGCTGAGCACTCTCACCAGTGGCACTCATACATTCAGTCTACGATGAACCTCGATCAATACCTCCCCGTTCTCCTGTTCATCATGGTCGGCGTGGGTGTTGGTGTGGTCCCCCAGGTGCTGGGACGTCTTCTCGGGCCTGTGCGCCCCGACAGCGAAAAAAATTCCCCCTATGAGTGCGGCTTCGAGGCTTTCGAAGATGCCCGCATGAAATTCGATGTGCGCTACTACCTGGTCGCCATCCTCTTCATTCTGTTCGACCTCGAAATCGCCTTCCTGTTTCCCTGGGCGGTGGCGCTCAAGGAAGTCGGACCTGTCGGTTTCTGGTCCGTGATGATTTTCCTGGGCATCCTCGTCGTGGGCTTTGTCTACGAGTGGAAAAAGGGTGCGCTGGACTGGGAATAAGAAAAAAATCCCGAGGGTTTTTGCGACACGTTCGCCATCCAATCCACCAAAGAAGGTACGGGTATGTCACTTGAAGGTGTTTTCAACGAAGGCTTCATGACGACGAGCTATGACTCGGTCGTCAACTGGGCCAAGACCGGCTCGCTGTGGCCGATGACGTTCGGTCTGGCCTGCTGCGCGGTGGAAATGATGCACGCGGGCGCTGCCCGCTATGACCTCGATCGGTTCGGCATGCTGTTTCGCCCCAGCCCGCGCCAGTCCGACCTGATGATCGTGGCAGGCACGCTGTGCAACAAGATGGGCCCTGCGCTGCGCAAGGTCTATGACCAGATGTCCGAGCCGCGCTGGGTGCTCTCCATGGGGTCGTGCGCCAACGGCGGCGGCTATTACCACTACAGCTACTCGGTGGTTCGCGGCTGCGACCGCATCGTGCCGGTGGACGTGTATGTGCCCGGCTGCCCGCCCACGGCCGAGGCGCTGATGTACGGCATCATCCAGCTGCAGCAGAAGATTCGCCGCACCAACACGATTGCGAGGGCATGATGACTGTGGTGTCTCCTGTTCCTGTTTCCGATCTGGTGGCAACGCTCTCCACCACCTTGGGCGGCATGGCAAAAAACGTTCAGCTCGCCCATGGCGAAATCACGGTGACGGTGTCTGCCGCTGATTACCGCGCCGCTGCCGTGCTGCTGCGCGATGCGCCCGGTTGCCGTTTCGAGCAACTGATCGACCTGTGTGGCGTGGATTATTCCGAATACCGCGACGGCCAGTACGAAGGCCTGCGCTACTGCGTGGTCTCGCACCTGCTGTCGGTGAGCCTGAACCAGCGCGTGCGGCTCAAGGTGTTCTGCACCGACGACGACTTTCCCGTGGTGGATTCCCTCAACGAGGTCTGGAATTCGGCCAACTGGTTTGAGCGCGAGGCGTTTGACCTGTTCGGCATCATTTTCGAAGGCCACAACGACCTGCGCCGCATCCTGACAGACTACGGTTTCATCGGGCACCCGTTCCGCAAGGACTTCCCGACCACCGGTCATGTGGAAATGCGCTACGACCCTGAGCAGAAGCGCGTGATTTACCAGCCGGTCACCATCGAGCCGCGCGAAATCACCCCCCGCGTGATCCGTGAAGACAACTACGGCGGACTGCAGTAACCGGTGACGGCAGAGATACCACATGGCTGAAATCAAAAACTACACGCTTAATTTTGGACCGCAGCACCCCGCCGCGCACGGTGTGCTGCGTCTGGTGCTGGAGCTGGACGGCGAGGTGATCCAGCGCGCCGATCCGCACATCGGCCTGCTGCACCGTGCCACCGAAAAGCTCGCTGAAAGCAAGACCTACATCCAGTCGCTGCCGTACATGGACCGCCTGGACTATGTGTCCATGATGTCCAACGAGCATGCCTATTGCCTGGCCATCGAAAAATTGCTGGGTGTCGATGTGCCCGTTCGCGCGCAATACATCCGTGTGATGTATGCCGAGATCACGCGCCTGCTCAACCACCTGCTGTGGCTGGGTGCGCATGGCTTTGACTGCGGCGCGATGAACATCCTGATTTACTGCTTCCGCGAACGCGAAGCGCTGTTTGACATGTACGAAGCCGTCTCCGGCGCGCGCATGCATGCAGCCTACTTCCGGCCGGGCGGCGTGTACCGCGACCTGCCTGAAAGCATGCCGCAGTACAAGGTGAGCAAGGTCAAGAACGCCAAGGCCATCGAGGCGCTGAATGAAAACCGTCAGGGCTCGCTGCTCGATTTCATAGACGACTTCGTGAGCAAGTTCCCCGGCTATGTGGACGAGTACGAAACCCTGCTGACAGACAACCGCATCTGGAAGCAGCGTACCGTGGGGGTTGGCGTGGTGTCGCCAGAGCGTGCGCTGAACCTCGGCTTTACAGGCCCCATGCTGCGCGGCTCCGGCTTTGCGTGGGACCTGCGCAAGCAGCAGCCTTATGACGTCTATGCCGAGATGGACTTCGACATCCCTGTCGGCAAGACGGGTGACTGCTACGACCGCTACCTCGTCCGCATCGAGGAAATGCGTCAGTCCAACCGCATCATCAAGCAGTGCGTCGATTGGCTGCGCGTCAACCCCGGGCCGGTGATCACCAGCAACCACAAGGTCGCCGCACCGGATCGTGAATCCATGAAGACCAACATGGAAGAGCTGATCCACCACTTCAAGCTCTTCACCGAAGGCTTCCATTTGCCCGAGGGCGAGGCTTATGCTGCCGTCGAGCATCCGAAGGGCGAGTTCGGCATCTACATCGTGAGCGATGGCGCCAACAAGCCTTACCGCCTGAAGATTCGCCCACCGGGCTTTTCGCACCTGGCGGCCATGGACGAAATGTCGCGCGGCCACATGATTGCCGACGCTGTGGCGGTAATCGGCACCATGGACATTGTGTTCGGTGAGATTGACCGATGAAGATGGCTCCCCCCCGTGGCGCCTGCGGCGCCCTTCACTCACGGCCAGAGGCCGTGGCCCTTCCGGCTGTCCAGGCCTGCACCGGCAGGCTTGGAGCCGCAGCCCTCAGCCCCCTCAAGAGGGCAACGCCAGTGACCCGGCAATGCCGGTCCCACGGCGTTCGCTTGGCTTGTTCATCTCTGTCGTCAGAGCTCGGAGTATGGAAATGAGTTTTAGCGCACAAACGCTGGCGTGCTTCGCCAAGGAAGTCGCCAAGTACCCCGCCGACCAGAAGCAGTCGGCGGTGATGGCCTGCCTCACCATCGTGCAGGAAGAGCACGGCTTTGTGAGCGCTGAAAGTGAGAAGCTGGTGGCTGACTACCTGGGCATGGCGCCGATTGCCGTGCACGAGGTCACCACCTTCTACAACATGTACAACCAGCGCCCGGTGGGCAAGTACAAGCTCAATGTGTGCACCAATCTGCCGTGCCAGTTGCGTGACGGCGCGAAGGCGCTGCATCACCTCGAGCACAAGCTGGGCATCGCGATGGGCGAGACCACGGCCGACGGCCTGTTCACGCTGCAGCAGTCCGAATGCCTGGGCGCCTGCGCGGATTCGCCCGTCATGCTGGTCAACGATCTCACGATGTGCAGCTTCATGAGCAATGACAAGCTGGACCAGTTGATCGACGGTCTTCAATCTGCCGAGGCGAAACAACCATGACGCTCGCAACCCCCACACCCTCCACGTTCATTAGCGCCGCAGCAAAAGGCGTGCTGTCGCAGTTTGCTGCGACCGGCGTGCAGACCTGCTTTCATGGCCGGCACATCAACCCGCAGATTCTGGCCGACCTCAACGGCAGCAACTGGCGTCTGAAGGATTACGAAGCGCGTGGCGGCTACCAGGCTTTGCGCAAGATTCTGGGCAAGGACGGTTCCCCGCCACAAGGCGACGCGCAGGTCGCAGGCATGACGCCCGACCAGGTGATTGCCGAGGTCAAGGCCGGCAGCCTGCGGGGCCGCGGGGGCGCTGGTTTCCCGACGGGACTGAAGTGGAGCTTCATGCCGCGCCAGTTCCCGGGCCAGAAGTACCTGGTCTGCAATTCGGACGAAGGCGAGCCGGGCACCTGCAAAGACCGCGACATCATGCAGTACAACCCGCACAGCGTGATTGAAGGCATGGCGATTGCGGCTTACGCGATGGGCATCAGCGTCGGTTACAACTACATCCACGGCGAGATTTTCGCCACCTACCAGCGCTTTGAAGAAGCCTTGGAAGAGGCCCGGGCGGCCGGTCTGCTCGGCAATGGCATTCTCGGCAGCAACTTCAACTTCCAGCTGCACGCATCCCACGGTTTTGGTGCTTACATTTGCGGCGAGGAAACGGCCCTGCTCGAGTCGCTGGAAGGCAAGAAGGGGCAGCCCCGCTTCAAGCCGCCGTTTCCGGCGAGCTTTGGCCTGTACGGCAAGCCCACCACCATCAACAACACCGAGACTTTCGCGGCTGTGCCGTGGATCATCCGCAACGGCGGGCAGGCGTATCTGGAGTGCGGCAAGCCCAACAATGGCGGCACCAAGATCTACTCGGTCTCTGGCGACGTCGAACTGCCGGGCAACTATGAAGTGCCGATGGGTACGCCGTTCGCCAAACTGCTGGAACTGGCTGGCGGTGTGCGCAAGGGCCGAACGCTCAAGGCCGTGATTCCCGGCGGTTCATCCGCACCCGTATTGCCCGCCTCCATCATGATGGAGTGCACCATGGATTACGACTCCATCGCCAAGGCCGGCTCCATGCTGGGTTCCGGCGCGGTGATCGTGATGGACGACACGCGCTGCATGGTCGAGTCGCTCAAGCGGCTGTCGTACTTCTACATGCACGAGTCCTGCGGCCAGTGCACGCCGTGCCGCGAAGGCACGGGCTGGCTCTGGCGCGTGGTGGACCGCATTCACCGCGGCGAAGGCCGCCAGGGCGACATGGACCTGCTGAACTCCGTGGCCGACAACATCCAGGGTCGTACGATTTGCGCCTTGGGCGATGCGGCGGCAATGCCGGTGCGCGCCATGATCAAGCACTTTCGCCACGAGTTCGAGGCCATGATCAAGTCGCCGGTCGCGCCCGCATCCCACGCCCCGGCTGCTGCCGTGCAAGCCTGAGTCCCGGAAAGAAAACAACATGGTTGAAATAGAACTCGACGGCCAGAAGGTGGAGGTGCTCGAAGGCAGCACCGTGATGCATGCTGCCGAAAAAGCCGGCACCTACATTCCTCACTTCTGTTATCACAAGAAGCTGAGCATTGCGGCGAACTGCCGCATGTGCCTGGTCGATGTGGAAAAAGCCCCCAAGCCCATGCCTGCCTGCGCGACGCCGGTGACGCAGGGCATGGTGGTTCGCACCAAGAACGACAAAGCCATCAAGGCCCAGAAGGGTGTGATGGAATTTCTGCTGATCAACCACCCACTGGATTGCCCCATCTGCGACCAGGGCGGCGAATGCCAGCTCCAGGATCTGGCCGTGGGCTATGGCGGCAGCGAATCCCGCTACCAGGAAGAAAAGCGCGTGGTCTTCCACAAGGACGTCGGCCCGCTGATCTCGATGGAAGAGATGAGCCGCTGCATCCACTGCACGCGCTGCGTCCGTTTTGGCCAGGAAGTCGCTGGCGTGATGGAACTGGGCATGTCGCACCGCGGCGAGCATGCAGAGATCGAGACCTTCGTCGGCATGTCGGTGGACTCCGAGCTTTCCGGCAACATGATCGACATCTGCCCGGTGGGCGCGCTCACCAGCAAGCCTTTCCGCTACAGCGCCCGCACCTGGGAGCTGTCGCGCCGCAAATCGGTCAGTCCGCACGACTCGACCGGTGCCAATCTGATTGTCCAGGTCAAGAACAACAAGGTCATGCGCGTAGTGCCCCTGGAGAACGAGGACGTCAACGAGTGCTGGATCGCCGACCGCGACCGCTTCTCGTATGAAGCCCTCAACAGCGACGAACGCCTGACCCGCCCCATGCTCAAGCAGGGCGGCGAATGGAAAGCCGTCGACTGGCAGACAGCACTCGAATATGTGGCCAACGGCCTGAAGCAGATCAAGGCTGACCATGGCGCCAGCAGTATCGGCACGCTGGCCAGTCCGCACAGCACGCTGGAAGAGTTGCACCTTGCCGCCTCGCTGATGCGAGGCCTGGGCAGTGACAACATCGACTACCGCCTTCGCAACGCCGAGTTTGCGGCGCCTGCAGGCATTCGCTGGCTCGGTACGTCGATTGCCTCGCTGTCGCAATTGCAGCGTGCACTGGTGGTGGGTTCCAACCTGCGCAAGGACCATCCGCTGTTCGCGCAGCGGATTCGTCAGTCGGTGCGCAAGGGTTGCGCCCTCAGCTCGATCAACTCGGCCACGGAATTGGCGGCAGCAGATGCCTGGGCGATGCCCGTGGCCCACGCTGTGACGGCCGCGCCGGCAGCCTGGGCACAGGCCCTGGCCGATGTTGCCGCTGCCATCGCTGCCGAAAAAGGTGTGACGGCACCCGCCTCCGGCGAGGCGACCGAAACGGCCCGAGGGATTGCCAAGTCCCTGCTGGGCGGCGAACGCAAAGCGGTGCTGCTGGGCAATGCCGCAGCACATCACGCGCAATCCTCCACGCTGCTGGTGCTCGCGCAATGGATCGCTGCACAAACCGGCGCGAGCGTCGGCTACCTGACGGAAGCCGCCAACACGGTGGGCGCCCAACTCGCTGGCGCTGTGCCGGCGGCCAAAGGCTTGAATGCGGCCGACATGCTGGGCGGCAAGCTCAAGGCGGCGATATTGCTGAACACCGAACCCGAGTTCGACTCGGCGGCGGGCCGTCAGGCTCTGGTGGGCCTGAATGCCGCGCAAATGGTCGTGACCTTGAGCCCGTTCAAGGCGAACATGGCCTTCAGCGACGTGCTGCTGCCCATCGCACCGTTCACCGAAACCTCGGGCACCTTCGTCAATGCTGAAGGCCGTATCCAGGGCTTCCACGCGGTGGTCAAGCCTTTGGGCGAGACCCGGCCGGCATGGAAAGTGCTGCGTGTGCTGGCCAACCTGCTGGGCTTGCCGGGGTTTGAATTTGAGTCGTCGCAAGACGTGCTGCAGCAGATTGCCGGTGCTGGCGCCAGCCACGTTCCGGCCGAGCGTCTGGACAACAGCAGCCACGCAGCGCTTGCGGTGTCGGGTGCACCGATGCCGGCACCAGCGGTGGCCGCGATCTATCAACTCGACGGACTGGTGCGCCGCGCCAGCTCGCTGCAGATGACAGCCGATGCGCGTTCTGCTGCGATAGCGCCCAGCCGTGAAGGAGTGGCCGCATGATCGACACAGTCTACGGATTCGGACAGGGCCTGATGGGCGGCATCTGGCCGGCCACGGTTTGGCCTGTGCTCTGGGCGCTGATCAAGATCGTTTGCGTGCTGCTGCCGCTGATGGGCTGCGTGGCCTACCTGACGCTGTGGGAGCGCAAGGCCATTGGTTTCACCCAGATCCGTCTGGGCCCCAACCGCGTCGGCCCCTTCGGCCTGCTGCAGCCGATTGCCGATGCGCTCAAGCTGCTGACCAAGGAAATCATCATCCCCACGGCGGCCAGCAAGGGCCTCTTCGTGCTCGGCCCCATCATGACCATCATGCCGGCGCTGGCGGCGTGGGCCGTGGTGCCCTTCGGGCCGGAAGTGGCGCTGGCCAACATCAATGCCGGGCTGCTGTTCCTGATGGCCATCACTTCGCTCGAGGTGTACGGTGTGATCATTGCAGGTTGGGCGTCCAATTCGAAATACGCCTTCCTGGGCGCCATGCGTGCGTCGGCGCAGATGGTGAGCTACGAAATCGCCATGGGTTTTTGCCTGGTGGTGGTGCTGATGGTGTCTGGCAGCCTCAACATGACCGATATCGTCATGAGCCAGGGGCAGGGCATGGCGGCGACCCGCGGCCTGACCTTCCTGTCATGGAACTGGTTGCCCCTGCTGCCGATCTTCGTGGTGTATTTCATCTCTGGTCTGGCAGAAACCAACCGCCACCCGTTCGACGTGGTCGAGGGCGAGTCCGAGATCGTGGCTGGCCACATGGTCGAGTATTCCGGCATGGCTTTCGCCATGTTCTTCCTGGCCGAATACGCCAACATGATCCTGGTGTCGGTGCTGTGCGTCATCCTGTTCCTCGGCGGCTGGTTGCCACCGATCGACAGCGCGCTCTTCAACTGGATTCCAGGCTGGATCTGGCTGGGTGTCAAGTCCTTCGTCGTTGTCACCATGTTCCTGTGGGTGCGCGCCACCTTCCCGCGCTTCCGTTACGACCAGATCATGCGTCTGGGCTGGAAAATTTTCATACCCGTTACCCTTGTCTGGCTCGTAGTGGTCGGAGCGTGGATGCAGACCCCGTATTCAATCTGGAAATAACTGGAAAAGTCATGTCCACCGTTGCATCCTTAAAAGATTTTGCGTCAAGCTTCATGCTCACTGAGCTGTTCAAGGGCATGGCCCTGACCGGCAAGTACATGTTCCGCCGCAAGATCACCGTCCAGTTCCCTGAAGAGAAGACACCCCAGAGCCCACGCTTTCGCGGCCTGCATGCGTTGCGCCGTTATGAGAACGGCGAGGAGCGCTGCATTGCCTGCAAGCTCTGCGAAGCTGTGTGCCCGGCGATGGCCATCACCATTGAATCCGACGTGCGGGAAGACGGCAGCCGCCGCACCTCGCGCTACGACATCGACCTGACCAAATGCATCTTCTGCGGCTTCTGCGAAGAGAGCTGTCCGGTGGATTCGATTGTCGAGACCCATATCTTCGAGTACCACGGTGAAAAACGGGGCGACCTGTACTTCACCAAGGAAATGCTGCTGGCGGTGGGAGACCGCTACGAGACGGAAATTGCGGCCAACCGGGCGGCCGATGCCAAGTACCGCTGACATTCCGGGCAGACGTGCTGAACTCCACGCCGGCGTAGCAGGCGCAAGAAAGAATCAACAAGAACATGGACGCTAAAACAGGTCTTTTTTATCTCTTCGCGGCGGTGCTGCTGTTCGCGGCGTTCCGTGTGATCACCGCGCGCAACCCCGTGCATGCTGCGCTGTATCTGGTGCTGGCGTTCTTCCAGGCGGCGGCGGTGTGGATTCTGCTCAAGGCCGAGTTCCTCGCCATCACGCTGGTGCTGGTGTATGTCGGCGCGGTGATGGTGCTGTTCCTGTTTGTGGTGATGATGCTGGACATCAACATCGACAGCGTCCGCAAGGGCTTCTGGAAGCATTTCCCGCTGGCAGGCAGTGTGGGCGCGATCATTGCGCTGGAAATGTCCTATGTGCTGATCGGTGGCTTCCGTGAACCCCCCAAGGCCGCAGGCATTGCCGGCCCGATCGGCGCGCAGGTATCCAATACCAAGGAACTCGGCAAGCTGCTGTATTCGGAATACCTCTACCCACTGGAAGTTGCTGCGGTGATCCTGCTTGTGGCCATCATTGCTGCCATTGCGCTGACGCTGCGTCAGCGCAAGGACTCCAAATACCAGAACCCCTCAGAGCAGATCCGGGTCAAGCGCGCCGACCGCGTCAGCCTGGTCAAGATGAAGTCTGTGGTGGCGCCGCCGCTGGTGGCCACGGAAATCGTCGAGGAGAAGAAGCCATGACCCTGACCCTTGGACATTTTCTTTCGCTGGGCGCCATGCTGTTTGCGCTGTCGGTCATCGGGATTTTCCTGAACCGCAAGAACCTGATCGTGCTGCTGATGGCCATCGAGCTGATGCTGCTCGCCGTCAACATGAACTTTGTGGCTTTCTCGTACTATCTCAACGACATGGCCGGGCAGGTTTTTGTGTTTTTCATTCTCACGGTTGCTGCTGCTGAATCCGCCATCGGCCTGGCCATCCTGGTGCTCTTGTTCCGCAACAAGTCCAGCATCAATGTCGATGAACTCAACACCCTCCAAGGCTGAAGATGACGCTCCCCCCCGATGCGACCTTCGGCCGCTTCCCCCTTAAGGGGGCGCCGCTGACGGCCCGGCAAAGCCGGTTCCGTGGCGGCCTTGGCATGGCCCCCTCGTTTGCCTGCACAACCGGCTTGGCGGAAACACTCTGATATGGCATCTACTCTCAACGCTTCAACCCTGTTAGCCGTTCCGCTGGCGCCACTGGCGGGTGCCTTGGCGGCCGGTATTCTGGGCACTTCTTTCGGCGGCAACTGGATTGGTCGCCGTTTGTCGCACACCCTGACCATTCTGGGCGTGCTGGTGGCCTTCATCATTTCGGCGATGACGCTCAAGAGCGTGGCGATCGACGGTGCCCGCTTCAACGAGACGCTCTACACCTGGATGGTGGTGGGTGGACTCAAGATGGAAGTCGGCTTCCTGGTGGACGGCCTGACGGCCATGATGATGTGCGTGGTGACCTTCGTGTCGCTGATGGTGCACATCTACACCATTGGCTACATGGAGGAGGACGACGGCTACAACCGATTCTTTGCCTACATCTCGCTGTTCACCTTCTCCATGCTGATGCTGGTGATGAGCAACAACATGCTGCAGCTCTTTTTCGGCTGGGAAGCGGTGGGCCTGGTGTCCTACCTGCTGATCGGTTTCTGGTTCAACAAGCCGACGGCGATTTTTGCCAACATGAAGGCCTTTCTCGTCAACCGCGTCGGTGACTTCGGCTTCATCCTCGGCATTGGCCTGATCGCCGCCTATGCCGGCACACTGAATTACGCCGAGGCGTTTGCCAAGGCTGATGAGTTGTCCAAGCTGGTGTTCCCGGGCACCGGCTGGATGCTGGTCACCGTGATCTGCATCTGCCTGTTCATCGGCGCCATGGGCAAGTCTGCGCAGTTCCCATTGCACGTGTGGCTGCCGGATTCGATGGAAGGCCCGACACCGATCTCGGCGCTGATCCACGCAGCCACCATGGTCACGGCCGGCATCTTCATGGTGGCCCGCATGTCGCCGCTGTTCGAGCTCAGCGACACGGCCCTGAGCTTCGTCATGGTGATTGGCGCCATCACGGCGCTGTTCATGGGCTTTCTGGGCATCATCCAGAACGACATCAAGCGCGTGGTGGCTTACTCCACCTTGTCGCAGCTGGGCTACATGACGGTTGCGCTTGGCGCGTCGGCTTACTCCGTGGCGGTGTTCCACCTGATGACGCATGCCTTCTTCAAGGCATTGCTGTTCCTGGCGGCCGGCTCGGTCATCATCGGCATGCACCACAACCAGGACATCCGCTGGATGGGGGGCGTGCGCAAGTACATGCCGATCACCTGGATCACCTCGCTGATCGGTTCACTGGCGCTGATCGGCACACCCCTGTTCGCGGGGTTCTACTCCAAGGACAGCATCATTGAAGCGGTGCACGAAAGCCATCTGGCCGGCGCTGGCTTTGCCTATTTCGCGGTGCTGGCCGGTGTGTTTGTGACGGCCTTTTATTCGTTTCGCCTGTACTTCCTGGTGTTCCACGGCAAGGAGCGCTACGACCAGAATCCGGACGCCCACCATGACGACCATGGGCACCACGACAGCCATGACAGCCATGGTGCTCACCATCCGCACGAGTCGCCCTGGGTGGTCACTGTGCCGCTGATCCTGCTGGCGATTCCTTCGGTGGTGATCGGCTTCATGACGATTCAGCCCATGCTCTATGGCGAGTTCTTCAAGGACGCCATCTTTGTGAACCTTGAGCACCACCCCGCCATGGAGGAGCTGGCCAAGTTGTTCCATGGCCCCGCCCAGATGGCATTGCACGGCCTGATGACGCCTCCGTTCTGGCTGGCGCTTTCCGGTGTGGCGCTGTCGTACTACATGTACATGGTCAATCCGGCATTGCCGACTGCGATCCAGCGCATGTTCCAGCCTGTGTACACGCTGCTGGACAACAAGTACTACATGGACTGGTTCAACGAGAACGTGCTCGCCCGCGGTGCCCGTGGGTTGGGCATGGCGCTTTGGAAGGGCGGCGATCAGGCACTGATCGATGGCGCTGTGGTCAACGGTTCCTGGAAGCTGGTGGGCTTCATCTCCGGCATGGTGCGCAGGCTGCAGTCGGGTTTCATTTACCACTACGCCTTCGGCATGATCATTGGCGTGTTTGTACTCATGACGTATTTCGTCTGGCTCAATCGCTGATCAATTCAACAACGACAAGGAAGAACAAGAATGGGTTTGTTGAGTCTTGCCATCTGGACGCCAATCGTCTTTGGCGTGGTGCTGCTGGCATTGGGCCGTGACGAGCAGGCAGGCAGCGTTCGCTGGATTGCGTTGATCGGTGCCGTTGTCAGTTTTCTGGTCACGCTGCCGCTGTACAGCGGGTTTCAGCTGGACACCCCGGCCATGCAGTTTGTGGAGAAGGCCGGCTGGATCCAGCGCTTCAATGTGAACTACCACCTCGGTGTGGACGGTATTTCGCTGTGGTTTGTGCTGCTGACGGCCTTCATCAATGTGGTGGTGATCATCGCCAGCTGGGAGGCGATCACGACGCGCGTGAACCAGTACATGGCGTCCTTCCTGATCCTCAGCGGGCTGATGATCGGTGTGTTCGCTGCGCTGGACGGCATCCTGTTTTACGTGTTCTTCGAGGCCACGCTGATCCCGATGTACCTCATCATCGGCATCTGGGGCGGACCGAACAAGATCTATGCGGCGTTCAAGTTTTTCCTCTACACGCTGCTCGGCTCCCTGCTGATGCTGGTCGCACTGATCTTCCTCTACAACAAGTCGGGCGGCAGTTTTGACATCCTGACCTGGCACAAGCTGCCCATGGGCAGCACGGTGCAGACGCTGCTGTTCTTCGCTTTTTTCGCCGCCTTTGCGGTGAAGGTGCCGATGTGGCCGGTGCACACCTGGCTGCCGGATGTCCACGTCGAAGCGCCGACAGGCGGCTCCGCCGTGCTGGCCGCCATCATGCTCAAGCTGGGCGCTTACGGTTTCCTGCGTTTCTCGATGCCGATTGCCCCCGACGCCGCACGTGAATGGGCCTGGCTGATGATCGCCCTGTCGCTGATTGCCGTGATTTACGTCGGTCTGGTCGCCATGGTGCAGCGGGACATGAAAAAGCTGGTGGCTTATTCGTCGGTTGCGCACATGGGTTTCGTGACGCTCGGTTTCTTTATCTTCAACGACCTGGGCGTGTCGGGTGGTCTGGTGCAGATGATTGCGCATGGCTTTGTATCGGGCGCCATGTTCCTGTGCATCGGCGTGCTGTACGACCGGGTGCACTCGCGTGAGATCGCCAGCTACGGCGGCGTGGTGAACACGATGCCCAAGTTTGCCGCCTTTGCGCTGCTGTTTGCCATGGCCAATTGCGGTTTGCCGGGCACTGCGGGCTTTGTGGGTGAGTGGATGGTGATTCTCGGCGCGGTGAAGGCCAATTTCTGGATGGGCGCTGCCGCTGCCACGGCGCTGATTTTTGGTGCCGCCTACACGCTCTGGATGTTCAAGCGCGTATACCTTGGCCCGGTTGCCAACGAGGATGTCCGTGTGCTGGAAGACATCAACAGTCGAGAGTTCCTGATGCTGGCCATGCTGGCGATCGCGGTGCTGGTCATGGGCATCTATCCCAAGCCTTTCACTGACGTAATGAACGTGTCGGTAGCAGAGCTGCTCAAGCATGTCGCCCTGTCCAAACTGAATTGAAGCCCAACAAAGTATTCAGATGATTGACAAACTATCCTGGATTGCGGTTTACCCCGAAATCGTGCTTCTGATCATGGCCTGCGTGATTGCGCTGGTCGACCTGGGCGTGAAGTCTCCGCAGCGCACCCTGACTTATGTGCTGACGCTCGGTACCCTCGCCGTGGTGGCCGCCATGGAGGCTTTCTATGCCAGCGGTGGCCAGACCTTCTACGGCTTCGGCAACATGGTGGTGGTAGACCCGATGGGCAGCTGGCTCAAGTGCTTTGCCAGCCTGGCGCTCATGGTGACGCTGGTCTACGGGCGCCCTTACGCGGCCGAACGCGACATGCTGCGCGGTGGCGAACTCTTCACGCTCGGCCTGTTCGCGCTGCTGGGCATGTTCGTGATGATCTCCGGGCACAACTTCCTGGTGATCTACATGGGCCTGGAACTGATGACGCTCACCAGCTACGCGCTGGTCGCCTTGCGCCGTGACAATGCCACGGCCACGGAAGCGGCGATGAAGTATTTCGTGCTCGGCGCACTGGCGTCGGGTTTCCTGCTCTACGGTTTGTCGATGCTGTATGGCGCGACCGGCTCGCTCGACCTGAACGAAGTCTTCAACGCCATTGCCAGCCGCCAGGTCAAGCACCAGGTGCTGGTCTTCGGTCTGGTGTTCATCGTCGCCGGCCTGGCCTTCAAGCTGGGCGCTGTGCCTTTCCACATGTGGCTGCCCGATGTGTACCAGGGTGCGCCGACCGCCGTGACGCTGCTGATCGGCGCCGCGCCGCAACTGGCCGCATTTGCCATCTGCATCCGCCTGCTGGTGGAGGGCCTGTTGCCGCTGGCCATCGACTGGCAACAGATGCTGGCGCTGCTCGCCATCGGCTCGCTGCTGGTGGGTAACCTCGCAGCCATAGCGCAGTCCAACCTCAAGCGCATGCTGGCGTTCTCGACCATTTCGCAGATGGGTTTCCTGCTGCTGGGCCTGCTGGCGGGCGTGGTCAACGGCAACCAGATCAACACCGAGTCGGCCTACAGCGCGGCCATGTTCTATGCCGTGACCTATGTGCTGACCACGCTGGCTGCCTTCGGCATCATCCTGCTGCTCTCGCGGGCCGGGCACGAGTCGGAAGACATCAGCGATCTGGCGGGTCTGAACCAGCGCAGCCCGCTCTATGCCGGCGTGATGGCCATCAGCATGTTCTCGCTGGCCGGCTTGCCGCCACTGGTTGGTTTCTATGCCAAGCTGGCCGTGTTGCAGGCGCTGATTTCTTCCCAGCAGACCAGCTATGTGGTGCTGGCCGTGTTCGCGGTGATCATGTCGCTGATCGGCTCTTTCTACTACCTTCGCATCGTCAAGGTCATGTACTTTGATGCGCCTCAGGGTGCCAATACCGGGGTGATTTCCGGCCCGGCTGATGCCAAGGCGGTGCTCGCCATCAATGGCGCGCTGATCCTGATCCTCGGTCTGGTGCCCGGTGGGCTGATGACGCTCTGCTCGCAGTCGATCAGCAGCATCGTCAAATCGCTGGGCAGCTGAGTTGCCGGCATGACGCAAACCGCCTCGGTCTGGGTGGTCGTGCTGCTGGCGTTGGTGCTGGCCAACCTGCCGTTTTTCAGTGACCGCCTGCTGGCGGTCGTTCGTCTGGCCACACCTAAAAACCTCGCGGTCCGGCTCGCCGAAATGGTGGCGGGCTACCTGATCGCCGGTGGGGTGGGTCTCTGGCTGGAGCAGCGCCAGGGCCAGATCGCGCCGCAGGGGTGGGAGTTTTATGCCATCACCGGCACGCTCTTCATCACCTTTGCATTTCCCGGATTCACCTGGCGCTACCTTTTCAAGCACCGCCCGTGACGACCGTGAAACCTCCCACAGGCTCTCCGGTCACGCCGGACGCGCATCTGCGGGAGACGACCACGGAATCGGTGGAGCTCTTCAGCGGTCATTTTCTGAAGGCGCAACGAGACACGGTTCGCCTGCCCGACGGCTCCAGCGCCAGCCGCGAGTACGTGATTCATCCAGGCGCGGTCATGATCGTGGCGCAGCTCGATGACGGCCGCCTGGTGCTGGAGCGCCAGTACCGGCATCCCGTCCGGCAGGTGATGATCGAGTTCCCCGCAGGCAAGCTGGATCCCGGCGAAGCGTCGCTGGCCTGCGCCCGGCGGGAACTGCTGGAAGAAACAGGCTACACCGCACGTGAATGGGCCCGGGCCGGCGTGCTGCATCCGGTGATTTCCTACTCCACCGAGTTCATTGACATCTGGTTCGCACGCGGCCTGACGGCCGGCCAGCGCCAGCTGGATGCGGGCGAATTTCTGGATGTGTTCACCGCCACGCCGGCTGAGTTGCTCGACTGGTGTGCTCGCGGGCAGGTGACGGACGCCAAGACGCTGACGGGCCTGCTGTGGCTGCAAAACGTTCAGTCGGGCGCATGGACTCTGGACTGGCAAGCTGCCTCCACCTGATGCCCCGGCGATAATTGCAGGCATGAAAGTACTGAATCTCCAATGTGCGCACCAGCATGCCTTTGAGGGCTGGTTTGCGTCCGAGGACGACTTTCAGGCGCAGCTCGCGCGTGGCCTGATCGGCTGCCCCCTGTGCGCAGACACGGCCATCCACAAATTGCCCAGTGCACCCCGGCTCAATCTGGGCTCATCGCCACCGGTGAGTGATTCAGTATCGCGACCCACAGCCGTGGCGCCCGGAACTGCTGTGGCAGTCACCCAGGGCCAGGACGCGTCGGAAGTTCTTCCGGCAACGACGCACGCGCAGCAGGCTGCGTTTCTGCAAGCCCTGCGCCAGGTGATGGCGCAGACCGAAGACGTGGGCGACAAATTCGCCGATGAAGCGCGCCGCATGCACTACGGTGACGCCGAGGCGCGCAACATCCGCGGCCAGACCAGCCTGCGTGAAGCGGTAGAGCTCATGGAGGAGGGCATCGAGGTGTTGCCGCTGCCGATGCCGGCTGCACTCAAGGAAACCTTGCAGTGAAAGTGGCCCCCACGGTCGCTCACTTCGTGTAACTCCCTGCCCCCCGAGGGGGCCGCTACGCCTGCGGCCCGGCAAAGCCGGTTCCGCGGCTCCGGCTGGTACCAGGGGTTTATTCAGCTACCCGATGCGTTCTGCCTGCTGCACCATGCGGCGGGCGGCCAGCAGCCCCACCGGTAGCGCCACGAAATGCGGCCAGATAAAGTAGGCTGGCTGGTAGGTGACCCAGCTCAGAGCCTCCTCTCCGGCCGCCACGGCGTCCATGGAGCCAGTCACAAGCACGTACAGCAGCCACGGAGCCGCAGCCGCTGCAGTGACCGCCGGCGACGTGTTGCGGAGCACGCGGAAGATGATGTTGCCCGCAGCCACTGCGAGCAGAAACATCGGCAGGTGCCGGATGGCAATGATGGCCAGCGCAGCCCGCACCGGGTTTTCATCCTGCGTCTGGATGGTCCAGCGGGCGAGGGCTGGGGCGTTGAGGAAGGGGCCGCTGACAGCGGCCAGGGCGGCGAGCAGCACCCCCAGAGCCAGTGCAGCGGCCAGACGGGAACGGTAGGACATTCCGCACTGTAACCGCGAGGGGCCGAGGGCGCTCGAGGGAGTGCCGTTCAGGGGTACAAGCCGCGCAGTTCGCGCGTGTGCAGAATGCGTTTGCAGGCCACGATGAAGGTGGCCGTCCGCAGGCTCACTTTCTGGTCCTGGGCGACCTGCCAGACACCGGCGAAGGCCTCGCGCATGATCTTGACCAGGCGGGCATTGATCTCGTCCTCGTCCCAGAAAAAGCTGGAGAAATCCTGCACCCACTCGAAGTAACTCACCGTCACGCCGCCGGCGTTGGCAATCACGTCCGGCAGCACCAGCACGTTGCGGTCCTGCAGGATGTCGTCAGCCGCGGGGGTGGTGGGGCCGTTGGCGCCTTCAATGATCATGCGGGCCTTGATGCGGTGGGCATTGGCGGCCGTGATCTGCTGCTCCAGCGCGGCAGGGATCAGGATGTCGCATTCGATGTCCCAGAAGGCGTCGTTGTCGATGACTTCGGCCTGCGCGAAGCCACCCACGCTGCCAGTCTCGGCTACGTGGCGCAGCAAGGCTGGCACATCCAGGCCGGCTTCGCGGTAAATCGTGCCGCCATGGTCCTGCACGGCGACCACGCGCGCACCTGCTTCGGCAAAGAGCTTGCCCGCCACGCCGCCGACATTGCCAAAGCCCTGCACCGCCACGCGTGCGCGTGAGATGTCCATGCCAATGTGCTTTGCGGCTTCCACACCCACGGTGAACACGCCGCGGCCGGTGGCCTCGCGGCGGCCGAGCGAGCCACCCAGGTCCACCGGCTTGCCGGTGACCACACCGGTCGCCGTGGAGCCGGTGTTCATGGAGTAGGTGTCCATCATCCACGCCATGATCTGGTCATTGGTGTTGACGTCGGGCGCCGGAATGTCTTTGGTGGGGCCAATGATGATGCCGATCTCGCTGGTGTAGCGGCGCGTCATGCGCTCGAGCTCGCCGCGCGAGAGCTTCTTGGGGTCCACACGAATGCCACCCTTGGCGCCGCCGTAGGGCACGTTGACGGCGGCATTCTTGATCGACATCCAGGCCGACAGCGCCATCACTTCAGAGAGTGTCACGTCCTGGTGAAAACGCACACCGCCCTTGCCGGGGCCGCGCGAGACGTTGTGCTGCACCCGGTAGCCTTCAAAGTGGGCCACGGTGCCGTCGTCCATGTGGATGGGCACATCCACGATCAGGATGCGCTTGGGGCGCTTCAGGGTTTCGGCCCAGCGGGCCAGGCTGCCCAGGTGGGGAATGACGCGGTCGACCTGCTGCAGGTAGTTGCCCCAGGGGCCGAGGTTGTCGGCCTGCAGATACGAGGGTAGAAGGTGGGTGCCCGCCACTGACGGGCTTTGAGGGGCGGTGTTGGCGTGTGACATGAATCGGACTCCTGGTGGGGAAAAAACTCGATGCATGAAGCTTACGAGTCGGCACCTGAATAGTCCAAGGCATTTGAGTCGCTCTAACTATGCATAAAAAACATAATTATGCAGTGGTGCGGTCTGGCTGAGGCCAAACCGTTCCCGCAGGCCCTGCGTGCGGGCGGTATCAGGTGGTGAACTGCAGCGCCGCCAGCCGCGCGTACACACCGCCGCGGTCCACCAGTTCGGCGTGCGTGCCTTGCTCCACCAGCCGGCCATGGTCCAGCACCACGATGCGGTCAGCCTTCTGCACGGTGGCCAGCCGATGGGCAATCACCAGTGTCGTGCGGTTCTTCATGGCGGACTCCAGTGCGGCCTGCACCATGCGCTCGCTTTCGGCATCGAGCGCACTGGTCGCTTCGTCGAGCAGCAGCAGGGGCGAGTTCTTCAGCATGGCGCGCGCAATCGCAATGCGCTGGCGTTGCCCGCCCGACAGCCGTACGCCGCGCTCGCCGAGGAAGGTGTCGTAGCCTTCGGGCAGTGCCGTGATGAAGTCGTGCGCAAATGCAGCCCTGGCAGCGGCCCGTGTCTCCTCATCGGTCGCGCCTGGCTTGCCATAGCGGATGTTCTCCAGTGCGGTGGTCGAAAAAATCACTGCGTCCTGCGGCACGATGCCGATGCGCTGGCGCAGGTCATCGAGCGCCAGGTCGCACGTGGCCACGCCGTCCAGCGCGATCCGGCCGGAAGTCGGGTCGTAAAAACGCATCAGCAACTGGAATACCGTGCTTTTGCCGGCGCCGCTGGGCCCGACAATCGCCACGGTCTCACCGGGCGCCACGTGCAGGTTGAAGTCCGTCAGTGCAGCCTGGGTGGGCCGCGAGGGATAGTGAAACGTCACCGACGCAAATTCCACCGCACTGCCCGCTTGCGTGACCTGGGCGGGCACCGGGTGGGCGGGTGATGTCACCGGCGAACGCGAGGACAGAAGCTCCATCAGCCGCTCGGTCGCGCCGGCGGCACGCAGCAGGTCGCCATAGACTTCGCCGAGCACCGCCGCGGCGCTGGCCAGGATGATCACGTACACCACGGTTTGGCCCAGATGGCCCGCCGTGATGTCGCCGCGCATCACCGCCTGCGTGCCCTGGTACAGGCCCCACAGCAGGGCGGCAGAGGTGGCAATGATGATGAAGGCCACCAGCACCGAGCGCGCCTTGGTACGGCGCACCGCGGTGTTGAAGGCATTGGTGGTGGAGGCATCGAAGCGTGCGGCCTCGCGCCCTTCGGCGGTATAACTCTGCACCACCGGAATCGCATTGAGCACCTCGGCGGCGATGGCGCTGGAGTCGGCCACGCGGTCCTGGCTGGCCCTGGAGAGCTTGCGCACACGGCGCCCGAACCAGACGGAGGGCGCGACGATCAGCACCAGCACGCCCAGCACCTGGAACATCAGGTAGGGGTTGGTATAGACCAGCATGCCCAAGGCGCCTATGCCCATCACGGCGTTGCGCAGGCCCATGCTGAGCGAGGAGCCCACCACGGTCTGGACCAGCGTGGTGTCGCCCGTCAAACGGCTCAGCACCTCGCCGGTCTGGGTGGTTTCAAAAAACTCCGGGCTCTGCCGCACGACGTGGGCGTAAACGGCATTGCGCAGGTCGGCCGTTACCCGCTCGCCGAGCCAGCTCACGGTGTAGAAGCGCCCGGCGGAAAACAGGCCCAGCGCCGCCGCTACGCCAAACAACTCGAAGAAATGCGTGCGCAGTGCCAGCAGTTGCTCCCCTTTGGCAGACGCGTTCAGGCCGCCGTCGATCAGGCTGCGCAGCGCCAGCGGAAACACCAGCGTGGCCACGGCGGCCAGCACCAGGAACAGCAGGGCCAGGCCAATCCGCCCGCGGTAGGGGCGCAAAAAAGGCACCAGGCCAGACAGGGAGCGGGGCGAGCCTTTGGGGGCGTTTGAGAGGGAAGTGGTGGCCATCGGACGAGTTTAGCGGCAATGTGCATCAAAAGATGCCAATGCAATGACAGCCTTGACAATATTTGTCTAGGCATGTAATATTCGTCCGCATGAATACAAACAATGTTGACAGCGTGGCCACACCAGAGGCCGCCTCGTTTTACACCGCCGAGGGCTACCGCATGCCAGACAGCGTGGGCTATCTGATGCGCCGCATCGTCTCCCACCTGTCGCAGGAAGTGGAGCGCCGCATGGAACCCAATGGCCTGACCAACGCCCAGTGGGTGCCGCTGCTCAAGCTCCACCTGGGCGATGCCGGTACCGTGGCGGAACTGGCGCGCACCTGCGAGCTGGACGCCGGCGCCATGACGCGCCTGCTGGACCGCCTTGAAAGCAAGGGCCTGTGCCGACGTGTGCGTTCGTCAGAAGACCGCCGTGTCGTCAACCTCGAGTTGACGCCGGAAGGTGGCGAAGCCGCCAAGGCGATTCCCGCCGTGCTCAGCCAGGTCCAGAACGCCTGCCTCGCCGGCTTCAGCGCCAGCGAGTGGGAAGACCTCAAGGGCTACCTGCGCCGAATCCTCGACAACGCACAGGCGCTGCAAGCCGCTTCGGAAAAAGCCGAGAAATAACATGACCACTCCCCACACATCCCCTCCGCTTTCGGTGCCGGACACAGGCAGCCGGCCGATGCCCTTGTGGCGCGCTTCCTTCCGTATGGCGGTGGTGGCGGCTGCCGGTCTGGTCGCCGCCGGGCTGATGGCCACCGGCCTCACGGGCTGTGCCGACATGTCCGGCATTGCGCCGCAATCGAGCCTGCGTGACTCAGCGTCCTTCGGCCTGTCGGCCCGGTCGGCCAGCGCACAGGCATCGCCCGAAGACGTTGTCGATGCCCAGTGGTGGCATCAGTTTGGCGACGCGCAGCTCGACCGCCTGGTGGCGCAGGCGCTGCAGAGCAACCCCAGCCTGAAGCTGGCGCAAGCCCGGCTGTCGCGCGCGCAGGCGGTGACGGAAGTCGCCAACGCGGCTACCTTGCCGCAGCTCAATGGACAGCTTGACGCGACCCGCCAGCGTTACACCGCCAATGGCGCGGTTCCGCCGCCGCTGGCAGGCTCCATACGCGAAAGCGGCACCGCGCAGCTCAATGCCAGCTGGGAGCTCGACTTTTTCGGCAAGAACCGTGCGGCGCTGGATGCTGCCCTGGGCAGCGTGAACGCCGCCGAGGCCGACGCGCAGGCGGCCCGCGTGCTGCTGGCCAGCAGCGTGGCCCGCACGTATTTCCAGTTGCTGCGGTGGAACGAGCAGGCCACGGTGGCGCGGCGCACGCTGGCCCAGCGTGAAGAAACCCTGCGCCTGGTGCAGGACCGGGTGAACGCCGGGCTGGATACCAACCTGGAGCTGCGCCAAAGCGAAGGCGGCCTGCCCGAGGCGCGACTGCAGCTGGAAACCGTGCTGGAGCAAGCCGCGCTCACCCGCAACGCGCTGGCCGCGCTGGTGGGGCAGCCCGCTGGCGACCTCGCCTTGCAGATGCCTGCCATGAACAGCGTCCAGACGGCGGTGAAGGCACCGACCAGCCTGTCGGCCGACCTGCTGGGCCGCCGCGCCGACATCGCGGCCGCGCGCTGGCGCGTGGAGGCGTCGACCCAGGACGTGGTGAACGCCAAGACGCAGTTCTATCCCAACATCAACCTCGTGGCCTTCGCCGGTTTTTCCAGCATCGGCCTGGGCAAGCTGTTCGAATCCGGCAGCCAGCAGTGGGGCGTGGGCCCGGCGCTGCGCCTGCCGATATTTGATGCCGGGCGGCTGCGCGCCAACCTGCGCGGCAAGACAGCCGACCTCGACGCGGCCATCGAAAGCTACAACGCCGCCGTGATCGACGCGGTGCATGACGTCGCCGACCAGATCGCCTCGTCGCAAGCCATCGCCCGCCAGCAGACCGAGCAGCGTGCAGCGCAGGAAGCCGCCGAGGCTGCCTACGACATCGCCGTGCAGCGCTACAAGGCAGGCCTGGGCACGTACCTCAACGTGCTCACCGCCGAGACCGGTGTGCTGGCGCAGCGCCGACAGGCGGTGGATCTGGCGGCCCGCGCCATCGACACCCAGGTGGCACTGATCCGCGCGCTGGGTGGCGGTTACCAGGCCGTGCCTGCGCCGGTCGCAGCGGCAACGGCACCCGTTTCCGTGGCCAGCCATGGTCCCGTATCGCCGACGCATTGACCCGGCCTCACCTTGAGCCGAATGATTTTTGATCTCCTGATTGTGGACACACCATGAACGCTTCTGACACCTCCCGCCCCACCGATTCGCACACCACACCTCATCCTGCGCCTGCGGTTGACCGGAAGGCACAACGCAAGAAAGCACTCACAGCCCTCGCCGCCGTGGTGGTCGTCGCTGGCCTCGGCTGGGCCGTGTACGAATACCTGGTCGCCAGTCACTATGAATCGACCGACAACGCCTATGTGCAGGGCAATGTGATCCAGATCACGCCCCAGATCGGCGGCACCGTCATGGCCATCATGGCCGATGACACCGACTTCGTGAAAGCCGGCCAGCCCCTGGTGCAACTGGACCCGGCCGATGCCAAAGTTGCGCTGGAGCAAGCCGAAGCCGCACTGGCGCAGGCTGTACGCCAGGCGCGCACGCTGTATGCCAACAACGGCACGCTGGCAGCGCAGATTTCGCTGCGCGAAGCCGATGTGGCCAAAGCCCAGAGCGACATCACCCGCGCCAGCGAAGACCTCGCCCGCCGCCAGTCGCTCACCGGCAACGGTGCGGTGTCTAAAGAAGAACTCAACCACGCCCAGACGCAACTGGCCAACGCCAAAAGCGCGCTGGCGGCAGCGCAGGCCGGTGTGGTCGCGGCGCGCGAACAGCTTGCGAGCAACCAGGCCCTGACCGACGGCACGGCGGTGGAGCAGCACCCCAGCGTGCAGGTGGCAGCAGCCCGCGTGCGGGAAGCCTTCCTGGCCTCGCAACGCACGGCGCTGGTGGCGCCGGTCGATGGCTATGTGGCCAAGCGGGTGGTGCAGCTCGGTCAGCGTGTCGCGGCTGGCACGCCGCTGATGTCGGTGATTCCGCTCAAGGATGTGTGGGTCGATGCCAACTTCAAGGAAGTGCAGTTGCGCAACATCCGTATCGGCCAGCCCGCCACGCTGGTGGCTGACCTCTACGGCAAGAAGGTCAAATACAAGGGCACCGTGAAGGGGCTGGGCGTGGGCACAGGCGCCGCGTTCTCGCTGCTGCCGGCCCAGAACGCCACTGGCAACTGGATCAAGGTGGTGCAGCGCGTGCCGGTGCGCATCGCGCTCGACCCGAAACAGCTGGCCGAGAAACCCTTGCGCGTGGGCTTGTCGATGGACGCCGAGGTGGATGTCAGCCAGAAGGACGGCAAGACCCTGGCCGATGCGCCACGCGATGCGACCGAGGCGCACACGCAGGTCTATACCGCGCCCGATGATGCAGCCAATGCCGACGTCCGCCGCGTGATTGCAGCCAACATCGGTGGCAAGGGTGCCCACGCTGGCAAGTCAGGTTCAGCGATGGGAGCGGCAACGCCCCTGATCGCCCAAGGCGCTGCGCACAAGCTGCCGGTGGTGGCCATTGCCAAGGCCAGGGCCGAAGCGCCAGCGCAAGTGCATTGAAGGCGCCAGGGTTTCCATGGCCACCGCTCCCGCCTACATTGCACCGCCGCCGCTGACGGGCTCTGCCCGCCTGTGGGGCACCCTGGCGCTGTCTGCTGCCACGTTCATGAACGTGCTCGACACCTCGATTGCCAACGTGTCGCTGCCCGCGATTGCGGGTGACCTGGGCGTCAGCCCGAACCAGGGCACCTGGGTCATCACCAGCTTCGGTGTGGCCAATGCGATTGCGGTGCCGCTGACTGGCTGGTTGTCGCAGCGCTTCGGTCAGGTCCGTTTGTTCACGGCCAGCATCATGCTGTTCGTGCTCACCTCGTGGCTGTGCGGGCTGGCGCCCAACATGACCACGCTGATCTTCTTCCGCGTGCTGCAGGGCCTGGTGGCCGGGCCGATGATTCCGTTGTCGCAGGCACTGTTGTTGTCCAGCTACCCCAAGGCGCTGGCGGGGCTGGCGATGGCGCTGTGGTCCATGACGACGCTGGTGGCGCCGGTGATGGGCCCCTTGCTGGGCGGCTGGATCACCGACAACATTTCATGGCCCTGGATTTTCTACATCAACATCCCGGTCGGTTTTGGCGCCGCCTTCATCACCTGGAGCATCTTCCGCAAACGCGAGAGCATCACGCGCAAGTTGCCGATTGACTCCATCGGCCTGGCGCTGCTGGTGATCTGGGTGGGCGCGCTGCAGATCATGCTGGACAAGGGCAAGGAACTCGACTGGTTCCACTCGGGTGAGGTGGTGGCGCTCGGCATCGTGGCGCTGGTGGGCCTGGTGGCCTTCGTCATCTGGGAGCTCACCGAAGAACACCCGGTGGTGGACCTGACACTCTTCAAGCGGCGCAACTTCTGGGCGGGCGCGCTGGCGTTGTCGGTGGGCTATGGCCTCTTCTTCGGCAATGTGGTGCTGCTGCCGCTGTGGCTGCAGCAGTACATGGGCTACACCGCGACGCAGGCGGGCATGGTGATGGCGCCGGTGGGTGCGCTGGCGCTGCTGCTGTCGCCGGTGGTTGGCAAGAACATCGCCAAGGTGGATCCGCGCCGCTTCGCCGCGTTTGCCTTCATGGTGTTTGCCCTCGTGTTGTGGATGCGTTCGCACTTCAACACGCAGGCTGATTTTGAAACCATCCTCATCCCCACCATCATCCAGGGTGTGGCGATGGCCTTCTTCTTCATTCCGCTGGTGACCATCACGCTTTCGGGCATTTCACCGGACAAGATTCCAGCCGCGTCGGGGCTGTCCAACTTCGTGCGCATCACGGCCGGCTCGTTCGGCACCTCGATCGCCACCACCATCTGGCAGGACCGCGCCGCAATGCACCACGCACAGATCAGCGAATACGTGAACCCGGGCAGCGTGGCGACCAACAGCGCGCTCAGCGGTCTGGCCAGTGCCGGGCTCACACCCGACCAGGCACTGGGCACCATCAACCGGCTGGTGGACCAGCAGGCCTACATGCTGGCGGCCAATGATGTGTTCTACGCGTCGGCGCTTATCTTCCTGCTGCTGATCCCGCTGGTGTACCTGACGCGGCCTGCCAGACCGGATGCTGCCAGCGCCGATGCGGCGGCGGGAGCGCATTGAGGCGACAGGCTGGTTGAGACCGCAGCCGCGAAGCCGCAGCGTCTACATGCGCAGCGGCTGCGCGTAGCCGGTCATCTCGAGGTAACCACTGCCGACCTTGCGGCCGTTGCTGTCGATCAGCTCGCTCAGGCCTTCCCAGTAGATGCTGCCGGTGGAGGCGCGGCTGTCGAGCTCCTGGTTGTCGATCACGGCGCGCACGGTATAGAAGTCAGCCGGCGTGCGGACAATCCATTCCACCGGGTAGCTCGTCTGCGTGAGCGGGCTTTTCCAGCTGCGCACCGGCTTGAAGATCACCTCGCCCCGGCTGAAGGTGTAGAGGCTGCCCTGTGCAGAACGGAAGGAGCCGCCGTCCCACAGTGCCTGGCCCTGCTTGTCGCGCAGGCGAAAGGCCGTCAGTGCGCTGCCGTCGTCCAGGTTCATGCCGATCCAGTCCCATCCAGTGGCCTCGGGGTGCAGCAGCTCCTCGCTCCATTCGTGGTCCAGCCACGCCTTGCCATTGACCTCGAGGCGCTGCTGGCCCAGGCTCAGGGCGCCGCGCACGGCAAGTTGCGGCTGGCTGTAGTAGTAGCTGGCCTGCTTGTCATCCGGCCCCTTGCGCGACAGACCCTGTTTGCCCTGCAGCAGCACCGACTGGGTTTCCTCCAGCTGCAGTGACAGCCCGAAGCCCGCAGCCGGAAGGTCGGCCCGGTAGCGGCTACCTTCGGCCGCCAGCGACCAGTCGCGCAGCTTGACGGCCATGTCGGCCAGACTGGCCGCAGCGATCCCGAAGCCCTCGCGGGCGATGCGCTGGTCGTGCCAGAGCTTTTTCCCCTGTACGTCGGTGATGGCCGCATGGGCAAACACCAGTTGTTTGGCGGCAAACGCCGAACCCATGGCCTGCGTCGCGTCCACGCGCGAACGGAAGAAGGTGAGCTGAAAGCCGAAGCGCCGCCGGGCGGCATCGGTCGTGAAGGCCTCGCCGGTGATGTACCACCACTCGGTGCGAAATTCAGGGTGGGCACCGCGGTCGCGCGGAAAGGCCAGTGTCTTCAGGGGCAGCGCCAGGGCTGTGCCCGGCGGCAATGCCAGCCCGGCGCTGCCCGTGATGGCGCCCAGCCACTGCAACGCCTGGCGGCGCGGGACGGTCTTCATGATGCGTGTGCGGGCCGCATCAGGCGGTCGAGCGTGTCCTCGGCCTGGCGGCAGTCACCAAGTTTGTCGGCAACCCATCCCGCGTCGTGGTACGTCGGCAGGTAGCGCTCGCCCGAATCACACAGCAGCGACAGAATGGAACCCTGTTCGCCCCGCGCCAGCATCTCCTGCGCCAGCGTGAGCATGCCGACAAAGTTGGTGCCGGTGGAGGGGCCGACCTTGCGCCCCAGCAACTGCGACAGCGCGCGCATGGCGGCGAGCGAATCGACATCGGGCACCTCGACCATGCGATCGATCACGCTGCGGATGAAGCTGGCCTCCACCCGCGGCCGGCCAATGCCCTCGATGCGTGAGCCTGGCCCCGTGAGGCTGGCGTCGCCGGTGCGGTGATAGGCCGAAAACACCGAACCCACCGGATCAGCGACGCACAGCTGGCTGTTGTGTCGCTGGTAGCGGACATAGCGGCCAATCGTGGCGCTGGTGCCGCCCGTGCCCGCACCGACCACAATCCAGCGCGGCACCGGAAAGCGTTCGCGCGCCATCTGGCTGTACATGCTCTCGGCGATGTTGTTGTTGCCGCGCCAGTCGGTCGCACGCTCGGCATAGGTGAACTGGTCCATGTAGTGGCCGCCCGACTCGGCCGCCAGGCGGCGCGCCTCGTCATACACTTCGCCGGCGCTGCCGACCCAGTGGCAGCGGCCGCCGTAAAACTCGATCTGGGCGATTTTCTCTGGCGAGGTGCCGCGCGGCATCACTGCGATGAAGGGCAGGCCGAGCAGCCGGGCGAAGTAGGCTTCGCTCACCGCGGTCGAGCCGCTGGAGGCCTCGACGATGGTGGAGCCTTCGCGGAGCATGCCGTTGCACAGCGCGTACAGAAACAGCGAACGCGCCAGGCGGTGCTTCAGGCTGCCCGTGGGGTGGGTGGATTCGTCCTTCAGGTACAGGTCAATGCCACGCGCCGCGAACCCGGGCAGGGGCAGCGCCATCAGGTGCGTGTCAGCGCTGCGCTGGAAGTCGGCCTCGATGCGGGCGATGGCCGCATGCAGCCAGGTGTCGCTGCCCGGGAAGGTGGTTGAAAGTTGCGTGGGGATCAGCGGGGCGGGCAGGGAGGACATGCCCCTGATTCTCGCAGGAGGCGAGCGGGTTGTGAAAGTCTGAAGCCGCTGGCGCTGCAGCCCCAGCGCGTCAAAGCGGTGCCGACCCGGTGGACTGGAAAACAATCTCGCCGCTGGGCACATGCACCACCCGCACTTCCTGGCGGGTCGGATCAGCGACGCTTTTCACGGCGATGGCGACGGCAAGAGACGGATCGGCGTACAGATGATTGAGTGCGCCGGAAGGCAGCAAGCGACCCGAGAGCGCGTCGCGGCATTCAATGCGGTAATCGTGGGGATGGTGATGCGCGGATGACATGGTGAAAGCCTCGGTCGGTAAATTTCACTGGGATATTTCACTGGGATAGCTCACGGATACAACGTCGCTTCAAAAGAGCTTTCATTGTGTGCCTCTGGTGAGTCAGTGCGGTGACAATCCCCCTTCAAAACGTAAGCAAACGCAATCATTTTTGCGTGGCCCGGCCTACCAGTCTTCCTTGACGGCCAGCACGGCATCACGGCCTGCCGCTGCGCGGCCGGCGACCCAGGCGGTCAGGGTGCCTGCAGCCACCACAGCAGCGCACAGCAGCGCCAGCCGCAGCCAGGGCACCATCAGGTCCATGGTCCAGTGAAAGCTCTGTGGGTTCACCACATGCACCAGCACGGTGGACACGCCCAGCCCCAGGCCTGCGCCTGCCACGGCGCCGATCACCGTCCACGCCGCGCCTTCGCCTGCGACCACGGCGAGGATTTGCCGGCGCGTCAGCCCCAGATGCGCCAGCAGGCCGAACTCCTTGCGGCGCGCCAGCACCTGCGCGCTGAAGCTGGCGGCCACGCCAAACAGGCCAATCGCAATCGCCACGCCCTGCAGCCAGTAAGTTACGGCAAAGCTGCGGTCAAAAATCTTCAGCGACGTGGCGCGGATCTGGCTGACCGAGGCGATCTCGATCAAGGCGCCCGAGCCGGATTCGCTGCTGGCGAGCTGCCGTATGCGTGACTGCAGCTCGGCATCGGTGGCAGCCGGGGCCAGCCACAGCGCCAGGTCGTTGACGCGGTGGTCCCCCGTCAGGCGCTCGAAGTCCTGCTGGCGCATCGCGATGGCGCCGAACTGGCGGGCGTAGTCGCGCCAGATACCTGCCACAAAAAAAGGCGCGGGCGGTGCAGCTTGTGGCGATGAGCCGAGCGTTTGGGCCAGCGGCTCAAAGGCCTGACCCGGGACGGCGCCGTACAGGTCCACCATGGCCTCGCTCACGTAGATGCCGATTTGCCCGGCCGGCACCGGCAAGGGGTCGCCGACCAGTGGCAGCGTGGCGGCGGGGTCATCGATGGGCCGTGCAATCAGTGCCACGGCCGGCTTGCCCGGGTCCAACTGCAGCGTGGTGGTGCGCAAGGTGGTCACACGCGCCACGCCGGGCAATTTCGACAGCGCCGCTACAAACCCGGGCGAGAAATAGGCCGATTCGGTGGCCGCGCCGCCCAGTGCAGTGCGCACATAGAGGTCGGCGGGCAGCACCACGTCGAGCCAGCGGGTGACGGATTCGCGAAAGCTCGCCACCATCACGGTCAGTGCCACGGCCAGGCTGAGCGACGCCACCACCCCGCTCACGGCGACGGCAGCGCTTTCGCGCACGCGCCGCGCCCGCTCCACCGCCAGCAGCGGCAGCAGCCGGTGCGCCACCCAGGGACTGATGCGGTCATACAGCAGTGCAATCAACCACGGCAAGGCCGTGATGCCACCGACCAGCAGCAAGGCAACAGAAATATACGCAGCCAGCGGAATACCGCCCACCGGGGGCAGCAGTGCCATCAGCGCGCCAGTGATGATGATGGCTACGCTCAACCACCGTGCGGCATGGCTGTGGTGTGCCATGCCCAGGCCCTTGAGGGTTTGCGCCGGCGGCAGTTTTTGCGCCGCGCGCGCCGGCCACCAGCCGCCCACGCCGGCGGCCACCACGCCCAGCGCGCCGTAAACCAGCGCGGCGGCAGGGCTCCACTGCAGGGCCGGTGCCACGCCCGCGAAGTAGCCACCGCCCAGGTCACCGCCCAACAGTTGCAAGGCCAATCCGGCCAGCAAGCTACCCAGCGCAATGCCAAGCAGGCTGCCCACCAGACCGAGCAGCAGCGATTCAGCCAGGACCAGTTGCAGCCGTTCGCGGCCGGTGAGACCAAGTACGCCAAGCAGCGCGAACTGCTGTGCCCGCTTGGCGACGCTGAGCGACAGCACGGAAAATACGAGAAACGCGCCGGTGAACAGCGCCACCAGGGCCAGCACGGTGAGGTTGACGCGGTAGGCGCGCGAGAGGTTGCTCACGCGCTCGGCAGCATCGCCCGGCGCATTCGCGTTGACGTTGGGCGGCAGTTGCAATGACGCGATGAGGGCCTGCGGGTCGGTGCCTGCGCGCAGGCGCACATCGATGCGCGTGAGCTGCCCGCGCCGTTCAAACAGGTCCTGCGCTGCGCCGATGTCCATCACGGCGAGCGGACCGCCCCCGCTGGCCACGCTGCCGGCAACGGCCACCGTGCGCAACTGCAGACCCACCTGCAACTGCAGCTTTTCGCCAGCCAGGGTCTGCCGGGCCGCCGCGTTCAGAAACACCGTGCCTGGACTGAACAGCGCAAAACGATCAGCGCCGGCAGCCGGTACCGGCATCAAGGCCGGCGCCACGCCAGCCACCGCCAGCGCATCGATGCCCAGTACCCGCAGCGGCTGGCGTTCGCCCTTGGCATTGAGCGCATAGGTGCTGACTTCCAGCACCGGGCTGGCCAGCGCCACCTGGGCGCTGCCTGCGACGCGGGTGTAGATGGCTTCGTCAAAGCCACCTTGCACTGCGCGCAGTTCGAGGTCTGGCTGGCCATTGACAGCGCGCACAGCCTGGGAGAATTCGCTCAGCGCCGACGCGTTGATGAGCTGCACCGAGAACGCCAGCGCCACGCCCAGCATGACCGCCACCACGGCAGCGGCGCTGCGCCAGGGGTGGTGGCGCAGTTCCTGCCAGGAAAAGCTTGAGAGAAGGGCCAGCATGGATCGATTGTGCCCGCCAGCGTCTGGTGGCACAGCGTTTGTGGTTTATCGTTGAGGCTTGCGCTGAGCCGGAAGCGGCTCACAGGCCCCCACACATTTTTCAAAAAGATCGCCAACATGCAACTCCCGACCTATGACGACGTGATAGCCGCTGCCGCCCGACTGGAGGGCCACGCCCACCGCACGCCCGTGCTGCGCTCGACCACCGCGGATACACGCTGGGGGGCGCAATTTTTCTTCAAGTGCGAGAACTTCCAGCGCATGGGGGCGTTCAAGTTCCGCGGTGCCTTCAATGCCCTGTCGAAGTTCGATGCCGCGCAGCGCAAGGGCGGAGCGATTGCTTTTTCGTCGGGCAACCACGCGCAGGCGGTAGCCCTCTCGGCGCGCCTGCTGGGCATGCCCGCGCTGATCGTGATGCCCAAGGACGCGCCCGCGGCCAAGCTGGCCGGCACGCGCGGCTACGGCGCTGAAGTGGTGCTGTACGACCGCTTCGCCGAAGACCGCGAGGCCCTGACACGGAAACTTGCCGCCGAGCGCGGCATGACGCTGATCCCCCCTTACGACCATCCGGACGTGATCGCCGGGCAGGGTACGGCGGCGAAAGAATTGCTTGAAGAGGTGGGTCCGCTCGACCGGCTGTATGTCTGTCTGGGCGGTGGGGGTCTTACCAGTGGCTCGGCACTGGCCGTGCGGGCGCTGTCACCGCAGTGCCAGGTCTACGGTGTGGAGCCGGAAGCGGGCAACGACGGGCAGCAATCGCTGCGTGCGGGAAAGATCGTCACCATCCCCACGCCCCAGACCATTGCCGATGGCGCGCAGACCCAGCATCTGGGGGCGTACACCTTTGCCATCATCCGCCGCGATGTGCAGGACATCGTCACGGTGAGCGATGCGCAACTGGTCGATGCCATGCGCTTTTTTGCCGAACGCATGAAGATGGTGGTGGAACCCACGGGTTGCCTGGCCTTTGCAGCGGCCTGCGCGGCGGCCTCTGGCGAGGTGAACAGCCTGAAAGGCCAGCGCGTGGGCGTGCTGATCAGCGGTGGCAATGTGGATTTGGCGCGCTATGCCCAGTTGCTGGCGGGACAGCCCGGCTGATGGATCGCTGAATCAGGCGAAGGCCTCCAGCCAGTTCAAGCCGGAGGACGTGCCTGCCGTGACCGGGCCCTTGCGCGGCCGGTACTCGCAGCCGACCCAGCCGCTCCAGCCGCAAGCGGCCGAAACCTCATCAATCACCTTGAACAGGTAGCTGTAGTTGAGCTCGCCCAGATCGGGCTCGTGCCGCTCGGGCACACCGGCAATCTGGAAGTGGCCCACCGAGCCGGTCGGCAGGTACTTGCGGATCTTCATCGCCACGTCGCCCTCGACGATCTGGCAGTGGTACAGGTCCATCTGCACCTTGAGGTTGGGTGCACCGACCTCGGCCACCAGCTCATGCGCGTGGTCCTGCCGGTTGAGAAAGAAGCGCGGAATGTCCCGTGTGTTGATGGGCTCGATCAGCACATCCCGGCCGCGCTGTGCCGCCTCCGCCGCTGCCCAGCGCAGGTTGGCAAGGCATGTGGGCTGGACGGCCTCACGGGTGTGGCCGACAGGAATCAGGCCCGCCATCAGGTGAATGCGCGGGCAGCCCAGTGCCTCGGCGTAATCCAGTGCCAGGTGCACACCTGCGCGGAACTCGGCCTCACGCCCCGGTATGCACAGGGTGCCCCGGTCACCCGACTGCTCCCACGACTTCGCAATGGATGCGCTGTCGGTGCCGCCCGGTGGGGCATTGAAGAGCACCTGCTGAAGGCCGAAGTCTTTCAGCCGTGCGGCCAGCTCGCGTTGGGGATAGGCGTAGGGAAAGAGAAACTCCACCGCTTCAAAGCCATCGTTCGCCGCCGCCTCGAAGCGGTCGGGAAATGGCAACTCGGGGTAGAGCATCGAAAGATTGGCGGCGAATTGAGGCATGGAAGAGGACGGGTGTGATCGGTGTAATGGACGGAATTCAACGCGGACCGACCGGATTTTCTTCAAAGCCCTGCATGGGTTCAAGGCTTGCGGGGCAGGGTTTACCAGCGGGCACCGAAGGTTTGCTGCAACTCGGCCAGTTGCGCCTCGGTGAGCGGCAAGGTGTCGCCGGCCAGCGTGACGAGGCGCGCGGTTTCTTCCAGTTCTTCCAGCACCGCCATGGCCGCCGCCGGGCTGTTGTGCCAGACGTTTGGCCCCAGCCGGCTGAGCATCACCGCACGCAGCGGCGTGCCTTGCGCGCCGTAGTGCGTGATCACCTGCGCCACCTGCGCAGCCGCTGCGGGGTCTCCCGGCCGGTGGTAGGCAATCAGCGGCACGTGGCCGACCTTCATGACGAAGTAGGGCGTGATGGGTGGCAGCAGCTCGTCGCCCTGCGCCTTCAGGCTGAGGGCCACGCAATGGGTGCTGTGCGTGTGAATGACACAGGCGGTCTCTGGGTCGAATGCAGTGCTCGCTGCATAAATTTGCCGGTGCAAGGTCAGTGTCTTGCTAGCTGGCAGGCCACCGACCTGCTGGCCGTGCGCGTCCACGCGTGCCAGTTGCCGCGGCTCCAGAAAACCCAGACACGCATCGGTGGGGGTGATCAGGTAGCCGCCGCCGGCTGAGGCATCCAGGCGCACGCTGATGTTGCCGGCGGTGGCGTGCACATAGCCGCGGTCAAACAGGCTCTGGCCGACGCGGCAGATTTCCTCGCGCGCCGCCTGTTCGCTCAACGGTGTTTTCAAGGCTGGGGTCATGCGCGCATGGTAAAGGCTTTGGCCAGGGGCTTGGTGAAGACGTTCACGGTGCCCGGTTGCCCGATGTCAGGCGGGGGTGCTGGCAGCCGGTTCATGCCGGATGCCCGTGGCGTCCAGATGCAGGATGCGGTCGGCGCGTGCGGCAGCCGCTTCCGAATGCGTGACCAGCACCATCGCGGCGCCGTGGCTGCGGGTCTGGCTGACCAGTGCATCCATCACACGCGCGGCGGTGGTCGGGTCGAGGTTGCCGGTGGGTTCGTCGGCCAGCAGCAGGTGTGGCCGATGCACCAGCGCGCGTGCAATGGCCACGCGCTGCAGTTGCCCGCCGCTCAATTGCTGCGGCAGGCGTGCGCCCAGCCCGGCCAGACCCACCGCCTCCAGCATGGCGGCCACGCGTGAGCCGGTCTGCGCCGCATCCCTTTCACCCAGCAGCAGCAGGGGCAGGGCCACGTTCTGCGCCACGTCCAGGTGCGGCAACACATGGAAGGCCTGAAACACAAAGCCCACTTGCCGGCGCCGCAGCAGCGCGCGTTCATCGTCGCTGAGGGCGCCCAGGTCAATGTCACCGAGCTGTACGGTGCCTGTGTCCCACTGGTCCAGACCGGCCATGCAGTTGAGCAGGGTGGACTTGCCGACGCCCGACTCACCCACGATGGCGACGAATTCGCCGGGTTCGACATCGAGCGAGACCCCTCTGAACACCGGGGTTTCTGCATAGCGTTTAGACAGCGCGCGGACCTTCAACATGGCCCGATGCTACCCGGGCCTGACGAAGACCGTGCGAAGGGCCCCGCCCCGGGTCAATCTTTTTGCCAGTGCTCCAGCCATCGCGTGGCCAGCTTGCCCGCCGCCTCGCGCCCGCCCAGCCCGAAAGACAGGGCCACGGCCACCGCCACCGCACCCAGTGTCAGGCCGAATGCGAGTTGCACGATTTCATTGGCAATGCCCATGGCGCGCAGTCCCATGGCAATCACCAGGCCCAGGATGGCCACGCGGGCGATGCCTGCCAGCCCGGCCGAGTGCTTGCCGCTGGCTCTTTCGATGGTGTCATGGGCCACATTGGAAATCCAGAAGCCCACCGCCAGGATGGCACCACCCAGCAGCACATCGGCAGCAAAGCTGATGAAGGAGGACACCATGGCCCGGACCTGCTCGAAGCCGAGCTGGCCAGCCGCCTCGGTGACGGCAAACAGCATGGCAAAAAACATCAGCAACCCGGCGGCCAGCCGCGAAGGCCGGGTGACTCCGGACAGCAGGTGCTGCATGCCGATTTTCCCGGACAGGTTGTCGGCGCCGGCGCTTTCCAGCAGGCTGGCCAGCAGGCGCGAGGCAAACCGGGCGACATACCAGGTCAGCAGCACGATCACGGCCGCCGCCACGATGTGCGGGACTGCGTTGAACATCAGGGCCAGCATCTGCGAGGCCGGGCGTGACACCGCTTCGATCTTCAGGGCATCGAGCGCGGCGATCAGCGACGGAACGAACACGAAGATGAAGGTCAGCGTGCCGGCCAGGCTGGACAGCCGGACGGAGTCATCCAGCCCGATGCGCTGGTTCAGCTGGTCTGCACCGGCCGCTGCCAGCAGGTTGGTGACCAGTCCGCGCAGCACACGCGCCACAACATAACCCACGCCGCCGATCAGCAGCGCGGCAAACGCATTGGGCACCATGGCCAGCAGCTTGTTGAGCATGCCGGTGACCGGCTCCAGCAGGGCATTGAGCTGGAAGGCGTTCAGGATGGCGGGCAGCAGCATCAGGATCACCAGCCAGAACAGCACGTTGCCGACGTTCTGGCTCATCGGCGCCATGCCGGCCTCGCTGGAGAGTTTTTTGTCGAGCGTAGTGGCTTTGAGTGCCCGCGTCGCCAGCGCCCGCAGCACGGTGGCCAGCAGCCACGACACCAGTGTCAGCACCGCACCGGCCAGCAGTTGCGGCAGGTAACCGATGATGTCGCCCATCATGGCGGCGAAGGGGTTGGTCAGCAGCGGCAGGTCCAGCACGTTGAGCACAGCGACCAGCGTGCCCAGAAGGATCAGCCAGAACACGCCGACGGCCACCGGCGCCTCGGCGTCCAGTGGTATGCCGGTGCTCTCTTCGACGCGGAGATTGACCTGGAGCAGCCGGAGCAGCCTGCGCATGCCGGCGCGCGCCGCGACGGCCAGCAGCCAGCCCAGCGCCAGAATGGCAACCGCGCCAAGGACTTTGGGAAAATTCAGCCCCAGACTGGTTTGGAGCGAGGTGGTGAAGGTGGACAGGTCCATGATGCGCTCTCCTGGTTGGTGATCACACGAGGCAGCGAGACTGGCGCGCGCAAGGCGCCATTCCATTCTGGCACTCGCCATCGGCACAGGCAAGTTCGCTATCGGCGGGCTGTGTCCAGCAGTGCGGTCACCATCTCGAGGACCTGTGTCAGCGCGTCCGCTGAGTCGCACGCGATGGTGCGGCGCTGCGGCATGCTGCGCAGCCAGGTGATCTGCCGTTTGGCCAGCTGGCGGGTGGCAAAAATGCCCCGGTCGCGCAATTCGCTCATCGGAAACTCGCCGTCCAGTGCTTCCCAGGCCTGGCGGTAGCCGACACAGCGCATCGATGGCAGATCGGCTTGCAGATCGCCGCGCGCCCGGAGGGCCCGGACTTCGTCCATGAAACCAGCCGCCAGCATGGCCTCAAAGCGCTGTGCGATGCGCGCATGAAGCCACCCGCGGTCGGTGGGTTCGAGCGCGATCAGGGTGATGGGCGGGTTCGCCGCATCGGTGCTGCGTGCAATTGACTGCGCGGCGTCTTCAGCGTGAAAGGACGACAAGGCCCGACCGGACACCCGCCACACCTCCAGGGCACGCGAGATGCGCTGCGAATCGTTGGGCGCCAGGCGCGCGGCGGCCACCGGGTCGACGGCGGCAAGGTCGGCGTGCAGCGCGGGCCAGCCGCGCGCGCCGGCGTCGGCCGCGATCTCGGCGCGTACCGCGGGGTCGGCCTTGGGCAGGCTGCGCCCTGCGCCAAACAGGCCATCGAACAGTGCCTTGAAGTACAGCATGGTGCCGCCCACCAGCAGCGGCAGATGGCCGCGCCCCTGGATCTCGCCGATCAGCCGCGTCGCGTCGGTCACAAACTCCGCCGCGCTGTAGGCGTTGAGCGGATCGCGGATGTCAATCAGGTGGTGCGGCACCGCTGCGAGTTCGGCCGCGGTGGGTTTGGCGGTGCCAATGTCCATGCCGCGGTAGACCAGCGCTGAATCGACACTGATGATTTCCACCGGGTGCGAATGACCGATCTCGCGTGCAATGGCCAGCGCTGCGGCCGTTTTGCCGGACGCGGTGGGGCCGGCCAGTGCCAGCGGCGCAACTGGGGGTAGCAGCGGCTTCACGGCACCCGGCCCCTCAGCGCGCAGCGGACGGCGCCGCAGAAGGCGCCGCCGGCTCGCCGTGCCGGCGCACCAGTGTCCAGGCCACCGTGGCGATCACCACGCTCCACAACCACATGCCGTTGGTCATGGGCAGCACGGTGCCGTCCAGCCGATGCCCCAGCCAGCCGCCCATGGCAAACGCCGCCACCATCATCAGGAAGCCGTTCATCGCCGACGCGGCGCCGGCCGATTGGGGGAAAGGCCCAATGGCACCGCTTTGACCGCAAGGCTGGTGCACGCCGTGGCCGAGCATGAACAGCATGTGCGGCAGCATGATGGCCCAGACGGACTGCACGCCCGCCAGCGCCAGCACACCCATCACGGTACCGCCCGTGACGCTGAGCACTGCCGCCAGGGCCACCGTCTTGCGCACACCGTGGCGCGGCAGCAGATGCCGGCAGATGAAGGTGCCCGCGATATAGGCCAGTGAGGACACCAGCATGATGAGGCCATACACCGTGCGGCTCAGCCCCAGCACGCCGATGAACACAAACGAGGAAGAGGCCAGAAAGGTGAAGAGGCCGGCATAGGACGCGGCAGACAAGGCTGAAAAAGCCAGAAAGGTCGGGTGACGAAAGAGCTTGAGCCAGGTGCCGGTCAGCGTGCGCGGATGCAGTGCATCCAGGCTTTTTTGCGGCACGGTTTCCTCAAAGCGCAGGGCGATCAGAACCCACGCGGCGCCACCGAACAGGGCGACTGCCGTCAGCGCTGCGCGCCAGCCGTAGAGCTCCGACAACAACCCGCCCAGCGGCGCACTGAGGCAGGCGATCACGCCGAGGCCGGTCAGGCCCTTGGACATCACCCGCGCGCCTTCGACCGGCAGGTAGAGGTCCCGCACGATGGCGCGTGCGCACATCACCACAGCGCCCATCGCGGCACCCTGCACCACGCGCCAGATGATCAGCAGTTCCATCGACGGCGCCAGTGCGCTGCCGATGGAGGCCAGGGTGTAGGCCGACAGACCCCACAGCAGGATGGGCCGGCGGCCAAAGCGGTCCGACAGCGGGCCCCAAAGGAGCTGTGAGACGCCAAACGCCAGCAGCAGCGCACTGAGCGTGAGCTGGGCCTGCGACATCGGCGCGCCAAACCCGGCCGTCAACGCCGGCAAGGCGGGCAGGTACAGGTCGGTGGTCACGGGCTGGATGCCCAGCAGGGTGGCCAGCATCAGCACAATCAGGGTGGCCGACATGCGGGTGGCATGGGCATGCTGCGCCGCCGTGGGCGCAGTGGTCGGGGACGAAACGGGCATCCTTCAGAGGTTAGCAGATTGACGCCTGGCCGGCCGCTCCGGGTGGCACACGCTGCTCTAAACTTTGCGCATGCCTGAACACGCTGACTCCTCCTCCCACGCCTCGTCTGTCACCTCGCCGGTATTTGCCGCGCCGTCGGTACGTGCCCGATGTCTGGGCTACGCAGGGCTGTTGCCGTTTGTTGGCGGTGCGGCATCGATCTGGCTGCTGCAGGCCCCCGGGCTCCAGGCATGGGCGGGCCTGGTGCTGCTGGCCTATGGCGCACTGATTGCGACGTTTCTGGGCGGCATCCACTGGGGCCTGGCCATGCGCGGCGCGGCACCCGTGTCTGCGCGCCTGGTGTGGGGCGTGGTTCCCAGCCTGGTGGCCTGGGTGGCGGTGTTGTTGCCGGTCGGCCCGGCGCTGGGGGTGGTCGCCAGTTTGCTGGTGCTGTGCTACGCCGTGGACCGGGTGCTGTATGCCCGTGCCGGCGTGGCCAGCTGGTTGGGCCTGCGGCTGCAACTCACGGTGGTGGCGGTGGCCAGTTGCGTGGCGGGTGCCTGGGCCCTGTACTGACGGGGCAGAACTGAATCAACGGCCGCGCATGAACAGCGCGTCCAGCTCGCGCACGCTCAGCTGGCGCCAGGTCGGGCGGCCATGGTTGCACTGGTCTGATCGCTCGGTTGCTTCCATCTGCCGCAGCAGGGCGTTCATTTCGTCCAGCGTGAGCTTGCGGTTGGCGCGCACGGCGCCGTGGCAGGCCATGGTGCCGAGCAGTTCGTTCTGGGCGCGCTGGATCACGGTGGAGGCGTCGTGCTGCGCCAGCTCGGCCAGCACGCTGCGTGCCAGCTCCACGGCATCGCCTTGCGCCAGGGTCACGGGCACCGCCCGCACGGCGAGTGTTTTGGGTGAAAAAGGCACGATCTCCAGTCCCAGCGTGGCCAGTACCTCGGTGCTGCCCTCGGCCGTGGCGACTTCCTGCGGGCTGGCGGCAAAGGTGGCGGGGATCAGCAGTGGCTGGCTGGCGATGCGCGAGGTGTCGAGCTGTGTCTTGAGGCGTTCGTAGACGATGCGCTCGTGGGCCGCATGCATGTCCACGATCACCAGGCCCTGGGCGTTCTCGGCCAGCACGTAAATGCCTTGCAACTGCGCGATGGCCCGGCCCAGCGGCCAGTCGCCAGAGGGCAGGGCAGGGGCGACTCCGGCATCGCTAAAGACGGTGGGCAGGGCCGTGCCCGAGCCGACGCTGGCCGGCGAAGGCTGTGGCCACATGGCTTCAAAGTCGGAAACCCGTGCATGCGCGGGCGCTGCAAAACTCATCGACGGTTGCGCCCAGCCCTGGCGTGAAAATACTGCGGACTCCTCGGCTGGGCTGGGCAGTCCGCCGTACGACATGGCGGGCGGCAGTCCCCCGGTGCTATTGTCGGGGCCGGTGCCCGCGCCCGACGAGCGCGGCACGGCCAGCGCGTTCTCGGCGGCATGGCGCACCGCCTGGTGCACTTCACGGCCATCGCGAAAGCGCACCTCGATCTTGGTGGGGTGCACGTTCACATCCACCCGGGTCGGGTCCATCTCGATGTAGAGCGCATACACCGGCTGGCGGTGGCCGTGCAGCACGTCTTCATAAGCGCTGCGTGCGGCGTGTGTCAGCACCTTGTCGCGCACGTAGCGGCCATTGACATAAGCAAACTGCTGGTCGGCACGCGAGCGCGCAGCGTCCGGAATACCAGCGCGGCCCCACACCCGCACGGCGGGCAGGCCATCGGCGCGTCGCGCGCTGCTTTCGTAATTCACGGCGACCGACTGGCTCACAAAATCGCTGCCCAGCACATCGGCCAGGCGCTGTTCGTGCGCCTGCACGGCGTCCCCGCTGCAGGCGCGCCACTGCTCGGCCAGCTTGCCTTCGTGCCAGATGGCAAAGCCGACGTCGGGTCGTGCCAGCGCGTGGCGGCGCACGGCCTCGATGCAGTGGGCCAGTTCAGTGGCATCGGTCTTTAAAAATTTGCGCCGTGCGGGCGTGGCGTAAAAAAGTTCGCGCACCTCGACGCTGGTGCCAGGGTTGCGTGCTGCAGGTTTGAGTTCGCCGGTGCGGCCGTCGAGCTGCCAGGCGTGTTCGGCATCGGCGGTCCGGGAGATGAGGCTCATGTCCGCGATGGAATTGATGGCGGCGAGAGCTTCTCCGCGGAACCCCATCGTGCCCACCGATTCAAGGTCTTGCAGCGAGGCGATCTTGCTGGTGGCGTGGCGGCGCAGTGCCACAGGCAGCTCCTCGCGCGGAATGCCGGCGCCATCGTCTTCCACTGAAATCAGGCGCACACCGCCGGCCATGAGTCGCACCGTGACCTGCTGCGCGCCGGCATCCAGCGCGTTGTCGACCAGCTCGCGCACTACCGAGGCGGGCCGCTCCACCACCTCACCCGCCGCAATCTGGCTGATCAGGTCGTCGGGGAGTTCGCGGATGGGACGGCGCGCGGCCGGCTGCTGGGAGGTCATGTGCGGCTGATTTTAGGCGCAGCAGCGTTCCCGCACGGCCCGCGCAGGCTCTGATGCGGCGGGCGGACCTGTCAGAATCAGCGTCATGGAATTTGCTGCTTTCCTCATTGATTTCATCCTCCACGTCGACAAACACCTGGAGGCCTTCGTCACCAGTTACGGCGCCTGGGTCTATGCCCTGCTGTTCCTGATCATTTTTGTGGAAACCGGTGTGGTGGTCATGCCGTTCCTGCCCGGTGATTCGCTGCTGTTCGTGGTAGGGGCCATGTGCGGCGTCGGCCTGATGAGCTATCCGCTGTCGGTGGGTTTGCTGTTTGCGGCCGCGGTGCTGGGCAACCAGTCCAATTACGCCATTGGCAGGCACATCGGGCCGCGTGTGTTCCAGTGGGAGGACTCGCGCTTCTTCAACCGCCAGGCCTTCAACCAGGCCCACGCGTTTTATGAACGTTATGGTGGCATCACCATCGTGGCGGCGCGCTTCATGCCTTTTCTGCGCACCTTTGCGCCCTTTGTGGCCGGTGTTTCGCAGATGACGCGCAGCAAGTTCACGTTCTATGACGTCACCGGTGGTGCGTTGTGGGTGGGCGGCATCGTCACCGTGGGCTACTTTTTCGGCAACATCCCGTTTGTGAAAACCCATCTGGACAAAATCATCTGGGCCATGATCCTGGTGCCGGGTGCGCTGGTGCTGCTGGGAGCGTGGCGTGCCAGACGCAAGGCAGGCGCCGCCTGAACGGGGATTGCCTGGGCCGTGGGCGTATGATTTCTGCGCCACTCCCGCCTGTGTGAGAAACCATGAACGCGCCACCACTTTCCGCTGCTGAATTTTCTGCCACTGAACCCTCCCGCTGGACCGGGCCTGGCTCCAGCCGCGTGCCTTTCTGGGCCTACACCGACGCGCAGATTTACCAGCGTGAATTGGAGCGCATCTTCTACGGCGCGCACTGGTGCTACGTGGGCCTGCTGGCCGAAATTCCCAACATTGGCGACTACAAACTGAGCCATGTGGGCGAGCGTCAGGTGTTGATGGTGCGTGACCGCATTGCCCCCAAGGACCGCGCCACGGACCACGGCATCCGGGTGGTCGAAAACCGCTGTGCCCACCGCGGCGTGCGTTTCTGCCAGAACCCGCAAGGCAATGCCCGCAGTTTTGTCTGCCCCTACCACCAGTGGACCTACAAGCTCAATGGCGATCTGGCCGGCTTGCCCTTCAAGGACGGTGTGAAGGCGACGGATGAGCACGGCGAGTGCATCAATGGCGGCATGCCGGCCGGTTTCGACCTGAAGGACCATGGCTTGACCAGGTTGCTTGTAGCGGTGCTGCACGGCCTGGTGTTTGCCACCTTCAGTGAGGACGCCGAGCCGCTGGAAGACTACCTGGGGCCCCAGGTCATGCCATGGCTGAACCGCATCTTCCAGGGCCGCCAGCTGACCCTGCTGGGCTACAACCGCCAGCGCATTCCGGGCAACTGGAAGCTGATGATGGAAAACATCAAGGACCCTTACCACCCGGGCCTGCTGCACACCTGGTTCGTCACTTTCGGGCTCTGGCGGGCCGACCAGAAAAGCCGCATGGTGATGGACGGGCATGGACGCCACGCCGTGATGATCTCGCGCCGCAACGAGGGTGGCGCCAATGCGGCGGTGACCGACGGCGTAACCTCGTTCAAGGCCAACATGGCGCTGCACGACGACCGGCTGCTCGATGTGGTGCCCGAGCTGTGGTGGAAGGTGGACGATCCGTCGAACCCGGGCACCGACATCACGCCCACGGTCACCATGATCACGCTGTTCCCCAGCCTCATCATCCAGCAGCAGGTCAACTCGCTCAGCACGCGGCACATCGTGCCGCGCGGTCCCGGCGAGTTTGATTTTGTCTGGACCCATTTCGGTTTTGTGGGCGATACGCCCGAGATGACGCAGCGGCGGCTGCGCCAAGCCAACCTGTTCGGCCCGGCCGGTTTCGTCAGTGCCGATGACGGCGAAGTGATCGAATTGAGCCAGGGCGGATTCGCGCAGGCAGGCGACGCCGGCGCGACGCTGTGCGAGCTGGGCGGCACCGGCACCGAGATGACGGAGCACATGGTCACCGAGACGCTGATCCGCAGCATGTACGCTTACTGGAAGAAAGTCATGGACGTATGAATGAGCCGGTCACGGCAAATGAGCAGGCACTGCAGCGCCTGTTGCTGCAGCAGGACATTGACCAGCTCAACGCCGATTACGCAGCCGCACTGGATGAAAAGCGCTTCGACGACTGGCCCGGTTTCTTTCTGGAAGATGCCAGCTACAAGGTGCAGGCGCGTGAGAACTTCGACCGCGGCCTGCCGCTGGCGCTGATGGCGCTGGAGAGCCAGGGCATGATGAAAGACCGCGTCTACGGTGTGACGCAGACGATCTACCACGGGCCCTACTACATGCGGCATGTGATCAGCCCGGCGCGTGTCCTGTCTGTCGAAGGCGATGTGATCCGTGCGCAGGCCAACTACGCGGTGTTTCGCACCAAGCCGGGCAGCGTGAGCGAGGTTTACAACGTCGGGCGCTATGTCGACGAGATCTTGCGTGTGGACGGCCTGCTGAGGTTCAAAAGCCGCCTCTGCGTGTATGACAGCGAAATGATCCTCAATTCCCTGATCTATCCGATCTGACCTGATCGCCCTGGTCTGGTTTGAGGGTGCGTGCCAGCAAGACTGGCGTCGCCCTGCTATGCTGATTTTGCTTACGTCCAGTTACACCGCTTGGTGGGGCTGGCCCGCAAAGCAATCAAATCAACAATCTGGAGACTTCAATGCGTATCAATCAATGGCTGGCCACGGTGGCCGGCGGTGCCCTGCTGTGCCTGTCAAACATGTCCTTCGCCCAGGTGCCGCAGTACGGCCCCAATGTGAACATCGATCAGGCCCGCAAACTGGTGGCGGGTGCCGTGGCCGATGCCCGCAAGCAGAACCTGCCCATGGCCATTGCCATCGTCGACAACTCGGGCATGCTGGTTGCCTTTGAGCGCATGGACAACACACAGACCGCCGCTACCCGAGTGTCGCAAGACAAGGCGGTGTCGGCGGCGATGTACCGTCGTCCGACCAAGGCATTTCAGGATGTGCTGGCTGCCGCAGGCCCAGGCTTGCGGGTTTTGACGCTGCGTGATGCGAATGCCGTGGAGGGTGGGTTGCCGATTGTGGTGGACGGCAAGATCATCGGCGGCATTGGTGTGTCGGGTGGAACGTCCGAGCAGGATGGCGTCGTCGCCAAAGCCGGACTGGACGCTTTGGCCAAATAAGCGGTACGAACACGAAGCGAAAATGAAAACGGGGAACCGAAGTTCCCCGTTCAAATGGCCAGACCCGGCAAGGCTGGGAGCAGGAGCGTTCAGCGCCGGTCCTCCAGATTTCCCGGGTTTTTTCCGGCCTTTATTTTTTGCCGATTTCGTTGCCGATCAACGCGCCAGCTGCGGCGCCACCGACGGTGCCGAGCGTGCTGCCGAAGACAGCGTTACCCACCACACCGCCTGCGACTGCTCCGACGCCGGTGCCGATTTGTGCGCGTGTCGGGTTGGTGCTGCAACCGGTCATGGAAATCAGTGCGGCTGCGGCGACAGAGATCAGAATTTTTGCGTTCATGGTGTATTCCTTTTAGAAGAGTTTCAGGCTCCTGGCTGCTGTTGCTCACGTCGTGAGGTACTGGCGTTGCCTGTGACTCCAATGTAGGGGGCCTGCCGGGCGCAATCTGTAGGACAAAACCGTGGCAAACCGTGGGTACGGCGCTGAGTTTTTGTCCGTTTTTCGGGCGGCGCTTCCCGCCGTGAAGTTCAGGTGGCGCGGTTGCGGGCCAGTGGCGGATTGCGCGCAAAGTAGCGCGTGATGCCGCGCATCAGTGCATCGGCGAGTTGCACCTGGTAGTCCTCGCTGCGCAGGCGCGCTTCTTCATCGGGGTTGCTGATGAAGGCCGTTTCGACCAGCACGCTGGGGATGTCCGGTGCCTTCAACACCGCAAAGCCGGCCTGCTCCACGCGCGGCTTGTGCAGTTTGCCGACGTTGCCGATCTCGCCCAGCATGGCCGTGCCCAGCTTGAGGCTGTCATTGATTTGCGCCGTGGTGCTCATGTCCAGCAGGGCCTTGGCGACTTGCGCGTCCTTGGCCTTGACGTTCACGCCACCGACCAGGTCGGCCGAATTTTCCTTGTCCGCCATCCAGCGTGCGGCGCTGCTGGAGGCGCCTTTTTCGCTCAGCGCAAACACGCTTGCACCCTGCGGCCGGGCGGTGAAAAACGCATCGGCGTGGATGCTGATGAAGAGGTCGGCCTGCACCCGCCTGGCTTTTTGCACCCGGATATGCAGCGGCACAAAAAAGTCGGCATCGCGTGTCAGGTAGGCCCGCATGTTGGGTTGCTGGTTGATGCGGTCACGCAGCCGGTGCGCAATCTGCAGCACCACGTCTTTCTCGCGCGTGCCGCCGGGGCCGACGGCACCCGGGTCTTCACCGCCATGGCCCGGGTCGAGCGCCACGATGACGAGGCGATCGGTCTTGCCGTTGGGTACAGCGGGTGCTGCCTCGGCGGGCGCCCTGGCCACGGCCGGGCCTGTGGCCGCTGGCTTGTTGTCGGCGGGCCGTTCGGCAGCCGGCTTGCCGGACTGGCGCGCCATCAGCTCACCCAGCGGGTCATTGGCAGGAGCCGGGGCGGTAGTGGGTGGCGGAGGCGCAGCAGAGGGCGGTGGTTTGGTGTCCGACAGCCGCTCTGCAATCAGGGCTTCCAGCGGGTCCACTGCCTGCGCCGGGTACAGGTCGAACACCAGCCGGTACTGGTAGGCCGCCACCGGCTGCAGCGTGAACACCTGGGGCAGCATGGGCCGCTTGAGATCGATCACCAGCCGCACCACGCCGGGTGTGTTCTGGCCGACGCGCATGCCGGAGATGTTCGGGTCATCGGACTTCACCTTGGCCACCAGCTCACGCAGCGCAGGAATCAGGTCCAGCCCTTCAAGGTCCACGACCAGGCGCGGCGGCTCGGCAATGAAAAACTGTTTGGCCTTGAGTTCGGTGTCCGACTCGATCGTCAGCCGTGTGTAGTCCTTCGAGGGCCACACCCGCACGGCCACGATGCTGGCGCCGCGCGCAAGGTGCTGCACACCGAGCAGCAGCACCAGACTGCCCATCTTCAGCACATCACGCCGGCTGGCCTCAGCGGCCACCAGCAAGCTGTGCGCGGGGCCCGGCTTTTCCTTTTCCGTCATGCGATGAGTTCCGCGCCGGCTGGCGTGTGGGCCGCGAGCGTCACTGCGCGGGCATCATCGTCCTGCAGCTCGATCTGCAGCAGCAGGTCGGGCGACGGCAAGTGCTCGCCGGCTTTCTCTGGCCACTCCACCAGTTTCAGGCCGGGGCTGGCAAAAATGTCGCGAAAGCCGGCGTCTTCCCATTCCTTGGGGTCATTGAAACGGTAGAAGTCGAAGTGCCAGATGTTGAGGCCGGGTTGGCGCGATGCCGCATCCAGCGTGTAGGGTTCCACCACCGCGTAGGTCGGGCTCTTGATGCGGCCCTGCACGCCCAGGCTGTGCAGCAGGTGGCGGACAAACGTGGTCTTGCCGGCGCCGAGGTCGCCCTGCAGTTCGATGAGCGCGTTGCGCACGGCGGGCTGCCCTGCGAGCGACCGCGCGAAAGCTGCTGTCTGTGCTTCGCTCTGCCAGACAATGTTTTTTACAATCAGCGGGTGCCGGTCAGCAATTCCTTGAGCAGTCATCAATTCGTTTCTCAAATTCAAACTTGGGCGCGCGAGCTTGGATTTTCGCAAATCGGGGTGGCGGGCGTCGATCTGAGGTCAGCAGAGTCTGGATTATCGGCCTGGCTGGCTGCAGGCTTTCATGGTGACATGCATTACATGGCGGCGCATGGGCTCAAGCGGGCCCGGCCGGCCGAGCTGGTCCCTGGCACGGTGAGTGTCATCACGGCGCGCATGGACTATCTGCCCGCGTCGACCGCCACGGATGCCGGGCAATGGCAGGCCGTCGAGTTCAGCCGTTTGCAGCGGCCCGCAGAAGGCATCGTGTCGATCTATGCACGCGGACGGGATTACCACAAGGTCATGCGCCAGCGGCTGCAGAAGCTGGCCACCCGGCTGGCGGAGGCAGTGGGCCCCATGGGGCACCGTGTCTTTACTGATTCCGCGCCGGTGCTGGAGGCCGAGCTGGCCGCCCGTTCCGGGCAAGGCTGGCGCGGCAAGCACACGCTGCTGCTCAACCGCGAAGCGGGGTCGATGTTTTTCCTTGGGGAAATTTATGTTGATGTGGCACTGCCCCCCAGCCAGCCCATCGCGCCGCACTGCGGCACCTGCAGCGCCTGCATCGACATCTGCCCCACGCAGGCCATCGTGGCGCCGCACAAGCTGGACGCGCGGCGCTGCATTTCCTACCTGACCATCGAGCATGCCGGGCCGATTCCACTGGACTTGCGTCCGCTGATGGGCAACCGGATTTATGGCTGCGACGACTGCCAGCTGGTCTGCCCGTGGAACAAGTTTGCCCAGCGCAGCGCCTTGCCCGATTTTGACGAGCGTGCAGGTCTGTCAGGTCAGCAACTGGTGACGCTCTTTGGCTGGAGCGAGGCCGATTTCCTGGCGCTGACGGAAGGCAGTGCGATCCGGCGCATCGGCCATGAACGCTGGCTGCGCAACATCGCGGTGGCCATGGGCAATGCGCTGCGGCGTATGCTGCCCGGCGACGCCAGCGATCAGGCGCTGCGTGCCAGCCTGCAGGCTCGCAGCATGCATCCGTCAGCGCTGGTGCGCGAGCACATCCAGTGGGCCTTGGCGCAGGTGCCCGAGGCCGCATCCGGACGTTGAGCTGTCAGGCAGGCAGCGCAAAGACCGTTCAGCGCAGCAGTCCGAGCGCGAAAGGCAGGCTCAGCACGCCCAGCATGGTCGACAGCGTGACCAGCCCGGCCACATAACCGCCGTTGTAGCCCATGCGTGCGGCCAGCACATAAGCGCTGGAGGCGGTAGGCAAGGCCGAAAACGCCAGCAGGATGGTGGTTTGCACCGGCGACAGGCCGAACCCGGCGGCCAGGCCCCAGGCGACCAGTGGCAGCACCAGATGCTTGATGGACAGCACGGCAATGGCCAGCACCTTGGCCTGCGACAGGTGTGAAAACTGCATGCCCGCCCCCGCGGCCAGCAGCCCGAGCGCCAGCGAGGCGGCGCCTATGCGCGTCACGGTCGGCTCCAGCCACACTGGCAGGGTGAATCCCATCAGGTTGGCCACCAGGCCGCTGGCCGTCGCCAGAATCAGCGGATTGCGCAGCAGCTCACGGAGAAATCCGCGCTGCGCATGCCGGGCCATGGGCCACACCGCGCCCACGTTGAAAAGCGGCACGCACACGCCGATCAGCACCGCAATGAGCTGCAGGCCTTGCGCCCCGGCCAGGCGCTCGGCCAGTGCCAGGCCGATGAAGGAGTTGAAGCGAAACGCCACCTGGGCGCTCGCCGCATGTTCGCGCCGGTCTATCCTCGGGCCCAGCCAGGGCCACCAGGGCAGGCTGTAAGCCAGAGCGATCCCTGTCACGCCCAGCAGCAGGCCGGCGCTGATGAGTCCGGAGGCCGCGGCAATGTCCAGTGGACTTTTGACAATGGAGTGGAACAGCAGCACCGGAAACAGCATGAAGTACACCAGACTCTCCACCTGCTCCCAGACGGTGCGGTTGAGAGCGGTGTATCGGCAGACCAGGTAGCCGCAAACGATGAGCGAAAAATCGGGGAAGAGCAGTTGCGCGTAGTTCACCTTCCGAGAATAACGCCATTCAGGTGCGCCGATCCGGGTTTGCCCTTATGCGTAATCCACAAGCCGCGGGTCGGCTTCTTGCGTTTACCATTTCTGCTGCATTCACAGGAAGGATTTCTCCATGTCACCACGCACCCTGCCACGACGTTACCTGCTCGCACTTGCGGCGCTCCCGGCGCTGGCTCTTTCGGTCGCCTCGGGCTCTGCCTTCGCACAGGCCTATCCCAACAAGGTCATCAAGCTCCAGGTGCCGTTTGCACCGGGCGGCACCACCGACATTGTGGGCCGCGTGATTGCCGAACCTTTGGGCAAGGCGCTGGGCCAGTCCGTGATTGTGGAAAACCGCGCCGGTGGCGGTGGGGTGGTGGGCGCACTGGAAACCGCGCGCGCCGTGCCGGATGGTTATTCGCTGGGTGTGGCCACGGTGTCCACCACAGCGGCCAATCCGGCCATCAATCCGAAAATCCCGTACAACCCGCTGACGGATTTCACCCCCATCATCAACATTGCGGCCACGCCCAACATCATTGCCGTGCACCCCAGCTTCCCGGCGCGCAATTACAAGGAATTTCTGGCTGAGGTCAAGAAAAACCCCGGCAAGTATTCTTATTCTTCATCAGGCACCGGTGGCATTGGCCACCTGCAAATGGAGCTGTACAAGAGCCTGAGCGGGACTTTCATCACCCATATCCCTTACCGCGGTGCTGGCCCGGCGCTGAACGATACCGTCGCGGGTCAGGTGCTGATGATCTTTGACAACATCCCTTCAGCATTGCCCTTTATCCAGCAAAAGCGCCTGATTCCGATTGTGGTGGCAGCGCCCCAGCGGCTGGCTGTGCTGCCGGATGTGCCGACCTTCAAGGAGGTCGGCCTGGAGCCGGTGAACCGCATGGCCTACTACGGCATCGTCGGGCCCAAGGGCCTGCCGAAGGAGGTGGTGGACAAAGTCCATGCCGGCGTGAAGAAGGCGCTGGAAGATCCGGCCGTACGCAAACGCATCGAGGACACCGGTTCGCTGATCATCGGCAACACGCCCGAGCAGTTCGCGGTACAGATCAAGGCCGAATACGACGTCTACAAGAAAGTGGTCGAGTCCGCCAAGCTGACGCTCGAATAAGACGCCATCACCGCGCACAGCCGCCGTCGCACGCAAGTGCCGGCGGCTTTTTCATTTTTGTTATTGTCTGACCATGCATTCCCAGAGCCAGTCCCGCATCGACAGCTTCATCGACGCCCTCTGGCTCGAGGACGGGCTGAGCAAGAACACGCTGGCCGCCTACCGGCGCGATCTCTCGCTGTTGGCCGATTGGCTGGGCACCGCTGACCAGGGCGGCCGCGCGCTGGATGAGGTGTCTGAAACCGATCTCAACCTGTACTTCGCTGCCCGCCACGCCGCCACGCGCGCCACCTCTGCCAACCGGCGGCTGACGGTCTTCAAGCGCTACTTTCGCTGGGCGCTGCGTGAAAGGCTGATCACGACCGACCCGACGCTCAAGCTGCAATCGGCCCGGCAGGCGTTGCGGGTACCCAAAACCATGAGCGAGGCGCAGGTGGAGACGCTGCTCGCGGCCCCGGACGACACAACACCGCTGGGCCAGCGCGATCGCGCCATGCTCGAGCTGATGTACGCCAGCGGCTTGCGGGTGAGCGAGCTGGTCGGGCTCAAGACCTTCCAGCTGGGGCTCAACGAGGGTGTGCTGCGCGTCATGGGCAAAGGCAGCAAGGAGCGCCTGGTGCCGTTCGGCCAGGTGGCGCGCGAAAGCATCGTGCGTTATCTCGCCGAAGCGCGGCAGGCGATTCTGGGCGGGCAGCAGACCGAAGACCTGTTCGTCACCAGCCACGGCAAGGGCATGAGCCGCGTGATGTTCTGGATGCTAGTCAAAAAATACGCCAGGCTGGGGGGCATCCACTCGCCGCTGTCGCCGCACACGCTGCGCCATGCCTTTGCCACGCATCTGCTCAACCATGGGGCTGACCTGCGTGCGGTGCAGATGCTGCTGGGCCACGCCGACATTTCCACCACCACGATCTACACCCATGTGGCCCGCGAGCGCCTCAAGGCCCTGCATGCCCAGCACCATCCGCGGGGCTGAGCGTGGTCCCCACGGTCGTGCACTGCGTGTAACTCCCTGCCCTCCTGGGGGGCTGCCCGCCTGTGGCCCGGCCCTGCGACCAGCGCAGGACAGGCCAAGGCCGGTTCCACGGCGCATGCTGGGTTGAAGGGTTGAGGGGCGTCACTCGGGAAGGGTATTTCACCCGTAGGGGCCGCGGGACTGGCTTCGCCAGACCGCAGGCGCCGCCCTCTAGAGCGGGGAAGGCGCTACACGAAGTGAGCGTCCGAAGGGGGTGTACATGTACCCGCGCCTGAAGGGGTACACCGACTGGGCGCCCACCGTGGCGGAGGTGTGAACATTGCCCGAAGGTCGCGTGGCCAGCAGCTGGTGCAAGGAGATCCAGCCCTGCTCGAAGCTCATGGCACTGCCGGCCAGGTACAGGCGGTAGGCGCGCAGGGTTCGTTCGGCCTGTTCCGGACCGCCGTCAGTGGCCAGTACGGCGCGGGCTTCGGTCAGCCTGGCCTCCAGCGCGTCTGACCAGTCCCACAGCGTACGGGCGTAGTGGGGCCGCAGGTTCTCGGTGTCCACCATTTCCAGGCCGGCACGGGAGAGGTGCTCCAGTACGGCACTGACGTGCAGCAGCTCGCCGCCGGGGAAGATGTATTTTTCGATGAAGTCGCCCATGCCGGCACCCAGCTGGTGGTTGTCCAGCCCGCCCGCGGTGATGCCGTGGTTCATCACCAGCCCGCCGGGGGCCAGCAGGCGCATGACCTTGGCAAAGTAGGCCGTCATGTTGGCATTGCCTACATGTTCGAACATGCCGACCGATGAAATCTTGTCGAAGGGCTGGTCTTCCGGCATGTCGCGGTAATCGCGCAGCTCGATGCGAACGCGACCGCCCAGGCCTTTGTCATCGATCAGGCGCTGCACGTGCGCATGCTGGTTTTTCGACAGCGTGATGCCTGTGGCATCCACCCCGTAGCGCTCGGCGGCCCACATCAGCAGTGCGCCCCAGCCCGCGCCTATGTCGAGGAAGCGCTCGCCGGGCTGCAGCATCAGCTTGCGGCAGATGTGGTCCAGCTTGGCCTCCTGGGCCTCGCCCAGTGTCATGGCGGCGTCGCGGTAGTAGGCGCACGAGTAGACGCGGCGCGGGTCCAGCCACAGGGCGTAGAACGCATCGGAGACGTCGTAGTGGAACTGGATCTGCTCTGCGTCGCGCGTGGGGGTGTGGGCCGACAGGGACCGGGCCCGCCGCAGCAGGCCTGACCACCATCCGGTGTCGCTGCCCACCGGGTTGCCCGGGAGCAGCCGTGTGACCACCCGCATGATGTCGCGCATGGTGCCTTCCAGCTGCAGCTTGCCTTCGACGTAGTCTTCTGCCAGCGCGCCGATCTGGCCGGCCCTCAGGCGGGCCAGGCCCGACCAGTCGGAAAACGACAACCTGACCGGTGCGTCCTGTGCGCCCAGGCGCTGACCCTGGGGCAGCTGCAATGCAATGTCTGCCGGCAGACTGGACAGCCGCGAGGTCAGGTCAGGAAGCAGTTGCCGGAACATGCGGGTACTCCTTCGTACTCCTTGTGCGGACGCCAGCGGCGGCAAAACAAGCGACGCCGGGTGCCTGCAAAATCGGGAGTCTAATCCTTCGCGCGTTCCGTGACTGTAAGCAGACGCAGATCCTTTGACGGGCGTCAACCCGCGTGGTCATCCCGCCGGCGGGTAGGGTGCCGACCTGCTCTCAGCCCGCCCATCCCGGGCCGGGCACAGCCGCAGTCAGTCGGCCGAAATACCGGCGCTTTTGATGGTCTTGGCCCAGAACTCGGTTTCGCGCTTGACCAGCGCATCGAGCTGCTCGGGCGGCAGGTAGCGCAGCTCAATGCCGGCAGCTGTGGCGCGTGTGCGGGTTTCCGGCTGGTCCAGCGCCTGTTTCAAGGCCGCGGACAGCTTGTTGACGATGTCCGGCGGGGTGCCAGCCGGCGCAAAGACCGCGACCCAGGCCTCCAGCTCGAAACCCTTGAGGCCCGCTTCAGCGGCCGTGGGCACGTTGGGCATGCCGGGGTGCCGCGTCTTGCCGGCGACGGCGAACGCATTCAGTTTGCCGTTCTGCACGTGTTGCATCACCGATGGCGGCGTGGTGATGAAAACCTGCACCTGGCCCGAGAGCACGTCCTGGATGGCCGGGCCCGAGCCGCGGTAGGGGATGTGCACCATGCTGGTACGGGTCTGCATCTTGAACATTTCCGTGCCGATGTGCGACAGCGAGCCGTTGCCCTGCGACGCATAGCTCAGCTTGCCGGGGTTTTTCTGCACGTAGGAAATAAACTCGGCCAGGTTGTTGGCGGGCACCGACGGATGTGCCGTGATGACGTTGGTCGCCACCGTCACCAGCGCGACGGGCGTCAGGTCCTTTTGCGCCCAGGGCAGTTTGGGGGTGAGCGACGGATTGCCGACGTGGTAGGCCGAGTAGGACGTGAGCAGGGTGTAGCCGTCAGCCGGTGCGCGCGCCACGTAGCCATAGGCCACGTTGCCGCTGCCGCCGCCCTTGTTGTCAATGACGACCGGCTGGTTCAGCACGCGCGACAGGGGATCGCCGATCAGGCGGGCCGAGGCGTCGACGAAGCCACCGGGCGGGTTGGGCACCACCAGGGTGATCGGTTTGCTCGGAAAGCCCTGGGCGGCGGCCACGCCAGCCATCAGGCTCAGGGTCAGTGCCAGCCCGGTTCCGAGCGGGAGGCGAGGTGAGCGACGGAAGCGATGGAAGAGGGGGCGGCTCATGGTGTCTCCAGTGTTCTTGGGTTCCGCGCTCAGGGCTTGTGGTGGGTGCTTCGGCCTGATGGTGCTGCGGGTGTGATCTATTTCCCTGATGTGTATTTTCGTTGGCAGATCAGCCGTCCGTCTATTGCTGTTATTACCCATGGAGCCTGACTGAAGGTTCATGCCGCACGGGCGGGGCCATGCGGCGGGTCAGGTGCTGCTGCCTTGGGGGATGGGTAAGTGGGTATCCCGGCCGGGCTGGAAGCCTGACACCATTCGTGAACAACTCTGCTTCCACATCGCAAGCTGGGCAACAAACTGAAAAGGATATTTCCGATGAATCCGAACAAGGCACTTTGGGAAAAAGGCGACTTCACGCGAATTGCCGAGAGCATGCGGGAAAGCGGCGAGGCATTGGTCTCGACACTCGGAATTACGCAAGGGCTCAGGGTTCTGGATCTCGGCTGCGGCGATGGAACCACTGCCCTGCCAGCGGCGAAACTGGGCGCGCAAGTGCTGGGCGTCGATATCGCGCGGAACCTCGTGGACGCCGGCAACAGGCGCGCGAAGGAGCAGGGCCTGGCGAATTGCAGCTTCCAGGAGGGCGATGCGTCCGATCTCCATGAATTGAAGGATCAGTCTTTTGACCTGGTCGTGAGCATCTTTGGCGCCATGTTCGCGCCCAGGCCGTTGGATGTGGCGAGGGAAATGGTGCGGGTGACCCGTCCTGGCGGCCGCATTGTGATGGGCAACTGGATACCCGGCGACCCGACGCTGGTCGCGCAGATTTTGAAGGTGTGTTCAGCCTACACACCGCCACCGCCGGAAGGCTTTGTCAGCCCGATGCTGTGGGGGATCGAGAGCCACGTCATCGAACGATTCGCCAGCGCAGGCGTGCCAGCCGGGAAGATATCGTTCCTGCGCGACACCTTCACCTTCAGCGCGCCTGGCACCGTCGCGGATCGTGTCGATGGTTTCCGGAACTTCTATGGGCCCACCATGAATGCCTTTGAGGCCGCCGAAAAGAACGGCCGGGCCGATGAGCTGCAAAAGGAGCTGGAAGTCCTTTTCAAAAGCCATAACAAGAGCCTGGACCCCCATGCCACGTCCGTGGATGCTGCGTTCCTGCGCGTGACGGTTGGGCTTTGAAAGGAGTGCTGTTCAGCCCTGCGCGCAAAGCAGGGCCAGTTCAGCCGCTTCAAAGCCGGCGCTGCGGCGCGCCTCGAGGTTGAGCGGGCCTTTCACGCGCGGCGCGCCGTATTGCCGCGCCAGTGCCGCATAAGTCGCTATCGGCTCCAGCCCGCGTTGCTTGCACAGCACGCGGTACCAGTGGTTGCCGATACCGACGTGGCCAATCTCGTCGCGCAGAATGATGTCGAGAATCTCCACGGCGCGCAGGGCTTCGGGCGAGCCGACCTTGCGCAGCTTGGCCTGCATCGGTGGCGTGGCGTCGAGCCCGCGGGCTTCCAGCGTGCGCGGCACCAGCGCCATGCGTGCCAGGATGTCACCGCTGGTTTTTTCGGTCATGTCCCACAGCCCCGTGTGTGCGGGAAAGTCGCCGTAGTCGTGGCCCAGCGTCTGCAGGTGTTCACGCAGCAGGCTGAAGTGCAGGGCTTCTTCAGCCGCCACCTGCATCCAGTCGAGGTAGTAGGCGCGTGGCATGCCGCCAAAGCGCCAGACGGCGTCCAGCGCAAGGTTGATGGCATTGAATTCGATGTGCGTCACCGCATGCAGCAGCGCCGCCAGGCCTTCGCGGGTGAACGGCGACCGCTTGGGGACATCGAGGTGAGAGCGTAGCTCGGGACGTGGCGGACAACCCGGTAGAAGGTTGCCAGCAGCCGGGAGGGGGTCGGCCGAAATTCTGGCCGCTGCCGAACTGGCCCATGCCGAGCGGGTCAGCGCCACCTTTTGCGCGGGGTCTGGCTCCAGCAGGGCCTGCAGGGCAAGCTGGCGGAGCTCCAGTGGCAAAACGGGTGACGCGCCGGGTGGGTGGTTCGGATCCATGGCCCTGATTGTCGCGGACGGCCCGCCGCTCTGAGCTCAATCAGGTTGCCCGAGGAGTCCGGGTGGGCTTTCCAGCGCAGGCGTTGTGCGTATGGTGTTCAGGGGGTACGATGAATTTTTATCAATTCGTTACAAAGAATGGTGAAAGCGGCTCCCTCGACGACGGCTCCCTGCCACCCGGTCACCCGCCGGGCCTGGTGTCAGTCCGTCGGCGTGCGTGGCGTGGCAGGCGTCGCCTGGGGCTGGGCGGGACAGCTTCTGGTTCAGCCTGCGGCGGCTGCCGCTCCCGAGGCGGTGATCCGCTATTTCCCGGTCGGGTCCATCTATGAATACCGCTGGAGGCTGCTGGAGCTGGCGCTGTCCCAAACACGCGGCAGTGATGGTGCCTTCCGTCTGATTCCCTTTCCCGAGGACGTGACCCAGAACCGCGGCATCTCGGCACTCGAAATGGGGGAGCTGGAGGTGATCGCGTTGGGCACCAACGTCGAGCGCGAGTCGCGCATGCAGCCGGTGAAGATCGACATTCTCCGCGGCATCGTTGGCTTTCGCCTGCTGGTGATCCGTTCGGCAGACCAGGCGCGTATCGCGGCCATGGACGACGCCTCGCTGCGCAAATCGTTGACCTTCGGGCTGAACAGCCAATGGGCCGATCTGCCCATCCTGCGTGAAAATGGATATGCGGTCACCACATCCTCTGGCTACGACACGTTATTCGAGATGCTGGCGGCCCGGCGATTTGATGCCTTTCCACGTGGCTTGAACGAGGCCCGCCGCGAGCTGGAGAGCCGCAGTGCCAGCTATCCCCAGTTGGCAGTCGAGAAAACGCTGGCTCTGTTTTTTCCCTTTCCGATCTATTTCTGGGTACGGCGCGGCAACGATGCCCTGGCGCGGCGGATCGAACGGGGCCTGACGCTGGCCATGGCTGACGGGTCTTTCCGCAGGCTGTTCGAAACCTATCATGCCAGCGAGATTGCGGCGATCAAAAAGGAAAAGCGCCGCGTGATCCGGCTGGACAGCCCCATCCTGCCACCGGGCTCGCCACCGGTCGACACCAGCTGGTGGTGGAATGACGATGCCGTCCGGCGTTAGCGCCACGCATGTGGCGGGCCTGACGCTTTGCCCGTCGCACAGCCCGCTGTGTGCAGACGAGAGGTGCGTGTGAACGCGGTGTTCTCCAGACAGACACTGGCTCGTCGTCTGCTGTTGACGGTGTTCCCGTGGTATCTGGTGCTGACGGTCCTCATGACCTGTCTGCAGCTCGGTGTGCAGTACGCCAGCACGCGCCAGGACATCATGGACGATCTTGCCACCTTGGGGCGCACCGTGCAGGCGGGCGTGACCGATGCGATGTGGGAACTCGACAAGGCCAAGCTTGGTGCCATCGCCCGCGGTGTACGCAGCAACGCCATCGTCAGCGGCGTCACGGTGCGCTCCGAGTCCGGAGAAGTGCTGGTCTATGAGGGACAGCTGACCACCCCGCAAAACCAGGAGGGTTCCTTCTTCATTCAGGAAACCGTGCCCTTGATGCACGAGTCCGGGCGTGGGCAGGAGCGCCTGATCGGCTACCTGGACCTTTACTCCAGCCGCGACGTGCTGTGGAACCGCATCAAGTACAGCTTTGTGGCCAAGCTGCTGGACTCGGTCATCGTTGCCGCCGGGCTGTGGCTGATTTTTTCGCTGACGATTCACTACCGTCTCTCGCGAAGCGTGACGCAGCTGGCCAATGCGGTGAGAGGCTGGCAGTTCCGGGGGACAGACGCCCCGATCCAGAAGATGGACTACCCCTACCGGGACGAGCTGGGCCAGTTGGTCACCGCGATGGCGGAAAGCCAGTCGCGGCTGCTGCAATCGCTGCAGCAATTGGGCGATGTGAACCAGAACCTCGAGAAACTGGTCACCGAGCGCACCGAAGACCTGCTGGTCGCCAAGGAAGCGGCCGAGTCGGCTGACCGGCTGAAGTCCGCCTTCCTGGCCACCATGAGCCACGAGCTGCGCACGCCGCTGAACTCCATCATCGGCTTCACCGGCATCCTGACGCAGGGCCTGGCCGGGCCACTGAATGAGGAGCAGGCCAAGCAATTGGGCATGGTGCGCACCAGCGCACGCCATTTGCTGGCGCTCATCAATGATGTGCTCGACATCTCCAAGATCGAGGCCGGTGAGCTCACTGTGGCTTGCGAGCCCTTTTCCCTGCAGACCAGCGTCGAGAAAGTGCTGGGGCTGATGCACTCGGCAGCGCAAAAAAAGGGTCTGGCACTACAGCTCCAGGTGGGCAATGGCCTGGCGTGGGCGCAAATGCGCGGTGACGCCAGGCGGGTGGAACAGGTGCTGTTCAACCTGCTGGGCAATGCCATCAAGTTCACCGACACGGGCGCTGTGACCCTGACAGTGGACAGGATCGACATGCCCTGCGGGTCCGGTCCCTCGCCGGTGCAGGCCGGCGTGCGGCTGCGGATCACAGACACCGGCATGGGCATCAAGCCGGAGGACATGGCGCTGCTGTTCAAGCCTTTTCGCCAGATCGACTCCACCCTGGCGCGCCAGCATGAAGGCACGGGGCTGGGCCTGGCCATCTGCCACCGGCTGGTCACGTTGATGGGCGGCAGCATCGAGGCGCACAGCATCTGGCAGCGGGGGAGTACTTTTACGGTTGTGCTGCCCATGCAGTCGGCCGGACCAGTGCGGGCGGATGCTGTGCGTGGGGGCAGCCCACTGGCCGTTTCCGTGTCCGAGCCCGATCTGGAAAGACATCCACGAGGCAATGCATGAACAAGACTATTTTGTTGATCGAGGACAACGAGGAGAACCGCTACCTCGCCACCTTTCTGCTCACCGGCAAGGGCTGGCAGGTGACCCACGCGCCTGACGGCCCCACAGGCCTCGAACTGGCGGCGCAGGTCCGGCCAGTCCTGATCCTGCTGGACATCCAGCTCCCCGGCATGGACGGCTATGCGGTGGCTGCGGCGCTTCGGCGCAACGCCGACCTGTTGTCCGTTCCCATCGTTGCGGTGACGTCATACGCCATGCCCGGTGATCGCGAGCGTTGCATGCAGGCCGGCTGCGATGGCTACCTCGAAAAACCGATTGATCCGCAGACCTTTGTGCTGGATGTCGAGTCCTTCATCAAGCCTGACCACGAAAGGGCTACCTCGTGACACGTACGCTGCTGGTGGATGACAAGCCCGAGAACCTTTATATGCTGCGTGTGCTGATGCAGGGCCATGGCTTCGAGGTCGAAGAGGCCTCCAATGGCGTGCAGGCTCTGGCCATGGCGCGGCGCAGGCGGCCGGAGCTGATCATCAGCGACCTGCTGATGCCGGAGATGGATGGGTACACCCTGCTGCGTGAATGGAAGAGCGATCCCGGATTGCGCGACATTCCTTTTGTGGTCTACACAGCCACCTACACCGAGCCCAATGACGAGCGGCTGGCGCTGGAGCTGGGGGCTGATGCCTTTATCGTGAAGCCTACCGAACCGGAGGTGCTGATGAAGCGGGTGTTCGAGGTGGTGGACGCTACCCGGCGCACTGCCTGGCCGGCGAGGGTGCCTGTGGCGGGCGAGGAAGTCACGCTGCGGCTCTACAACGAGGTGCTGGTCCGCCAGCTGGAGAAGAAAAGCGAGCAACTCGAGCGGCGCATCGAGGAGCTCACGCGCTCGGACGCCAGCCTCAAGCGCCTGAACCGTATCTATGCCGCCCTGACGGAAACCAATCAGGCTATCGTGCACAGCAAGAACCGTGACACGCTTTTTCACAATGTGTGCCGTATCGCGGTGGAGCGCGGCGGCTTTTCGGTGGCCTGGGTGGGAACGCTGGATACGCTAGGCGGCAAGGCGGCCCCGCTGGCGTGGCATGGCGCAGATGCCGACTGGATCAACCTTCATATGGACGAGTTGCAGACCCTGGTCCCGGGCCGGTCACCGATTGAGGTGGCGCTGCAGGAGGGCCGGATATACCTGTGCAACGATCTGGACACCGATGAGGCGCTGCGTCCGATCCAGGAAGGGCTGCGGCGCAGGAACCTGCATTCGGTGGCCGCCTGCCCGCTGCGCATCGGTCCGCATGTGGTGGCTGCGCTGACGCTTTATTCAGCTGAAAAAGACCACTTTGACGGGCAGCTTCAGGAACTGGTGACCAGCATGGCGTCGGATGTGTCTTTCGCGCTGGAAGTCTATGAAATGGAAGAGGTTCGCCGGGAGGCCGAGGAGGAACTGAGCCAGCTCAGCGCTGAGCTGTCGCGACGCGTGGAAGCGCGGACCGCGGAACTGCAGGCGGCCAACCGCGAACTGGAGACGTTCAGCTATTCGGTGTCCCACGACTTGCGTGCACCGCTGAGCACCATACATGGTTTCACCAGCCTGGTGATCAGGAAGAATGCCGGCACCCTGGACGAGGGCTCGCTGTCGATGCTGGACCGGGTGAAATCCAGTGCCGAGCGGATGGCGCAGCTGATCGACGAGTTGCTGCGGCTGTCGGGCGTGTCGCGGCAGACACTGCATCTGCAGGACGTCGATCTGAGCGATCTGGCCCACAAGGTGATCGACAACCTGCGTCATGCTGATCCAGCCAGAAATGTGAACGTGAATGTCATGCCCGGCATGCACCAGATGGCCGATCCCGGGCTGGTCCGCATCGTGCTCGACAACCTGTTGGGTAACGCGTGGAAATACACTGGCAAGGTGGCTGATCCGGTGGTGGATTTTGGTTGTGAATCCGTGGGTTCGGCAACTGTTTATGTGGTGCGTGACAACGGTGCGGGTTTTGACATGCAGCAGGCAGACAAGCTGTTTGCGCCATTCCAGCGGCTGCACACGGCTGAGGAGTTCGCAGGTTCCGGCGTGGGGCTGAGCATCGTCGAGCGTATTGTGAGCCGCCATGGCGGCCGTATCTGGGCGGAGTCCCAAGCCGGGCAGGGCGCCGTATTCCGTTTCACGCTGTCTGCCTGAGCCGGGGCAGACGGCAACGGGTACTGTCGGCGCATCATCCTTACAATCAGGAGGCGAAACAATGCGCCGGCAGTGCCATTCTGGAGCTGCTGCTTGTTCAACCACGACGTCAACGCACCTGCCCATGGCCATCCTTCAACTCGACTCCAACCAGCCAACGATTCACAGCTCTGCCTGGGTGGCCGACAACGCCCAGGTCATCGGCGACGTCGTGCTGTCGCAAGACAGCAGCGTCTGGTTTGGCGTCGTCATCCGCGGTGATACCGAGACCATCACCGTTGGCAAGGGCACCAACATCCAGGACAACAGCGTGCTGCATGCGGACCACGGCATGCCGCTGACGATTGGCGAAAACGTCACCGTCGGCCATCAGGTCATGCTGCATGGTTGTACCGTCGGCGACGGTTCACTCATCGGTATCCAGGCCGTGGTGCTCAACGGCGCGAAGATCGGCAAGAACTGCCTGGTCGGTGCTGGCGCGCTGGTGACCGAAGGCAAGGAATTCCCGGACGGCTCCATGATCATCGGCAGCCCGGCCAAGGCCGTGCGCCAGTTGTCGCCAGAACAGATCGAGGGTTTGAAAATGAGCGCCCAGCACTACATAGACAGGGCTCAGCGCTACAAGACCGGACTCAAGAAGATCGCATGAACGGCATCACCTGCATGAGCACTCGCAATATCTGGAGTTCCCGACCCGCTCCCGAACTGCAATCAGCACGGGCCGTGGAACCTGCCCTGTGCACAGCCCCTCGATACGCCGAAGCGGCCAGGCGGGCAGGATCAAGCGGAGCCGCGGAACCGGCTTTGCCGGGCCGCAGGCGGGGCGCCCCCTCGGGGGGCAGCGCAGTACGCGTAGCGACAAGCGTGGGGGCAGTATTCAGTGTCTGAACTTCATAAATTTCTTTTCGACGGCCTGCCGGTGCGCGGCATGCTGGTGCGTCTCACCGACTCGTGGCAGGAAATCCTCAAACGCCGCCATGCTGCGGGTGGTTATCCGGTCGAGGTGATGCATCTGCTGGGCGAGATGACGGCGGCAGGTGCGCTGATGCAGAGCAACATCAAGTTCAACGGCGCACTCATCCTGCAGATCTTTGGAGACGGGCCGGTCAAACTGGCCGTGGCTGAAGTCCAGCCTGACCTGAGCCTGCGCGCCACGGCCACCGTCACCAGCACGGTAGACCCGGGCAGCTCGCTGAGCCAGCTTGTCAATGTAGACAACAAGGGCCGCTGCGCCATCACGCTGGACCCGAAAGACAAGCTTCCGGGCCAGCAGGCCTACCAGGGCGTGGTGCCGCTGTATGGGGACCAGCACGAGAAGATCGAAAACCTGGGCGAGGTGCTGGAGCATTACATGCTGCAGAGCGAGCAGCTCGACACGCGGTTGATCCTGGCGGCGGATGGCCAGGTGGCCGCGGGCCTGCTGATTCAGCGCCTGCCGGTCAAGGGCGAGGGCAATCTGGAAGGCCAGGTCGACCGCGATGCCAATGAAGACGAAATCGGCCGCAACGAAGACTACAAACGCATTGCCCTGCTGGCCGGTACCCTCAAGCGTGAGGAGTTGCTGACGCTCGATGCCGACACCATTCTGCGCCGCCTGTTCTGGGAGGAGCGCATCACCCGTTACGAGCCGGCGGTACCGACGTTTGCCTGCAATTGCTCGCGTGACCGGGTGGGCGGCATGCTGCGCAGCCTCGGCATGGAAGAGATCGAGAGCATTCTGGCAGAGCGGGGCGATGTGTCGGTGGACTGCGAATTTTGCGGCGCCAACTACACCTTTGACCCGGTGGATGCGGCGCAGCTGTTCACCAGCCAGACCCGGCAACCGCCGCCGCCTTCGACATTGCAATGAGTCTGCCTTGACCTTGATTCAGGCGGCGCCTCGGCGCTGCCGAATCAGGTCCGTCAGCAGGCGGTGTTCGCATTGCGGGTCGCTGCACTTGTCGCAGGCCCATACCCAGTGAGCCCGTGCGTTGCTGGATGAAGGCACCGGCCGGCCCTGCATGAAGGCAATATTCAATGCAATAGACCCGGCCAGCTGCTTCTCGTCCAGGCCGTATAGCACCTGGTAAGGCAGGCCCGCCTGCAAAAGGGCCTCGCGAAACTGCATGTGCTCGGCCATGGCGGCCTCTGCGCCGCTCGCCAGACCGATCAGAAGCACTGAGTCGCACAGCGCCAGCTGGGCTGGTTGCGCAGGGATGGCCAGGTGAAGCAGATTGCCGTCAAAGCCTGCTTTCTGGGCCGCCACCTGGATGCGTGTGATGGTGGCAGCGTGAGCGAGTGCGGGTGCGGTATCGGCCAGCCCGACCGTGAAGGGCCGCATCAGCGCCCGCGCAGCCACTCAGGGCGTGATCTGAACGAAGATCTCATTCGGTTTGACCATGCCCAGTTCGCTGCGTGCCTTTTCCTCCACCATTTCCAGTCCCTCCTTGAGGTCGCGGACTTCGGCGGAGAGCTGGTCGTTGGCGGCTTGCGCCTGCGCATTCCGGGTGAGTTGATCGTCCAGGCGGTGCTGCATCTCCCGCACCGTGGGAACGCTGCCCCGGCCGATCCAGAGCTGCGCCTGGACCAACGCCAGCAGCAGAATCAGGATGGCGGGAACCAGGCGCGGGCCCATGCCTAGACCCAATTGAGGATTTTCGTTACCGAGCCCAAGGATTTCGTGTTGAGCAGGACTGCCCTTCGATACCTCAGGGCGAACGGAAGCTGGAGCGCACCCGTGAGGGCCAAGGTTTTTCCGCAGGGCAGCCCCAAGGAAAAATGCACCCCAGTTTCAATGAAAGGGGCAGCGCGCCACAGGCTCGCAGTGAAGAGCGTGGGGGCCAACAATTTACTTGAGGTTGTAAAACGCCGCCCGACCCGGGTAAGTGGCGATGTCGCCCAGGTCTTCCTCGATGCGCAGCAGCTGGTTGTACTTGGCCATGCGGTCGGAGCGCGAGAGCGAGCCGGTCTTGATCTGGCCCGCGTTGGTGCCCACGGCGATGTCCGCAATGGTGGAGTCCTCGGTCTCGCCCGAGCGGTGGCTGATCACGGCCGTGTAGCCGGCGCGCTTGGCCATCTCGATGGCGGCGAAGGTTTCGGTCAGCGTGCCGATCTGGTTGATCTTGATCAGGATGGAATTGGCAATGCGCTTGTCGATGCCTTCCTTCAGGATCTTGGTGTTGGTAACGAACAGGTCGTCACCGACCAGCTGCACCTTCTGGCCCAGGCGCTCGGTGAGGATTTTCCAGCCGTCCCAGTCGCCCTCGGCCATGCCGTCCTCGATGCTGATGATGGGGTACTTGTCGACCCAGGTGGCCAGGATGTTGGTCCACTCTTCGGCCGACAGGCTCAGGCCTTCGCCAGCCAGCACGTATTTGCCGTCCTTGTAGAACTCCGACGCCGCGCAGTCCAGGCCCAGCGCGATCTGCTCACCGGCCACATAGCCGGCTGCATCGATGGCTTCCAGAATCATCTGGATGGCCGCTTCATGGCTGGGCACGTTGGGGGCAAAGCCGCCTTCGTCACCCACCGCCACGCTCATGCCCTTGTCATGCAGGATTTTCTTGAGCGCGTGGAACACCTCGGCGCCGTAACGCACGGCTTCGCGAAAGCTCGGTGCGCCCACCGGGATGATCATCAGTTCCTGCAGGTCGAGGTTGTTGTTGGCGTGCGCGCCGCCGTTGACCACGTTCATCATGGGCACGGGCATCTGCATGGCGCCGCTGCCGCCGAAGTAGCGGTACAGCGGCAGGCCGGCTTCTTCGGCTGCGGCGCGGGCCACAGCCATGGAAACGGCCAGCATCGCATTGGCGCCCAGGCGCGACTTGTTCTCGGTGCCGTCCAGGTCAATCATCGTGCGGTCGAGGAAGGCCTGCTCACTGGCGTCCAGGCCCAGCACGGCTTCGGAGATTTCGGTGTTGATGTGCTCGACGGCCTTGAGCACGCCCTTGCCGAGATAGCGGGACTTGTCGCCGTCGCGCAGCTCGATGGCTTCACGGGAACCTGTGGAGGCGCCCGATGGCACGGCCGCACGGCCCATCACACCGGACTCCAGCAACACATCGCATTCGACGGTGGGGTTGCCGCGGCTGTCGAGAATTTCGCGGCCGACGATGTCAACAATTGCGCTCATTGATTTAATCTCTCTTTAGTTTTGAATTTGCTTTTCACTCTCTCCCCGCGAAGGGGAGAGTCGGAGAGGGCGTCAGCCCACCCCTTCAACCAGAACCATATTGAAAAATTCGGTGGCACCCGCACGCTTGGCTTTGGCCGCGCGGTACATCTCGCCGTCATAGAAAGCTTTCGCCGCGTCATAACTGGGAAAGCGCAGCATGGCGATGCGTGCCGGCTGCCACTGGCCTTCCAGCGCTTCAAAGCGGCCGCCACGCACAAGGTATTCGCCCCCGGCAGCGGCCACGGCTGCAGGCGCTTCAGCCATGTATTTCTTGTACTGCTCCATGTCGGAGATCTGCATGTCGACAATGATGTAACCAGCAGCCATGGGTGCTCCAGGAAGGGTTCAGTTGAAGTCGGTTTCGAGAAAACCGTTTTTCTTGGTGACACGGTCGAGCGCCAGCAGCGTCTCGAGCAAGGCCCTCATGTGTTTGAGCGGCACGGCGTTGGGGCCGTCGCTCATGGCCTTGGACGGGTCCGGATGTGTTTCCATGAAGAGGCCAGCCACACCCACGGCGACGGCCGCGCGTGCCAGCACTGGCACCATCTCGCGCTGGCCACCGGAGCTGGTGCCTTGCCCACCGGGCAGCTGCACCGAGTGGGTGGCGTCAAACACCACTGGCGCACCGGTCTCCCGCATGATTGCCAGACTGCGCATGTCGGACACGAGGTTGTTGTAGCCAAAGCTCGCACCACGCTCACAGGCCATGAAGTTGTTCTCGTTCAGGCCTTTTTCACGCGCGGCGGCACGGGCCTTGTCGATGACGTTTTTCATGTCACCAGGCGCGAGAAACTGGCCCTTCTTGATGTTGACCGGCTTGCCTGACTGCGCCACCGCGTGGATGAAGTCGGTCTGGCGGCACAGGAAGGCCGGCGTCTGCAGGACGTCCACCACCGCAGCCACGGGGGCGATGTCGGCTTCGGAATGCACGTCGGTCAGGATGGGCAGGCTCAACTCGCGCTTGACCTTGGCCAGAATCTCCAGACCCCTGGCCATGCCGGGACCACGAAAACTGGTGCCGCTGGAGCGGTTGGCCTTGTCGTAACTGGACTTGAAGATGAAGGGAATGCCCAGCGATGTGGTGATTTCCTTCAGCGTTCCCGCCGTGTCCATCTGCAGTTGCTCGGACTCGACCACACAGGGGCCGGCAATCAGGAAGAAGGGCTGGTCAAGACCGATGTCAAATCCGCACAGCTTCATGCTCATGCCACAACCTTGAGCGGCTTGGCGGCGTTCTGATCCTGACCGGCAGTGCGGCGGTGTTCGAGCGAGGCGGCAATGTAGGCATTGAACAGCGGGTGGCCGTTCCATGGGGTGGACTTGAACTCAGGGTGGAACTGCACGCCTATGAACCAGGGGTGCACGTCTTGCGGCAGCTCCACAATTTCGGTGAGTTGCTCGCGCTGGGTCAGGGCAGAAATCACCAACCCGGATTTACGCAGCGCGTCAAGGTAATTGACGTTGGCTTCATAGCGGTGGCGATGCCGCTCGGTCACCACGTCGCCGTAGATCTTGTGCGCCAGCGTGCCCTTGGCGACATCGGAGCTTTGTGCACCCAGGCGCATGGTGCCGCCCATGTCGGACTTGGCGTCACGCGTCTTGATGGTGCCGTCGGCGTCTTTCCACTCGGTGATGAGGGCGATGACCGGATGCGGTGTGTCAGGCACAAATTCTGTGCTGTTGGCGTCCTTGAAGCCGCATACATGGCGCGCAAATTCGATGGTGGCCACCTGCATGCCCAGGCAGATGCCGAGGTAGGGCAGCTTGTTCTCGCGGGCAAAGCGTGCGGCGCAGATTTTTCCTTCCACACCACGAACGCCAAAGCCGCCAGGCACCAGCACCCCATCAAATTTGGCGAGCTGCGAGACGTTGTTGGGGGTGATGGTTTCCGAGTCGATGTACTGGATCACCACCTTGGCATGGTTCTTCATGCCGGCATGGCGCAGTGCTTCGTTGAGCGACTTGTAGCTGTCGCTCAGATCCACATACTTGCCGACCATGGCGATGTTGACCTCGGTGCGCGGATGCTCGGTTTCGTACACCAGGTCGTCCCAGCGCTTGAGGTTGGCGGGCGGCGTGTTCAGGCGCAGCTTGTCGCAGATCAGGCCGTCCAGGCCCTGCTCGTGCAGCATGCGGGGCACCTTGTAGATGGTGTCGACGTCCCACATGGAGATCACGCCCCATTCGGGCACATTGGAGAAGAGCGAGATCTTTTCGCGCTCTTCGTCGGGGATGCGGCGGTCGGCGCGGCAGAGCAGCACGTCGGCCTGGATGCCGATCTCGCGCAGCTTTTGGGCTGTGTGCTGTGTGGGTTTGGTCTTCAGTTCGCCCGCTGCGGCGATCCAGGGCACATAGCTCAGGTGCACGAAGGCGGTGTTGTTGGCGCCCATGCGCAGGCTCATCTGGCGCACGGCTTCGAGGAAGGGCAGGGACTCGATGTCACCGACCGTGCCGCCAATCTCGACAATCGCCACGTCGACCGCTTCGGGCGTGTCGAAGCGGGCGCCGCGCTTGATGAAGTCCTGGATTTCGTTGGTGACGTGCGGGATCACCTGCACCGTCTTGCCCAGGTAGTCGCCACGGCGCTCTTTCTCGAGCACGCTCTTGTAGATCTGTCCGGTGGTGAAGTTGTTGGGCTTGCGCATGCGCGTTTCGATGAAACGCTCATAGTGGCCCAGGTCCAGATCAGTTTCGGCGCCGTCGTCGGTGACGAAGACCTCGCCGTGCTGGAAGGGGGACATCGTGCCGGGATCCACGTTGATGTACGGGTCCAGCTTGATCAAAGTGACTTTGAGGCCTCGCGATTCGAGGATCGCAGCTAAGGAGGCTGAGGCGATTCCCTTGCCCAGGGAAGACACCACACCGCCGGTGACGAAGACAAATTTGGTCATGCTAGGCCCGAACCGCAGGTTCGCAGAGGTGGTAAACGGGAATTATACGGGTGCCCGACTTCCCGTGACCGATTCTTCTGAAGCGCCGCCAATTTACAGGGCAACAGCAGTCCGCGGGCGGCCTGCGTCCAGACCCCCGGAAATGCTACATTGCCACCCATGACGAACCAAGCGAACGGGGCTGAGGCCGACGCAGACACCCTGCCGGATCTGGCGGGCAAGCACCTTGTGCTGGGCCTGTCCGGCGGCATTGCCTGCTACAAATCCGCCGAGTTGTGCCGGGCCCTGATCAAGGCCGGGGCCACCGTGCAGGTGGTCATGACGGAGGCGGCCACGCAGTTCATCACCCCGGTGACCCTGCAGGCCCTCAGTGGTCGACCGGTCTACACCAGCCAGTGGGATGGGCGGGAGCCCAACAACATGGCGCACATCAACCTGTCGCGCGAAGCCGATGCCATCGTGATTGCGCCGCTCAGCGCGGACTTCATGGCCAAGCTGCTGCACGGCCGTGCCGACGATCTGCTCAGCCTGATGTGCCTGGCGCGGCCGATCGCCACGGTGCCCCTGCTGGTCGCGCCTGCCATGAACCGCGAGATGTACGCTCATCCGGCCACGCAGCGCAATTTCCTGCAGTTGCAGGCCGATGGGGCCACCGTGCTGGGGGTTGGAACAGGTTTTCAGGCCTGCGGCGAGACCGGGGATGGCCGGATGCTGGAGCCCGACCAACTGCTGGAAGACATTGTTGCGTTCTTCATGCCCAAGGTGCTGGCAGGCCAGCGTGTGCTGGTCACGGCAGGGCCGACTTATGAGGCCATCGATCCGGTGCGCGGCATCACCAACCTGTCGAGCGGGAAAATGGGTTTTGCCATCGCGCGGGCGGCGCGCGAGGCGGGTGCCGACGTCACGCTGGTGGCGGGCCCGGTGGCGCTGTCAACGCCGCGCGGCGTGGCGCGCGTGGACGTTCGTTCGGCGCAGCAGATGCATGATGCCGTGATGGCACGGATGCAGGATGCCGATATTTTCATTGCGACGGCCGCTGTGGCCGACTGGCGTGCAGCCGAGCCGTCCGGGCGCAAGATCAAGAAGGACGGCAGTGGTGATGTGCCCGAGCTGCGCTTCGTGGAGAACCCCGACATCCTGGCCGTAGTGGCAGCCAGCGCCGCGCAGGTCGGTGGCCAGGGCAAACCGTACTGTGTCGGTTTTGCCGCCGAAAGCCACGATCTCGCTGCAAACGCCGAGGCCAAGCGCCTGCGTAAAAAGGTTCCTTTGCTCGTCGGCAACATTGGCCCTGACACTTTCGGGCAGGACCACAACGCCCTGCTGCTGGTCGATGACCGTGGACACACGGAGTTGCCGCGCGCACCCAAATTGCAGTTGGCGCGCCGCCTGGTTCAGGAGATTGCCCGCCGGGTCAAGGGCATCAGGGCCCAGCCGTGAATCACCTGTCTGACACGCCGCCGGATGGTGACTTCGCACGCTACGTGGAGCGCCTGACCAGCCACCCGCCGGTATCCCGCCCCCAAGGGGACGCCCAGGCACTGTCGCCGGGCGCCGCGAACACGCCATTCGCCGCCAGTTCTGGTATTCCATCAGTCAACTCGAATGCAGGCCCGGTGTCTGCCCCGTCGCTGGCGACTCACCTCCGGTGGGTTGTCATCCTGTGGCTTGTGTCGCGTGCCCTGGCCTGGCGGTGGCCGGGCATGGGCTCGGTGTTTGTTCCCTTGCTGGTGGCCTATGCGGTCTGGGTGATTTTCAAGGTCAGCCGCCAGTCGCCCGGGGGGCTTGCCGCGCGTGTTCGCGCTGTCACGGACACTGCCGTGAAAGAGATTGCCCGCAAGGTGGCAGATAAAAATCAAATGACCAGCGATCGAAAAAAACAGCCATGAAAATTGACGTGAAAATTCTGGATGCGCGCATGCAGGACAACCTGCCGGCCTATGCCACGCCCGGCAGTGCGGGGCTGGATTTGCGCGCTTGCCTCGACGCGCCGCTCACGCTGGCCGCCAACGCCTGGCAGCTGGTGCCGACGGGCATCGCCATCTATCTGCATGACCCGGGCTATGCCGCCCTGATCCTGCCGCGTTCGGGCCTGGGGCACAAGCACGGCATCGTGTTGGGGAACCTGGTGGGTTTGATTGACAGCGATTACCAGGGGCAGCTCATGGTCAGCGCATGGAACCGCAGTGACGTGCCGTTCACCATCGAGCCCATGGAGCGCATTGCGCAGCTGATGATCGTGCCGGTGGTGCAGGCGCAATTCAATGTGGTGAGTGAGTTTGCCGCCACGCAGCGGGGCGAGGGCGGTTACGGATCGACGGGTAAGGCCTGACCCGTGGCAGCTGCGGCTGCGATGTCTGGTGCGCTCAACCCGCCGGCTCGAAGCGTCAGGCTTTTCCTACGGTCGGTGGCGCGGGCTTCTCACCCGCATGCAGCGTGCAGGCTCGCCTGCCCACGCCGGCTTCAGGGCTGTAATCAAGGCTTGAGAGACGCCATGCAGTCGATGGCTTGCAACAGTTCCGTTGCTTGCTGTGGTCATGCCGAATCTCATGCGTTCATTCACAGGAGATCCTCATGCGCAACATTTCACGTTTTGTCCCCGCTGTTTCATCGGTCCTTTTGCTGGCGCTGACGGCCGCCTGTGCCCCCATGAACGGGCCCCCCACAGATTCGTCCTATCCGACGTATCCGTCGCAGTCCCAGCAATACCCTTCGTCCTACCCATCGCAGTACCCGGCGGCTACTTATCCAGCCCAGAATCAGCAGGGCAACTACGCTGAATACGGTCGTGTCAGCAATGTGGAAGTCATGCGTACGCAGCAACCGGCACAGGGCACAGGCGTAGGCGCGGTGATCGGCGGTGTCGCTGGCGCGGCTATCGGCAGCCAGATCGGTGGCGGTAACGGCAGGAATGTCGCCACGGTAGCAGGTGCTATCGGCGGTGCACTTGCCGGCAATGCCATCGAGAAAAGCCGCAACACCACGGTGCAGGAAACCTTCCGCGTGTCCATCCGCATGGACAACGGCTCCATGCGCTCCTACGACGTTCCGGCGATGGGCGAACTGCGCATCGGCGACCGCGTGCGGGTCGAAAACGGCCAGCTCTACCGCGTGATGTAATTCGATGCCCGCGCAGTGGTGGCCAGCAGGCATTGCTGCGGCGGGGTCACCGCAGGTTGACGATCAGGATGGCGTTGCTCAGTGCAGCGTGTCCTGGTCTGTTTTGCCTGGCGTGAGGGGTTCGAGCTTGAAGAAGCCGGTGCCCAGCGTGCCTTGGCCAATTTCATCGGCTGTGGCTTCCCGTACGGATTCCACTTTGGCCGTGAGCCTGATCGCAATACCGGCCAGCGGATGGTTGCCGTCCAGCACCACATGGTCCGGGTAGATGTCGGTGACGGTGTAGATGTGCTCGGGCGGTATCTGCGCACTGGCTCCGGCTGGCAGGGCTGCGCCGTCGAAGGTCATGCCTTCTTCGAGTTCTGCCGGAAACAGCGTTCGCGCTTCCAGGAACACCCGGTTTTCGTCGTAGTCGCCAAACGCGTTTTCGGGCTCCAGATGCAGCTCGATCCGGTCGCCCGCCTCGTGGCCTTGCAGCGATTCCTCGATCTTGGCCAGCAGGTCATCACCACCCAGCAGAAACTCGATCGGCTCGTCCAGTTCGTCGAGCACATCGCCCAGGGTGTCTTTCAGTGTCCATGTCAGGGCAACAACGCATTGCGGTGTGATTTTCATCCGACAATTGTCCCATGGATGTCCACCAACCCCTACAGCTGCTCGCCGGCCTCAGCCCCGCGCAATTCATGCGCCGTCATTGGCAAAAAAAGCCTTTGCTCGTGCGCCAGGCCATTCCGGGCTTTCAGCCGCTGCTCAGCCGGGCCGCCCTTTTCAAGCTCGCTTCAAGGCAAGGCGTCGAGTCGCGGCTGATTGTTCACGAGGCGCGCAAATGGCGCATGGCCCAAGGCCCGCTGCCGGCAAAATCGCTGCCGCCGCTGAGCCAGAAAGCCTGGACCCTGCTGGTGCAGGGCGTGGATCTGCACGACGCTGGCGCCCACGCCTTGCTGCAGAAGTTCCGCTTCGTGCCGGACGCCAGGCTCGACGACTTGATGATTTCCTTTGCCACGCCCGGCGGCGGAGTGGGACCGCATTTCGACAGCTACGATGTCTTCCTGCTGCAGGCCAGCGGTCGCCGGCGCTGGAAGATCGGTCGCCAGAAAGACCTGAGCCTGCAATCCGGTGTGCCCCTGAAAATACTGAAACATTTTGAACCCGAAGAAGAGTTCGTTCTCGAGGCGGGTGACATGCTCTACCTGCCCCCCCGCTATGCCCACGATGGTGTGGCTGTGGCCAGTGACGGTGGTGGGCAGAGCGCTGATTGCATGACCTATTCGATCGGCTTTCGGGCGCCAGCCCGCCACGAACTGGCGGCCGAGTTGTTGCACCGGCTGGCCGAGTTCAGCGAAGACGAAGCAGACGATGCGTCGGGTTCGCCATCCGGCTCATCCGTCAGCCCGGTGCTTTACAAGGACAAGGCGCAAGCGGCGACAGCCACGCCTGCCGCGCTGCCCGCCAGCCTGGCCGACTTCGCCGGTCAGGCGGTGCTGGAGGCGCTGAAGGATCCACTGGCCCTGGGGTGCGCGCTCGGTGAATACCTGACGGAACCCAAGCCTGCGGTGTGGTTTGACGAGCCGCCGTTGCTGTGGGATGCCGGGGCGGCAGAGGCAGGGAAAAGCCGCGTCCATCTCGACGCGCGCACCCGGATGATGTATGACGCGGCCCATGTCTTCATCAACGGCGAAAGCTACCGCGCCAAAGGTGCGGACGCGGCGCTGATGCGTCTGCTGGCGGATCAGCGTGGCCTCGATGCAACCCGGCTGCGGCGGGCCAGCCCGGCAGCGCTGGATTTGATGGGCGAGTGGCATGATGCCGGGTGGTTGCATCAGTCAGCCTGACGCGGCATGCCGGTGCCGGGTGACGAATACGGAGGCGTTCATGGAAGCACATGATCATTCACAGGGTGAAACCCCAGGGCCGCTCCAGGCGCTGCCGGACGGGCGATTTGCAGGGCGGCAGGCGTTCACCGACCTCATCCGTCACGCACTGGCGGTGGCTGCCGCACAGGGTTGGCGTGAAATCATCCTGTCCGACCCCGGTTTTGAGGACTGGCCACTGGGTGAGCGATCGGTTGCCCAAGCCTTGGGTGACTGGGCGCAGACGGGTCGCAAACTCACCATGCTGGCGCAGAACTATGACGAACTCACCAGGCGGCATGCCCGCTTCGTGACCTGGCGCAGGACCTGGGCGCACATCGTGGAGTGTCGGGGGCTGTCGTCCGCATCGGCCGATGACATACCCAGCGCGTTGTGGGGTCCGGGGTGGGTGCTTGAACGGCTGGACCGCGACCGCAGCATCGGCATTGCTGGCAGTGAGCCGGCGCGGCGTGTGGCTTTGAGGGAGCGACTGAACGAACGCCTGTTGAAAAGTGCGCCGGCCTTTCCGGCCACGACTTTGGGCCTGTAGCCGGCCGGGGCACAAAGCCGTTCCCGTGCGCTTCACAGAGGCGTAGGCCAAAGTCGCCAGTCCGCGTCAGGGTGACCAGAACGGTGCCCCAACCTAGGGTTTTCAGGGTTGCACTATTCAGCATATAATCCGCGGCTGGGTAGAAAGAGCTCGAGTGCTTTCCCCGGTCAAAGCATGACCTGAATGTCCATTCGGTTTTTTTGACAATTTCCGGAAATTGTTTTCTTCAATATCATCAAGGATCTTAAAAATGAACAAGTCCCTCGTTCTGGCAGCCATCGTCGCTGCAGTTGCTCTGGCTGCTTGCGGCAAGAAAGAAGAAGCCCCAGCACCTGCACCAGCTCCTGCTGCTGCACCAGCACCAGCCGCTGCAGCACCTGCTGCTGACGCATCTGCTGCCGCCGGTTCCGCTTCTTCCGCAGCCGGCTCCGCCGCTGCTGCTGGCGCTGCCGCTACTGCAGCTACCGACGCTGCCAAAACCGCTACCGACGCTGCCAAGGCTGCTACGGACGGCGCGAAGAAGTAATTCTTCAATGCTCCCCAAAAGCCGCCGCAAGGCGGCTTTTTTTTGCCTGTCATTTCATCTTTCGGTATCTTCGTGCGTCAGTCCGGTGCCATGGCTGGTGACCGGACATTGGGGGGCGAACCCGGAGGCTGCGCTGTCAGGCCTGCAGCCAGCCTGTGCCACTTTCGGCGCTGGCGACAACGATGTCGCTGGCGCCGCATGACAGGGCTTCGGCCATCAGCGTCTGAACCAGAAGAGGGTGATTGTTTTGTGCGCTCAGGTGCGCGGCGACCAGATGCTTCAGCCCGCTGTGCATCACGGCACGCACAATGTCTGCGGCAGCGGGATTGGAAAGGTGTCCGTGCGGCCCTGCGACACGCTGCTTCAGGAACGCCGGGTAGGCTGACCGTGCCAGCATGTCCTCGTCATGGTTGCACTCCAGCAGCAAACTGTCACAGGCCGCCAGGTGCGACAGTACATGCGCTGTGGCGTGGCCCAGGTCGGTGAGGATGCCCAGTTTGCTGGCGCCATCGGTGCAGCTCAGCTGCAGGGGCTCGCGGGCATCGTGCGGCACGGTGAACGGCAAGACCTGAAGGCCTCCCAGGTCGATGCGCTCACCGTCTCGGGCTACGTGCAGCAGACCTTCAAAGTCCGGTGATCCGGTCGCGACGTGGGTTCCCTGGCTCATCCAGACGGGAATTCGGTAACCCAGCGACAGGTTGCGGGCGCAGCCAATGTGGTCGCCATGCTCATGGGTGATGAAGATGGCATCGATATCCTGCGGCGCGAGGCCCGCAGCGGCCAGACGCTGCGTCAGCTGCTTCAGGCCGAGCCCGCAATCCACCAGAAGCCGGAAAGGCCGCCCGCCCGCTGTCTCGACCACCGTGGCGTTGCCGGAGCTGCCACTGCCCAGGCTCTTGAACCTCAACACGGGAATCTCAACACGAGAAGGTCATCCGGGGCCGACCGATCAGTCCCCCGCAGGCCACGGGCTTACCTCAGGTCGTCAGCGATCACTTGGACGATGCGCTGTGCATTGGCGGAGCTCTCAGGCGCGCCCTGGGCATTCAGAACCGAAACGACGGTTTTTTCGCCCTCGCTCTTGACCGTGATGCGGTATTTGAGCGGCAGAACTGCCGGTGGCGAACCGCTGAACAGCTTGCTGAAGAAGCCGGGCTCGGTCTTGGTGGTGACCGGCTCGACATAGCGCACGAAATAAGTCCCCTGGCTGCGGTCCCGGTCTTCCACGGTAAAGCCGGTACGGTCCAGCGCCAGGCCGACACGGCGCCATGAACGGTCAAAGCCCTCGTCAATCTGCACCACCGGCACATTGTTGACATTGGCCACGCGCGACGACTTCTGGGTGGTGCCGCCCGCCACGAGCGCCTTCGACTGCTCCTGTGTCACGCCCAGCTTGACCATCATGCGGCGCAGGAATTCAGCTTCGAGCTCGGGGTCTGCAGGACGCGGCTGCCAGAGGGTGCTGTCGCCCGATGCGACGCCGTTTTTCGCACCGGTCACGACTTCGACCATGCCCCGGTGGCTGACGTAAATCTCCGTGCCGCCATCGGGACGACGTTCAAACCGGGTACGGAACTTGTCGCGCTCACCGGTGGAGTAGAGGCTGTCAAACACTTTGCCCAGCGTGTTGCGGATGAAGTCCTGAGGCAGTTTGGCGCGGTTCTCGGCGTAGTCGGTTTCCATGATGCCCAGGTTCTCCTGGTCCTGGGACAGCAGGAACCCGCTCTCCAGCCAGAAGTCGCGTACCGGACTCCACAGCTTGTCGGCCGGCCTGTTGATCACCAGCCAGCGCTGGCTGCCCGCGCGCTCAATGCGTACATCGCCCACCGTGACCGCTGCCGTCGGCAGCGCCGGGGTAGATTGGCCCACCTGATAGGCGCTGGCCGTGACCGCGCTGCCAGGCACCACATAGCGTGTTTCGCGGCTCAGTTGCGTGAGATCCGGCGGTACATCCAGTGAAGGGCCTTTGGTGCCGCTCGACTTGTAATCCACGCGATCGCCGTCCATCACTTCCTTGATCGATGAGCAACCTGCCAGCAGGCACATGGCCAGCACAGCCGAGACGGTGGCAAGCTGCCGGGCTTTGGAAAATGCAGCACGTTGGGGCAATGTCTTCACTTGGGTTCCCTTAAAAATCAGATCAGGCCGCAGGCGCGCAGTGCACCTTCGACAGCGGCTTCGTTGGAAGCCTCGAGTGGGGTCATCGGCAGGCGCAGGGTGCCACCGCACAAACCCATGCGGGCCATGGCCCATTTCACGGGAATCGGGTTGGCTTCGATGAAAAGGTTGCGGTGCAGCGGCAGGAGCTTGAACTGAAGCTCCATGGCGCGCCGCGTATCGCCCGCCACGGCAGCAACACACAACTCGTGCATCAGGCGCGGGGCCACGTTGGCCGTCACGCTCACATTGCCTTGTCCGCCGCAGAGCATCAGCGCAACGGCGGTCGGGTCGTCGCCGGAGTACACCGCGAAGCCCTTGGGTACTTCCTTGATGAGCCACTGCGCGCGTTCGATGTTGCCGGTGGCTTCCTTGATGCCGACGATGCCAGGCACTTGCGCCAGGCGCAGCACGGTGGCGTGCGCCATGTCGGCCACGGTGCGACCGGGCACGTTGTAGAGCACCGTGGGCAGGTCGCCAACGGCCTCGGCAATCGCCCTGAAGTGGCGGTACTGGCCCTCTTGCGTGGGCTTGTTGTAGTAGGGCACGACCTGCAGCTGGCAGTCGGCGCCGACCTGCTTTGCAAATTTGGCCAGCTCGATCGCCTCGGCGGTGGAGTTGGCGCCGCAGCCGGCCATGATGGGCACGCGCTTGTCGCCGTGCGTCTTGGCCTGTTCCACCGACACACGGATGATTTCGCAGTGCTCTTCGACATTGACCGTGGGTGACTCGCCGGTGGTGCCCACCACGCCGATGCAGTCGGTGCCTTCGGCGATGTGCCAGTCCACCAGTTTGCGAAGTGCGCGGTAATCGACGCTGCCGTCTTCGTGCAAGGGCGTTGCCAGTGCAACGATGCTGCCGGTAATGGGTTTCATGCTGTGCTTGTAAACGTTCGGGGCCGGATGCCGTGGCTGGTGTTCCTCGATGGACCGCAAACCGGCACCTCAGAGCCAATCCTGCATTCTACCCAGACCCTAGCGCAGCCGATAGCGAACCGGGCCCGGGGTGGGGGTACCGCCAGGGGAGGGCAAACCCGCAGTTGCCGCCGCCTCGCGCACGGCGGCGATGCGCTGCACAAAGCGCTGCGCCGCAGGCAGCCCGTCGCTGCCTGGGCGTTCATCAAAGCCGTCCTCAAAGGCCACCACGCGCAAACCCTGGCAGATGGTGAGCAACTCCCCGCTGCGCAGCAGGAAGTCGGGCCGCGAGGGCTTGCCCACGGTCTCGTTACCCTGGGTAAAAGTTTCGTAAATCAGCACACCGCCCGGTGCCAGGCTGGCCAGCAACACGTCCATCAGGGGCCGCCACAGGTAGTTGGTGACCACCACGGCGTCGAACTGCCGGCCCGCAAAAGGCCAGGGCCCGTTTTCGATGTCGGCCACCACCCATTCACCGTCCGGGATCGCGCCCGCGACAGCCTCCATGGCTTCCGGGGACCTGTCGACGCCGATGACCGGGTGATGCAGGCTGTGGAACCAGCGGGCGTGCCGGCCATGGCCGCAGGCCACGTCCAGTACCGTACCGCCAGGACGCACCAGGTGCGACCAGCGCTGCACCCAGGCCGAGGGCGCTTCGGTGCCGTGCAGGGCTTGTGGGAGCGCCTGGGCCTGCGTCACTTCGGCCGCGCCTCGGTATTGAGCGCCGCGAGAGCCAGCGCCTCCACGGCGGCCGGTGCGATCAGCTTGAGCCATCGGCCCAGCTTGCCCTGCGCCGTCATGACCACCTCGCGTTGGCGCCGCGCCATGCCCTGGAGGATGAGTCGTGCGCAGGTGTCCACCGGCATGGCTTTTTCTTCTTTCAGGCCACTGGTGCCCGCGGCCATGCCGGCGGCATTGAAGCCGCGGTAACGGATCTGCGTCGCCACCACGCCGGGATAGGCGATGGTGACGCTGACACCGGCGCCCTTGAGCTCGGCGCGCAAGGCCTCGAAGAAACCGGTCATGGCGAATTTGGTGGCGCTGTAGGCGGTGCGGCCCGGCACACCCAGCAGGCCTGCGAGGCTGGACACGGCGACCAGGTTGCCCCGGCTTTGCTTCAGATGGGGCAGTGCGGCATGCGTGCACCACACACTGCCCCAGAGGTTGGTGCGCATCAGGTCTTCGTACCAGTGCAGGTCATTGGCCTGGACGTCTTCGAACAGGGCCTGGGCCGACAGGCCGGCGTTGTTGATGAGCGCGTCCAGCCGGCCAAAACGTGCCATGGTGTGCGCCACCAGTTGCCGGCAGTCGGATTCCTGCGAGACATCGGTGGTCACGGTCAATGTCTGTGCGCCATGTGCTGCACACTGGGCTGCGACCTCGGCCAGTTTTTCGGTATTGCGCGCGGCCAGAACCACGGCCACTTGCGCGCCCTGCGTCCGGGCCAGCTGGCGCGCCATTTCGGCACCGATGCCGTCCGACGCCCCCGTGATGATGATGACTTTCATGGCCACAGAATATCAGCGTGACCGCGTCTGCGGTGTCGGCGCACGCCGCGCTGGGACAGGCGTCCTAAAAACAGGCCCACACCTGGTTGGCCAGGGTGAGCAGGAATTCCGGCCGGGTATAGAGCGCAAACACCCCACCGCACGCCAGCACAGCCAGCGCCCAAAGGCTGATTTTGTGGGTCGCCTTGAGGTGCATGTCAGGCTCCCACCGCCCCTTTGACGGCGCCCATTCGGGTGATCGGTTCTTCACGCACCGGCAGGTTCACCAGGGCGGCAAACAGGCCCAGCGCAATCGCGATGTACCAGACGATGTCGTAGCTGCCGGTGCGGTCGTACAGATAGCCGCCCAGCCACACGCCCATGAAGGAACCCACCTGATGGCCGAAGAAGATGAACCCCCCCAGCATCGACAGGTGCTGGATGCCGAAAATCTGTGCCACCACCGCGTTGGTGGGCGGAATGGTCGACAGCCACAGCAGCCCCATCAGGCTGGCGAAGATGTACACACTGGCCGGGCTCAGCGGCGCAGCCAGAAACACGGCAATCACCACCGCCCGCGAAAAATAGATGGTCGCCAGGATTTTTCGCTTGGCCATGCGCTGGCCCAGCGTGCCGGCGATGTAGGTGCCAAACACATTGAAGAGGCCAATCAGCGCCAGTGCATAGCTGGCGACCTGCGGCGACAGGCCTTTGTCCCGCAGGTAGCTGGGCATGTGCACGCCGATGAAGACCACCTGGAAGCCGCAGACAAAGTAGCCGGCCATCAGCAGCTGGAAACTGGGGTACTTGAAGGCTTCCTTCAGCGCCTGGAGGATGGTCTGCTCGCGCCGGGCGGGTTGGCCGGCCGCAAAGCTGGTCTCCCGCAGCCCGAAGGCCAGCGGCATGATGAGCAGCACGGCACCGGCCAGGGCGATCAGCGCCTCCTTCCAGCCCAGGCTGCTGATCAGAAAGCCTTCGGTGGGCACCATCAGGAACTGGCCGAAGGAGCCAGCCGCTGCCGCAACGCCCATGGCCCACGAACGCTTGTCGGCCGGGATATTGCGGCCGATCACGCCGTAGATGACGGCATAGGTGGTGCTAGCCTGGGCCGCGCCGATCAACACGCCCGCGGTCAGCGTGAACAGCCCGCCGGTGGTGGACTGCGCCATGCCCAGCAGGCCCAGCGCGTACAGAAGCGCCCCGCCCAGGATGACCCGGAAGGCGCCGAAGCGGTCGGCGGCCATGCCTGCAAAAATCCCGAAAACACCCCAGGAGAGGTTTTGCACGGCCAGCGCAAAGGCGAAGGTTTCGCGCGTCCAGCCCTGGGCCTGGGTGATGGGCTGCAGCCACAGGCCAAAGCCGTGCCGAATGCCCATGGACAGGGTGACGATGGCCGCGCCGCAGATGAGTACCTGGGCCATGGAAAGGTTCTGGCGGGAAGAAGACATGCAGCGAATGTACCCAAAGCCGCATCGCCTCGCTCTTGAAAGTTTGGGCGCGATTGATGCGCAAAGGGCATCTGTGGGTCAAATGAGAGGCCGTACTGGGTATTTATCCAGCTTTCAAATCGCAACGGTCTACAATCCGCTCTTCCATGGCTGACAAAACCCCCACTGAATACTCCGAAGGCTCGATCCGCGTCCTCAAAGGACTGGAGCCGGTCAAGCAGCGTCCGGGCATGTACACCCGGACCGACAACCCGCTGCACATCATCCAGGAAGTGCTGGACAACTCCGCCGACGAGGCTTTGGCCGGGCACGGCAAGAAAATCAAGGTCACGCTTCACACCGATGGCTCGGTGAGTGTGGAGGACGATGGCCGCGGCATTCCGTTCGGCCTGCACCCGGAAGAGAAGGCGCCGGTGGTGGAACTGGTGTTCACCCGCCTGCACGCTGGCGGCAAGTTCGACAAGGGCAAGGGCGGCGCCTACAGTTTCTCCGGCGGTCTGCACGGTGTCGGGGTGAGCGTCACCAATGCCTTGTCGAAGCGTCTGGAAGTCACCTCCTACCGCGAAGGCAGTGTGGCCAGCCTGGTCTTCTCCGGTGGCGATGTCATCGAGAAGCTGCAGATACGCAAAGCCGGCGAGGGCGACCGCAAAACCGGCACTACTGTGCGTGCCTGGCCCGATGCGAAGTATTTCGAGTCGTCCGCGCTGCCGATGGCCGAGCTCATGCACCTGCTGCGCAGCAAGGCGGTGCTGATGCCGGGCGTGAGCGTCACCCTCACCACCGAAAAAACCCGCGACACCCAGACCTGGCTTTACAAGGGCGGGCTGCGCGACTACCTGATGCAGACGCTCACCGGAGACCCGGTGATTCCCATGTTCGAGGGGGAAGGCTTTGCAGACAGCAACCACGACAGTTTTGCCGAAGGCGAGGGCGCACAGTGGTGCGTGGCCTTCACCGAAGACGGCCAGCCGGTGCGCGAAAGCTACGTCAACCTGATCCCGACCAGCGCCGGCGGTACGCACGAAAGCGGCCTGCGTGACGGCCTCTTCAATGCGGTCAAGAGCTTCATCGAGCTGCATTCCCTGCTGCCCAAGGGCGTGAAGCTGTTGCCGGAAGACGTGTTCGCCCGCGCCAGCTATGTGCTGTCGGCCAAGGTGCTGGACCCGCAGTTCCAGGGGCAGATCAAGGAGCGGCTCAATTCCCGTGATGCAGTGCGGCTGGTCTCCAGCTATGTGCGGCCTGCGCTGGAACTGTGGCTCAACCAGCACGTCGATTACGGCAAAAAGTTGGCCGAGCTGGCCATCAAGGCCGCACAAACGCGCCAGAAAGCCGGCCAGAAGGTTGAAAAGCGCAAAGGCTCGGGCGTGGCCGTTCTGCCCGGCAAGCTCACCGACTGCGAGAGCAAGGACCTGGCCCACAACGAGGTGTTTCTGGTGGAGGGTGACTCCGCCGGCGGCAGTGCCAAGATGGGGCGCGACAAGGAAAGCCAGGCCATCCTGCCCCTGCGCGGCAAGGTGCTCAACACCTGGGAGGTCGAGCGCGATCGTCTCTTTGCCAACACCGAGATCCACGACATCGCTGTGGCCATCGGCGTGGATCCGCACGGCCCTGCCGACACCCCCGACCTGAGTGGCCTGCGCTACGGCAAGGTCTGCATCCTGAGCGATGCCGACGTGGACGGCTCCCACATCCAGGTGTTGCTGCTGACGCTCTTTTTCCGGCATTTCCCCAAGCTGATCGAGGCCGGCCATGTGTATGTGGCCCGGCCACCGCTCTTTCGGGTGGACGCGCCGGCCCGCGGCAAAAAACCGGCTTCCAAGGTCTATGCGCTTGACGAAGGCGAATTGACCGCCATACTGGACAAGCTGCGCAAAGACGGTGTGCGGGAAAATGCGTGGAGCATCAGCCGCTTCAAGGGCCTGGGTGAGATGAGTGCGGAACAACTGTGGGAAACCACACTCAATCCGGACACCCGCCGGCTGCTGCCGGTGCAGCTGGGCAACCAGGATTTCCTGCAAACCGAGAGCTTGATCACGAAGCTGATGGGCAAGGGCGAAGCTGCAGCGCGCCGCGAACTGATGGAGTTGCACGGGGACGCCGTGGAGATTGATATTTGATGCATTTTCCGGGATCACTGTGGAAGCTTTCAGGCCTGCCGTTCAGGGGCAGGCTGATGGCTGCCGTGCTGCTGGCCGGGCTTTATGCGGCGCCGGCCCATGCAGACATCTGGGCTTATGTGGACACACAGGGCATCGCCCATTTTTCGTCCACGCGTTTGGACGACCGTTACGAGCTTTTCTTCCAGGGCGGCCAGTCCTTCAGTGCCGGCAAGGGCGGTCCATCGACCCGTGCGGGTGCCGGACGCGCTTACGGCGTGGCAGCCGCACCCACCAAACTGCTGGCTTATTTCGATGTGTCGCCCAATTACAAGGCCGTGAAGCACCTCCTGCGTGAGGCATCTGTGGCGCAGGGCATCGATTACGAACTGCTGCAGGCACTGATTGCGACCGAGTCCGGCTTTGACGCGCAGGCTGTGTCGCCCAAGGGCGCTGTCGGCCTGATGCAGTTGATTCCGCCGACGGCCGAGCGCTATGGCGTGAAGGCCGAGCGCAATTCACCGATCCAGAAAAAGCTGACCGATCCGCGCACCAATATCCGTGCCGGCTCCAGCTATCTGCGTGACCTCATCAACATGTTCCCGGGGCAGCTCGAGCTCGCCCTGGCCGCCTACAACGCGGGTGAAGGCGCTGTGCAGCGTGCGGGTAACAGGATTCCGAACTACCCCGAAACCCGCAATTACGTCAAAACCGTGATGGAGTTGTACAACCACCTCAAACCGCCCAGTGCGGTGGGTGGTGCCGGCCGGGTCCGTATGGAGATGATGGGCGGCAGCGTGGGCCGTGCCAATATGGTGCCGCAGGCGGTGGCCTCTACCGCCCTGCCAGAGTCTGGAGCTGTCCGGGAGTGATGTCTTTGCATTTTGTTTTCAGTCCGGGGCTGTTTGTACTCGGAATCGCGGTGGGTGTTCTGGGGCTGGTGCTGTTGCTCAGCTTGATCGTCTCCTATGCCTACGAAGAGCGCACACTGCTGGCGCTGGCGGTCTACCTGTCGCTGATGGTGGGCGCCATTGGCCTGGGGCAGCGCCTGCAGATGGGGCAGCAACTGGTCCAGAACCTCCTGCTGGTGTCCGGCCCCGCGTTGATGGCGGCTTTCCAGATGTGGGTGATGAGAAACCGGCAAAGCACAGGGTTGGCAAAAACCGCTTCGGCGATTGTCGTGCTTGCCACCCTGGCGTTGTTGGGACTGCAGTCAGCGTGGGCGCCTGCCGATGTCGTGCCGCTGGCGATACCGGCTGCACTCGTCTGGGCGCTCCTGCTGCTCGTGCTTTCCGTCACGCTGCTGTGGCAGTCGTGGGACACGGTCGGGCCATGGAAATGGTGGTTGTTGCTCGGGCACTGGGGCGGGCTGGCAGTTTCTGCGTTGTTCCTCACCCATGTGGTGGATGCGCAGCAGAGTGACTGGGCGGTGGTCATGATGCTGCTGCTGCAGATTCCACCGGTGTATCTGTCGCTGGTGTGGCGCAGCCGCCTGCTCAACGAAAGCCGTCTGCGCAGCTACTCGGCGAGCACGACCGATCCGCTGACCGGTCTGGCCACCGTCAACGTCCTGCTGGAACGTCTGATGCGGGTCACATCGCGGGCGCCGCAAAGCAACACCACCAACGCCCTGTTCGCGATTGACGTGATGAACTGGCAAGGTCTGCTCAATGAGCTGGGTGCCGAGTTCAACGAAAAAATGCTGCTCGAAGCGGCGATGCGTCTGCGTCGCTCCATCGGCGACAACGACCTGGCTGCCCGACTGAGCGGTGGACGCTTTGCGGTGGTGGCCCAAGGCCTGAAAGGCGATGAAGACATCAGCGCGCTGGCGACCCGTCTGGTGGTGAGCGGGCTGCGGATTGACAGCCCGTTGCTGTCGGGTGTCGAGTTCAAGTTCCGCGTCATCGTCATGGAGCTTCGCTTGAAAGAGCCCTTGACCCTGTTGGCGGCCCAAGCCTGGATGCAGTCCCTGACCGGCGTCTTTGCACGCTGGCCATCGAGCCATCGCTCGCGCAGCATTCTGGTTGTTTCCGAAGACCTCATGAGCCACGAAAACGACACGCAGATCGACTCCGACTACTGAGCCCTGATCCCGATCGGCGCCAGGCCCCGTATAGCCGGGCACGGACAGGTCCCTGACCAATTCCGGCGCCGGCCTTCAGGCCACCGCCTTACCATTTCCCAAGCTCTCACTCCCGCACGATGGATCTCTTCACACCTGGCGCTGACGCGCAAATCCCCGAACCTGCGAGTGAGGACTCTCTCGCCGCCTACGCACAACGGGCCTACCTTGAATATGCCTTGAGCGTGGTCAAGGGCCGTGCCCTGCCTGACGTGTGCGACGGGCAAAAACCGGTGCAGCGCCGCATCCTCTACAGCATGGCGCGCATGGGGCTGGGCTTCGGTGGTGCCACGGGTGCCAAGCCCGTGAAAAGCGCACGTGTCGTGGGTGACGTGCTCGGCAAATACCATCCGCACGGCGACCAGGCGGCTTACGACGCCATGGTGCGCATGGCACAGGATTTCAGCCAGCGCTATCCACTGGTCGATGGCCAGGGCAACTTCGGCTCACGCGACGGCGACGGTGCGGCAGCGATGCGCTACACCGAGGCGCGGCTGGCGCGCATCACGACGCTGCTGCTGGATGAGCTCGATGAGGGAACCGTCGACTTCGTTCCAAATTACGACGGCTCGTTCGAGGAGCCGCGCCAGCTGCCGGCGCGTCTGCCCTTCACGCTGCTCAACGGCGCCAGCGGTATTGCCGTGGGTCTGGCCACCGAGATCCCCAGCCACAATCTGCGTGAAGTGGCCGACGCCTGTGTGGCCCTCATCAAGACGCCCAGGCTGGGCGACGACGAGCTTTACGCGCTGATCGCCGGACCCGATTACCCCGGTGGCGGCCAGATCATCTCGAGCGCGGCTGAAATTGCTGCGGCCTACAGCACGGGCCGCGGCTCGCTCAAGGTGCGCGCCCGCTGGAAAATTGAAGAGCTGGCCCGTGGGCAGTGGCAACTGGTGGTGCAGGAGTTGCCGCCCGGCGTCAGCACGCAGCGCGTGCTGGAAGAGATCGAGGAACTCACCAACCCGAAAATCAAGGCGGGCAAGAAGGCGCTGAGCCAGGAGCAGGTGCAGCTCAAGCAGACCGTGCTGTCGGTGCTGGATGTGGTGCGCGACGAGTCCAGCAAGGACGCCGCCGTGCGTCTGGTGTTCGAGCCCAAGACCAGCAAGATCAGCCAGTCCGAACTCATCAACACCCTGCTGGCGCATACCAGCCTGGAAAGCTCCTCGCCCATCAACCTGACCATGGTGGGACTGGACGGAAAACCCACGCAGAAATCGCTGCGCGAGATGCTGCAGGAGTGGATTGAATTCCGCCAGACCACGGTACAGAAACGTTCGCAGCACCGCCTGGACAAGGTGCTGGACCGCATTCACATCCTTGAAGGCCGGCAGCTGGTGCTGCTCAATATTGATGAAGTGATTGCGATCATCCGCCAGTCGGACGAGCCCAAGGCGGCGCTGATCGAGCGCTTCCGGCTCAGCGACCGGCAGGCCGAGGACATTCTTGAAATCCGCCTGCGCCAGCTCGCGCGGCTGGAAGCCATCAAGATCGAGCAGGAGCTGAAAAACCTGCGTGAAGAGCAGGGCCGGCTGGAAGAAATCCTAGGCAGTCCGGCCGCGCTGCGGCGCCTGCTGATCAAGGAAATCGAGGCCGATGCCAAGCAGTTTTCCGACCCGCGCCGCACGCTGATTCAGGCCGAGAAAAAGGCCGTGCTGGAAGTCAAGGTGCTCGATGAGCCGGTGACGGTGGTCGTCAGCGCCAAGGGCTGGGTGCGCGCGCGCAGCGGCCATGGCCACGATGCAGCCAGCTTTGCCTTCAAGGCCGGCGACGGCCTGTACGGCACCTTCGAATGCCGCACGGTGGACACCCTGCTGGCCTTTGGACACAACGGCCGGGTGTACTCGGTCCCGGTGTCCACGCTGCCGGGTGCCCGGGGTGACGGCCAGCCGCTGACGACGCTGATCGATCTGGAATCCGGCACGCAGCTAGCGCACTACTTTGCCGGGCCGGCTGCTGCAACCCTGCTGCTGAGCAGCAGCGGTGGCTATGGTTTCCTGGCCACCGTGGAAAGCATGACCTCGCGGCTCAAGGGCGGCAAGGCGTTCATCAGCTGTGCCGACGGTGAGTCGGTGTGCCGACCTTCACCCGTGTCAGGCGGCAGTGGTCCGGTGCCCTTGCCGCCCGCGACGCATGTAGCCTGCGCGTCCACCGGCGGGCGCATCCTGACCTTCGAGATCAGCGAGCTGAAATTGCAGGCGGCAGGCGGCCGCGGTCTGGTGCTGCTGGACCTTGACGCCAAGGACACGCTGGCAGGCGCTGCAGCCTACACGCGCAGCGTGAAGATTGAAGGCATTGGCCGCGGCGGCAAGGCGCGCGACGAAACGCTGGAAATCCGCAGCCTGAACAACGCCCGTGCTGCGCGCGCGCGCAAGGGCAAGGCTGCAGACCTCGGATTCAAGCCCAGCTCGATCATTCGAGTGGAATAAGTACAAGGGTCACCGCAGAACCGGCTCAGCCGGGCTGCAGGTGGCGCCCCCTGAGGGGGGGGCGGCCAAAGGCCGCTTCGGGGGGGAGCCTAAACCTCAGCGATCAGCTCAATCTCCACGCAGGCCCCCATCGGAATCTGCGCCACGCCAAAGGCACTGCGCGCATGTTTGCCCGCGTCGCCGAACACTTCACCGAAGAGTTCGCTGGCGCCGTTGGTGACCAGATGCTGTTCGGTGAAGTCACCGGTGGAGTTGACGAGGCTCATCAGCTTCACAATGCGCTTGACCTTGCCCAGGCCGACCGCCGCTTCCAGCGTGCCCATCAGGTCGATGGCAATTGCACGGGCTGCAGCCTTGCCTTCTTCGGTGCTCATGTTCTTGCCGAGTTGACCGACCCAGGCCTTGCCGTCCTTCTTGGCGATGTGGCCGCTGACAAACACCAGGTTGCCGGTCTGCACGAAGGGCAGATAGGCTGCAGCGGGTGTGGCCACGGCGGGCAGCGTGATGTTCAGGGCCTTGAGTTTCTCGTGAGCAGTGGTCATTGGATCTCCTTGGGTTGGGGGTGTCGGTGGTTGGCGCTGCAGCCCAGACAATGAGTCATGTCGCAGCGTTGAAGGCGTTGGAATCTTAGCTTGGCAAGCCGATATAACCGGCTAATCAGCAGTCAAATCGGCTGATGGCGAGGCGTCGTGGCGCCGCTCATGCCGGCTCTGCAGCGTCGACAGGCTCCACGGTGACGGCCACATCGAGCACGTGGTGGGTGCCACCGCGGATCACGCCGCGCATCGGCGACACATCGAGAAAATCGCGCCCGGTGGCCAGGGTCACATAGTCTTCGCCCGGCGCGCGGTTGTTGGTCGGGTCGAAGTCCAGCCACTGGCCGGAGGCGTTGGCCACGTTGCCCTCACCATCGGCCGCAGGGCAATACACCGAAGCCCAGGCGTGCGACGCATCGCTGCCAATCAGGCGCGGCTGCCCCGGTGGTGGGTTGGTGAGCAGGTAGCCGCTGACATAGCGCGCCGGCAGGCCCATCGCGCGGCAGCAGGCCACCATGATGTGGGCGAAATCCTGGCACACCCCTTTGCCCAGTTGAAGGGCTTCCAGCGCCGGTGTGTTCACTTCGGTGATTTCGGCCTCGTACTGCATGTGGGCGTGGATGCGGCCCATCAGGTCATAAGCCGCCTCGGGCAAGGGCCGCCCGGCGACAAAACTGGGCCGTGCGAATTCGACAAACGCGTCATCGCGCGGTATGTAAGGCGAGGCGAACAGGAATTCCGAGGCGCTGTCGTAAGCAGCACCCGCCCGATAGCGAAACTGCTCGCGCACCTGCTCCCAGGCGGCCACCGCGGGCAGGCCCTCCGACTGCAGGGGATTGACTGCCGTGGTGGACACCAGGCTGTCGGCGACCACGGTCAGGCTTTCGTGCGAGGACTGCAGCGAGAAGTAGGTGCGCGTGTTGCCGTACACGTCCAGTGCTTCGCGCTGCTGCACGGGTACCGGATTGACCTGCAGTGCATGGCTCAGCAGCGTCTGCCCCTGGCGGCTGGCTGGCTTCAGGTGCACCATATGTTGGGCGTTTTCCACCACAGGGCTGTAGCGGTAGCGGGTTTCGTGTACGACGCGCAGCAGCATGGCCTCAAGCTCCCAGGCTTTGATTGCCCGCAGCGGCGTGGCTGAAATAACGCCGGCTGATGGTGTCGGACAAATCACGCGCCGCATCGCAGCAGTCTTCCAGCAGGCTCACCAGGTAGTCAAAATCGGCTGGGGCACCGCCGTCTTCGCCATGTGGCGCCGAACACAGCTCCGACAGGGACCATGCGCCCGGATCGGGCAGTGCCACGCCCAGGTCCGGCATGTCGGTGGGTGTACTGCCGGCCAGTTTGGCCAGGCGGCCACTGAGGCTTTGCACCACCCAGCCCAGTGAGCGCGGGTTGTCGCGGTCCAGCACCAGCAGGTCGAGCAGGGCGGGAATGTCGCGCCGCTGCTGGTACTGGGCATGAAAGGTGATGGTGCTGTCAAACAGCGCCACCACCGCGCCAAAGCCGCCTTCCTCAAAGACGGCGCCAGTCTCGAAGCCGCTGGCGAGCGCACTCGACAGCATGGTGAGGCGCTCGATCAGGCGGCCAATGCTGAGCAGGCGCCAGCCGTCATCGCGCGTCATGCGGTCGGTCTGGGCGCCTGTCATGGCAGCGAGGAAGCCGCTCAGGGACTCCAGCGCGCGCAAGGCTTCCAATGACGAGTAGTCTGCGCCGCGCTGGTCGGTGGGTGCGGCGTGGCGGTGCACGGCACCTTCCCTGAGCAGCCTGCCGTGGTGGAGGAAATCGGCCTCGGCGCGCACGATGACATGCCACTGCTCCTGCGACAGACGCTCGCGCACGGCGGAGGCAGCGCTTTTCAGGGCGCGCAGGTTGAAGCCCACGCTGGAGGTTTTTTCGGTGTCGGCCAGACTGGCGATCAGGGCCCGTTCAAACACACGGCGCGCCTGGGTGGCGGGGGGCACGGTGTCCAGCACCAGCGCGTTGTTGACAGCCACCTCGGTGAGCCATGCCAGCAGCGGCTGCGAGCTCTGGTCTTCCCCGCCCAGGCATTGCAGCGTGAGCTGCGCCAGCCGTGTGGCGTTCTCTGCGCGCTCGGTGTAGCGGCCCAGCCAGAACAGGTTTTCTGCCGCGCGGCTGGTCACGGGTGGACGGTGCCGCAGCAGCGCCGGCGATTGCAGCAGTTGCCGCGCGCGGGCTGCCATGACGGCTTCCACGGTGTCACCGGCCGCCAGCGGATCGACGGTGCTGGCGGCAGCGCTGGGGGCGGCCACCGAGGCGGGCTCGGCCTCGTGGCTGCGCGGGTCGTGCGGTGCCTGCGCTTGCCTGGCATCGGGCAGGGCACCCAGCACCCAGACGTCGGCACTGCTGCCGCCGTGCTGCATCGATGCCATGTTCTCGTTCTTGCCCGCCAGCCGTGCCAGGCCGCCGGGCAGCACCTGCCATGAGCCCGCGCCGTCGGCCACGGCAAACACGCGCAGCATCACGGGGCGCGGGGCGATCTTCTCGTGGTGCCATGTCGGGGTCTGAGACAGCGGCACGTAGGCCTGCACGGTGTAGTCTTCGCCGCGCCGCAGAATGCGCCCGGCCCATTCGTCCAGTTCACGCCGCGACAGCGTATTGCCAATCACCGACTCCATGCCGGAGCCCGGGTAGGTGGGCTTGATCACACAGTTCTGCAGCTCGGTCAGCACCTCCTGCATCACCGCCTGTTCGCCGCACCACCAGGTCGCCAGCGAGGGCAGTGCCAGTGTTTCACCCAGCAGGTGCTCCGACAGGGCCGGCAGGAAGCCCAGCAGCGCGGTGGATTCGAGAAAGGCCGAGCCCGGCGTGTTGACGACGAGCACATTGCCCGCGCGGATCACCTGCAGCAGGCCCGGCACGCCCAGCGTCGAATCCGAGCGAAGCTCCAGTGGGTCGAGGAACTCGTCGTCGAGGCGCTTGAGCAGGCCGTGCACCGGCTCCAACCCGCGCAGGGTCTTGAGGTAGAGGCGGTCGCCCCGCACCAGCAGGTCGTTGCCTTCCACCAGCGTCAGGCCGAGGAAACGGGCGAGGTAGGCGTGCTCGAAATAGGTCTCGTTGTAGGGGCCCGGCGTCAGCAGCACCACGCGGCTTTCGCTGCCGTCCGCCTGCGGGCTGTTGTCGGCCGGGCTCATGGCCTTCAGGCCGTCGACCAGTGCCTTGTAGGAGGCCGCCAGGCGCTGGACCCGCATGCCCCGGAAGGCATCGGGGAAAAGGCGCGAGATGGTCAGGCGGTTTTCCAGCAGGTAGCCAAGGCCCGAGGGTGCCTGCGTGCGCTGCGACACCACCGACCATTGGCCGTCCGGCCCGTGGGCCAGGTCGAAGGCCGCAATGTGCAGGTAGGTGCCACCCGCCGGCTTGACGCCGTGCATGCCGCGCAGGTAGCCCGGATGGCCGTGCACCAGTGCGCTGGGGATCAGGCCCTGGGAGAGCAACTCCTGCGGGCCATAGATGTCGGCCATGACCCGGTCGAGCAGGTTGGCCCGCTGTTTGACGCCGGCCTCGATGTGCTGCCAGTCCTGGCTGGAAACCATCATCGGGAACAGGTCGAGCGACCAGGGTCGCTGCGGGCCGTTGGCGTCCGCATAGACGTTGTAGGTCACGCCGTTGTCGCGAACCTGGCGCTGCAGGTTCGCCGTGCGGTGGTTCAGGTCGTAAAACCCGCGGGTGCCGAGGTGGCTGAAAAAGCGGCTCCAGTCGGCAGACAGCGGGTCTGACTCGGTAGCAGGGGAGGCCTGGCTGCCAGTCTGGGACTGGCTTTGGCTTTGGCTTTGCGACTGGTCGTGGGCCTGTGGGTCTTGTGGGTCTTGTGGCTCGCGGACAGCGCCGGCTTTGCTGGCCAGCGGCAGGGAAGGTGCAGCCGAATCGGCGGCCAGGTACAGCGACCTGGCCGAGGTGTCGGCGGGCGTGTCGCTGCCTGTTTTCCAGGCCACCGGCCCGGGTGAGACGGCACCACGCAGTTCGTCGAAATGCCCTGCGGCTGCCGCGGGCGCCAACGCAGCCGCGAGCGCACAGGGCGACTCCAGCGCCTGCGCCTCAAAAAGTGACTGGGTGTTGTTTTCCACAGGGTGCAACGGTTGGTAACTGCCAAGTATGCCTGCGGCACATTGCCCCGGCCGCGAAATGCCCAGCCCACCCGCGGATGGCGTATTTATTCATGCTTGTGCAGCATATTTATGTTGCAGGCATAAGACAGACCGCGTGCAACGAGGCTGCAGCACCGGCTGCGGCCTCGTTGCCGTGACTCAAACCCCGGTGGGCCTCAGGCCCACCTGTGTTCTAGCGCAGGTCCAGCGTGAAGGGGAACTCGCGGCTCGCCTGGACCGGTGCCACCTGCATCTTGCCGGGTGTGTGACCCATGCGGAAAAAGCGCGTCAGGCGCCGGCTCTCGGCTTCGTATGAGTTGACCGGCAGTGTGTCGTAGCTGCGGCCACCGGGATGGGCCACGTGGTACTGGCAGCCACCGAGCGAGCGCTCCATCCAGGTGTCGACGATGTCGAAGGTCAGCGGCGCATGCACGCCGATGGACGGGTGCAGGGCCGAGGGTGGGTTCCAGGCCTTGTAGCGCACGCCCGCCACGAACTCGCCAACGCGGCCGGTGCTTTGCAGCGGCAACGCACGGCCATTGACGGTGACGACGTGCCGGTTGTCATTGAGGCCCGTCACATGCACCTCGACGCGTTCGAGCGACGAATCCACATAGCGCACGGTGCCGCCTGCCGAGCCTTCTTCGCCCATCACATGCCAGGGCTCCAGCGCACTGCGCAGGGTCAGCTCGATGCTGTGCGACTTGACCTGCCCGATCATCGGGAAGCGGAACTCGAAGTGCGGCTCGAACCAGGCCATGTCGAACGCATAACCGGCATCGCGCAGCTCGGTCAGCACGTCGGCAAAGTCCATGCGGATGAAGCTCGGCAGCAGGAAGCGGTCATGCAGCTCGGTGCCCCAGCGCGTCACGCGGCCGTGGTAAGGCTGCTTCCAGAAGCGGGCGACCAGTGCGCGCAGCAGCAGTTGCTGCGCGATGCTCATGCGCGCATGCGGCGGCATTTCAAATGCGCGCAGCTCCAGCAGGCCCAGCCGGCCGGTGGTGGAGTCCGGGGAGTACATCTTGTCGATGCAGAACTCGCTGCGGTGCGTGTTGCCCGTCACATCGACCAGGATGTTGCGCAGCGTACGGTCCACCAGCCAGGGCGGCATGTCGGCGCCGTACTTCTTGCGGTTGTTGGCGATCTCGCGCAAAGCGATTTCCAGCTCATAGAGTTGGTCGTTGCGGGCTTCGTCCACGCGCGGCGCCTGGCTGGTCGGGCCGATGAACATGCCCGAGAACAGATAACTGAGCGACGGGTGGTTGTGCCAGTAGGCAATCAGGCTGCCCAGCACCTCGGGCTTGCGCAGGAAGGGGCTGTCGGCCGGCGTGGCGCCGCCCAGCACAAAGTGGTTGCCGCCGCCGGTGCCGGTGTGGCGTCCATCGGTCATGAACTTCTCGGCCGACAGGCGCGTTTCGTGCGCGATCTGGTAGAGGAACTCGGTGTGTTCCACCAGCTCGTCCCAGTTGTAGGCGGGGTGGATGTTGACTTCTATCACGCCCGGGTCGGGCGTGACCTGCAGCATCTTCAGGCGCGGGTCGCGCGGCGGCGGGTAGCCTTCGAGCACGATCTGCACGCCGAGTGTCTGGGCGGTGGCTTCCACGGCGGCGAGCAGCTCCAGGTAATCCTCCAGCCGCTCCATCGGCGGCATGAAGACATAGAGCGCGCCCGCTTCGCCACGCCCCTTGGCGTTGGCGGGGTGGTCGGGGTCGGCTTTGGGTTTGGTTGGCAGCTTGTCCTTGGGACCCTCTTTGGGGCCGTTGGCGCGGGCCGGGTCGCGCACTTCCACGCACAGCGCGGTGCGGGTCAGCCAGGCGGCGGATTCGTGGGCTTTGGGCATCCGGGTGTCGTCTGGGGCTGGCGCTGCCGCGGGCTGGGCCGGGGTGCTGGCCGGTGGTGCTGCGTCGGGGCCTGTCGGTCTGAATTGCAGGATGCGACTGGCTTCGGTGAGTGCCGCGTTGCCCGTCATGTAGCGGGCCATGTACTGGGCCAGTGCGTTGGCACTGCCGCTGCGGCCGGCCGGCGCGGGCGCTGTGCTGGCGGCCGGGGCGACGCCGCTGCCTGCCGCGGCCGCGCGGTTGTAGCGGGCGGCCAGGGCGGCGGTGGAGGGCAGGTCCTGGCGCGGTGCAAACGGGTCCGACTCGATCATGTAGGGGTAGTCGGTCTTGGACACCCAGGGCACTGAGTCCAGCGGCAGGCGGTAACCCATGGGCGAGTCGCCAGGCATCAGGTACATGCGTTCGTCGCGGAAGAACCAGGGGCCGGTGGTCCATTTGGGGCCGGTCAGCGACGGCACGGCGCCCGCATGGCGCTGCACCAGTTGCTCGCGCGTCTGCAGCGGCAGCACATAGCCCACCACCGAGTCCAGGCCCTGCATGAAGACGCGGCGCAGGCGCTCGCGCTCCATCGCGTCGTCCAGCCGTGAGTCAAACGGGTCCACGTTCACCGGCAGGCGGCGCTCGCGCCAGAGGTAATACCAGGTGTCTTCGTAGCCCGGTGTGATGTAGCTGGTGGCCAGGCCCAGCTTGCCGGCCAGCGTATCGATGAAGCGCTTGGCGTCGGCACTGGTGTAGCTGCAGGGTTGGCGCTCGTCGGCAAAGAGGGCCGGGTTCTGCCAGACCGGCTGGCCGTCCTTGCGCCAGAAAATGCTCAGCGCCCAGCGCGGCAATTGCTCACCGGGGTACCACTTGCCCTGGCCGAAGTGCAGGAAGCCGCCTTCGCCGTATTCAGCGCGCAGCTTTTGCACCAGTTCGGTGGCGTAGCCGCGCTTGGTGGGGCCCAGCGCGTCGATGTTCCATTCGGCGGCATCACGGTCGGTGGTGGCCACAAATGTGGGTTCGCCGCCCATGGTCAGGCGCACGTCGCCGGCTGCGAGGTCTTTGTCGACTGCCGCGCCCAGTGCCAGCACCTGCTGCCACTGGTCTTCGGTGTAGGGGCTGGTCACGCGCGGCGATTCATAGATGCGCTGCACGGCCATGTGGTGTGCGAATTCCACCTCGGATTTGTCCACGCCACCTTCAACCGGCGCCGCACTGGAGGGCTCGGGGGTGCAGGCCAGCGGAATGTGGCCTTCGCCGGCCATCAGTCCCGAGGTCGGGTCCAGCCCGACCCAGCCTGCACCTGGCAGAAACACCTCGCACCAGGCATGCAGGTCGGTGAAGTCCACTTCAGCGCCGCTCGGCCCGTCGATGGATTTGACGTCGGCCTTCAACTGGATCAGGTAGCCCGACACAAAGCGCGCCGCCAGACCCATGTGGCGCAGCAGTTGCACCAGCAGCCAGCCGGTGTCGCGGCAGGAGCCGACACCCAGACGCAGCGTTTCTTCCGGCGTCTGCACGCCCGGCTCCATGCGGATGGAGTACTTGATGTCGGATTGCAGGCCCTGGTTCAGTCCGACCAGAAAATCGATGGTGCGTTTGGGCGTGCGGTCGACCTTGTCGAGGTAGCGCTTGAGCAGCGGCGTGACAGGCTGCGTGGCCAGATAGGGTGCCAGCTCGCGTGTCTGCAGCGCGTTGTAGGCAAACGGGAACTCTTCGGCTGCCGGCTCCAGGAAAAAATCGAAGGGGTTGAACACCGCCATCTCGACGACCATGTCGACCGTGACCTTGAATTCCCTTGTGGGCTCCGGAAACACCAGCCGCGCCTGGTAATTGGCGAACGGGTCCTGCTGCCAGTTGATGAAATGCTTGGCAGGCTCGACCCGCAGCGAGTAGGACAGCACCCGGGTACGGCTGTGGGGTGCCGGACGCAAGCGGATCACCTGAGGCCCCAGTTTGACCAGACGGTCGTATTTGTAGTGGGTGATGTGGCTCAAGGCGACGTGAATGGACAAGGGCAGCCTCGCTTAATTAAATGGGAGCAGCGCCAAAGCGCCGCCTGGATAAATGGTAGCAACTCGGCATGACATCCCCGGGCGAGGGCTTGTGCACGCGGCCGCGCTGAGCCAGCTTACCGCGGTTTTCAACCATTTCCTGTACAGCCTGCGGTAAGCAAGACCTGCGCCAAAGTCAGTGTCATGCATGGCGCCGTCTTGTGGGTCGGGGTCTGGCGTCGGGTACGCTTCGATCCTGGCCCCTGTTCTGCATACAGGCTGAGCCAGCAAAAAAATCAACGACTCGGGGAGGGCAGCAGTGAACAGTTCTGTTGCAAGTCAATGGGAATGAACCTGGGCATGAGCCGCCTGGGGTGGGCGTTTCTGGGTGGAGTTGCCGGCGTGGCGATCCAGTTGCAGCAGGCCGAACTCTGGCCTGCGGGTGTTTATGCCGGCTTGCTGGTGTCTGGACTGGCCGCTGCCCTATGGGCGGCGCGGCACGCGGCGACTGGTCGTGACTGGCTGCGTCTGTGCGGGTTGGCCGTGGCGGTAGCGGGGGCCGCCGCCGGATGGACCGGCTGGCGAGCCAGCGATTTTCAGGACACCACGCTGAGCCAAACGCTGGAGGGCCGCGATGTGGCGGTGGTTGGCGAAGTGCTGGCCATGCCGCAAGTGGGCGAGGACGGCATGCGCTTTCGCCTGGGGGTGGAGTCTGCCACCCTCCAGGGCCAGCCAGTGCGCTTGCCGCCCCAGGTGCTGCTCGGTTGGTACCGCGGTTTTGGCACGCGCGATGCGCGGCCGGGCCGCAATACGGCATCCGCATCTGGCGAGGCGCCCGATGCGCTGTCTGATGCCGATTCTTTCGAGCAGGCGCTGGCCCTGCAGCGCCAACCGCAGCCGCTGCGTGCAGGCGAACGCTGGCGTATGACGGTTCGCCTCAAGGCGCCCCACGGCAATGCCAATCCCCACGGGTTTGATTACGAGCTGTGGCTCTGGGAGCAAGGCATTCAGGCCACTGGCTATGTGCGTGCCGGTGTCCATGATGCGCCGCCCGTCCGTCTTTCCGCCGGTTGGCACCATCCGGTGGAGCGTGCGCGGCAATCGGTGCGTGAGGCGATTTTCGAGCGGGTGGGCGATCGCCAGCTGGCCGGCGTGCTGGCCGCACTGGTGGTGGGTGACCAGAACGCCATCGAACGCGCTGACTGGGATGTGTTCCGAGCCACCGGCGTGGCCCACCTCATGTCTATTTCGGGTTTGCACATCACCATGTTTGCATGGGTGGCTGCCCTGCTGATCAGTGCCCTGTGGCGGCGCTCGGCACGGCTGACGCCCAGGCTGTGCCTGGCCCTGCCGGCGGCCAGTGCCGGGGCGTGGGGCGGGCTGCTGCTGGCGGCCCTCTATGCGCTGTTCTCGGGCTGGGGCGTGCCGGCGCAGCGAACCATCTGGATGCTGGCCGCCGTGGTGCTGCTGCGCCAGAGCGGCCGGCAATGGCCGTGGCTGCAGACCTGGCTGATGGCGATGGCCGTGGTGGTGGCGCTGGACCCGTGGGCATTGCTGCAGGCCGGCTTCTGGCTGTCTTTTGTGGCCGTGGGTGTCCTGTTTGCCACCGATTCAGGCTCCCACGGCGCCGGCTCATCAGGGGCGGCGGACGCCCTTCCATCCCAGGCCGGATGGCGGCAACGCCTGGCAGCGCTACGCACCGGCGTGGTGGGCGCGGCACGCGAGCAGTGGGTGGTGACACTGGCCCTCACGCCCTTGTCGCTGCTGCTGTTCAACCAGGTGTCCCTCGTCGGTTTGCTGGCCAATGCTGTGGCCATTCCCTGGGTGACGCTGGTGGTCACGCCGCTGGCCATGGCGGGTGTGCTGTGCGCACCGCTCTGGAGCGCCGCGGCAGGCGCCGCCGGCTGGCTGACGGCGCTGCTGCAGTGGTTGGCCGGCTGGCCGCTGGCGTCCATCAGTGTTGCGGCCGCGCCGCTGTGGTGTGCGGTAGCCGGCGTGCTGGGCGGCAGTCTGCTGGCCATGCGCCTGCCGCTGCACATGCGCCTGCTGGGCTTGCCCTTGCTGTTGCCCGTGCTGCTCTGGCAGCCAGTACGCGTTGCGCCGGGCCAGTTCGAGCTGCTGGCCGCCGACATCGGCCAGGGCAATGCCGTGCTGGTGCGCACGGCCACGCACAGCCTGCTGTATGACACCGGGCCACGTTTTTCCCGCGAGAGCGATGCTGGCCACCGGGTGCTGGTGCCGCTGCTGCGGGCGCTGGGCGAGCGGCTGGACAGGCTGGTGCTGAGTCACCGCGATGCAGACCACATTGGCGGCGCGCCAGCGGTGCTGGCCATGCAGCCGCGGGCCACGCTGCTCAGCTCGATCGAAGCCACGCACGAGCTGCAGGCGCTGCGGCCCGCCGCCCGTTGCACAGCGGGGCAGCAGTGGGCGTGGGATGGCGTGCAGTTCGAGGTGTTGCATCCCGCGGCGGCGGATTACGACGCACCCAACAAGTCCAACGCGATGAGTTGCGTGCTGCGTATTTCGACCCCCACGGATACACATCATCCTCAGCCGGTGGTGGCCCTGCTGGGCGGGGATATCGAGACACCGCAGGAGCTGCGGCTGGAGTCCAGCCAGCGCGACAGGATCAAGGCCGACTTCCTGCTGGTTCCCCACCATGGCAGCAAGACCTCCTCCAGCGCCGTGTTTCTGGACGCGGTGCGCCCGCGGGTGGCGCTGGCACAGGCTGGCTACCGCAACCGTTTCGGCCACCCGGTCGATGGGGTGGTGGCCCGCTATGAGGAGCGGCACATCCCGCTGGTCAGGTCGTCCGATTGCGGCGCTGCCATCTGGCGCAGCGACCGCCCTGATGATGTGCAGTGCCAGCGGCAGGTTGCCCGTCGTTACTGGCATCATGGGGTTTCGCCGTCGGTGGCGCCAACGGGTGAAAAGGTCGCCTCCGAAGAAAAAGCCGTTCGGTGAGAGTTTCCGTCAGTGCCATGCACCGACTTGGCGCATAACTTGCTAAGCTATAAGGCCATCACGTGATGCGCAAATTCTGCTGGAGACCAAGCCCATGAGCCGACCGATGTTTGACGAGATGAACGCCACGGACTCCAGCGTCCGCGAGCATTACCAGGGTTATCAGCGCTGGCTGGCCCGCCAGCCAGCCGATGTGATGGAAGCACGCCGGGCCGAAGCCGAGATGATTTTCCGGCGCGTCGGCATCACCTTTGCCGTCTACGGCGCCAAAGACGAAGACGGCGCTGGTACCGAGCGACTGATCCCCTTCGACCTGATTCCCCGCATCATCCCTGCCCACGAGTGGGACAGCATGGAAAAAGGCCTGGTCCAGCGGGTCACGGCGCTCAACCGCTTCATCCACGACGTCTACCACGACCAGGAAATCATCAAGGCCGGCGTGGTGCCGTCCGAGCAGATCTTCCAGAACGCCCAGTTTCGCCCCGAAATGATGGGCGTGGACGTGCCCGGCAACATTTACTCCCACATCAGCGGCATCGACATCGTGCGCGCCCCCAACGCGCAGGGTGAGGGCGAGTACTACGTGCTGGAAGACAACCTGCGCGTGCCCAGCGGTGTGAGCTACATGCTGGAAGACCGCAAGATGATGATGCGGCTCTTCCCCGAACTGTTCAGCGAGAACCGTGTCGCGCCGGTCGCCCACTACCCCGACCTGCTGCTGGAAACCCTGCGCGCATCCGCCCCGCCCGCCACCGCCGACCCGACCGTGGTGGTGCTGACGCCGGGCATGTACAACTCGGCCTACTTCGAGCATGCCTTCCTGGCCCAGCAGATGGGGATCGAACTGGTCGAGGGCCAGGACCTGTTTGTGAAAGACAACTTCGTCTACATGCGCACCACGCGCGGCCCCCGGCGCGTCGATGTGATCTACCGCCGCGTGGACGACGACTTCCTCGACCCGCTGGCCTTCCGGCCCAATTCCACCCTGGGCTGCGCCGGCTTGCTCAATGTGTACCGCAGCGGCAATGTGGCACTGTGCAACGCCATCGGCACCGGTGTGGCGGACGACAAGTCGATCTACCCCTACGTGCCCAAGATGATCGAGTTTTACCTGGGTGAAAAGCCCATCCTGAAAAACGTGCCGACCTACATGTGCCGCAACAGCGAAGACCTGCAGTACACCCTGGCCAACCTGAAGGACCTGGTCGTCAAGGAGGTGCATGGGGCAGGCGGCTACGGCATGCTGGTGGGGCCGGCCTCCACCAAGGCCGAGATTGAAGAGTTCCGCGCAGCGCTGCTGGCCAACCCGTCGGGCTACATCGCCCAGCCGACGCTCAGCCTCTCGACCTGCCCGACCTATGTGGAAAGCGGTATCGCACCGCGCCACATTGACCTGCGGCCCTTTGTGCTCAGTGGCAAGGAAGTGCAGATGGTGCCGGGCGGCCTGACGCGCGTGGCACTGAAAGACGGCTCGCTCGTCGTCAACTCGTCTCAAGGCGGAGGTACCAAGGACACCTGGATTCTGCAGGGCGGCGTATCTGCCCCCACATCGTTCCAGTCACAAACGCAAGGGAGCCGGTAATCATGTTGTCCCGCACCGCTGACCATTTGTTCTGGATGTCGCGCTACACCGAGCGGGCAGAAAATACAGCCCGCATGCTCGACGTGAACTATCAGACCTCGCTGTTGCCGCAGTCCGCTGCGGTCGTGCAGTCGGGCTGGGAAGGGTTGCTGAGCATCAGCGAGCTCAAGCCCGCGTACACCGCCCACTATGGCGACAACATCAACCCGCGCGACGTGATGGACTTCATGGTGCGTGACGAGAAAATCTCGTCGAGCATCATCTCCTGCCTGCAGAACGCGCGCGAGAACGCCCGCGCCGTGCGCGGCACGCTCACCACCGAAGTGTGGGAGACGCAGAACCAGACTTACCTGGAAATCATCCGCATGCTGCGCAATGGCGACTTCGAGCGTGACCCGGGCCAGTTCTTTGAATGGGTCAAGTTCCGCTCGCACCTGTCACGCGGCGTCACGGCGGGCACGATGCTGCAGGATGAGGCCTTCCATTTCCTGCGCATGGGCACTTTTCTTGAGCGGGCCGACAACACAGCGCGTCTGGTCGATGTGAAGTTCCACGCGGTGCAAACCGATTTTGTCGGTACGGCCGAGGAAAAAGACCAAGAATTCGATTTCTACCACTGGAGCGCCATTTTGCGCAGCGTGTCGGGCTTCGAGGTGTACCGCAAGGTCTACCGCGACGTGATTCGCCCTGAGCGTGTGGCCGAGTTGCTGATCCTGCGGCCTGACATGCCGCGCTCGCTGTTGGCCTGCCTCAACGAGCTGATGAGCAATCTGGTGATGGTCACCAGCGACACGACCAGTGAAACCCAGCGCCGCGCGGGCAAGCTGCGGGCTGATCTGCAGTACGCGCGCATCGATGAGATTCTGGCCACGGGGCTCCATGCCTTCCTGACCCAGTTCCTCGACCGTGTCAACGAACTCGGCGCGCACATCAGCCGCGAGTTCCTCGTTCCGGCCACCACCTGACTGATTTCCGGTCACTGGCGGCCTGTCAAAGCCATGGCTTATGAAATTGCACGTCAGGCATATCACGGACTACCGCTACAGCGAACCGCTGCGCTATGCGCTGCAGACGCTGTGGCTCACGCCCCAGTCCAGCCCCGCGCAGACCGTGCATTACTGGAGTCTGGGCGCGCCTGAAAAGCTGTTTGCCCAGCGCGACGCGTTTGGCAACACCGTCCACACCTTCACCTTTGTGGGTTCGGTTGCCGACGATGTGCGCTGGAGCCTGGTGAACGCGGCGGGTGATGTGGAAACCCTGGGCGTGGCCGAGTTCACCGATGCTGACACCCTGCCGCACCCTTACTTCTTCCTGCGCGCAACCCATCTGGCTGAACCGCATTGGGAGCTGGCCGAATTCGGTCGCCAGTTCATCGGCCAGAGCCTGGACGGCCGGGCTGATCTGCAGGCCCTGCTGGCCCTGAGCCGCGGTGTGGCGGGCGCCGTGGGCTATCTGAAAAACAGCACCAGCGTGACCACGACGGCGCTGGAGGCTTTCAGGGCGGGCGCCGGTGTCTGCCAGGACCAGGCGCATGTGATGGTGGCGATTTGCCGCAGCCTGGGTTACCCGGCGCGTTATGTGAGCGGCTATTTCTATGCCGCCAACGAACCCGACCTGGCCAGCCATGCCTGGGCTGACGTGTGCCTGGATGTGTCCACCCGGCGTTGGGTCAGCATCGACGTCACCCACAGTTGCCTGATAGACCAGCGCCACGTTCGCCTGGCGATGGGCACCGACTACAACGCCTGCCCGCCGATCAAGGGCGTCCGGCAGGGCGGTGGAGAGGAATCCATGCGGGTGGAGATCACGATCCAGCCGGTGTGAGGCAGCAGGCCGTTCGCGCATGAGGCGCACGGCCCCCGTTAAGCGTCTTCATGACAAGGCTGCGCTGATCCTTGCCGACCGGCTGGAGGGTTCTGCCCCGGCCCCACACGGGAAATCCCGCGGTTCTGTTGGCAGCAGATTGACAGCTACGCTGATTAAGGTAGCGGTCAATCCCTCCCCTACCTGAATGAAAAGGACCCGATATGAACCGCCGCCACCTTCTGCAAGCCACCTCGGCCATGCTGGCCCTGCCTTCGCTGGCATGGGCCCAGGACAAGTACCCGGGCAAACCCATCACCCTGATCTGCCCTTACTCGGCAGGCGGCAATGCTGATCAGCGCTCGCGGCAGATCGGCCGTTTCATCTCGACCGCCCTGGGGCAGCCAGTGCTGGTCGAGAACAAGCCGGGCGCGGGTGGAAACATCGGCACCGAAGCCGTGGCGCGCGCCAAACCGGACGGCTACACCATCGGCATGGGCAATTTCGCGCCGCTGGCGGTCAATCCCACCATGTTCTCGAAGCTGAACTTTGATCCGGCGAAAGACTTGATGCCGATCTGCCTGATCGAAAAAGGGCCGCTGGTGCTGATGGTCAAGGCCGACTCCCCGTTCCGCAGCGTCAAGGACATCATCGCCGCCGCCAAGGCCGGGCCTGACAAGCTGTCGTTCGCCTCCGGCGGCCTGGGTGGATCGCACCATCTCTCGGGTGAGATGTTCAAGTCGCTCGCGGGTCTGTCAATCACGCACATCCCCTACAAAGGCGGCGCCCCGGCGACGACCGACCTCATGGGCGGGCAGGTCGACATGATGTTCGAACAGATGTACGCCGCCGCGCCCTCCATCCGTGCCGGCAAGCTGCGCGCGCTGGCCATCACCAGCAAGGTGCGCTCACCGTTGTTTCCCGATGTTCCCACGATGGCCGAGGCGGGCGTTCCCGGCTTTGAGGTGCAGAACTGGCAGGGGCTGATTGCGCCAGCGGGTACCCCTGCAGCCATCGTTCGCCTGCTCAATGAGACCGTCAACAAGGCGCTGGCAGACCCGGCGATCAAGGAGCAGATGCTGGGTCAGGGTAATGAGCTGGGCGGCGGCTCACCCGAGGTGTTTGCCGCGCTGATCAAGTCGGAGGCTGATCGCTGGGGCAAGCTGGTGAAGAAAGCCAACATCAAGCCCGAGTAAGCTGCGGGCGCCTGACCGCGGGGTGAGTTGCCGGGGTTGCCAGGGTTGGGCATCGGCGGGCAAGCCACCGCGATCAAGGTCGATGCGCCTCAGGGCGCGCCGCTTCGGACGCGCGCTGCCACTTCCCGCCCCAGTTCAATCACCGCCATCGCGTAGTAACTGCTCCAGTTGTAACGGGTGATGGCGTAGAAGTTTTCGGTGCCGGCCACATACTGCGGTGCGTCCGGGCCGTTGAGCAGTTCCACCAATGCCAGCGGGCCGGTGTGCTGCAGGGCGGCGCCTTCCAGCACAGCGCCTTTGGTGGTGAAACTCTCCACACTGAAGGTGGGCAGAATGTCGGGCGCCATCAGGGCGTCCATGTCGAGGCGGCTGGTGTCAAAGCGCACCGGGTAGTGGGTGGGCATGCCGGGCTGCCAGTTGAAAGCCTTGAAGTAGCTGGCCACCGAACCGATGACATCGCTCGGGCTGTCCCAGAGGTTGATGGTGCCGTCGCCGTCGAAGTCCACTGCGTACTTGACCCAGCTCGACGGCATGAACTGCGGCAGCCCCATAGCGCCGGCAAAACTGCCGCGGGCTTCAAACGGGTCGGCGCCGCGGCGGCTTTGCAGGGTCAGGAACTGTTCCAGCTCGCCCTTGAAAAACGCGCTGCGCTCTTCGGCCCGTGGGTGGCTGGCCGGAAAATCAAACGCCAGTGTCGTCAGCGCGTCCATCACGCGGAAGCTGCCGGTGTCGCGGCCGTAGATGGTCTCCACCCCGATGATGCCGACGATGATGTCGGCCGGCACGCCGTAGGCTTGCTCTGCCCGCTCCAGCGTGGCCTGGTTGGCGCGCCAGAAGCGCACGCCGGCCTCGATCCGGATCGGGTCGATGAAGCGGCTGCGGTACACGCGCCAGTTTTTCACAAAGGTTTTGGCGGGTGGCTGCATCAGCCGCACCACGGTGGCGTTGTAGCGCGAGTGGCCAATGGCGTCGCGCACCCAGTCGGCATCGAGGTCGCGGCGGCTGGCCACGTCGTCGGCAAATTGCATCACTTCGGGTCGGGTGGCATACAGGGGCCCCTGGCTGGCGGCCGCCTTGCCGGCAGTTTTCTTCGCGGCTGGGCTATCGGCTGCCCAGGCGCTGACACCAATGAACACCCACAGGGCCACCACTGCGCATGTCAGTACGGCTCGGCGGGGGGAGGGTGTTGCAGTCATCGGTCGGGTCATGTGATGCGCTTCATTGTAGGCAGCGCATCAGGCGTGCCATCACGCCGGCCACTGCAATTGCGCAAACTGCCGCCGGAGTTCGCCGAGCCGGTTCCGCTGCTCCGTGGCGGCGGTAGCGGACGTGGCGTAACGTGCGGTTTCCAGTGCAATCAGCCAGTCATGCAGCGCCTGGACGTTGACTTGGCCGGGGGCGCTGTGGGCATAGCGGCCCGTCACCTGCATGGCCAATTGCCGGGGCGAGGTGGCGGCGGAGCTGTCGATGCCGGCCTTGGCGAGCTGCTTGCGGGCGCGGCCCAGCAGGCGCAGCCATGGGTCGTGCTGCGTGCGGTCCCACAGCGTCCAGGCGGCACCGCACAGGCTGACCACCACGATGATGCCGATCAGCAGATAGCTCAGGTCTTCCCAGCTGGGGGATTCAAAACCGATGTCCTTGAGCAGGTTGAGCTGCTTGTCCTGCGTGTAGGTCAGCACCCACTGGTTCCAGCCGTTGTTGACGGCTTCCCAGGTGGCGCGCAGTCGTGCCGCCAGCGTCGGGCTGACCCTGCTCAGCGCCTGCCCCACCACGCCTTGCGGCGCGACCAGCCGCCCCAGCGAGCCAATGCGGCTGGGCGAGACCGCCGAGGTCGGGTCCACCCGCAGCCAGCCCTCGCCCGGCTGCCATACCTCGGCCCAGGCGTGGGCGTCGCTCTGCCGCACCACCCAGAAGCCGCCGACTGAATTCTGCTCCCCGCCCTGGTAACCCGTGACGATGCGCGCCGGAACGTCCAGCGCCCGCATCAGCACCACAAAGGCCGAGGCGATGTGTTCGCAGAAACCGGCCTTGCGGTCGAACCAGAACTCGTCGGCGGTGTTGGCGCCATACACGCCGGGCTCCAGCGTGTAGCTATAGCCGCCGGTGCGCAGCCGCTCCATCACCACCTGCACCAGTTGGGCATTGCTGGCGTTGGCATAACGCGGGTCGCGCCGTATCTCGCTGGCCAGCGCCAGTGTGCGCGGGTTGAAGCCGGGCGGCAGCTCGATGTAATCTTGCAAGCCGAGGGCTTGCTGCTGCGGCCCGTGGCGAAAGACCGGATAGCTCTGCGCCTTGTAGCGCACCAGGTCGGTGATCGGACGGTTGGTGACCCACTGCAGGTCGGGCTCCATCGCACTGCGGCGGCCGGGCAGATCGGGGCCTTTCACCGCGGCGTCCAGCACCAGCAGCCACGGCCGGCGTGTCGGCTCCAGCGTGACTTCGTAATTGATGGGCGTGCCTGACACCTGCAGGTTGGCCGGCAGTGCATAGCTGGGGGGCAGCCCGGCGCGCAGCGGCTGCCAGTTGCGGCCATCGAAGGTCGAGAGGACGGGGCCGCGGAAGTACAGCTCTTTCTGTGGAGGCGTCGGGCCCTCGAAGCGGATGCGCATGGCCATGCTTTCATCCAGCGCCAGTTTGGCAATCGTGCCCACTTCCATGTTGCCGCTCAGGCCACTGCGGCCGGTGAGGGAGTCGTCCGGTACCCCCCACAGCGGTGCCATGCGCGGAAACAGCATGAAGAGCACCAGCATGATGGGTGCGCCCAGCAGTGCCATCCAGCCTGCTGTTTTGGCGGCTTCCAGCAAGGGTGGCCGGCCCACTGGCATGTGAGCATTGACCAGCACGGTGAGCAAGCCCAGCAAACCCGCCAGCATGCCGAAGGCCGTGAGCAGTGACTGTGAACTAAGGAAGTTGCTCAGCATGCAGAAAAAGCCGAGGAAGAACACCACGAAGGCATCGCGTCGGGCGCGCAGCTCCAGCGTCTTCAGCGTCAGCAGCACCACCAGCAGGGTCAAACCCGCCTCAGGTCCGAGCAGTGTGCGGTGGGTCGCGTAGGTGGCGGCCAGCGTCAGGACCAGCAGGCCGAGCACCCAGAGCCGGCCCGGCAGGGGTTTGCCCTGCAGCGCCAGCCAGCCGCGCCACAGCAGCACACCGCCCGCGCCCAGGCTGCACCACAGGGGAATGCGCTCGACCTGGGGCATGAGCACCCAGGCGATGACGACGAGCAGGAACAGGGTGTCCCTGCTGTCGCGGGGGAGGGTGGTGAGGCGGGTCAGCATGCTGTGGCGCCTTGATCCGTCAATGGGCCAGGGTTCAGCACAGTGCCAGCGCCTCCAGGCACCGCCTCTTGTGCGCCTCGCCAGTGCCGGGTTTGATCTCCAGCGACGGCAGCCTCACGCCGTAGTCCAGTCCCAGCCGATCAGCCTGCAACACCCAGGCGCACAGGCGCGACAGTTTGTGCTCCACATCGCCCGGCCCTGCCCGCACCATGTCCAGCCACAACTCGTGACGCTGGGCCTGCTGGGTGTCGCGCACCACCAGCTCGCCGCTGTGGCCGTCGCTGCCCATGGCGTTGGCGGCTTTCTTCCAGACCACGAGCTTCATCGGGTCACCGCGCCGGTAGCCGCGCACGCCGTCAAATTCGCCGGAGCTCTGCGCGCGCGCCACGGCGGCTGCGCCACCCGATCGGGGCTCGCCAGCGGGCAGGGCGGGCGGGTGGGCCTCGGGGGCGGGGTACACCAGAATGTGCGCTGCAGGCCGCCACACCGTCCAGACGCGGAAGGTGCCCAGCGGAAAACGGGTCTCTGCCGTCAACGTGGGCAGCCGGTGCAGACCGCGCTGCACAGGGGTGAATGCCACCTGCACCATGGTGCGGCCCTGGGCCGGCACGTCGGCCCAGACCCAATGCGGCACCCCCACGCTGCCAGCCGGCTGGAGCACGCTCAGCCCGATGCCGTGCCGCACGCTGCGTCTCTCGTTGGTGAGCTGGATGTCGAAAATGGCGGCTGCCCCGGCGTGTTGCGGTGGCGGTGGCGTCAGGTTCATGGCGAGGCCGCGCAGCGTGCCATGGCAAACATGCATGCCCACCAGCGCGCTGCCGGCGAGCAGGAAGGTGAGCAGGTAGCCGAGGTTGAGCTGGTAGTTGATGGTGGCCACCAGCAGCACCAGCAGCGTCACGCCCAGCATCAGGCCGGGGCGGGTCGGCAGGATGTATACATTGCGCTGCGTCAGCGTGATGCTGTCGGCGAGCGGCATCTTGCTTTGCCACCAGGCCTGGAAGCGGGCTTGCACAAAGGTGAAAGGATTCATCCAAGCCGTTCGGGCTGAGCTTGTCGAAGCCTTGCGCAGGGGCAGCCCTTCGACAAGCTCAGGGCGAACGGTACCGGCGTTCATTACGGTAAAGGCACTGCGTCCAGCATGGCCCGCACCTGTTCCACTGGCCCGCGGCCTGCGTCGCTCACAGGCACCAGCCGGTGCGCCGCCGTCTGCGGCAGGATGGTGGAAATGTCATCGGGCGCCACGTAGTCACGGCCGCTCAGAAAAGCCTGCGCCTTGGCCGCCCGCATGATGGCAATGCCGGCGCGCGGGCTCAGCCCTTGCAGGAACCAGCGGCCAGACCGCGTCGCGGCGATGAGGTCCTGCAGGTAGTTCAGCAGGGGCTCGGCGGCGTGGATGGCCGCCACCATTTTTTGCAGTTCCACCAGGTCATGCGGCACCAGCAGTGCCTGCAGGTTGTCCACCATCTCGCGCCGGTCGCTGCCGCGCAGCAGCTCGCGCTCGGCAGCGCGGTCGGGGTAGCCCAGGGAGATGCGCATGTGAAAACGGTCGAGCTGCGACTCGGGCAGCGCGTAGGTGCCGAGCTGGTCGTGCGGGTTCTGGGTGGCGATGACAAAAAACGGCATCGGCAGCGGGCGCGATTCGCCTTCGACGGTGACCTGCTTTTCCTCCATCGCCTCGAGCAGCGCACTCTGCGTCTTGGGGCTGGCACGGTTGATCTCGTCGGCCAGCAGCACCTGGGCAAACACCGGTCCGGGGTGGAACACAAAGCCTTCCTTCTGGCGCTCGTAGACCGACACCCCCGACAGATCGCTGGGCATCAGGTCGGCAGTGAACTGCACGCGTGAAAACTGCAGGCCGAAGGAGCGCGACAGGGCGTGCGCCAGCGTGGTTTTGCCCACGCCCGGCACGTCCTCGATCAGCAGGTGGCCACCCGCCAGCAGGCAGGCCACGCAGTCCTGTACCTGGGTCTGTTTGCCGACGATGACCGTGTTAAGCTGATTCAGAAGCGCTTGAAGTTTTTCTTTGACATGCATGTGTTGAACCATACCGTAATTTGTTTGCAAGATTGTCCGCACGGGTTAGTCCGATGAATGCCACTGGTTATTACACCCATCCTGATTGCCGGCGGCACGAAATGGGCGAAGGCCACCCGGAATGCCCCGAACGGCTCGACGCCATCGAGGACCGCCTGCTGATCAGCGGCGTGGGCGATGCGCTCGACCGCCGCGAGGCGCCTTTGGCACCGCTGGGCGATATCGAGCTGGCGCATGACCGCATGATGGTCGCCGCCATCCGCGGCCTGAGCGACCAACTGGGTGACGACATCCGGGCCGGCGGCCCAGCCTATGTGCAGATCGACCCCGACACCGCGATCAACCCCTATTCGTGGAATGCTGCGTTGCGCGCCGCCGGCGCCACGCTGGCCGCGACCGACGCCGTGATGGCCGGCGAGATCGAAAACGCCTTTTGCGCAGTGCGCCCACCCGGCCACCACGCCTGCCACGACAAGTCCATGGGCTTTTGCGTCTTCAACAACGTGGCGATTGCGGCGCGCTATGCACTGGAGCGCCACGGCCTGCAGCGCGTGGCGGTGGTGGACTTTGACGTGCACCACGGCAACGGCACCGAAGACATCCTGAGCGGCGACGACCGCGTGCTGATGGTGAGCTTTTTCCAGCATCCGTTCTACCCTTACACCGGCGCCGACAGCCACGCCAGCAACATGGTGAACCTGCCCGTGCCGGCCTACACCAAGGGCATGGACGTGCGCGAATTGATCGAGATGATGTGGATCCCGCGGCTGGAAGCCTTCAAGCCTGAGATGATTTTCATCAGCGCGGGTTTCGATGCGCACCGCGAAGACGACCTGGGCCAGATGGGCCTGGTCGAGCAGGACTACGCCTGGATCACCCAGCGCATCAAGGACGTGGCCCGGCGCCACGCCAAGGGGCGCATCGTGTCGTCACTGGAAGGCGGCTACAACCTCAGTGCGCTCGGCCGCAGCGTCGAAGCGCATATCCGGGTGCTGGCTGATCTATAGGCGCGAACGTGACATCGATGGCATCCCCGGCTTCCATACCGCCCCTGCTGCATAGCTGCGACGCCCGCGGCGTTCACACCCTCACGCTGAACCGCGCGGCCAGCTTCAACACGCTCAGCGAAGAAGTGCTCAACGCGCTACAGCACGCGATCGATGGCATCGGCAGCGACCCGACGGCACGGGTGCTGGTGATCGCTGCCGAAGGCAAGGCCTTTTGTGCCGGCCACAACCTCAAGGACATGGCTGCCCGGCCGGAGCATGCCTATTACCAGGCGCTTTTTGCCCAGTGCACCCGCATGATGCTGAGCCTGCAGAAGCTGCCAGTGCCCGTGATTGCCCGCGTGCAGGGGCTGGCCACTGCCGCAGGCTGCCAGTTGGTGGCGCAGTGTGATCTGGCTGTGGCGTCCGAGGAGGCGACTTTCGGCGTCAATGGCATCGACGTGGGCCTTTTCTGCGCCACCCCCAGCGTGCCCCTGGTGCGCAATGTGCCCGCCAAGGTGGCGATGGAAATGCTGCTCACGGGCGGCTTCATTTCGGCCAGTGAGGCGTGCGCCCGCGGCCTGGTCAACCGCGTGGCGGCAGCTGCGCAGCTGGATGCAGAGGTTGAATCCCTGGTGGCTGCGATCCTTGCCAGGCCACGCGAGGCGATGGCCATGGGCAAGGCGCTCTTCTATCAGCAACGTGAAACCGGTGTGGAGGCGGCTTACCAGCTGGCTGGCCAGACCATGGCCTGCAACATGATGCACCCGGTGGCGCAAGAGGGTGTGCAGGCCTTCATCGAGAAAAGGACACCGCAATGGCCGGTACCAGCACCCTGAGCAGTCGTGCCGAATCGCTCACGCGCTTCGACAGTTTTGATGCCTGGTTCGCGGCACTGACGCAGCCCACCGCACTGACGGAACTGGCTGCGCTGGTCGGCTGCATCCTGCTGGCCTGGCTGGTGGTGCGCATGGCGAGCCGCGTGCGGAGGGTGGTGGACGAGACATCCATCCTCTTCGGGCGCCGTGTGATCGACGGTGTGCTGTTTCCGCTGCTGCTGCTGTTCCTGGCCTATCTGGTGCAGGGCCTGCTGGCACGTGCATTCCCGCTGGCTGTGTTCAAGGTGGCCATTCCGGTGCTGCTGGCGCTGGCGGTGATCCGGCTGGGCGTCAAGGTGCTGCAGGTCACCTTCAAGGATGCGCCGCTGATTCGCGCCCTCGAACGCACCATCTCCTGGGTGGCCTGGCTGGCGATGGTGCTGTGGCTGAGCGGGCTGCTGCCGGTGATCCTGGAAGAACTGGACGACATCCACTGGAAGGTCGGCGGCAGCAACCTCTCGGTGCGCACCATGCTCGAAGGCGGCTTGACGGCCGGCGTGGTGTTGCTGATCACGCTGTGGATTTCATCGGCGATCGAGGCGCGCCTGCTGCGCCAGGCCACGGGCAACGAGCTGTCGCTGCGCAAGGCGGTCAGCAATGGGCTGCGGGTGGTGCTGATGTTTGTCGGCCTGCTGCTGGCGCTGTCTGCGGTGGGCATTGACCTCACCGCACTCTCGGTGCTGGGCGGTGCGATCGGTGTGGGCGTGGGTTTTGGCCTGCAGAAGCTCGCTGCCAGCTATGTCAGCGGCTTTGTGATGCTGGCCGAGCGCAGCGTGCGCATCGGCGACAACGTGCGGGTCGACGACTTCGAGGGCCGCATCACCGACATCAATGCCCGCTACACCGTCATTCGGGCCATGTCGGGCCGGGAATCCATCGTGCCGAACGAGATGTTCATCAGCAACCGCATCGAGAACCTCTCTCTGTCGGACAAGCAGGTGCTGCAATCCACGGTGGTGTCGGTGGGCTATGACAGCGACGTGGAACTGGTGATGCGTCTGCTGAAGGAAGCAGCGCTGCGGCAGGACCGCGTGCTGCGCGACCCGGAGCCCGGTGCCAACCTCACCAACTTTGGCGCCGATGGCCTGGAGTTCACCCTCAACTACTGGATGACCGACCCGGAGAATGGGCAGCAGAACCTGCGTTCCCGGGTCAACCTGGCGATCCTGCAGTCACTGCGGGCCCACGGCGTCGACATTCCCTATCCGCAGCGGGTGGTGCATACCCGGGTGTCGCCACCGGACGTGCCTGCCGCAGCGCCACCGGCCGCCAACCCGGGCTGACGCCAGCGGGACGCCGGTTGGGCGGGATTCTCTAATTCGGACTGCAATCTCCCCTATAATCCAAAAATAGAACGACCGTTCTTTTTTATACGACAGTCGCCGGGCAGGGTTTGGTGATCCCCTACAGACACCTCGGCGGATGCCCCGGACAATGGAGCGTCCGCATAGAATACGTGCTTTACGTTTACGTCAACGTCAATGTTTGCGTCAACTGAAGCTGATCAATGAAAACTGGAACAACTGGAGCCGCTCAATGAAGGTCTTGGTCCCCGTCAAACGTGTAGTCGACTACAACGTCAAAGTCCGTGTCAAATCCGACGGCACCGGCGTCGATATTGCCAACGTCAAGATGAGCATGAACCCGTTTGACGAGATCGCCGTCGAAGAGGCGACCCGGCTCAAGGAAAAGGGCGCCGTGACGGAAGTCATCGCCGTCAGCTGCGGCGTGCTGCAGTGCCAGGAAACCCTGCGCACCGCCATGGCCATCGGTGCCGACCGCGCCATTCTGGTCGAAACCGCCGAAGAACTGCAGCCGCTGGCCGTGGCCAAACTGCTGAAGGCGCTGGTCGACAAGGAGCAGCCCCAGCTGGTGATTCTCGGCAAGCAGGCGATTGACGACGACTGCAACCAGACCGGCCAGATGCTCGCTGCACTGCTCGGCTGGCCGCAGGCCACCTTCGCCTCCAAGGTCGAAGTGGCTGACGGCAAGGCCAAGGTCACCCGCGAAGTCGATGGCGGCCTGGAAACGCTGTCGCTCACGCTGCCGGCCATCATCACCACCGACCTGCGCCTCAATGAGCCGCGTTATGTGACGCTGCCCAACATCATGAAGGCCAAGAAAAAGCAGCTCGACAACGTCAAGCCCGAAGACCTCGGCGTGGACGTCAAGCCGCGCATCAAGACCCTCAAGGTCAGCGAGCCGCCCAAGCGCAGCGCCGGCGTGAAAGTGCCCGACGTCGCCACCCTGGTGGACAAGCTCCGCAACGAAGCCAAAGTAATCTGAGGAATTGACATGACTGCCCTTGCAACACTCGTCGTGGCTGAACACGACAACGCCACCATCCGTCCTGCCACGCTCAACACCGTGACTGCCGCCGCCCACATCACCAAGTTGGGTGGTGGCGAGGTGCACGTGCTGGTGGCGGGCCACAACGCCGGCGACGCGGCCAAAGCCGCCGCACAGATCGCCGGCGTGGCCAAGGTCATCCATGTGGAAGGTGAGCATTTCGCCCACGGCCTGGCCGAGAACATGGCCGCGCAGGTGCTGACCATTGCGGCGGCTTACTCGCACATCCTGTTCCCCGCCACCGCCTCCGGCAAGAACATCGCCCCGCGCGTGGCTGCCACGCTGGATGTGGGCCAGATCTCCGACATCACCAAGGTCGATGCGGTCGATACCTTCGAGCGCCCCATCTACGCCGGCAACGCGATTGCCATCGTGCAGAGCCTGGACGCGACCAAGGTCATCACCGTGCGCACCACCGGCTTTGACGCGGCGGCCGCCACCGGTGGCTTGGCTGCCATCGACACCCCGGCCGGTGTGGCCGACAGCGGCAAGTCGTCCTTCCTCGGCTCCGAGATCGCCAAGAGCGACCGGCCCGAGCTGACGGCCGCCAAGATCATCGTCTCGGGTGGCCGCGCGCTGGGCTCCAGCGAGAAGTTCAACGAAATCATGACGCCGCTGGCCGACAAGCTGGGCGCAGCGCTCGGTGCCTCGCGCGCAGCGGTGGACGCCGGCTACGCGCCCAACGACTGGCAGGTCGGCCAGACCGGCAAGATCGTGGCGCCGCAGCTTTACATCGCGGCGGGCATTTCAGGCGCCATCCAGCATCTGGCCGGCATGAAGGACAGCAAGGTCATCGTCGCCATCAACAAGGACCCCGAAGCCCCGATCTTCAGCGTGGCCGACTACGGGCTGGAGGCCGACCTGTTCACGGCCGTGCCGGAACTGGTGGCGGCGCTGTAAGGGCGCCGCGTCAAGGAAAGGCATCGAGAGCGGTGCCTTTTTTCTTGGCTGAATGACGACGGTAGACACAACGGAGACAAAACATGAGCTACACCGCCCCTCTCAAGGACATGCTGTTCGACATCCAGCACCTGGCTGGCCTCGATCAGATTGCCCAAATCCCCGGCTTTGAAGAAGCGGGCCTGGACACCGCCCAGGCCGTGCTGGAAGAGTGCGCCAAGTTCAACGAAGGCGTGCTCGCCCCGCTGAACTGGGAGGGCGACAAGAACCCGTCGAGCTGGAAAGACGGCGTGGTCACCACCACACCCGGCTTCAAGGAAGCCTTCAAACAATACGCTGAAGGCGGCTGGCAAGGCCTGCAGCACCCCACGGCGTGCGGTGGCCAGGGCTTGCCCAAGACGATTGGTGCGGCCTGCGGCGAGATGCTCAACTCCGCCAACATGAGCTTTGCACTGTGCCCGCTGCTGACTGACGGCGCGATCGAAGCGCTGCTCACCGCCGGCTCCGATGAACTGAAGGCCACTTACCTTGAGAAGCTGGTGAGCGGACAGTGGACCGGCACCATGAACCTGACCGAGCCACAGGCCGGCTCTGATCTGGCCATGGTGCGCAGCCGTGCCGAGCCCCAACCCGACGGCAGCTACAAGGTGTTTGGCACCAAGATCTACATCACCTACGGTGAGCACGACATGGCCGAGAACATCGTGCACCTGGTGCTGGCCCGCGTGACGGGTGCGCCCGAAGGCGTGAAGGGCATCAGCCTCTTCGTGGTGCCCAAGTTTATGGTCAACAAAGACGGTTCTCTCGGCGCGCGCAACGACGTGCACTGTGTCAGCATCGAGCACAAGATGGGCATCAAGGCCTCACCGACTGCCGTGCTGCAGTACGGTGACAAGGGTGGCGCCGTTGGCTATCTCGTCGGCCAGGAAAACCGTGGCCTCGAATACATGTTCATCATGATGAACGCCGCACGCTATGCGGTCGGTGTGCAGGGCATTGCGATTGCCGAGCGGGCCTATCAGAAGGCGGTGGCGTTTGCGAAAGAGCGCATCCAGAGCCGTCCGGTCGATGGCTCCATCAAGGCGAGTGCGCCCATCATCCACCACCCGGACGTCAAGCGCATGCTGATGACCATGCGTGCCTACATCGAAGGCTGCCGTGCCATGGCGTCAGTGGCCGCCGCGGCTTACGACGGCGCTCACCATCACCCGGATGCCGAGGTGCGCAAGCAGAACGCCGCCTTCTATGAATTCCTGGTGCCGCTGGTCAAGGGCTACAGCACCGAGATGAGCCTGGAAGTCACCAGCCTCGGCGTGCAGGTGCATGGCGGCATGGGGTTCATCGAAGAGACCGGCGCTGCGCAGTACTACCGCGACGCGAAGATCCTGACCATCTATGAAGGCACCACGGCCATCCAGGCCAACGACCTGATCGGCCGCAAGACGGCGCGCGACGGCGGCCAGACAGCCAAGGGCATCGCCGCGCAGATTGAGGCCACCGAAAAAGAACTGCTCAAGCAGGGCGGCGCCGACGCGCTGGCCATGGCCAAACGCCTGAAGGCGGCACGCGAAGCCTTTGTCGACGTGGTGGAGTTCGTCTCGGACCACACCAAGGCCAGCCCCAATGCCGTGTTCGCGGGCAGCGTGCCTTACCTGATGCTGGCCGGCAACCTGATGGCGGGCTGGCAAATGGCGCGCTCGCTGCTGGTGGCCGAGCAGCAATTGGCTGCGGGGGTAGAGGTGGACTTCATGAAGGCCAAGATCATCACGGCGCGCTTTTACGCCGACCACCTGCTGACCAAGGCACCCGGTATGCGCGACAGCATTGTGCAGGGCGCCGAGTGCGTCACGGCACTGGCGCTCGAAGCGTTCTGAGCGCGCTCTGACTGCTTTCCAACACATCACCCCCTACACAGCTTTCTTACAGGCGGAACCACCATGTCCAGACTGCCCGGCGCACTTGCCAACCTGCCACTGCCCATCATCGGTTCGCCGTTGTTCATCATCAGCAACCCCAAGCTCGTCATTGCGCAGTGCAAGGCCGGCGTGGTCGGTGCCATGCCTGCACTCAATGCACGCCCGGCCTCGCAGCTCGAAGAATGGCTGGCCGAAATCACCGAGACGCTGGCCGCCTGGAACAAGGCCAACCCCGACAAGCCCGCCGCCCCGTTTGCGATCAACCAGATCGTGCACAAGTCGAACGACCGGCTTGAGCACGACATGGAAGTGTGCGTGCGCTACAAGGTGCCTATTTACATCACCAGCCTGGGCGCGCGCGAAGACATCAATGCCGCCGCGCACAGCTACGGCGGCGTGGTGCTGCACGACATCATCAACAACAAGTTCGCCCACAAGGCAATTGAAAAGGGCGCCGACGGTCTGGTGGCGGTGGCTGCGGGTGCCGGCGGCCACGCGGGCGTGAAGAGCCCGTTCGCGCTGATGCAGGAAATCCGCCAGTGGTTTGACGGCCCGGTGGCCCTGTCGGGTTCCATCGCGTCTGGCGGTGCCGTACTCGCTGCGCAAGCCATGGGTGCCGACTTTGCCTACATCGGCTCGGCCTTCATTGCCACCGAAGAAGCCCGCGCCAGCGATGCCTACAAGCAGGCCATCGTGGACGGCAACTCCGACGACATCGTCTACAGCAACCTCTTCACCGGCGTGCACGGCAACTACCTGGCGCCTTCCATCCGCGCCGCTGGCATGGACCCTGACAACCTGCCCGTGAGCGACCCCAGCAGCATGAACTTTGGCGGCGACAAGACCAAGGCCTGGAAGGACATCTGGGGCTGCGGCCAGGGCATTGGCGCGGTGAGCAAGGTGCAGACCGCGGGCGAGTTCATTGCCCAGCTCAAGCGCGAATACCAGACGGCCCTGCAGCGGGTGAGCGCCTGAAGCGGCCCGCCTGACCGGGGCAGTCTGAGCTTCTTCCGGCACGTTGGGGCCATTGGCAGACCCGCACATGCTCCATAACGCAGCCATCTCCCTCCCCACGCCTGACCGCCTGGCGGGCATCGACGTGCTCAAGGGCATCGCCTGTGCGCTGATCGTCTGGCACCACCTGGCCTTCTATGGCCCGATGTCCGACGTGGTGTATCCGGTGGCACCGCAACTCATGGACTGGCTGTACGACTACGCCCGCATGGCGGTGCAGCTCTTCCTCGTGGTCGGGGGCTTTCTGGCGGCGGGCTCGCTGGCGCCGCAGGGTGTCTCGGCGGTGCGCACGCCCTGGCGCCTGGTGCTGCGGCGCTACCGCCGGCTGGTGCTTCCCTATCTGGTTGCGCTGGCTGTGAGCCTGTTGGTGGCGGCGCTGCTCCGGCCCTGGTTCCTGCACGATTCCATGCCCGCTGCACCGACGCTGTGGCAGGTGCTCAGCCATGCGCTGCTGCTGCACAGTCTGGTGGGGCAGGAGTCGCTGTCGGCCGGGGTCTGGTACGTGGCGATCGACTTCCAGTTGTTTGCGCTCAGTGTGCTGCTCTTCAGTCTTGCGCAGGCAAGTCAGCGTCAGCGCGGCGCATGGGTTGCGGTGGCCGGCATGACCGTGGTCGGTGCGCTGGTGGTGGCGTCATTGCTGGTGTTCAACCGGCAGCCGGGGCTCGATGCCACAGCGTTCTATTTTTTCGGTGCCTATGGTCTCGGGATGCTGGCGCGCTGGGCAGTTTCAGCCCATCACCAAGGGCAGTCAGAGCGGCTCAGGTGGCTGTTGCTCACCATGGCCCTGGTGGTCATCGCGGCGCTGTGGCTGGACTTTCGCGGGCGCATTGTGGTGGCGGCGGCCACCGCTTTCGGGCTGGTGGCGTTGCAACTGGCCGGCGAGCGACTGCGTGCACTGCCGCCGCGCTGGTTGATACGCTCGTTGGGACTGCCGCTGGCGCGCCTGGGCGCTGTGTCCTACTCCGTGTTCCTGATTCACTTTCCGGTCTGCCTGCTGGTCAATGCCGTGGTCAGCCACTTCTGGCCCGTGCTGGTGTGGGTCAATGCACTGGGTATGCTGGCCGCCTTTGGTCTGTCGCTCGTCAGCGGCGTGCTGCTGTACCGCAGCACGGAAGCACGTGCGCTGCAGCGGCCGGCGTGGCCAAGGCCGCCATCATCGCCAGCGGCATCACGCTGAAGCGATTGCCTCCACGGCGGCGACTTCCTCGGTCTTGAAGTCTGCGGGCATCACGATCTCGAGCATTTCGATGTCGTCGCTGTGGCCCATCTCGCGGTGGCGAATGCCAGGCGGCTGGTAGACGCAGGAGCCCGCCTCCAGCCGCATGATGCCCTGGCCTTCGTAGTCGAACTCGATCCAGCCCTTCAGCACGTAAACCATCTGGAAGGTGGTTCGGTGCAGATGCGGCTGGCTGGAGAATTCACGCCCGGCCGCGGCGCGGATCACGTGGGCGTCTACCTGCCCGGCAGTCGCCTCGCGGATGCCCAGGTCGCGGTATTCAAAAAACGATCGCAGGCCCCGCTCGAAAGGGGCGGCTGCGGCGTGGCTGACAGTGAATCCGGTGCTGCTCATGGGTTGCCTCCAAAGAAGCAGTCAGCATAGCGCCCGCCATCGCAGGGCGCCAGCGGCTTCAGCGCAGCTTGCGCCACAGCGTGGTGCGGCTGATGCCCAGAGCTTGCGCGGCGGCCTCTTTGTCGCCGCCGCAGGCCTGCAGCACGGTGCGCACGCGGTGTGCCTCGTGCTGTCGGCGGGTTTGCGGCAGGGAGTGTGCCGCGGTGTCAGCAGATCTGGCCAGGCTGGCGGCTGGCGAGCCCAGCAAGGCCATCACCTCTGGTGCGCGCGGCGCGGCCTGCTCGATCAGGCAGGCCATGGCGATGCGCTCGGCCACGTTCTCCAGCTCGCGCACAGTGCCGGGCCAGCGGTGCCCGCGCAGTACGGGCAGAGCGGCCTGAAGCGCCCCGGCCGCCAGGTGCGCCATGCCGGCGCGCTCCAGTGCGGCAGGAATCAGCATCGCGGCCAGTGCCTCCATGTCTTCCGGCCGTTCGCGCAGCGGCGGCACTGCCACTTCCAGAATGTGCAGGCGGTAAAACAGGTCTTCGCGGAAGGTGCCCTGGCCCACCATGGCAAACAGGTCACGGTGGGTGGCTGCCACGATGCGCACGTCCACTGGAATGGCGTCCACGCCACCGACACGGGTGATTTCCTTTTCCTGCAGCGCGCGCAGCAGCCGGGTCTGCAGCAGCAGCGGCATCTCGCCGACCTCGTCGAGAAACAGCGTGCCGCCGTTGGCCGCTTCAAAGAGGCCAGCCTTGCCATGGCGGCGTGCGCCGGTGAAGGCGCCTTCCTCGTAGCCAAACAGTTCACTCTCGAGCAGGTTGGGCGGAAACGCGCCGCAGTTGATGGCCACGAAGGCCTGCTGACGGCGCCGGCTGGCCTGGTGGATGCCTTGCGCCACCACCTCCTTGCCCGATCCACTTTCTCCCCGGATCAGCACCGTGGCATCGCTGCTGCGTGCCAGCACCTCGCAGCGTTTCACCAGTGTCTGCATGGCCGGCGACACGGCCACCAGCTGGTCGAGCGTGTAGCGCGCGGTGTTGGTGCGGCGGTGGCTGCGCGCGCGCAGGCGGCTCACGGCGTTCTCGAGTGGGCCAGGCGCATGCAGCGTGAAGACGGCGCCGGTCTGCGTATCGGCGTCGTGCAGTGGCACGCAGTCCACCACCACCGAGCGGCCCTGCAACTCGTCCACCCGGCCCAGCTCGGCCGTGCCCTGGCTCAGCACCTCACCGGGTTGCAGGCCGGCAAACACCTGCTGCAGCGGCGTGCCCAGCGTGCCTTCCATCGCGCGGCCTGCCATGCGGGCCGCGGCCGGGTTGATGGTGGTGATGCGTCCGCGCATGTCGACGGCGACCACGCCATCGCTCAGGTGCTGGATCACCGAGTCGAGTTGCGTGCGCTGCGATTTTTCCTCGCGCTGCGCGAACGCTATCGCAATCGCGTCTTCCACCGCCTGGCGCACCGAGTCGGTCGAATAGAGGAACACACCGGTAAGCCCGGCGCGTTGTGCCAGGTCGGCCACCATGCCGGCGCCCACCACCACCTGTACACCCAGCGTGGCCAGTTCCTGCACGCGCAGGCGGGCGTCTTCAGCCGTTTCATAGGCGCGGAATTCAAGGCCGATGCCAAAGCGCTGCGCAAAGCGGATCAGCTCGGGCGAGACCTCGCGGTGCAGCACCACCGCAATGCGGTCGGACAGCGTCCGCGCATTGCACAGCGCCGTCATCAGGTCATAGCCGCCGACCTTCACCAGCACCACCGGAATGCTCAGCTGGCTGCGCAAGTAGGCGCCGTTGGCACCCGAGGCCAGCACCACGTCGCAGCGCTGCCGGGCGATTTGCGCGCGCACGTGGGCCAGGGCTTCGTCAAATGCCAGGTGGGCCACCTCGACACGGGCGCGGGCCGAAAACTCGGGCGCCACGGCGCGGAAGGTGTCGATCAGCCGGTGGCCGCTGATGGCGCAGATGACGGGCTCGGGGCTGCCGCGGGGCGCTTGGGTGGCGGGGGGTCGGTTCATGGCGCCATCGTAGCAAAAATCCCCATATTGAAACAGTAATGTTTCAATAATGAAATATGGGCCGAACGGCCCCGCATGGAAAGCAGAAAAAATCCAATGCAATCAACAGGCTTTGTCCTTGGGTAAAGAGCCCCGCGGTTGGCACGTGCATTGCTGAATCACCGCACGCGCAGTCCTTCTGCGCGCAGATACTGAAGACCATTCCAAAGATCAGGAGACAAGCTTCATGAAGATTCAAACCGCCCTCGCAGCGGCGCTGTGCGCTGCCCTGTCATGGGCCGCACCTGTGGCTCACGCTGCCGACGCCGACCCTTACCCCAACCGCCCCATCAAGCTGGTGGTGGGTTTTGCGCCGGGCGGCAGCTCCGACACCGTGGCCCGCATCATTGCGCCGCGCCTGGCCGACGTGCTCAAGCAAAGCGTGGTGATCGACAACAAGCCTGGCGCAGGCGGCAACATTGCGTCGGACTTCCTGATCAAGGCGCCGGCCGACGGCTACACCGTGATGCTGGGCACCATCGGCTCGCTGGCTGTGAACCAGCACCTGAACAAGCTCAGCTATAACCCGGCCACCGACATGGCCGCGCTGTCGATGGCGGTGGTGTTCACCAATGTGCTGGTGGTCAATGCCAACAGCCCGGTGCGCACACTCAGTGACTACATCCGCCTGGGCAAGGAGCCCAGCTCGAAACTCTCCTTTGGTTCTTCCGGCGTGGGCAGCAGCGGCCATCTGGCCGGCGAACTGCTCAAGTCCGCTGCCGGGCTCAACAACCAGCACGTCGCCTACCGCGGCGGCGCACCGGCGATGAACGACCTGCTGGGCGGCACGCTGGCGTCCATCTTCTCCAGCCCCACCGATGCACTGCAGTTCATCCAGGCCGGCAAGCTGCGCGCCATTGCCACCACCGGCAGCAAGCGGCTCGATGCGCTGCCGCAGGTGCCCACCGTGGCCGAGTCAGGCTTTGCGGGGTTTGAGGCGGTCAACTGGTATGCCTTCACCGCGCCGCAACGCACGCCTGCCGATGTGGTGCAGCGCCTCAATGCCGCCATCGTGAGTGTGCTGAATGAACCCGGTGTGGTCGCCCAGTTGCGCAAGCTCGGGCTGGAGCCGACGCCGACCTCGCCCGACGACACCACGCGCTTCATCAAGGCCGAGAGCGAGAAGTGGGGCGCGCTGGTGCGCAAGGCCGGCATCAAGAGTGAATGACAGCAACCTGGAATCTTCATGAACGCAACCATTGCTGAAAAAATCCTGGCCCGGCACGCCGGGCTGGACGCGGTGCACGCCGGCGACATCGTGATCGCCAGGGTGGACTTCGCCATGGTCCACGACGCCCGTGCGCCCAACGCCATCCGCATGGTGGACAAAATGGGCCAGGGCGGTACGACACGTTTGCCTTCCCCCTTACCATTCGCCAGCAAGACCGCCTGGGTGCTGGACCACTACTCGCCGCCGCCCAATCTGGAAGCCGCGCAAACCCACACCGCGATGCGCCGCTTTGCAGACGAGCACGGCAGCGTGCTCTACGACATTGGCGACGGCATTTGCCACCAGGTGCTGCCCGAAGGCGGCCACCTCACCTGCGGCGACCTGATCGTGGGCACCGACACGCACTCGGTCACCTACGGCGCCTTCAACGCCTTCGGCACCGGTATCGAAGGCACCGACGTCAGCGCCGTGATGGCCACCGGCAAGATCTGGCTGCGCGTGCCCGAGTCGGTGCGCGTGCAGCTCAACGGGCGTCTGCAGCCCGGCGTGTGGGCCAAAGACATCACGCTCTACATGCTGGGTCGCTACGGCGCCGAAGGCCTGAACTACCGCGCCATCGAGTACGTGGGCTCGGCCGTGCAGGCGATGGAAATCGACGACCGCATGACGCTGGCCAACCACGCCGCCGAGCTGGGCGCCAAAGCCGCGCTGATGGAAGCCGACGACAAAACCATCCGGTGGCTGGCAGCCCATGGCGCCAAGCCGCCGCAGGCGGTGTTTGCCGATGCGGGTGCGGCGTACGCCGACCGCGTCGAGATCGACGCCAGTGCGCTCACCCCGCAAGTGGCGCGGCGCCATGCGGTGGACGACATCGTGGCCGCGTCTGAAGTCATCGGCCAGAAGATCAACTTCGCGCTGATCGGCACCTGCACCAACGGCCGGCTCGACGACATGCGCCAGGCCGCGGCCATCCTGAAAGGCCGGCGCCTGGCCAAGGGTGTGCGCATGATCATCACGCCCGCCTCGCGGCAGATTTACCTGGCCGCCGCACGCGAAGGCCTGATCGAAGCGCTGACGGAAGCCGGCGCCTCGGTCGAGGCTGCCGGTTGCGGCACCTGCGTCGGCATCACCAACCACCTCATCCCCGGCGACAGGGAAGTGGTGATCTCCAGCGCCAACCGCAACTTCAAGGGGCGTTTGGGCAACCACGACGCTGAAATCTGGCTCGGCTCTGCCGCCACGGTGGCGGCTTCGGCATTGACGGGTTATGTGACCGATCCACGCACAGTGGAAGGCGGACAGTGGGAGGCATCGCATGCTTGAAGCAACTCCAGTAACAGACACAGACATCCTTCGCGGGCCCTGCTTTGTGCTGGGTGACGACGTCAACACCGACCTGAACTGCTCCGGCAAATACCTGCCCGGCAAGGACGAAGCCTTCATTGCCGCGCAGGCCTTCGAGGCGGTGGCGCCCGGGTTCGCGCAGCGCTTTCAGTCTGGCGGCATCATCGTCGCCGGCAAGCACTTCGGTATCAACTCCTCGCGTGAGCAGGCGGTGCACATCCTGCGGCGCATGGGGGTGGCGGCCATCGTGGCACCGTCGTTTGGTCGCCAGTTTTTCCGCAACGCCATCAACAACGGCCTGCCGGTGCTGGAGTGCGACACCACAGGCATTACCGCCACGGATGAACTGGTGATCGACCTGAACGCGCACACCTTGCAGGTGGCAGGGCAACCCACGGTGCACACGCTCAGCGTGATGCCGGTGGCCATACGCGCCATCCTGCGCGAAGGCGGGCTCATTCCCTTTCTGCGCAAGTACCCTGATTGGGAAGTCACAGCATGACAACACCTCACAGCCCTGCAGCAGCAGGCCCCGGCCGCGCCACGCGCTTGCGCCAGCAGTTGCGTACGCGCCTGGCCGAAGCACGTAGCGGCGGCCGCGCCGTCATCGCGCCCGGCATCTACGACGGCTACGGCGCGCGCATGGTGGCGCAAGCCGGCTTCGAAGCCGCCTACATGACGGGCAACGGCGTGTCGGCCTGCCTGCTGGGCCGGCCCGATGTGGGCCTGGTGGACCTGACGCTGATGTCTGGCCACGCCCGCCGTGTGGCGGCCTGCATGGACTTGCCGCTGGTGTGCGACGCCGACACCGGCTACGGCGGCGTCGTCGGCGTGCGCCGCTGCGTTGAGGAGTTTGAAGCCGCCGGTGTGGCCGGCATTCACATTGAAGACCAGACCTCGCCCAAGCGCTGCGCACAGTTGCCCGGCGCGCGCGAGGTGCTGCCCTTCAAGTCGGCCGTCGCAAAAATTGAAGCGGCAGTGGCGGCGTGCAGCGACTCGAGCTTTCTCGTCATCGGCCGCACTGACAGCGCAGCCTCGTGCGGCGTGGCCGAGGCCATCGCGCGCGCGCAGGCCTTCGAGCGTGCGGGTGCCGCGGCGGTGTTTGTGGAGCTCAAAGGCCACGACGGCATTCTGGACGACATCCGCCGCGTGGCCGACGCGGTAACCATTCCCTGCATGGTCAACATCGACGCCGGTGGGCCGCTCGCTGGCCTGCATGCTGATGCCCTGCACACGCACGGCATCGCACTGGCGATTTACCCCTCGCTCATCCGCAGCGCGGTTGGTTTTGCCATGCGCAGTGCGTTGCAGCACCTGCAGCATGACGGCTCCACCGCTGCCGTTCGCCCCAGCATGTTCAGCTCGAAAGAGTACAACGACAGCCTGGGCCTGCCGGAAGTCGAGCAGTGGGAGCTGCGTTTCCCGGAGTAGTTGCTGATCGGACGTCGGCTGGATATACTGTATAAAAATACAGTATTGAGAGTACAGTCTTTCATGGCCGACGTCACCATCCCGCTGCATGCCATCAAGGGCCGTGGCACCGCCACGCGCCTGGCGCACCGGTTCGAGAAAGACCAGCGCGTAGCGCACGACGACGGCTGGGGCACGATCGAAGGCCTGGAGGGCGAGGCCGGTGACAAGCCCCCAGTAGTGACCGAGGTGAGGTTTGAAGACGCCCGCAGCGCCATCAACCGCAACGACTCGCCCGACATCTTTTTTGACTACAGCATCAACCCCTACCGCGGCTGCGAGCATGGCTGCGTGTACTGCTACGCCCGGCCCACGCACAGCTACCTCAACCTCTCGCCGGGGCTGGACTTTGAAACCAAAATCATCGCCAAGCGCAACCTGCCCGAGGTGCTGCGCGCAGACCTGGCACGCCGCAGCTATGTGCCCAGGCTGCTCAACATCGGCTCCGCCACAGACTGCTACCAACCTGCCGAACGCGAGCTGCGCCTCACTCGCAGCGTGATCGAGGTGCTGCAGCAGGCACGCCACCCGTTCTCGCTCGTCACCAAGTCCAGCGGCGTTGAGCGCGACCTCGACCTCATCGCCCCGATGGCCGCAGACCATCTGGCCGCGGTTTACATCACCATCACCACGCTAGACGGCGACCTGGCCCGCAAGCTGGAGCCACGCGCCGCCGCACCGCATCGCCGCCTGCGCACCATCCGCACGCTGGCCGAGCATGGCGTGCCCGTCGGCGTGAGCGTGGCACCGCAAATTCCGTTCGTGAACGACGACATGGAACAGGTACTCGAAGCTGCGCGCGACGCCGGCGCGCGCACCGCCTTCTACACCGTGCTGCGCTTACCTTGGGAAGTAGCGCCTTTGTTTAAACAATGGCTGGAACTGCATTACCCCCAACGCGCCAACCGCATCATGGCCCGCATCCACGAAATGCGCGGCGGCAAGGACTACGACAGCGACTTCGCCTCACGCATGAAGGGCGAGGGCCTGTGGGCTGATTTGATCAAGCAGCGCTTTGAAAAAGCTTGTGCGCGCCTGGGGTTGAACCGGCAGCGGACTGAGTTGGACTTGGGGCAGTTCATACCGCCGGGGGTGGTGGGGCAGGGAAAACTGTTTTGAGCTGATGCATGGCCAAGTCAGGCCGTGGCAAGACAGTCCAGCGGACTGGTTGTTCCGCCAGCAGCCACTTTCAGGACATGGGTGTAAATCATTGTGGTGCTGACGTCGCTGTGGCCCAGCAGCTCCTGCACTGTGCGTATGTCGGTTCCGGACTGCAAGAGGTGAGTGGCAAAGCTGTGACGCAAAGTGTGCACGGTGACATGCTTGTCTATTTGAGCTTTTAACGCTGCCGCTTTGAGTTGTCGGCCCAAGCGTTCTTCAAAGAGATGGTGTCTTCGCTCCACCCCAGTCCGCGGGTCTACGGACAGGTTCATTGCAGGATACACCCAGTGCCACGCCCAGGCTTGGCCAGCGCGCGGGTATTTGGCCTAACGCATGAGGCATGTACACACCGTTGCGGCCGGCTGCGCGGTCTCCAGCCCAAAGGGCTCTGGAAGAGGCCAGTTGAGCTCGTAAAGGCGCCACCAGCGCGCGGGGCAGCATCACCACGCGGTCCTTATCGCCTTTTCCGCTGCGCACAACGATTACCTGTCGGTCAAAGTCAATGTCCTTGACGCGCAGGTTGAGGCCTTCGGCGAGTCGCATGCCTGTGCCGTAGAGCATGCGCGCCAACACACTTTCTGGACCATCTATCAGCGCTAGCACCGACTGGACTTCGCTTGGCGTCAGCACAACCGGAATACGTTTTCGTTCGGGTGGTCGTCCTATGGATTGAAGCCACGGAAGATCTTGATCGAGAACGTGGCGGTAAAGAAAAAGTAGCGCATTCAGGGCTTGCCTGTGCGTGGCGGGCGAGACCTGCCGATCATTGGCGAGCATTGTCAGAAACTCTTCAACCTCAGGCTTGCCCATGTCGCGCGGATGCCGCATTTTCCCGTTTCGGCCATGCCAACGAATGTAAAAACGTGCCCAGTACAGGTAAGCTTTCTCAGTCTGCAGGCTATAGTGAAGGTAGCGAATACGTTCGCGCAGCTGATCAAGAATGCGCGAAGATTTCAAGGCGGGGGCGGCGACTTTGTCGAATTCAATATACCTGTTCATTCATACAGTATACGAAGGCAACCCTTTGTATTCAAAAGGCTTTTTTGACCGCTTGGTCAGTTGTTATCCGACCAGTGCCCATGTTATTCGGCAGTTTTGCCGGATATATCAAAGTTAGACATCATGAGTATTAGAGTGCGCGCACACAACGCCAGGGCATCCCACCCGGAGTGGTGGCGCCGGTACTTCTGGTCGCGCCACGAGTACTGGGCAAAGTTTGCGGCGCATAAGGCTGACCGCCGCGCGAAGACGAGCGATGTGGCACGTCCAAGTCAAGTGTTCTGGAGACGGGTTTCTGCGCGGGCCGCAGAGCACTGCGCCAGAAATTACGGACCAGTACCGCAGGCGCTGCACGTCTGGTCGCCGCAGCTGCGGCTCTGGGTCATCGGACCTTCTGTACAGCCGTGGTTGCGCGTGCGTCCTCCGCGAGTCGGAGCCAGGTGGGCGCGGTGATGTCTAACAGGTTGTTCGACACGGACGCCACGGCAGCTACGCATGCTGCGCATGCTCGCCTCCGCGTCGCCGGTCAACGCCGACGTTAGAGCACACGATGGCCAAGGTTGTTGCTCTCGCGGTTGCGTCCGGCTCGATTCTCGATCCACAGAGCGAGATCGTTGGCGTGCAGTCGTACTTTGATGGCCTCACCGTTCGAGTGCGCGGCCCCGGTGAGAACGAGATTGAGGTGGTGTTCGCAGATGTCTGAGGATACCGCGTCTTGGACGAGCGCGACTTGAGTGAGTATTGGCCCACGTGCTCGTCTCAGAACGGGCGGCTCTTTGAGGTGCAATCAGGAGGTTGGTTGTCGCAGGAGAAGTCTCGTCCAGCGTTCCTCTCAGCGGACGTCGTTCCCAAGCTGAAGGAGTTCTTCATTGCGGGAATTGATGACTGTGTTTCGGTGTTGTGCACAGCCGAACCCGAGGTCCGCGCCAATGCGCTCTAACATGTCGCTCGGCACGGACACGCAGCAGCAGAAGGCGGCTTCGCCGCAAATGCTGCGCGCCGGGCAGCTCCAACGTTAAAACTCATGCTTAGTAATGGCGCCATTGCCCTCATCGGAACCTATCAGCGGTACGTTTCACCGCATAAGGGTTTTTGCTGCGCATACCGTGTACGCACGGGCAGATCATCGTGCTCGGAATTCGCACGCCGTGCAATTCGGAGGCGCGGCCTTTTTAAGGGTCTGTTTCTTTTGCGTCTGCGTTTTACGGCTTGTACTGTTTCGGCCGCGGTATTGAGTGAGAATCAAAAAAATGAGGAGGTTAAGAATGAAGCGTGCCCACTATTTTCCAAGAATGGTGCGACCTGTATGGGGAACGGCTGTATCGGGGCGTGCCCCTGGCCCTGAAGTGGCGGCACGAGTTTTAACTGGTTGCTCCATCGGATCGCCTGCGGCTCCCGCTGAGCGCCAACGTTAAAGCGCATGCAGTTCGATAGCGAATCGTTCGAAGCCACGGGTGGAAATGGTCCCGACTGGGCAGAGAATTTCTACCGTTATTGCGACTTTCGTGACATATCGACGGACGGTGCGATGGTGCATGCCTTTTTTCTTGGCAGTGAGTTTTCAAGGTGCGATTGGTATTGGGGGCACTTTAGCCAAGCGGTATTCGTCAACGTCAAATTCAGTAGCTGCGAATTCCGAGGCTGTTTTTTCGCTGACTGCAAGTTTGTTGAGTGTGAATTTGAAGACTGCATTTTTACTACTGACAACCTCGGATCGGATTGCACTTTCAAAGAGAATCGTTGGTTCGATTGCCAACAAACAAACTGCACAGGGATTGAAAATGTTTTCAAGAATTCGCTTTAACAAGTCGGCCCAGCGGCGACCGCCTTCGGCGTCGCCTGGCCTCCAACGTTAGACAGAGCACTATGAAGAACGTGACTCCCACCTCGTCGATTCCTGCTGACCCTGAGCAATGGGCAGAGAAGAGCAAACAGTCGATCTCATACCACTACACGCGCGAGTACACCGACATTCTTTACGACTGCTGGCGGTGCAAGGCTCCCAGTGTCTTCTCGGCGCAAGATCAGAAGCGCGTCTTTGAAGTAAAGAAGGCGAGTATTGACCAGCGGCGCATTCTGTGCGGCTCCTGCTGGGCTGGGTCAAATCAAATTCGTACACTGCTTAATGACTGTGCATCGTCATGGGCGGCTTCCAAGAAGGAACTTCAGCACGACGGCGCTTTTCTGAAGCACTGGCTCGAGTTGTTGGTCCGCTTGGAGGAGTACGTGCCGTACAAGCCCGATACCGCCAAGAAGAACATGCTTAAAAAATTGCTCGCAGCGTCTAACCTCTCATCCCAGCCGACCGCCTCCGGCGGCGGCTGAACTCCAACGTTAAACCGCAAACCGATGCAGAGTGCCCCCCCATGAGTGAATCGGATGGCCAGCGCAGCGGCGGGGGTGCGGGGCGCGAGGCGCTCGCCTTCTTCGTCTCGCTGCTCATCCTTTGCGCGCTCACGTACTACACGTACACGTACCCCTACCCAAGCGGCCGCCCGCCGAGCTGGGGTAGCTTTGCGCTGTTCTGGCTGCGCGAAATCGTTATCTTGTTGCCTGCCTTGCTGGTGGCGCTCATCATTGCTGCCGGCTGGGCCCGCCGTGTACTACAGCAGTGGCTGGGTAAGGTATAAATATGCGCTCCAACCGGGCATTACAGCGGACCTGCGCCAGCTTCGTTGGCTGGTCCGCTCAATTTCAACGTTAAAGCTCATGCAACTCAGAACGCCAACCTTTTGGGTCGAACTGGACGCAATAACTCGTGCGGACGACGAAGACTGGGCGAGGGTTCGTGTAGAGGTTCACGCCGGCGGTTTCACAGGCGACTTTGAAGCTTTTCTCCAATCCGGCGACCTTGATAACTTTTCAAAGCAGCTTGACGTTCTCTACGCAAACGTGGGGCGAGTTGGTATGGCTAGATTGGCATGTGCCGAGCGAGGCATCGATCTTTCTCTTTCCATGGAAACAATGGGAGGCATCAACGGACAATTTGAGTTCTTCGATGAACGTACTTCTACATCTTTGTCAGGTAGCTTCAACATTGACCAGAGCTACATTCCTGAGTGGCGCAAGTGCGTCGATAGCTTTGCTGAGGAGTTGCGTCAGTATGTTCTTTAACTGGTCGGCCCACACGGACACACAGCGGCAGGTTGCCGCTGCGCGGCAGTTGCTGCGTACCGGTGGCCTCCAAAGTTAAACCGCAGATGAAGCGATCTCTCGCATACCCACTTTCTGTCATTGCTGTTCTTGCGGCATGCTTCGGTACTTATAGGCTTGGTCTGAGCGTCGGGGTGGCTCACGCTAAGGAAACGTTTGGCTCGCTTCTCGCATCCACCCAAGCTGACTTGGGCTTGACCAAATTGCAGAGGCTACGAGTGTTGGAGGCAGACCTTGCCCGTGGTTGTTCCAAGGAAGCTTTGGCAAAGCTTCGCTTCGACATTGACTCCCAGCTTTTTGTCCTTGCTTCCTTTTACCGGGATTACAAAGGTACATGGGTAATCGAAGATCTTGCCAAGCGCGACCCCGCCATTCCTGCACAGCTTGAAGGATTCAAGAGTCAATACGGAAGCTCGTGGACGGAACCGAAATGCCCAGCTTAGTCGCCTTGCGGTTTAACAGGTTCGTCGAATGGATCCACAACGGCGGCCAGGGTGTTCACCATTCTTCAATGCTGAGTGCGCCGTTGTGGCCCATTCACGGCCAACGTTAAGCGCTAGCCCATGCCAACACCTGTCGATCTAGCGGAGAAGTTCAATTCCATCGACGCGCACGACGAAACCGTCGAAGGGTTTTCCTTTGTTCCAGCAGTCAAGCGTGGAGCCGGGGCCGAAGTGTCAGTTGTTCTGTTCCGCCGTTGGGAGAACAAGAGTCGAGAACTTCGGTTTAGGCAGTGTGCAAATCTGGAGGTCATTCTGGATGCGGACGTGCTCGTAGGCAATGCGCCGTCAAACACGGCAATGCTTGAAGCAACAGCAGATATCGATGCGGTTCGGCAAGCCATGAAGAGGCAAAAGCGTCACTGGAACGTGTCCTATGAGCGGAGCATCGATCCACTTCCGAAGAAGCTTCTGGACGCCGAGAAGTACGTGCTGTTTCGTGTCCGCGTCTTTGGCGGCACCCTCAATATCGTGGCGCGCTCGTTCTCGAACAAGCGCCTAACAGCTCCATCGAGCGGACAGCCCTCGACTGCCGCTCATGTCGGACGTTAGCTGTTGTCACTTGCGTCAACGCATCTCAGTGCAGAGATATCAATGAAACCTGAACCCGGAGCCGATGGCGTTTGCGCAACCAGCCGCCTTTTGCCATTCCCAAGAACGGATGTCTTTGGCGCCTTCAAGGACGGCGCTCAGCTTGCAAAGTGGTGGGGCCCCGACGGCTTTCGCAACACCTTTGAGGTCTTCGAATTCAAAGCCCACGGGCGCTGGAAGTTCGTCATGCATGGGCCTGACGGAACAGACTATCCGAACGAAAACATTTTCCTGGAAGCAACGCCTGACAGAGTCGTGATTCAGCATGTCTCTCATCCGCATTTCACGCTCACGGCGACGCTCACCGACCAGCAGGGTCAAACCATGGTTCACTGGCACCAGGCGTTTGACGACCCCAAAGTTGCTGCAAGCATCTGGCACATCATTGAGCCAGCCAACGAACAGAACCTGAATCGCCTTCACGCCGTGCTTTCGGCGCAGGCACCCTGAGGTGCAACCCTCGGAAGGCCTGAGCCGTCAGGGCTTCGCGCACCCCGCATAGACATCCATCCCGGCCTTGTAGACCTGCGTCTGCACATCCATCAGGCCCAGCACCGAGTGGAAGTAGTTGTCGTGGCTGATGCGGTCGTCCAGCTTTTTCTTCAGGCACGCGGTGGTGATGTGGGTACGTTGTTCGAATTCGGGTGAGAGCCAGGTGATCCACGGCACGCGTTTTTGCACGTCGGGTGCAATGCCGTAGGGCATGCCGTGCAGGTAGAGGTTGTTCTCGCCCAGTGACTCGCCGTGATCGGCCAGATACAGCATGGCGGGTGCTGTTTGTGCCTCCTTGCCCTTGAGCCACTGGATGGCAGAGGCGAGCAGGTGGTCGGTGTACACAATGCTGTTGTCGTAGGCGTTGACCAGGCCTTCGGGCGTGCAGCTTTGCAGGGCGTTGTCGGTGCACTCGGGCAAAAACTTCTTGAAGGCCTGCGGTGATCGCTTGAAGTAGGCCGGCCCGTGGCCTCCCATCTGGTGCATCACCACCACCACGCCTTTGGCGCGGCGCTCGGCGGGCAGGGCGGCGATGCGTTCGTCCAGGCCCTGCAGCATCACCTCGTCAAAGCATTCGCTGCCGTCGCACAGGCCTGGCACCTTCAGCTGGGTGGTGTCCACGCTCGGCACGCGGTCGCACACACCCTTGCAGCCAGACTGGTTGTCTATCCACAGCACGGCGAGGCCAGCGCGGTAAAGCACGTCGAGCATGCCTTCGTAGTTGGCGGGCCGGCTGTCATACGCCTCGCGCCCGAAATTCGAGAACATGCACGGCACCGACGCCGCCGTGCTGGTGCCGCACGACCAGGCGTTGCGCTGGCTGGCGATGTTCTCTTGCGCCAGCCTGGGGGTGGTGGGGCGGCCGTAGCCATTGATGGCGAAGTTGCCGCTGCGTGCGGTTTCGCCCAGCACCAGCAGCAACAGCGGCGGCCTGGTCTGCCCGGCGTAGGTGGCGCCCAGTTTGGCGTCTTCACCCAGAGGTCGCACGATCGATTCATCGCGCAGAAAGGGCTTGGCCGCAATCGTGCCCAGCGCGTAGAACGAGTTGAGCGGGTTCATCAGGTAGCGCACATGCGGGTAGTTGCGCATCACCGACGCGATGCTCTGGAAGAACAGCACCACCACCAGCAGCAGCAGCGCGGTGCTGGCCAGCATGGCGGTGATGTTGGCCAGCACCTGGCGCGTCGGGTTCTGGAGGCGGATGTGCTGGCGCCACAGCAGCACGCTGGGCAGCACGCCCAGCACCAGCACCGTGGCCAGCAGGCGCCAGTTGAGCAGGTCGCGGGTTTCGCGCACGTCGGTCTGCAGCGTGTTGACCATCATCGTCTTGTCGATGACGACGTTGTAGGCCAGCATGAAGTAGGCACCCAGGGCGGCCGACATGCAGAACAGGATGATGACGGGCTTGAGCGTCCAGCGCCAGGCCAGCAGGCTGATGAGCCCGGCCGTGGCCAGCCCGATCACAAAGGCGAGCGCCACGCTGATGGTCAGTACCTGGCCGGTGCTCAGGTCGGGCAGTTGCGCCAGCGTGCGCCACAGTGCGAGATTGCAGATGGTGGCGATCCAGAAGCTTGCCAGCATGACCACCCACAGCGGCCGCATGCCGCGGGGTGATGAAACAGTTGGAATGGCGCGCCGGGACGCAGGAGAGAGGGGCTTCAACGGCATCCTTGGGATTGTAGGGTGCCCCTTCTCGGGCTTTCTTAGGCCTTGCTTAGGCGCTGCTCAATAGCCCGTCAAGCCAGTTGACCGGCGTGATGCGCCAGATGGTCCGCCATGAAGCTGGCAATGAAATAGTAGCCGTGGTCATAACCGGCGTGGCGGCGCAACGTGAGCGGCTGGCCGACGGCCTGGCAAGCGGCTTCAAACAGGTGCGGGTGCAGTTGCTCGGCCAGAAATTTGTCTGCCAGGCCCTGGTCGATGAGGATGCCTGCGGGGTAGGGTGCCGAGGTTTGCTGGTGCATCAAGGCCGTGGCGTCATGCGCCTGCCATGCGCTGCGGTCAGTGCCCAAATAGCCGCTGAACGCCTTGTGCCCCCAGGGGCACTGGCTGGGCGCGCAGATCGGCGCGAAGGCCGAGACCGACTTGAACAGCCCGGGGTGCCGCAGCGCCAGCGTGAGCGCGCCGTGGCCGCCCATGCTGTGGCCGAAAATGCCGATGCGCTTGCCGTCGATCGGCAAGGTCTGTGTGAGCATCGGCAGCAGTTCGCGGGTGATGTAGCTCTCCATGCGGTAGTGCGTGGCCCATGGCGATTCGGTCGCATCGAGGTAAAAACCGGCTGCCACGCCGAAGTCCCAACTCTCGGTTTCACCCGGCACGCCGGCACCGCGCGGGCTGGTGTCGGGCGCAATCAGCGCCAGACCCAGCTCGGCGGCCAGGCGCTGCGCACCGGCCTTGACCATAAAGGTCTCTTCAGTGCACGTTAAACCCGCCAGGTACATCACGGCAGGCACTGGCCCGTGGGCTGCTTGCGGCGGCAGGAACACCGAGTAGCGCATCGGCAGGCCAACCTCTTTGGAGTCGTGCCGGTAAAAGCGCTGCACGCCGCCGAAGCAGGCGTGTTCGCTGAGGAGTTCGGGGGATGGGGTCATGGCGTGCTTGTCTTCTGGTTGCTTGTGTTTCCGTTCGGGCTGAGCCCGTCGAAGCCTTGGGTTGAGTTCACAGCCCTTCGACAAGCTCAGGGCGAACGGAATGGGGCCCTCAGGACGAACGGGAAGGGGCCCTCAGGACGAACGGGAAGGGGCTCAAGGACGAACGGAATTCAGTGTGCAATCCGTGGTGGCTACCAATCAATACAGAACCACGCCGCGAATCGATTCACCGCTTTTCATCAGGTCGAAGCCCTTGTTGATGTCTTCCAGCGGCATGGTGTGGGTGATGAGGTCGTCGATGTTGATCTTGCCTTCCATGTACCAGTCCACAATTTTGGGCACATCGGTGCGGCCGCGTGCGCCGCCGAAGGCCGAGCCTTCCCACTTGCGGCCAGTCACCAGCTGGAAGGGGCGCGTAGAGATTTCAGCGCCGGCCTCGGCCACACCGATGATGATGCTGCGGCCCCAGCCCTTGTGCGTGCATTCGAGTGCCTGGCGCATCACCTGGGTGTTGCCGATGCATTCAAAGCTGTAGTCGGCGCCGCCGTCGGTGAGCTGTACGATGGCATCGACGACGTTGGCAACTTCTTTCGGATTGATGAAGTGCGTCATGCCGAACTTGCGCGCCATTTCCTGGCGGGCCGGGTTGATGTCCACGCCAATGATCTTGTCGGCGCCCACCATCTTTGCGCCCTGGATCACATTGAGGCCAATGCCGCCCAGGCCGAACACCACCACGTTGGCGCCGGCTTCCACCTTGGCGGTGAACAGCACCGCGCCGATGCCGGTGGTGACGCCGCAGCCGATGTAGCAGACCTTGTCGAACGGTGCGTCTTCGCGAATCTTGGCCAGCGAGATTTCAGGCGCCACGGTGTAGTTGCTGAAGGTGCTGGTGCCCATGTAATGAAAGATGGGCTTGCCGTCGAGGCTGAAGCGGCTGGTGGCGTCGGGCATCAGGCCCTTGCCCTGGGTGCCGCGAATCAGCTGGCACAGGTTGGTTTTGCGCGACAGGCAGAACTTGCACTGGCGGCATTCGGGCGTGTAAAGCGGAATGACGTGGTCGCCTTTCTTGAGGGTCGTCACGCCGGGGCCCACGTCCACCACAATGCCCGCGCCCTCGTGCCCGAGGATGGCGGGGAAGATGCCTTCCGGGTCAGCGCCGCTGAGCGTGTAGTAGTCTGTGTGGCAAATGCCGGTGGCCTTGATCTCGACCAGCACTTCGCCGAACTTCGGGCCTTGCAGATCGACGGTTTCAATGGTCAGCGGTTGGCCTGCTTTCCAGGCGACAGCGGCTTTGGTTTTCATGGGGAGTGCCTTGCGTCAATGGGTGTGCCCGCACTATAAGTCACGCCCTGTGAGTTCGGCAGGGGCAGGGGCATTCACTGCGCGACCAGTGTTTCATTTTGAGAAAACTCGGGCGTCCATGAAGCGCCCATGAAAAATGCCGGAACGTGTCCGGCATTTTTGCGTTCGTTGCGGGTGGCCCGCGTGAGTCTGACTGAGTCTGTGTGAGATTCAGGCGCTGAAGAAATTCTTCAGCTTGTCGGCCCAGCCGTCTTCGCTGGGCGAGTGCTTGGCGCCGCCTTTTTTCAGCGACTCGTCCAGTTCCTTGAGCAGCTTGCGCTGGTGCTCGGTGAGCTTCACGGGCGTTTCGACCGTGATGTGGCAGTACAGGTCGCCCGGGTAGCTGGAGCGCACGCCCTTGATGCCCTTGCCGCGCAGGCGGAACTGCTTGCTGGCCTGCGTGCCTTCGGGGATGTCGATGGCGGCCTTGCCGGCCAGCGTGGGCACTTCGATCTCGCCGCCCAACGCAGCAGTGGTGAAGCTGATGGGCATCACGCAGTGCAGGTCGTCGCCGTCGCGCTCGAAGATCTCGTGCTTCTTCAGGCGGATCTCGATGTACAGGTCACCGGGCGGGCCGCCGTTGGTGCCCGGCTCGCCGTTGCCGGTGGAGCGGATGCGCATGCCGTCGTCGATGCCCGCCGGAATCTTCACTTCCAGCGTCTTGTTGTTCTTGGTCTTGCCGACACCGTGGCAGGTGACGCAAGGCTCGGGAATCAGCTTGCCGGTGCCCTTGCACTGCGGGCAGGTCTGCTGCACGCTGAAAAAGCCCTGGCGCATCTGCACCGCGCCGTGGCCGTGGCAGGTGGTGCAGGTCACCACCTTGGTGCCGGGCTTGGCACCGGTGCCATGGCAGGTGTTGCAGTTGTCCCAGCTCGGGATGCGGATCTGCGCATCCTTGCCGGCGGCTGCTTCCTCGAGCGTGATCTCCATCGCGTAGCTCAGGTCGCCGCCTCGGTACACCTGCCGCCCGCCGCGCTGGCCACCGCGCTGGTTGCCGAACACGTCGCCAAAGATGTCGCCAAAGGCCTCGGCAAAACCGCCAAAGCCTTCTGCGCCCGGACCGCCGCGCATGTTCGGGTCCACACCGGCGTGGCCGTACTGGTCGTAGGCGGCGCGCTTTTGCTCGTCCGAGAGCATCTCGTAGGCTTCTTTGGCCTCCTTGAATTTCTCCTCGGCCACCTTGGACGCATCCCCCTGGTTGCGGTCAGGGTGGTGCTTCATCGCCAGCTTGCGATACGCCTTCTTGATGTCTTCGTCGCTGGCGTTCTTGGGAACGCCCAGCGTGTCGTAGTAGTCTTTTTTGGTGGCCATGTGAGGTCGTTGTTCAGGAATACTTGGTCGTCTCGGTGCGGAAATCAGCAGGTGGCAGAAACGTCGTCAGCGCAGGAACACGCCAGACAAATGCAAAAGCGGAAATCCGGGATTGCTCCAGGTTTTCCGCCTTGTTGCAAGCATCGAGCGTGCCATTCAAGGCGCTACTCGATGCATCCATGGATGCGTCATTTCAGGCAGCCCGGGTTGAATCGCTTCAGCCCTTTTTAACTTCCTTGACTTCGGCGTCCACCACATTGTCGTCGGCGGGCTTGGCCTGTGCCTGCTCGCCGCCGGATGCCCCTGCGGCACCTGCAGCGCCAGCGGCCTGCGAGGCCTGCATGTCGGCGTACATCTTCTCGCCCAGCTTCTGGCTGGCTTCCATCAGGGCCGTGTTCTTGGCGTCAATGGCTTCCTTGTCCTCGCCCTTGAGTGCCTCTTCCATGTCCTTGATGGCGGCTTCGATCTTTTCCTTCTCGCCGGCGTCGAGCTTGTCGCCGTACTCGCCGAGCGATTTCTTCACGCTATGCACCATGGCCTCGGCGTTGTTCTTGGCCTGCACGAAGTCGACTTTCTTCTTGTCTTCTTCAGCGTTCAGCTCGGCGTCTTTCACCATCTGCTGGATTTCGGCTTCGGACAGGCCCGAGTTCGCCTTGATGGTGATCTTGTTTTCCTTGCCGGTGCCCTTGTCTTTGGCGCCGACATGCAGGATGCCGTTGGCGTCGATGTCGAAGGAGACTTCAATCTGCGGCGTGCCGCGGGCTGCCGGCGGAATACCTTCGAGGTTGAACTCGCCCAGGGCCTTGTTGCCCGAGGCGATTTCACGCTCACCCTGGAACACCTTGATCGTCACGGCCGGCTGGTTGTCTTCCGCGGTCGAGAAGGTCTGTGCGAACTTGGTCGGGATGGTCGTGTTCTTCTTGATCATCTTGGTCATCACGCCGCCCATGGTCTCGATGCCCAGCGACAGCGGGGTGACGTCCAGCAGCAGCACATCGGTACGGTCGCCCGAGAGCACCTGGCCTTGGATGGCAGCGCCCACTGCTACGGCTTCATCGGGGTTCACGTCCTTGCGCGGCTCCTTGCCGAACAGCTCCTTGACCATCTCCTGCACCTTGGGCATGCGGGTCTGGCCGCCGACCAGGATCACGTCGTGGATGTCGCCCACGCTGACACCGGCGTCCTTGATGGCCATGCGGCAAGGGGCGATGGTGCGCTCGATGAGTTCTTCCACCAGCGCTTCCAGCTTGGAGCGCGTCATCTTGATGTTCAGGTGTTTGGGGCCTGAGGCATCGGCAGTGATGTAGGGCAGGTTGATGTCGGTCTGCGCGCTGTTCGACAGCTCGATCTTGGCCTTCTCGGCGGCTTCCTTCAGGCGCTGCAGGGCCAGCACGTCCTTGCTCAGGTCGACACCCTGTTCTTTCTTGAACTCGGTGACGATGAAGTCGATGATGCGCTGGTCGAAGTCTTCACCACCGAGGAAGGTGTCGCCGTTGGTGGAGAGCACTTCAAACTGCTTCTCGCCGTCGACGTCGGCGATCTCGATGATGGAGATGTCGAAGGTGCCGCCGCCGAGGTCATACACGGCGATCTTGCGGTCGCCCTTTTCCTGCTTGTCGAGGCCAAAGGCCAGCGCTGCAGCGGTGGGTTCGTTGATGATGCGCTTGACTTCGAGGCCAGCAATGCGGCCGGCGTCCTTGGTGGCCTGGCGCTGTGCGTCGTTGAAGTACGCAGGCACGGTGATCACGGCTTCCGTGACTGGCTCGCCGAGGTAGTCTTCAGCGGTTTTCTTCATCTTGCGCAGGATGTCGGCGCTGACCTGCTGGGCCGAGAGCTTTTTGCCGCGCACTTCCACCCACGCGTCGCCGTTGTCGGCGGCCACGATGGCGTAAGGCATCAGGTCGATGTCTTTCTGGACTTCTTTTTCAGCGAACTTGCGGCCGATCAGGCGCTTGACGGCATAGAGCGTGTTCTTGGGGTTGGTCACCGCCTGGCGCTTGGCCGAGGCGCCGACCAGCACTTCACCGTCTTCCTGGTAGGCGACGATGGACGGCGTGGTGCGCGCGCCTTCCGAGTTCTCGATGACGCGGGGCGTGTTGCCCTCCATGACGGACACGCAGCTGTTGGTGGTGCCGAGGTCAATGCCGATGATTCTTCCCATGATGTGCTCCTGCTTTTTGATTCGTTAAAGGTTGAAAAGGTGGAATTGGGGCGGGGCTGCAGCGCAGCGACCGGGTCAATAACGATGTTGATGACTTGTGGATAACTTATGGATAAGCTGTTCAAGTTCAAGGGACAAGTCCCGTTTCCCTGTTTTTTTATTTCGGTGCAGCCACCGTGACCAGGGCCGGGCGCAGCACACGGTCGGCGATCAGGTAGCCCTTTTGCAGCACGCTGACCACGGTGTTGGCCTCTTGCTCGGCGGGCACCATGCTGATGGCCTGGTGCTGGTGCGGGTCGAACTTGTTGCCCGTGGCGGGGTTGATCTCGATCACCTTGTTGCGCTCCAGCGCGCTCTTGAGTTGCTTGAGCGTGGCTTCAGAGCCCTCGCGCAACTGCTCGGGCGTCACGTCCTTGATGGTCAGGCTGGCTTCCAGGCTGTCGGTGACGGGCAGCAGGCTCTCGGCAAAACTCTCGACGGCAAACTTGCGGGCCTTGGCGATTTCGTCTTCGGCGCGGCGGCGGGCGTTCTCGGCCTCTGCCTTGGCGCGCAGAAAGCTGTCGGCCAGTTCGGTGTTCTTGGCCTGCAGCGTGGCGACTTCGGCCTGGGCGATGGTCAGCGCATCGAATTCGTTGGCGGCCTGTGCAGCCTCCAGCTCTTCAGGGGAGGGCGCTTCGCCGGCGGGTTGGTTTTGTTCGGGTTGTGTGTTTTCAGACATGCTGGAAGACAGGTGTTGAAAGTGGGAGGTTGAAAGTCGAAAGCGGGGCCAGCGAAAGACTTGGGGCCTCAGAAGCCCTTTTCAAGTCAGGGAATTGAAAAGGGCCGGAGAAAACTCCGCGCCGTCAGGCCCCCGCTTGTTGCGGGCAAACCCGACATTGTAGGGGGCCAAGGCGGCGCTGTTCGGCCTTCAGCCTGCCGCCAGCCGCTGCATCTGCGTGATCAGCTCGCGCTTGTTGTCGCGGCTGCGGTGGGCGTGCTCGCGCATCAGCGCCTCGGCGCGGGCGCCCTCGCCGGCCAGCAGGGCGGCCAGCACGTCTTCGTGGTCGCTCTGGGCGCGCTGGATGTAGCGGTATTCGAGCCGGGGCAACACCCCGTTGAGGCTGAGCGCGCCTGCCCCGGCCATGGGCGTCTTGCTGACGTGGGCGAGGGCGGACGCCAGAGTGCTGTTGCCTGCCGCGTGGACCAGCGACGCATGGAAGCGGGCGTTCATCGGCACCCAGCGCGAGGCGTCGATCGCCATCTCAGCCCGGGCGGCGGCTTCCAGCAAGGCCTGCCCTTCGGCGATGCAGGTCTGCAGCTCGTCACGCGTGGCGGGTGTCAGCCCGCGCTCGGCGGCCTGGCGTGCTGCCATGCCCTCGAGCACGCCGCGCACATCCACTGCGTTGGCCACTTCGTCCACGCTGAACTGCCGTACCCGGAAGCCCCGGGTGGGCAGGCGCTCCAGCAAGCCTTCCTTTTCGAGGTCGCCCAGCGCGATGCGGATCGGGGTGCGCGACACCTGAAGCCGGGCCGACAACTCCAGCTCCACCATGCGCTCGCCCGGGGCCATTTCGCCACTCAGGATGCGCTGCCTCAACTCGCGGGTGACATGGGCTATCTGGGAGGACATGGGCGGGCTGGTGAAGGAGGGTAAAAGGAGGTGGCCGATGAATGGATATAGATTTGAATATCAATTATTGCATGCAAAGATATGGTTTATTAGGGTTAATATGGGTAAATGCAAGCTTTACGGGAAAAGTTGCGTGCAATAAAATAAGATGACTAAGTATTTTTGAGGCCCTGAACCGCAGATGGCCAGCACAGCCCGGTCTGCGGACAGCCTTCATGTCACAGCATCCACAGGAGACACCGTCATGCCCACTTTGCCTGCCCGCAGGACTTTTTCGGCCCAGCGCCGCCGTGCCGTGGCGCTGGGCCTTGCCCTGGCGCTGCCGGCGGCCTGGGCACAAACGCCCGCGCCTGCTGCACCCGCCTACCCGACCAAGCCCATCAAGCTGATCGTGCCCTTTCCGGCCGGCGGTGGCGGAGACACGCTGGCGCGTCTGGTGATGTTGCGCGCCGCCCGGGAGCTGGGGCAGCCCATCGTGGTCGAGAACCTGGGCGGCGCCGGGGGCAACGTGGGCAGCGCCACAGCGGCCAAGGCGCCTGCCGATGGCTACACGCTGCTGTATGGCACCAACGGCACGCATGCCATCAACCACGCCATCTACAAATCCACCGGCTTCAACCCGCAGCGCGACTTCGAGCCCGTGACCCAGCTCACCCGCATCGCCGCCATGGTGGTGGTGCGGCCCACCTTGGCGGTGAACAGCATGGCCGAGCTCACCAAACTGCTCAAGGCCAACCCGGGCAAGTACACCTTCGGCTCGGCCGGCAACGGCACCACCTCGCATCTGGCCGGTGAAATCTACAAGTCGCGTGCGGGCCTGGCGGTGGTGCACATTCCCTACCGCGGTGGCGCGCAGGCCATGACCGACCTGATCGGTGGCCAGGTGGACATGATGATTGAGGTCATGCCCAACGCCGCACCGCAGGTGCGCGGTGGCCGTGTGAAGCCGCTGGCGGTGACCACCGCGACCCGCGTGGCGGGCTGGACCGAGATTCCGACCATTGCCGAGTCCGGCCTGCCGGGCTTTGATGTGAGCGCCTGGGATGCGATCTTCGTGCCCGCCGGCACGCCGCGGCCCATCGTCAACCAGCTCAATGCCGCCATCCACAAGGCGCTGGCCGACCCGGAGCTGAAGGCGCAGTTGCAGTCGCGCGGCGCCGAGGTGGCTCCGGGTACGCCTGAAGAATTGGCCAGGCACATTGCCGCCAGCCTCACGCTGTGGGGCGATGCCGTCAAGCGTTCGGGCGCTTCGGTGGACTGACCGCATCTGTCTTTCAACCTCATTTTTGAACGGCCTCATCATGTCCATGCCAGAACTCGCCACCGACGCCCTGGTGGGCTTGCCCCCCGCGCTCAACCCGGCGGTGACGCTCACCAAAAACTACTTTGCCGCGCTGGAAAACTTCCAGCGCACCTTTGCCTTCGGGCAGGGCGACAAGGTGCTGCTGCTCACCGACCCGCTGCTCGACACGCGGGTGGCCGATGCGCTGATGGGTCTGGCGCGTGCGCGGGGTGCCACGGTGCGCCAGTACATGGAGGCCACCAGCCAGATCACCGAAGTGCCCGAAGCCGCCAAGGCGCTGATCGCTGACGCGGACTTCGTGGTGTCCACCTGGTTCTGTTCGATCTTCGACCCGTACTTCATCGCGCGCCGCGCGGCGGGTCAGCGCTGGGTCAAGATCACCTACTTCCGCGATCTGGACTTGCTGCACACGCCGCAGGCACGCTTTCCGGCCGAACTGGTGGGCGAGATCATCCGCGCCACGGCCACGCGCTACCCGGCAGGGCGTAACTTCACCGTGTGCTTCGCCGATGAGCGGGGCAGTGATTTTTCCATTGACTACACGCCCGCCATGCGCGAGCTGCTGCTGGCCCACAACCGCTGGCGCGGCAAGATGTTTGCCGACGAGCCGGGCTGCTATGTGCACTACCTGCCCACGCACGGCCCCAACCTGTGGGACCGCACGGCGCACCGCAATGATTCGACGGCGCCGGTCACCATGTCGGGCACGCTCTACCCGCAATGGGCGGTGGGCTTTGCCCGGCCGTTCACCGAGCGCATCGGCTGCCGCTTCGAGAGCGACACGATTGTGGAAGTGACCGGCGAGGGCAGCGATGCTGCCATCCTGCGCGAGATGCTGGTTGGTGGGCGTCTGATCGAGCTGGGCTGCGGCTTCAACCCCAAGGCGCCGCGCCACACGATTTACCCGGCCGGCTCCAACGCGCCGGGCGCGCTGCACTTCGGCATCGACCTGGCGCGGCCGAGTGATTACATCCTGCGCACCATGCCGCAGTGGGAGGAACCACCGGTGCACATGGACCTGGTGACGCTCGACAGCACCGTCACGGTCGATGGCCAGTCGCTCATCGAGGGCGGTTTTCTCAGCGCGCTGCGCGATCCGGCGGTGCGTGCGGCAGCAGCGAAGTTCGGCAACGCCATCGAGCTTCTGGAAACGGCGATCTGATCGCCGGCCACTTCTACTTCGTCTTCTTGACCGGCACCACCCGGGTCTGGCTCACTGCCCACTTGCCGGCAAAGGCCTGCAGGTCGTTGAGGCGCTTGAGCAGGTCGGCACCCATGGGGGTGACGTTGTAGCCATCGCTGCCATGGCCCATCAGGCCGGCTGCGCGCAGTTCCTTGATGCGGGTGTTGAGGGTATTGGGTGTGATGCTGCCGATGCTGTCCTGCAGGAGCCGGAAGGTCTGGGGGTGGCCGTCTTTCAGAGCCCACAGCACGCGCAGTGCATAGCGCGCCTCCAGCAGTTCCAGCAATTGGCCGACTGCAGCATTTTCTTTGGCACTCATCAACTTATCTCCTCGGATCTCGGGCGGCGCAGTGGGGGCCTGCAACTCATCTGGTGCGGGTTTTGGGCAAACCCTTGATTCCAAATATAACGCAGTTTTCCCGGTGCTACGAGTTTTATAGCTGCGCGTGCCCGTATTCTCTGGACTCGCAGAGCGACGACCCTGGGGCACGGGATCGGGCGGGTGCTGTTCCGGCACGAGCGGTGTCACTGCTGATCAAGGGCTGCGGGCCCGGGTCAGGCCAGGGTGCTCATTCGATCTTGACGTTGGCGGCCTTGATGACCTGCGCCCACTTTTCGACCTCGGCCTTCTGGAAGGCCGCGACCTGATCGGTGCTCATGGTGGAAGGCTGCATGCCCAGCGACTTGAGGCGCTCCTGCATCTCGGGCTGCGCGAGGATCGCGAGGATGTCGTTGTGCAGCTTGTCGATGATGGGTTTGGGTGTGCCAGCGGGCACAAAAATGCCTTGCCAGGACACGACCTCAAAACCGGGCACACCGGATTCCGCCACCGTCGGCACATTGGGCAGCGACTCCAGCCGCCGGGATGAGGTGACCGCCAGCGCGCGCACCTTGCCGCTCTGGATGTGGGGGCCGGCCACGACGGTGGTGTCGAACATCATGTCGACCTGACCACCGATGAGGTCCTGGATCGCCGGGCCGCTGCCTTTGTAGGGCACGTGGATGAACTGCGTGCCGGACTTGAAGCCCAGCAGCTCCAGCGCCAGGTGCTGCGAGGTGCCGTTGCCTGCAGACGCCGAAGAAATGGTTTTGGGCTTGGCCCTGGCAGCGGCGAGCACGTCCTGCAGTGATTTGTAGGGACTGTTTTGCCCGACCAGCAGGACCACCGGGTTCGAGCCGATCAGCACCACGGGTGAGAAGGACTTGATCGGGTCATAGCCCAGCTTGGGGTAAAGGCTCACGTTGATGGCGTGCGAGCTGATGGTGCCGCCCAGCAGGGTGTAGCCGTCGGCTGGCGCGCGCGAGGCGACTTCCGAGCCCACGCTGCCACCGGCACCGCCCCTGTTGTCCACCACGATGGTGGTGCCCAGCACGCCACCGAGCTTCTGGCCGATCAGGCGGCCCAGGATGTCAGTGGTGCCGCCCGCAGGGAAGGGCACGATGTAGGTGATGGGCTTGCTGGGCCATTTGTCCTGCGCCCAGGTGGGCAGGGCGAGGGCGGCGGTTGCGGCCAGCGCGGATTGGGCAAAGGTACGGCGTTTCATGTCTTGTCTCCTTGTGGTGATCGAAAAGAATGCAGCGGGCTATCGAGTTCAGCGGACCATCGAGGGCATCTTCGGATTGAACTTCCAGTCCGGGATCAGGAACTGCATCGCTTCGGCGTCGTTGCGTGCGCCCAGACCGTGCTGCAGATAAAGCTGGTGGGCTTTTTCCACTTCCACCATGTCCAGCTCCACGCCGAGGCCGGGGCGCTTCGGCACCTCGACCTGACCGCCCACGATCTGCAGCGGCGCCTTGGTCAGGCGCTGGCCGTCCTGCCAGATCCAGTGCGTGTCAATCGCGGTGACCTTGCCGGGGGCGGCAGCGGCCACGTGGGTGAACATGGCGAGGGAAATGTCGAAGTGGTTGTTGGAGTGCGAGCCCCAGGTGAGGCCCCAGGTCTGGCAGATTTGCGCCACGCGCACCGAACCTTGCATGGTCCAGAAGTGCGGGTCGGCCAGGGGTATGTCGACCGACTGCAGGTGGATGGTGTGCGAGAGCTCGCGCCAGTCGGTCGCGATCATGTTGGTGGCTGTGGGCAGGCCGGTGGCGCGGCGGAACTCGGCCATCACCTCGCGGCCCGAGAACACGCCTTCGGCGCCGCAGGGGTCTTCGGCATAGGCCAGCTCCTTGTGGCGGCCCTGGCAGATACGGATGGCGTCCTTGAGCAGCCAGCCGCCGTTCGGGTCCAGCGTGATTCGCGCATCCGGAAAGCGCTCGTACAGCGCCACGATGGCCTCCATCTCTTCCTCGCCGCGCAGCACGCCGCCCTTGAGCTTGAAGTCCTTGAAGCCGTAGCGCTCGTACGCGGCCTCGGCCAGGGCCACGATGGACTTCGCGTCCATGGCTTTCTCATGGCGAAGGCGCTGCCAGCGGTCTGGCGCATCCGGCTCCGAGCGGTAGGCGAGGTTGGTCTTGCCGCGGTCCGCAATATAGAAAAGGTAGCCCAGCATGGCGACCGAATCGCGCTGCTGGCCTTCGCCGAGCAGCGCGGCCACCGGCACGCCGAGAAACTGGCCCAGCAGGTCGAGCAGTGCGCTTTCCACGGCAGTGACGGCGTGGATGGTCACGCGCAGGTCAAAGGTCTGGTTGCCGCGGCCGCCGCTGTCGCGCTCGGCAAAGCGGGTGCGCAGGGTGGCGAGGATGTGGTTCCAGTTGCCGATGGATTCGCCTTCAATCAGGCTGCGGGCGTCTTCCAGCGTCTGGCGGATTTTTTCACCGCCGGGCACTTCGCCCACGCCCGTGTGGCCGCTGCTGTCGGTCAGGATCAGCAGGTTGCGGGTGAAGAAAGGGCCATGGGCGCCGCTCAGGTTGAGCAGCATGCTGTCGTGGCCGGCCACCGGGATCACCTGCACACGCGTGATGCGCGGCGCCGACGACGCGGCAGGTGTGGAGGGGCTGGATGGAGGGGTGGATGAAGCTGGCATGTCTGAAGTGATGAACGATGATCGACGTTTTACGGTCAGTCATCGTACAACCTGAACTTCATTTAGGCAAGCGTTGGGGCGTCTGATGCCGGTTGGGTGGTGTGCAGGTTGCTGCCGCGGCGCAGCCGTTCGCGGCTGTTCGACAGGTGGGTGCGCATCGCGGCACGGGCCGCCTCGGCGTCCTGGTTGCGGATGGCGTTGTAGATGCTTTCATGCTCGCCATTGACCCGCTGCAGGTAGTTGAGCCGGCCTTCGGGTGCGTTGTGCGCAGTGTTCACCCGGGTGCGCGGAATGATCATCGTGCCCAGGTAGGTCATCAGGTCGGCGAAGTGCCGGTTGCCAGTGGCGCGGGCCACTTCCATGTGGAACTGGAAGTCGGGCGGCACGGCGTCGGAATCGAGGTGAATCGAGTCATGGAAGGCCTGCAGGGCCTGCTCCATCGCCAGCAGGTTTTCAGGCGTGCGGCGCTGTGCGGCCAGGCCGGCTGCCTCGGTTTCCAGGCTGATGCGCAGCTCCAGCACCGAGATGACGTCGGCGATGGTGGCGAAATCTTCGGCATTGATGCGGAAGTTGCCCGACTCGCGCGGGGCCAGCACAAAGGTGCCGATGCCGTGGCGGGTTTCGACCAGCCCCGAGGCCTGCAGCCGCGACAGCGACTCACGCACCACGGTGCGGCTGACGTCGAAGCGGGCCATGATTTCGGCTTCGGTCGGCAGCTTGTCGCCGGGCTGCAATTGCCCCTCGCGAATGCTGCCGGCCAGGCTGTCGACGATCTCCCCGACCAGGCCACGCGGACGGCGCGCAGGGGAGGGGCCCGCGGGCGCGCGCAGCACCCGCGCGGGCTCCTCGGCGAAGGCCGTTGCAGGGCCCGATTCCGGGCGACTAGGGGTTTTCCTTGAGTCCATGCAAAAAACGTTGACAAGCTGACAGGGGGCTTGGAGAATCCAAGTCATCGGACAACCTACAACTTGCGGGTGCCTGATGCGACTTTAACAAACTTCCCAGAAAAGTCCAGCGTTGGCTGCAAGCCTGCCCCGACATTGGTTTTCCCGAGACATCCATGACGATCAAGGTTCATCAAAAACTGCTGTTGACCGGCGCCGCGGGCGGCCTGGGCCTGGCCCTGCGTGACCGGTTAAAGGCCAATTGTGACGTGCTCCGGCTGTCCGACCTGAAGGCCTTCGGCGATGCCCTTGCGGGCGAAGAGATGGTGCTGGCCGACCTGGCCGATGCGGCCGCCGTCGATGCCATGGTGCAGGGCGTGGACGCCATCGTTCACCTGGGCGGTGTCTCGGTTGAGGGCCCCTTCGGCCCCATCCTGCAGGCCAACATCCTCGGGCTTTACAACCTGTATGAAGCGGCGCGCAAACATGGCGTCAAGCGCGTGGTGTTTGCCAGTTCCAACCATGTGACCGGTTTTTACCGCCAGGACGAGACCATCACCGCCGACCACCCGGCCCGGCCCGACGGCATGTATGGCCTGAGCAAGGCGTTTGGCGAGGACCTGTCGCGCTTTTACTTTGACCGCTACGGCATCGAGACCGCCTGCGTGCGCATTGGCTCCTCGTTTCCCGAGCCGCGCGACCGGCGCATGCTGGCCACCTGGCTCAGCTATGACGACCTGCACCGCCTGATCACCGCCTGCCTGACCACGCCGGCGCTGGGCCACAGCATTGTGTTCGGCATGTCTGACAACGCCGTGACCTGGTGGGACAACAGCCGTGCCCGTCATATCGGCTATGTGCCGCAAGACAGCTCGGACGTGTTCCGCGAGGCGGTGTACGCCCGCACCGCATCGCCTGACCTGAACGACCCGGTGGCGCTGTACCAGGGCGGCGGGTTTGTGGTGGCCGGCCCGTTCACCGACTGATGACAGATTCAAGGGCCACGACTTCACCATGAACACACTGCAGGCCGAACTGGTTCTCGATGCGCGCAACGGCACCGGCGAAAGCCCGGTCTGGCGCGCGGCAGAGCAGGCACTGTACTGGGTGGACATTCCCGCCCGCAAGCTGTGCCGCTGGCAAACTGGCAGCCAGCAGTTGAGCACGTGGTCTGCACCCGAGATGCTGGCCTGCGTGGCCCCGATGGGAGACGCCACGGACGGCACGCGCTGGATTGCCGGCGCAGAAACCGGCGTGTTCGAGCTGCATCTGCAGGACGATGGTGAGATCCGCATGCGGCGCCTGGCTGCGGTGCGCCACGCCGTACCCGGCATGCGCTTCAATGACGGGCGTTGCGACCGGCAAGGCCGCTTTCTCGCCGGCACCATGGTCATGAACATGGGCCTGGCCGCCGACAAGGGCTGCGTGTACCGCTTCCAGTCCGGCAACGATGCGCTGATCAAGCTGCTGGACGGCTTCATCACGCCCAACGGCATGGCCTTCAGCCCCGATGGCAGCACCATGTACCTGTCTGATTCGCATCCTTCGGTGCAGACCGTCTGGGCCTTCGACTACGACACCGACACCGGCACGCCATCGAACCGCCGTGTCTTTGTGGACATGAAACCGCTGCCCGGTCGCCCCGATGGTGCGGCTGTGGACGCCGACGGCTGCTACTGGATCTGCGGCAATGACGCCGGCCTCATCCACCGGTTCACGCCTCAGGGGCGGCTGGACCGCTCACTGGCCGTGCCTGTGAAGAAGCCCGCCATGTGCGCCTTTGGCGGCGCCGGGCTGGACACCCTGTTCGTGACGTCGATACGCCCTGACGGTGTCGACCTGACTGACCAGCCGCTGGCCGGCGGTGTGTTCGCGTTGCGCCCCGGCGTGCGCGGACTGCCCGAGCCTGTGTGCCTGAATTAGCGCATCAGAAATCAGAGACAAGACATTTCCACCACCAACCCAGAGGATGACATGAAGATCAAGAAAACACTGCTCGCCGTCACGGCTGCACTGGCGATGACGCCGCTGGCCGGTCTGGCCACCGAGTTCCGTTCGTCGGACATCCACCCCGATGGCTACCCCACCGTGGAGGCTGTCAAGTTCATGGGTGAGCGACTCAAGGCGCTGACCAATGGCAAGCACAGCATCAAGGTCTACAACAACAGTGCGCTCGGCAACGAGAAAGACACCATCGAGCAGACCAAGATCGGTGCGCTGGCCATGACGCGCGTGAACATTGCGCCCATGAACAACATCTGCGCCGAGACCCAGGTGCCCACGATGCCCTTCCTGTTCCGCTCCACCGAACACATGCGCCATGTGCTGGACGGCGCGATCGGCGAGGAAATCCTCGCGTCCTGCGCGCCCCAGGGCTTCATCGGCCTGGCCTATTACGACAGCGGTGCCCGTTCTCTCTACACCGCCAAGAAGCCCATCCGCAACCTGGCCGATGCCAAGGGCATGAAGATTCGTGTGCAGCAGTCCGACCTGTGGGTGGCGCTGCTCGAAGCCATGGGCGCGAACGCCACGCCCATGCCATTCGGTGAGGTGTACACCGCGCTGAAGACCGGCCTGGTCGATGGTGCAGAAAACAACTACCCCTCGTACGAAAGCTCGCGTCACTTTGAAGTGGCGAAGTACTACTCGATCACCGAACACTCGCTGGCGCCCGAGATGCTGCTGTTCTCCAAGCGCGTGTGGGACGGCCTGAGCACCGATGACCAGAAAGCCGTCCGCCAGGCGGCCAAGGAATCCGTGCCTTACATGCGCAAGCTGTGGGATGAGCGCGAGGAGAAATCCAAGGCGATTGCCAAGGCCGGCGGCGCCCAGTTCATCGAAGTGGACAAGCCGTCCTTCCAGAACGCGATGAAACCCGTCTATGACAAGTTCATCGTGGACCCCAAGCTGAAAGCGCTGGTCAAGCGCATCCAGGACACGAAGTAAGTTGCTGCGATGACACCCGCCGGTCCATGCCCGCCGGCGGGTTGTCCAGACTGGCGCAAGACCTGAGCAACCCGCGGGCTGCCGTTTTTCATTAACCCGAGTTCCGTCTCCGGATCCATCTATGTACACAAAAATTTGCCGCAGCCTCGCACGGGCCTGCATGTGGCTGGGGATTTTCGGCCTGGTGGCCGTGATCTGCGCCGTGAGCTGGCAGGTGTTCGGCCGCTACGTGCTGAACAACACCCCCACCTGGGCAGAAAGCCTGGCCCTGCTGCTGGTGATCTACGTGACCATGCTCGGCGTGGCGGTCGGCGTCCGCGATGCCGGCCACATCGGACTGGAGTCCATGCTGGTTCTGGCGCCCGACTGGCTACGCCTGAAGATGGAATACCTGATCCACGCGCTGGTCCTGCTGTTCGGTGCAGCGATGGCCTGGAACTGCGGTTACCTGGCGATCTCCGTGTGGGATTACCGCCTGCCCACCCTCTGGATTTCAGAGGGCTGGAAATACGTCCCGGCCACACTGGCCGGCTTCCTGATTGTGATGTTCTCGATCGAGCACATCATCGCGCTTGCCCAAGGCCGCGAAGTTGAACCCGCCTGGGGCTAGGAACCTGGCAACAGCGACAGACCGCTTGCGTCACTCCACCCGCACCACACCATGCTGACACTTTTTTGCTCCGACCGGCACCCAGATTTTTCGGAGAGCGCTAGGCGCCCGATTGCACCGCGCTCGGCGCGCCGGGCAGTCTTGCTCCTCGTTGCGCACGCTGGTGCGCTGCCTCGTCACGCCTTGCCCTGCACGCCGATCGCGGCGCACTCGGGCGCATTCCATCGCTGTTCCTAGGTTCATCATGACCATTCCACTCCTGATCCTTTCCCTTTCGTTCACGCTGTTCCTGCTGCTGGGGGTGCCGGTGGCGTTCTCCATCGGGTTGTCGGCGCTGGCCACGCTTCTCTATGAAGGCCTGCCGCTGGCGGTGGGTTTCCAGCAGATGACGTCTGGCATGGGCATCTTTTCGTTTCTGGCGATCCCGTTCTTCATCTTTGCCGGCGAGCTGATGCTCTACGGCGGCATCGCCGACCGCATCGTGGACCTGGCGCGCAACCTTGTCGGCCATGTGCGCGGCGGCCTGGGCATGTCGAACGTGGTGGCCTGCACCTTGTTCGGCGGGGTGTCCGGCTCTCCGGTGGCCGACGTGTCGGCCATGGGCGCCGTGATGATCCCGATGATGAAAAAAGAGGGCTACCACGCCGACTACGCCGTCAACGTGACCACGCATGCGGCCCTGGTGGGTGCGCTGATGCCGACCAGCCACAACCTCATCATCTATTCACTGGCTGCCGGCGGCAAGGTGTCGATTGCCGCGCTGATTCTCGCGGCGCTGGTACCGGCGGCGATCCTGACCATCTGCAACCTGGTGGCCGCCTACCTGGTCGCGGTCAAGCGCGGCTATCCTGCGGGCAGCTTTCCGGGCTGGGCCATCGTCGCGCAGTCACTGGCGGCAGCGCTGCCGGGCCTGATGATCGTGGTGCTGATTCTTGGCGGCATCCTGTCTGGCGTGTTCACCGCCACCGAGTCGGCAGCCGTGGCCGTGCTCTATGCGCTGGCACTGACGATTTTTGTGTACCGCACGCTGAAGTGGGAGCATTTCATCAAGGCTGCCAGCAAGGCCGTGAAGACCACCGGCATCATCCTGCTGCTCATCGGTATCTCCAGCACCTTCGGCTACCTCATCAGCCTCTATGGCGTGGCCGAACTGACCGGGCAGATGCTGTCGCAGGTGACCAGTACGCCGTGGGTGATCTTCCTGCTGATCAACATCATTCTGTTTGTGTTGGGTACCTTCCTCGACATGGCTGCCACCATCCTGCTGTGCACGCCCATCTTCCTGCCGATCGCCCAGCATTACGGCATGAGTTCGGTGCAGTTCGGCATCGTGCTGCTGATCAACTGTGCGTTGGGGCTGAACACGCCACCGGTGGGCACCACGCAGTTCGTGGGCTGTGCCATCGGCGGTGTTTCGGTCGGCACGGTCATGCGCACCATCTGGCCGTTTTACGGCGCGCTGATCTTTGCACTGGCGCTGGTGACCTTTGTACCTGCGTTCTCCATGTGGCTGCCCAGCATGTTCATGGCAGTGGGCAAGTAATCCGAAAGCGCCGAAACAAACCTGCAGGAATCAGTGAACATGTCGGTACCGCTTCATATCCGCATGCATGCCCATGACAACGTGGCAATTGTTGCCAACGATGGTGGCTTGCCGGCAGACTCTGTTTTTGCAGATGGCCTGCGCCTGCTCGAACGCGTGCCCCAGGGTCACAAGGTGGCGCTGGTGGACATCGCCGAGGGCGGCGCGGTGCTGCGCTACAACGTGCCGATTGGCTACGCGCTCAAACCCATCGCCGCCGGCAGCTGGGTGCATGAGCGGCTGCTGGAGATGCCATCGGCCCGCGGGCTGGACGATCTGCCCAAGGCGACGGTCAAGCCGGTGCCGCTTGTGCCTCTGGAAGGCCATACTTTCGAGGGCTACCGCAATGCCGACGGCTCCGTCGGCAGCCGCAACATCCTGGCCATCACCACCACGGTACAGTGCGTGGCCGGCGTGGTCGAGTTTGCCGTCAGGCGCATCAAGGACGAGCTGCTGCCGCATTACCCGCATGTGGATGATGTGGTGGGGCTGGAGCACACCTACGGCTGCGGCGTGGCGATTGACGCGCCCGACGCCATCATCCCCATCCGCACGCTGCGCAACATCACGCTCAACCCCAACTTCGGCGGCGAGGTGATGGTGGTGAGCCTGGGCTGCGAGAAATTGCAGCCCGAGCGGCTGCTGCCGCCCGGCACCATCCAGATCATTGACGAACGCAACGTGGCCGACGTGGGCGTCAATGCCGACGAGCCGCTGGACGTGGTGTGCCTGCAGTCAGAGAACCATGTCGGCTTCATGTCGATGATTGATTCCATCCTGCAGGCTGCGCGCATTCATCTGGAGCGTCTCAACGCCCGCCGCCGCGAAACCGTGCCTGCCAGCGAGCTGGTGGTGGGCGTGCAGTGCGGCGGCAGCGATGCGTTTTCGGGTGTCACCGCCAACCCGGCGGTAGGCTTTGCCACCGACCTGCTGGTGCGTGCCGGTGCCACGGTGATGTTCTCGGAAACCACCGAAGTGCGCGACGGCATCGACCAGCTCACGTCGCGCGCCAGCACCCCGGAAGTGGCCGATGCCATGATCCGCGAGATGGCCTGGTACGACGCCTACCTGAAGAAGGGCCAGGTTGACCGCAGTGCCAACACCACGCCGGGCAACAAGAAGGGTGGCCTGTCCAACATCGTTGAAAAGGCCATGGGCTCCATCGTCAAGTCGGGCTCGGCGCCCATCAGCGGCGTGTTGTCGCCCGGTGAAAAGGTCAAACAAAAAGGCCTGATCTACGCTGCCACGCCAGCCAGCGACTTCATCTGCGGCACGCTGCAGCTGGCTGCCGGCATCAACCTGCATGTGTTCACCACCGGACGCGGCACGCCGTATGGCCTGGCCGAAGTGCCGGTCATCAAGGTTGCCACGCGCACCGATCTGGCCCGGCGCTGGCACGACCTGATGGACATCAACGCCGGCCGCATTGCCGACGGCGATGCCAGCATCGAAGACGTCGGCTGGGAACTGTTCCAGTTCATGCTCGACGTGGCCAGTGGCCGCAAGAAAACCTGGGCCGAGCACTGGAAGCTGCACAACGCGCTGGTGCTGTTCAATCCCGCACCGATCACCTGAGCCGGGTCACCGAACCCAGCCCATGGCTTTACAGATTCACCTCAAGATCCACACGATTTTCCGAGACCTCCCATGACCACACCGACCCCTTACCAGACCTTTCCCAACAGCTTCAAACGCGATTTGCTCGCCGGTAAAAAACTCATCGGCTGCTGGTCGTCGCTGGCCAATGCCATCACCACCGAGGTGCTGGGCGTGGCCGGCTTCGACTGGGTGCTGCTCGACGGTGAGCATTCGCCCAACGATGTGGGCACCTTCATTCCGCAGCTCATGGCGCTGAAGGACAGCCCCAGCGCGCCCATCGTGCGCCCCACCAGTAACAATGCGGTGGAAATCAAGCGCCTGCTTGACGCCGGGTTCTACAACTTCCTGGTGCCCTTCATCGAGAGCGCTGACGAAGCCCGCGCTGCCGTGGCGGCGACGCGCTATCCGCCGCAAGGCATACGCGGCGTGTCGGTGTCGCAGCGCAGCAACCGCTATGGCACCGTACCGGATTACTTCAAGGGCATCAACGACCAGATTTGTGTGGCCGTCCAGATTGAAAGCCGCGCTGGTGTGGCGGCCTCGCGTGCGATTGCCGAGGTCGACGGCGTGGACTGCATTTTTGTGGGCCCGTCTGATCTGGCTGCCGGCTACGGCCACCTCGGACATGCGGCGCATCCCGAGGTGCAGGAGGCGATTGCCAGCGTGTTTGCCCATGCCAAGGCCTGCGGCAAGCCCACTGGCATCCTCGCGCCGGTGGAAGCCGACGCGCGGCGCTACATGGAGATGGGTGCGACCTTTGTCGCCGTGGGCAGTGACCTGGGCGTGTTCCGTTCGGCCACGCAGGCGCTGCGCAATAAATATTGACGCCCCAGAGATTGACGCCCCCCGAAGCGCGCTGGCGCGCGCCTCCCCCCACTGGGGGGCAATGCTGCGGCCCGGCTAAGCCGGTTCCACGCATTCCCGCTCTTTGTTATCGTGCCTTGCAGCAGCAACTATTCAGGAGTAATTCGAATGACTTCACAAAAACTCGGCTTCATCGGCCTCGGCATCATGGGCGCACCGATGGCGGGCCATCTGCTCAAGGCTGGCCACACGCTTTTCGTCAACACCCGCAGCGAGGTGCCCCAGGAACTTGCCGGCGCCACCGTCTGCAAGAGTGCCAGGGAAGTGGCCGAGAAGGCCGACATCATTTTCATGATGCTGCCGGACACGCCGGACGTGGCCAAGGTGCTGCTGGGCGAGGGTGGTGTGACCTCTGGCCTCGCCAAGGGCAAGACCGTGGTGGACATGAGTTCCATCTCGCCGATGGACACCAAGGACTTCGCGAAACAGGTCAATGCACTGGGTTGTGACTACCTCGACGCGCCGGTGTCGGGTGGCGAGGTCGGCGCCAAGGCCGCCAGCCTGACCATCATGGTCGGTGGACCTGATGCCGCCTTCGAACGCGTGAAACCGCTGTTCGAGCTGATGGGTAAGAACATCACGCTGGTCGGCGGCAACGGTGACGGCCAGACCTGCAAGGTGGCCAACCAGATCATCGTGGCGCTCAACATTGCGGCCGTCGGCGAGGCCCTGCTGTTTGCCAGCAAGGCCGGTGCCGACCCGGCCAAGGTGCGACAGGCGCTGATGGGCGGCTTCGCGGCGTCGCGCATTCTCGAGGTGCATGGCGAGCGCATGATCAAGCGCACCTTCAACCCTGGCTTTCGCATCGGCCTGCACCAGAAGGATTTGAACCTGGCCCTCGCCGGCGCACGCTCGCTGGGTGTGGCGCTGCCGCAGACGGCGGGCGCCGCCCAGCTGATGCAGGCCTGCGCGGCCAACGGCATGCAGAACCTCGACCACTCGGCGCTGGTACGGGCGCTGGAGTTGATGGCAGCACACACGGTGGCTTGACGAAGCCGTGACGCCGCTGGACCCTGCGCGCTTTCGCGCCGAACTCGACGGCAAGCCGGTCGCGCTGTACACGCTGAGCAATCAACGCGGCATGTCGGTCGCGTTGACGAATTACGGTGCGCGCATCGTGCAGGTGGTGGTGCCTGACCGCGATGGCGCGCCCGGCGATGTGGTGCTGGGCTATGACAGCCTTGAGGCCATCCGCGCCGGTTCCCCCTCGATGGGCGCCTTCATTGGCCGCTATGCGGGGCGCATCGGCAACGCGAAGTTCAGCCTCGGTGGCAGGCTGCACCGGCTCACTGCCAACAATGGTGCGCACTGCCTGCACGGTGGGGTGAAAGGCTCGCGTTTTCGGGTGTTCGACGCGGAGCAGACCAGTGAACGCAGCCTGCGCCTGTCTTATGTGTTCGCGGCAGGCGAAGAAGGCTTTCCGGGCAGCCTGGCGCTGCAGCTCACCTGCACCGTGACCGACGCCAACGAGCTGATGCTGGACTACGAAGCGCGGGCGCTTGACGAACCCACCGTGGCCAGCTTCACCAGCCACGCGTTTTTCAACCTCAACGGCGAAGCCAGTGGCAGGGTGCTCGACCACCGCGTGACGGTGATGGCTGACCACTGGTTCGGCATGGGCCCGGAGCTGGTGGCCACCGGTGACATCCGGACGGTGCAGGACACGGCCATGGATTTGCGCGAGCCCACGGTGCTGGCCAGCCGCATTCCCGCGCAGCTGCAGGGTTACGACGACTGTTTCCTGATCCGTCGTCAAACCATCGATACGTTCGCTTTGTGCGCGCGGGTCGAGGCCGCGCAGAGCGGGCGGACCATGGAAGTCTGGTCCACCGAGCCGACGCTGCAGTTCTACACCGGCCTGGACGCTTCAGCGCGCCTGCCGGGCGGGGCGGGCAAGGGCGGCCAGTCCTACTTCCAGCAGCAGGGCCTGTGCTTCGAGCCGCAACGCTATCCCGATGCGCCGAACCAGCCCGGGTTTCCCTCGTCGGTCGTGATGCCCGGTCAGGCCTACCACGGCCGTACCGCTTACCGCTTCGGGACCATGCCCTCGCCTTCCTAGAGGTCGAGCACCAGCAGCCGGCTTTTCGAGCGCGAGCAGCAGGGCGTGAACTGGTCGTTCTTCGCCTTTTCCTCGTCGGTGAAGTACATGTCGCGGTGCTCCGGCTCGCCCTCCAGCACGCGCGTGATGCAGGTGCCGCACACGCCCTGCTCGCAGGAAGTCAGGATCTCGATGCCGTGACCCTTGAGCACTTGCACAATCGACTGGTCGGCCGCAATGGCGTAGGTCTGTCCGGTGCTGGCAATCTTCACGTCGAAGCCGGCGTCGCCGGAGGTGTCTTGCGGCGCCGCGCCAAAGTACTCCAGATGCACCTGCTCGCCGGGCCAGCCTTTGGCCTTGGCGGTGGTGAGCACGTGGTCGATGAAGCCGGCCGGGCCGCACACGTACAGATGGGTCTGTGCGTCGGGCGTGGCAATCAGCGCGTCCAGGTTCAGCTTCTGCGCGGCAGGGCCGCTGTCGAAGTGGAAGTGAACCTGCTGGCTGAAAGTGGACTGTGCAATCTCGTCGCGGAAGGCCGTGCGCTCTTCCGAGCGGCTGCAGTAATGCAGCTCAAAACGGGAGCCCACCGCCGCCAGTCGCTGCGCCATGCACAGCAGAGGCGTCACGCCAATGCCGCCGGCCAGCAGCAGCGTGTGCGCAGCAGGGTGCAGCGGGAAGTGGTTTTTCGGTGTGCTGATCTGCAGCACATCGCCTTCGTTCACCTGGTCGTGCATACCGGTGGAGCCGCCGCGCGAGTTCGCGTCGCGCAGCACCGCGATGCGGTAGCGGTGCTGCTCCGACGAGTCGTTGCACAGCGAGTACTGGCGGGTGATGCCCCCGGGAACCTGCACATCGATGTGCGAGCCGGCACTGAAAGCAGGCAGCGGCGTGCCATCGACGTTGGCCAGCTCGAAGCTGGCGATGTCTTCGGCTTCGCGCACCTTGCGCACCACTTTGACGGAGAGGGTGTCCATGCTGCTCATGCCTTGGCCGTTGCCGACGCGGCAGCTGCTGCAGCAGGCACCTGCTCGGCAGCGATCAGGCGGTCGATGATGCGGCGGGACTGCACGCCACCCGCATCGATGTTGAGCATCAGCAGCTTGCGCTCGGGGTGCTTGAGCAGATTGGCCTGCTGCGCTTCCAGCACCACGGTGTCTTCCGAGAACACCTTGGCCTGGCCGCTGCGGATGGTTTCCGTGAGGGCCGCGTCGGTGGGGTTGAAGTGGCGCGCCATGCCCCAGAAGTACCACATCGAGGTTTCCGTTTCCGGCGTGCAGAAGTCCACCACGACGCTGTGCACCTTGTGCTGCGGGTCGGCGTCATAGCCGCCCTTGCCGGCATGGGCCACGCCGACTTCAATCATCACGTGGCAGGGTGGGGTGAAGCGGCAGATCTGCCAGCGGTCCACCGGCACGTCGTCGGCCAGCTTGTTGCCGCGCAGGTTGGCCTGCCAGAAGGGCGGCGGCATGACGTTGTTCATGTAGCGGCTGGTCACCACCGTGTCGCCCTCGGTTTTGGTGGTCACCGGAGCCTCGTCGATTTCCTTCTGGCCGATGCTGGTGGTGTGCACATAGGTCTCGTGCGTGAGGTCCATCAGGTTGTCGATCATCAGGCGGTAGTCGCACTTCACGTGGTACAGGCCGCCGGCGTAAGCCCATTCGGGGTTTTCTGCCCACTCCAGGTGGTGCAGTTTGGCGGGGTCGGCCAGCGCCGCATCACCGGGCCAGACCCAGATGAAACCGTAGCGCTCCATCACCGGAAAACTGCGGGTGCGCGGGAAGCCCTGCACGCGCTGGCCCGGCATCGAGATGACCTTGCCTTCGCAACCGACCTTCAGGCCGTGGTAGCCGCACATCAGGTGGCCGTCTTCACACACCCGGCCCAGCGAGAGCTGCGCGCCCCGGTGCGGGCAGAAGTCGTCCAGCGCGGCGACCTTGCCTTCTGCGCCCCGGAAAAACACGATCTTCTCGCCGCAGATTTGCCGGCCCAGGGGCTTGTCGGCGATTTCATCGGGCGTGCAGGCGACGTACCAGGCGTTTTTGGGGAACATGTCTCTGGGCTCTCTTGGAATAGGAAAGGGGAGGAGGGGGAACGAAGGGGCAGGGTTTTAGCTGATGTCGAAACCCTCGTAATGTATACAATAAATCGTGAAACAGGAAGATATGAGGCTGAAAATCAATATTCTCTTGCTTCAATTGACCTGAATGTATACATTTCTGAGCAGTTTCCTGTTAACTGCTGCCCGGTTTTCTTTGCCACTCGTCTTTTTCCATTGCCCTATCCGCTGCCCATGACCCAGGCCACACCCCCGTCACTTCACACCGTCAGCGGCGATACGCCCCAAGCGGGCGCCTCGCAGGCGGTGAAGGCGCAACTGCGTCTGCGTGAAATGATTCTGGCCGGCGAGCTGTCCGTGGGCGTCCGCATCACGGAGCTGGCCATCGTCGAGAAGCTGGGGGTGTCGCGCACCCCCATTCGCGCTGCGCTGATGCGGCTGGAGCAGGAGGGCCTGCTCGAGCTGATTCCCAGTGGCGGTTATGCGGTGCGCTCTTTTTCCGAGCGCGACGCGGCCGATGCGATTGAACTGCGCGGCACGCTGGAAGGCCTGTCGGCCCGGCTGGCGGCCGAGCGCGGTGTGCCGCCCGCCTTGCTGGCCGCGGCCCGTGAGTGCCTGGCCCAGATTGATGCCGTGCTGATCAAACCGTTTCTCGATGACGACGCATTCCTGCGTTATGTGACGCTGAACCAGCAGTTCCACACCTTGCTTGGCGAAATATCCGGCAGCGAACTGATTGCGCGCGAACTGGAACGCGTGGTCAACCTGCCGTTTGCCTCGCCCTCGGGCTTCGTGGTGCTGCAGGCCGATTCCCCGCGCGCCCGGGACATGCTGGTGGTGGCGCAGGACCAGCACCGTGAAGTGCTGCATGCCATCGAGCGGCGGGAAGGCGCGCGGGCCGAAGCCATCATGCGCGAGCACTCCCGCATTGCCCAGCGCAACCTGCGCGATGCCGTGCAGGGCCAGCACCTGGACCAGCCTGGCGTGCGATTGATTCGCAAATCGGCATGAGCCGGGCACGCCACCCCCTCAAGATGACTGTCCAATTTTGAATAACCCAGCCGAACTATCTCAAAACGCGATAGCTGCTAGTTGCGGGGCGGCCTTCTCCAGCAGGCTGCGGCTCCAGACAATACAGGCCACGCCAGAGCAGTGCGTCAGCGAGGCGCCTGCAGGCTGTACTGGCCTGCTGCGCGAAAAAATGTTCGTATAAAGAACAAAAGTACTGACAGCGAACACATGCTACATTTTTGACGCTTTTCCGATGACCTTTCCCGTGCCTTTGCGCAAGCCTTCCACACACTCATTTCACTGAGGAGACAACCATGAAAAAACGCAGCTTCCTGAACCTGGCCGCATCCGTGGCCGCCATCGTGGCGATCCAGCCGGCCTTTGCGCAGGACAACACCTTCAAGATCGGGCTGGTGCTTCCGATGACCGGCCAGCAGGCCTCCACGGGGCGGCAGATCGAAGCGGCAGCGAAGCTGTACATGGCACAGAACGGCGACACGGTGGCGGGCAAGAAGATCCAGCTGATCATCAAGGACGACACCAGCGTGCCGGACGTCACCAAGCGCCTGGCGCAGGAACTGGTGGTCAATGACAAGGTCAATGTGCTGGCCGGTTTCGGCATCACGCCCTCGGCGCTGGCCACTGCACCCATCGCCACGCAGTCCAAGACCCCGCAGGTGGTGATGGCGGCGGCCACCTCCAGCATCACGCTGGCCTCGCCTTACATCGTGCGCACCAGCTTCACGCTGCCGCAGGTGTCGGTGGCCCTGGCCGATTGGGCGCCCCGCAACAAGATCAAGAAAGTGGTCACGCTGGTCAGCGATTACGGCCCCGGCATCGATGCCGAAAAATACTTCAAGGAACGCCTGACGTTCAACGGCGGCCAGGTGATCGAGTCGCTGCGGGTGCCGCTGCGCAACCCCGACTTCGCCCCTTTCCTGCAAAAGGTGCGTGACGCCAACCCCGACGCGCTGTTTGTCTTTGTGCCTTCCGGCGCCGGCGCTGCCGTGATGAAGCAGTTTATCGAGCGCGGCATGGACAAGGCTGGCATCAAGCTGATCGCCACTGGCGACGTGACCGATGACGACCAGCTCAACGACATGGGCGACGGCGCGCTGGGCGTGGTCACCTCGCACCACTACTCGGCATCGCACCCTTCGGCACTGAACAAGAAGTTTGTGGAAGCCTTCGGCAAGGCCAACAAGGGCATGCGCCCCAACTTCATGGCGGTCGGTGGCTATGACGGCATGCGTGTGATCTACGAAGCGCTGCGCACCACCAAGGGTGCCGGCGGTGGTGATGCCCTGCTCGCCGCCATGAAGGGCCAGGTCTTCGAGAGCCCGCGTGGCCCGATCTTCATCGACGCGCAGACCCGTGACGTGGTGCAGAACGTGTACCTGCGCAAGGTCGAGCGCAAGGACGGCCAGCTCTACAACATGGAATTTGACGTGATCAAGGACGTCAAAGACCCCGGCAAAAACCAGTAAGCAACCAGCTGGCGTGGGGCCTGTGGTCCTGCGCCTCCTGCGCTCACTTTGCACCTCTGATCTTTTCCGGCAGGTCTTTCCATGCTCACGATTCTTTTTGACGGCATTGCCTACGGCATGCTGCTGTTTGTCCTCGCCGTGGGCCTGGCCGTGACCATGGGCCTGATGAACTTCATCAACCTCGCCCACGGGGCTTTCGCGATGGCCGGGGGCTACATCACGGTGCTGCTGATGCAGCATCTGGGCGTGCCCTTTCTGGTGTGCCTGCCGCTGGCGTTTGCCGGCTCCGCGCTGCTGGGTGCGGTGCTGGAGCGCACGCTGTACCGCCCCATGTACAAAAAGCCGCACCTCGACCAGGTGCTGTTTTCCATTGGCCTGACCTTCATGGCGGTAGCGAGCGTCGATTACTTTGTCGGCTCTAGCCAGCAGATCATGCAACTGCCCGCGTTCCTGAAGGGACGCACCGAAATCGGCAACGGGGCCTGGATGCTCGGCATGGGGCATTACCGTCTCTTCATCATTGCCGTCTGTGCGGTGCTCACCATCGCGCTGCAGTATGTGCTGACGCGCACGCGCTTCGGCAGTCGCTTGCGCGCCTCGGTCGATGACCAGCGCGTGGCGGCCGGTCTGGGCATCAATGTCAATGTGGTGTTTCTCTCCACCTTCGCTGTGGGCTCGGGTCTGGCCGGTCTGGGCGGCGCGCTCGGTGCCGAGGTGCTGGGCCTGGACCCAGGCTTTCCCCTCAAGTTCATGATCTATTTCCTCATCGTGGTCGCTGTGGGCGGCACCACCTCCATCACCGGTCCGCTGCTGGCGGCGCTGCTGCTGGGCGTGGCCGACGTGGCAGGCAAGTACTACATCCCCAAAATGGGCGCGTTCATCGTGTACAGCCTGATGATTGCCATCCTGATCTGGCGCCCGCAGGGCCTGTTTGTGCGAAGGGGTGGGCGATGACTGATCCGGTTCGCAGTTCGCTGCTGCGCAGCAGCCAATGGAAGTGGTGGGAGTGGGCGCTGTGGGCCGTGGCACTGGCCTCGCCCTGGTTGCTGCGCGGGCACGCGCTCATCATCAACGAGATCGCCATCGTCGCGCTGTTTGCCGTGTCGCTGGACCTGGTGCTGGGCTACACCGGCATCGTGTCGCTGGGCCACGCCGCTTTCTTCGGCTTCGGCGCCTACGTGGCAGCACTCTTTGCCAAGCTCGTCATGCCCGATCCGCTGGTGGGTCTGGCCGTGGCGGTGGCCGCCTCGGCCTTGCTCGGGGCCTTGTGCAGCTTCACCATCCTGCGCGGCAGCGATCTGACGCGGCTGATGGTCACGCTGGGTGTGGCGCTCATCCTGCTGGAGCTGGCCAACAAGCTGGACTGGCTCACGGGCGGCGCCGACGGCCTGCAGGGTGTGCTGATGGGCCCGCTGCTGGGCCGCTTTGAATTCGACCTGGCGGGCCAGACGGCGGCGGCCTACTCGCTGCTGGTCTTGCTGCTGCTGTTTGTGCTGGCGCGGCGCCTGGCGGCGTCGCCCTTTGGTGCCACGCTCAAGGCCATCCGCGACAACCGTCTGCGGGCCATGGCCATCGGCATTCCGGTGGCGTCGCGCCTGTCGGTGGTGTACACGGTGGCTGCCGGTGTGGCCGGCGCCGCGGGCGCCCTGCTGGCGCAGACCACCGGCTTCGCGTCGCTGGATGTGTTTGCGTTTGACCGCTCTGCCGACGTGATGCTGATCCTGGTGATAGGCGGCACCGGCTGGCTGTATGGCGGCATTGCCGGTGCGGTGGTGTTCAAGGTCATGCAGGACACGATTTCCGCCATCACACCACAGTACTGGACGTTCTGGATCGGTCTCTTCCTGGTGGTGCTGATGCTGGTCGGCCGCGAGAAGCTTTTGCGCCCCTGGAGCTGGTTCAGAAAAGCCGGGACGGCCCGGAACAACAAGGGGAGCGGCGCATGAGCACGCCAGACGAGAGCACCGTGCTCGCCGCCGAAGGGTTGGTGATGCGCTTTGGCGGCATCACCGCCACCAACAACGTCACGCTGCACCTGAAGCAGGGCGCGCGCCATGCGCTGATCGGCCCGAATGGTGCCGGCAAGACGACCTTGATCAACCTGCTCACCGGCGTGCTGCAGCCCACCGAAGGCCGCATCACGCTGCTCGGTCAGGACATCACCCGGCTGGCGCCGCACCAGCGGGTGCGCCGCGGGCTGGTGCGCACCTTCCAGATCAACCAGTTGTTTGATTCCCTCACGCCCCTGCAGACGCTGGCACTGACGGTGTCGCAGCAGCAGGGCCTGGGCGCGTCGTGGTGGAAGGCCCTGGGCAGTGGCAGCACGCGCGTGACCGAGCGCTGCGCCCAACTGCTGGAGCAGTTCCACCTCACCGAGGTGATGAACCAGCCCACGCAGGTGCTGGCCTACGGCAAGCGCCGCCTGCTGGAAATTGCGATTGCGCTGGCCTGCGAACCGCGCGTGCTGCTGCTGGACGAACCGGTGGCGGGCGTGCCGGCTGGCGAGCGTGAGGAGTTGCTGCAGACCGTGGCCGCCTTGCCCGCCGATGTGTCGGTGCTGCTGATCGAGCACGACATGGACTTGGTCTTCAGTTTTGCCAACCGCATGACGGTGCTGGTCAACGGCACGGTGCTGACCGAAGGCGACCCCGAACAGATTGCCAACGACCCGCAGGTCAAAGCGGTGTACCTGGGCCACGGGGAGGAGGCAAGCGACGCCGGGCCGCCCCAAGGCGCGGACGCCCCCCTGGGGGGCAGCGCAGCACATGCAATGGCAAGCGTGGGGGGCCAATCTAATGGCTGAGCTGTTGAATATCGAAGGCCTGAGTGCCGGCTACGGCGAGGCGGTCATCCTGACGGGCGTTTCGCTGCGCCTGGACGAAGGCGAAACCCTCGCGCTGCTGGGCCGCAACGGCACTGGCAAGACCACACTGATCAACACGCTGGCCGGTGCCACGCGCCAGCACGCCGGCAGCATCACGCTGGGTGCGGGTGATTCAGCCGTGCCGCTGCACAAGCTGCCATCGCACGAGCGGGCGGCAGCCGGCATTGGCTGGGTGCCACAGGAGCGCAACATCTTCAAGTCGCTCACGGTGGATGAAAACCTCACCGCGGTGGCACGACCGGGCGCCTGGACGCCGGAGCGGGTGTACGGCATGTTCCCGCGCCTGGCCGAACGCAAGGGCAATCTGGGCACGCAGCTTTCGGGCGGCGAGCAGCAGATGCTGGCCGTCGGTCGCGCGCTGGTGCTGAACCCGAAGCTGCTGCTGCTCGACGAACCGCTGGAAGGGCTCGCGCCCATCATCGTCGAGGAACTGCTGCGCGCCATCCGCCGCATCACGCGCGAAGAGGGCCTCTCGGCCATCATCGTCGAGCAGCACCCGCAGGCCATCCTGGCCATCTCCGACCGCGCGGTAGTGCTGGACCGCGGAACCGTGGTGCACGCCGGCACGGCGCAGGAGCTGCGGACGCAGCCGGAGCTTCTGGACCGCTTGCTGGGCGTGGCGCGCTAGATTCCCCCTTCATCGTCAGGACATGAAAAAAGCGCCTGCCCGGAAAGGGGTAGGCGCTTTTGTTCGTTTGGCGCTGCCTTAAGCCGCCGCAACCTGCATCACAGCGTGTCGATGAAGCTGCGCAGCTTGTCCGAACGCGAAGGGTGCTTGAGCTTCCTCAGCGCCTTGGCTTCGATCTGGCGGATGCGCTCGCGCGTCACGTCGAACTGCTTGCCGACTTCTTCCAGCGTGTGGTCGGTCGACATCTCGATGCCGAAGCGCATGCGCAGCACCTTGGCTTCGCGTGGCGTCAGGCTGTCGAGGATGTCTTTCACTACATCGCGCAGGCCGGCCTGCATGGCGGCTTCCAGCGGAGCGGTGTTGGCGCTGTCCTCGATGAAGTCGCCGAGGTGGCTGTCGTCGTCGTCACCGATCGGCGTTTCCATCGAGATCGGCTCTTTCGCGATCTTCATGATCTTGCGGATCTTGTCTTCAGGAATCTCCATCTTCGCGGCCAGGATGCTGGCGTCCGGCTCGAAGCCGAACTCCTGCAAGTGCTGGCGCGACAGGCGGTTCATCTTGTTGATGGTCTCGATCATGTGCACCGGGATGCGGATGGTGCGGGCCTGGTCAGCGATGGAGCGCGTGATCGCCTGGCGAATCCACCAGGTGGCGTAGGTCGAGAACTTGTAGCCGCGGCGGTATTCGAACTTGTCCACGGCCTTCATCAGGCCGATATTGCCTTCCTGGATCAGGTCCAGGAACTGCAGGCCGCGGTTGGTGTACTTCTTCGCAATCGAAATCACGAGACGCAAGTTGGCCTCGATCATCTCTTTCTTGGCATCGCGCGAGTTGGACTCGCCTTCGTTCATGCGCTTGTTGATGTCTTTCAGCTGGCCGAGCGGCACCACCACGCGCGCCTGCAGTTCGGCAAGCTTGGTCTGCAGTTCCTGGATGGGCGGAATGTTGCGCGCCATCACGGTGGACCACGGCTTGCCGGAGGCGACCTGCTTTTCGACCCATTTCAGGTTCAGCAGGTTGGGCGGAAAGTCCTTGACGAAGATTTCCTGCGGCATGCCGCACTTCTCGACGATGATGCGGCGCAGTTCGCGCTCCTTCTTGCGCACGTCCAGCACCTGGCCGCGCAGCAGGTCGCACAGTTTTTCGATGGTCTTGGCGGTGAAGCGCACCGTCATCAGCTCGTCGCTGAGGGCTTTTTGCGCCTTCACATAGGCTGGCGTGCCGTAGCCTTCCTTGTCGTAGGTCTTGTGGACTTTTTCGAACAGGGTGGCGATCTTGTCGAAGCGGCTGAGCGCTTCCTTCTTCAGCTCTTCGAGCTTCTTGGTCAGGGCCTTGGAGCCGCCCTTGCCGTCGTCATCATCTTCCTCGTCGAATTCGTCGAAGTCTTCCTCGGCCACATAGTCGTCGGCTTCGTTCGGGTTCGAGAAGCCATCCACCACGGTGGAGATGACGATCTTGCCTTCGCGGATTTCCTCGCCCAGGCGCATGATCTCGGCAATCGTGGCTGGGCTTTCCGAGATGGCTTCCATCATCTTCATCAGGCCGCCTTCGATCCGCTTGGCGATTTCAATCTCGCCTTCACGGGTCAGCAGCTCGACGGTGCCCATCTCGCGCATGTACATGCGGACCGGGTCGGTGGTGCGGCCGAACTCGCTGTCCACGGTGGAGAGGGCGGCTTCGGCTTCTTCCTCGGCCTCTTCTTCGGTGGCCACGGTCGGGCCGGTGTTGTTCAGCAGCAGGGTTTCGGCGTCAGGTGCCTGTTCGTACACCGCCACGCCCATGTCGTTGAGCATGTTGACGACGACTTCCAGCGTCTCGGCATCGACCAGCTTGTCGGGCAGGTGGTCGGAAATTTCGCCGTGCGTCAGGTAGCCGCGGGTCTTGCCCAGCTTGATCAGGGTCTTCAGGCGCAGGCGGCGCTTGAGCATGTCTTCTTCGGAGAGCACGGTCTCGTCGAGGCCGAACTCCTTCATCAAGGCGCGTTCCTTCGCCTTGCTGATCTTCATGCGCAGCGGTTTGACCTTCTCGGTCGTCTCCGCGACCGGCTCGCCGACCAGATCGTCTTCAATGTCGGACAGGTCCAGGTCTTCGCCGGACTTGGCTTCTGCATTCTTGGGCTTGCGACCGCGCTTGGCGCCGGTGGCAGCGGGCGCGCCATCGGCAGCCGCAGGGTTCTTGGGCGGGCGGCCCGGTTTTTTCTTCAGCGGTGCTTCAACAGCAGCGCTGGCGGCTTTGGCGACGGACTTGGCAGCGGGCTTGGATTCAGGACTGGACTTGGAGGGCACGGACGGGGCTTTCTTCGGGGGACTATCGGTTTTGCTGGCTTTGGATGAGATGGCGGTTTTTCCGGGCTTTTCAACCTTGCTGCCCTTGGGGGCAGCCTTGGCTGACGCTTTGCTTGTTGCCTTGGCAGTGGGCTTGGCGGCTGGTTTGGGCGCAGCTTTCACTGAAGGCTTGCCGGCCGGCTTGGCCACCTTCACCACTTTGGACGCTGACCCGGCTTTGGGTTTGACAGCCGCTTTGGACTGCGCGCCTTGCGGCTTGGTGGACGGGCTGGTCTTCTTGGCTTTGGCAACAGGCATGGAACCTCCAGTGAACGGAATGTTTTTGACGATCTATCGGCTACCAGTGAACAAAAAAATGCCGCAAACCTGACCACGGTCAGGCACGTTGGCAATCACAACTTCAGGAACGGGAGAGTTGAAAAAACAACCTACCCACGTGCCGGGGCACACGGGAAGCAGGTTTTTCCGGGCAAGCTGTTTGGGCGAACATTTGGTGTGCAGTCCTTGCGGAAATTCCGTGGAGGAGGTGGCCGACTCTTGTGCGAGTTCCCTTTGATTTAAGGGCTGGCCGATACCGGAGGTGCTGCTGTCGCGCTTGCCGAAAGTTGGATTATACCCTGATGCCTCATTTTTAGGCAGAAAACAAGTCAAAAAAACAGGGCAAAAAGGGTGAAAAAACGAACTCAGGCCTTCTTCATGCCTTCTTGAGGTTGGCTTCCAGCAGCGCCTGGTAACGCTGCCGCGCCGCCGGGTCGGTGGTGACCAGCGGCACCAGCGCATCCATCTCGCGCTGGCGCTCCAGCCGCACCAACTGGTCGAGGATGGCGCGCACCTCGTCCCAGTGCAACTCGATGCCCTCGGGGATTTGCGAAATCTGGGCAATCGCGTGTTTTTCGTGGGCATGGCCGCGCAAGCCCTCGCGCAGGGCCGCCCAGGGCTGGGGGCCGTGCTCGTGCAACTGGTGCTCCAGCCAGACAAACAGCGGGCCGTGCGGTGCCGGCAGGCCGATCAGCAGGTGGTGTTCTTCGGCGCTCAGCTTGTCCCAGCTTTGCGCGTCGGTCAGCAGCAGGCGCAGCACGCGGTCTTCGCGGCTGGCGGGCAGCATGCGGCCGGCGACGCGGCGCGGTGTGCTGCTGCGCCCTGGCCCTGACGTGCCGCGACTCCATCCTTCGGAGGCGCTGGGCGGCAAATCGATGGGCGGGTAATCGGCTGCATAGGCGGCTGCATAGGCCTCGTCAGGCGGGTAGTCGCCTGGCCCGGGCATGTGGCTTGCGGGCTCGGCGCGCGCACCGGGGCTGGCGGCCCGTGAAGGGCTCGCCGGCTTGTTCTTGTAGTTGCTGCGGTTGCCGGTGGCTGCCGGCTGCCAGATTTGCAGCAGCTCGCGGCTGTCGATCAGCACCCGTTCGGCAATCTCGGCCAGCAACTGGCGCTTGAGCGTGCCATCCGGCAGCAGGCTCCACAGCGGCCGGGCGTTGCTGGCCATGTGGGCACGGCCTTCGGCGGTGTCGAGGTCGCAGCCTTCGGCGGCGGCGTCGAGCATGAAGCGGCTCAGCGGCACGGCCTTGCTCACATAGTCGGCAAAGGCTTCCTTGCCGTGTTCGCGGATGTAGCTGTCGGGGTCGTGCTCGGCGGGCAGGAACAGGAACTTGACGGTGCGCACATCGGTGGCGAAGGGCAGGGCGGCGTCGAGCGCCTTGCGGGCAGCGCGCCGGCCGGCGCCGTCACCGTCAAAGCTGAACACCACTGAGTCGGTGAAGCGGAACAGCTTTTGCACATGGTCGGCCGTGCAGGCTGTGCCCAGCGTGGCCACCGCATTGGCAAAGCCGAGCTGGGCCAGGGCCACCACGTCCATGTAGCCTTCGGTCACCAGCGCGTAGCCGTGCTCGCGCAGCGCGGGCCGGGCTTCGAACAGGCCGTAGAGCTCGCGCCCTTTGCTGAAGACCGGTGTTTCGGGCGAGTTGAGGTATTTGGGCTTCTCGTCGCCAAGCACGCGACCGCCAAAGCCGATGCACTCGCCCTTCACATTGCGGATCGGGAACATCACCCGGTCGCGGAAGCGGTCGTAGCGCTTGGCTTCACCGGCGGGGTTGTCTTCGCCTGCTTCACCGGTGATAACCAGGCCGCTTTCCACCAGCAGCGGGTCGTTGTAGTCGGGGAACACACTGGCCAGGCTGCGCCAGCCTTCGGGCGCGTAGCCCAGTCCAAAGGCCTTGGCGATCTCGCCCGACAGGCCGCGGCCCTTGAAGTAGTCGATGGCACGCGGCGAGACACGCAACTGCTTGATGTAGGCGCTGGCGGCCTTTTCGAGCACGCTGGTCAGCGTGGCCTGCTGCTCGCGCATTTGTGCGGCACGGGCGCGGTCCTGCGGCGAGACGTCGTCTTCCGGCACCTGCAGGCCGTACTGCTGGGCCAGGTCCTTCACCGCTTCGATGAAGGTCATGCCGGAATGGTCCATCAGGAAGCTGATGACGTTGCCGTTCTTGCCGCAGCCAAAGCAGTGGTAGAACTGCTTGGACGGGCTGACGCTGAACGATGGCGACTTCTCGCCATGGAAGGGGCACAGCCCCATGAAATTGGCGCCGCCTTTTTTCAGCTGCACCGATCGCCCGACGATGTCCACCACGTCGGCGCGCGCCAGAAGCTCCTGAATGAATGTTTGGGGGATCGCCACCCCGACATTGTGCCCGCAGGCTTGCGCCAGGTCAGTACCGCGTCAAGCGCAGGGACTACCATGGGTGTATCCATGGGCATCCCCGGCGCGGGCCCCGTAATTCCGAACGGAGACATAGCGATGACGCGTACGACAACCAGCATTTACGACCAGGACCTGCCCCGCAACGAGGCCAACCACGCGCCGCTGTCGCCCCTGTCTTTCATTGAACGCACGGCCGAGCTGTACCCGCAGCGGCTGGCGGTGGTGCATGGCGGGCTGCGGCGCAGCTGGGCCGAGGTGTTCAGCCGTTGCCGCCGCCTGGCCAGCGCCTTGCAGCGGCATGGTGTGGGCCGGGGCGACACGGTGGCCGTGATGCTGCCCAACACGCCGCCCATGGTGGAGGCCCACTTCGGCATTCCTGCGTCGGGCGCCGTGCTCAACGCGCTCAACACCCGGCTCGACCCTGAAACCATCGCCTTCATGCTGGACCATGGCGAGGCCCGGGTGGTGATCGTGGACCCCGAATTCGCCGGTGTGATGCGCCAGGCACTGGCGCTGAGAAAGGCCGTGACGCCGCTGCTGGTGATCGACGTCCAGGATGCGCTTTACACAGGGCCCGCCGAGCGCATCGGCAACACGGACTACGACGCTTTTCTGGCCACGGGCGACGACGCCTTCGCCTGGCCGCTGCCTGCGGATGAATGGGATGCTATTTCGCTCAACTACACCAGCGGCACCACCGGCAATCCCAAGGGCGTGGTCTACCACCACCGCGGCGCGGCCATCAACGCGGTTTCCAACATCCTCGAATGGGACATGCCCAAACACGCGGTCTACCTCTGGACCTTGCCGATGTTCCATTGCAACGGCTGGTGCTTTCCGTGGACGGTGGCCGCCCGCGCCGGTGTGAACGTGTGCCTGCGCAAGGTGGAAGCCCAGGCCATTTTTGATGCCATCCGCCAGCACGGCGTGACGCACTACTGCGGCGCGCCCATCGTGCATGGCCTGCTGGTCAATTCCCCCGACAGCATGAAGCAGGGCCTGCCCCACGGCGTGAAGGCCATGGTGGCGGGCGCGGCGCCGCCAGCCTCGATGATCGAAGGCATGGAGACACTGGGCTTCGAGCTCACCCATGTCTATGGCTTGACCGAGGTGTACGGGCCGGCCACAGTGTGCGCCAAGCATGCCGACTGGGACGCGCTGGACATTGGCGAGCGCGCCCGGCTCAACGCCCGCCAGGGCGTGCGCTACCACCTGGAACGCGATGTGCGGGTGCTGGACCCGCAGACCATGCAGCCGGTGCCGCAGGACGGCGAAACCATGGGCGAGATCATGTTCAAGGGCAACATCGCAATGAAGGGTTACCTGAAGAACCCCCAGGCGACGCAGGAAGCGTTTGCCGGCGGCTGGTTCCACAGCGGCGACCTGGCGGTGCAGTACCCCGACGGCTACATCAAGATCAAGGACCGCAGCAAGGACATCATCATTTCGGGCGGTGAGAACATCTCATCCATCGAAGTGGAAGATGTGCTGTACCGCCACCCTGACGTGCTGGCCGCTGCCGTGGTGGCCAGGCCGGATGCCCGCTGGGGCGAAACACCGTGTGCGTTTGTGGAACTGAAAGCTGGCGCTGCCACCACGCCAGAGGAGATCGTGGCGCACTGCAAAAAGCATCTGGCAGGCTTCAAGGTGCCGCGCGCGGTGGTGTTCGGTGAGTTGCCCAAGACATCGACCGGCAAGATCCAGAAGTTCGAGCTGCGCAAGCAGGCGGGCTCGGCGGCGGCGATCGACGTGTGAGCCTTCGAGGCCGCGACGACTCAGTCGCCCATCACGACGCCTTCACGCCGCGGATCGGCACCACCGAAATAGCCTGAGGGCGTGGCCTGGATGGCCTGCAGGCCGCTGGTCATGGGCACTTCCTGCACCTCGGCGCCGCGTGCCCTGAGGGCTTCTACCGTAGCTGGTGAAAAACCGCGCGCCTCCAGCAGGCTGGGGCCGCCGAGCGAGCCGAAGTTGGGCAGGTCGATCGCCTGCTGGGCATTGAGCCCCCACTGCAGCGTGCCATACAGCACCTTGGCTGTGTAGTGGATGATGAGCGCGCCACCCGGGCTGCCGGCGCTCATCACGAGCCGCCCGGTGGTCTTGTCAAACACCAGCGTGGGCGCCATGGACGAGCGCGGCCGCTTGCCCGGCTGCACGCGGTTGGCCACCGGTTTGCCGTCAGCGCCTGTCGGCGAAAAACTGAAGTCGGTCAGCTCGTTGTTCAGCAGAAAACCCCCCGCCAGGCCGGTGCCGCCATCGGTCATCAGCCGCGCGCCGAACTGGTCTTCGATGGTGGTCGTCATGGCCACGGCCTGCCCGGTGGCATCGACGATGCTGATGTGCGAGGTGCCGTATTCGCGCTGCTCCGGCATCGCGGCGTAAGCCACCTTCACGGTCCCGGGCACGCCGGGCGCTGCCGATTTCATGCTTGGCCCGGCGGGCTGGATCAGTTGCGCGCGGGCCTTCAGATAGTCAGGGGCCAGCAGGCTCGCCCAGCTGCCTCCGGGGGGCTGCACAAAGTCCGGGTCGCCCAAGTACTGCGCGCGGTCGGCAAAGGCCAGGCGCGATGCTTCGGTGTAGAGGTGCAGCCAGTCGGCAGAGGGCGTGGTGGCGAGGCGCGTGGCCTGCGGGCAGGGTGCGCGAATGCAGCGCACGCCAGTGTCCACCGCGCTCTGCTGCAGTGGCAGTGTGGCCGCGGGCGTGTGGTTCAGCAGGCCGAGAATCTGGCCCACGGCAATGGCCCCCGAACTGGGCGGCGGCATGCCGCAAATGCGGTAGTCGCGGCCAGCGGCGCGGTAGTCGCTGCAGAGGGGTTCGCGCTGCCGGGCCTGGTAGCCGGCCAGGTCGGCGAGGGCCAGTTGGCCGGGGTTGGTCGGGTGCCGCCGAACTTTGGTGACGATGGCCTCGGCGACCGCACCTTCCAGCAGCGCGCGCGAGCCTTTCGCGGCGATTTGCCGCAGCACCTCGGCCAGCGCCGGATTGCGCAGCGTGCTGCCGGTGGCTACCGGCGTGCCGTCAGGCTGGTAGAAATAGGCAGCAGCGGTGGCGTCGTTTTTGAACAGGTGCTTCTCGTTGCCGAGCAGGGTGTTCAGCCGGGGGCTGACCTGGAAGCCCGTCTCGGCCAGGGCAATGGCTGGCGCGAACAACTGCGCCCAGGGCAGCTTGCCATGCCGCTGGTGGGCCAGTTCCAGCATGCGTACCGCGCCGGGCGTGCCGACCGAGCGGCCACCGACCAGCGCCTGATCAAAAGGCAGGGGCTGTCCATTGGCCGCGAGGAACAGATTTTCATCGGCCGCAGCGGGTGCCGTCTCACGTCCGTCAAAGGCCTCGACCTGGCCGTCTGCGCTGCTGTGCAGCAGGAAGGCGCCGCCGCCGATGCCGCTCGACTGCGGCTCCACCAGCGCCAGCACCATCTGTACAGCCACGGCGGCATCGACCGCCGAACCACCGGCTTTCAGGATCTGATAGCCGGCTTGCGTGGCCAGCGGGTTGGCGGCCGCCACGGCAAAACGGGTGGTAGCCCAGCCCGGTTTGGCGGTGAAGCCGGACGCGCCTTCGGGTTGGACCAACGCAGCCGGCGGTTCCGCTCGCGGGGGTGCAGCGCACGCGGCGAGCAGCGCCAGCAGGGCAGCGGCGCACACGCCCCGCAGACCGTGCACCGCGGCTCGGTCGGGCGTGCTCATGCGGGGACGAAGGGCTGGGCCATGGCAGGCGCCTGCGCTGCAGCGCAGGGCGCGTTCAGCGCGGTGCGAGACGAATCGCGCCGTCGAGGCGGATCACCTCGCCGTTGAGCATGTCGTTTTCAATGATGTGCCTGGCCAGCCGTGCGTAGTCTTGCGGTGTGCCCAGGCGCGAAGGGAAGGGCACGCCGGCGGCCAGCGAGTCCTGCACTTCCTGGGGCATGCCGAAGAGCATGGGCGTGCCGAAAATGCCGGGCGCAATCGTCATGTTGCGGATGCCGTTGCGGGCGAGATCCCGGGCGATCGGCAGCGTCATGCCGACGATGCCGCCCTTGGAGGCGCTGTAGGCCGCCTGGCCGATCTGGCCGTCATAGGCGGCTACAGAGGCGGTCGAGATCAGCACGCCGCGCTCGCCAGTGGCTTCCGGCTCGTTTTTGCACATGGCATCGGCTGCCAGGCGGATCATGTTGAAGCTGCCCACCAGATTGACGGTGATGGTCTTGCTGAACAGGGCCAGGCCGTGCGCACCGTTCTTGCCCACGGTTTTTTCAGCCGGTGCAATGCCGGCGCAGTTGACGAGGCCCATCAGTTTGCCCATGGCCACGGCCTTGGCCACCACGGCCTGGCCGTCGGCTTCCTGGCTCACGTCACATTTGACGAAGGCCGCCTTGTCCGCGCCCAGCTCTTTGGCGATGGCTTCGCCCTTGTCGGCCTGCATGTCGGCGATGACGACCTTGCCGCCGTTGGCGACCAGCATGCGCGCCGTGCCTTCGCCCAGACCGGATGCGCCACCTGTCACGATGAAAACTTTGCCTGCGATGTCCATGGTGTGTCCTGGAAAAATGAAAATGAAATGGAGGACGCCTGCGTCAGCGGCACACCCGTCCTGCCGAACCGGCTCTGCGGGAAGTGACGTTAACGTAAACGTAAGGTTTCATTATGGCCGAATGCGCAGCGGCCGCGGCTGGTCTGTGGCCGGGCAGGCAGAATACGCCTCTTTGCTCCGGTTCCGCCAGCCTTGGCGGCTTTGCGTATGTCATTTTCCCTGTCAACACTGTTGCATCGCCGCGCGGCAGCGGCGCTTGCACTGGCGGCGCTGACCGCGCTGTTGGCCGCCTGCAGCACTGCGCCGGTGGGCGTCAAGCCGGCCGAGCCGGTGGCCGCCGAGCCGAGAAAGCCGCTGAAGATCGGTCTGGCCCTGGGGGGCGGCGCGGCCCGCGGGTTTGCGCATGTGGGCGTCATTGCCGTGCTCGAAGAAGCCGGGCTCAGGCCGCAACTGGTGGTGGGCACATCGGCCGGCAGCCTGGTGGCCGCGCTCTATGCCAGCGGCAAAACCAGTGCGCAACTGCAGCAGGTGGCGCTGAACATGGAAGAGGTGGCCATCACCGACTGGATGCTGCCGATTGTGGGTCGCGGCATGTTCCGCGGCGACGCGCTGGGCCGCTATGTCAATGAACTGGTGGCCGGGCGGCTGATGGAGAACATGGCCATCCCGCTGGGCATTGTGGCCACCGACCTCAACACCGGTGAGCCGGTGCTGTTCCAGCGCGGCGATACCGGCACGGCGGTGCGCGCATCGAGTGCGGTGCCGGCGGTGTTTGTGCCGGTGAAAATCAATGGGCGGGAGTATGTGGACGGTGGCCTGGTCTCGCCGGTGCCGGTGCGCTTTGCCCGCCAGATGGGGGCCGACGTGGTGGTGGCGGTGGACATCTCCAGTCCGCCCGAGGGCAACCCGGCGGGTGACACCCTGCAGATCCTGTTGCAGACTTTTGCCATCATGGGCAAAACCATCAACCGCTATGAACTCAAGGAGGCGGATGTGGTGGTGAGGCCTTCTCTCGTCGGGCTGAAAAGCGCTGACTTCTCCGCGCGCCAGCGCGCCATGGATGCCGGCCGTGCCGCCATGCTGGCGGCCTTGCCGGCCTTGAAGGCGAAGCTGGCCGCCGCCGCAGTGGCCAGTCGCTGACGGTCAACGCGGTTCGCCAGAGAGGGCAGGCAAAAAAAAAGCCCGGTCGTGAGACCGGGCTAATTGGATCTGTGAAAGGAGCTTTCAACGAAGATCCAAGGAGACAAGGGGGAGGAGCAGGTGCGATGAATCGCATCGGCTCCAAATCAGGCTCCTGAACATTCCGGCGCACGTGGCACCGGAAGCTCAAAATAATTCGACGCTCGAATTAACGCTTTTTGGCAGCGGTCTTCGTGGCGTTCACAGCGGTCGTTGCCACGGTGTTGAAGTTGGCTTCAGCCATGTCGGTGGCTTGCTTGACAGCTTTTTGCATGGATTCGAAAGCGTTGTTGGCAGCAGCCACGGCGCTCTTCATCACAGCCACGGCGGTCTCGGAACCGGCAGGTGCGTTCTTGGCAGCGTTGTCGACCAGGCCGACGAATTTCTTCTGGGCTTCAGCGGTCTGGCTTTCGAAGGTCTTGCCGATGTCAGCGCCAGCAGCAGAAGCGATGTCATACAGGTGACGGCTGTAAGCGGCGGTTTTCTCAGCCAGGGGCTGGACCATGCCGGCTTGCAGAGCCAGCAGTTCTTGCGCGTCTTTCACGCCCATCACGGCTTGTGCGTGGTTGGCGGTTTCGGCGAGGGCAGCCTTGGTGGCTTGCACGTTCAGTTCGACCAGTTTCTCAACGCCTTCGAAGGCTTTGTGGGTCAGACCAAACAGGGTTTCGATGTTGGCTTTGTGGGAGGCCATGATTTGTTCAGCGGTCAGCATAGTGAGAATCTCCAATAGGTTGATAAAGTCAATTAGTTGCTTTGCGCTGAATTGCTGCACTGCAACATGACCTGAATTATAGGGATAACCCGGGGCAATGCAAGCGTTTTTTGTTGCGCCGCACCATTTTAGATGCCCGGACCTAACAACCGGGGCGCAATGGTGGCTCACCAGAGTGAAGAAGTCGGGATTGGGTAGCGGGGAAGTCAGGGGTTTCCCATGGTGCAGGCGGCCAGTTTGCCCCTCTCCCTACACAATCGAACAATTTTCTGGCCCCGTCCGCCTTCCCTTTTCCTCCTCTTTCCCTCTCGTCCCCCTGTTTTCCGACGCCCGCTGTGCAAGCCTTCTACGCCGATAACTTTGTGCTGCCCCTGCCTGAGGGGCACCGCTTTCCGATGGCCAAGTACCGCCTGCTGCGGGACCGGCTGGTTCGGGAACTGCCGCCGGTGCGCCTGGCCCAGGCGCCAGCCGCCAGCGATGGCGAACTGGCGCTGGCCCATACACCGGACTACATCGACGCGATTGTCCACGGCACGCTGCCCGCACCCGCCCAGCGCGAGATCGGCTTCCCCTGGAGCCCGGCCATGGCGGAGCGCGCCCGGCGCTCGGTCGGGGCCACGGTGGCCGCGGCCCGCGTGGCGCTGGCCCCCTCGGCGGGTACAGGGCTGGACAAGGGCAGATTCAGACCGGGCGAGGGCGTAGCCGCCAACCTGGCGGGCGGCACCCACCATTCCTATGCGGGCAAGGGCGGTGGCTTTTGCGTCTTCAATGACGTGGCGGTGTCCGCCCGCCTGATGCAGGCCGAGTGGGCCCGGGCGCATGGCCATGCGCGCCAGCCGCTGCAGGTTGCCGTGATTGACCTGGATGTGCATCAGGGCAATGGCACCGCCAGCATTTTTGCGCGGGACCCGAGCGTGTTCACGTTGTCGCTGCATGGGCAGAAGAACTTTCCCTTCCGCAAGGAGGCCAGCGACCTCGACGTGGAACTGCCCGACGGCTGCACCGACGCGCCCTATCTGCAGGCACTGGAACACGCCCTCGATGAGCTGGACCGCCGCTTCGAGCCCGGGCTGGTGTTTTTCCTGGCCGGTGCCGACCCGTTCGAGGGCGACCGGCTGGGCCGCCTGGCCCTGAGCTTCGACGGCCTGGAGGCGCGCGACCGCCGGGTGTTCGACTGGGCCTGGCAGCGACGCATTCCGCTGGCGTTCTCGATGGCGGGCGGCTACGGCGTCGAGATTGAAGAAACCGTGCAGGTGCAGATGAACACCTACCGTGTGTCGCTGGAGTACTGGACCAAGTGGAACACCTTGCGACTGACCTGACACGCAGTGAAAAGCGTGGGGGCTGGTGTCTGTGTCGGTCCGTCAACCCTTCGATACCTCAGGGCGAACGGCAAGTTGATCTGTCTTGCAGGCCAATCCGAGCCGCGGAACCGGCTTTGCCGGGCCGCAGGCGGGGCGCCCCCTCGGGGGGGCAGCGCATTACACGCAGTGAAAAGCGTGGGGGCTCCAATTGTCACTGGCAAAATACCGCTGCATGAGTTCTGAATCCAATACGCCACGCCCGCAGCCCGAACCCCGCAGCGCCTACCAGGTCTTTCGTCCCATCAGCACCCGTTGGTCCGACAACGACGTGTACGGCCATGTCAACAACGTGGTGTACTACAGCTGGTTCGACACTGCCGTCAACGGCTTCCTGATCGAGCGCGCCGCCATCGACATCCATGCCGGTGCGGTGATCGGTTTTGTGGTGGAGACCGGCTGCAACTATTTCGTACCTTTGGCGTTTCCCGAGCCCGTGGTCGCCGGCATTCGCGTGGCCCATGTGGGCCAGTCGAGCGTGCGTTACGAGGTGGGCCTGTTCCCGGCTGACGAGAGCCGGCCTTGCGCTGCCAAAGGTCATTTTGTCCATGTGTATGTGGACCGCGCCACCCAGCGGCCGGTGCCCGTGCCCCCTCAACTGCTTCGTGTACTGGAGACCTTGACGTGAAACCAACTGGCCCTTCCTCTTCCCCTGTGGTGGCTGGCGACTTTGCCGCTGTCGATGCGTCGGGCAGCGTGTTTGCCCATCCCGTCAATCCGGTGGACCATGCGATCGAGAGCCGCCAGTCGATGCGCGAATTCCTGCCGACGCCCGTGCCCCGCACCACCATCGCACACCTGCTGGAAGTGGCCAGCCGCGCGCCTTCAGGCACCAACACGCAGCCGTGGAAAGTCTATGTGCTGCAGGGCGCCACCCGCGACGGCCTGGTGGCAAAAGTCTGCCAGGCCCACGACGCCTTGCGCGCCGACCCTTCGCTGGCCGCCGAGTACAAGGAAGAGTACGACTATTACCCCGAGCAGTGGGTGTCTCCCTACATCGACCGGCGCCGCGAGAACGGCTGGGGCCTGTACGGCCTGCTGGGCATCACCAAGGGCGACAAGGACAAGATGCATGCTCAGCACCAGCGCAACTTCCGGTTCTTCGACGCGCCGGTGGGCCTGATGTTCACGCTCGACCGCGTGATGGGCCGCGGCTCGCTGGTGGACTACGGCATGTTCATGCAGAACATCATGGTTGCCGCACGCGGCCATGGCCTGCACACCTGCCCGCAGGCGGCCTGGAACGGCTTCGCCAAAATCATTCTTCCGCACATCGGTGCCGGCGCCGACGAGATGCTGGTGTGCGGCATGTCGCTGGGCTACGCCGATGAAACGGCGCTGGTGAACACCTTCCGCACACCGCGCGTGGCGGCTTCAGAGTTCACGACCTGGCTGGAGTGATGGAGCCCCCACGCTCCCCCACTGCGTGTGGGTCGCTGCCCCCCGAGGGGGCGCTACGCCTGCGGCCCGGCGAAGCCGGTTCCGCGGCGTCGGCTGGTGAAATACGTGTCCCTACGCCCTCCCATTTTTTCGGTGCTTCCATGTCTGGCTTGGAATTGACCGCGTGACGTTCTCCGTGGTCCAGTTGCTGGGTGGGCTGTCGTACGCCACCACGCTGTTCCTGATGGCGGCGGGGCTCACGCTGATTTTCGGGGTGACGCGCATCGTCAACTTTGCCCACGGCAGCTTTTTCATGCTGGGCGCGCTGTTCACCGCGCATTGGGTCACGCTGTGGTTTCCGGCCTGGGGCGAGAGCGCGCCGCTTTACCTGCTGGCCATTGTGCTGGGCGCCTGCTGTGCCGGCGTGGCCGGGGCGCTGGCCGAGTTCCTGCTGCTGCGCCGCATGGCTGGCGCACCCGAGCTCTACCAGCTGGTCGCGACCTTCGGCCTCACGCTGGCCATGCATGACGCCATGCAATGGGCGTTTGGCCCCGACGAGGTCTTTGCGCCACGCTTTCCCGGGCTCAAGGGCGCGGTGCAGATTGGCGAGGAATTCTTTCCGGTCTACCAGTTGGCGATGATCGTGCTCGGCCCGCTGGTGTGGGCAGGCCTGCACCTGCTGCTGCGGCGCTCGCTCTTCGGTCAGCGCCTGCGCGCCGCCACCCAGGACCGCGGCATGCTCGCCGCCCTGGGCGTGAACCCCAAGCCGCTGATGCTGGGCGCCGTGGTGCTCGGTTGTGCCCTGGCCGGGCTGGGCGGGGCGCTGCAGTTGCCGCGCGAACCGGCGCATCTGCAGATGGACATCAACGTCATCGTCGAGACCTTTGTGGTGGTGGTGACAGGCGGTCTGGGCAGCATTGGCGGCGCGTTTGTGGCGGCGCTGCTGATCGGTCTGGTGCATGCGTTTGGCACCAGCGTGTTTCCGCAGGCCACGCTGGTGGTGGTGTTCCTGACCATGGCGGTGGTGCTGGTGTTCAGGCCCCAGGGCCTGGCCGGCGTGCCGGCTTCGCAGCATGGCGCCGAGGCCGTCGTCCGCGAGCCGGCACAGAAGTTCCGCGGGCTGGTGGCCAGCCCGTGGGTACTGGCCGCGGCCAGTGGCGCACTGGTGGCGCTCGCAGCACTGGCCTGGTGGGGTGGTGCCTACTGGCAGGCCATGGCGGCCGACGCCTTGATCCTGATGATCTTCGGCATCAGCCTGCAGGCCATGATGGCGCTGGGCGGGCTGGTGAGTTTTGGCCATGCGGCGTTCTTCGCGCTGGGGGCGTATGGTGCGGCGCTGTCGCACACGCTGTGGGGGGCGTCCTTGCCGGTGGCGCTGGCCACAGGGTGTGCCGCCGCCCTGGCCGTGGCTGCCGTGTTTGGTGCGGCCGTTGTGCGCAGCAGCGGCGTCTACCTGGCCATGCTGTCGCTGGCGCTGGCGCAGGTGATCTGGGCCGGCGCCACGCAGTGGGTGGCGTTGACCGGCGGCGACAACGGCCTGATCGGATTGACCCTGGTCACCGACGAAGGGCGGCCCGTTTTCTTTGTCCTGCTGGTGGTCATCGCACTGGCTGCGGTGTGGGGGCTTCGTGTGCTGGGCCGTTCGGTCATGGGTGCGGCACTGCAGGCCTTGCGCGATGCACCGGCCCGGGCGGCGGCCTCTGGCTTGCCGGTGGCGGCGCTCAAGTACCGTATTTTTGTGGAAAGCGCCGTGCTGGCCGGTCTGGCCGGTGGGCTGTTTGCGGCGAACAAAGGGGCGGTGTTTCCTTCTGCTGCCTCGGTCGCCACGTCGGTCGACGCCCTGCTGGTGGTGCTGCTGGGCGGTGTGCACCAGCTCTGGGGGGCCGTGGCCGGCAGTGTGGTGCTGAGCTACCTCAGTGCCGAGCTGGGCCGCGAGGTGACTTATTGGCGCGGGCTGCTGGGCGTGTTCATCATGCTGATCATGGTGGCTTCACCGTCCGGCCTGCTCGGCGTGGTAGCCCGCTGGCGTGCAGCGGGCCGCCCCGTCCGCCACGAAAGGGCTGCCTGATGCTGCAGGTGCAGGCGCTGGTCAAGCACTTCGGCGGTGTGCACGCGGTCGACGGCGTGAGCTTTGAGGTGCGCGCCGGTGAGTGCGTGGCGCTGATCGGCCCCAACGGCGCCGGAAAGTCCAGCACCTTCGCCTGCATTGCCGGCCAATACCGGGCGACGGCTGGCCAGGTGCTGTGGAAGGGCCAGCCACTCGACGCGCTGACGCCCGCCCAGCGGCTGGCGCGCGGCGTCGGGCGTACCTTCCAGGTGGCAGAGGTGTTCGAGGCGCTCACGGTGCTGCAGAACGTGCAACTGGCGGCCGAGGCTGCAGGTGAACGTTCCACCGTGGGCGTGAGGGCCGGCGTTGACGCGCTGGACAGCCGCTCGCGCGCGCCCGCCATGGCTTTGCTGGCGCAGACCGGACTGGACGCTCGGGCCGACGCCGAAGCGATCAGCCTGCCGTACGGCGCTAAAAAGCGGCTGGAGCTGGCCATGGCATTGGCGGCAAGGCCCCAACTGCTGCTGCTGGACGAGCCGGCCGCGGGCCTGGCCGAGGACGAACGGGCCGACCTGATGGCGCTGGTCCGGCGGGTGGCGGGGCAGGGCGTGGCTGTGCTCTACACCGAGCACAACATGGACGCGGTAGCGGGCCTGGCCGACCGGGTGCTGGTGCTCATCGAGGGCCGGCTGGTGGCCGAAGGATCGTTTGAGGCCATCGCCCGCAACCCGGTGGTACGGGCGCGTTACCTGGGGGAGTTGTCAGGCGCCGTGCCCGCGCCGTCGGCAACCGGAGGACACCATGCGCGCGATGCTTGACGTCGATCGCCTCGACGCGTTCTACGGTCCGGCACAGGCGTTGTTTGCGGTGTCGCTGCGGGTCATGCCGGGCGAGATGGTGGTGTTGCAGGGGCTGAACGGCGCGGGCAAGTCGACCTTGCTCAAAAGCGTGATGGGGCTGGAGGTGCAGACCCGCGGTGCCATCCTTTACCAGCGGGCCGCAGATGCCGCCGCTGCGGCTATCGAGGGCTGGGACACCCACCGCCGCGCCCGGGCGGGCGTAGGCTACGTGGCGGAAGACCGCCGGCTCTTCACCAGCCTGTCCGTGCGCGAGAACCTGCGCATCGCGGCCCGCGGCCCGGTCGCAGAGCTCGAGGCGCGGGCGCTGGACCTGTTCCCGGCGCTCAAGTCCATGCTGGCGCGGCCGGCGGCGAACATGAGCGGCGGTGAGCAGCAGATGCTCGCGATTGCCCGCACCCTGATGACAGGCCCGCGCCTGCTGCTGCTCGATGAACCCTGCGAAGGCATCGCACCGGTGCTGGTGGAATCCATCCGCGATGCCCTGCTGGCCCTCAGGGGGCAGGGCATGGCCTTGCTGGTAGCCGAGCAAAACCTGCTGCTGTCCTCCCGCGCGGACCGCTTGCTGCATCTGGTTGCGGGTAAAGTCAGGGGGTCGTGACGCGGATCACTGTCGCTGGCGGAACGCCGGCTGGGCCGTGATCTCTGCGCATTCCGTTTCCGTCCTACCCGTCACAGAAAGAGACTTCCCATGACCATCACCACCACACCCTCCGGCTTGCAATACGAAGACACCGTGCTGGGCACCGGCGCCATCGCCAAAGCCGGACAGGACGTCAAGGTCCACTACACCGGCTGGCTGTACAACGGCGGCGTGCAAGGCGCCAAGTTTGATTCCAGCAAGGACCGCGGCCAGCCCTTCCAGTTCTCCCTCGGCGCCGGCCAGGTCATCCGCGGCTGGGACGAAGGCGTGCAGGGCATGTCGGTGGGCGGCACGCGCCGCCTCATCATCCCGGCTGAACTCGGCTATGGCGCACGCGGCGCCGGCGGCGTGATTCCGCCCAACGCCACCTTGCTGTTCGAAGTCGATTTCCTCGGTACCTGACATGCCCCGCCTGCCGGCGCGTCCTGCGCGGCAGCGGACCAGAGACTGCCCGCGAGGGCTCCGGGTTACTTCATGATCATCACCAGCCTCCTCGACACCGATCTGTACAAGTTCACCATGATGCAGGTGGTGCTGCACCAGTTTCCGGGTGCCGAGGTGGAGTACCGGTTCAAGTGCCGGAACGCCGGCGCGCCCGGCATCGGCGAGCTGGCGCCTTACGTGAACGAGATCCGCGAGGAAATCCGCGGCCTGTGCAGCCTGCACTTTCAGGACGCCGAACTGGCTTACCTGAAGGCCATGCGTTTCATCAAGAGCGACTTCGTGGATTTTCTGGGTATTTTCCGGCTCAACGAAAAGTACGTGGAGGTGACGGCCCTGCCTTCGGGCGAGATCGAGGTGTCCATCAAGGGGCCCTGGCTGCACACCATCCTGTTCGAGATCCCGGTGCTGGCCATCATCAACGAGGTGTACTTCCGCAACACGCAGAAGCAGCCCGACCTCGACGAGGGCCGGCGGCGGCTGGTGACCAAGGTCCTTGAACTGCAGGAGGGTGGCTTGGGTGAGCTCAAGATCGCTGATTACGGCACGCGCCGTCGCTTTGGCAAGGCCTGGCATGAGGAGGTGCTCCGCACGCTGGTAGCGCGGTTGGGCACCGGCCCTGCGGGCCAGCTGGCGGGTACCAGCAACGTGCTGTTTGCGATGAAGCTGGGCCTCACGCCACTGGGCACCATGGCGCATGAATACCTGCAGGCCTGCCAGGCGCTGGGTCCACGCCTGCGTGACAGCCAGGTCTTCGGCTTTGAATCCTGGGCCAGGGAGTACCGCGGCGATCTGGGCATTGCGCTGTCGGACGTGTACGGCATGAGCGCTTTCCTGCGTGACTTCGACATGTACTTCTGCAAGCTGTTCGACGGTGCGCGCCACGACAGCGGCGACCCGTTCCAGTGGGGCGAACGCATGATTGACCACTACATGAAGAACCGTGTCGATCCGAAAACCAAGACGCTGATCTTCAGCGACGGCCTGACGGTGCCGCGCACCATCGCGCTGTACCAGCAGTTCAGGGGGCGTTGCCAGCTCGCGTTCGGCATCGGCACCAACCTGACCAACGACATGGGCTATGAGCCTTTGCAGATCGTGATCAAGATGATCCGCTGTAACGGCCAGCCGGTGGCCAAGCTGTCGGACACACCGTCGAAGAACATGTGTGACGATGAAAAATACCTGGCCTACCTGCGCCAGGTGTTCGAGATCGTCTGATACCCAGCGGCATGGCTTTCAACCGGAGAATTTGATGGGTGTGTGGCGTTCAATGAGTGCAGGCGGTGTTTGGCGCGCGGGGGTTTTGGCCCTGACGGCTGGTCTGCTGGCAGGCCTTCCGGGCATCGCCTCGGCGGCAGAGATCAACGGTGCGGCGTTGTCAGCACTGTGGGGCATTCCGTTTGCCGGCATCCTGCTGTCGATTGCGCTGATGCCGCTGTGGGCTCCGTCGTTCTGGCATCACCATTTCGGCAAAGTGTCTGCTGCGTGGGCGCTGGCTTTCCTGGTGCCGTTCGCGCTGCTGTACGGACCGGCTTTGGCGGGCGCCAGCTTTATCCACGCCCTGGTGACGGAATACATCCCTTTCATCGTGCTGCTCACGGCGCTGTACACCGTGGCGGGCGGCATTTTCATCTGTGGCAACCTGCACGGCAGCCCGGCTCTCAACACTGGCATCCTGGCGATCGGCACGGTGCTGGCGAGCCTGATGGGTACCACCGGCGCCTCCATGCTGATGATCCGGCCGCTGATTCGCGCCAACGACAACCGTGCGCACAAGGCGCACGTGGTGGTGTTCTTCATTTTCCTCGTGTCGAACGCGGGCGGCTCGCTCACACCGCTGGGCGATCCGCCGCTGTTCCTCGGCTTCCTGAAGGGCGTCGATTTTTTCTGGACAGTGAGCCACATCTTTCCGGAAACCCTGTTTCTGGCCGGCAGCCTGCTGATCATTTTTTTCCTGCTCGACAGCTGGTACTACCGGCGCGAAGGCGTGTTGCCGGCGGACCCGACGCCCGATACGCGGCGCATTGGCTTTGATGGTGCTGCCAACTTCTGGCTGCTGGGTGCCGTGGTCGCACTGGTGCTGCTCAGCGGCATCTGGAAGTCGCCGATGGCTTTTCAGGTGATGGGTGCTGAAGTCGGATTGCCCGGGCTGGTGCGCGACGCCGGTCTGGTGGCTGTGACCTTCATCTCGCTGCGCCTCACGCCGGCCAAGGTGCACGCCGACAACCAGTTTTCATGGGGTCCCATGCAGGAAGTAGCCAAGCTCTTTGCCGGTATTTTTCTCACCATCATCCCGGTCATTGCGATGCTCAAGGCTGGCGTCCAGGGGCCGTTTGGTGCCATCGTGGCTGCAGTGACGCGTCCCGACGGACAGCCCGATCCGGCGATGTATTTCTGGGCCGCTGGTGCCCTGAGTTCCTTTCTCGACAACGCACCGACCTATCTGGTGTTTTTCAACACGGCGGGCGGCGACCCGCAGGTGCTGATGACCACACTGGCGCCAACGCTGGCAGCCATCTCAGCCGGTGCAGTGTTCATGGGTGCCAACTCCTACATCGGCAATGCACCCAACATGATGGTGAAGGCGGTGGCGGAAGAGCGGGGCGTGAAGATGCCCAGTTTCTTCGGCTACATGGTGTGGTCGGGTGCGGTGCTGATCCCTCTCTTCATCATTCAGACCTTCATCTGGTTCCGCTAATGAAACAAGCAACACGAACGAAAGAAATTCCATGAGCAAACCCAAAATTCTTGTCGCACGCGCCGTATTTCCCGAAGTGCTGGAGCGGCTCAGTCAACACTTCGAGGTTGAAAGCAACCAGGCCGACGATGTGTTCACCAAAGAGCAGTTGATCGCGCGCCTGAAAGACAAGCAGGGCGTCTTCACCACCAGCAGTGACCGCATCGATGCCGAGGTGCTGGCCGCCTGTCCTGAGCTCAGGATCTGCGCCAACATGGCGGTGGGCTACAACAATTTCGACATCGACGCGATGACCGCTGCCGGTGTGGTGGGCACCAACGCGCCCGACGTGCTGACCGAAACCACAGCGGATTTTGCGTTTGCCTTGATGATGGCCACGGCGCGGCGCCTGACCGAGAGCGAGCATTTCCTGCGGGCCGGCTTGTGGAAGAAATGGAGTTTCGACATGTTTGCCGGCTCCGACATCCACGGCGCCACGCTCGGCATTCTGGGCATGGGGCGCATCGGCCAGGGCATTGCCAAGCGCGGCGCGCACGGCTTCGGCATGAAGGTGATTTACCACAACCGTTCGCGGCTCGATGCCGCCACCGAAGCGGCCTGCAAGGCCACGCTGGTGAGCAAGGAGGAACTGCTGAAGACCGCCGACCACCTGGTGCTGGTGCTGCCTTACTCGCCGGCGGCTCATCACACCATCGGTGCCGCAGAGCTGGCCCTGATGAAGCCGAGCGCCACGCTGGTCAACATCGCGCGCGGCGGCATTGTGGACGATGCGGCGCTGGCAGTGGCACTCAAGGAGCGGCGCATTGCTGCTGCCGGGCTGGATGTGTTCGAGGGCGAGCCTTCAGTGCATCCCGCGCTGCTGACGCTGCCCAACGTGGTGCTGACGCCGCACATCGCCAGCGCGACCATCCCGACGCGCCTGGCCATGTGCGATCTGGCGTCTGACAACCTGATCGCCTTCTTTGCCAGCAAACCGCTGCTGACGCCCTTGAACCCTGCAGCCCTGGGCAAGCGGTGAGCCGTTGCCAAGCACGCTGATGGAACCCTGGTTGATCCTTATCCTGTTGGTCATCAACGGGTTGCTGCTGGTGGCGGTGCTTGCCGTACTGCTGCTGCGCAAACCACCGGATGACGGCAGCGCCAGGGTGCTGGCCGGTCTGGCCGACAGCGATGACAAACTTGAACGTGAACTGCGCCGCGAGATCACCGAGAGTGCGCGCAGCGGCCGGCAGGAGCTGGCGACTACCTTCGCCACTTTCCAGCAGACGCTGGTGCAGCAAAGCGCTGAGGCCATCCGTACGCAGAATGCGCAGATCGATGCCTTTGCCCAGCAGCTCACACTGCTGCAGAAAACGCTGTCAGACACACTGACCACGCAGTTGCAATCGGTCAGTGAATCGAATGCACGTCGCATGGGCGAGGTGCGCGACACACTGGAAAAGCAGCTCGCACAATTGCAGCTCACCAACTCCGCCAAGCTCGACGAGATGCGCAAGACAGTCGACGAGAAGCTGCAGACCACGCTGGAGACGCGCCTGGGCGAAAGCTTCAAGCAGGTGGCCGACCGGCTGGAGCAGGTCCACAAGGGCCTGGGTGAAATGCAGACGCTGGCCCAGGGCGTGGGTGACCTCAAGCACCTGCTCACCAACGTCAAGACGCGCGGCATCTTCGGCGAGGCGCAGTTGTCGGCACTGCTCGAGCAGGTGTTCACGGTGGACCAGTATGCAGCGCAGGTCATCACCCGGCAGGGCGGCAAGAACCCGGTCGACTTTGCCATCAAGCTGCCGGGGCGTTCCGATTCTGGCGAACCCCTGTGGCTGCCGATCGACGCGAAGTTTCCGAATGAAGACTACGAGCGGCTGCTGGACGCCCAGCAGCGCGCCGACGTGCTGGGTGCCGAGATCGCCGGCAAGGCGCTGGAGGCGCGTATCCGGCTGGAGGCAAAGTCGATGTCCGAGAAGTACATCGAGCCGCCTTACACCACCGACTTCGCCATCCTCTTCCTGCCCACTGAAGGGCTTTACGCCGAAGTGCTGCGCCGCCCTGGCCTGATGGAAAGCCTGCAGCGCGACCACCGCATCACGCTGGCGGGCCCGACCACGCTGCTGGCCATGCTCAATTCGCTGCAAATGGGCTTTCGCACGCTCGCGCTGGAAAAGCGCTCCAGCGAGGTGTGGCAGGTGCTGGGCGCCGTGAAGACCGAGTTCGGCAAGTTCGGCGACGTGCTGGCCAAGGTCAAGTCGCAAACCGAAACCGTGCTCAACACCCTCAGCAGTGCGGAGCAGCGCAGCCGGGTCATGGGCAAGGCCCTGCGCAACGTCGAGGCCCTGACGGAGGCCGACTCCGCCCGCCTCATCCCGCTGGATGCGCCTGACAAAGACCTGGACGAGCGTTGATTTCTTTTTTCCTTGTGCTTGCCGGTCGTGAGGCCATGCCAAGCCGCCAACTTCGCATGCCATGACCCGCGAGCTGGTCCGGCTGATTCTGTCGCAGATCTGCCTGCACGCCTGCATGGCGGGGACGCGGCTGGCCGCGCCGCTGCTGGCCTTGCGCGAAGGCTACAGCCCCGCGGCGGTCGGTGTGCTGCTGGCGCTGTTTGCACTGACCCAGGTGTTTCTGGCACTGCCCGCCGGGCGCTTTGCCGACCGTCATGGCTTGCGGCGGCCGATCAGCTACAGCGTTTTCGCGGCCGTGCTGGGCGCGGGTGCCGCGGTGGCCTTTCCGATTTTCCCGGTGCTGTGCATGTCGGCCTTGCTGACGGGCGGCGCGACCGGTGCGGCCGTGATTTCACTGCAGCGCCATGTCGGCCGCGCAGCCGCAGGGCCGCTGCAGCTGCGGCAGGTGTTCAGCTGGCTATCGATCGGGCCCGCCGTGTCGAACTTTGTCGGCCCCTTCAGCGCCGGCCTGCTGATCGACCACGCCGGCAGCACGCCGGGCAGCCTGATGGGCTACCGTGCTGCCTTCCTGCTGATGGCCGTGCTGCCGATTGCGAGCTGGTTTCTGGTGCGCGGCACCACCGAACTGCCGCCCGTGGTGGTGGCCGCCGGGCCCCGGCCCAAGGCCTGGGATCTGCTGCGCCAGCCGACCTTTCGCCGCCTGATGCTGGTCAACTGGTTTCTGTCCTCCTGCTGGGACGTGCACACCTTCGTGGTGCCGGTGCTGGGCTTCGAGCGCGGCATCAGCGCCTCGGTGATCGGCACCATCCTCGGTTCGTTTGCGGTGGCTGCAGCGGCCATCCGCATGCTGATGCCACTGGTGGCGGCGCATCTGCGCGAGTGGAAGGTGCTGGCGACCTCCATGCTGGTCACGGCCGTTCTCTTCGGCATCTATCCGCTGATGCACTCCGCGCTGGGCATGGGCCTGTGTTCGGTGCTGCTGGGTTTTGCACTCGGCATGGTGCAGCCCATGGTGATGAGCATGCTGCACCAGATCACGCCGGAAGCGCGCCATGGCGAAGCGCTGGGTCTGCGGTTGATGGCCATCAATGCCTCCAGCGTGCTCATGCCCATGCTGTTCGGCTTTGCGGGCGCACTGGTGGGCATTGCGGGTGTGTTCTGGGCCACCGGTCTGGCGGTGGGCGCCGGCTCACGCGCTGCCTGGCTGCTCAAGGACAGCGTCAGCAGCCATGGTGGCCACGCGCCCAACGCCTGAACAAGCTGCCTGGCGGCAGCTCAGAGCTTGTAGAAGGCCTGTATCGCGTTCCAGGCGGCTTGCGGATCATCCACGTACTGGAACAGCTGCAGGTCTTCCGGCGAGATCGCGCCTTCTTCAATCAGCACCTCGAAGTTGATGAGCCGCTTCCAGTAGTCCGAGCCGAACAGGATGATAGGCACTGCTTTGGCCTTGCCGGTCTGTACCAGCGTGATGACTTCGAAGAGCTCGTCCAGCGTGCCGAAGCCGCCCGGAAAGGCCACCAGTGCCTTGGCCCGCATCATGAAGTGCATCTTGCGCAGCGCGAAGTAATGGAATTTGAAATTCAACGTCGGCGAGATGTAGGCGTTGGACGACTGCTCATGCGGCAGCGCGATGTTCAGTCCCACCGTGGACGCGCCCATCTCGTGGGCACCCCGGTTGGCCGCCTCCATGATGCCGGGGCCGCCACCGGTGCAGATGAAGAGGCGTTCAGCCGGTGGGCGCTTGTTGCTGTCGTCGGCTACCAGCCTGGCGAACAAACGGGCCTGGTCGTAGTGATGGGCATTGCGCATCTGGCGCTGTGCCATCTTCATCAAGGCCTCATCCCCGCTGGCTTGCGCCTGCGCCAGTGTGGCCTGCGCCTGCTCGGGTGAAGGAAACCGTGCGCTGCCAAACACGACCACGGTGCTTTCGATGCCCTGCGCATGCTGTTCGATGTCGGGCTTGAGCATCTCGAGCTGGAAGCGGATGCCGCGGGTTTCACGGCGCAGCAGGAACTCCGGGTCGGCAAAGGCCAGCCGGTAAGCCGACGCATCCAGCGCCGAGCCACTGTTGGCGTGGGATTGCAGTTCGGCCCAGGCGTCTGCCAGGCGGTTGGCGGAAAGGTCTTGTGTTTGGTCCATGGCTGATTGTGAATGATGAAACGTACCCGCTTTGTCTGACAAAACCCCGACCTTCAAACCCCAACGTGCGCGAGGTGAATGGCGCACAAAGCAAAAAGGCCCCTTGCGGAGCCTTTCTGACAGTCGAGCGGGGAAGGCTCAGACGCGTTTGCGGTACTCGCCGGTGCGGGTGTCGATCTCGACCACATCGCCCTGCGCCACGAAGATGGGCACGCCGATTTCAAAACCGGTGGCGATCTTGGCAGGCTTGAGCACCTTGCCCGAGGTATCACCCTTGACGGCGGGTTCGGTCCAGGTGATCTCGCGCTGGACGCTGGTGGGCAGTTCCACGGAAATGGCCTTGCCGTCATAGAACACGACTTCGAGCTCCATGCCGTCCTGCAGGTAGTTCAGGGAGTCGCCCATGTTCTCGGCCTCGACTTCGTACTGGTTGTACTCGGAGTCCATGCAGACATACAGCGGGTCGGCGAAATAGGAGTAGGTGCAATCCTTTTTGTCGAGCACGATCTGGTCGATCTTGTCGTCGGCCTTGAACACCACTTCGGTGTTGAAGTTGGCGACCAGGCTTTTGAGCTTCATGCGCACGGTGGCGGAGTTGCGCCCGCCGCGGCTGTATTCGGTCTTGAGCACCACCATCGGGTCTTTGCCGTTCATGATGACGTTGCCAGCGCGGATTTCTTGAGCGATTTTCATAGCAGTTTCTACTTGAAGCTAGGCCGCTGAGCCTGGGTGCAGGTGTGCACCGCTGTGGGCGCTTGCGGCGGGTTGTGCGGTGTGCCAGGGCAGGCTGGTCCGCAAAGCCTATGATTTTAGCTGTTTTTCAGGGCGAACCGGCAGAGCGTGGTGCACAGGTCGTCCTGCCCCTGCAGGCGGCGACCGGTGGCCTCGATGCAGGCCTGCCATGCCGGCAGGTCGTCCAGCAGCGCTGAAAGACGGTCTGCCGACGGGGTGGACGCCGTGCCGCATGGATCGGCGTCATTCCACTGGGCATGAAAGTCCTGCAGGGAAGGTGGCGCTTGCAACATCTGCAAAAAAGCCTGGAGCTTGCCGCGATGGGCTGCGTCGTCCTGCGGGTAAATCTGCCAGACCAGCGGCCTGGCGGCCCAGATCGCCCGGATGACCGAGTCTTCACCGCGCACAAAATTGAGGTCGCAGGACCACAGCAGGCGGTCAAAGTCGGGCTGGCTCAGCCAGGGCAGGCAGGTGATGGAGAGCATGGGCCCGCCGCCGTCCAGCGCATTGACAGCGTTCGTGGCCCGGCCTGCCGCCACCAGCAGGCGAACCGGTTGCCCGCGCAGGCCCCGCTGGCGCAACGATTGCAGCAACGCTGCCAGCGCGGCCGGCTCATAGCAAAACAGGCTGACGAGCGCTTCGCCCTGCCAGTCAATGCCCTGCGCCTGCAGCCAGTCGCGGCGCTGGAACGCAGCCTGCTCGGCCCGCAGCCCGGGTTCCCGCAGCAGCCCGCCGGTGGCCGGGGTGAAGCCGGGGTAGAAAAACCATTTGGTCCAGCCTGCTGCGGGCCCCTGCAGCACCGGCGAGGGCAGGGCGTGGCTGCGCTCCACATAGGGCTCGGCCGAGAGGTATTCCAGGTTGATCCAGAGGGGCTGCGGCGCCGCGCCGCGCTGGCGCACGCACGCGGCCAGGAAGGCGGGGTCTGCGTCACAACCGAAGGCTTCGATCAGCACATCGGGCGGCGCGGCACTGACCTCTGCGTCGGCGAGAGCCGGTGGCCCGAGTGGGGTCTTCCAGGCCAGCACGCGGATGCCCGCATGGCCATGTGGCGCCATCCATTGCAGGGCGGACGCGTCGTCCACCCACAGCCGCACACGGTGCCCGCGCGTGGCAAGGTCGGTGGCCAGGCGCCAGCACACGCCGATGTCACCGAAGTTGTCGATGACTTTGCAAAAAATGTCCCACTGCAGGCTGCGCATCATCCGGGGATTGTCCACAATACGGGCTCGCCTCCATCTTCCCGTTGTTCTGCCTGCATGACCAAAGCCCACGAATTCGATCCCCAACTGCTCAGCGAAGTGGCGGCTCTGCCGGCCCTGCCCGGCGTGTACCGCTACTTTGATGCCGAGGGCGGCGTGCTGTATGTGGGAAAGGCCCGCAACCTGAAGAAGCGGGTGTCCAACTATTTCCAGAAGAACCATGGCGGCACCCGCATCGGCCACATGGTGACCAAGATCGTTCGCATGGAAACCACGGTGGTGCGTTCCGAAGCCGAGGCGCTGCTGCTGGAAAACAACCTGATCAAGACGCTGAACCCCAAGTTCAACATCCTGTTCCGGGACGACAAGAGCTACCCCTACCTCAAGCTCACCGGCGCACGTACCGCGGAGGAGGGCACTGCACCGACGGCACAGGTGTTCCCCCGCATCGCCTACTACCGCGGTGCGGTGGAGAAAAAACACCGCTACTTCGGCCCGTACCCGAGCGCCTGGGCGGTGAAGGACACCATCCTGCTGCTGCAAAAAGTCTTCAAGCTGCGTACCTGTGAAGACACGGTCTTCAACAACCGCACCCGGCCCTGCCTGCTGTACCAGATCAAGCGCTGCTCGGCGCCCTGCGTGGGCCATGTGTCGCCCGAGCAGTACGCGCTGGACACGGCCAATGCCGAACGCTTCCTGCAGGGGCAGGCCCAGGAGGTGTTGACCGAGCTGGAACGCAAGATGCTCGCGCATGCCGACCGGCTCGAGTTCGAGCAGGCTGCCGAGCTGCGCAACCAGATGTCGGCGTTGTCCAAGGTGCTGCACCAGCAGTCCATGGAAATTGGTGGAGACAAGGATGTCGACATCCTCGCGGTGAAGGTGCAGGGCGGCAAGGCCTGCGTGAACCTGGCCATGGTGCGGGGCGGCCGGCACCTCGGCGACCGGCCGTACTTTCCGACCCATGTGGAAAACGCCACCGACGCGGCGGCACTCGATGCCGAGGTGGCGGCGGATGAGGCCGCAGCACCGACCGCCAAGTCCCTGGAGGCGCTGGTGCTGGAAGCCTTCATCGCCCAGCATTACATCGACGTGCCGGTGCCGCCCACGCTGGTATGCAGCGAGCCGGTGGACCGTGAGCTCATTGACGCGCTGGCGGCGCAGGCCGGCAGCAAGGTGCACGCGGTTCATCAGCCGCGTGAGCAGCGCCGCATCTGGCTGGAGATGGCGCAGAAAAATGCCGGCTTGCAGCTGGCCCGGCTGCTGGCCGAGCAGGGCTCGCAGCAGGCGCGCACCCGGGCGCTGGCCGAGGCACTGGACCTGTCGCTGGACAGTCTGGACAACCTGCGCATCGAGTGTTTCGACATCTCGCACACGGCGGGCGAGTCCACCCAGGCGTCGTGTGTGGTGTTCCAGGGCCACAAGATGGTCAACGGCGAATACCGCCGCTACAACATCGACGGCATCACACCGGGCGACGACTACGCCGCCATGCGCCAGGTGCTGATGCGCCGCTACACCAAGCTGGCCGAGGCGGTGCGCAACCCCGACACCCAGGCCGGTGCCCGTTTGCCTGACCTCGTGCTGGTCGATGGCGGCAAGGGGCAGGTGTCGATGGCGCGCGAGGTGTTCGAGGAGCTGGGCCTCGACCTCGGCCTGATCGCTGGTGTCGAAAAAGGCGAGGGCCGCAAGGTGGGTCTGGAGGAGCTGGTGTTTGCCGATGGACGCGACAAGGTGTACCTGGGCCGCGATTCGGCCGCGCTGATGCTGATTGCGCAAATCCGCGACGAAGCCCACCGCTTTGCCATCACCGGCATGCGCGCCAAACGCGACAAGGTGCGCACCGGCGGCAGCAAGCTGGAAGACATTGCCGGCATCGGTCCGAGAAAGCGGGCCAGCCTGCTGCAACGCTTCGGCGGCATCCGCGGCGTGGCATCGGCCAGCGTGGAAGACATTGCCACAGTGGAGGGCATCTCGCGCGGCCTGGCCGAGGAAATCTACCGGGCACTGCACTGATCACGGCAGCCCTTGGGTGCATGGTGCCAGACGTATTTGCGCCACGGAATGCGCCGTTTCGGGCCGTGGGGCCCGGGCCTTGCACCTGCTTTGAGCGCAATGCACAAGGCTCGTGCCAAAATCGGGCGGTATGTTCCTGACCATCCCCACTTTGATGACCTGGACGCGCATCGTCGCGATTCCGCTGATCGTCGGGATTTTTTACCTGAACATTCCCACGGTAGACCGCAACCTGATCGCCACCGTGATGTTCGTGGTGTTTGCCGCCACCGACTGGCTGGACGGCTTTCTGGCCCGCAAGCTGAACCAGACGTCTTCGTTCGGCGCTTTCCTGGACCCGGTGGCAGACAAGTTCCTCGTCTGCGCTTCGTTGCTGGTGCTGGTGCACCTGCAGCGGGCCGATGTGTTCGTCGCACTCATCATCATTGGCCGCGAAATTGCGATCTCTGCCCTGCGCGAGTGGATGGCGCAGATCGGCGCCTCCCGCAGCGTGGCGGTGCACATGATCGGCAAGGTCAAGACGACCGTGCAGATGATTGCCATTCCGTTCCTGCTGTTCGACGGCACGCTGATGGGCTTCATCAACACCCATGTGTGGGGCACCTGGCTGATCTGGCTGTCGGCCATCCTCACCGTGTGGTCGATGATTTACTACCTGCAAAAGGCCATCCCCGAAATCCGTGCCCGCGCCAAGTAGTCGGCGCCCCTTTTCCCTTTTGAAGCGATCTGTTCGTGAGTGCCCCGTCTCCTGCTGAAGCGCGCGTTTCGCCGCTGCTTCGCGCCATGCCTGCCGTGTTCGTGCTGATCTGGAGCACCGGCTTCATCGTGGCCAAGTTTGGCCTGCCGTATGCGCCGCCGCTGACATTTCTGGCGCTGCGCTATTTTTTCTCCATCGTCTGCTTTCTGGTCTGGATCGCCATGTCTGGCGCCGTCTGGCCCCGGCGCGGCGCACAGTGGCTGCATCTGGCCGTCACGGGCGTGCTGATGCATGCCGGTTACCTGGGCGGTGTGTGGGTGGCCGTGAAGGCGGGCATGGGCTCCGGTCTGGCGGCGCTCATTGTGGGGTTGCAGCCGGTGCTCACCGCCGTCTGGGTGTCGTGGGCGGCGTCGGGCGGCGGCAGCGCCGAGGGCAAGGTGCAGCCGCGCCAGTGGGCGGGTCTGGTTCTGGGCCTGGCAGGGTTGCTGCTGGTGGTGTCCGGCAAGTTCGGCACGGGCCATGAAGTCACGGCCCTCACGCTGGTGAGCACCCTGATTGCCCTGTTCAGCATCACGGTGGGCACGCTCTACCAGAAACGGTTTTTGCAGCCAACCGATGTGCGCACGGCCAGCGCCATCCAGCTCGCGGCGGCATTCGTCGTGACCTTGCCATTGACGGTGCTGGAAAGCGAGGCGATTGTCTGGAACGCCCATTTTGTCGGGGCCATGGTTTGGGCGGTGCTGGTGTTGACGCTGGGTGGCGGCTCGCTGTTGTACCTCCTGATTCAGCGTGGCGCCGCCACGTCGGTCACCAGCCTGCTTTACCTGGTGCCGCCGACCACGGCGGCGATGGCCTGGCTGTTGTTTGGCGAGCCGATCACTGCCGTCACGCTGGTGGGTACGGCGCTCACCGCGGTCGGCGTGAGCCTCGTGGTTCGGTCTGCCGTGCCGCAGGGAGCTTAGTGGCCCAGGGCGCGTCGCGGAATTCAGCCACCAGATGGTCAATCAGCAGGCGAATGCGCCTTGGTTGACCGGGGCGGTAGGGCGCCAGCCAGTGGATGTCGGCATCCGGCATGGCGTAGCCCGGCAGCACCCGCACCAGTTGGCCGGAGGCCAGTTGCGGTGCGATGTCCCAGAGGCTGCGCAGCATGATGCCGCGCCCCTGCAGGCACCAGTCGCGCACCAGTTCGCCCGAGTTGCTCGACAGCGGCCCGCGCACCTGGATTCTTTCGGGCGCCTTGTCGGAACTTTTCTCCCGCTCCTTCTGCAGCGTCCAGGTGTCAAAGCGTTGCCCCGGCGCATTGCCGTTCTCGCGCACGGTGAGGCAGGCGTGGTCCTGCAGGTCAGCCAGTGCGGCGGGTGCGCCGTGCTGCTTCAGGTACTGCGGTGAAGCCACCAGTACGCGCTGGTTGCGGGCGAGGCGGCGTGACACCCATTGGGCGGCTTGCGCCCCTTGAACCGACCACAGCCAGATGGCGCCATCAAAACCTTCGTTGGCCAGGTCGGGCATCTGCTCGGTCAGTTGCAGCTGGATGTCGACGCGGGGATAGCGCTCCTGGAATTGCGCCAGGGCCGGCCCCAGCCAGAGGCGGCCAAAGCCCAGGGTGGAGGCCAGCCGTATCAGTCCGGTGGGTTCTGATTTGCGTTCCTGCAGTTCATCTTCCAGCGCGATGAAGCCCTGCAGCAGGACCTGCGCCCGCTCACACACGGTTTCACCTTCTGCGGTGGGGCTCACGCGCCGGGTGGTACGCTGGAACAGGCGCTGACCCAGGCTGGCCTCGAGTGCGGCCAGCCGTTTGGTGACGGCAGAGGGCGTGAGGTCCAGCGCGCGGGCGGCGGCCGCCAGGCTGCCGGTGTCGCGAACCGTCAGTACGAGGGTCAGGTCACTGCGTTCCATTCTTTCCTTAAAAGAAATAATCGATTGCCTGATTATTGCTTGAATCAAGGTGTGTGGCGGCTGACAATCATCCCATCAAGTCCTCCATGCCGAACAGATTCATGCCCACCACCCCTTGCCCTGTCTGCTGCGTCTTTGTGCTGCGCCATGTGGCGGATGCCCGGGCCCGTGTTTGCAGTATCGCGGGTTGATCCAGATGTTTGACGGCTTCACGGTCACCGATGTCCCAGGCCCTGCCGGGACGCTGCGCACCCGCCGCGCCGGCCAGGGCGCGCCATTGTTGCTGCTGCACGGCCACCCCCAGAGCCACGCCATGTGGCATGCCGTCGCACCGGCGCTGGCGCAAAAGCATACGGTGGTGATGATGGATTTGCGCGGGTATGGCGATTCGGCTCGGGTGCCCGCCGATGCAGCGCACCAGGCCTATTCCAAACGCGCCATGGCAAACGACGCTCTGGCCGTCATGCAGGCGCATGGCTTTTCACGGTTCCAGGTGCTGGCGCACGACCGGGGCGCCCGTGTCGCGCATCGCCTGGCGGTCGACCATGCCCACGCCGTGCAACGCCTGATGCTGCTCGACATTGCGCCCACGCTGGCCATGTATGAGCACACCTCGGATGCGTTCGCTCGCGCTTACTGGCACTGGTTCTTCCTGATCCAGCCACCGCCCTTGCCAGAGGCATTGATCGAGTCCGACCCGGTGCGTTACCTGCGCAGCGTGATGGGCAAGCGCCATGCTGGCCTGGCCGCTTTTGCGCCGGCGGCCCTGGCCGAGTACGAGCGCTGTATCCAGATTCCCGGCACGGCCACCAGCATCTGTGAGGACTACCGCGCCTCGGCCACGCTGGACCTGCAGCACGACCGCGACGACGTGGCCGCCGCACGCCACCTGCTGCAACCACTGCGGGTGCTGTGGGGTGAGCACGGCGCCGTCGGCCAGTGTTTTGATGTGCTGGCCTTGTGGCGCGAGCGTGCAGCCGAGGTGTCGGGTTGCAGCCTTCCGTGCGGCCACTACATCGCTGAAGAATCTCCCGCCAGGCTGCTGGCGGAAGCCCTTGAATTTTTTGAAACCTGAAGGAGACTGAACCATGAGCACTGCCAACCTAACCAAGACCGGTAAAAAACGGATCGCTGTCATCGCCGGCGACGGCATCGGCAAGGAAGTCATGCCCGAAGGCGTGCGCGTGATGGAGGCCGCTGCCGTCAAGTACGGCATCGACCTGCAGTTCGACCATTTCGATTTTTCGAGCTGGGATTACTACGAGAAGCACGGCCAGATGCTGCCCGACAACTGGAAAGACCAGATCGGCGGCCACGACGCCATTTACTTTGGTGCTGTCGGCTGGCCCGACAAGATCGCCGACCACGTCTCGCTCTGGGGTTCGCTGCTGCTGTTCCGCCGCGAGTTCGACCAGTACATCAACCTGCGCCCGGCCCGCCTGATGCCCGGCATCATCGCACCGGTTGTGCGGCGTGACGGCAGCGCGCGTCAGCCTGGCGAGATCGATTTCTACATCGTCCGGGAAAATACCGAGGGCGAATACTCCAGCATTGGCGGTAAGGCCTTCCCGGGGACTGACCGCGAGTTTGTGCTGCAGGAATCCGTCTTCACCCGCATCGGTGTGGACAGGGTGCTCAAGTTTGCGTTCGAGCTGGCGCAGTCGCGCCCGAAAAAGCATCTGACCAGCGCCACCAAGTCCAACGGCATCTCGATCTCCATGCCCTACTGGGACGAGCGCGTGGCAGAAATGGCCAAGAACTACGCCGACATCAAGCTCGACAAATTCCACATCGACATCCTGACCGCGCACTTTGTGCAACGCCCCGACTTCTTTGATGTGGTGGTGGCCAGCAATCTCTTTGGCGACATCCTGAGCGACCTCGGTCCGGCGTGCACCGGCACCATCGGCATCGCTCCGAGCGCCAACCTGAACCCCGAGCGAAAATTCCCGTCGCTGTTCGAGCCCGTGCACGGCTCGGCGCCCGACATCGCCGGGCGCGGCCTGGCCAACCCGATTGGACAGATCTGGTGCGGTGCCATGATGCTGGAGTTCCTCGGCCACAAGGCGGCGCACGACGGTGTGCTGGCTGCCATCGAAAAGGTGCTGAGCCCCAACAGCGGTGCGCCGCGCACGCCCGATCTGGGTGGCAAGGCCAGCACGGCCGATGTCGGCAAGGCCATTGCGGCTGCGGTTTCAGCCGCTTGAACGGTTTTTCTGTCAAGCGCCAAAATTACACATTGTGCTCAGCGGCGGATGCGGAAGGCGTGAAAAAAACGTCTAGAATCCGCGTCCGCACGTTGTAAAAGCATGCTGCTGTATTGACAGGTCAGAGCGCCCTCGCTCTAATTGGTTGCAGCAGACAACCTGCACATGCCGCTCCCGCTGACACCGCCACTACCTGTGTCCCGGGAGATATTTTTTGAGACAAACAGATTAACTTCACCCATCAACGAGGGGCTCCTTGTGAATAAAACCGAACTGATCGAGCACATTGCAAAACATGCAGACATCTCCAAAGCTGCGGCCACCCGCGCACTGGAATCCACCATCGGCGCCGTGAAGACCACCCTGAAAAAGGGAGGCTCTGTGTCTCTGGTGGGATTCGGCACTTTTGCCGTCGGCAAACGCGCAGCGCGCACCGGCCGTAATCCACGAACCGGCGATGCGATTAAAATCAAGGCAGCCAAGGTTCCCAAGTTCCGTCCGGGCAAGGCGCTCAAGGACGCATTGAACTGATGAATCATGTTTGAGTGGGGTGCTTAGCTCAGTTGGTAGAGCAGCGCCCTTACACGGCGTAGGTCGGCGGTTCGAGCCCGTCAGCACCCACCACCATCCTCAAAAGGCGAACCTGGTTCGCCTTTTTTGTTGTTGGGCTTCCGGTTTGTCCCCCCACGCAGTCGCACAGGAATTTCGAGATGTTTGATTTCATTCGCAAGCACACCAAGATCACGATGGCGCTGCTGTTTCTGCTGATCGTGCCTTCCTTCATCCTGTTCGGCCTCGATGGCTACAACCGGTCGCGCGAAAAAGGTGTGGTGGTGGCCAAGGTGGACGGCAAGGACATCATCCAGTCCGAGTGGGACCGCGCCCACCAGGCCGAGGTGGACCGGGTGCGTGCCAGCATGCCGACGCTGGACGCCAAGCTGCTCGATTCCCCTGAAGCACGCTACGCCACCCTGGAGCGTCTGGTGCGCGATCGCGTGATTGCGACTGCCGCCGAGAAATTCCGGTTGACCACGAGCGACCAGCGCGTGGCGCGCGAGTTGCAGCAAAGCCCCGAGATCGCGTCCCTGCGCCGGCCCGACGGCACGCTGGACATGGAACGCTATCGCCAGATTCTCGGCAGCCAGGGCATGACCCCCGAGATGTTTGAAGCCAACGTTCGCAACGATCTGTCGCAGCGCCAGGTGCTCGGCGGCATCGGCGTCAGCGGTTTTGCACCGGCCGCCGCGGCTGATGTGGCGCTGAACGCGTATTTCCAGCGGCGTGAAATCCAGCTGGTCCGCTTCAACGCCGCGGATTTCGCCGGCAAGCTCATTCCGACAGACGCCGAACTCGAGCAGTACTACAAGGCCAACGAGAAACTGTTCCAGGCACCCGAGCAGGCGAGCATCGAATACGTGCAGCTGGACCTGGAGTCTGTGAAGAAAAGCGTCAGCATCAATGAAGCGGATCTGAAAACCTATTACGAGCAGAACGCGCAGCGCCTCGGCGGTGCAGAAGAGCGCCGCGCCAGCCACATCCTGATTGCCGCAGCCAAAACAGCACCAGCCGCAGAGCGCGAGAAGGCCAAGGCCAAAGCCGAAGAGCTGCTGGCGGCCGTGCGCAAGACGCCTGCGAGCTTTGCCGACTTGGCGCGCAAGAATTCCCAGGACCCAGGCTCTGCAGCTGCAGGTGGCGATCTGGATTTCTTTGCCCGTGGTGCCATGGTCAAGCCCTTCGAGGATGCCGCCTTCAGCATGAAGAAGGGCGACATCAGCAATGTGGTGGAGTCCGATTTCGGCTACCACATCATCAAGCTCATCGACATCAAGGCCCCCAAGCAGCGCTCGTTCGACGAGATGAAGCCCGAGCTGGAAGCCGACCTGAAGAAGCAACAGGCGCAGAAGAAATTTGCCGAATCGGCCGAGAGCTTTACCAACGGCGTGTACGAGCAGTCCGACAGCCTCAAACCCGTGGCAGATCGCCTGAAGCTGGAGATCAAGACGGCCACCGGCGTGACGCGTCAGCCACAGCCTGGCGCCACCGGTATTCTTGCCAACCCCAAGTTTCTCAATGTGCTGTTTGCGCCTGACGCGGTCGAGAAGAAACGCAACACCGAAGCCGTCGAAACCGCGCCCAGCCAGCTGGTGTCGGGGCGCATTGTCCAGTACACCCCTGCGCGCACCCAGCCCCTGGCGGAAGTCAAGGAGGTGGTTCGCCAGCGTTGGGTGGCCCAGCGCAGCGGGGAAGAGGCGCGCAAGGAAGGCGCGGCGCGACTGGCAGCATGGAAAGCATCGCCGGCCTCTGCGACCGGGTTGTCGCCCGCCGTGACAGTATCGCGCGACCAGACACAGAGCCTTCCCGCGCCCGTGGTGGACGCCGCCTTGCGTGCCGACGGCACGGCCTTGCCGGTGTGGGTTGGCGTGGACCTGGGCAACCAGGGCTATGTGGTGGTCAAGGTCGCCAAGGTGATGCAGCGGGACGCCCCAGCGGAGGCCGTGGCCACCCAGGAGCGCACGCAGTACAGCCAGTGGTGGACCACAGCCGAGAACATGGCCTACTACAACGGCCTGAAAGAACGGTTCAAGGCCGAGATTCTGGTGCCCAAGCCCGCTGCCGCTGCCAAATCCGGCACTTGACAGTGCGACTGTCCGTCCAGCACCGCCACTTTGTTTTATAATCTGCGGCTGCGGTGGCTGTAGCTCAGTTGGTAGAGTCCAGGATTGTGATTCCTGTTGTCGTGGGTTCGAGCCCCATCAGCCACCCCATCATCTCGTAGACGGCCTTTAAGTCTTTGATTCATAAGGCCCGTCTGCAAAATCAACCACTTACGCGCTCTCGCCCGGACACAAAACCGGACAGTTTGAGTGCGTCAGGGCCTCAGCTACTCCGCATTTTCGAGGCGGGAAAAGCGATGCCAAAGTGGTCTGGCTACCATGTGAAATCCGATGGAAGGGCGTACTTCCGCCCCTACATTCCAAACGACCTCAAGGCCATCCTGGGCGTCTACCCCATGGTCAACCTGGGAATGAAGGCATCCAGGCAGGCGGAGCGCCTTGCTCTGATGCACTACATCGCCTTCGAGGGGGTCCTGGAGGACAAGCGCCGGGAACTCGCCGAGGAGGCCCGTAGACCCCGTAAAAGGGCTTTAAGCGAGTACACCGAGGGGGAGGTTCAAGCCTTCGCGGTGGAGACCGCACAGGGCCTAAACCGTGAGCAGCACGCGGACATCCGTGCTTTTACCCCGCGCGAACATCTCCTGAATGTCCATGAACTCCTCTCTGAACTGGCTGGCGATGTTCTGTCAGCGTCCGGAATGGAGGGCCTTGCTGGCCTTTTGGGGGTGTTCTTGCGGTCTGCGGGCATCCCTTACAGCCCATCTGTTGAATTCCGCTGAAGTCTGACCCGAGTGGGGATGCGGCGTAATTCTTGGACTGGGTTCAGTTAATTAAGCCAAGACTTTCGCGGTACTCGATGGGGCTGAGGGAACCCAACGATATCTTGATCCGTTTTTCGTTGTACCAGAGGATGTACTCGTGCACCGCTCGGATGAACAC
>CALRSS020000006.1:0-281173 GCA_943370905.1 Synechococcus sp. UW140
GCTTCGCCAAAGAAAAGTAAGCAAAAGAAAGGCGACCCTGGTGCCTGCGTCCCCTTCGCTTCGCTGCGGGGCAACCTGCGGTGCTCGGTCCAGGCGGGGTCTGGCTAAACTCGCCTTCGGCTCAGACAACGCCAGCCCTGATCCGCCTGGCCCTGCGCTCCTCGGCGCATTCACAAGGGGGTGGGAGACAGAAAACCGGGATCGGGCCCCACAAGGACACGCCATGGCGTGTCCTTGTTTGTATTGGTTTTGGGTATTTGCTCCCGCTTGTCCCGTGTGGCTGGGCCGAGCAGCGCAGATGGAGGCGGAGGGTCGGGCTGCACTTGTTTGAGCCGCAGGCGAGTTGTGCGGACCGCCGCCGTAATCGAGCAGCGCAGGTTGCCCGCAGCGAAGCGCAGGGACCCAGACTTCGGGTCGCCTTTTCTTTGGTGACTTTCTTTTGGCGAAGCAAAAGAAAGTTACTGGCCGCCGGGCCACCCCCGGCCCCGAAACCCAAACAAACTACCGACCCACAAAAACAACCCGAAACCCTCATCCCCCACCAGCCAGCAAAGCCGCATTCCCCCCAGCCGCCGTGGTATTCACCGTCACCGTCTGCTCAGCACAGAAGCGATACAGATAATGCGGCCCACCGGCCTTGGGCCCGGTACCCGACAGGCCTTCACCGCCAAACGGCTGCACACCCACCACGGCGCCGATCATGTTGCGGTTCACGTAGATGTTGCCCACATGCGCCGCAGCGGCCAGAGCCTGGGCGCGAGAATCGATGCGGGTCTGGATGCCGAGGGTGAGGCCGTAGCCCAGCGCGTTGATCTGTGCGATCACGGCTTCGGGGGTGGCGAGATTGCCGCTGCCCCAGCGCACGATCTGCAGCACCGGACCAAAGATCTCGTCTTTCACCTCGGCCAGGCTCTTCACCTCAAAGGCCGCCGGAGGAATCACATGCGGCAGGGAAGCAGCCACAGCCGGCAGCGGACGCTCCGACGCGTGCAGCACGCGGGCCGATGCGCCCAGGCGCTGCAGGTGTTTCTGGATGTTGTGGAACGCCTCGCGGTCGATCACCGGACCGACGTCTGTCGCCAGATCGGCGGTGGGGCCCACCACCAGCTCTTTCGCAGCGCCTTCGATCATCTCGATCACGTGGTCGGCAATGCCTTCGTGCACGCAGAGCAGGCGCAAGGCCGAGCAGCGCTGGCCAGCCGAGCGGAAGGCGCTTTGCACCACCGCGTCCACGACCTGCTCGGGCAGTGCGGTGCTGTCGACCAGCATGGCGTTGATGCCACCGGTTTCGGCAATCAGCGGCACGATGGCGCCGTCCTTCGCGGCCAGCGCGCGGTTGATGATCCTGGCGACCTGGGTGGAGCCGGTGAACACCACACCCGCCACCTGCGGCGCGGCCACCAGCGCAGCACCCACGGTTTCACCCGGGCCATGCAGCAACTGCAGCACGCCTGCGGGTACGCCGGCGGCATGCATCAGATCCACCGCAGCCGCAGCCACACCCGGCGTCTGCTCGGCAGGCTTGGCCAGCACCGCATTGCCTGTGGCCAGCGCTGCAGCCACCTGACCCATGAAAATCGCCAGCGGAAAATTCCACGGGCTGATGCACACCCAGGCGCCGCGTGCTGTCAGCCGCAGGGCATTGGTCTCGCCGGTCGGGCCCGGCAAGGCCACCGGCTGCATGATGCGCTCGGCTTCGTTGGCGTAGTAGCGCAGGAAATCGATCGCCTCGCGCACTTCCGACACCGCATCGCCCCAGGTCTTGAAGGCTTCCTTGACCAGCAGGGCGCAGAAGCTGGGCATCTGCTGCTGCAGTGCATCGGCTGCGCGCCGCAGCACGGCCGCACGTTCGGACACCGGCCACTGGCTCCACGCGTGGTGGCTGCTCACCGCCCGCTTCACGGCCTCTGCCGCTTGCGTGTGGTCGAACACAGGCACCATTGGCACCGTGGTGGTGTTCAACGCCGCCAGCAAGGGCGCGCGCATGCTTTCCACGGTCAGGTCCAAGCCCAGGCTGTTCGGGCGGGCAGCACCGTAGAGGGCGGGCGGCAAGGGCAATGAGGGCTCGGGCTCCAGCCGCAGCGGTGACGTCAGCAGCTCGCCCATGCCGACCGACTCGTCGGCGAGCTGGTGCACGAAAGAGGAGTTGGCGCCGTTTTCCAGCAGGCGGCGCACCAGGTAGGCCAGCAGGTCGCGGTGTGCGCCCACGGGCGCATACACGCGGCAACTGATCAACGGGTTCTTCAGCACCTCGCGGAACACGCCTTCGCCCATGCCATGCAGCCGCTGCAGTTCGAACGGCACTGCGTTTCGGGAGGCCATTTGCAGGATGGCGGCAATCGTTGCCGCGTTGTGGCCGGCAAACTGCGGGTAGATGGCATCGGGCGCGTCCAGCAGCGCCTGCGCACAGGCCAGATACGACACATCGGTGTGGTGCTTGTGCGTGAACACGGGGTAATGCGGCAGACCCATTTCCTGGGCGCGCTTGATTTCGGAATCCCAGTAGGCGCCCTTGACCAGGCGGCACATCAGGCGCAGCCTGTACTTGCGGGCAATGGCCGTGACATGCTCGATGAGGTCCAGCGCGCGGGTCTGGTAGGCCTGCATGGCCAGACCAAAACCCTGCCACTGCGGGTGGTGCTCTGCAATGCGTGCAGCCAGCGCCTCGAACACGTCAAGCGAGAGCTCCAGCCGATCCACCTCCTCGGCGTCGATGGTGAGGTTGATGTTGGCGCGCGCGGACAGCTCGCACAGCCCCCACACGCGCGGCACCAGCTCGGCCATCACGCGTTCGCGCTGGGCATCTTCATAGCGCGGATGCAGCGCACTGAGCTTGATGGAAATGCCGTCGTTCTGCTCGGTGGCCACACCCGTCTGCGCACCTTTGGCAATCGCCTTGATCGCATCGGTGTAGCTGGCCAGATAGCGCAACGCATCCTTGTCGGTGCGGGCGCCTTCGCCCAGCATGTCATAACTGAAACGCAAGCCGGGAATTTTCTTTCGTGCGTCATCGGCTTCGTCCATCGCATCGCCAATCGTCTGGCCCAGCACAAACTGCCGGCCCAGCAGTTGCACGGCGCGCAGGGTGGCAGCGACGACCGCACGGGCGCCCAGCTTGCTCATCAGGTTGGGCTGGCCATCTTCCGGAAGGAACTTCTTGGACATCGCAATGGCCGACGCCGACAGGCGCGCCATCACGCCGTCGCTCGCACCATCGAAATCCGCCCGACCCAACTGGTCGGCCGTCAGCGCAATCGCGGTTTCGGCGTCGGGCACCCGCAGCAAGGCCTCGGCCAGGCGCATCAGGGCCAGGCCTTCGGCGCTGGAGATCGGGTACTCCTTGAGCAGGCTCTCCATCGCCCAGAACGGCGGCGGGTTGTCGCGCACAGCCTGGACCCAGGGCTGGGCCGAATGGGCAGCGGCCGCCCAGTCCAGCGCACCGGCCAGTCGCTGCAGGTCAGCGGCAACGGTGTCCGCCTCGGGACGGTAGGGAGAAGGCAGGCGGGGAGAGGTGGACATCAGGGGCTCCAGAAGGGTGTTTCAGGGACAAGACACAAGCCAGGGACACACGTCACAGGCCATTCACCGATATTGCTTGGAAGTTTGGTGAATTTCACGCTAAATTAGCGCTTTTAACCGGATATTTCACTATTAATGTTCGAACCATCACCCGATATCGACAGGATTGACCTGAAAATCCTGAATGTCCTGCAGCAGGACGGCCGCATCTCCAACCTCAAGCTGGCCGAGAGCGTGGCGCTGTCGCCCACCGCCGTGCTGGCGCGGGTTCAGCGCTTGAGTCGGGACGGCTACATCCTCGGCTATGAGGCGCTGCTGAACCCGCTCAAGCTGGGCGCCGGCATGATGGTGTTCGTCGAGGTGCTGCTGGACCGGACCACACCCAACGTGTTCGAGGCCTTCAAGGCCGCCGTGCAGGTGCACCACGAAATCATGGAATGCCACATGGTGGCGGGCGGCTTTGACTACCTGCTCAAGACCCGCATGGCCGACATGGCCGCCTACCGCGCATTCGCAGGCACCGTGCTGTGGCAGCTGCCGGGTGTCAGGGAAACACGCACCTATGCCGTGATGGAGGAGGTCAAAAGCACGCAGCGGCTGGCACTGGGTGTGTGAGCTGAAACGCCGGGCAGATTCGCCTGCACCGCGCGCAGGCGCTTTGCTGGTGGTTGAGCCGGCGCTGTGGGTCATTTACACCGGTAGAGCACAGGTGAATAATCCAGCGCATCATCAACCCACCGGGAGGACCCATGAATCACCGTATCCTGTTGTCTGCTGCTGCGCTTGTGCTGACCACCGCTTCGGCCGGCGCACAGACCATGAAACCGGGCCTGTGGGAAGTGAACAACAAGATGGGCGGCAGCCCGGAGATGGACAAGGCGATGGCCCAGATGCAGCAGCAGATGGCCAGCATGCCACCGGCCCAGCGCAAGCAGATGGAAGACATGCTGGCCAAACAGGGCATGGGCATGGCCGGCGCTGCCAACGGCGGCATGGTGATGAAGATGTGCATCACGAAGGAAATGGCCGATCGCCACGAGGTCCCGATGCAGCAGCAGGGCAACTGCACCAGCACCACCAGCGACAAGACCGCCACCGGCATGAAGATGAAGTTCACCTGCACCAACCCGCCGTCCAGCGGTGAAGGGCAGATGACGTTCTCCGGTGACAGCGCCTACACCATGAAAATGAAGATCAACAGCAGCGGCCAGGGCGGGCCCAAAACCATGACGATGGACGCTGCAGGCAAATGGCTGGGCAGCGATTGCGGCAGCATCAAGCCGATGCCCATGCCCATGCCCAAGCAATAAGCCTGACAGCGCCTGGCCAGCGAGGCCGGCGCCCACTGCGGGTGGGTGAATGCCCCGCGCCGATCGCGGACGGCTTACTGCTTGCGCCGCAGCACGGTGGCCCGGGCCGAATCTTCTGCGTACTCGTACACGCGTTCACCGCCACGCCAGGTGCCCAGCCACAGCATGTTGGAGGAGATGGCGTCGTGGTCCTTGGCGCTGAACGGTTGCTCATACGTGGTGACCACGCCGCGGTAGGGCTGCTGCAGGTTCTCCAGAGCATTCTTCAGGCCCGTCCCCGAAATGTCACCCTTGGAAACAAACATGGCGCGCAGCAGCAGATGCACGGCATCGTAGGTCTGCGATGCCGACATCATCGAGCCGATAGGCCGCTCGTTTGACAGCTTGGTGTAGCCGCGCAGAAAGGTGCTGTTGCGCTCCAGCGCCGGGTTGGGCAGCACCGTCTGCACCATCATCGCGCCCTCCACTGCCCCACCCGATCCTGCAAAGGCCGAGGCATGCGACAGCCCCCATGGTCCGAACTGCGGCACTTTCCAACCCGCCGCAGCGCGGGCTGCCGAGATCACGCCCTGCTCGGGCCCCACCGTCCAGCCGATCAGCGAATCGGCGCCGGAATCCTTGAGCTGCTTCATCTCGTCGGCGAGGGTTTTGACCCCCACCTTGAAGCGCACCACGATGTGCGGCTTCAGGCCGGCACGCTCGAGCGCGGCCTGCAGGTCTTTCAGGCCGCCATCGCCATAGCCGCTGCTGTCGACCAGCAAGGCCACTTTTTTCAACTTGCGCTTGACCACTTCGTCCACCAGAAACTGCGTCTGGAGCTGGTCGCGCGCCGCCGTGCGGAAAATGAAGCTGTCCTGCGCCGGGTACTTGGCGGTGATGGCCGTACCGGTGGCACACGTCACCATCAGCAGGTGCTTGTTGGTCTGGAACACATCCAGCGCCTTCATGGCGTTGCCTGAGTTGCAGAACCCGATGGTGGCCGCCACCTTTTCCTTCAGCACCAGATCCTGGGCCTGCTTGAGCGCGACATCCGGATTGGCCTCGTCGTCGCGTACCACCAGTTGCAATTTGCGCCCCAGGTAGCCCCCCACCTCGTTGATTTCATTGACAGCCACCTGCGCACCCACGCGGGCGCTGTTGCCCATGTCGGACGATCCCCCGGTGAGCGGGAAAATCAGGCCGATGCGGATGGTCGAGTCGCCACCGGCAGGGGCAGCCGGCGCAGGTGCCGGGGTCTGTGCAGCCAGGGGCGCTGACAGGGCTGCCGCGAACAAGGCCGCCGTGAAACCATGGAGATATTTCATGAGAAGTCCTGAAAATATGAGGATGCTTACCAAACCATTGTCATCGCAAGTACCATTTGTTTCAACGCATACGAAAGAATTGCGCCAGACACATGCCGGCGCACCGCATGGCATCCCTTGTAGCAAGAAAGCGTGCGTTTACCACCATGACCGTTGAAGACACCGACATTGCGGCCGCCGTCATCGCGCTGGTGCAGCAGCGCGGTGCGCAGTCCAGTGCCTGCCCGTCGGAGCTGGCACGGCAGCTGGCGCCCCGCGATTGGCGCGCGCTGATGCCCCGTGTGCGGGCAGTGGCCAGCCGGCTCGCTGCGCAAGGCCGCATTGACATCACCCAGGGCGGCGCGGCCGTGCCGGCGCAAGGCCCGTGGAGAGGACCGATACGCCTGCGCTTGCCGCAGGCAGGCCAGGAGGACCGGGGCGCTGCGGCACCCGACAGCCCTTCGTCCGATTGAAGACGCTCAGCCCCGTCCGCCAAAGATCGCCGTGCCGACGCGCACCATGGTGCTGCCGGCATGGATGGCCGCCTCCAGGTCGGCCGTCATGCCCATCGACAGGGTGTCGAGCGGGCGCGGCAGGAACCCGGCCGCGTTGATGTCGTCAAACAGGGCCCTGGTTCTGGCGTGGACAGCGCGAGCACCTTCGAAATCAGCCGCGGGTTCCGGAATGGCCATCAGGCCGCGCAGCACCAGCCGTGGCAGCGCCGCCACCTCCCGCGCAAGCGCCAGGGCCTCATCAGGCGGCACCCCGGACTTGTTGGTACCGCCGTCGATGTTGACCTGCAGGCAAATCTGCAGCGGCGGCAAATCCGCAGGCCGCTGCTCGCTCAGGCGCTGCGCGATCTTCAGGCGGTCCACCGACTGCACCCAGTCAAAATGCTCAGCGACCGGCCGGGTCTTGTTGCTCTGGATGGGACCGATGCAATGCCACTCCAGCGGGCCCGCAGGCGCAGGCCTCTGGGCGGCCTGCCAGGCCCGCAGCGCGAGGATTTTCTCCACCCCTTCCGCAATGTAGTTCTCGCCAAAAGCCCGCTGCCCGTCCGACATGGCGGTGATCACCGCATCAGCCCCGAAGGTTTTGGAGACCGCCAGCAGGCGCACCCCGGACGGGTCGCGCCCGGCGGCCACGCAGGCGGTGGTGATGCGGTCGCGAACGCCTTGGAGATTACGCACAATCATGGTCATAATCGAACTGTAAACCGGACTGGACACTGCGGGTCCGGATGCCGCACCCTGCCATCAACACCGAACAGCAAGGATCCCGAGGGATGGACATCACCCAACTGCTGGCCTTTAGCGTCAAGAACAAAGCCTCTGACCTGCACCTGTCTGCGGGGTTGCCGCCGATGATCCGTGTGCACGGGGATGTCCGCCGCATCAACATCGACCCGCTCGACCACAAGCAGGTGCACGCCATGGTGTACGACATCATGAACGACACCCAGCGCAAGATGTACGAAGAGTTTCTGGAGGTGGATTTCTCCTTCGAGATCGACGGCCTGGCGCGCTTCCGGGTCAATGCCTTCAACCACAACCGCGGTGCCGGTGCGGTGTTGCGGACGATTCCCTCCAAGATCCTGACGCTGGAGCAGCTCAACGCCCCCAAAATTTTTGGCGATCTGGCGCTCAAGCCCCGCGGCATGGTGCTGGTGACAGGCCCGACGGGTTCGGGCAAGTCCACCACGCTGGCGGCGATGGTCAACTTCCTCAACGAAACCGAATACGGCCACATCCTGACGGTGGAAGACCCGATCGAGTTCGTGCACGAGTCCAAGAAGTGCCTGATCAACCAGCGGGAGGTCGGCCCCCATACGCTGAGCTTCAACGCCGCGCTGAAGTCTGCCCTGCGCGAAGACCCGGACGCGATTCTGGTGGGCGAGATGCGCGACCTCGAAACCATACGCCTGGCGATGTCGGCCGCGGAAACCGGCCACCTGGTGTTCGGCACGCTGCACACGTCGAGCGCTGCCAAGACGGTGGACCGGATCATCGACGTGTTCCCTGCGGAAGAAAAGGAAATGATCCGCGCCATGCTGTCCGAGTCGCTGCAGGCCGTGATTTCGCAGACGCTGTGCAAGACCAAGGACGGCAACGGCCGGGTCGCTGCGCACGAGATCATGCTGGGCACCAGCGCCATCCGCAACCTGATCCGCGAAGCCAAGGTCGCACAGATGTATTCGTCCATCCAGACCGGCAACAGCGTGGGCATGCAGACGCTGGACCAGAACCTGACCGACCTGGTCAAGCGCAACGTGATCTCTGCCGCAGAAGCGCGCGGCAAGGCGAAAATCCCGGAAAACTTCCCAGGCTAGAACATGGCCCCCACGCTTTTCACTTCGCCTGCGGTCTGGCAAAGCCAGTCCCGCGGGGAAACAGGTTCACCCCTGTCCAAGCTCACTGCGTGTAGCTTGTTTCCCCCTCAATGGGGCGGGGCCCCTGCGGTCTGGCAAAGCCAGTCCCGCGGCTCCTGCTTGCCTAAAGAGTTTCCCTTGTCCATGGCCGCGCCTCCAGCGACCGCAGAATCTGTTTGAAAGGAGTCGCACATGGAACGCGACCAGGCCACTAAATTCATCAACGATCTGCTCAAGCTGATGGTCAGCCGCAATGGCAGCGACCTGTTCATCACGGGCGACTTTCCGCCGGCCATGAAGGTCGACGGCAAGGTCACCAAGGTGTCGCCGCAGCCGCTCAATGCCGGGCACACGCTGGCGCTGGCACGCTCCATCATGAACGACAAGCAGGCGGCAGAGTTCGAGCGCACCAAGGAGTGCAACTTCGCCATCTCGCCCCCCGGCGTAGGGCGCTTTCGTGTGAACGCGTTCATCCAGCAGGGCAAGGTCGGCATGGTGATGCGGACAATTCCCGCCGTGCTGCCCACCATCGACGGGCTGGGTGTGCCGCAGGTGCTCAAGGAAGTGGTGATGTCCAAGCGGGGCTTGACGATTCTGGTCGGCGCCACCGGCTCGGGCAAATCCACCACGCTGGCGGCCATGGTGGACTGGCGCAACGAGCAGTCCTATGGCCACATCATCACCATTGAAGACCCGGTGGAGTTTGTGCACGCCCACAAGAACTGCGTGATCACGCAGCGCGAAGTCGGGCTGGACACCGACAGCTGGGAAGCCGCCCTGAAAAACACGCTGCGCCAGGCGCCCGATGTCATCCTGATGGGCGAGATCCGTGACCGCGAGACCATGGAGCACGCGATTGCCTTCGCCGAGACCGGCCACCTGTGCCTGGCCACACTGCACGCCAACAGCGCCAACCAGGCACTCGACCGCGTGATCAACTTCTTCCCGGAAGAACGCCGCACCCAGTTGCTGATGGACCTGTCGCTCAACCTCAAGGCGATGATCTCGCAGCGCCTCGTGCCCAAGCAGGATGGCAAAGGCCGTTTTGCCGCCGTGGAAGTGATGCTCAACTCGCCACTGATTTCCGACCTGATCTTCAAGGGCGAAGTCTCCGAGATCAAGGAAATCATGAAAAAGAGCCGCAACCTGGGCATGCAGACTTTCGACCAGGCGCTGTTCGATGCCTTCGAAAGCAGCCACATCACCTACGAAGACGCGCTGCGCAATGCCGACTCGGTGAACGATCTGCGCCTGCAGATCAAGCTCAATTCCCAGCGCGCCAAGTCCAGCGACCTGGCTGCCGGCACCGAGAATTTCGCCATCGTCTGAAGAACCCTGAAGCACGGGCCACGACCCGTGCCCACCAAAACCGCCCCCGTTTTCGCTGTCACACACCCTTCCACCTGCAGGGCCAGTTGCCGTGCAGGCTTCCAGTCACATCACGCATCACCGCACACACCATGTCCAGCACCAACCCCAAAACCTACGAACCCTCCACTCCCTGCCAAGTCGCCTTCCTGGGCCTGGGCGTCATGGGCCTGCCCATGGCCGGCCACCTGGCGCTGGCTGGCCACCAGGTCACGGTGTACAACCGCAGCCCCGCCAAGGCGCAGGCCTGGGCCGCCGAATTCAAGGGCAGCTCGGCTGCCACCCCGCGCGAAGCAGCGGCGGGCGCTGACATCGTCTTTTGCTGCGTCGGCAATGACGACGACCTGCGCGGCGTGGTGCTGGGCGCCGACGGCGCCTTCGCGGGCATGAAGCCCGGCGCGGTGCTGGTGGACCACACCACGGCCTCGGCCAGCGTGGCACGCGAGCTGTACGCCGCCGCCAAAAAACTGGGCCTGCACTTTGTCGATGCGCCCGTATCGGGCGGCCAGGCCGGTGCGCAAAACGGCGCGCTGACAGTGATGTGCGGCGGTGACAAGGCAGCTTTTGACGCCGTCAGGCCAGCCGGCATGGCTTTTTCCAAGGCTTTCACCCTGATGGGCGACAGCGGTGCCGGCCAGCTCACCAAGATGGTCAACCAGATCTGCATCGCAGGCCTGGTGCAGGGTTTGAGCGAGGCCGTGGCTTTCGGCCAGAAAGCCGGTCTGGACGTGAACCTGGTGCTGGACGTGATCGGCAAGGGCGCGGCCCAGAGCTGGCAGCTCGACAACCGCGGCAAGACCATGGTGGCCGACAAGTTCGACTTCGGCTTCGCGGTGGACTGGATGCGCAAGGACCTGGGTCTGGTGCTTGACGAGTCCAAGCGCAACGGCGCGCGCCTGCCGGTCACCGCACTGGTCGACCAGTTCTACGCCGACGTGCAAGCCATGGGCGGCCAGCGCTGGGACACCTCCAGCCTGATCCGGCGCCTGAAGTAAGCAGGCAGCATCCCGACGGGAAAAGCAAAAGGGCCGTCACAGGCCCTTTTGTTTGTCTGCCAGCAAACGGCAGCCCGGGTGGTGAACGGCCTGCGCCGTACGCCCGGTTCAGTTGCCGGCCGGCTTGGCCGCGGCTGGCTGGGGTTTGTCCGGCGTGGGCAGCATGCGCGCCAATTCCTCTTCACTGATGATTTCAAAAATCCGGACCACCTTCTGCACACCCGGCGTGGAGCGGACCACCGCAGTGGCGCGGTCGGCCTCACGTTGCGTGACACGGCCCATCAGGTAGGTGGTGCCGCGCTCGGTGACCACCTTGAAGGCGTTGGAAAAAAGGTCCTTCGCGTCCAGCAACATCGCCTTCACGCGGCCGGTGATCAGCGCGTCGGAAGAGCGCTGGGTCAGCGAGGACTGGCCACTGATGACCAGCTCATTGACCACGGCATTGACGTTCTCCACCCGGGTGACGATCTGCTCGACCAGTTGCTTGTCCTGCTCATTGGGCACTTCGCCCGTCAGCAGAACCTGGCGGTTGTAGCTGGTGATGTTCACATGGACGCGGTCGCCCACATTGCTGCGGACACGGCTGCCGGCACGCAGCTCGATGCCTTCGTCTTCCAGCTGGGCACCGGAAGTGCGCCTGTCGGTCGCCACCATGGCACTGCCGGCCACGCCGCCAGCGATGATGGGCAAACACCCCGTCAGTGCCACCGAGAAGGCCGTAGCCGCCAAGGCTGCCATGGCCAGACGCTGGATCTTGATCAATTTCATGCCTGAGACTCCTGATCGCCAAGTAACTGGGTGTCCACACCATCGCAGATGCAATGCAGGACGAGAAGGTGCACTTCCTGGATGCGGGCGGTGCGCTCGTGCGGCACACAGATGTGCACGTCGGTTTCGCGCAGCGCCTGGGTCATCTTGCCGCCGCCCCGGCCCGTGAGCGCCACCACGGTCATCTCGCGTTCATGCGCGGCCTCGATGGCCGCCAGCACATTGGCCGAGTTGCCGCTGGTGCTCATGGCCAGCAACACGTCGCCAGCACCGCCGAGGGCACGCACCTGCTTGGAAAAAATCACGCTGAAGTCGTAGTCGTTGGCAATCGCCGTGAGGATGGAGCTGTCGGTCGTGAGCGCAATCGCACCCAGCTCGGGCCGCTCCCGCTCATAACGGCCGACAAACTCGGCGGCGAAATGCTGGGCGTCCGCGGCCGAACCCCCGTTGCCGCAGGCCAGCACCTTGCCGCCGCTGGTGACACTGGCGAGGATGGCCTGGACCGCCGCTGCGATCGGCTTGGAGAGGACCTGCGCCGCCTGGTATTTCAGGTCTGCGCTGTCAATGAAGTGCTGTTCAATTCGTTGTTCGAGCATGTGGCAATGATAGCGGGTCATGCTGGCAGGTATCGCCGCCGATCAGACCCTGTGCGCAGCGCATCACCGCGCGGAGCAGGCCACGGATTTGCGACGATTTGTAAGCTACGGCTGTCGGGGCAGCAGGGCCAGAAAATCCGCCACGATATCCCGGGCATAGCCGCTGGCCACGTGCTCGACGAAATGCGGGAAATCCACATGCGCGGTGTCATCGGCGCGGTCGGAAATGGTCCGCATCGCCGCGAAAGGAATGCCGTAGTCCAGGCACACCTGAGCGACGGCAGCGCCCTCCATCTCGACGGCCAGCACCGCATGGCCGGCCTCGGTGAGCGCGCCATGCAGCGCCCGGGACTCGCCCATGCCCGAGACAAAGCGGTCGCCACTGGCAATCAGGCCGCGGTGCACGCGGGCATCGGCAAATTCATCACGGTCACCGCGGCGCGCAAGAACGGCCGTGGCGGCAGCCCACACCAGGTCCGCCAGCGGTTCATCCGCCTGAAAACGGGTTTTGCCGTAGAGGGGAACTTCAAAGCGCGGGAACAGCGGCGACGCATCGAGGTCATGCTGCACGAAATCGGTGGCCACCACCACATCACCCACCTTCACCGCCGGCCCCAGGCCGCCAGCCACACCGGTGAACACGATGCGGCCGACGCCGAACCGCTCGATCAGCGCGGCAGCGGAGGTGGCGGCGGCGACCTTGCCGATCTTCGAGAGGGCCAGCACCACTGGATGGCCGTGCAGATGGCCGAGCCAGAACTCCCGGCCCGCATGCGCCACGCGTGAGGGCGCCTGCAGCAGATCCACCAGACCGCGCTGCTCCTGCGCCAGCGCACTGAGGATGGCCGTGGGTGCAGTGGCGGAACGGGCGGGCAGCGGGGTGGAGGGCATGGCAGGATTTTGCCGGTAAACCGGTCAGCGCGACCGGGCCGATGCACGGGTTCGCCACCGCACTGACGCACGGCCGAAAAAAAGGGCGACTTGCGCCGCCCGGAAAATCACATGCCTGCCTGCGCAGGCTTATTTTTTGTCGCGCAGTTCGCGTCGGAGAATCTTGCCGACCGGGGTCTTGGGCAGATCGGTGCGGAACTCCACCACCTTGGGCTGCTTGTAGCCGGTGAGATTGGCTTTGCAGAACTCGCGCACCTGGGCTTCGGTGAGGTCGGGGTTCTTCTTGACGATGACGAGCTTGACGGCCTCGCCGGATTTTTCATCGGCCACGCCGACGCAGGCGCATTCCATCACACCGTCGAGCTTGGCCACGACGTCCTCGATTTCGTTCGGGTAGACGTTGAAGCCGCTGACGAGAATCATGTCTTTCTTGCGGTCGACAATCTTGAAGAAGCCGTGGTCGTCCAGCACGCCGATATCGCCGGACTTGAAATAGCCGTCGGGCGTCATGACCTTGGCGGTTTCATCGGGCCGTTGCCAGTAGCCCGCCATCACCTGCGGACCCTTGATGGCGATTTCGCCCGGCTGGCCTTGCGGCACTTCGTTGCCGTCGTCGTCCAGCAGCTTGAACCAGGTGCCCGGAATCGGCACGCCGATGGTGCCGGTGAAGGCCTTGCTGTTGGTCGGGTTGCAGCTTGCCGAGGGCGAGGTCTCCGACAGGCCATAGCCTTCGCAGACCGGGCAACCGGTTTTCTCCAGCCACAGCTTGGCCACGGCGCTCTGCACCGCCATGCCGCCACCGAGCGACACCTTCAGGTGCGACCAGTCCACGGTGTTGAAGTCAGGGTGGTTGGCCAGGCCGTTGAACAGGGTGTTGACCGCCGGAAAGCTGTGGATGCGGTGCTTGGACAGCTCCTTGAGCACCGCCGGCAGATCGCGCGGATTGGGAATCAGGATGTTCTTGGCGCCGGTGCGCAGGCCCAGCATCATGTTCACGGTGAACGCGAAGATGTGATACAGCGGCAAGGCACACACGTAGGTGGGCTGCTCGCCGGCCGGCATGCTGGCCATGGCCGGGCCGTTCCAGGCCTCGGACTGCAGCAGGTTGGCGATGATGTTCCGGTGCAGCAGCACAGCGCCCTTGGAGACGCCAGTGGTACCTCCGGTGTACTGCAGCACGGCCACGTCGTCGGGCTTGATGTCGGGCTTCTTGAGCGTGGCACGCGTGCCGCGGGCCACCGCGTCATTGAAGCGCACAGCCGAAGGCAGGTTGAACGCCGGCACCATTTTCTTGACGTTGCGCACCACGTAGTTGACCAGCGTGCCCTTGAGCAGGCCAAGCTGGTCGCCCATCGCGCACAGCACCACGTGCTTGACGGGCGTGTTGGCGATGCACTGCTCCAGGGTATTGGCGAAGTTCTCGATGATGACGATCGCCTTGGCACCCGAGTCCTTGAGCTGATGCTCCAGTTCACGCGGTGTGTACAGCGGGTTGACGTTGACCACCACATAGCCGGCGCGCAGGATGGCGGCGACTGCCACCGGGTACTGCGGCACATTGGGCATCATGATGGCGACGCGGTCACCCTTGGCCAGCCCCAGGGTCTGCAGGTAGGCACCGAATGCCATCGAGAGGCTGTCGGTCTGGGCGAAGGTGATGTCCTTGCCCATGAAGCTGTAGGCAACGCGGCTCGCGTACTTGCTGAAGCTTTCGTCCATGAGGGCGACCAGCGAGGCGTACTGCGACGCATCGATATCGGCCGGGACGCCAGGCGGGTAGGCCTTGAGCCAGGGGCGCTCGAGGATCGCAGCGCTCATCGGTGCATTCATGCTGTCTTCTCCATGACTGTTTTCTTACTGCCACGAATTCTCATGGCGTGCCCTCTTCGTGGCTATTGCGTTTTCCCTAGGAAACCTTGGGAATCAGAAGGGACACCTCCCTAATTCTGGTAACTCTAGTGAAGGCCAAACGGACGCTCTTCGCAAGCTGGGGCCGCGGAACCGGCTTCGCCGGGCCGCAGGCCCCGTCCCCTGCAAGGGGAGATGGCGCTACACGAAGTGAGCGCCGACAGGGGTGTACAAGTTACTCAATCGCCTTACCCATGTCCTCGATGACCTTCTTGGCGTCACCGAACACCATCATGGTCTTGTCCATGTAGAACAGTTCGTTGTCCAGGCCCGCGTAACCGGCCGCCATGGAGCGCTTGTTCACAATCACTGTCTTGGCCTTGTAGGCCTCCAGGATCGGCATGCCGTAGATGGCGCTGCCCTTCACGTGGGCCGCAGGGTTCACCACGTCGTTGGCACCCAGGATGATGGCCACGTCGGCCTGGCCGAACTCGCCGTTGATGTCTTCCATCTCGAACACCTGGTCGTAGGGCACCTCGGCCTCGGCCAGCAGCACGTTCATGTGGCCCGGCATGCGGCCTGCCACCGGGTGAATCGCGTACTTGACGTTCACGCCACGGTGAATGAGTTTTTCGGCCAGTTCATTGACGGCATGCTGCGCGCGCGCCACCGCCAGGCCGTAGCCCGGCACGATGATCACGGTCTCGGCATTGCTCAGGACGTAGGCGGCGTCGTCGGCAGAGCCCGACTTGACCGGGCGCTGCTCCGTCGCACCGGCCACAGCCGTCCCCGCCTCGCCACCGAAACCGCCCAGGATCACGTTGAAGAAAGAGCGGTTCATCGCCTTGCACATGATGTATGAGAGGATGGCGCCGGACGAGCCGACCAGCGAGCCGGCAATGATCAGCATGCTGTTGTTGAGCGAGAAACCGATGCCGGCCGCTGCCCAGCCCGAGTAGCTGTTGAGCATGGACACCACCACCGGCATGTCGGCGCCACCGATCGGAATGATGATCAGCACGCCCATCACGAAGCTCAGGGCCAGCATGCCAAAGAAGGCCGGCCAGCTGCCCGTGAACATGAACACCAGCCCCAGGCCCACAGTGGTCAGGCCCAGCACCAGATTGAGCATGTGCTGGCCGGCAAACACCACGGGTGCGCCCTTGAAGAGGCGGAACTTGTAGGTGCCCGAGAGCTTGCCGAAGGCGATCACCGAACCGCTGAAGGTGATGGCGCCGATCGCTGCGCCCAGGAACAGCTCCAGCCGGTTGCCCGCCGGAATCGGTTCGCCCTTGGGTGCGATGCCGAAGGCATTCGGCTCGGCCACGGCGGCCACCGCAATGAACACCGCGGCCAGACCGATCATGCTGTGAAAGAAAGCCACCAGCTCGGGCATCTTGGTCATCTCGACCGTCTTGGCGCGCCAGGCACCATAGGCCCCGCCAACCAGCAGGCCGACCAGCACATAGGCCATGCCGCCCAGATTGCCTTGCGCCAGCTTGACGATCAGGGCGCCGGTGGTGACGACGGCAATCGCCATGCCGATCATGCCGAACAGGTTGCCGCGGATAGAGGTGGTGGGATGCGACAGGCCCTTGAGGGCCTGGATGAAGCAGATGGAGGCCACCAGATACAGCAGCGTGACGAGGTTCATGCTCATTTCGCAGCTCCTTCAGCGGGGGCGGCCACTTTCTTTTCCTTCTTGCGGAACATCTCCAGCATGCGGCGCGTCACGAGGAAGCCGCCAAAGATGTTGACCGCGGCCAGCGCCACGGCCAGCACGCCCATGGTCTTGCCCAGCGTTGTTTCGGTCATCGCGGCGGCCAGCATGGCACCCACGATGACAATGGCCGAGATCGCATTGGTCACGGCCATCAGCGGCGTGTGCAAGGCGGGCGTGACCGTCCACACCACGTGGTAGCCCACGTAGATGGCGAGCACGAAGATGATCAGGTTGATGATGGTGGGGGAGACTGCATCCATGGTCTTGTTCCTGGGGTTCAAAGGGGGCCACCCGGGCCCCGGACTCATTATTTGCGTTTGACCTCGCCGCCCTGCGTCATCAGGCAGGCCGCTACGATGTCGTCGGCCATGTCAATGGTGAGTGCGCCTTCCTTGCTGATGATCAGCTTGAGGAAGTCCAGCAGGTTGCGGGCATACAGCGCACTGGCATCGGCCGCCACCAGGGCGGGCACATTGGTCTGGCCGATCAGCGTGACGCCGTGCTTGACGACGTTCTTGCCCGGCTCGGTCAGCGGGCAATTGCCGCCTTGGGGCGCAGCCAGATCGACGATCACGCTGCCCGGCTTCATGGCCTTGACCATGTCTTCGGTGACCAGCACCGGGGCCGGGCGGCCGGGGATCAGCGCGGTGGTGATCACCACGTCGGCCTGGGCGACGCGCTTGGCGACTTCAGCCTTCTGGCGGTCCAGCCAGCTTTGCGGCATGGGCTTGGCATAGCCGCCGACACCGACAGCGGCTTCGCGCTCTTCGTCGGTCTCATAGGGCACGTCGATGAACTTGGCGCCCAGCGACTCGACCTGTTCCTTCACGCTCGGGCGCACGTCCGATGCCTCAATCACGGCACCCAGTCGCTTGGCCGTTGCAATCGCCTGCAGGCCGGCCACACCGACACCGAGGATCACGACGCGGGCCGCCTTCACGGTGCCCGCGGCCGTCATCAGCATCGGGAAGAAACGCTGGTACTGCTCGGCAGCCATCATCACGGCTTTGTAGCCGGCGATGTTGGCCTGCGACGAGAGCACGTCCATGCTCTGTGCGCGGCTGGTACGGGGCGCCGCTTCCAGCGCGAAGGACGTGACCTGCGCTGCCGCCAGACGCTGCAGGCCGGTGGCATCGAAGGGATTGAGCATGCCGACCAGCACGCTGCCGGCTTTCAGATGCGGCACTTCGGCATCGAGCGGGCAGCGCACCTTGAGCACGATGTCGGCGGCATAGGCGCCGGCTGCGTCGGTGATCTCGGCGCCGACGGCCACATAGGCCTCGTCGGTCACGCTGGCGGCAACACCGGCGCCCGACTGCACGCGGACCGTATGGCCCTGGCTTTTAAGCTTCCTGGCTGTCTCCGGTGTGATGGCGACGCGCGTTTCTCCGGCCGTGATTTCGGCGGGTACCCCAATCAGCATGGGTCTCTCCTCAGTGCATTCGTTGTATGTCAGCCTGGCATGGGCACCAGGACGGTTTCGAGCTGTCTCGGAGCTTACATGACTTTTTTACCAGCCATGAGGGGGTACGCCATAGTTTTCCGGCAAATAGGCGTCCAACCCCAGGGCAGGCGAAACGGAGCCCCGCGCTGGAAAGGTCCTTCGACAGGCTCAGGACGAACGGAGTGAAGTCAACGGCCGTCGAGGCGAGCCGTCTTCACCAGCGGAGCCGTGGAACCGGCTTTGCCGGGCCGCAGGCGGGCGGCCCCCTCCGGGGGCAGGGAGCTACACGCAGTGAGCGACCGTGGGGGCCTTGGTTTTTCCGCCGGGCCGCCCCAAGGAAAAATGCGCCCCCTCGGGGGGCGGCGCAGTACGCGAAGCGACAAGCGTGGGGGGCCTTATTTTGCAGTGGGCATGACGAATTCGGCGCCCTTGCCGATGCTCTCGGGCCAGCGCTGCATGATGGACTTCTGCTTGGTATAGAAGCGAACGCCCTCTTCGCCATAGGCGTGCATGTCGCCGAACAGGCTGCGCTTCCAGCCGCCAAAGCCGTGCCAGGCCATGGGCACCGGAATCGGCACGTTGATGCCGACCATGCCGACCTGCACACGGCGGCCGAACTCGCGCGCCACGTTGCCGTCGCGGGTGAAGCACGACACGCCGTTGCCGAACTCGTGGTCATTGATGATCTTCAGCGCCGTGGCGAAGTCAGGCACGCGCACGCAGGCCAGCACCGGGCCGAAAATTTCTTCCTTGTAGATGCGCATGTCGGTCGTCACATGGTCAAACAGCGTGCCGCCCATCCAGAAGCCGGCCTCGCAACCCGCACCGGCGGCAGCGCCGTTGAATTGCCGGCCATCAACCAGCAGCTTGGCACCTTCCTTGATGCCGACGTCGATGTAGCCGGTGATGCGGTCGTGGGCCGCCTGCGTGACGATAGGACCCATCTCGGCGGCCAGGTTGGTGCCGTTGAGCACCTTGAGCGTCTTGGTGCGCTCCAGCAGCTTGGGCATGACCTTGTCGGCCGCATCACCCACCAGCACCGCCACCGAGATCGCCATGCAGCGCTCCCCGGCCGAGCCGTAGGCGGCACCGATCAATGCGTCCACCGACTGGTCGATGTCGGCATCGGGCATGACCACCATGTGGTTCTTCGCGCCACCGAGGGCCTGCACACGCTTGCCGTGGTGGGCGCCGGTCTCGTAGATGTAGTTGGCAATCGGTGTGGAGCCGACAAAGCTCACCGCGCGCACGTCGGGGTGGACCAGCAGCGCATCGACCGCCTCCTTGTCGCCCTGCACCACGTTGAACACGCCATCGGGCAGGCCGGCTTTCTTCAGCAGGTCGGCCATGAAGAGCGATGGTGACGGATCGATCGGGCTGGGTTTGAGCACAAAGCAATTGCCAGCGGCAATGGCCACCGGGAACATCCACATCGGCACCATCACCGGGAAATTGAACGGCGTGATGCCGGCCACCACGCCCAGTGGCTGGCGCAGCGTCCAGTTGTCCATGCCGGTGGAGACCTGGTCGGTGAAGTCGCCCTTGAGCAGCTGCGGAATGCCGCAGGCGAATTCGACGATGTCGATGCCGCGCGAGACCTCGCCCTGCGCGTCGGTGAACACCTTGCCGTGCTCGGCGGTGATCATGCGGGCCAGGTCGTCCTTGTGGGCGTTGAGCAGTTCCAGAAACTTGAACATCACCCGGGCACGGCGCAGCGGCGGCGTGTCAGACCAGGCCGGGAAGGCCGCCTGGGCCGAGGCCACGGCGGCATCCACCTCGGCCGCACTGGCCAGCGCCACATGGCCGGTGACGGCGCCCGTGGCCGGGTTGAACACGTCCTGCTGGCGGCCGGAGGTCGGCGTGGTGTGCTTGCCGTGGACGTAATGGGCGATGACGGGAATGGATGACATGGAGGGTTCCTTGAACAGTGACTGAAGGCTGCTTGCAGTCTAGGCCTCGCCACCCGATTTGATAATGGGGTTAAATCTGATTACATTGTTCATATATTTGAACAATCACGCGGGCTTACCCTTGCTCCCGCGACGCCCCCACCCTCATGTCCTCTGATCAACTCTCCCCGCTGGTGGCCGATCTGCACCTGCTCACCATCCTGGCCAGCACCCGCAGCTTCACCGAAACCGCACGGCGCCTGGGTGTGTCCAAGGCCTCGGCCAGCATGCGCATCAGCGAGCTCGAACGCGCCGCCGGCGTCACGCTGGTGCGGCGCACCACCCGATCGGTGGGCTTGACGGAAGCGGGCCAGCAACTCGTCAACGAGATGCTGCCGGCGTTCAGCCGCATCAGCGACAGCTACACCGCCGTGCGCGACCTGGTGGGCACGCCGCGCGGCCTGGTGCGGGTGACGGCGCCGGTGGCGCTGGGCCGGCAGCACCTGGCGCCCTGCATCGCGGCCTTTCTCAAGCGCTACCCCGACATCCATGTCGAGCTGGAGCTGACCGACCGCTTTGTGAACCTGACCCAGGAGGGTTTCGATCTGGCCATACGGCACACCAATACGCCGCCCGAAACCCATGTGGCCTGGGTGCTGTGCGACACCAGCTCCGCGCTGGTGGCCAGCCCGCAGTACCTGGCCGAGCGCGGCGCGCCGCAGCATCCCTCGGAGCTGACCGCGCACGACTGCCTGCTGTACCTCGGCGGCAGCCATTCGGCAAACTGGACCTTTGTGAAGAAAAGCCGGCGCAAGGCCGGCGAGCGTGTCGGCGTGACGATTGACGGCAAGCTCAAGGCCAACAACAGCGAGGTGCTGCGCGACGCCTTGCTGGCCGGACTGGGCATTGGCCTCTTGCCGGACTTCAGCCTGCCCGCGCCCACCGCCGGCACGGCCCCGGCAGAGGCGCCATTGTTGGTGCCGGTGTTGCCCGACTGGCAGGTGCAGGGCTTCTTCGGCGAGCGCATCTACGCGCTGCGGCCCTGGTCGCCGCAGGTACCCAAGGCGGTGGAGTGCCTGGTCAGCCACCTGCGGGAACACTTTTCCACCGGTTTTCACTTGGCCACGGGCGCGCTGCCCGGGGCGTCCAACGCGAGTCACCCGGCGCACGCATAATCGCCCGCATGATGAACCGATGGAAACCCAGCGTCACCGTGGCGGCAGTGATTGCCAAAGACTTTGACGGCGTGCAGAAATTCCTGCTGGTGGAGGAAGAAACCCGCGACGGCCTCAAGCTGAACAACCCGGCCGGCCACCTCGACCCGGGCGAGAGCCCGATCCAGGGCTGCGCCCGCGAAACACTGGAAGAAACCGCCTGGCACTTCACCCCGACCGCACTCGTGGGCGTGTACATGTCGCGCTTCGAACGCGCAGAGGCCGGGCAGGACGAGCCGACGGACATCACCTATCTGCGCTTTGCCTTCTGTGGCGAGCTGGGCGCGCATGTGCCCGGGCAGGCACTGGACCACGGCATTGTGCGCACCGTGTGGCTCACGGCCGACGAGGTCCGGGCCAGCACCGCCATGCACCGCAGCCCGCTGCTGCTGACCTGCATGGAAGACTACCTCGCCGGCAAACGTTATCCGGCGGAGCTGATCACCACAGACCCTTCGGTGTTCGTGTGAGCCGGGCGCGGCCCTGGCACCGCCGTCAGCGGCTTTGTCATGGCCGCGCCTTGAGTGCCGACCGCAGGTGGTCGTGAAACATCCGGGCCGGTGCGCGCAGCGCTGCGCCCCGGCGCGTGGCCAGGCCCAGCACCCGTGAAACGGCCGGCTTGACCAGCGCCACGCCGACCAGGCTGGCGTGACCGGGCGGCAGCGTCAGGCGCGGCACTGCCGCCAGGCCCAGGCCTGCCTCCACCATGCCGAGCAGTGTGGCGATGTGGCTGACTTCAAACCGGTAGGACGGATTGACGCCGGCCTTGGCCAGCGCATCGTCCAGCAGTTGCCGGTTGCCGCTGGAGCGGGCCACCGCAATCAGCCGCTCGTCCTGCAGCTGCGCCCAGCTCAGGCTTTTGCGCTGGGCGAGCGCATGGGCGCGTGGCATGGCCAGAACAAACGGGTCGGTGTGGATGGGGTCGAAGTCCACGCCGGGCACCTGACTGCCCATGAAGCTGATGCCGAAGTCGGACTCGCCCGACACCACGCTGGCCAGCACCTGGCCGGCGGCTTCATCGATCACGCGGATGCGGATCAGGGGGTAACGCTCCGAGAAGGAACGCACCACCGAAGGCAGGAAGTAAATCGCCGCTGACGGCACGCAGGCCACCGTGACGCGGCCGCTGCGGCTGGCCGCAATGTCTGAAATGCCCAGCATCGCCGATTCGAGGTCATCCATCGCCGAGCGGGCCCGCTCCAGGAACACGCTGCCCAGCGGGGTCAGCTCGACATCGCGCGTGGTGCGGTTGAACAGCCGGGCGCCGAGGATGGTTTCAAGCTTGTCGATGCGGCGGCTCAGCGCCGGGGCCGACAGATGAATGTGGTCGGCCGCCGCCCGGAAGCTGCCGCGCTCGGCCACCGCCACGAAGGCTTCGAGCTGCTGCAAATCGAAATTGATGCGTGCCATGCACCAATACTAGCAAAAGTTGCACTTCACAGCAGATAGACACAGGCAGATGATTCGCCCTCACCACCCATTCACCGGAGACACGCCATGCAGACCCCCACACCGTTCCGGCCGCTGCGCCGCGCCGCGCTGATGACCAGCCTGACCGCGCTGGCCGCCCTGTGCGGCATGGCGCAGGCGCAGACCTGGCCCGACCGGCCGATTTCCATCGTCGTGCCGACAGCGGCCGGGGGTGCCAACGACGCAATGGCCCGCATCCTGGGCCAGGGCCTGAGCGTGCGCCTGGGCAAACCCGTGCTGGTGGAAAACAAGGCCGGCGCCAATGGCGCCATCGCCAGCGAATTCGTCGCCCGCGCTGCCCCCGACGGCTACACACTGATGTTCGGCTACATCGCCACACATGGCATCAACCCGGCACTGCAAAAACTGCGCTATGACCCGGTGACCGACTTTGAAGCCATCGGCATGGTGGCAGCCTCGCCCACCGCCCTGGTGGCCAACATGGCCGTGCCCGCCAAAAACGCCAAAGAGCTGGTCCAGTTGATCAAGGCCAAGCCTGGCACCTTCAGCTATGCCACCGCGGGCAATGGCACGGCGCCGCACATCGCGGGCGAGCTGTTCAAGCTGTCTGCCGGCCTCGACGTGGTGAACGTGCCGTACAAGGGCTCTGCCCCGGCAGTGATGGACACCATCGGGGGCAACACGCAATACATGTTCCCCAGCCTGTTCACGGCCTACCCGCAGATCAGGAGCGGCAAGCTGCGCGCCCTCGGCATCGCCGGCGACAAGCGCTCGTCGGTGCTGCCCGATGTGCCCACCCTCGCCGAGCAGGGCATTGCCAACGTCAGCATGTCGCAGTGGTACGCGATCTTCGCGCCCGCCAAAACGCCCAAGGCCATCGTCGACCGGCTGAACCAGGAACTGAACCTCGTGCTGGCCGACAAGGCAGTGCAAAAGCGCATCGAAGACCAGGGCGCCGAGGTGGAGACCAGCACCCCCGAGCAGTTGAAAACACTGGTGAAAACCGAAGTGGCCCGCTGGAAAGGCGTGGTGGCAGCCGCCAAAATCAAGGTGGACTGAGCAGACCCTCAGAACCCACACCACGGGAGCCCCACCATGAACCTTCAGGACTGGATCGGCCGCAGCGAGACGGTGCACGACACCGCCACCGCCACGCCGTATGCCGCACTCGCCGCGACGCTGGACCAGGGCGACATCCAGCGGCCCGCACCCGGCACACCGCTGCCGCGCCTGTGGCACTGGCTGTATTTTTTGCCCATCCATGCGCAGTCGGACATCGGGCCGGACGGCCACGCCAGGCGCGGCGGCTTCATGCCGCCGGTGCCGCTGCCACGCCGCATGTGGGCCGGCAGTGACTTCACGTTCCACGAACCACTGTGCATTGGCGACAGCCTGCAGCGCACCTCCACGATTGCCGATGTGAAAGAAAAATCAGGCCGCACCGGCAGCCTGATTTTCGTGAAGGTGCGACATGAGATTCGCCGCAACGGCGCCGAGGCGGTTGCGCTCACCGAACACCACCACATCGTGTACCGCGCCGCAGCGACTCCCGGCGACATTGCCCCACCGCCGCAGGCCGCACCGGCCCAGTGGGCGTGGGAGCGCCGCATCGTGCCCGACGATGTTCTGCTGTTCCGCTACTCGGCGCTGACCTTCAACGGCCACCGCATCCACTACGACCGCCAGTACGTGACGCAGGTGGAAGGCTACCCCGGCCTCATCGTGCACGGCCCGCTGATTGCCACGCTGCTGATGGACCTGCTGCGTCGCCAGCAGCCGGATGCCGAGGTGCTGCGCTTCGAGTTCAAGGCGGTGCGGCCGACGTTTGACACGCACCCTTTTTCCGTCCACGGCCAGCCCTCGGCTGACGGCAAGACCGTCCACCTCTGGGGCCGCGACCATGAAGGCTGGCTGACCATGGATGCCACGGCCACGCTGGCCTGAAACCCCACCACGAGCACCTCATGCAACCTCTCAAAGGCATCACTGTTGTCACACTGGAGCACGCCATCGCAGCGCCCTTTGCCACGCGCCAGCTGGCAGACCTCGGCGCGCGCGTCATCAAGATCGAGCGGCCTGGCGTGGGCGACTTCGCACGCGCCTACGACGAACGCGTGCGCGGCCTGGCTTCGCATTTCGTCTGGACCAACCGCTCCAAGGAAAGCCTCACGCTGGACGTCAAGCACGAGGAAGCCCAGGCGTTGCTGATGCGGCTGATCCTCGAAGAGGCCGATGTGGTGGTGCAAAACCTGGCCCCGGGCGCCGCCGCCCGGCTGGGCGTGTCGTACGAGGCGTTGTCGCCCCAAAAACCCGGCATCATCGTCTGCGACATCTCGGGGTATGGCGGCGACGGCCCCTACCGTGACAAGAAGGCCTACGACCTGCTGATCCAGAGCGAGGCCGGCCTGGTGTCCGTCACCGGCACGCCCGAGACACCGTGCAAGACCGGCCCATCGATGGCCGACATTGCCGCCGGCATGTACGCCTACACCAGCATCCTGGCCGCGCTGATGCACCGCCAGCAGACCGGTGAAGGCCAGCGCATCGATGTGTCCATGCTCGAATCGTTGTCGGAGTGGATGAGCTACCCGCTCTACTACGCCTTCGACGGCGCCACGCCACCGCCGCGCACAGGCGCCAGCCACGCCACCATTTACCCCTATGGCCCCTTCCCGGCCGGTGACGGCAAGACCGTGATGCTGGGCCTGCAGAACGAACGCGAGTGGAAAGTCTTCTGCGACAAGGTGTTGCTGCAGCCTGCGCTCTGCAGCGACGAGCGCTTTGTCAGTAATGCCAGGCGCAGCGCAGCGCGGGCCGATCTGTCGGCGCTGATCATCGCAGCCTTTTCCACACTGACTGCCGAGCAGGTGGCCGAGCGGCTGGAGGATGCCGGCATTGCCAATGCGCAGGTCAACACCATGCAGGAGGTGTGGGCGCATCCGCAGCTCAAGGCGCGCAAGCGCTGGCGCGAGGTCGACACGCCCGCGGGGCCGATTCCTGCGCTGCTGCCGCCGGGCTCCTGGCAACACGGCGCACCGCGCATGGACGCCGTGCCCGCGCTGGGCCAGCACACCGACGCGATCCTCACCCACTACGGCTACAGCGCAGAACGCATTGCGGCTCTGCGCAGCGAGGGCGTGGTGTGAGCATGTCGGCTACCGCATCCGACCCCTTGACCTACCTGTTCGTGCCTGGCAACCGGCCCGAGCGCTTTGCCAAGGCGCTGGCCTCGGGGGCAGACCGCGTCATCCTCGACCTGGAGGATGCGGTCGCACCTGCCGACAAGGCGGCTGCCCGCACTGCCATCGCCGAATGGATGCGGGACGCAGGCGAACAACGCCCCCAGATGCTGATCCGCATCAACGATGCCGCCACCGCCTGGCATGACGAGGACCTGCGACTCACCGCTCAGGTGCAGGCCGCCTGCATCATGCTGCCCAAATGCGAGGCCGCCAGCCACATCGCGGCCGTGCTGGCGCCTCTGCAGCCCGGCGCCAGCGTGCTGCCGCTGGTCGAAACCGCGCGCGGCATCATGGCCCTGGCAGTCATTGCCAGCGCGCCACGCGTCCACCGGCTGGCCTTTGGCTCGCTCGACTACATGGCCGACCTGGACATTCCCGCCGACAGCCCGGCGCTGGACATCGCCGCCACACACATCGCCATGGCCTCGCGTGCAGCCGGCCTGCCCTCACCCGTGGCTGGCGTGACGCCCGAGCTGGAGGGCGCACGCGTCAGCGCCGACATGCAGCACGCCCGCCGCCTCGGCTTTGGCGCCAAGCTGTGCATTCACCCTTCGCAGATCGCGGCCGTGCGCGCGGCCTTGATGCCCAGCGCGGCAGAACAGGCCTGGGCCGAGCGCGTGCTGCAGGCCTGGCAGCGATCGGACGGCAGCGCCATCCAGCTCGACGGCAAGATGGTGGACCGCCCCGTCGTGCTGAAGGCAGAACGCATCGTGGCCTTGTGCCGCCGCGCCCACGCGCAATGACGATCACCAATTTTTTGAAACCACCCACGGAGAACGCCATGTCAGCAACCATCATTGATTCCAGAATATTCGGCGACATGTTCAGCGACGCCAAAATGCGCGAAGTCTGGTCGGACGAGAACCGCACCGCCAAATACCTGGACATCGAACGGGCGCTGGCCAAAGTGCAGGGCGAGCTGGGCATCATCCCGAAAGAAGCCGCAGCGGAAATCGTCAGGAACTGCGAGATCAGCCAGATCGACTGGGTCCAGCTGAAGGCCAAGACCGAGCAGATCGGCTACCCCATCATCGCGGTGGTCAACCAGATCAATGCCGCTTGCCGCGACAAGCTCGGCGAGTACTGCCACTGGGGCGCGACCACCCAGGACATCACCGACACGGCGGCGGTGCTGCAGATCCGCGAAGCGCTGGCACTGATCGAAGACGACCTGGCCGACATCTCCGCCTCACTCGCCCGACTGGCGCGCGAGCACCGCAACACGCCCATCATCGGCCGCAGCAACCTGCAGCAGGCCACGCCCATCACTTTTGGCTACAAGATGGCCAGCATCCTGGCGGGCATCGAGCGCCACCGCGAACGGTTGCAGCAACTCAAGCCGCGCGTGCTGGTCGGTGAGTTTGGTGGCGCCTCGGGCACCCTGTCGTCGCTGGAGACCGGCGCGATGGAAACCCAGGCCGGCCTGATGCAGGAGCTGGGCCTGGGCCAGCCGCTGATTTCATGGCACACCGTGCGCGACAACTTCGCGGAAGTCGGTGCCTTTCTGGGCATCGTCGGTGGCTCGCTCGGCAAGATTGCGATGGACGTGAAGCTGTTGATGCAGACCGAAGTCGGCGAGGTGTTCGAACCCTTTGCGCCGGGACGCGGCTCGTCCTCAACCATGCCGCAAAAGCGTAACCCGATTTCCTGCCTTTACATCCACGCCAACATCTCGGTGGTGCGTCAGCTGGCCGCGTCGCTGATGGACGCGATGGTGGCCGATCATGAGCGCTCCACCGGCCCCTGGGAGATCGAGTGGGTGGCCATGCCGGAAATCTTCTGCCTGATGTCGGGTGCGCTGAAGCAGACCCGCTTCATCCTCGCCGGTCTGGAGGTCGATGCCGCGCAGATGCGTCGCAACATCGACATGACGCACGGCCTCGTCATGTCCGAAGCGGTGATGATGGGCCTGGGGCCCTACATCGGCCGCGAGTACGCACACGATCTGGTCTATGACATCTGCCGCGCGGCGCTGCAGCAAAAGCGCCCGCTGATCGATCTGCTGGCGGAGCACCCGGAAATCAACAAGCACGTCTCGCGAGAGCAGCTCTCGGCTTTCTGCGACCCGATGAACAACCTCGGCCAGGCCGGCGTGATGGTGGACCGCGTGCTGGCCAGCCTGAAGCCCTGAGCTTATTCAGCGGTGATCTTGCGTTCCTTGATGATGCGACCCCAGGTCGCCGTCTCGCTGGCAATGTAGCGGGCCAGCTCGTCGCGGGTTCCGGGCTGGGGTGTCAGGCCATGCTTGTTGAGCTGCTCGCGCACGTCGGGTGCGTTGAGCACCTTCACCAGCTCCACGTTCCAGCGGTCGAGCATCGGCTTGGGCGTCTTGCTGGAGGCCACGAAGGCATACCAGTTGGTGGCATTGAAACCGGGGTAGCCTGATTCGGCGATGGTGGGCACATTGGACATGAAGGCCGGTCGCGTCAGGCCCGTGGTGGCCAGCGGGATCAGCTTGCCGGATTCGATGTGCGGGCCGGCCGTGGCGGGCGTGGAATAGTAGGAGGCCACGCGGCCACCCAGCAAGTCCTGCAGCGCCGGTGCACCGCCCTTGTAGGGAATGTGCACGGTCTCGATGCCGGCGCGGTCATTGAACAGCTCGCCCGCCAGATGCGAAGCGGAGCCCGCACCGGTCGACGCGAAGTCGAGGCTGCCGGGCTTCTTCTTGGCCAGCGCCACATACTCGGCCAGCGTCTTGACGCCCACGCCGCTGTGCACCACCAGCACGTTGGGAAAGTTCACGCCCATGGTGATGGGCGACAGGTCGCGCACCGGGTCATAGGGCAGCTTCATCAGGTGCGGCGCAATCGTCAGCGGGCCGACGGAGCCGAACAGGATCACCGAACCATCGGCGGGACCATTGGCGACAAACTGGTGGGCAATGTTGCCGCCGGCGCCGGGCTTGTTGTCCACGATCACTGTCTGGCCGATGTTCTCGCCGAGCTTTTTCGCAATCAGCCGGGCTGCCGTGTCGGCTGCACCGCCGGGCGCGAAGCCCACGACCAGGCTGATGGTTTTCTTCAGCGGGAAGTCCTGTGCCGAAGCCTGGCCTGCCAGCAGCGGGAGCAGGGCCAGCGCAGCGCTGAGTCGGAGAAAGTGGCGTGTTTTCATGATGGTTCCTGATTGGATTGAATGGCGGTCGGTGTGGTGAGAGATGTCGGAAGCCGTTGGGAGGCCTTGCGTGAAGGCCGGGGTCATGTCAAGGCGCTGACAGGCAGCTTAAGACGCGGTACTGCAGGGGGCATTGGCACTAACCCCATTCAGTGGGCAATGTTGTGCAGGGGCTCGCCAGCCAGCCAACGCACCAGGTTGTCCAGAAACATCTGCTCGACTTTGGCCGCGTTGCCATCGGAAAATCCGGCGCTGTGCGGCGTGGCGATCACATGCGGCATGTCCCACAAGGGCGACTCTGCCGCCAGTGGTTCGTGCGCAAAAACATCAAGGTAGGCACCGGCCAGATGGCCGCTTTGCAGAGCGGCCACCAGCGCGGCTTCGTCCACGACTTCACCACGCGCCACATTCACCAGGTGCGCGCCGGCAGGCAGGCGGGCCAGGGCTTGCGCGTTGACCAGGCCTCGCGTGCGATCGGTCAGCGGGCAGGCCAGCACCAGCCAGTCAGCCCGTGGCAGCACGGCCTCCAGATCTGCCAAGGCGACGGTTTCGATGGCTGCACCGGCTGGCTGCGCCTGTCGCCGCACGGCCACCACACGCAGCCCCAGGGCAGTGAGCAAGGCGCCGAGCTGCTGGCCAATCGGCCCCCAACCGACGATCACCGCCGTCTGGCCCGCCAGATCGCGCGGCAAACCGGTCTTGATCAGCGGCGCCCAGGTGTGCGCACGCTGCGCGGCCATCAGTTGGGGAAACCGGCGCGCCAGGGCCAGCAGGCCGGCCAGTGCGGTCTGGGCCACGACGCCGGCGTTGACGCCGGACGAGGTGGTGACCTGCACGCCGCGCGCCATCAGGTCCTGGAAGATGGGACGATCGGCACCGGCCGCATGCCCTTGAACCCAGCGCAGGCTGGGCGCATGCCGCATGGCGTCGTAAAACGTGCGCGTGGCCGGCAGTGTCTCGTGTTTGGTGGAAAGCCCGGTCACATCGCGCGAGACGAATGCCATGTCGGCATCGACCCCGGGCTGATCCGGCGCCACCAGCACATGCGGCCGGCCCGCCAGCACCTGCGACAGCCTGGCGCCCAGGGCCGTACGTGCCGTGTCCGACAGCAGGATGCGCAAGGCGGCGCCGGAATTCATTCCGCGACGGCGCCCGAGGCCTGCACGATGAGCTTCCACTTCTCGTATTCCCGCTGCGTGAACGCACCGAACTGCTCGGGCGTTCCGCCCACCGGGTCGGCCCCTTCACGGATCATTTGCGCTTCCAGCGAAGGCAGGGCCGCGTTGACCGCACGGTTGAGCTGCGCAATCACGGCGAGTGGCGTGCCCTTGGGTGCAAAGAAACCAAACCAGGAACCGGCTTCAAATCCGGGAAATCCCTTTTGCGCCACCGTGGGCACGCCGGGGAGTGAGCGCGAGGGCTTGGCGCTGGACACCGCGAGCGCCCTGAGCTTGCCGGCCTTGATGTGCTGGATCACCGAGGGAATGGTGGCAAACATGAACTGCAGACGCCCGGCCAGCAGATCGTTCAGCGCGTTCGCGCCCTTGTAGGGCACATGCAGGGCATCGACACCGAGGCGCTGGCTCAGCATGAAGCTCGACAGGTGCGACGACGTCCCGATGCCGGTGGAGCCGTAGCTGAGCTTGCCGGGGTTGGCCTTGGCATAGGCCAGGAATTCCTCAAAGGTGGCGGCCGGAATCGAAGGATGCACGACCAGCACATTCGGAACATCGGCGATCTGCACCACCGGCACCAGGTCCTTGAGCGGGTCATAGCTCAGGTTCTTGTAGAGCGTCTGGTTCACCGCCATCGGGCCCACGGAATTGACGATCAGCGTATAGCCGTCGGGTGCGGCGCGCACCACCGATTCCGTGCCGATGTTGCCGCCGCCACCCGCGCGGTTGTCAATCACAAAGGGTTGCTTCAATTGCTGCGCCAGCTGCTGCGCCACAGCGCGCGCCAGGATATCGGTGGTGCCACCAGCCGTGAAGGCCACCACGATGCGCACCGGTCTGGACGGGTAGTCCTCGGCCGCTGCCGGCAGCGGCGCCGCCAGCGCCCACCAGGCCAGCGCAGGGGCCAGCAGGGGGGCCAGAATTTTCCTTCGTGTCGGCTGGGTGTTCATCATGCAAATGTCTCCTGGGTGGGGGGAAATGTCGGCCATGGTCAGGTGCGGTAGCCCGGGTCCATGCGGTCGAGCTTGCGCATCAGTGCGGGCCACTCCATCGCGCCGTAGGGGCGCCGGGTGCCGGGCTGGTAGTTGTTCCAGGTCTCTTCCAGAATGGCGGCAGGCACCTGTTGCAGCGGGGTCTGGCACGACATGGCGCCAATCTGCGCGCGGCAGGCCAGCTCCAGCCGGTGCATCCAGTTGAAGGCCTCGCCCACGGTACGGCCCACAGTGAGCACGCCGTGGTTGCGCAGGATGAGGGCCTCCCCCTGCCCGAGGTCGCGCAGCAATGAGGCCTGCTCGTCCAGGTTGAGCACCACCCCCTGGTAGTCGTGGTAACCGATCTTCAGGAAACGCATGGCCGTCTGCGTGAGGGGCAGCAGCCCACATGCCAGTGAAGACACTGCCATCGAGGCCCAGCTGTGCGTGTGGATCACACAGGCCACCTCGGGCCGCGCCTCATGCACCGCGCTGTGGATCACGTAGCCAGCCTTGTTGATGCCGTAGTGGAGATCGCCGAAGTCGGGCGCCGACAGGATGTTGCCGGCATGGTCCACCTTGATCAAGCTGGAGGCCGTGATTTCCTCGTACATCATGCCGTAGGGGTTGATCAGGAAAGCCTCTTCATCGGGCACCCGCATCGAAATATGGTTGGCCATCATGTCGGCCATGCCGTAATGCTCGACCAGCCGGTAGCAGGCGGCCAGATCCACACGCGCACCCCATTCGGCCTCGCTGCAGCGGTCTTTCATGGAAGCGATGGGCAGGACGCCTGAATAAGTCATGAAGATCTCCCGATGGACGTGAGGAAACAGGAAACGCCTAGTCGCTGCCGAGCGACAGCGAGGACGCCTGCCGCTTCTCGATGGCCCACTTGAGCAGTGCCGCAGTGCGAAAGAAGCCATGCGCAAACTTGCCGTAGGGCAGTGTGGCAAACAGCGCCATCACCACGCCCAGATGGATGGCCAGCAGCGCCGGCAGCGCCCCGGTGCCGCGTGCCAGCCACAGTGCCAGGCCACTGGCGCTGGTGAAGAACAGCAGCGCGATGAAGCCGAGGTCCATCGGCTTCTGGGCCGCATCGCCATGCTGCGGGTCGCGCTGCAGGTTCAGCCGCCACAAGCCGGCGGTGCCCAGCAGCAGGCCCACGCCGCCCACCACGCCCAGCACCTTGGGCAGGCTGTACAAATCGTAGGGCGCCGTCCAGCCCAGCACATAGTGATACAGCGTGGCCACGCTGGTGGAGGCAAAGCAGAGCATGAAGCCGTAGAAGGTCAGGTGGTGGGCGCGCCTGCGCGACAGCGTGAAGGCATCGTCCTCGTTGTTGCAGCCTTCGCCATGGCCGCCGCCAAGGTACTTGAGCCGCAGCACATCGTGCGCGGCTTCGGCCGCCGCAGGCGCGCTGACGACGTGGCCCGACGTCGCCGGCGTCACGTCGCGCCAGAAGCGCCGCACGCCCAGGCTCAGGGCCAGCACCGCCCACAGAAAAATCGGCGCGAACAAACCGACCATCAGGTTGTGCGGAAACAGGTTGTAGAAATTGCCGCGCAGGTCACCGCCCCACAGCGTGCCGTTGAGGGCCAGTGCCAGCAGCAGGAAAATTGCCAGCCCTGCGGCCAGCGCCATCGAGAGCGTCAGGCCGTTGCGCTGGTAAAGAGTGCCCAGCGCAGGGGGCCAGGCGTAGTCGGCGTAGGTCTGGCCGCGCACCTGTGCCATCGCCTTCGGCACGTTGACGGCAAACTCATGCGGTGGCGCGTACTGGCAGGCGTGCAGGCAGGCGCCGCAGTTGTGACACAGGTTGGCGAGATAGTGAATATCGGCCTGTCCGAATTCCAGTCGGCGCGTCATCGCCGGGAACACCGCACAAAAGCCTTCGCAGTAGCGGCAGGCGTTGCAGATCTGCATCTGGCGCGCCACCTCGGTCTCAGGCGCGCTGAGCGGTGCGAGGTTGCCGTTCGCGAGGGCGACGGCGTCGCGGGTCAGGGCTTCAAGCGCCTGCATGGCTGACTCCCGAATGAATCGCGGCGCGCGCCGACTGCACACCGGCAATGCGGCCAAACGCCGTGCCGATGGACATGCCGACCCCGGCGGTGTAGCCCTTGCCCAGCACGTTGCCGGCCATCATCTCGCCCGCCACAAACAGGTTGGGACTGGGCACGCCATCAAAAAACACGGCCGAGGTTTCATCGGTTTTAAGGCCCAGGTAGGTGAAGGTCACGCCGGGCTTGAGGGCGTAGCCATGAAAAGGCCCTTTGTCCACGGGCAGCGCCCAATGGGTTTTGGCGGGCGCGAGTTGTTCGGTATGGCAGTCGTCGAGCACCGTGTGGTCGAAGCTGCCGACGCGGCAGGCGGCGTTGTAGTCGTTCAGGGTCTGCATGAAGGTGGGCACGTCCAGCCCCAGTTGTAGAGCGAGCTCCGGCAGGGTATCCGCCCGCGTGCCGGGAAACACCGGCGGCATGAAGCGGCCGGCAGCCTTGGCGTCGATGATGGAATACGCCACCTGCCCCGGCTGCTGCGCCACCAGACGCCCCCAGATCGCGTAGCGCTTGGGCCAGAAGTCCTCGCCCTCGTCGTAAAACCGTTTGGCCTCGCGGTTGACCACCACGCCCAGCGAGACGCAGTCAATGCGGGTGCAGATGCCGCCGTCGTAGAGCGGCGCGCGGGCATCGATGGCCACCATGTGGGCCTGGGTCGGGTCGCCAATGGTGTCGGCGCCGGCCTCGAGCAAATGCCTGAGCAGCACGCCCTGGTTGAAGCGGGTGCCGCGGATGGCGAAGTTGTCGGACGGCCACTCGCCGCGCTCGTTCTGGCCCCAGGCCTCGCGCAGCCATTCGCGGTTGGACTCGAAGCCGCCGGCGGCCAACACGCAGGATTGGGCGGTGATGCGCTCAGTGCCGACGAAGGCCGCGACAAAGCGGCCGTCCTGCAGTTCCAGCCGGTCCACCGGCGCGTTGTAGCGGATCTGCACGCCCAGTTTTTCGGCACTGCGGTAGTAGGCGTTGACCAAAGCCTTGCCGCCGCCCATGAAAAACGCGTTGGTGCGGCTCAGGTGCAGTGTGCCCGAGAGCGAAGGCTGAAAGTGCACGCCGTGGCGGCGCATCCAGTCGCGGCAGTTGCTGGAGGCGCGTATCGTCAGCCGGGCCAGCGCTTCGTTGGTCTGCCCGCCGGTGACCTTGAGCAGGTCCTGCCAGAACTCTTCTTCGGTGTAGGCCTCGGTCAGCACATCCTGCGGCGCGTCGTGCATGCAACGCAGGTTGCGGGTGTGGGCCGAATTGCCACCGCGCCATTCACGCGGCGCGGCTTCCAGCATCAGCACGCTGGCGCCGGCCTCGCGCGCCATCAGCGCCGCGCACAGGGCGGCGTTGCCGCCGCCAATCACCAGCACATCCACATTCACCGTCACTTTGCCACCTCGCTGCTTTGGATGCCTGACTGTAGGCCGCCGAGCGCAGTGGCGTCAGCCCCTGCGCACGATGGGGGTATCACGATTCGTGATGGCCCTGCGGATGCAGCAGGCGGGAACCCTCCCACTGCCCGGACGCGACCAGCGCGCGGGCGCAGTCGGCCAGCACCACCCGGGTCGCCAGCGCCGCCGGCGAGAGCTCGTCGTCCGACAGGCTGCACAGCGCATTGCTGCGGCGCACCTCCGGATCGGCGATTTCGGCCCACTGCAACCGCTCGGCGGCGTCCTGCACCCGCCCCAGCGCCGCCCAGGGCTGCACCGTGGCGCCCAGCCCGGCGCAGACGGCATCCATCAACATCGTGAGTGAGTCCACCTCGGCCACCAGTTGCGGCTTGATCTCGGCACGCGCAAAGGCCGCATCCAGCGTGCTGCGCAGGCCGTGGGCGCCGGTTGGCAAGATCAGCGGCACGCCTGCGAGCTGCGCCATGCCTGTTGGGGCTGTCGCATCAGGCGCCCGGGCAGCCGCCTTGCCCACAGGGCGCGCGCTCATCAAATACAGCTTTTCTTCCAGCAGCGGCATCACGCTCCAGCGCCTGGCCACGCCGGTGTCGAACAGCACCGCCAGATCGAGCTGGCGCGCATTGAGCATGCTGGTCAGATGCCCGGACATGCTTTCGACCAGGTGCAGGCGCACATCGGGGTAGCGCTCCCGCATCGCCTGCATCAGCGGCACGCCCAGCACGCCGGCGGTGGTGGAGGCCAGCCCGACGCTGACCGAGCCGCTCAGGCGCGACTGCTGGGCGGCGCGCACGGCGTGCTCGGCGTGGCGCAGAGTGAGTTGCGCCTCACGGAAAAACGCCAGCCCGGCTTCGGTCGGCACCACGCCCTTGCTGCTGCGCTGAAGCAGTCGCGTGGCCAGCTCGCCCTCGAGCCGGCTGATCTGCTGGCTCAGGGCCGATTGCACCAGGTTGAGGTCGAGCGCGGCGCGGCTCATGCTGCCGAGCTCGACCACGCGCACGAAATACCGGAGTTGCCGCAGTTCCATCAGATAAGTCTGGCAGGCAAGACCGCAAACAAGCAGGACAGGTTCATGGCTGGGATAATCGCACACCTATGAGCAAGCAACAGGAAAGGCAACGGGTGGTGGTGGGCCTGAGCGGCGGGGTCGACTCCGCGGTGACGGCGTGGCTGCTCAAACAGCAGGGCCATGAGGTGATCGGCATCTTCATGAAGAACTGGGAAGATGACGACGACAGCGAGTACTGCTCGTCCAATATTGACTTCGTGGATGCCGCGGCCGTGGCCGACGTGATCGGCATCGAGATCGAGCACGTCAACTTTGCGGCCAATTACAAGGATCGCGTGTTCGCCGAGTTCCTGCGCGAATACCAGGCGGGCCGCACGCCCAACCCCGACATCCTGTGCAACGCCGAGATCAAGTTCAAGGCCTTTCTCGATCACGCGATGCGGCTGGGGGCCGAAAAAATAGCCACGGGTCATTACGCCCGGGTGCGTCTCAATGAAAGCACAGGCCTGCACGAGCTGCTCAAGGGCCTGGACCCGGCCAAAGACCAAAGCTACTTCCTGCACCGCCTGAACCAGGCGCAGTTGTCGAAAACGCTGTTCCCGGTGGGCGAGCTGAAGAAGACCGAGGTGCGCCGCATTGCCGACGAGATCGGGCTGCCGAATGCGAAGAAGAAGGACTCCACCGGCATCTGCTTCATCGGCGAGCGGCCTTTTCGCGAGTTTTTGAACCGCTACATCGCCAAGGAGCCGGGCCCCATCAAGAACGACAAGGGCCGGGTGCTGGGCGAGCATGTGGGTCTGTCTTTCTACACGCTCGGCCAGCGCCAGGGCCTGGGCATTGGCGGCGTGAAAGCGCGGGGCGCCGAGTTGAAAGCTGTGCAGGCCCTCGGCCAGCGCGGCGTGGGCGCGCACGAGCCGTGGTTTGTTGCCCGCAAGGACATGGCCAGCAACACGCTGTGGGTGGTGCAGGGCCATGACCACCCCTGGCTGCTCTCCACCGAACTCACGGCGCAGGACTGCAGCTGGGTTGCCGGCACGCCGCCCGCGGCTGGGCCACTGGCCGCCAAGACGCGCTACCGCCAGGCCGATGCAGCCTGCACGCTGCGCCACCCCACGGCGGACGGCTGCGAGCTGGTGTTTGACGACGCGCAGTGGGCGGTCACACCTGGGCAATCGGCAGTGCTGTATCAGGGTGATGTGTGTCTGGGCGGTGGCGTGATTGCCGCCAGCAATGTGCAGAACAGCCCCGCCCCCAGCACAAGCACTGTTGCTGCCGCGGCCTGAAACGTTTGAATCCGGGCGCGCGGTCTCAAACTGGCCCGGCCCACCAGTTCTCTGCAAACTGCTCCTGCAACCAGCCGACAAACTGGTTGACCTTGGCGGGCACCATGTGCGGTGATGGGTACACCGCATGGATCTCCTGCCCAGGCAGGGCCCAGCCGGTCAGCACCGGCTGGAGCACACCGCTTTTGATGGACTCCTGCGCCACATAGCGCGGCAGCGCCGCCAGCCCCATGCCGCTGCGCGCCGCCACCAGCAGCGCCGACAGATTGTTCGACCGCAGCGGCCCCTTCACCACCGCCGACCGTGATTGCCCATCGGCGCCGGTGAATTGCCAGCGCGCATCGCCCTGCACCGAGCTGTAGACCAGTGCGGCGTGGCTGGGCAGATCGTCAGGGCTCAGTGGTATGCCGCAGCGCTTGAGGTAATCGGCCGAGGCCACCACCACCCAGGGATTGACGCCGAGGTAACGCGCACCCAGCGTGGAATCAGCCAGCCGGCCCATGCGCACCGCCACATCGATGCCCTGCTCCACCAGATCGACATAGCGGTCTTCAAAGTTGAGCTCGACCTGCAGTTGCGGATGCAGCGCCATGAAGCGCATCACCAGCGGCGCCAGCACGCGCCGGCCAAACGCCACCGAGGTGCTGATGCGCAGGCTGCCGTGCACCTGCGACTGCAACAGCGCCGCCACGGATTGGGCCTCGTCGATGTGGTGGGTGATGACCTTGCACTTCTCGTAGTACAGCAGGCCGATTTCGGTCGGCGTCACGCCGTGGGTGGAGCGGTGCAGCAGGCGCGAGCCGAGCTGTTTTTCCAGCGCCGCCACCAGCTTGGTCGCCGAGGGCTGGCCAATGCCGACATCGGCCGCCGCCTTGCTGAAGGAGCCGAGATCGACCACGCGGATGAAGAGGCGAATGGCTTGAAGGCGATCCATGCCCGCAGTGAAGCACGAAACAGCTATTTATTCCATGCGGGAATAACCGTAATGCACCCGCAGCGGATTCCAGATTCCAGCCCGGGCCGACACCATACGCAGCAGTCAATCACAACCTCAAGGAGACATTCAATGGCAAAGATGAAAGCCGCCATGGCGGCGGTTCTGGTGATGGAGAAAGAGGGCATCACCCAGGCCTTCGGTGTGCCGGGTGCCGCGATCAACCCGCTGTATGCCGCGCTGCGTGATCGCCAATCGATCACCCACATCCTGGCGCGCCATGTGGAAGCTGCCTCGCACATGGCCGAGGGCTACACCCGGGCCCGGGCCGGCAATATTGGCGTGTGCATTGGCACCAGCGGCCCGGCCGGCACCGACATGATCACCGGCATGTACTCGGCCAGCGCCGACAGCATTCCCATTCTCTGCATCACCGGCCAGGCGCCGCGCGCGCGGCTGTACAAGGAAGACTTCCAGGCGGTGGACATCGAGAGCATCGCCAAGCCTGTGACGAAAATGAGCGTCACCGTGCGCGAGCCGGGCCTGGTCCCGCGCGTGTTCCAGCAGGCCTTCCACGAGATGCGCAGCGGCCGCCCGGGCCCGGTGCTGATCGACCTGCCGTTCGACGTGCAGATGGCCGAGATCGAATTCGACATCGACACCTACGAGCCGCTGCCGGTTTACCGCCCCGCCGCCACGCGTAAGCAGATCGAGAAAGCGCTCGACATGCTGCAGTCATCAGAAAAACCGCTGATCGTCGCCGGTGGCGGCATCATCAACGCCGATGCGTCCAAACTGCTGGTTGAGCTGGCCGAACTGACGGGCGTGCCGGTGATCCCGACCTTGATGGGCTGGGGCACCATCCCCGACGACCACCCGCTGATGGCCGGCATGTGCGGGCTGCAGACCAGCCACCGCTACGGCAATGCCACGATGCTCGCCAGCGACTTCGTGCTCGGCATCGGCAACCGCTGGGCCAATCGCCACACCGGCTCTACCGAGGTCTATTGCAAGGGCCGCACCTTTGTGCACGTCGACATCGAGCCGACGCAGATCGGCCGCGTCTTCACGCCCGACCTGGGCATCGTCTCCGACGCCAAGGTCGCGCTGGAGCTCTTCGTCGAGGTGGCGCGCGAGCGCAAGGCTGCCGGCGCCCTGAAGAATCGTTCCGACTGGGCCTTCCGCTGCCAGGAGCGCAAGCGCCTGATGCACCGCAAGACCCACTTCGAGCAGACACCGATCAAACCGCAGCGCGTCTACGAGGAAATGAACAAAGCATTCGGCCGCGATACGGTCTACGTGACGACCATCGGCCTGTCGCAGATCGCTGGCGCGCAGTTCCTGCACGTCTACGAGCCGCGCCAGTGGATCAACTGTGGCCAGGCGGGCCCGCTCGGCTGGACGCTGCCGGCCGCGCTCGGCGTCGCCGCCAGCGACACCACGAAGACCGTCGTCGGCCTGTGCGGCGATTACGACTTCCAGTTCCTGATCGAGGAGCTGTCGGTCGGCGCGCAGTTCAACCTGCCGCTCGTCGTGGTGCTGGTCAACAACAGCTACCTCGGCCTGATCCGCCAGGCGCAGCGGGGATTCGAAATGGACTACTGCGTGCAACTGGCCTTCGACAACATCAACGTCGACGACCCGGCACTGAAGGGCTACGGCATGGACCACGCCAAGGTGGTCGAAGGCATGGGCTGCAAGGCGCTGCGCGTGACCGACCCGGACAAGATCGAGTCGGCGCTGGTGCAGGCCAAGGCCATGACGCACGCGCTGCGCGTGCCGGTGGTGGTGGAGGTGATCCTCGAAAAGGTGACCAACATCGCGATGGGCACCGAGATCGACAAGATCAACGAGTTCGAAGACATCGACTGCCGCCACCCCGAAGGATTGAAGGGCCTGGAGCTGGCGGGCCTGCTGGAATAGGCCCGGCAATCACAGGGCGGTTTCGACGTAGGTGTAGATGTAGTTTGAGCCGCCGTTGACATTGCCCAGCACGCGCGAAGCACCAAAAATGCCGGAGCGGTGCGACACGCCGAAGCCAATGAAGGTGTCCTTGAGTGGGCGGTAGCCGATCAGATCGCCCAGGCTCACGTCGATGGACGGGTCGAGGTAATTGAGCACCTTGGAGCCGGTCTTGCCGGCGGCCGATGCACTGGCCGCCTCGATGTAGGGCACGCGCTGCGCCATCGACACACCGACGCCCAGACCCAGCCGGGTCTTGACGCGATGGCTCCACGGAAAGCCCGAGTACACAGCCTTCATGAACAGGTCGAGCTGCGCGCCACTGGGCTGCAGGCCGCGTTCGTTGTGCTGGGCCAGGCCGACGTAACCGATGAAGTCCAGCGGCCAGCCGTTGACGTTCTGGATGAAGGGCTTGCCGATCTGCAGCGCCGTGATGCTGGTGCCGTTGACTTTGGCGGTCGACAGGCACTGCGCGGTGAGGATCTTCAGCAAGTGGCAGCCGTCTTCTGTCGACTTGCCGTACATCAGCTTGAAATAGGTGGGCGTGTTGTTCTCGGCCCACTCGCGCTTGTGGCCGCCGAAGTCGTAGGCGGCGCCGATGTAGACGGCGGGAAGCACCCGCTTGCCCACGATGGGACTATCAGCCACGCCCTTGGGCAGCATCGTCGCCGACACGCCCGCCAGCAGCCGCCAGCGCTCCGTGAGGTCGTAGGAGCCGTACAGGCCCACTGAGGTGTTGACGCCGGCACCCGGTGAATAGGCAGGCCGGCCGGCCATCGCTTCGCCCGGCGACACACCGTAGTAGTAATTGTTCAGCCGCGCACTGCGCACACCGACCGTGATGCTGGGCCGCAGCAGCCACGGGCCGGAGCGCCAATCGTAGGTGTAGCCGAGCCGGAATTCGCTGCCCTTCGAGGTGCTGCCGATGTCCTGTACCAGTTCGGCCTGCAGCGTGCCCCAGGGCTGGCGGTAACGGTAGGACACGCCCAGATCGATGCCGGAATCGCGCAGCGCCATGCCCTGCAGGCTGGCGGGCAAGCGGTCGGCCGGGTAGCCCTCCAGGCGTTGCTCGACAAACAGATCCAGCCGCTGCTCCTTGCCGTCGAGCAGTTTCACACCGCCGCGGTTGGCATGCAGGAACAGCCGCTCGCCTTCATAAAGGTAAAGCGGCAGCAGGTCGTAACGCGTGCCGGCGTCGCGGTAGGGCGAGGCCTCGATCCGCGTGACCAGGCCCAACCCGGCGCTGCCGGGTGTCGAAAGGATGTCGGTCAGCGGCTCGGTGTTGCCGGCGGCATGGACGCCGGAGCCGGCCAAAAGCCCCAGCACTACAGCGGCCACCCGCCAGCCCGCGGGGCGGGTCAGCCGCTTCAGGCGGTGCTTGCGCAGAGGGCGAAGAGCAGCGGAAAAACGTGATGGCGGTGCGGAAGGTGGCATGGTGTGAACTGAAGTGGCGGAAAAACCTTTTGATACTAACCATGCACGCCTTCCGCACTGAGTTGAATCTTGTAAGTAAAAACTTACATCTGTTGCCGGACGAGGGCGCGACTTCATCACCAGACACAAAAAAGCCCGCGCGCGGCGGGCTCTTGGGAGGTTGGTCTGTCGTGGGCAGACCCGTCAGATCAGAACGGAATGTCGTCGTCCATGTCGTCAAACCCGCTGGCGGCCTTGGCCGCTGGGGCCGGGCGCGGCGCTGCAGCAGCCGGTGCGCGGGCTGCCGGTGCCTGGCGTGGTGCGTCGTAGCCACCGCCGTCGTCGGACGGGCCGCCCATGCCCTGGCGGCTGCCCAGCATCTGCATCTGGTCGGCGCGGATCTCGGTGGTGTATTTCTCGGCGCCGTCCTTGTCGGTCCACTTGCGGGTGCGCAGGCTGCCTTCGACATAGACCTGCGAGCCCTTGCGCAGGTACTGGCCGACGATCTCGGCCAGGCGGCCGTTGAACACCACGCGGTGCCACTCGGTCGCTTCCTTCATTTCGCCGGACTGCTTGTCCTTCCACTTGTCAGTGGTGGCGATGGTGACGTTGGCGATCTGGTCGCCGCTGGGGAAGCTGCGCATTTCAGGGTCGCGGCCCAGGTTGCCGACGATGATGACTTTGTTCACTGATGCCATGGGGTACCGCCTCTTGCTCTGATGGGGTGGGGAATTCGGGTAATGTGAAGCACGGAGGGCAGCCGGACCCAGCCCGGATGACCTCCAAAACAACGATTGTGCCGCATTCGACGGGGTGCCGGCCAGACACTGGCACAGGGATTGCAAACCCAAGCCAGAATCAAGGCCCACCATGAATCGCGAACCCGACTTTCTGCAAAACCTCCAGACGGAGCTGTCCAACGGACGGCTCTGGTTCGACCGCGCCGTGGTGCTGCTCTACGCGGTCGCGGCCGGGCTGCTGGTGGTGGCCTTCACCCTGCTGAGCGACTGGAGCTTTGGCCTGTTCGAGGTGCTGTACGGCTACAACCCGTGGCTGATCCTGCTCTGGACACCGGCGCTGACGGCTGCGATTGTCTGGATGACGCGGCGCGATTTCCCCGGCGCGGCCGGCTCGGGCATTCCGCAGGTGATGGCCGCGCTGGACAGTGCCACCCCGCCGGAATCGCGCAGCCGCTTTGTGTCGCTGCGGCTGGCGCTGGCCAAGATGGGGCTGGCCGCTGGCGGCCTGCTGGCCGGCCTGTCGATCGGCCGCGAGGGGCCGTCGGTGCAGGTGGCCGCCGGCGTGATGCACCACGCGCGCCGCTGGATACGGCCCGATTCGGGCATGAATGCGCACGCCTTGCTGGTGGCGGGCGGCGCGGCCGGCATCGCAGCCGCCTTCAATGCGCCGCTGGCGGGGGTGGTGTTCGCCATCGAGGAGTTGTCGCGCAAGCTGACTTCACGCAGCAGCGGCCTGATCATCACCGCGATTGTGCTGGCGGGCCTGATGGGGGTTTCGGTCTTTGGCAATGTGAGCTACTTCGGCATCATCAAGGTACCGCCTCTGGGCTGGGCGGCCGTGCTGCCTGGCCTCGCGGTGACCTTGCTGTGCGGCCTGCTGGGTGGCGTGTTCTCGCGCTTGCTGGCGGCGTCGCTCACCGGTTCACCCGACCACATCAGCCAGTGGCGCCAGCGCCACCCGGTGCGCTTTGCAGCCGCGGGCGGGCTGGTGATCGCCGTGATCGGCCTGGCAAGCCAGGGGGCGACGTTTGGCGCCGGCTCTGGCGCGGTGCGGCAGATGCTGGCGGGCCAGACCGATGTGCCTTCGCTCTACGTGCTGCTGAAGTTCGTGGCCACCTGGCTGGCAGCGTGGTGCGGTGTGCCGGGCGGTATTTTTGCGCCCTCGCTGTCGATCGGTGCGGGGGTGGGGCACAACGTCGCGGCACTGGTCAGTCCCGAACTCGGTGCCGCGCTGATTGCCATGGGCATGGCGGCTTTTCTGGCTGCCGTGACGCAGGCGCCACTGACAGCCTTCATCATCGTGATGGAAATGATCGATGGCCGCGCCATGGTCTTCAGCCTGATGATGGCGGCGATGCTGGCGAGCCTGGTCTCGCGCCTGCTCAGCCGGCCGCTGTATGAGACGCTGGCGCAGCATCTGGTGAACAGCCTGCCGGCTACCGAGCGCACGCCGTCAAGCTGAATCGCGATCAGTGCGATGTTTGTTTGCGCGCCACGGCCGGCATCAGCCACCAGGCCAGCACCAGCCACAGCAGCGACAACCCGGCCATGGCGCCAAACAGCACGCCGGTGCCGCCGCGCTTGAGCAGCAGGCCGCCCAGCGCGCCGCCGGTGAACAGGCCCAGCGATTGCGCGGTGTTGAAGATGCCCAGCGCGGAGCCCCGGGCTGACGCGGGAATGAGGCGCGACACCAGGCTGGGCAGGCTGGCTTCGAGGATGTTGAAGCTGCAGAAAAACAGCAGGATCAGCGTCGCCAGCCCCCACAGCGTCGGCGCACCGGCCACTTCCAGAAAACCCAGCTGCACCAGCACCAGCAGCGCAATGGCCGACAGCAGCACGGCGCGCAGATAGCCGCGGCGCTCCAGCGGAAACAGCGTCGCCCCCATCACCACAAATGACGCCAGCACCGCCGGCAGGTACACATGCCAGTGCAGGGATTTGTCCAGCCCTGCCTGCACCAGCATCGCCGGTACCGCGACCCACATCGCGAGCTGAACGGCGTTGAGTGCGAACACGCCGAAATTCAGGCCCAGCAGCTCGCGGTGGCGCAGCACGTCCCAGAAACGACCGCCCTGCGGGTCCTTGTGCTGCGGCGGCTCGGCCGGAACCAGCCGCAGCACGATGAAGATGCCCGCCAGCGCCATCACGCCCGTCAGGGCGAACAGACCCGACAGGCCGATGTGGGCATTGAGCAGCGGCGCCAGCACCAGCGACAGGGCAAACATCAGCCCGATGCTGCCGCCCAGCAGTGCCAGGCCCTTGGTGCGTACCTCGTCGCGGGTCAGGTCGGCCAGCAGGGCTGTGACCGCCGCCGACATGGCACCCGCGCCCTGCAAGGCCCGGCCCACCATCAGCCAGTGAAGGTCCTGGGCCGCGGCCGCCACAAAGCTGCCCGTTGCAAACACCAGCAGGCCGACCACGATGACGCGCTTGCGCCCCAGTGCGTCGGACGCCATGCCGAAAGGAATCTGCAGCAGCGCCTGCGTGAGGCCGAACAGGCCCATGGTCAGGCCCACCAGCGCCGGGTCCTGGCCACCGGGGTAGCGGGCCGCCTCCAGCGCAAACACCGGCAGGACCAGAAACAGGCCCAGCATGCGCAACGCAAAAATCGACGACAGCCAGACGCTCGCACGGCGCTCGGTGGCGGTCATGGCGGACGGAGCGGCAGAAACGGAAGGGGCGGAAGGATCGGAAATGGCAGCCAAGGCGATGAAACGACGCGATGAAAAGGGAAACCGGGAAAAGCGACCCGAGGGCAAGCGGGGCACCGTGCCTCGCCGCCCCGACGGGACCGGAACAGCTATTGTGCTTGAAACACCGCAACGCTCTATGATGGAAGGTTTTGCGGCGCCCCTTTCCAGTGAACTCTCCCAACGACAGCAAATACCTTGAGCCCGGCGAGGCCAATCGCACTGCCGGCGCAGCGAAGGACCGTCCTGCACAGGCGGTCAACGCGGAGCCCGACCGCGCGGCGAAGGGCCGCCCCGAGCAAGCGACGGCCCCCGAGGGGCTGGAGCCTGCGGCTCCAAACCTGCCTGCGCAGGTTTGGACAGGCGGCAGAGGCGAAGCGTCTGGCGAGCCGCGGCCTGCAAGGCCTGGCGTATTACACGAAGTGAAAAGCGTGGGGGCAACAAACCGAATCAGCATCAGGGGGGCCCGCACGCACAACCTCAAGAACATCGACCTCGACATCCCGCGCAACCAGCTGGTGGTCATCACCGGCCTGAGCGGCTCGGGCAAGTCCTCGCTGGCCTTCGACACGCTGTATGCCGAAGGGCAGAGGCGCTATGTCGAAAGCCTGTCGACCTACGCGCGGCAGTTTCTGCAACTGATGGACAAGCCCGACGTCGACATGATCGAAGGCCTGTCGCCGGCGATTTCGATCGAGCAGAAGGCCACCTCGCACAACCCGCGCTCCACCGTGGGCACAGTGACCGAAATCCACGACTATCTGCGCCTGCTGTTCGCCCGCGCCGGCACCCCGTACTGCCCTGAGCACGATTTGCCGCTGCAGGCGCAGAGCGTGAGCGAGATGGTGGACCATGTGCTGGCCCTGCCCGAAGACACCAAGCTGATGGTGCTGGCACCGGTGGCGCGTGACCGCAAGGGCGAGTTTGCCGATGTGTTCGCCGAAATGCAGGCGCATGGCTATGTGCGCTTTCGCATCAACGGCACGGCCTACGAGTTCGACGATCTGCCCAAACTCAAGAAGAACGAGAAGCACGACATTGACGTGGTGATTGACCGCATCAAGGTGCGCCATGCACCCGTTCACCCTGAGCCTGTCGAAGGGCTGTCACCGGCTTCGACAAGCTCAGCCCGAACGGATTTTGACAACATGCGTCAGCGCCTGGCCGAGAGCTTCGAGGCCGCCCTGCGGCTGGCCGACGGCAAGGCCATCGCGCTGGAGATGGACACGGGCCAGGAGCACCTCTTCAGCGCCAAGTTCTCCTGCCCGGTCTGCAGCTACAGCCTGAGCGAGATGGAGCCGCGGCTCTTTTCCTTCAACTCACCGGTCGGCGCCTGCCCGAGCTGCGATGGCCTGGGCCACCGGGAGTTTTTCGACCCGTCCCGCGTGGTGGCGTTCCCGTCGCTGAGCCTGGCCAGCGGCGCCGTCAAGGGCTGGGACCGGCGCAACGGCTACTACTTCTCGATGCTGGAGAGTCTGGCGAAGCACTACCAGTTTGACATTGAGGGCGCGTTTGAAGACCTGCCAGACAGCGTGCGGCAGGTGGTGCTGTACGGTTCTGGCGACGAGGAAATCAAGTTCAGCTATGTGATGGACTCGGGCAACTCGGCCGGCAAGCGTGTGAGCAAAAAGCACGCTTTCGAGGGCGTGATCACCAACTTCGAGCGCCGCTACCGCGAGACCGACTCACCGGCCGTGCGGGAAGAGCTGGCGCGCTACCGCAGCGTGCAGCCCTGCCCCGACTGCCAGGGCACGCGGCTGCGCCGGGAGGCGCGCCATGTGTACCTGGTCGGCGTACCGACGCCAGCCAGCGATGGCACGGCGACACCGAATCGCAAAGCGATTTTCGAGATCAGCCGCGTCACGCTGCGCGAATGCTTTGACTACTTCAACACCCTGACCATGCAGGGTGCCAAGGCCGAGATCGCGGCCAAGGTGGTGCGCGAGATCGGTCTGCGCCTGAAGTTTCTGAACGATGTGGGCCTGAATTACCTGAGCCTGGACCGCAGCGCGGAAACCTTGTCGGGCGGCGAGTCGCAGCGCATCCGGCTGGCGTCGCAGATCGGCTCCGGCCTGACCGGCGTGATGTATGTGCTCGACGAGCCCAGCATCGGCCTGCACCAGCGCGACAACGACCGCCTGATCGGCACGCTCAAGCACCTGCGCGACATCGGCAACAGCGTGCTGGTGGTGGAACACGACGAGGACATGATCCGCGCCGCCGACCACGTGATCGACATGGGGCCGGGCGCCGGCATCCACGGCGGGCGCGTGATGGCGCAAGGCACGTTTGAAGAAGTGCAGGCCAACCCCGACTCGCTGACCGGCAAGTACCTGGCGCAGGTGCTGAAGATTGCGGTGCCCAAGCGCCGCACGCCGTGGCTGCCCACCGTGAAGGCGCTACAGGCGGCCGAGAAGAAAAAGGCCTCGCGCTTTCCGCAAAGCCCGGCCGCCGAGCGGCGCGCCGCGCGCGAGGCGGTGCACCAGGCCACGCTGGGTGACATGCAGGCGCTGCGCGTCATCAACGCCACCGGCCACAACCTCAAAGGCGTGAGCGTGGAGTTCCCGGTCGGCCTGCTGACCTGCGTGACGGGTGTCTCGGGCTCCGGCAAGTCGACGCTGGTCAACGACACGCTGTACGCCGCCGTCGCACGCACGCTGTACCGCGCGCATGAAGAACCCGCCGCGCACGACAGCATTGAAGGCATCGAGCATTTCGACAAGGTCATCAATGTCGACCAGTCGCCGATCGGCCGCACACCGCGCAGCAACCCGGCCACCTACACCGGACTCTTCACGCCGATCCGCGAGCTGATGGCAGAGATGAACACCGCACGTGAACGCGGCTACGGCGCCGGGCGCTTTTCCTTCAACGTGGCGGGTGGCCGCTGCGAAGCCTGCCAGGGCGACGGTGTGGTCAAGGTCGAGATGCACTTTTTGCCCGATGTGTACGTGCCCTGTGACGTCTGCAAGGGCATGCGCTACAACCGCGAAACGCTGGAAGTGCAGTACAAGGGCAAGAACATCGCGCAGATTCTCGACCTCACGGTGGAAGTGGCGGCCGAGTTCTTCAAGGCGGTGCCGACGATTGCGCGCAAGCTGCACACGCTGCTGGACGTGGGCCTGTCCTACATCAAGCTGGGCCAGGCCGCGACGACGCTCTCGGGCGGCGAGGCGCAGCGCGTCAAGCTCGCACTCGAATTGAGCAAGCGCGACACCGGCCGCACGCTCTACATCCTCGACGAGCCCACCACCGGGCTGCACTTTGCCGACATCGACCTGCTGCTCAAGGTGCTGCACCAGCTGCGCGATGCGGGCAACACCATCGTGGTGATCGAGCACAACCTGGACGTCATCAAGACCGCCGACTGGCTGATCGACATGGGCCCGGAAGGCGGCGCCGGCGGCGGCACCGTGGTGGGCGTGGGCACGCCGGAAGACATCGCCGCCAACCCGGCCAGCCACACCGGTCGCTACCTGCGCCGCTTGCTCGCGGCCTGACCCTCCCCCAAACCCCAAGTCCCGCACCGCCACATCAGGAGGGGCCCCGGACGACAGTTATGCCCATTGCGTTGGTCAGCTGTGCGTGCTGCGCATACCTGTTGAAACTCGGCACACCGTGGAGTAACGTAGTAACAAGGTGTGACAAACGTGATCGCGGCGAGCGAAACAGGAGCGAGGAATGGGGCGCAGGACGGGTTTCAATGCGTGGGGGGTTTTGACCCTGGCCCTGCTGTTGGCAGTGTGGGGCACCCTGCTCGCCCAGACCGTGCAGGCCCGGCAGATTCTGGATCTGGACGAGCTGCGCCAGCCGGTGGCGATGCTGGACTGGGGCGATGCGTGGGTGGACGACAGCGGACAAAAAGACATCCGGGAGGTGGCCGCCATCCCATTGGCGCAATTCGCACCCACAGGCGCCTGGCGCCAGTACGCGCTAGCGCCCGGGGCCGTGCTGTGGATCCGCTTCAGCATCCCCGCAGCGCCTGACAGGGAACGCTGGTACCTCAAGCTCACCACGCCGGGCCTGGACAGCGTGAACCTGTACACCCGGGGCAGCGACGACAACTGGAGCGTGCAAAAGGCCGGCAACCTGCTGCCGGTCGCCGATTGGCCGCTTCCCAACATCTATCCGGTGTTCCCGCTCAGCGTCTCTGCAGAAGACCCGACGTTTTACGCACTGCGCATTGAGAACCGGCAGCGTTTTTATGTACCCATCGCCTTCGAAAACGAAAGCGGCCTGAGCACCAGCCTGCAGCGCCGCTCGCTGGTGCACGGTTTTTACTTCGGACTGCTGATGATGGTGGCGGGCTTCGCGCTCTTCACGGCGCTGGCGATGCGGGACTTCACCCATGCCGTGTTCGGCCTCTGGGCAGTCACCGTGACGCTGGCCGTCGCCAGCACGCTGGGCGTCGGCGGCATGCACCTGTGGCCGCAACTGGCTGCGTGGAACGACGCCTCCAGATACGTCGTGCCGGTGTTCAGCCTGGCGCCGCTGCTGGTCTTCACGGCGCATTCGATGTCGCTTCACGCCCGCAAGCCCTGGCTCTACATGACCTTCCTCGGCCTGGCCGTGCTGGCCCTGGGTGCCGCTGGTGGCGTGTACTTTGCCGGCACCCCCGTGCGCAGCCTGGTCACCCTGAGCGCCGGCGTGGCTGGCCTCGCCCTGTGCGTGGCCACCGCCGTGTGGGCCCTCTCCATGGGCGACCGCTTCGCAGGCTGGCTGCTGCTCGGCCTCTTGCCGCTGCTCGCGGCACTGGCGCTGACGCTGGCCCACGCCTGGGGCTGGCTGACCACGAGCCTGGTGACCGAAAACGCCGTCACCGTGGCGGTCGGTGCGGCGGTACCGCTGATCTTCTTCATGCTCATGCTGCGCGGCCAGCAGCGGCGGGATTCCCAGCGCCGCATCTCGCAGATCGACCGGGTGGATCCGGCCACCGGCCTGATCAACGACCTGGTGTTCATGCACCGCCTGCGCAGCATGATCGAGCGCTCCATCCGGCTCAACCAGCAAAGCGCCGTGGTGGTGATGGACATCGCCAACCGACCCGAAATCCTCGAGGACTTTGGCCGCCGCAACTCCCTGAAAGTGACGCTGCGGCTGGCAGGCCGCCTCACCACCATCATGCGCGATGTGGACTCGGTGGCCCGGCTGGGTGACTCGCGCTTTGGCGTGCTGGTGGAAGGGCCGGTGCCGGCAGACCGCATCAACAGCATGGCCACGAAGATCCTCGCGCGGTGCATCGCACCCTTTGCGGGCATGCCGGTCGGCCTTGTGCTCAAACCGAAGATCGCGGTCGTCGTGGTGCCGCTGCAGGCGGCCACACCGGAAGAGGCCATGGCGCGTCTCAATACGCTGCTGATGGAGGCCGCACCGGATTACCGGAAAAACATCTTCACGCTGGACTTGCCCGGCGTGCCGTCAACATCCGCCTGAGAGGCCGGCCGCGGCGCCACCCTCGCCGACCGGCGCCAACTGGGCGACAATACTGCCTTGCAGCCCGCCCGGCCTGCCCCCGTTTGCCGAACCACCCACGCCCGCCATGTCCTCCATCACGCTGCGCTTCCTCGCCGAACCCAACACCGTCAACTTTGGCGGCAAGGTGCATGGCGGCACCGTGATGAAGTGGATCGACGAAGCCGGCTACGCCTGCGCCACGCGCTGGGCCAAGCGGTATTGCGTCACCGTGTCGGTGGGCACCATCCGCTTCCAGCGCCCCATCATGATCGGCGACCTGGTGGAGGTCGAGGCGCGGCTGGCCTACACCGGCCGCACCAGCATGAACATTGCGGTGGAAGTGCGTGCCGGCGACATGAAGACCGGCCAGATGCAGGTCATCACCGAATGCGTGGTGGTGTTTGTGGCGGTCGATCCGGCCGGTGGCACCATCGCGGTGGAGCCCTGGTCGCCCGAAACGCCGGGCGACATCGCGCTGGCACAGCAGGTGAAGGCGCACCTGGCACGGGTCCAGCAGTCCGCTGCCTGACCGGGCCGGCCTCCGCCCTTTCACCGCTTCACGATGAAACCTCTCGCCTTGACCGGGCGCGACCTTGCGGCCGCCCTCACCGTGGTGTTGCTGTGGGGCGTGAACTTCGTCGTGATGAAATTCGCCCTGCGTGACTTCACCCCCTTCCAGCTCGGCGCCGCCCGCTATGTGCTCGCCGTGCTGCCCCTGGCGCTGATCATCCGCCCGCCCAGGCTGCCCGTGAAGTGGCTGCTGCTGTATGGCCTGTTCCAGGGCGTGGGGCAGTTCGGCATCCTGTTCATTGCACTGAAGGTCGGCATGACGGCCGCGCTGGCCTCGGTGCTGCTGCAAACCCAGGTGTTCTTCACGGCGCTGTTCGGCTTCGTGCTGCTGCGCGAGCGTGCCAGCCGGCCGCTGCAGGCGGGCATGGTGCTGGCGGCGCTGGGATTGGCGTGTTTTGCGGCCAATTACCTGGATGCCGGCCACGCCAGCGGCACCACCGTGCTGGGCTTTGTGCTGACGCTGGGCGCTGCCGCGATGTGGGCCATGTCCAACATCGTCGCGCGGCGCGCGCAGCAGGAAGCGGTGGACTACTCGCCCGTCTCGTTTGTGGTGTGGAGCAGTTCAGTGGCGGTGCTGCCGTTTGTGGCACTGTCGTACCTGTTCGACCCGGAACCGACGCGCTGGCAATGGCTGGAGGCGCGCTGGTCGAGCTGGCTCGCCGTGGCCTACCTGGGCTGGGTCGCCACCATCATCGGCTACAGCCTGTGGACGGGTCTGCTCAAGCGCCACCCCGCCAACCGCGTCGCGCCGTTTAGCCTCGGTGTACCGGTGGTGGGCCTGGCCACGGGCATGCTGGTGCTGGGCGAGGTCATCACGCCGTGGCAGTGGGCCGGCATTGCGCTGGTGGTGGCCGCGCTGGGCTGCGTGATGCTGGGTGGCCTGATCCGGCGGCCCTGACCGTTCCGCCAGCGGGCGTCGCGGCCTGTACCACTGTGCGCTGCCGTACCCTGCCGTGCCCCATCTGCCCTTGATGGCGCCTCCGCCTACACGCTCACCCCCTGAGTGCCCATGCAGAGGCAGGCGAGCAACGCTTAAATTCTCTGCATGCCCCGTTTTCAAGAAGCTCCAACGACTGCTGCGCCGTGATGGCAGACGCGCGTACGCCTGAGCTGACCCATTGATGGCAAGCCGCGCCAAGGGTCCAGCACCCATTTCCCTGAGCATGCGTGCTCAACGTCAGCTTCGGCGCCGATGGCGAACCATTGGCAGCGGCCTGTTTTTTGTGCTGGCGCTCACGGCTTGCCAGGGTCGCTTGTCAGCGGATGCGGCGTCCATCTTCGCCATGTCGGACCGACCGGATGCGGCCGCCGCGGCAGACACCACGCCCGTTGACCCGGGCGTCCTGCTGCTTCTGGTGCCCGATGGCCAGTTGCTGAACCACCCGCACGTAACGGCCTGGATGGACGCAGCGTCCGAAGAAGGCGTGCGGATGCAGGCGGTCACCGACACCGAATTCCGCGCGCTCGGCCCGCGCGCCCTTCGCTATGCCGGTCTGGTGCTGCCCGACCAGATCCACGCGATTGCCGATGACGTACTGCTGCAGGCGATCACCCGTTACACCGAGTCGGGGGGTCACACGCTGCTGGCCTACGACTTCGGCATCTTCAGGCTGGACAGCAACCAGAAACCCACCTATCCCATCCCGAGGTCGCGGCTGAGCCATCTGGCCGGGGTGGACTACGGCCTCTACGATGCCTTGCGGGAAAAGAGCATCACTGTTGGCAAGGTCATGGCCATGCGCAGCACGCTGCGCGAGCTGCAGGTCCCGCCGGGCAAATCCATCGCTGCGGCCAAACCCGACACCAGTGCTGTGGCGGCGACCGCCACAGCGGACAGCCGCAGCGAACCCGCCCCTTACACACCGCAGAGCACGCTCCCTGCGACGGGCGCTGACACGCTGGAAACCTACAGCGGCTACCTGACAGGCGGCCTCGTCTATGCCAGCTTTGTCACCCGCGGCGCGTTCAATGGCACCACGCTCGCGGCGTCGCACGAGGCCGGTCTGGTGGCTGGCCTGCACAAGGTGGGCCGCGGCGAGGTGCTGTTCGTGAACCTGCCGCTGACCTACCTCAAGGTCGCCCGCACGGACGCGCTGCCGCTGCACGGTTTTCTGCACTACTTCGTGAACCGGGTGCTGAACATGGCACACCTGTCCGCGGTGCCCAACGGTGTCGCCGGCCTGACGCTGAACTGGCACCTCGACTCCTTTGCCGCACAACAACCCACACTGCAACTGGAAAAGCTTGGCATCTTCAACGAGGGCCCCTTCTCGATCGACATGACCGCCGGCCCGGACGCCGTGACGACAGGCGACGGCAAGGGCTGGAACCTGATCCACAACCGGATTGCCCAAGGCATCCTGCAGCGCTTTTCCGCACGCGGGCATGCCATCGGCAGCCACGGCGGCTGGAACCACGACGACTACGGCCTGCACGCCACCGAGGCCAACAGCCCGCAGTACATGCCCTACCTGCAAGCCAATATGAATGCCATACGGCAGACCGTGGGCAGCCCGATGCGCGAATGGCTGGGGCTGCGCAGCCCAACCCCTGCGGGCACACCGGCATTCTTCCTGCCCATGGTGCGCTCGCTCAAGACCACCGCCGACCGGCTGCTCGGCCCGCTGGTGCGCGAGTACTCGCCACCGGTCGGCAACAACCCGACCTGGGCCATGGACTGGCTGGAGCAGCAAGGCGTGGTGGCGGCGTATTTCGCCGGCCACACCGGCCTGGGCCCGACCCGGCAGTACCGCGACGGCCAGCTGCGCAATCCCTCGTTGTGGGTGTTCCCGGTGACGCCTGCGGGCCGCTATGCCACGTTTGAAGAATTCCAGGTCAACCGCGTGCCGCAGCAGGAGGTGGAGGACTGGTACCGCGACCTGGTGGACTTTGCGGTGAGCCACCACACCACGCGCATGGTGTACATGCATCCCAACGGCGCCAATGTGTGGCCGCATGTGTTGCAGGAGTTTCTGGCGCATGCCAAGGCCCAGGGCCCGGACCGCTTCCAGTGGTACACCATGCCGCGGCTGGCGGACTTCATGACCACGCGCATGGCGGTGCAGTGGCGCGAGCAGCGCGGTGCCGACGGCATGTCACGCTTCGAGGTCAGCCACCCGGGCAGCCTCAGTGAAATGGCGTGGCTGCTTCCGAAGGCACGCTATGCAGAGCTGCCCAGGACCGACGACGGCAGCGTCACCATCAGCGACGGCGGCGCGGACTGGGTCGTGCGCGCTGGCAACGCCCACCGGGCAAGGTTCTCGGCCCGGTCGCTCTGAAGAAGGTTACGCGGCCGGCCGTGCCGCCTGCAGCACGTCGCGCGTCTTCGTCGCCTCCCGCCGCGCCGCAGCCGCAAAGTCGTCGCCAGACGAGGCGTACAGGATGGCGCGTGACGAATTGACCACGATGGGCGCGCCGGGCTTCCAGCCTGCACGCACCGTGGCCACGGCGTCACCGCCCTGCGCACCGACGCCAGGAATCAGCAGCGGCAAGGTGGGTGCCACGCTGCGCACGCGCTCGATCTCGGTCGGGTAAGTAGCCCCCACCACCAGGCCGAGCTGGCCGTTGAGGTTCCAGGGGCCTTGCGCCAAACGCGCCACATGCTCGTACAGCAGTGGCTGGCCATCTACTGACGCCAGCCGCTGGTTCTGCAGGTCATCCCCACCGGGGTTGGAGGTGCGGCACAGCAAAAACGCGCCCTTGCCCTGGTACTTCAAATACGGCGCCACAGAATCAAAACCCATGAAGGGCGAGAGCGTGACCGCGTCGGCGCCATAGCGCTCGAACGCCTCCCTGGCGTACTGCTCGGCCGTGCTGCCGATGTCGCCACGCTTGGCATCCAGAATGATGGGCACCTGCGGCGCCACGCGGCGCATGTGCTCCATCAGGCGCTCCAGCTGGCCCTCGGCGCGGTGGGCGGCGAAGTAGGCAATCTGCGGCTTGAATGCAATCACCAGGTCGGCCGTGGCGTCGACGATGGCTGCGCAGAAGTCGTAGATCTTGTTGGCGTCGCCCTTGAACGCCCCGGGAAACTTCGTCGGCTCCGGGTCCAGTCCAACGCACAGCATAGAGTTGTTTTGTTGCTCTGCGGCGCCCAGCATGTCGAGGAAAGTCATACCTCATTGTAGTAAGTCAGGGCCTCCCCCTTAACCCAGCGGAGCCGCGGAACCGGCTTTGCCGGGCCGCAGGCGGACGGCCCCTGAGGGGCTGGAGCCCGCGGCTCCAAACCTGCCTGCGCAGGTTTGGACGGGAGGAAGGGCTCACGCCTCAGGCGTGGGCACGTACAGGGAGTTACGCGAAGCGAACGGCCGTGGGGGCTGTGTCCCTACCAGCGGAGCCGTGGAACCGGCTTAGCCGGGCCACAGGCGGACGGCCCCCTCGGGGGGCAGCGACCCACACGAAGTGGGGGAGCGTGGGGGCACAATCACCTTATGCAACTCACCCGTCGCCAACTGACTCTCCTGGTCCTGCTCACGCTGGTGTGGGGCCTGAACTGGCCAGTGATGAAGCTGGGCATTGCCGACTTTCCGCCGCTGACCTTCCGCGCCATCTCGATCTGGCTGGGCCTGCCGGTGCTGGGTTTGGCGCTGGTGCTCATGAAGGTGCCCTTTGCCGTGCCGCGGGACCGCTACCGTGAGCTGTTCTGGCTGGCGGCGGCGAACATGCTGGTGTGGCACGCGCTGATCATCCTGGCCATCAAGCACCTCAGCAGCGGACGCGCCGCCATCCTCGGCTACACCATGCCGATCTTCTCGGCGCTGCTGGGCGCCTGGTTTTTTGGCGCACAACTGAAGCTGCGCAACTGGCTGGGGGTGGCGGCAGCAGCCGTGGGTGTGATGCTGCTGCTGTGGTTCGAGTTGACGCATCTGTCGGGCCAACCAGCGGCGGTGTTGCTGGCGCTGATGGCTGCCGCCGTGTGGGCACTGGGCACGCAGCTGCTGCGGCGCACCACCATTCCCGCGGCCACCCTCACGCTGTCGTTCTGGATGACCGTGCTCACGGCCGTCATGCTGACGGTACTGGGCGCGGTGTTCGAGTCGTCGCAGTGGAAAGCACCTTCCCCCAGGACCTGGGCCGCCATCGTCTACAACGCGGTGCTGATCTTCGGCTTTGCCCATGCCGCGTGGTTCTCGCTGGCGCGGGCCCTGCCGCCGGTGGCCTCGACCCTGAGCGTGATGATGATTCCCATCCTCGGCGTGTTCGCCGGTGCGCTGGGGCTTGGTGAGGTGCTGCACTGGCAGGACTGGGCCGCCGTGGTGCTGATGGTGGTGGCGATCGGCTCGGTGCTGGCGCCCGCCCGCAGCGCAGCGACTTGAGCGCCTGCCCGGCTCAGCGGCCTGCGACCAGGCTGAGCGCCAGGCAGAGGTCATCCCAGGCACGGGCCTTGTCGGCCTGGCTGCGCAGCAGATAGGTCGCGTCGTAGGTCAGCACGGTGCGCACGCCATGCACCGTGTGCACCTGGCCGCGCAGCCGGCCGAAAGGCTCACCGGAGTTCAACACCGCCTGGCCCGCCAGCCGGCCCATCACCAGCACCACGTCCGGCTGCCATGCAGCGACCAGCGCCGGCAAGGCTGACGCCAACGCGGCAGAGGTGTCACCCGCGGCCATGCCCAGGCGCGCCAGCGGCGCGAGTTGCACCCTGCCCGTCTGGTGCAGCTGCATCGCGCGCAGCATGTTGTCGAGCAATTTGCCGGCATCGCCCTCAAGGGGCTGGAAGGGGGTACGCGCCAGCGCGGCCTGCGGTGTTTCCACCAGCACCAGCCAGCGCGGGCCAGTGACTGCCGGGCTGGAGACGTCGGCATACAGGGATACCGGCGCGCCCACAGCCCACGCAGCGGCGGCATTGGAAGTGGCGACGGCCTGGGTCTGCACCGGCACGGGCGGCGGCTGCACGGTGCTGACCGCCTGACGTTCGACCACGATACCTTCGGGGGGGAGCGGGCGGGCGGGCGCTGGTGTCAGGGCATCGGCAACCTGCGCCGGCAAAGCGGTCACGGTCGGCGCCATGGGCAGCCAGACGCGCACGCCCATCTCGCGCAGCATCGCGCGGTGGCGTTTGTCCAGTGGCAGGTTCACGATGCGATGCTTTCGATGGGGTTCACAGGGCCAGGCTCATGACAATGGCGTCTTCGCGCTGGCCTCCCTCGGCCGGGTAGTAGTTGCGGCGCGTGCCGACATGGCGAAAACCGTACTGCTCATAGACGAGCTTGGCGCGCGCGTTGCTCAGGCGCACTTCCAACCACAGCCACTGCGCGCCCTGTCCGCGCGACCACAGGGCCAGCGCGTCGAGCATCACACGGGCCCAGCCCTGGCGCTGGTGCGTGGGTGCCACCGTGATGTTGAGCAGATGCACTTCGTCCACGCCCTTCATGGCCACGAAGTAGCCGAGCAGTTCCGCATCGGGCATGGCGCCGCCGCAGAGCAGCCGCGCGTGGTAGCCCGCGTTGAGTGAATCGGTGAAGTTGCCCTGCGACCACGGGTGCTCGTACGCACTGTTTTCCACGCGCAGCACCGCTTCCAGCGCCGCGGGCGTCATGGGTTCGAGCTGGGCTTCGAGCGGTTGAAGGACGGCGTTCATGGGGGCTGTGGGTGTCAGGAAGCATTGGCGAGTTTGGCGGCCTTGACCTGCTCGCGCTCCTCGGTCGTCAAGGCGACTTTATCCCGAACATAGAGCGGCAGGGCGAGTGCCGCGTCCACGCATTGGCCGGCCGCGATCAGCGCCGGGGCCAGGCGCAGCAGCGCGGTGGCGGTGGGCAGTGCCTCCCGCTGCCGCGCCACGGGCAAAGCATCGGGCAGGCGAGCCGCATAGACCGTGAACACATTGCCGGCGAAGCAGTCGCTGGCCGGGTCGGGCTGCAGCGCTTCCGGGCGGACCAGCTCGCATATCCCCAGCGGCCGGCAACCGTCGCCGTGAAACTCAAAGGTCTGCACATACATCTCGTCCATCCGGGCGTCGAGCAGCGCTGTGACGCGCCAGGGGCCCGGCGCCGCGTCGGCAGTGCCAGCCAGCCACCGGGCTTCCTCGGCCACGGCCATCAGCGTGTCGACCGGCAGCACCGGTACACCCGCACCTTGCCGGGCACCGAAAGCCAGCCCTTGCGCCACGGCGCAGGCGGTGCGCAGACCGGTGAAGGACCCGGGCCCACGGCCGAATACGATGGCGTCCAGCACATCGAGCGACAGACCCGCCTCGCCCAGCAAGGCCAGGATGGCGGGAATCAGCGAGGTCGAGGCCTGTGCACCGCCAGGCCCGCTGTGCGCCCACACGCGGGTGCCATCCGTCAGCGCGATCGACAGTCGGTCGGTGCTGGTGTCAAAGGCGAGGAGTTTCAGGGGAGCAGGCATGGGGTCCATCACAGCAGGCGGGCAGAGGCGGCGGATGACCGCAGCGCATCACCTCGATTATCCCGTGTCGGACGGCGACCCGTACCGGGCGCTCAGGCCATGGGCTGCACGGATAATCCGTGCATGATGTTTTCCCTGCTCCGCGCCCGGCTGTCGGCTGGCCTGTTCTTGACACGGATCGTGCCGCTGCTCGGGTTGCTGCTGGCCGGGTATGGCCCCGGGGTTGGCGCTCAGACGCTGCCGCCCGAGGTCGAGGCCCAGCTGGCGCGGGCCAAAGTGCCGCGCGAGGCGCTGGCGGCCATCGTGGTCGATGCCGCACCGCTGCTCGCAGGCAAGCAGGCACCGCTGCTGAGCTACCGTGCCGGCACGGCCATGAACCCGGCCTCGGTGATGAAGCTGGTGACCACTTACGCCGGACTGGAGCTGCTGGGCCCGGCCTACACCTGGAACACCCCGGTGTATGTCGATGGGCCCATCAGCAACGGCGTGCTGCAGGGCAACCTGGTCATCCAGGGCCGGGGCGACCCGAAGCTGGTGCTGGAGCGCCTCTGGCTGCTGCTGCGCCGGGTGCAGGGCCTGGGCATCAAAACCATCACCGGCGACATCCTGCTGGACCGCAGCGCCTTTGCCGTCAGCGCGCCGAATCCAGCGGACTTCGACGGCGAACCACTGCGGCCCTACAACGCCTCGCCCGACGCCTTGCTGCTGAACTACAAGTCGGTGGTGATGACTTTTGTGCCCAACCCGGGCAACGGTACCGCCAGCGTCAACTTCGAGCCGCCACTGGCCAATGTGCAGATGCAGGCCAGCGTGCCGCTGACCGCGGGCCAAAACGGCGCCGCCAGTGACTGTGGCGACTACCGCGGCCTGCTCAAGGCCGACTTTTCCGACCCGTTCCGCATTGCCTTCAACGGCAGCTACCCGGTGGGCTGCGGCGAGAAAGTCTGGCCCGTGGCCTATGCTGACCCGGCCAGCTACGCCGAACGTGCCATCGCCGGCATGTGGGCAGAAATGGGCGGCAAGCTCGGTGGCCGCGTGCGGGAAGGGCGTGCGGCACCGAATTTGAAGCCCACGTTTGAAGTCATTTCTCCGACACTGACCGAAGTGATCCGCGACATCAACAAGTTCAGCAACAACGTGATGGCGCAGCAACTCTTCCTCACGCTCAGTCTGCGCAACGGCCCACGCATTGCGGCGGGCGCCGACGCGGCCGCCAGTTATGCGGCCTCGCGTGAGGTGGTGCGCGTGTGGTGGCGTGAACGCTTCGGCGACGCCGAGCCCCCCGTGCTGGACAACGGCTCGGGCCTCTCGCGCAGCGAGCGTGTGAGCCCGCAAGGCCTGGCCCGGTTGCTGCAGACCGCCTACATCTCGGGCGCCATGCCGGAGCTGATGTCCTCGCTGCCCATCGTCGGCATTGACGGCACGCTGAGGAGAAGCAAGTCACGCACGGCGCAAGGCTGGGCCCACCTCAAGAGCGGCACGCTGCGCGACGCGACGGCATTGGCCGGCTATGTGCACACGCCCAGCGGCCGCCGCCTGGTGGTGGTGGCCATCGTCAACCACCCGAACGCCCCGGCCGCACGCCCGGCGCTGGAGGCGCTGGTGGACTGGGCCGTGAAAGAGGGCGGCCCATGAGGACGCCGCTGTGAACACCACCGACATCGTCGGCTCTCTGGCGGCACTGCTCACCACGGCCAGCTTTGCACCACAGGCCTGGCTGACCTTCCGCACCCGGAATGTCAGCGGCATCTCGCTGGGCATGTACAGCGTGTTCACGCTGGGCGTGGCCCTGTGGCTGGTCTACGGCTGGATGGTGGGTGCCTGGCCCATCGTGGTGGCCAACGCGATCACGCTGCTGCTGGCCCTGTCCATCCTGGGCATGAAGCTGGCGTACGGCCCCAAGCGCTGAAACGCTGAAGCGCGCGCACGCAGCCAACGCTCAGCTGGCTGCAGCCCGCCCAAGCCGGTCGCGCACGCCGTCCCACGCCGGCTCCAGCGGCGGCGGCTCGATCCAGATCAGCTTGACGCCCTTGGCGTCGAAATCGCGCAGCACGGCGAACAGCTGTTGCGCGGTGGCCAGCGCATCGTCCGGCATGCGGCGGTACAGCACCTTGTCCGACTGGATGCGCACGATGCTGCGCGCATAGACGGCCAGGTGTGCCGCGTCGGGGCCGAGCAAGTCCAGCGCCGTCTGGATGCCGGCGGCGTTCATCAGGCGCACCTTGGCCTCGGGTGCGTAATGCGCCTCCAGCGTGCCGGAGGCGCGCGGTGTGGCGCCGGCCTCGGCCGCGAGTTCATCCTTGTCCAGCACCGCTTCACCGCAGGCCGCGGTGAGTTGGGCCCGGGTCAGCACGCCAGGCCGCAGCAGCACCGGCTGGCCACGGGTGCAATCGACGATGCTGGACTCGATGCCCACCGCGCAGGGGCCGCCGTCCAGCACCAGCAAGCCGCCCCCAAACTCCTGCTGCACATGCTGTGCGGTGGTCGGGCTGACGCGGCCGAAGCGGTTGGCGCTGGGCCCGGCCACGCCGGTGACTCCACTTTCGAGGCAGGCCTTCAGAAACGCCAGCGCCACCGGATGGTTCGGGCAGCGCAGGCCGATCGAGTTCTGCCCCCCGGCGGCCGCTGCCGCGACACCCGCGCGGCGCGGCAGGATCAACGTGAGCGGGCCGGGCCAGAAAGCCTGCATCAGGCGCGCAGCAAAAGGGGGAACGCTGCCGGCATAGTCCGCCACCTGCTCCGCACTGGCGACATGCACGATCAGCGGGTGATCAGCCGGTCGCCCCTTGGCGACAAAGATGCCGGCGACGGCCGCATCGCTGGCGGCATCGGCGCCCAGGCCATAGACGGTCTCGGTTGGAAAACCGACCAGGCCGCCGGACTGGATGCAGCGCGCTGCATCGGTGATGGCGTGCGGGTCACTGCCAGGGAGAATCATGACGGCTGAGGGTTTACAGGCCATCCAGGCCGGGCAGGCCCAGAATCTGCGCCGCGCGGCGGGCCGTGGCTTTCACGGTGGCGACATCGGCCGCCGTGATGTTCAGGTGGCCCATCTTGCGGCCGCGCCGGGCCTCGGTCTTGCCGTAAAGGTGCAGGTGGGCGCCAGGCAGGGCCAGCGCGGCCTGCCAATCTGGCGTGCGGGCCGCGCCCTGCCCGTCGAACCACACATCGCCGAGCAGGTTGAGCATGATGGCTGGCGAATGCTGGCGCGGCTGCGGCAAGGGCAAGCCGGCCATGGCGTGCACCTGCAGATCGAACTGCGACACATCGCAGGCGTCGATGGTGTAGTGGCCGCTGTTGTGCGGGCGCGGCGCCATCTCGTTGACGACCAGCGCCCCATCGGCGCTGCCGTCGTCGATGAGGAAAAACTCGACGCACAGCACGCCGACATAGCCGACGTGCTCGGCAATCGCCCGGGTCGCATGGCGCGCTCGCTCGGCCAGCGCCGGCGGCATGTTGCCCGCATACGCGGCCGTGACGGCGAGGATGCCATCGACATGCACATTGAACTGCGGCGCAAAGCTCACCATCTGCCCGTCCCAGCCGCGCGCCACGATCACCGAGCACTCCGCCTTCAGCGGCAGCATTTTTTCCAGCACGCAGGGCACCTGCTTCAGGTGGCCCCAAGCCGCTGCCAGCGCGGCGGCGTCTTTCACGCGCACCTGGCCTTTGCCGTCGTAGCCCATGCGGGCGGTTTTCAGGATACCGGGCAAAAGGTGTGGCGGCACGGCCTGCAACTGGGCGGCCGTTTCAATCACGGCATACGGCGCGCAGGTCACACCAGCCAGTGCGCCAGGCCGGCTGCCGGCCTCGGCCGCCGTGGCGGTGAAATGCGATTTCTCCTGGATGCGGTCCTGCGCAATCGCCACGGCGGCCGCGCCCGGCGCGACCGGCAGGCGCGCGGCCAGGGTCTGCAGAGCGCCGGCGGGCACGTTCTCGAACTCGGTGGTCACGGCGCCGCACAGCGCGGCGAGTTGGGCCAGCCCTTCGGCATCGCTGTAGCCGGTCTGGATGTGGTGGTGGCTGACGCGGCCGGCCGGGCTTTCCGGGTCCGGGTCCAGCACGGCGGTGAAGTAACCGAGCCGCTGCGCAGCCTGCACAAACATGCGGCCCAGCTGGCCGCCACCCATCACGCCCAGCGTGGCGCTATGGCCCGCAGCCGATACCGTGCCGGGGAAAATCGGCAATCCGTGGGGAATGCTCATGCCGGCGGCAGCGTCATGGCGCTGGCTGCGGCGGTCTGCTCGGCCCGGTAGGCATCGAGCTTGGCCGCGAGCGCTTTGTCGTGCAGGGCCAGCAGGGCGACCGCAAACAGCGCGGCATTGGCCGCACCAGCATGGCCGATGGCGAAGGTGGCCACCGGAATGCCCTTGGGCATCTGGACGATGCTGTGCAACGAGTCCACGCCTTGCAGGTGCTTGCTCGCCACCGGCACGCCCAGCACCGGCACCGTGGTTTTGGCGGCCAGCATGCCGGGCAGGTGGGCCGCGCCGCCGGCGCCGGCAATGATGGCCTGCAGACCCCGACCGGAGGCGGCTTCGGCATAGGCGAACAGCACATCGGGCATGCGGTGCGCGGACACCACACGGGCCTCGTGCGCCACGCCGAAGTGGGTGAGTATCTGCACCGCATGCTGCATGGTGTCCCAGTCGCTGCTGGAGCCCATCACCACACCCACAAGAGGTGCGGCCGGATTGTTGCTTGTCGTCATAAAGGTCTTTGCGCCCGATAAAGCCCAGGAGGCCGAGGTTGCGCGCCATGTGGCGGGACCCCTGATTTTAAGGGCTGGGCCCGTGCTATCGTCGGCCCCGCAGACAGCGGTACCCACACCGCGCTTGAAAAACCCTTTTGCAGCCTCAGCTCTGGACCACCATGATCGACGTTACCCTCGCCAATTTTGAACAGGAAGTGGTTGCCGCTTCCATGACCACGCCGGTGCTCATCGACTTCTGGGCGCCCTGGTGCGGGCCCTGCAAGTCGCTCGGGCCGATTCTGGAAAAGGTCGAGGTGGCGTATGGCGGTCGCTTCAAGCTGGTGAAGATCGACTCCGACCAGGAGCAGCAACTGGGTGCGGCCTTCGGCATCCGCAGCATTCCGACCTGCATCCTGATGATGAACGGCCAGCCGGTCGATGGCTTTACCGGCGCCCTGCCCGAGGGCAAGGTCAAGGAGTTTCTCGACAAACACCTGCCGCCGGCAGCAGACGAGGCCCCGGCCGAGGCCGACGAAGCGCTGCCCGACGCGGCTGCTGACCCCGAAGCCGCACTGGAACAGTTGCAACATGCCGTCGCCACCAACCCGGCCGACGACAACGCACGCTTCGATTACGTGAAGCTGCTGGTGCAATTGGGCCGGCTGGACGACGCCAAGGTGGCCTTCGCGCCGGTGATTGCGCAGACCAGCGTGGTGCGCCGTTTCGACTCACTGCAGCGCTGGATGAACGCCATTGATTTCGCAGCGGCCAGCCCCGACGCCGCGGCGGCCATCGCCAGTCTTGACGCCCGGATTGCCACCAACAAACGGGATTTTGACGCCCGCTTCGACAAGGCGAAGTACCTGACCGCCGCAGGGCGCTGGACCGATGCCCTGGACGAGTTGCTCGACATCCTGATGCGCGACAAGACGTGGTCTGAAGACCTGGCCCGCAAGACCTATATTGCCGTGCTCGACGTCATGGAAGCCCCGAAACCCAAAGTCGCCGACGGCCAGATTCCGCCGGAAGACCCAACGGTAGCCACGTACCGTCGCCGTCTAAGCAGTGTGATATTGAGCTAACCGAATCAGTGAGCGCCCCCACCAGCAGGCGCCGCGGAACGGGCTTAGCCCGGCCGCAGGCCCCGTCCCCTTGAGGGGGTTCCGCTACACGAAGTGAGCGAGACGGGGGAACTGTTTTTCCCAAGGGGAAAAGGGGCTACGCAGAGCGAGACCCGATAGGGGTGTTCAACCGGTCAGTCGGGTGAAGGCTTCCTGATATTTGGCGGCGGTCTTGGCCACCACCTCGGCCGGCAGGTGTGGTGCCGGCGGCGTCTTGTCCCAGGGCTTGCCGTTGATGCGGACCGACTCCAGCCAGTCGCGCACGAACTGCTTGTCGTAGCTCGGCGGGTTCTCGCCAGCGGCGTAGGCGGCTTCATAGCCCTCCACCGGCCAGTAACGTGACGAATCGGGTGTGAGCACCTCGTCCATCAGCGTGAGCGTGCCGTGCTCGTCGAGACCAAACTCGAACTTGGTGTCGGCAATGATGATGCCCTTGGTCAGCGCGAAGGCGGCTGCCTCCTTGTAGATGGCGATGCTGATGCCCTTGATCTTCGCGGCCAGCTCCGGGCCGACCACCTTGACCACCTGCTCGTAGCTGATGTTCTCGTCGTGCTCGCCCATTTCCGCCTTGGCGGCGGGCGTGAAGATGGGTTCGGGCAGCTTGCCGGCGTTCTTCAGGCCCGGCGGCAGCGGGACGCCGCAGACAGCCTGGCCGTCCTGGTATTCCTTCCAGCCGCTGCCGGCCAAGTAGCCACGCACCACCGCCTCGACCGGGATCGGCTGGAGCCGTTTGACCAGCATGGAGCGACCCACCACCTGCGGCAGCTCTGCGGCGGTGACCGCGCTCTCGGGCGATTCGCCGGTGAGATGGTTGGGGCAGAGGTGGCCGAGCTTGTCAAACCAGAACAGCGCCATCTGCGTCAGCAGCGCGCCCTTGCCGGGAATCGGCTCGCCCAGAATCACGTCGAAGGCGCTCAGGCGGTCGCTGGCCACCATGAGCAGCCGGTCCTTGCCCACCGCGTAGTTGTCGCGGACCTTGCCGCGGGCCAGCAGGTGCAGGGAGGTGAGGGCGGAGGTGTGGAGCGCTTGGGTCATGGTGAGGTCATCAAAGTAAAAAGCCCGTGGGACTCGGGGGGAGTCCACGGGCTTTCAATTATCGCAAGGTTCCTTGCCGCCGGGTGGCAGCAGGCCTGCTGGGGTCGTTCAGTGAACGACCTGCGCCAGCTCGCCCTTGGCGTATTTGGTGGCCACGACCTGCAAGGTGTCACCCTTGATCCTGGCGCCCTGGCCTTCGCAGCCAAACTCGATGTAGCGCTGCTTGCACAGGGCCTTGGCCGCTTCACGGGCCGGCTTGAGCCATTCGCGGGCATCGAATTTTTCGGGGTTCTCGGCCAGGAACTTGCGCACTGCGCCGGTCATGGCCAGACGGATGTCGGTGTCGATGTTGATTTTGCGCACGCCATGTTTGATGGCTTCCTGGATTTCCTCAACCGGGACGCCGTAGGTTTCCTTCATCTGGCCGCCGTACTGGCGGATGATGGCCAGCATTTCCTGCGGCACGGACGAGGAGCCATGCATCACCAGATGGGTGCTCGGGATGCGCTTGTGGATTTCCTTGATGCGGTCAATCGCCAGGATGTCACCGGTGGGCTTGCGGGTGAACTTGTAGGCGCCGTGACTGGTCCCGATGGCAATCGCCAGCGCGTCGATCTGCGTGCGCTTGACGAAGTCGGCGGCCTGCTCGGGGTCGGTCAGCAGTTGCTCACGGGTCATCGTGGCGTCAGTGCCGTGGCCGTCTTCCTTGTCGCCCTTCATGGTCTCCAGCGACCCGAGGCAACCGAGCTCGCCTTCTACGGTGACGCCGTATTTGTGGGCCAGCTGCGAGACCTTTTTCGTCACCTCGACGTTGTATTCATAGCTGGCGATGGTTTTGCCGTCAGCTTCGAGCGAGCCGTCCATCATCACAGAAGAAAAACCGAGGTCGATGGCGCCCTGGCAGACGTCGGGGTTCTGACCGTGGTCCTGATGCATCACCAGGGGGATGTGGGGATACATCTCGATGGCCGCTTCGATCAGGTGCTTGATGAAGGGCTCACCGGCGTACTTGCGGGCGCCAGCGCTGGCCTGCAGGATGACCGGTGCGCCGGTTTCCCTGGCGGCTTCCATGACGGCCTGCACCTGCTCAAGGTTGTTGACGTTGAAAGCCGGAATGCCGTAGCCGTTGACGGCTGCATGGTCCAGCAGCTCGCGCATCGATACGAGTGCCATGGTGAAAATCCCCAGAAAGTTGAAAAGCGGCCCGCCAACGGGCGGCGGCGCGACCTCGCGAAAAGCCGTACCTGGCCGGTAACCGGAGTGCCGATTCTACCGTTTGCCAGCAAGTTCTCTGTGCGCCAGGCGGGACCGACCCCTGCACACGGCGGTTGCCACGGCGAGGCATGAACCGTGGAGAAAGTCCTGGAACGAGGGTTGGCCTTAAGACTGACCTAAGGCGGCCGAGCTACATTACAAGCAGTTACATATAGCGCCGCACGCGGTGCCATTCGCCCCACCCCATGACGTATTTCTCCCGCCGCCCGCAAGAGGCGCGGTTTCCCCTGTTCCTGTGCACCTTGTTGAGCCTTGCCCTGCTGCTGGCCCTGGACCACACGTCCACGGACCTGTGGCTGGCGCGCTGGTTCGGATCGTCGGCCGGGTTTCCGCTGGAGCACCACTGGGTGCTGCAGGGCCTGCTGCATGACTGGATCAAGTACCTGCCCTGGACGGTGGAGCTGACGCTGCTGGTGGCCGTGTTCCGGCCTTTTGGCGTCTTCCGGCAACTGCCCGGCGAGCGGCGCGCGCAACTGGCACTGACCACCCTCGTCGCCCTGCTGATTGTGTCGATGATCAAATTGCACAGCCGCACCAGCTGCCCCTGGGACCTGCAGGAGTTCGGCGGTGTGGCGCGCTATGTGTCGCACTGGTCCTGGGGTATCGCTGATGGCGGCACCGGCGGCTGCTTCCCGGCAGGTCACGCTTCAGCCGGCTTTGCCTTCCTCGGCGGGTTCTTCGCCTTTCGCCACACGCTTCCCAAAACCGCACGACGCTGGCTGGCTGGCGCGATGCTCGCGGGGCTGGTGCTGGGCCTGGCGCAGCAAATGCGCGGCGCCCACTACCTGAGCCACACCCTCTGGACGGCCTGGCTGTGCTGGACGGCGGCCGGGGTGATGGACGACCTCTTCACGCAGATGATTTCACAAAAGCGGTCACGCGTGCCAGCACCGGTGCCCGCCCCCTCATCACTGACGCCATGGCAGCCACCAGCGTGACGTGGCTGACGGTGTCGTAAAGCGCTGACTCCACCCGCACACCCGTGGCCTGCAGCCGCCTGGCAAGGGTCACGGTACTGCGCTGGGTGTTGACCAGGTTGTCCTGGGTCGGTGCCAGCAGCAGCGTGGGGGGTGACTGGCTGGAGATATGCACCATGGGCTGGCTGTCTTGCGGGGTGGCAGGCCACTCGAATGCCACCTGGGTCTGCCGGTCGCCGATCGGCAGAAAGTCATAAGGACCGGCCAACCCGATCCAGCCGGCCAGGCGCGAAGGACTCAGCCCTTCAGCCCGCAGCCAGCGCGCATCGAGCGCCACCATCGCCGCGTTGTAGGCACCGGCACTGTGCCCCATGACGAATACCCGCGCCGGGTCGGCGCCGTACTGGCCGGCATGCTCGAAAGCCCAACGCACCGCACGGGCGCTGTCCTGCACAAAGGCCGGGTAACGAAACTCGGGGCTGAGGCGGTAATCGGCCACCACCGTCACCACGCCCTGGGCGGCCAGGGCCTCACCCACAAAGCGGTAGTCGGCGCGATCGCCGCTGGACCAGCTGCCGCCGTAAAAAAACACCACCATGGGCGCTCCACGCACGTCGCCCGGCGGCTGGTACACGTCCAGACGCTGGCGCGGATGCGCACCATAAGCCAACCCGGCGGTCAGCTGGTAGGTGTCGGTAGGGACCGTGGCATTGAGCAGATCCACCGCCGAGCAGGCCGTGAGCAGCGCGGGCAGCATGGCGAAGAGGGAGCGTCGGGGCAATTTGATCGGTATGTTCATGGCACTTGTTTGTATACGCAATCCATGACCAACCGGATTCAGCCAATGACCTAAGCTCCCGTGGGAATACTGGCCTTTTGCTTGTCTATTCCAGCAGGCACCGCGGAACCGGCTTAGCCGGGCCGCAGGAGCCGTCCCCTGCAAGGGGAAAAGAGACTACACGCAGTGAGTCTCGATAGGGGTGTGCCTTTTAAGCCACCCTGCAGATCTTGAGCATGTTGGTACCCCCCGGCGCGCCCATCGGCTCGCCGCAGGTGATGGCGTACACATCGCCGCTTTGCACGATGTTCCGGCGCAGCAGGTGGCCCTCGGCTTGGTCGAGTGCGGTGTCACGGTCGGCGCTGGTGTCCATCAGCAGCGGGCGCACATTGCGGTAGATCGCCATCTTGCGCTGGGTCGCCAGGCGCGGCGTCAGCGCGTAAATGGGCACGCGGATGTCGTGGCGGCTCATCCACAGGGGGGTGGAGCCGCTGTCGGTCAGCGCCACGATGGCCTTGGCGCCGAGGTGATGGGCCGTGAACAGCGCGCCCATGGCAATCGACTGGTCAATGCGCGCAAAGGTCTTGCCGCTGAAGTCGGCGTCGAGCTCCTTGTATTCGGCTTTCTCGGCCTCTTCGCAGATCTTGGCCATTTCCTCGACGGTTTCCAGCGGGTACTTGCCGGCAGCGGTTTCGGCGCTGAGCATCACCGCATCGGTGCCGTCCAGCACCGCGTTGGCCACGTCGCTCACCTCGGCGCGGGTCGGCACCGGGTTGAGGATCATGCTTTCCATCATCTGCGTGGCGGTGATCACCACCTTGTCGTGGGCACGGGCCAGCTTGATCATGCGTTTTTGCAGGGCGGGCACGGCCGCGTTGCCCACCTCGACGGCCAAGTCGCCGCGCGCCACCATGATGCCGTCGCTGACGCGCAGGATCTCTTCCAGCTTCGGGATGGCTTCTGCACGCTCGATCTTGGCGATCAGGCCGGGCTTGTGCTTGTAGGGGGCCGCGGCCACGTTGCAGAGCTGGCGCGCCATTTCCATGTCGGTGGCATTTTTGGGAAAGCTCACCGCCACATAGTCGGCCTGGAAGCTCATCGCGGTCTTGATGTCTTCCATGTCCTTGGCCGTCAGGGCCGGAGCGGTCAGGCCACCGCCCTGCTTGTTGATGCCCTTGTTGTTGGACAGCTCGCCGCCCAGCTTGACGGTGGTGTGCACCTCCTCACCGCGCACGGCGTCCACCGTCAGCACGATCAGGCCGTCGTTGAGCAGCAGAAGGTCGCCCGACTTCACGTCGCGCGGAAGTTCCTTGTAGTCCAGCCCGACGCCCTTGAGGTCACCCGGCTCGGTGCGCGAGGCGTCCAGCACAAACTTCTGACCTGGCTCCAGCTGGACCTTGCCCTCAGCGAACTTGCCGACGCGAATTTTCGGGCCTTGCAGGTCGGCCATGATGGCGACTTCGCGTCCGGCGCGCTGGGCGGCTTCGCGCACCAGCTGGGCGCGGTCCACATGGTCCTGCGCGGTGCCGTGGCTGAAATTGAGGCGCACCACATTGACGCCGGCGCGAATCATTTTCTCCAGCAGGGCGGGGTCACTGGAAGCGGGGCCCAGGGTGGCAACAATCTTGGTAGCGCGACGAGCCATGAATCAGTCTCCGTGTAATTTAGTTTCTATTTTCACACGGAACTGGTTACCAACCCGTTACGAATTTCAGCGCTGGGCCCGCCCTCGCCTTGGCCAAATCAGCCCGCGGCGCGCCTTTGCAGGATGTCGAAGGCCGGCAGGGTCTTGCCTTCGAGCACCTCCAGGAACGCACCGCCGCCGGTGGAGATGTAGTCCACCTGCTTTTCGATGCCGTACTTGGCAATCGCGGCCAGCGTGTCGCCGCCGCCGGCGAGAGAGAAGGCGCTGCTTTCGGCGATGGCACGGGCAATGCCTTCAGTGCCTTTGGAAAATGCATCGAACTCAAACACGCCCACCGGTCCGTTCCAGACGATGGTGCCCGCCGCCTTGAGTTGGGCAACCAGACGCGCCGTGGTCTGCGGGCCAATGTCCAGGATCAGGTCGTCGTCTGCCACCTGGTCGGCAGCCTTCACGGTGGCCGGTGCATCGGCGGCAAAGGTTTTGGCGGTGACCACGTCGGTCGGGATCGGCACTTCGGCGCCGCGCGCCTTCATGGCGTCGATCACGGCCTTGGCCTCGGCCAGCAGGTCGGGCTCGGCCAGGCTTTTGCCGATCTTCAGGCCCATGGCCAGCATGAAGGTGTTGGCAATGCCGCCGCCGACGATCAGCTGGTCCACATTGCTGGCCAGTGACTTGAGGATGGTGAGCTTGGTCGACACCTTGCTGCCCGCCACGATCGCGACCAGCGGGCGGCGCGGGTTCGACAGCGCCTTCGAAATCGCGTCCATCTCGGCTGCCAGCAGCGGGCCGGCGCTGGCCGTCGGCGCGTACTGCGCGATGCCGTAGGTGGAGGCTTCGGCCCGGTGCGCGGTGCCGAAGGCATCGTGCACAAAGATGTCGCAGAGGGCGGCCATCTGCCGCGCCAGCGCTTCGTTGTTCTTCTTCTCGCCCTTGTTCAGGCGGCAGTTTTCCAGCATGACGAGCTGGCCAGGTTTCACATCGACGCCGCCGACCCAGCTGGCAATCACCGGCACGTCGCGCTTCATCAGCTCCCCCATGCGCGCCGCCACCGGCGTCAGCGAGTCTTCCGGCTTGAACTCACCCTCCACGGGCCGACCCAGGTGCGAGGTAACCATCACCGCCGCGCCCGCGTCCAACGCCATCTGCAGGCAGGGAATCGAGGCACGGATGCGGGTGTCTTCCGTAATGCGGCCCTGGTCGTCCTGCGGCACATTCAGGTCGGCGCGGATGAACACGCGCTTGCCAGCAACTTGGCCGCTGGCGCACAGGTCGGAAAAACGGATGAAATTCATGGAGGGCTCACAAAAAGATGAAAGGCTTGGGGCGCAACGCCCAAAGCCTTAAATTGTAGGTGGGTGCATAGACCCGCCCCCGTCCAGTCTCACTTCGTGTAGCCTGTTCCCCCCTCAGGGGGCGGCGCCTGCGGTCTGGCAAAGCCAGTCCCGCGGCCCCCGCTGGTGAAATACCACCACTACCTACGCCCTGAATCTTCAACCCAGCCGAGCCGTGGAACCGGCTTTGCCGGGCCACAGGCGGACGGCCCCCTCGGGGCTGACGACCGCGGCTCCAAACCTGCCTGCGCAGGTTTGGACGGGAGGAAGGGCCCATGCCTCAGGCATGGGCATGTCCAGCGAACCACACGAAGTGGGGAGCGTGGGGGCTTTATTAGCTACCACCCCAGCCCCACATGGAGCGGCAGGTACACCGCCATGCCTGCCACGATGGTGCCCAGCACGCCCTGGCGCCAGTGGTGCCACGCCACGCCCGCAGCCACCGCGAACAGGCGCGCGTCTTTCCAGGTGTCGATCAGGTGGCCTTGCGTCATCACCATCTCGGGAATGATCACGGCCGCCAGCGCGGCAATCGGCGCGTAGTGCAGGCCGCGCTGGGCCCAGCCCGGCAGCGACCACGGCTTGCTGGACAGGAAAAAGAAGGACCGCGTGATCACGGTCACCAGCGCCATGCCGACGATGGTGGCGACGGTCCAGAGATCGGTCTTGTTCATGCGGCCTCCCCCTTGGAGGCCACGGCCGCCGGTGGACGGGGCTTCTCGAGCAGCAGGCAGGCCGCCACCGCCGCGGCGATCGCCACGAGGATGTTGAGCTTGAGCGGCAGCGCGAAGGCCGCCACCGCCGCGGCGCCTGCCACACCCGCCGACACCACCCGCAACCGGGTGGTCGCCAGCGAGCACAGAATGCCCAGCAGCGCCAGAATGCCTGCAAAGCCGAGACCCCACGAAAGCGGAATGGCGTTCGCCAGTGCAATGCCCAGCATGCTGGCGCCGACCCAGCTGACCCAGTTCAACGCACAGTTGCCGGCCAGATACGCCTCTTGTGCGCGCCGCGCGGCGGGGTCTTCGGAAGGATGCGGGAAGCGCCGGGTGAACAGCACATAGCTGAGGTCGGCCGTGAAGTAGCCACTGGCCATGCGCCGCCAGATGTTCTGGTGCATCACATAAGGCCGCAGGTGCGCGCTGAACACCACAAAGCGCAGGTTCACGCAAAACGCGGTGGCCAGAATCACCCACATCGGCGCCCCGGCTGCAATCAGGGGAACAGCCGCCAGCTGGGAGCTGCCGGCGAACACAATGACGCCCATCAGGATGGCCTCAAACAGGCTCATGCCGGACTTGACCATGGCCACGCCGGTCATCAGGCCCCAGGCGGCGATGCCGGGCGCGACCGGGATCATGTCCTGGATGCCGATGCGAAATTCCGGGTGCTTGAGCAATGCCTTCACAGACGACTCACTTTCCGGGCGCCGGCTGGCCGAACACCATGCCCGGGGTGATGGCAAAACCGCGCAGGAACTCGGCCACTTCCAGCGGCTTGCCACCGGGCTTTTGCAGGCGGCTGAGGCGAAGCACCGCATCGGCCGCGCAGACATCCACACCGGCATCGCCAACGGCCAGCACCTCGCCGGCCTTTGCTGCCGGTGGCCGACCGGGCAACACCTCGGCGCGCCAGCACTTGATGACGACGCCATTCAGTTCGGACGCGGCACCGGGGAAAGGATTGAATGCGCGGATGCGCCGCTCCAGCACCGCGGCAGGCAGCGACCAGTCGAGCACCGACTCGGCCTTCTCGATCTTGTGCGCATAGGTGATGCCGCTGTCTGGTCCATCGATAGGCTGAGGCACCGGATGAAGCCCACCGCAGGCCGCCATTTCCAGCGCCTCCACCACCAGGCGACCACCGAGCACCGCCAGCTTGTCGTGCAGCGATGCAGTGGTTTCCTGCGGGCCGATGGCGATCTTCTCCACCAGCAGCATGTCACCGGTGTCGAGCCCCGCATCCATCTGCATGATGGTGACGCCAGTTTCAGCGTCGCCAGCCTCGATGGCGCGGTGAATCGGCGCGGCACCACGCCAGCGCGGCAACAGCGAAGCATGAATATTGAGGCACCCCTTCGCGGGCGCATCCAGCACCCACTGCGGCAGGATCAGGCCGTAGGCTGCGACCACCATGACGTCGGCGCGCGCAGCCTGAATCGCCTCCTGCGCGGCGGCTGCATCGTCGGGGTATTTGCCATCGAGCCGCAGGCTGCGCGGCTGGGCCACCGGCACGCCATGCGCCTGGGCCCATTGCTTGACGGGCGAGGCCTGCAAGTGCATGCCGCGACCAGCTGGCCGGTCGGGCTGGGTCAGAACGAGGGGGATTTCAAAGCCGGCAGCATGGAGTTTTTCCAGCGCGACTCGGGCAAATTCAGGGGTTCCGGCAAAGACAACGCGCATTGCCGTGATTGTAAAGACCCCTGCGGCGAGGTCTCTGGCAAATGAGGCAGATCGGTCCGTGGCGGGGAAGGACTCAACGCACAGCGTCGCGCTCGTCTTCCTTTTTCTGCTTGATCATCTTGGTCTTGATGCGGTTGCGCTTGAGTGGCGAGAGGTATTCCACAAACACCTTGCCCATCAGGTGATCCATCTCGTGCTGGATGCAGACGGCCAGCATGCCCTCGGCCGCGTGTTCCTGCGGCTTGCCTTCCAGGTCCAGCGCACGCACCCGAATCGCCGTGGACCGCTCCACGCCGTCGTAAATGCCGGGAACTGACAGGCAGCCCTCGTCGCCCACGCGCTTTTCCTCGCTCGCCCAGGTGATTTCAGGGTTGATCAGGATCAGTGGCTGGTCCCGGCCTTCGCTGACGTCAATCACGATCAGGCGCTCGTGGACATCCACCTGCGTGGCCGCCAGGCCGATGCCCTCGGCGTCATACATGGTTTCGAGCATGTCGCTCACCAGCTCGCGCAGGCGCGCATCGAAGGCTGCGACCGGCTTGGCGATTGTGTGCAGACGGGGGTCGGGATAGCGGAGGATGGTCAGGGTGGTCATGGGCAAATCGGGCGTTGTCGCTATTTTCGCCACTTTTCAGGGTTTTTTCAGGGGCAGGGTCATCGTGGAATCGACTAATCGTTGCCTAATCAAGGGCTTAGGTACAGAATCGCGAGTAAATTATCAAGAAGAAGCACGGTCTTTTTCCCGGTTTTCAACCCGTTGATTGCCGCATTTCCCGGACCGTGCCAGCCCCGTCGTCGCGCCCAAGGCTTTTTCTATGCACACTATTTCTGGTCGTTTGAGTCACATTTCAATAGCCGCATCCCTGCTGGGCCTCGCGCTGGCAGGCGCAGCGCCTGGCCTGCACGCCCAGAACTTTCCGATTTCTGCCGGCCAGAAAGCGACCGCAACGCAGGTTGCACAGGCGGGCGTTCCGCTGTCGGACCTCGCACCCAATGCGCCCGACAACTACACCGTCAAGCGCGGCGACACGCTGTGGGCCATCTCCGGCATGTTCCTCAAGAGCCCCTGGCGCTGGCCTGAGCTGTGGGGAATGAACCTGCAGGACATCCGCAACCCGCACCGGATCTACCCGGGCCAGCAGCTCTACCTTGAAAAATCCAACGGCCGGGCAATGCTGCGCGCGCGCCAGGGCAGCAACGACGGTCCGCCGACCGACACCGTGCGCGTCTCGCCGCAAACGCGTTACGAAGCGTTGGCCGACGCCGCCATCCCGACCCTGTCGCCGAGCGCCATCGAGCCCTTTCTGGCCGAAGCCCTGATCGTGGACGAGGCCACCTTTGCCTCGGCACCCCGCATCGTGGCAGCCCAGGAAGGCCGCGTGCTCCTCAGCCGGGGAGACCGTGCCTATGCGCGCGGCCAGTACGGCAGCAAGGGCGCAACAGGCACGCCACTGAGTGATGCCAAGGGGGAGCCGCGCGACTTCCGGGTGTTCCGCAATGCCACGCCTCTGAAAGACCCGACCACCCAGAAAATCCTCGGCTATGAAGCCCAGTACCTGGGCCGGGCCGAACTGGTACGCGGCGAATCGGTGGCCCAGATCAATGACAAGGACGGCAAACCGCAAAGCGAGATCATTCCCGCCACCCTGGACATCGTGGCAGCCAAGGAAGAGATGCGCACCGGTGACCGCCTGGTTCCCGAACCGACCCGTGAACTGCGCAGCTACACACCGCACGCGCCGGCGACACCAGTTGCCGGGCAGGTGGTGTCCGTCTACGGCAGCGCCGTAGCGCTCGCATCCGAAAACCAGGTGGTGGTGATCAACCGCGGCGCACTCGACGGCATGGAGCGCGGCCATGTCGTGGCCATCGTCAAGGACGGCCAGCGGCTGGTGGACAAAACCGACGGCGCACGGCCCGAGATCAAGCTGCCGAATGAACGCAACGGCCTGATGATGGTGTTCCGCACCTTTGACCACCTGTCGTACGCGCTGGTGCTCCAGATCAATGACGGCGTGAAAGTCGGCGACCGCTTCATCAATCCGAACTGAGCGTGGCCGCCGCCCTGCGCCGCCGGGTTTCAGGTGGCTGACATTCCCATGGACACGTTCGAACTCGAGGCCTGGCTCCGGTTGAGCTTGTCGCCTGGCATCGGCAATGAAGCCGCCCGCCGCCTGCTGGCCGCGTTCGGGTCGCCCCAGGCAGTCTTCACCCAGGACTTCGCCACGCTCAGCCAACTCGGCACCGAAAAACTCGCGCACGCACTGCTGCACGAACCCCCGGCGCTGGCCGCCCAACTGGCCACCACACAGCAATGGCTGGAAGGCGCCAGCAACCGTTGCGTGGTGACCCTGGGCGACGACGCCTACCCCGCCGCATTGCTGGACATCGAGGATCCGCCCCTGATGCTGTACATGACGGGCAGCCTGGCGTCCCCGGCCGGGGGCAGCCACACGCCAGAGGCCGTGCGGATCGCCATCGTCGGCAGCCGCAACCCGACCCCGCAGGGCGAAAGCAATGCGCGCGAGTTCGCCCGGGCGTTCGGCCAGGCGGGCCTGTGCGTGGTGTCGGGCCTGGCACTGGGCGTGGACGGCGCCGCGCACGACGGCGCACTGCTGGGCGGCGGCGACACGATTGCGGTGGTCGGGACCGGCCTCGACAGGGTCTATCCGAAAAAGCATCTTGCGCTGGCGCACCGGATCGTGGCACAGGGCATGATCGTCAGTGAGTTCCATCTGGGGACGCCGCCACTGGCTGCGAACTTTCCCAGGCGCAATCGCATCATTTCCGGGCTCTCAAGGGGCACTCTGGTGGTCGAAGCAGCGCTGCAGTCCGGTTCGCTGATCACGGCCCGGATGGCTGCCGAACAGGGCAAGGACGTCTTTGCCATCCCGGGCTCGATCCACTCCCCCCAATCCCGCGGATGCCATGCACTGATCAAGCAGGGCGCCAAGCTGGTGGAATTGGCGCAGGACGTGCTGGAGGAATTGCAACTGGTGCCTGCGAGCAGTGCCCGGCCCGCCCAGGCCGAGCAAGCAGCCGCCTCAGACAATCCGCTGATCCAGGCGCTCGGCTTCGACGCGACAAGTCTCGACGCACTGCAGGCCCGCACCGGCATAAGCACTGCACAGCTGCAGGCGCAGTTGCTGGCGCTCGAACTCGAGGGTGTGGTCGCGCGTCTGCCTGGCGGCCTGTTCCAGCGTCTGGCCAGCGGTTGACAGTCCGCCCATCTGGGATATATTGGGTGCATGTTCGAAGTACTGGTGTACGTCTACGAAAATTATTGGCAAGGTGACGCTTGCCCCGCCGCCAACCAGCTCAGCCGCAAGCTCACCGCGGCGGGCTTCGAACCCGACGAAATACAGGCCGCGCTCATCTGGCTGGAAGGCCTGAACGTCGCAGCCCAGAGCACGCAGATCAGCCTGCCGGCCCCCAACGCCCACCCCATCGCCCTCAGCCGGCCGGCAAGCGTTCAGGCGCAGGCGCCAGACAGCCTGCGCATCTACTCCGTGGCAGAGCAAACCCATCTGGGCGCGCAAAGCCTGGGTTTTGTGAGTTTTCTCGAGTCCGCGGGCGTGTTGCCCCCCCACATGCGCGAGATCGTGATCGACCGCGCCATGGCAGCGCCGGGCGACCCGGTCACACTGGACGATCTGAAGATCATCGTCCTGATGGTGTACTGGAGTTTTGGGGAAGAGCCCGATGCGCTGGTGCTCGACGAGCTCTGCGACGACAGCGAGTTCCGGCTCGCCCATTAGACCCATCAGGAGCGGGGCAGCCCTGCAGCACCTCCGCCTGCCGGCACCGGGTGCAAGCCCGGCCCTGCCCACCATCAACCGAGCAGCCGCTCCGGGTTGGCATCCAGTTTGGCCAGGGCGTCGCGGGTGGCGCGCACCGTCAGGGTTTCCTCTTCAATCGGCACCAGTAGGCCGGCTTGCAGGTAAGCGGCCAGGCGGCGGCCCTGGATCAGGAAATTGCGGCCATCAGCCGACGCGAACAGGTGCAGCTGCTTGCGGTCACTGCACCAGGCGAACTGGACCTGGCTCACCTTGGCGTTGTGGTCCAGGCTGAACCATGAGCCGAGCTGAAGCTCCTTGGCCCAGGCCCGCATGGCCTCCGTCGGCTGGCTGCCGCCATCGGTGATGACCTCGATGTCCGTTGCATCAATCCCGATCATCGTGACCAGGGTGTCGGTATCGAGCGGCAGGTCACCCATGTCTTCGTCGGACAGGTAATCCTCGAGGTTGGCCAGGCGCTTGGCCATGGCATCCACCTTCTCGGCCGAAATGGCGTCGGTCTTGGACATGAAGGCGTCGGCCAGGGTGTCACTGATCACGCGCAGGTGCGCATCCTGGTCGACCAGCTCCAGGCCCAGCATCGACATGCCGAGCCGCAGCAGCTGCAGCAGCTTGGGCAGGTCCGCAATGACGCGGGCCCGGTCATTGCGGTTGGGTTTGGCACTGGCGGCCCACACCAGGTCGGTGGCAGCCCGCTTGAGCAGGATGGTCTCTTCGTGCTGCGGGCCGTTTTTCATCGACGCAATGGCCAGTACCTCGGCCCATACCTTGAAGAGGAACTCGCGGATCTCCTCGCGCACCGGCATGTCGTTGAGCATCTTGCGCATCTCGATGGTGTACTGGATGGCCATGGTCTCTTTTTGCTCGACCTGCTGGGCCACACTCACCACGCGTGCTGCACTGCCCGTCTGCGACAGGAATTTGGAGAGGAATTTCTCGAACTCGTCGTAGACAAGCTGGAACACACGGCGCCCGGTCTCCGGGTACTGCTCGATCACCTGCACGATGCGCTTGATTTCAATTTCCATCGCGCCGCCGGAGACAGTCACGTCAAATCCGAGCACGCAGGAGCCCATGCGGTCAATCAGGCGCCTGGCAGGGTGCGACAGTGAGCCGAAAAATTCCGGCTCGGCGATGGCCACGCGAAGCACCGGCATCTGCAGCCGGGCAAACCAGACACGAACGGCTGCGGGAATCCGGTCTTCGGCCAGGATGCTCTGGAACATCAGCGCGACGATTTCAATCGTGGCCTTTTCGGCAGACGTCGTCGCCGCCTTTTTGAGGGTGCTGGTGCGTTCCCGCAAAGCCCCTGCGGCCTGCTCGACATGGGCCTGGCCGTACACCACGTCTTCGGCGTTGCCTGCGGAGTCCACCAGCATGGTCTTGTCGGCGCTGGTGCTCTCGGCCTGCATCACGCTGGCCATGGCCTCGGCCAGGCGGGGTGACGCCCGGTTCGACCGGGTGTCGTCGAAACCAGCCACCTGATGGGTCAGCAGCCGCTTGAGGTGCCCCATCACACCCTGGGCCCTCATGCGGGCACGGGACAATGGCGTGGTCGCCGTCTGCATGCGGGTCTCGTCAAAGACCGGATGGTCCGCCCCCTGGTTGCGCCCCTGATCGGTGGCACCGGGATGGCCGTCTCCGGGGCCGGTCGCATTGCCAAAACCTGCTGCCGCAGACCCGGCGCCAAAGCCTCGCGAGGCTCCGCCAGCCCGGCCAGGGCCACTGCTGCCCGTTCCGGAGAAGCCGCCGGAACTCTGCCCGCTTCTGCTGTCCGTCTCTGGTGCGGCCGCCTTGTCGCCGCTGTCGGCGCCTGCACTGCTGCGCGGCGCCGTAGGGGAGGCCGGTGTGCGCTTGACCAGCGGCCGCAGGTCCACGTCGGCCAGCACACCCTCCTTCGTCAGGAATTCATTGGCCGCGTGATACGCCTCCAGGAGTTGCTCGCCCAGCTTTTTCTGGCTCAGATCCTGGACAACCTGCCAGACCTCGCGCGAAAGCCCCGCTGCGGTCCATTGTTCAAGCATGTGCTGAGCCAGCGTCTCGGGCCGGAACACATCCTGTTTCGGCAGGTCCGACATGCTTTCGAGATTCTGCATCCTCAGGCGAAGGTCGTTGAACTCCCAGCTGACCACATCCAGAAGACGCAGCGCGAGCCTGGAGGCCAGAATCTTGTTCTCGATGACCTCATCGCCCATGAGCTCGAACTTGACGCTGTCGAGGAACTTGGGCAGCGCGGTGGGCGCTGCGGCGGACCGCGCGGTGTTCCAGGCTGCCGTGGTGCCCTGAACCCAGGCGTCCCCGCCCTTGGAGAAGGCCATCCAGGCTTCGCGCCGGTCCTGCATGCCCTTGGCGTTGCCCAGCTGGTCCGCCTCCGTGCGGAGCATGTCCAGGATGTTTTTGGCCAGCTCCGGCAACAGACGGGCGACGTTGTCCACGAACAAGGTCCGAACCTGTTCGGCCAGAAGGCGGGGATTTTTGGTTCTTGGAGCCACAGCCTGGTTGCTTAATTCATCTCAAGCTTACACGGTTGCCCCTGCATTGGGGTCATTGGGGTCTTCCTCTTTTTTGCCCGGACCCTTGATCAGGTCCTCGCGCCGGATGCCCAGCCACATGGCAATCGCTGCGGCCACAAACACCGAGGAGTAAATGCCGAACAGGATCCCGATCGTCAGCGCCAGAGCGAAATAGAACAGCGTCGGGCCACCAAACAGCAGCATCGAGAGCACCATGATCTGCGTGGAGCCATGGGTGATGATGGTGCGGCTGATGGTGGAGGTGATCGCGTTGTCGATGATCTCTACCGTATTCATCTTGCGATAGCGACGGAAATTTTCACGTATCCGGTCGAAGATCACCACCGATTCGTTCACCGAGTAGCCCAACACCGCGAGCACAGCGGCCAGCACGGCCAGCGAGAACTCCCACTGGAAGAAGGCGAAGAATCCGAGAATGATCACCACGTCGTGGAGGTTGGCGATGATGGCCGCGACCGCATACTTCCACTCAAAGCGGAAGGCCAGATAGACCATGATGCCGAACACCACCATGGCCAGCGCCTTGAGGCCGTCCTGCGCCAGCTCTTCGCCGACCTGGGGGCCGACGAATTCCGTGCGGCGCAGCGTCACGTCCGGGCTGGCTGCCTTCAGGGCGGCCAGCACCTTGTCGCTCTGCTGCGCCGTGCTGACGCCTTTTTGTGCCGGCAGGCGGATCATCACGTCGCGCGAGGTGCCGAAGTTCTGGACCTGCACGTCGGCCAGACCCAACCCGGCCACCGTGTCGCGTATCTTTCCGACATCAGCCGCCTGGGTGTAATTGACCTCCATCAGGGTGCCGCCCGTGAACTCGACGGACAGGTGCAGCCCGCGCGAGAACAGGAAGAACACGGCCAGCGCAAAGGTGGCAAAACTGATGGCGTTGAAGATCAGCGCATGCCGCATGAACGGAATGTCGCGGTGAATCTTGAAAAATTCCATGTGAAATCCTTGAGGAAACTCTGGGTCGCTCTGGCAGAAGCAACTATTTGGCCAGGGCGCCGGAGCCGACCGGACGCCACACCGTCCCGATGGACACACTCTTGAGCTTTTTCTGCCGGCCATACCAGAGGTTGACCAGACCGCGCGAGAAAAACACCGCCGAGAACATGCTGGTCAGGATGCCGATGCAATGCACCACCGCAAAGCCGCGCACCGGACCGGAGCCGAAGGCCAGCAAGGCCAGGCCGGCGATCAGGGTGGAAATGTTCGAGTCCAGGATGGTCGCCCAGGCGCGCTCGTAACCGGCATGGATGGCCGCCTGTGGCGAGGCACCATTGCGCAGTTCCTCGCGCACCCGTTCATTGATCAGCACGTTCGAGTCAATCGCCATGCCCAGCGCCAGCGCCATGGCCGCCATGCCGGGCAGGGTCAGCGTGGCCTGCAGCATGGACAGTACGGCCACCAGCAGCAGCAGGTTCACCGCCAGCGCCAGGCCGGAGAACAGGCCGAACAGCATGTAGTAGGCACCCATGAAGGCGACGATCACCACAAAGCCCCACGAGACGCTGTGAAAGCCCTTGGCGATGTTGTCGGCGCCCAGGGTGGGGCCGATGGTGCGCTCTTCGATGATTTCCATCGGCGCCGCCAGCGAACCGGCGCGCAACAGCAGGGCGAGGTCGTTGGCCTCGCCGACGCTCATCGTGCCCGAAATCTGGAAACGGTTACCCAGTTCGCTCTGGATCACCGGCGCGGTCAGCACCTCACCCTTGCCCTTTTCGAACAGCAGGATGGCCATGCGCTTCTTGATGTTTTCACGGCTGGTGTCGCGCATGATGCGTCCGCCTTTTGCATCAACCGTCAGGTCCACCTTGGGCTGCTGGTTCTGCGAGTCAAAGCCGGGCTGTGCATCGGTGAGGTTTTCACCGGTCAGGATCACCTGTTTCTTGACAATCACCGCCTGGCCGTTGCGCTCGAAGTAGCGCTCGGTGCCGAAGGGTACGGCGCCAGTGTTGTTCGACGCGGCACGCGCCTCGGCGCTGTCTTCCACCAGGCGCATTTCCAGTGTGGCCGTGCGCCCGAGGATGTCCTTGGCCTTGGCCGTGTCCTGCACGCCCGGCAACTGGACCACGATGCGGTCGATGCCCTGCTGCTGGATCACCGGCTCGGCCACGCCCAGCTCGTTGATGCGGTTGTGCAGCGTCACCATGTTCTGCTTCAGGGCCTGATCCTGCACGCGGCGGGCGGCTTCGGGCTTGATGGTGGCCGTCAGCTTGTATTCGGTGCCGTCGGGGGTGTCGGTGGTCTGCAGATCGACAAACTGGTCCTGGATCACGGCCTTGGCCGCAGCCAGGGTCTCCGAGTCGCGCACGCGGATTTCAATCGTTTGGCCGTTGCGGGCGATGCCGCCATGGCGGACGTTCTTCTCGCGCAGCGCCAGGCGGATGTCGCCGGCCTGCGATTCGGCGCGCTTGGTCAGCGCCGCCTGCATGTCCACCTGCAGCATGAAGTGCACGCCACCGCGCAAATCCAGCCCCAGGTACATCGGGAAGGCATTGAGCGAGGTCAGCCACGCGGGGGAGCGCGACAGCAGGTTGAGGGCCACCACGTAGCCGGGGTCGGCCGGGTCCGGAGACAGTGCCTTCTGCACAGCATCCTTGGCCTTGAGCTGGGTGTCGGTGTCACCGAACCGGGCCTTGACCGACGCACCGTCGAGCGTGATGGCGTCGGCCGTCAGCCCGGCCTCTTTCAGGGCCTGCTCCACGCGGGCCATGGTGGTGGTGTCGATCTTGACGGTGGACTTGCCGCTGGAGATCTGCACCGCGGGTGCTTCACCGAAAAAATTGGGCAAGGTGTAGAGCGCCGCAATCAGCAGCGCAGCCACGATGACGACGTACTTCCAGACCGGATAGCGATTCATGGGGAGACAGTTCCTGGTGGCAGGTGAGGGAGAAAGTCCGCAGGCCGCGGCGCGGGGCCGCAATGCCGCCGGGCTGACTTACTTGACGGAACCGATGGCACCCTTGGGCAACACCTGCACGATGGCGCTGCGCTGCAGCTGGACTTCCACGCCGGGGGCGAGTTCCAGCGACAGATAGCTGTCACCGAGCTTGGTCACCTTGCCGAGCAGGCCGCCGGCCGTGGCCACTTCGTCGCCTTTGGCCAGCGCATCGATCATGGCGCGATGCTCTTTCTGCTTTTTCATCTGGGGGCGGATCATGACGAAATACAGCACCACAAACATCAGCACCAGGGGCAGCATGCCCGTGAGCGAGGACAGCATGTCACCACCGCCAGCAGCAGCGGGGGCGGTTTGGGCAAAGGCAGAAGAAATGAACACAGCGAACTCCACAACAATTAGAAACAGCGACAAACGCCCCTGCGGACGCAGGGACTGAGCAACTTGGGATTGTATGCGGGGGGTCGTCGTAAGCAGGTGTAACCACAGGCTTTGCCGGGCCATGGCCATGGCCGGCTGGTGGGGCAGAAGCAGCGAGCTCGCGCCCGCCGCCATGCCCACCGGTCAGGCTGCGCGCTGCTGGCCGGCGCCGCCGCCGCGCCAGGCCTGCATCAGCGCCGTCCACTGCGGGCGTGCCGACGCCAGGTGGCGCGCCTTGACGTGGCCATAGCCCTTGATGAGCTCGGGAATCCGGGCGATGTCCAGCGCCACCCCGTGGTTGGCGGCATTCAGGCCCGCGATCACCTCCTCCAGACTGGTCCGGTACTCGTCGATCAGGGCGCGCTCCATGCGGCGCTCTTCGGTTCGCCCGAACACGTCCAGCGCGGTGCCGCGCAGGCCCTTGAGGCGGGCCAAGGCGCGGAATGCGGTCAGCATCCAGCGGCCGAATTGCTGCTTTTGCAGCTCGCCCTTGTCGTTTTTGGCGGCGATCAGCGGCGGCGCCAGGTGGTAGTTGAGCTTGAAGTCGCCTTCGAACATGCTGTTGACCTTATTCAGGAAGCCGGCGTCGGTGTGCAGGCGGGCCACTTCGTACTCGTCCTTGTAGGCCATCAGTTTGAACAGGTAACGGGCCACCGCCTCGGTCAGCGCCGTTTTGCCCAGCGGCGCTTCGGCCAGCCGCACTTTCTCGACGAAGGCCTGGTAGCTCTGGGCGTAAGCAGTGTTCTGGTAGGCCGCGAGGAAGTCCACACGTTTGGCCAGCATGTCCGCCAGCGACGGGCGCTTGACGAACTCGATCACCTGCGCGGCCTTGAAAAGCGCCTGCACCGCCGCCAGGTCATGCGCGCAGCGGCGGCCCCACTCGAACGCGGCCTTGTTGTTGTCCACCTGCACAGCATTGAGCTCGATGGCGCGCATCAGCGCCGCATGCGACAGCGGCACCCGGCCTTTCTGCCAGGCATAGCCCAGCATCAGCGGGTTGGTGTAGATCGAGTCGCCAATCAGCTGTACGGCCACCTGCTCGGCATCGAAGCTGCCCAGCAGGCCGGCGCCCACGGTCGCCGTGACGGCACTCTCGCAGTGACCGCCGGGAAATTGCCAGCCCGGGTCGGTCACAAAGGCCGCCGTCGGCGTGCCGTGCGAATTCATCGCCACATAGGTGCGGCCCGGCTGCATCACGGTCAGTGTGTACTTGCTGGCGGTGACGATGGGGTCGCAGCCGATCACCAGATCAGCTTTGGCGGTGTCCACCTTGGTGGTGTAGATCGCCTCGGGCCGGTTGGCGATCTGGATGTGGCTCCAGGTCGCACCGCCTTTTTGCGCCAGACCACCGGCGTCCTGCGTGACCACGCCCTTGCCCTCAATGTGCGCCGCCATGCCCAGCAATTGGCCGATGGTGATGACGCCCGTGCCGCCCACACCGCCCACCACAATGCCCCAGGCACTTTCCGCCACCGGCAGCACCGGCTCGGGCACTGGCGGCATCACCGCGCCACCCTTTTTTTCCTTCTTCGGCTTCTTCAACTGGCCACCCTCGACGGTGACGAAGCTGGGGCAAAAGCCCTTGACGCAGGAATAGTCTTTGTTGCAGCTGTTCTGATTGATGCGGCGCTTGCGACCGAATTCGGTTTCCAGCGGCTCCACCGACAGGCAGTTGGACTGCACCGAGCAGTCACCACAACCTTCGCACACCAGCTCGTTGATGACGACCCGCTTTTCCGGGTCCACCAGGGTGCCGCGTTTGCGGCGCCGGCGCTTTTCGGTGGCGCAGGTCTGGTCGTAAATGATGGCGCTGGTGCCCTTGATCTCGCGGAACTCGCGCTGGATGCGGTCGAGCTCGTCGCGGTGGAAGACCTCGACGCCAGGCGGCAGGTCGTTGAGCAGCTCGGCATGGCCAAGGCGTGCCGCGCTGCTGTCCACGGTGTGAGTGCGGCCGTGGTATTTCCCGGGCTCGTCGGTGACTACAACCAGCTTGACCACGCCCTCAGCCCGCAGACTGTGAGCAATCTGCGCCACCGAATGACCTTCCGGCCGCTCGCCCACCTGCTGCCCGCCCGTCATGGCGACCGCATCGTTGTAGAGAATCTTGTAGGTGATGTTCACGCCGGAGGCAATCGCCTGGCGGATGGCCAGCAGGCCGCTGTGGAAGTAGGTGCCATCGCCCAGATTGGCAAACACATGCCGGTCGGTGGTGAAGGCGGCCTGACCGACCCAGCTCACGCCCTCGCCACCCATCTGGCTGAAAGTCGAGGTGCTGCGGTCCATCCAGGTGGCCATGTAGTGGCAGCCGATGCCAGCCACGGCGCGAGAGCCTTCGGGCACGCGGGTGCTGGTGTTGTGCGGGCAGCCGCTGCAGAACCACGGCGCGCGCTCGCCGGTGTCGGTCTTGGCCTCGGCGAGAGCCCGTTCGCGGCCTTCGATGATGGCCAGACGCTCGTCCATGCGAGCCACCACGTCGGCCGGCACGCCCAGTTTTTTCAGCCGTTTGGCAATCGCCTTGGCGATGATGGCCGGCGTGAGATCGGCCTTGGCGCGCAGCAGCCAGTTGTCGCTCGGGTTGGAGCGACCCCATTCGCCACCGGACTGGTCGCCCTCGGGCTCGTCGAACTTGCCCAGCACATTGGGCCGCACGTCGGCGCGCCAGTTGTAGAGCTCTTCCTTGATCTGGTACTCGATGACCTGGCGCTTTTCCTCGACCACCAGGATCTCCTGCAGGCCTTCGGCGAATTCGCGCGTGATGGTGGCCTCCAGTGGCCACACCACATTGACCTTGTGCAGGCGGATGCCGAGCTGGTGACAGGTGTCTTCATCCAGCCCCAGATCCGCCAGCGCCTGGCGCGTGTCGTTGAAGGCCTTGCCGCTGGCGATCAGGCCGAAGCGGTCTTTCGGGCCAGCAATGACGTTGTAGTTGAGCTTGTTGGCGCGGATGTAGGCGAGGGCTGCATACCACTTGAAGTCCATCAGGCGCGCCTCCTGCTCCAGTGGCGCATCGGGCCAGCGGATGTGCAGGCCGCCTGGCGGCATCTGGAAATCTTCCGGAATGACGATCTTCACGCGGTCCGGGTCCACCAGCACCGAGCTGGACGACTCGACCACTTCCTGAATGGTTTTCATGCCCGACCAGACGCCGGAAAAACGGCTCATCGCAAAGGCATGCAGCCCCATGTCGAGGATGTCCTGCACGTTCGACGGAAAGAACACCGGCAGGCCGCAGGCCTTGAAGATGTGGTCGCTCTGGTGCGCCGCCGTCGAGCTCTTGGAGACATGGTCGTCGCCGGCAATCGCAATCACGCCGCCATGTTTGGCGGTGCCCGCCATGTTGGCATGCTTGAAGACATCGGAACAGCGGTCCACGCCCGGGCCCTTGCCGTACCAGATGCCGAACACACCGTCGAACTTCTTGCTCTGCGGATACAGGTCGAGCTGTTGCGTGCCCCACACGGCGGTGGCGCCGAGCTCTTCATTGACGCCGGGCTGGAACACGATGTTCTGCGCCGCCAGATGTTTTTTGGCGGCCCACAGCGCCTGGTCGTAGCCACCGAGCGGCGAGCCGCGGTAACCGCTGATGAAGCCACCGGTGTTCAGCCCAGCCATCGCGTCGCGCGTGCGCTGCAGCATCGGCAAACGCACCAGCGCCTGCACACCGCTCATGAAGGCGCGGCCATGGCCGAGGCTGTATTTATCGTCCAGCGTGACGGTTTCGAGCGCCTTGCGGATGTGCTCGGGAAGGGGCGCGTTCATGGTCTGTGTCTCCTGGCGTTGGTAAAGCTGCCTGGTGGGCAGGGCAGATCAAGACAGTCCCCGGGTAGGGGATCGCCTCTACAAGTATGCAAAGTGTATGCCGCCAAGCCAGATATGTCTTTGCTTTTCATGCCCGTTTCTGGCTGTACAAAGAAAGGATCTTGCTAGAAAATCTCTTAAATGGAAACATTAGACAAGTTTGACATCGCCATCCTGAACGAGCTGCAAACCGAAGCGCGGCTGACCAACACCGAGCTGGCCTCCCGCGTCGGGCTGTCGGCTGCGCCCTGCTGGCGCCGTGTGCGGGCGCTGGAGGAAGCCGGCTTCATCACCGGCTACCGCGCGGAAATCAACCGCCACAAGATCGGTCTGGGCGTGCTGGCCTTTGTGCGGCTGGACGCCGACCGCAACAACGGCGACGCCACGCGCCGGCTCGAAGAGGCCATCAAGAAACTGCCGGAAATCGTCTCTTGCCACTACATCAGCGGCACCGGCACCTTCGAGCTGCAGGTGGTCGCGCAGGACCTGGAGGCCTTCAGCAAGTTCGCGCTGCAGAACCTGATCAACCTGCCCAATGTGAAAGACCTGCACACCAGCTTTTCGCTGGGCGAGGTCAAAGCCAGCAGCGCCTTGCCGCTGGGGCATCTGACCCGCGCCGCCACCTGAACGCCGGAGCACATGCCATGAGACACGCTCTGCTTGCCCTGCCCTCGATGGCGCTGGCTGCCCTGATGCTGATGGCCGCAATGGCCGGTACAGCCGGCGCGCAGGGCTACGCCACCGCCCCGCCCGGCGCCGAGGCACTGCCGATGCGCAACCTGCAGATCGAGGTGCGGCAGGTACGGGACAGCAGCCGGAGCGGCAGCCAGTGGCAGGCGCAGGGCGGTGTGACGCTGAGCCCCGGCCAGTCTGGCGCCAGCGTGCAGATCAACGCGCAGGACAGCCAGCGCGATGCGAACCGTGACCTGGTTCAGCGGGTGTTGGTGCTCAACGGTCGCCAGTCTGCCATTCGCCTTGGCAATTCGGTGCCGCTGCGGCTGGTGCAGACCGTGGTGCAGGGCGGGGTGCTGCGCGTCATCGCCGGCCATGTGCTGGTCGAGGCCAACAGCGGCTTTGCAGCACGGCCCGTCTGGCGCGGCGGCAGCACCGCCGAGCTGGAACTGGCGGCGGTGCAGAGTGCCCGCGCCGGTGTGCCTGGCGCCATCACCTCATCGGCCACCGATACCGTGCTGTCCCTGACGTTAGGCGAGTGGGTGACCGTGGCGCAATCGGATGACGCTGTCACCGCCAGCAGCAGCTCACTGGGTGGTGTGGGGCAAAGCGCGTCGCGCGAGGCACTGAAAGTCGAGGTCCGTCTCTCGGTGCGTTGAATGCCTTGCGCGGCCCGGCTTGCCGGCCGTGTTCAGTCGCGCACGCAATGCAGCACCAGGGGCAGCAAGGGGTAACGCAGCACAGCCTCCCGGCCACCGCTCCCCAACCCGAACTCGGCGCGCATGCGCGGGTTGCTGTAAACCGTCTGCAGCGGCCCCTGGCCACCCGCATCGCGAAGCAGCAGGTCGTGGCCGCGCGCGCCGTCCATCAACGCGGTGTCGTCGATGAAGCGGACGCTGAATTCAAACCCCTGCTCGCAGCGATAAGACGACGTGGCCGACGTGCCGCCCCCCGCACATCCGGCCAGGCCCGCCACCATGATGGCTGCGCTCACCCACGCCATCGGTGCCGATCTGAAGACGGGCGTTGCATTCATCAAGGGCTCCTGAAGGTTGATTGAAGCGTGTCCATGGCAGTCACTGCGCGCCGCCGGTGAGCTGCCGCGGCCACAGGACCCACAGCCGCAGCGGCTGGTTCATCCGCGAGGCGAACAGCCCCGCGTCGGCCCCGGTGCCCGCAAAATAGTCGGCACGCACGGCGCCCACAATGGCGCTGCCGGTGTCCTGTGCAAACACCAGCTTCTGCAAAGTGCCCGCATTGCCCCGCGACGCCAGCCAGACCGGCGTGCCGTAGGGAATGCTGCCCGGGTCCACCGCGATCGAGCGGCCCGCCGTGAGGGCTACGCCTTGCGCGCCTTTGGGGCCGAACGCGGCGTCCAGTTCACTGAGCGCCTGCTCCTGAAAAAACGTGTAGCGCGGGTTGCTCCAGAGCATCTGCTGCAGGCGCTGCGGATTTTTGGCCGCCCACGCCTTGGTCGACTCCACCCAGGGCGCCGTCATGCGCCCCTCGCCTTGCTCCTGCAGCCATTGCGTGACGCTTCGAAACGGCTGCTCGTTGGAGCCGGCATACGCCACCCGAACCACGCGCTGGGAGCCGTCCGGCTCGGTCAGGCTCAAGCGGCCCGAGCCCTGGATGTGCAGGGACATGGCCTCCACCGGGTCGGCCAGCCAGGCGATCTCGCGGCCTTTCAGCGCGGCACGGACTTCGGGCACGGTGTCGATTTCCTGCCGCGAGTACCAGGGCTTGCGGCTGCCCAGCGACGCAGGCGGCCGGTACAGCGGCACCTCGTAGCCCGGCGCGGGTTGGCGGCTGGCCTTGAGCAGCGGCTCGTAGTAACTGGTCAGCAGCCCGTCGGCCGCGCCACCCGGGGCCTCGACCCGGTAAGGCTGCAGCTTCGCCACCATCCAGCGGCGCTGCTCTTCGCCGCCGGCAATGCTCAGGCGCCGCACGTCGCCGCACAAGGTCGCCAGGGCGGCACCGGGCCGCTCGCAGCTCTTGAGCCAGGCGTTCCACGCCTCAAACAGCGCGTCTTCCTCAAAGCCGGGCAGTTCCGCCCAACGCACCGGCACCCAGCGGCTCTTGCCCTGCACCAGCGGTGCGGGCAAGGGGCCGGTGTCGTCCGGTCGGGTGCCCGCCGTGGGAGCCGCAGGCGCGGTGGGTGCGGGGGAAGGCGCCGGCCCGGTGGCACAGGAGGCCAGCAGGACAGCGCTGGCGATAATCAGCGCCAGTCGCATGCGCGGCGTGGCGGCTGCCGCCTGCGCAAAACGCGCCACTGTCCGATCTGCCGTTAGAGGAAATGTCATGGCCTTGCTTTTGCTGGAAGCCCTGGGGGCGTTGCTGCTGCTGGTGTTCATTGTGTGGTGGACCATGTTTTCCGGCCGCAAGAATGGCGAGTTGAAGGGCCCCGATATGCCGGAGGATGCGCCGCGGGATACAGGGAACGGTCCCGACAACCGCCGCCAGCCGTGATCAGCGCTACAGGTTGCGCAGCAGATTCGCCAGTTCGACCGCTGATTTGACGCCCATTTTGTCAAACACCCGGGCGCGGTGAACCTCCACCGTGCGCACGCTGATGTCGAGCTGGTCCGCCACCAGCTTGTTCGGCAGGCCCTCCACCACCAGCCGCATCACGTCACGTTCGCGGTCGGTCAGGCCATCGAGCCGGGCCTGCAGCCCGGTGGACTCGCTGTGCTGCGCCAGCGCCGCCGCCGACTGCGCCAGCGCCTGCTCGATGCGGTCCACCAGGGCATTGTCTGAAAACGGTTTCTCGCAAAAATCAAACGCGCCGCGCTTGACGGCATCGACGGCCGTCGGCACGTCGGCATGGCCGGTCAGGAAAATCACGGGCAGTGTCGGCAGCAGCCCGTAGCCGATGAGCTTTTCAAACATGGCCAGACCGCTGAGGCCGGCCATGCGCACATCCAGCAGCACGCACGAAGGCGAGCGCACCTGGAATTGCCGCGACACCACGGCATCGAAGGCCTCGCCGCTGTCAAAGGTCTCGCTGAGCAGGCGCCGCGAACGCAGCAGCCAGGCCAGTGCCTCGCGCACGCTGGCGTCGTCGTCCACGATGTAGACGGTGGCGTTGTGAATCGGTTCCATGGTGATGTCCTGCTTTGAAGCGTCGGTGGTGTCGGTGCGTCAATGGGCTGTGAGCCGGCCGCCGTGACCGGCCAGGGCCGCCGGCAGCGTGAAGCTGAAAATCGTACCCTGCGGCTGCGCCGGCTCAAAACCGAGGAAGCCGCCGTGCTGCTCGATCACGGTGCGGCACAGGCTCAGTCCCAGCCCCATGCCCTCCTGCTTGGTGGTGAAGAAGGGGGTGAACAGCTGGTCGGCAACCTCGCTCGAAATGCCTTCACCGCAATCCATCACCGCGAACTCGACCCAGCGGCTGTAGGCATTGGAGGCCGCCGGACGAATGCGCAGGGTGAGGACCTTCTCGCGTGGCGTGGTCCGCCCGGGGCCGGTATCGACAACATCTTCCTGGCGCTGCATGGCCTGCATGCCGTTGCGGGACAGGTTGAGCAACACCTGCTCCACCATGGTCCGGTCGCACAGCACGGGCTCGCAGGCCGCATCAATCTCGGTCACCACGCGCACGCCCAGCTTGCGCGCCTGCAGCGTCACCAGCGGCATGATGGCGTCGATCAGCGCGGCGGGCTGGACCGGCTCACGCACCTGTTCGCGCCGGCGGACGAAGTCGTGCACGCTCTTGATGACCTTGCCGGCCCGCTCGGCCTGCTCGGCGATGCGGCGCATGGCCACCTGCAGGTCTTCCGACAGTGGTGACAGCGTGCGGGCAACGCCGCCTGCCGGCCGCGAATGGGCGAAGCCACCGTCGCCCTCGCCATCACCCTGCAGCAGGTTGAGCGAGCCGGTGGCATAACTGGAAATGGCAGCCAGCGGCTGGTTGAGCTCGTGGCTGAGCAGCGAGGCCATCTCGCCCACCATGGCCAGGCGGGCCGTCGCCTGCAGGCGGTCCTGGCTGGCGCGGGACAGCTCCTCGATGCGCCGCTGCTCGCTCACATCAAGGATGGCGCTCATCCAGCCGGTGTGCTTGCCCACGGCGTTGATCAGCGGCGCCTCCATGATCAGCACCGGAAACCGGGTGCCGTCGCGGCGCATGAACACCGACTCATGGCCCTGCAGCGGTGTCGGGCTGGGCGGGCTGCCGCCCGACAGGCGGATTTCCTGCCGCTGCTGGTAAACGCCCGCCAGCTCGGGCGGCCAGTAGGGCGCCGGAAAGCTCTGGTTGAGCAGCTCCCTGGCATCCACGCCGACCATCTTGCAGAACGCCGGGTTGACGTAGGTGATGCGGCCCTGCAGGTCGCGCGCGCGCAGGCCGGTGAGCACCGAGTCCTCCATGGCCTTGCGAAATGCCAGCGCCTCGCCCAGGTCATGCTCCACCTTCTGCCGCCGCCGCATGTCGCGGGCCAGCAGGAACAGCACCGCCAGCAGCGCCAGTGACATTGCCGTGACCAGCGCCGTCAGCACGTTGGGGAACAGCGCGGGTGTGCTGCGTCGGCTTTCCATGCGCAGGATCAGCGTGTTGCCCGGCAAGTCCAGCAGTTGCTGGGCAATGTAGATCTGGCTGCCCCGCAGCGGCACGCCGTGCAGCGCCAGGCGCGTGCCGTCGGCTTCGGTGAAGGACAAGCCCACGCCGCGCGCCAGTTGCCGCCCCACCATCTCGCCGAGCACGTCCTGCAGCGAGTAGGTGGCCACAGTGAAACCCGTCAGGCGCCCCGCCACCATGACCGGCAGGCACATGTCCAGCACCTCCATGCCCAGGCCATCGGACTGTGGCAGGAAATAACTGGTGGAATAGGCCGCGCCGCTCAGACGGCGGGCGGTGGTACAGGTGAGGCTGACATCCGCCAGCACGCTGCTGCGCGCGAGGCGCTCGAAAACTGGCGCGCGGTACGGTGTGGCTGCGACCGACACCTCCTGCAGCAGCTCGTTGCGCCACTCGATGCGCATGATTTCACGGTGCTCACGCAGCATCTCTGCGGCTGCCGTGTGCCAGGTCTCGGGGGTCCGCTCGGAGGTCTGCAGCGCCTGGAAGCTCTGGACGTTGCGGGTCAGGCCCGAACGGATGTCCGTCACGGTTTCCGCAGCGTCATGGTCCAGCCGGCTTTGCACCATGCTCGACTCATAGCGGCCGGACAGCCAGACCAGGATGCCCAGCAAGGCCACCACCAGGGCCACGAGCAGCACCCACAGGACCCAGCGGCGGCTGGTCCAGTTGATGCCACGAATCCAGGCCATGCTCATGTCAGCCCGTCACAGGACGCGGTGGCCCAGGGCCGGCAGACGCTGCCGCGCTTCCTGCAGCCGGGCCTTCGACACCTCGGCCAACACCACGCCGGCGCCTTCATCCTGCTGCGCCAGCACCTCGCCCCACGGGTCCACCACCAGGCTGTGGCCCCAGGTGCGCCGCCCGTTCTCGTGCGTGCCGCCCTGCGCCGCGGCCAGCACATAGGCCAGATTCTCAATGGCGCGTGCGCGCAGCAGCACCTCCCAGTGGGCCTGGCCGGTGGTGTGGGTGAACGCGCTGGGCACCAGCAGCAGGTCCGCGGCCAGCGCGCGGTACAACTCGGGAAAGCGCAGGTCGTAGCAGATGCTCATGCCGACCCGGTACAGCTGGCCGTCGCGCGAGGGCAGGTCGAACGCGGCCGGGCTGGCGCCCGGCTCCAGCACCCGCGTCTCGTCGTAATCCTCGCGGCCCTGGGCAAACCGGAAGAGGTGGATCTTGTCGTAGCGCGCAACGCATTCACCTGCCGGGTTGTAGGCCAGAGAGGTGTTGCGGGCGCGCTTCGGGTCGGCGGTGGCCATGGGCAGCGTGCCGCCCACCAGCCACAACCCGAGGCGCCGGGCCGATTCACTGAGGAAATCCTGGATCGGACCCTGTGCCGGTGTTTCCTGCCACTGGAGCTTGTCCGTGTCCTTCTGGCCCATGATGCAGAAATATTCCGGCAACACCGCCAGCTCGGCACCGGCGGCAGCGGCTTGCGCCAGCAGTTCCCCGGCCACGGCCAGGTTGCGCGTCACGTCGCAACCCGACACCATCTGGATGGCAGCGACTTTCATGATCAGCGTGTCTCCCCGGACGTGTTGTCTGTCCTGCCGCTGGCGGCCGCTGCCGCGGCCGCCGTGCGGTCCACCTTGGTCACCCGCGGGTCCGACCAGGTGCCATCGATCTGGAACTCCTGCGTCGCCGCCTGCATCAGGGGCCGGCGCAAAAACATCTGTGCCAGGAAGGTGCCGAGGCCAATGGCCGGGTTGATGGCCGTGGCGATCAGGGACGCCGTGCCGGCGTTGATCTCAGGCACCACCACGGCCTTGATGTTTTGTGTTTCCCTGGCAATGTCGGCGCTGCCTTCCATCAGCACGGCAGCGTTGACGCCCCGCATCTGCAGGTTGTTGGTGAACGCCAGCCCCTGGTTGATGGTGACATCGCCGCGGACAAAGTCAAACGCGAACCCTTCGGAGAAGACGTCGCGGAAATCGAGTGTCAGGCGCCGGGGCAGGGACTGCAGGCTCAGCACGCCCAGCAGCTTGGCGATGCCGGGGTCGGCCTTGACGAACTGGCCGGACTCGACGTTCACGTTGAATTGGCCGCTGAGCGTCGGGTAGTCGATATTGAGCGGCGAGCCAATCCAGGCGATCTGGCCTTCCAGTCGGCCCTTGCCACGGCGAATTACTTCGCCCATGCCAAAGCGCTTGAGCAGCTCGCCCGAGTCAGCGATGTCCAGGCGAAAGTTCATCACGGTACGGCGGCGCTCGACCGCCGGCCGAACGCTGCGCACCGCAGCCCCCGGGGCGGCAGCCGCGGGAATCTGCGCATTGACCGCGACCCAGTTGCCGGTGGCCGTCATCACCGCTTCGGGCAGGATGATGTTGAATTTGTTGAGTCGCCACTCGCGCACGCCGTCGCGCGCTGCCACCGAGGCGCCGCGGTTGACCGCGTCAATTTCCACGCGCCCGAGCTTCTTGCCGCGCAGTTCCAGATCGTCGACCACGATGTCCAGTGCCGGAATGCTGGTCGGCGGCTCATTGAGCAGCGCCTCCACGTCGCTGGCGGTGCCCGGTGCCAGGCTGAGTCGCGACAGACGGGCATAGACCCGGCCCGCCCCGAGGCCGCCGGGCTGGCGGAACTCGAGGTAGCCATTGAGCTCGCTGGCGTCCACGTTGGCGCGCCAGGTCAGGCCTTCACGCGATCCGCCGACCACCACGTTGTTCAGCTTGCGGCCCTCCACCACCAGTTCCCTGGCGCGCAGGGCCACGCTGTTGGGCAGGTAGCTCAGGGGCACGCCGGCAGCGGCGCGGTTCGCTGCGGGTGTGCCGGTCGCGGCACCTGCCGGCTCATCAAGCAGTTTCTGCCAGACGTCCACATCGACCTGCGCCAGGTTGATGTTGGCGGCCACGCCCGCGTCCGGCATGGGCACCGTCTCGCCCGGTGCCAGGCCCACGCCGATGCTGCCGCGCAGCACCCGGGGCGGGTCAGCCTCCAGGCTGCGGAGGTAGTTGACCGCGACCACCCGCCCGAGGGTGAAGGACAGCTGGTCCTGCAGCGTCTGGCCGGCCGCCATCGAGGCGGGCAGCAAGGCGCTCTCGAAACGCAAGGGCAAGGCGGTGTCGGCCGGTTTACCCAGCGGCGCGGGGAGGTTCAGCCCCAGGCCCAGCAACGTACTGGACACCGTGACTTCAGGCACGCCGCGGCGAAACACCAGCGTCGCGGTGTACGGTGTCGCCCCGGTGGCGCTCCTGGCCATGCGTGACAGTACACCCAGATCGGGCGCCTGCCGCAGGCCTTCGGCCGTGACCGTGCCCTGGGCCTTGAAGCTCACCGTGGCCGGCACCGCCGGGTTGGGCTTGATCGGCAGCGCTGGCGCGCGCATGCCCCCCTCGAGCCGCACGTCGCCCCCCAGCAGACGGGCCTGGGCGCCCGCCACCGAAAAGCCTTTTTCAGTGATCGCGATGGTGGCTTTCAGGCGGTTCAGCGGGGGGACGGCCGCCGAGAACAGCAGGTCGTTGCCGGGCAGGGTGACTGTGCCCTCGACCTGCGAGTTGTCGATATGGTGGATCGGCAGCCTGAGCTTGAAGCGGTAGTCGCCGCTGCCTGTGCCGGTGGCCTTGGCCAGCACCTGCCCCGTCATGCCTGCCAGAGGGGAGGTGTTGACGAATCCGAGCGCATCGGCCAGCAGGCCCTTGATGTCCGCGTTGACCTCCACCGTGGCGTTGTGGATGAGGTCGGGAATGCGGGCATCGGCCTTGACCACCTGCAGACCCGGCAGCCCGGCGACCTTGCCGGTGACGCCGTTGACGTTGAGCGCCGCACGCTGGAACACCAGCTCACCGCTCAGGTCCGTCAGTGCGGGCCAGGGCGCAGCGCCGGCCGGCTGGATCGACGCCGGCACATAGGCCAGCTGCCCCTTGCGGATTTTTGCACTGACCTTGAATTCACCCTGGGCCGGGTTGCTGAAAGGAATCTCGTCGACGGCGCCCTTGACGCGGAACTTCACATCACTCACCTCCCCTTGCACCACCGCGTCGCGCACATAGTGGCGCACCGTGTCGGGCAGCACCAGCGGCAGGTAGCGGTACACCCGCTCGCCGTCGCCGCGGCTGATCACGCCCTGCAGGTCCAGCACGCCGAGGGAATCCGAGCCCGCCGCCGCAGGCGGGGCGCCGTCGGAGCGCCAGGTCACCTGCGCCTCGCCCTCCGCATCGGCGTTGGAGAACTTCAGGTTGCGAAGCTGCACCTCGGTTTTACCCGTGGCGTGTTTCCACTGGGCCTCGACAGAGAGCCGCTCCATCGGGATCCGGGCGTCCTCGAAGATTCCCGGGAAATCCAGTGTCCCGCGGGCGATGCTGACCTTGGCCTGGCCCCCTTGCTGCGTCATGTCGAAGTCGATGGTGGCGCCTGTCAGCCCGGGGCGACCGGGTGTGTGGGATGAAGCAGGGGAGCTCGCCGCCGAAGCACCGGACGGCGTCGCCGCCAGCGCCGCCAGACTCAGGCCGGTCACACGGCCCTTGGCCGCAAAGGAGGTGGGCGCATCGAGTGCGCCCTGCCAGCGCGCATCGATCGTCTCGACCAGCCCTGCGGGCGCGAACGAGGCGATCCATTCATGGGTGCGGGCGTCCAGCGGCAAGCGGTTGGCGATCTGCGCGAGCGCAGCAAGATCCAGCCGGTCGGCCTTGAGCTCGGTGTGCTGGGCGTTGCCGCCCTGATCGCTGGTGTGCGCCAGCTTGACATTGCCGCCCGGCCACTGCAGGCCGTCCCGGGTGCGAAAACGAAGTGCTTCCGTGTTGAAGTCGAAGCCATCGGCACGCTGCCCGCCGCCGACCCGCCCGGCCACAAAGTCGAAGGCCAGCGGCTGCAGCCGCAGCCCCATGCGGGCATCGACGTCCTGCAGGGCCACGTCGGCGGTGCCGGCCTTGAACTGCCCCCCCGCCACATCCACCCAGGCCCGCAAGGCGCCGTTGCCGCGCAGCAGCTCCACCCCCAACGTGTCCATGTTGGCGTACTGGCGGACGCGGGAGAGATCCACGCGCTGGAAGTCGCCGAATATCTGGCCGGTCCAGCCCGAGAAATCGCCCGCCTCGCGGGTGAGCAGTGCCTGGCGGAAGATGCCTCTGAGCGAAAAGCGATCGCCCCATTCGGCGGGCGGCGTGGCATCGAGGCGCATCGCATGGCGCTTGTGGCCATTGCGCACCACCCAGTCCACGTTGGTGAGCGCCAGCGGCGGCGCCTTCTGAAGCTCGTCGGTCCAGCGCACGGTGCCGCCGCGAATCACGAATTCGGTCTGCGAGAAAAACCAGTCCGCCGCCGCACTGCGGCCTTCGCTGCGGTCCTGCGACACATCGAGCCCGCCAACATAGATTTTTCCGTCAGCACCGCGGCGAATGTCCAGCTCGGGCTGGTCCATGTGGAGTTGCTCAAACCCCAGACCCAGCAGCGACGCCGGCGACACCGCACCGAGCAGCCGCGGAAGGCGCAGCGCTTCGCGGCCCTGGGCGTCGAGCAAGGTCACGTCGCGCAGCTCGAAAGTCGGGATCATGCCGTCCGCTTGCGCGGTGATCTGCCCGATGCGAACCGGCACGCCCAGGGCCTGACTGGCCTCGAGCTCCAGCCGCGGACGGAATTCCGTGATTCGCGGCACAATCCAGCCATGCAGCACCCACAGGCCGAGACCGAACAGCACCCATGCGGCGCCGACCAGCCACAGCATCAGGCGCATGAGCATGGCCAGCCATGAAAGACGGCTCGCGGACACGGCAGACGGACGACTGGGTGAGGTGGACAGCATTGACACCAGAATTATGACTGCCGGTCCGAATTTCTCCTGGCATGACCCCACGAAGTAATGTGAAGTAGTGTGATGACAGCCGCTTCTGCAGACAGCCTCCTGAGCCAGCCCCCGTCCGGCGTGGCGGCTTCCGGCTATTCCCGGTTTGTACAGCGCATTCGCCGCCGCTATGCCGCGGAAATGCCTTTGCTGCCCGAAGGCGCACCGGTCCGCGCCACCATGCAGATCACCCTCGACGCGCTGCTGGCCCGTGGCCTGGAAGTGGGCGCCGCACTGCGCGTGCTGCGGCAGCTGGTGATGGAGCGTCTGGTGGCCATGGATTGCGATGCCGTCACTGCCGGCGGCGTGCCCTGCGCACAGGCACCCCTGGGCGTGGTCACGCGCGCCATGACCGAACTGGCCGAGCTGGCGCTGGACGTCGCGATGCAGGCATCAGGGCAGGCACTCGATGCGCTCCATGGCGCGCCACAGGCGCCGGGCGGTGCACGCGCCTGCATGTGGGTGGTCGGCATGGGCAAGCTGGGGGCGCGGGAACTCAATGTGTCCAGCGACATCGACCTGATCTACGTCTATGACCACGATGGCGAGACCGCCGGGCGCGCGGATGGCAGGGGACGTATTTCCAACCATGAGTATTTCGGGCAGCAGGTCAAGGCCGTGTTCGGCCTGATCGGTGACGCCACCGAACACGGGTTTGTGTTCCGCGTGGACCTGGCGCTGCGCCCCAACGGCAATTCCGGCCCGGCCGCGGTGTCGCTCAGTGCGCTGGAGGAATACTTCCAGGCGCATGGCCGAGAGTGGGAGCGCTTTGCCTGGCTCAAGAGCCGGGTGGTGGCGCCTCGCGCCTGCGTGCACAGCGGCTCGGCACAGGCCCTGCGTAGTGCCGTGCTGCCTTTTGTGTTCCGGCGCTATCTGGACTACAACGTGTTCGATGCGCTGCGCCATCTGCACCGGCAGATCCGCGAGCACGCCACCAGGCGCTGCGCCGGCCATCCCGAGCGCGCCAACGACGTGAAGATCTCGCGCGGCGGCATCCGCGAAATCGAATTCACCGTGCAGCTGCTGCAGGTGGTGCGCGGCGGGCAGTTCCCCGAGCTGCGCACCCGGCCCACGCTGGACGCGCTGCAGCGGCTGGCGCGCGCCGGCCTGATGCCGCAGGACACCGCCGACGCACTGGCCCGTGCCTACGACTTCCTGCGCCGGGTGGAGCACCGCATCCAGTACCTCGACGACCAGCAGACCCATGTGCTGCCGACCCGCGACGACGACCTGGGCTGGATTGCCAGCACCCTGGGCTACCCCGACTGCTGTGCGTTTCTGGGCGACCTCGACATGCACCGCGAGCTGGTGGCTGGCGAGTTCGACACCCTGCTGGGCGGCAAGCAGGACTGCAAGGGTTGCGCCAAGACGGCGGGCGGCGCGGCGGCAGCACCGCTGCAGCTCGACGACATGCTGGCCCAGCTGTCGGAGCAATGGCCCACGCTGTTCCGCGAGCGGCTGGCCTTGTGGCGGCAGCATCCGCGGGTGCTGGCGCTGCGGGAGGATTCACGCGCCCGGCTGGTACGGCTGGTGCAGCGCACGGCACTGTGGCTGCGCGAGGGCAGCGTCACCGAGGAAGCCGCGGTGCGCATCATCGACTGGATCGAACCGCTGCTGCGGCGTGAGAGCTACCTCGCGCTGCTGCTCGAGCGTCCGGCCGTGCACGAGCGGCTGTTGCGCCTGCTGGGTTCGGCCAAATGGCCGGCCCGCTACCTGGTGCAGCATCCCGGCGTGATTGACGAGCTCGCCAGCGACGAGCTGATGCACGAGCGCTTTGACGCCGCGGGCTTTGTCGGCGAACTCCAGCAGCGGCTGCAGTCGCTTCGCAGCACAGGCGAGGACGACGAGGAGACCTGCCTGAACCTCTTGCGCCGTGCCCACCACGCCGAGGTGTTCCGCACGCTGGCGCGGGACGTTGAGGGCGTGCTCACGGTGGAACAGGTGGCAGACGACCTCAGCGCACTGGCCGAGGCGATTCTGGACGTGACGGCCGACTGGTGCTGGCAGCGCCTGAAAAACACCCACCGCGAGAAACCCCAGTTCGCCATCATTGCCTACGGCAAGCTGGGCGGCAAGGAGCTGGGCTACGGCAGCGACCTGGACATCGTGTTCGTCTATGAAGACGAGGACGAACGTGCGCAGGAGGTCTACGCGGCCTATGTCCGCAAGCTGATCAACTGGCTGACCATCAAGACCGGCGAGGGCGACCTGTTCGAGATCGACACCGCCCTGCGCCCCAACGGCAACTCCGGCCTGCTGGTGACCAGCTTCGCCGCCTACACGCGCTACCAGGAGCAACGCGGCAGCAACACGGCGTGGACCTGGGAACACCAGGCCATGACACGTGCCCGTTTTGTGCTGGGCGACGAGTCCCTGCGCGAGCGCTTTGACGGCGTGCGGCAGTCGGTGATCACCGCCCCCCGCGACACCGACGCCCTGCGCCGGGAAATCGTCGCCATGCGCGAGAAGGTGCACCACGCGCACCCGGTCAAGCGCGCGCGCGCGCTGCAACCCGCCGACGCAGCCACAGCCACCGACCAGACCGCGTCGGCCACCGAAGGCGCGCCTTTTGACATCAAGCACAGCCCCGGCGGCATGGTGGACGCCGAATTTGCCGTCCAGTTTCTGGTGCTGTCGCAAGCGGCCTGGCACCGGGAGCTGGTCGACAACGTCGGCAACATCAGCTTGCTGAGGCGGGCCGAAGCCGTCGGGCTGCTGCCCGAAGGGGTGGGCCAGCGGGCCGCCAGCGCCTACCGCGAACTGCGGCGTGTGCAGCACCGTGCCCGTCTGAACGAAGAGCCGACGCAGGTGCTGCTGCCGGCGCTGCAGGCCGAGCGCGACGCCATTCTGACGCTCTGGAATGCCACCTTCAAATCAATCAACTGATTTAATTCAATCGATTGTTTGATTTATGTGCTTTAATGCGGCACATGATGCCGTTGCCGTCACCTGCTGCCGCGCTCCCGCCCCTGCCCGAGGCGGAAGGCAGAAAACAACGCTCCGACGGCGTGGAGGCGCGCGCCCACCTGCTGCACACCGCGTTGCGGCTGTTCTCGGAAAAGGGCTACGCCAAGACCTCCATCCGTGAGATCGCCGGCGTGGCGGGCGCCAATGTGGCGGCCATCAGCTACTACTTTGGCGACAAGGCCGGTCTCTACCGCGCCGTCTTCACCGAGCCCATCGGCAGTCCGGCCGACGACATCGCCCTCTACAACCAGCCCCATCTCAGCCTGAGGGAGTCGCTGCAACTTTTCTTCGCCGGCTTTCTGGAGCCGCTGCGTCAGGGTGAGCTGGTGCAGTTGTGCACCCGGCTGCACATCCGGGAGATGCTGGAGCCCACGGGGCTGTGGGCCGAGGAGATCAACAACGGCATCAAGCCCATGCATGCAGCGCTGCTCGAGGTGCTGTGCCGCCACCTGGGCCTGCAGCAGCCTGACGACGACGTCCACCGCCTGGCGTTTTCAATCACCGGACCGGCCCTGCAGATGTTCATCGGCCGCGATGTGATCGACGCCATCCGGCCGCAGTTGTTTGGCAGCCCCGAAGCCATCGACCGCTGGGCCAGCAGCCTGGTGGACTATGCCGAGGCCATGGTTGCTGTGGACGTTGCGCGCAGGCGCCGCGAGGCTGCCGCGAGCCCCGGGAACCCGGAGACACACCCCTCATGAGAACTTTCGCCATCGCCCGCGGCACGCACCCGACGCGCTGGCGGCATCTGCTGTGCGCCGTGTTGCCGCTCGCGCTCGCAGCCTGTGCGCTGGACGCACCCTTTGCCCCCGTCCCCATGACCATTCCGCCGCAATGGCAGGCGCCGTTGCCGCACCAGGGCAGCGTGGCGGAGCTCGGCCGCTGGTGGCAACGGCAGCAGGACCCCTTGCTGGTGGAACTCATCCTGGCAGCCGAGGCTGTCGGCACCTCGGTCGCTACGGCCAAATCCAACATCGAGCAGGCGCGCGCGACGCAGGCCGTGTCCGGTGCGGCCCTGCTGCCCACGCTGGACGCCACCGCCACCATCACCCGCGCGCGCTCGGCACCGGTCAACCGCAACACGCCCCCTGTCGTGACAACGGGCCAGGTCGGTCTGCAAACCAGTTGGGAGATTGACCTCTTTGGCGGAAATGCGGCCAGCAACGATGCCGACCAGCAGCGGCTGCGCGGCACGCAGGCGCTGTGGCATGCAGCGCGGGTCTCGGTGGCCGCCGAGGTGGCAACCCAGTATTACAGCCTGCGCGCCTGTGAACAGTTGCTGGTGGTCGCGCGGGCCGATGCCGCCTCGCGCGCAGAAACCGCCCGGCTGGCCGGACTGGCGGCCAAGGCCGGCTTTCAGGCACCTGCCAGCGCCGCGCTGGCCCAAGCCAGCGCCGCCGAAGGCCGGGCCAGCGCCACCTCGCAATCGGCGCAGTGCGACATCCACATCAAGGCGCTCGTGGCGTTGACCGCGCTGGCGGAGCCGGATCTGCGCGACAAGCTGGCAAAAACACCCGTGACGGGCGCCACAGCCACTGTTCAGGACGACACGCAAGCACCCGTCATCAGCGTGCCCGCCACCGTGCTGGCCCAGCGACCCGATGTCTTCAACGCGGCCCGGGAGGTCGATGCCGCCCATCTGGAAATCGGCAGTGCACGGGCCGAACGCTACCCACGCCTGTCGCTCAGCGGTGCCATCACCGGCAACAAGACCATCACACGGGGCACATCCCTGCGTTATGACACCTGGTCGGTCGGGCCGCTGCAGCTGACGATTCCGCTGTTTGACGGCGGCGCCAGCGAAGCCAATGTTGAGGCGGCCAAGGCGCGCTACGAGAACGCCACGGCGCAATACCGCGGCGCCGTGCGGCAAGCGGTACGCGAAGTCGAGGAAGCGCTGGTCAACCTGCAGAGCACGGCCGACCGCACCCGCGATGCGGCTGTGGCGGCCGACGGCTACCGGGCGTCGTTTGCAGGCACTGAGGCCCGCTACCAAAGCGGCTTTGCCAGCCTGGTCGAACTGGAAGACGCACGGCGCACCTGGCTGGCCGCCCAAAGCGCTGTGGTGAGCCTGCAGAAGGAGCGCCGCGTCGCGTGGGTGTCCCTGTACCGGGCGCTTGGCGGCGGCTGGACGACCGACAGCCCGGATGCCCCCACAAACGGTGAAGCCAGCGCGACAGCCACGACGTCAGGCCGCAACACAAGCCCCGTGAACTGACCGCCCACACCCCCTCAGCCCAGACGACCGGCAGACCCCCATGAAACTCCCCAAACCCTCACCCCTTGCGCTTGCCCTGACTGCGGCCTTTTTGCTGGCCTTGGGGGTGGGCGTGTTTGTCATGTCGCGCGCCACGCCGGCAGAGGCCGCCAAAGACAGCGCCAAGGCGAGCGCAGGCAAGCCGGCCCTCACGGTCACCACGGTGCTGCCGCAGACCTCCAGCCTGCCGGTGAGGCTGAGCGCCAATGGCAACATCACCGCCTGGCAGGAAGCCATCATTGGTTCGGAGTCGAATGGGTTGCGGCTGGTGAAAGTCGTGGCCAATGTCGGCGACAAGGTCAAGGCCGGGCAGGTGCTGGCGGTGTTCTCGGGCGACAGCGTGCAGACCGATGTGGCGCAAGCCAGGGCCAGTCTGGCCGAAGCCGAGGCCAACGCACTCGATGCCGCTGCCAATGCCGCGCGGGCCCGCACGCTGGAAAACTCGGGCGCACTCAGCGCCCAGCAGCTGGCCCAGTACGCCACGACGGAGCAGACCGCCAAGGCACGCGCAGAAGCGGCGCGTGCCGCGCTCGAGGCGCAGCAGCTGCGCGGCCGCCAGACCCAGGTGCTGGCGCCGGAGGACGGCGTGATCTCGGCCCGCACGGCGACGCTGGGTGCCGTCGTGGCCAGCGGCACCGAACTGTTCCGCATGATTCGCGGCGGCCGCCTGGAGTGGCGCGCCGAGGTCACGTCCACCGAAGTGGGCCGCCTGAAGCCCGGCATGCTGGCCCAGCTGACCGCCGCCAGCGGCGCGCAGATCAGGGGGCGCGTGCGCATGATCGCGCCCAGCGTGGACCCGCAAACCCGCACCGCACTGGTGTACGTGGACCTGCCGGTGTCCGCCGGCCTCACACCGCCCACCCAAACGCCTGAGGGCTCCACCCGCATGGCGCTGGCCGGCATGTTCGCCCGCGGCGAATTCGATCTGGGTGCCACCCCGGGCCTCACGGTGCCGCAGCAGGCGCTGGTGATCCGGGACGGTTTCAACTACGTGTTTCGGCTCAACCCCGACAACCGCGTGAGCCAGATCAAGGTCCAGACCGGCCGCCTGATCGGCCAGCGCGTGGAAATCACCGCCGGCCTGAATGCCGATGCGCGCCTGATCGCCAGCGGTGCCGGCTTTCTCAATGACGGTGACCTGGTGCGCGTGAATGACGCGCCCGCGCAGGTGCAGCCCGCACCGCCTGCCGCCAAATAAAAAGGAGCCTTTCGATGAATGTCTCCGCCTGGTCGATCAAGAACCCGATTCCGGCCGTCATGCTGTTCGTGCTGCTGACATTTGCCGGCCTCGTGTCGTTCGGGGCCATGAAGGTCCAGAATTTCCCGGACATCGACCTGCCCACGGTCACCGTCACGGCCGCACTGCCCGGCGCGGCACCGGCGCAACTGGAGACCGAGGTCGCGCAAAAGATCGAGAACGCCATCGCCACGGTGCAGGGCCTCAAGCACATCACGACCCGCGTGCAGGATGGCGGCGCCAGCATCACGGCAGAGTTCCGGCTGGAAAAACCGGTGCAGGAAGCGGTCGACGATGTGCGCGCCGCGGTGGCCCGGGTCCGCAGTGAATTGCCGGCCGACGTGCGCGACCCGGTGGTCTCCAAGCTGGACCTCGCGGGCCAGCCGGTGCTGGCCTTCACCATCCGCTCGGCGGGCATGGACGACGAGGCGCTGTCCTGGTTTGTGGACCACGATGTGGCCCGCAAGCTGCTCGCCGTCAAGGGCGTGGGTGCTGTCAACCGCGTGGGCGGCGTGACGCGCGAGGTGCGGGTGGCGCTGGACCCCTCGCGCCTGCAGGCGCTGGGCGCGACAGCCTCGGATATCTCGCGCCAGTTGCGCCAGGTGCAGACGGAAAGCGCCGGCGGCCGGGCCGACCTGGGCGGTAGCGAGCAACCCATCCGCACGCTGGCCACGGTCCAGTCCGCCAGCGAACTGGGCCGCCTGGAGCTGGCGCTGAGCGACGGCCGGCGCATCAAGCTGGAGGAAGTGGCCACAGTCACCGACACCACCGCCGAGCCCCGCTCGGCCGCACTGCTCAATGGCAAACCGGTCGTCGGGTTTGAAGTGGCGCGCAGCCGCGGCGAGAGTGAAGTGGCCGTCGGGGATGCCGTGCAGAAGGCGCTGGCCGAGCTGCGCCTGCAGCGCCCCGATGTCGAGATCACCGAGGCCTTCAACTTCGTCAAGCCGGTGCAGGAAGAGTACGACGGCTCCATGCACCTGCTGTACGAGGGCGCGCTGCTCGCGGTGCTGGTGGTGTGGCTGTTCCTGCGCGACTGGCGTGCGACCTTTGTCTCGGCGGTGGCGCTGCCGCTGTCGGTCATCCCGGCCTTCACCGGCATGTACCTGCTGGGCTTTTCCATCAACGTCATTTCGCTGCTGGCGCTGTCGCTGGTCATCGGCATCCTGGTGGACGACGCCATCGTCGAGGTCGAGAACATCGTGCGCCACCTGCGCATGGGCAAAAGCCCCTACGAGGCCGCCATGGAAGCGGCCGACGAGATTGGCCTGGCCGTGGTGGCCACCACCTTCACGCTGATTGCCGTGTTCCTGCCGACCGCCTTCATGAGCGGCATTGCCGGCAAGTTCTTCAAGCAGTTCGGCTGGACGGCCTCCCTGGCGGTCTTCGCCTCGCTGGTGGTGGCGCGGGTGCTCACGCCGATGATGTCGGCCTACATCCTCAAGCCCATCGTCACCGCGCATGAAGACCCGCGCTGGATGAAGATATACATGCGCTGGGCAACCTGGTGCATGAAGCACCGCGTCATCACCATGGCCGCGGCCACAGCTTTTTTCTTTGGCTCGGTGCTGCTGATTCCGCTGCTGCCCACCGGCTTCATCCCGCCGGACGACAACTCGCAGACGCAGGTCTACCTCGAGCTGCCGCCGGGTGCCACGCTGGCGCAGACCCAGGCCTCCGCCGAGCAGGCGCGTCTGCTGGTCGGCCAGGTGCCGCACGTGCGCAGCGTGTACACCACCATCGGCGGTGGCACCGCCGGCGGCGACCCGTTCGCACCGCAGGGTGCCGCTGAAACGCGCAAGGCGACGCTCACGGTGCTGCTGGACCCGCGCACCGAGCGACCCCGCAAGCAGGGTATAGAGGCCAAAATGCGCAGCGCCCTGGAAGCGCTGCCCGGCGTGCGCAGCAAGGTGGGGCTGGGCGGATCGGGCGAGGCCTATATCCTGGTGCTGACGGCCGAAGATGCCCATGCGCTGCGAACTGCGGCACTGGCCGTCGAGAAGGATTTGCGCACCATCCCCGGTCTGGGCAACATCTCGTCGAGCGCCAGCCTCGTGCGGCCCGAAATCGCCATCCGCCCCGACTTTGCCCGCGCCGCGGACCTGGGCGTGACCAGCGCCGCCATGGGTGAGACGCTGCGCATTGCCACGGTCGGCGACTACGAGGAATCACTGCCCAAGCTCAACCTGTCGCAGCGGCAGGTACCCATCGTGGTCAAGCTGGACGATGCGGCCCGGCGCGACCTGAGCGTGCTGGAGCGGCTGGCCGTGCCCAGCACCAAACCGGGCGTCGGGCCGGTCATCCTGGGCCAGGTCGCCACTCTGGAGGTGGCGAGCGGCCCGGCCGTCATCGACCGCTATGACCGCTCGCGCAACGTGAAGTTCGAGATCGAGCTGTCGGGGCGCGCGCTGGGTGACGTCACCGAAGCCGTGAAGGAGCTGCCTGCCATCAAGACCCTGCCGCCGGGCGTGAAAGTGGTGGAAATCGGCGACGCCGAGGTCATGGGCGAGCTGTTTGCGAGTTTCGGGCTCGCCATGCTGACGGGCGTGCTGTGCATCTACATCGTGCTGGTGCTGTTGTTCAAGGATTTCCTGCACCCGGTGACGATCCTGGCGGCGCTGCCGCTGTCGCTGGGCGGCGCCTTCGTGGGCCTGCTGGTGGCACAGAAGAGCTTTTCCATGCCCTCGTTGATCGGCCTCATCATGCTGATGGGCATTGCCACCAAGAACTCCATCCTGCTGGTGGAATACGCCATCGTGGCGCGGCGCGACCACCAGATGTCGCGCCGGGAAGCGCTGCTGGATGCCTGCCACAAACGGGCGCGGCCCATCATCATGACCACGCTCGCGATGGGTGCCGGCATGATGCCGATTGCCATCGGCTTCGGCGCGGCCGACCCGAGCTTCCGCTCACCGATGTCGATCGCCGTGATTGGCGGGCTGATCACCTCGACCGTGCTCAGCCTGCTGGTGGTGCCGGCGGTGTTCACCTACATCGACGACCTGGAGCAATGGACCCGCCGTACGGTGGCGCGACTGCGCGGACGCGCGCCTGTGGCCGCGGAGGAGCCGGACCAGCCGGTCAAAGCCTGAAAGTAGCGCGCCGGGGGCAACCTATAATCCCGCGTTCAGCTTTACATTTCTTCACATGTCAAAACGCGTACTGCTTTCAGGTGCGACCGGCCTGATTGGCGGCGAGTTGATGCTTCTTCTGGCCGCCAGGGGCGTCTACAGCACCGCGGTGGTCCGGGCCACCGATGCCCACCAGGCGCGCCTGCGTCTTCTCGATCGCCTGCAGAAAAGCGTGCTCTGGAAACCCGAGTTCGCCGAGATGGTGTCGGCCGAGGCTGGCGACATCATCCACCCCCAGTTCGGCCTGAGCGATGCGGTTCTGAAATCAGCGGACGTGATCCTTCACTCCGCCGCCAGCACCTCCTTCAAGCCGGGCGCCGGGGTCTACCCGGTCAACATCCAGGCGGCCGAGCAGTTCGCCGGCATCCTCAAGGGCCTGGCGCCATCGCAGCGCGGGTTTTTCGTGGGTACCGCGGCCGTCACCACCGAGCCGCGTGGCGTCATCACCGAAGACATGCCTTTCGCAGGCTATGCCAATGACTACATCCGCTCCAAAAGGGATGCCGAAACGCTGCTGCGCGCCACCGGCGCGCCCTTCGTCAGCCTGCGCCCCGGCATCGTGCTGTCCCGCGGGATTGACGACGCCAAGCTGGCGCGCAACATGCTGTGGTCCATCCCGGTGATGGCCGAGCTGGGCGACGTGCCGCTGGACCCGGACGCACGGCTCGATTTTGCCCCGGTGGACTTCATCGCCGGCGCTTTCGCAGAAATGCTGCTGAAAGACACGCTGCAGCACGACTGCTACCACGTCTCCACCGGCGAAGACTCCATGACCTTCAAGGCACTGGCCGACGAACTGACGCTGACCATGCCAGGCATCGGCAAGCTGAACATGCGCGGCCGGGATTTCGTGCCGCAGCCGAAGTTCGCCCGCCAGCGCTGGATGTTCGAGGCCTTGCAGCCTTACCTGCCTTTCCTGACGGCCGATGCCGTCTTCGGCAACGCACGCCTGCGGGCTGAAATTGGCCAGGCGGCCATGGCACCAGCCCCCAGCAGCTACCTGGGTGAATTGCTGGGCACGTTCAGCCTGTCCGACGCTGTGCGGCAGATGTACACACCCTGAAGCTGCGCGCCAGCGGGATTTTCGGTGTCTTTGTGCATTCGTTGGCGACTACTAAAATGACTGTGGAGTCCACGTACAGAGGCGGCCACGGTGATGATGGACAATACACGTTTGGTTAATATTTACTGGTTCGGTAATGAATTCTGATTTGATCCATCTTTTTGCCGAGACGTTTGGCATCAGTGAAGAAAAGCTGCTGCCTGATGCGACGCTGGAGAGCCTGGGCCTGGACTCCCTGGCGGTCATCGAATTCCTGTTCCAGATTGAAGACAAGTTCGGCATCCAGATTCCCGACCAGGCCAACCCGCCCCGTACCCTTGCGGAAATGGTGCAGTTGATCGAGCCGCTGCTGCCGCCTGCCAAACCCGCCGCCTGAGCCCATCACCGGGGCCCATGCCGTCCATGCGTCGCGTTGCCATCACCGGTCTCGGTGTTGTTTCTCCCATCGGGACCGGCACTGCCCGGTTCTTCGACGCCCTGCTGTCATCGACGTCCGGCATCCGCGCCATCGACGTCCCCTTTCCCACCGGCACTGAAAGCGTGCTGGCCGGTGCCATCCATTTCGACCCGGACCCGCACTTTCCCAAGGGACGCCTGCTCACCATGGACCGGGTCAGCCAATTCGCGCTGATTGCCGGCCGCGAGGCCATGGCCCAGGCTGGCCTTGGGCATACCAACACACCCACCAATGGCATCCCGCCTGATCGTTTCGGCGTTTCCATGGGCACAGGCAGCGGCGGTGCAGGCTCCACGGAGTCGGCTTACACGGCCTTGCTGGAACAGAAAGTCGCCCGCCTCCGGCCGATGACCGTCGTACTGGCCATGAACAACGCCATCGCGGCCCATGTGTCGATGGAGTTCGGCCTCAAGGGTCCGAGCAGCACCGTCTCCAATGCCTGCGCCTCGTCGGCCACCTCCATCGGTGAAGCCTTTCGCCAGATCCGCCACGGCTATGCCGACGCCATGCTGGCCGGTGGCGCCGAAGCGCTGCTCAACCGGGGCACCATCAAGGCCTGGCAGGCCATGCACACCCTGGCCAGACCCCATGCGGATGGCGCTGAAACCTCCTGCCGGCCGTTTTCGGCAGACCGCACCGGCCTGGTGCTGGCCGAGGGCGCGGCCATGCTGGTGCTGGAAGATTGGGAAAGCGCCCGGCGGCGTGGCGCCAACATCCTCGCCGAGGTGTGTGGCTATGCGTCCACCACCGACGCCCACCACCTGACCCAGCCTGAATCCGAAGGTCAGGCGCGCGCCATGACGCTGGCCCTGGCCGACGCCGGCCTGAACGCTGCGGATGTGGGCTATCTCAATGCCCACGGCACGGCAACGGAAGTCGGCGATGTGGTGGAAACACATGCCATCCGGCTGGCTTTCGGCGAGGCTGCCGATCGCCTTTCCGTGAGCTCCAGCAAAGGCGCGCATGGCCACGCCATGGGCGCAGCAGGCGCGATGGAGTTCATCGCCAGCGTGATGGCGCTCCGCTCGGGACACCTGCCACCGACAGCCTTCCTGCACACACCGGATCCGCGTTGCGACCTGGACTACATCCCGCTCACGGCACGCGATGCCAAAGGGCTGCGTGCCGTGATGTCCAATTCATTTGCCTTTGGCGGCTCCAACGCGGTGTTGGTCGCCAGGGCTGCCTGACCAGCTTGCCGCGTCAGCCGGGCGTCCGTATTTTTTTGACCAATGCGGTCGTCGAGTAGCCATCGACAAACGGGATCGCCAAAGCCCGGCCCCCATAGCCCTTGACCACCGCGGTTTCTGCCAGCTTGTCCATGTCGTAGTCGCCGCCCTTGACCAGAATGTCGGGCTTGAGCGCAGAGATCAGCGCCAGCGGCGTGTCTTCGTCAAACCACGTCACCAGGCTCACCGAGTCCAGTGCAGCCATCAGCACAGCGCGGTCCTGCTCGTTGTTCAGGGGACGGTCCGGCCCCTTGCCCAGCCGCCTGGCGGACGCGTCGGTGTTCAGGGCCAGCACCAGACTGCCGCCCAGCGCGCGGGCCTGGGCGAGATAGGTCACGTGGCCGCGGTGCAGGACATCAAACACCCCGTTGGTGAACACCACGGGACGGGGCAGTTGCGCCACCCGGACGGCAGCGTCCGCGGGCGAGGCGATCTTGTCAAGGAACGCAGGCCTTGCCGGCGTCATCACGCAGCGTGCGGCTTGCCGTCGGCGGAGAGCGCGGCCGCCAGCTCCTTGCCGATGTCCTTGCGGTAGCGGTTGAGCTCCTGCACGCTCTTGAAGCTCTGGTTCAAGAGCAGGCTGAGGTTGTGCAGGATGCGATCGACCACCTTGCCCTCCCAGACCGCATCGAACTTGATCTGGGTGTCCAGCCAGTGCTCCAGCCACTCCGGGTTGGGCAGGCGGCTCTGGATGGTGTCGCGGGGAAACAGGTTCTTGTTCACGTGCAGGTTGGTCGGGTGCAGGGCCTGGGCCGTACGGCGGGCACTGGCCATCAGCACGCCCACCTTGCTGAAGGCACTCTTGGCATCATCGCCGAAGTTGGTGATCGCACGCTTCATGTAACGCAAATAGGCGCCGCCATGGCGGGCTTCGTCCTGGCTCAGCTGGGTGTAGATCTGCTTGATGACCGGCTCGGTGTGCCACTCGCTGGCGCGCCGGTACCAGTGGTTCAGCCGGATTTCGCCGCAGAAATGCAGCATCAGCGTCTCCAGCGCCGGGGCAGGCTCGAACTCGAAACGCACCTCGTGCAGTTCGGCCTCGGTCGGGGCCAGCTCGGGCCGGAAGCGCTTGAGGTATTCCATCAACACCAGCGAGTGCTTCTGCTCTTCAAAAAACCAGATCGACATGAAGGCGGAAAAGTCGCTGTCGTCCTTGTTGTCGCGCAGAAACATTTCGGTCGCCGGCAGGGCTGCCCATTCGGTGATGGCGTTCATCTTGATGGTCTGCGCCTGCTCGTCGGTGAGCTTGGTGGCGTCAAAACTGGCCCACGGGATGTCTTTGTCCATGTCCCAGCGCACGGATTCGAGTTGTTTGAACAGTTCGGGGTAAAGCATATGAACTCCTTGGCATACAGTGGTACGCAGGTCAACCCGCCCCGGATGTCCTGCCGCGCCGTCCGGGTGGACGCGAACGCCACGCCCTGATTTTAGGCGGCTAATGTGACAACTGGTGACTTACGGGCCATTTGCTGACACATCGTTCCGTTTCAGGCCGGATTCCCGCTTTTTCCGGCACCTTGGGCTGCTGCGCGGCACGGGGGATGCGCCGGTCGCGCAGCCATGGGGGCGAATCCGGCGGAGGACGGACCGCGTATCACCTGACTGAACCACCCTGATTTGCCGCCCCCGGCCTGTGCCGCGCGGGCAACAGGGCCAGAATGCAGAGTCGGTAACCACCATTTCCAGCGAGAACCCACCATGAGACTGCTCACCACCCGTCGCCTGCTGCTCACCGTCGCCTGCTGCGGCATCGCTTCGCCGTCGGCCTGGGCGGCCACACCGGCAGCAGCACCCGCCGTGGCTGCCGCGGCCAGCCCGGCGCCGCAGGCCTGCTCCGGTTTGCTGCAAAAGACCTTTCTCCGCTTGCAGGACGAGAAACCGCAATCGCTGTGCCAGTACAGCGGCAAAGTGGTGGTCGTGGTCAACACCGCCAGCTTCTGCGGTTTCACACCGCAGTACCGGGGCCTGGAAGACCTGTATGCCAAATACAGGGACCGCGGCCTGGTAGTGCTCGGCTTCCCTTCCAATGACTTCTCCCAGGAAACCGGCAGCAACAAGGACATTGCCGACTTCTGTGAAAACACCTTCGGCGTGAAATTCCCGATGTTCACCAAAACCGTGGTGACCGGCAAAGACGTCAACCCGCTGTTCCGGCAACTCGCCGAAAAAACCGGCACCAGCCCAAAATGGAATTTTTACAAATACGTGATTGCCCGCGACGGCACCAGCGTGGTCAGTTTCAATTCCATGGCTGAGCCCACCAGCCGCCAGTTCCTGGCCGAAATCGAAAAACAGCTGACCGTTCGCTAGGGTCTCCTCATTTTCCGCTGGAAATTACCAATCAGTCATTAATTGACGTTTCGGTAATTTTTCCCGTATCATGTGCTGGAGAAGGTCGCCGACACGCGGCCACTGACGCCCCGGCCCGACCGGGCAGGACTTATCCGTATCACCGCTTTCCAGGAGGATCCTCCTGCTTTCATGGGCCGCAGCATGTGCTTTGGGAACGTTAACAAAAATTTACCTCGCCGATTGGCAGCAAGACGGGGAAAGCGGGAACTCCTGCGCCACGGCAGTGCTCCAACATCGGTCCAGGCTGACGACCAATGCGTCAGGCAGTCCGACAGACACGGTTTCATTGTTGCGAAGCCTTCCAGCTCTCCAAGGTCTGGATGCAATCCCGGGGCGCTCCTCCTCCTCCCTCCCTCCCTCGTTCGCGCCGGGGCGCTTCGCAGCAACTTTGTATTCGGCGCCGATAAGGCCCCATCGGCCGCAGCCGCTTCAAGGACGGCGGCATGAGCCACACCGGCCTTCGCGTCGCAGTTGTCGGCTCCGGCATCTCGGGTCTGGCGGCGGCGCACACGCTCCAGGGTCTGGCCGACGTCACGCTGTTTGAGGCGGGCGACTACTTCGGCGGACACACCCACACGGTCGACGTCACCCTGCCTTCGGCGCAGGGCATGGTCACCCATGGCGTGGACACCGGTTTTCTGGTCTTCAACGAGCGCACCTATCCCCACCTGATCAATCTGTTCGCCGAACTGGACGTGCAAACGGCCAAGTCAGACATGTCGTTTTCCGTGAAGGTGCCCGACGCACTGGGTGGCCAGGGGCTGGAGTGGAGCGGCTCAAGCCTGAACAGCGTGTTTGCCCAGCGCAGCAACCTGACGCACTGGCCCTTCCTGCGCATGCTGGGCGAAATCGTCCGCTTCAACCGCATCACCACCGGCCTGGCCAAGTCGGGGGCCGACACCGACATGATGCAGCCGCTGGGCGACTTCCTGCGCTCGCGCAAGTTCTCCGACGAGTTCCGCGACTGGTACTTTCTGCCCATGATGGGCTGCATCTGGTCCTGCCCGACCGACCAGATGCTGCAGTTCCCGGTGGCCACCATGATCCGCTTTTGCCACAACCATGGCCTGATCCAGATCACCGACCGGCCGCAGTGGTGGACGGTACAGGGCGGCGCCAGACATTACGTCGAGAAAATCATCGCCAACATAGGCGACAAGCGGCTGAACACACCGGTGCAGCTCATCGAGCGGGACGGCGATGGCGTGCGGGTGATCACCGAAGGCCGGGCCGAGCGCTTTGACAAGGTCGTGATGGCCGCCCACTCGGACGAATCGCTCAGGATGCTGCGCGCACCCAGCGCGGCCGAAGCCAACGTGCTCGGCGCCATCCGCTACCAGGCCAACCGCGCCGTGCTGCACACCGATGCCTCGGTGCTGCCCAGCCGCAAGCTGGCCTGGGCCGCCTGGAACTACGAGCGCGCCCAGAACACCGATCGTGAATCAGCCCGGGTGTGTCTGCATTACCTGCTGAACATGCTGCAGCCGCTGCCCTTTACCCAGCCGGTGGTCGTGTCGCTGAATCCGGTGCGCGAGATTGAGCGTAAACACATCATGGGTGAATTTGACTACGCACATCCGGTGTTTGACCTGGACGCCATCCGCGCCCAGCAGCAACTGGGCGACCTGCAGGGCGCGCAGCACACCTATTTCTGCGGCGCCTGGACGGGCTACGGCTTCCACGAAGACGGGCTGAAGTCCGGCCTGCAGGCGGCGCGCCTGCTGCTCCAGGACGCCAAGGCGGCCGCATGACCCCCCACAGCCGCGCGCCCGCCAGTGCAGACGTCGGCAGCCGGCCGCTCATCGGCTTTGGCCAGGTGCGGCACACGCGCCTCAAGCCTGCCCGCAACGCCTTCAACTACCCCACCTATTTCCTGATGCTGCCGATGCGCAGCCTGCACCAGCAGCCTGCGGCTGGTCGCGCCGAGCGTGGCGCGCTGGCCCACAACCGGCCGGGCGCGCTGAGCTTTTTCGACCGTGACCACGGCGACGGCACCGACAATGCGCTGCACTGGCTGGACCACCTGCTGCTGCGCGAAGGCGTGGAAGACGCCCACGGCGAGGTCTGGCTGCACACCTACCCCCGGGTGCTGGGCTACACCTTCAAGCCGGTGAGCTTCTGGTACTGCCACCGCACGGACGGCAGCCTGCGCGCCATCGTGGTGGAGGTCAACAACACCTTTGGCGAGCGCCACTGCTACCTGCTCGACGCCCCCCAGTACGGCCAGGAACTGACGGCGGACAAGGTCTTTCATGTCTCACCCTTCTGCACGCTGGAAGGCGGCTACCGCTTCCGCTTCCTGCACATTGACAACGACGGTCTGAAAAAAACCGTGGCCCGCATCGACTATGACGACGCCGAAGGGCCGCTGCTGGAAACCAGCGTCAGCGGCACGCTCGAGCCCGTCACTGCCGCCAGCCTGCGCAAGGCGCTGTGGGGCTATCCGGCGATGACTTTCGGCGTGATCGGCCGCATCCATTGGCAGGCCTTCAAGCTGTGGTGCAAACGTGTGCCCTTTATCCGTAAACCCAAGCCCCCTGAAATCTTCGTGACGCGATGAATACATTCAACACCTCCTCCGCATCCCAGGGCTTTGCCATTCCCGGCGACGCGCCCAGCGCAGCCCGCACGGCGCTCAAGCTCTTGCTGCGCCTGAAACACGGCACGCTCACCGTGCAGTTGCCCGACGGGTCACTGCAGCGCTTCGGCTCGGGCGAGGCGCCTATGGCCAGCCTGCACCTGCACAACTGGAACGTGTGCAGCGCGGCCCTGCGCTCAGGCGACATCGGATTTGCCGAGAGCTACATCGCCGGCGACTGGACCACACCGCACCTGACGGACCTGCTGGAAGTGTTCCTCGTCAATCGCAAGGAAGTCGAGGACGTCATCTACGGCAGCTGGCTGGGTCGCCTGGCCTACCGCATCAAGCACCTGCTGAACCGCAACACCAAAACCAACAGCCAGAAGAACATTCACGCCCACTATGACCTGGGCAATGCGTTTTACGAGCTGTGGCTCGACGGCACGATGAACTACTCGTCGGCCATCTTCGAGACGCCCGAGACCTCGATGAAAGACGCGCAGCTGGCCAAGGTGCGCCGGGCGCTCAACATGGCCGGCGTGAAGCCGGGCGACCGCGTCCTCGAGATCGGCTGCGGCTGGGGCGCGCTGGCCGAGATGGCCACCACCGAATTCAAGGCCTCGCTGGTCGGCGTGACGCTGAGCACCGAACAGCTGGCATGGGCCCAGGCGCGCATGGAACGCGTCGGCGCGGCTGCCAGCGCTGATTTGCGGCTGCAGGACTACCGCGACATCGGCAAAACCACCGTCGACGCGCCGTTTGACGCGATCTGCTCCATCGAGATGATCGAAGCCGTGGGCCGCGAATACTGGCCGGAATATTTCCAGACCGTGTCGCGCCTGCTCAAGCCGGGCGGACATGCCTGCATCCAGAGCATCGTGATCGCTGACGACCTGTTCGAGCGTTACATCAGTTCCACCGACTTCATCCAGCAGTACATCTTCCCGGGCGGTTGCCTGCCCAGTCCGACACAGTTCCGGGCGCAGGCCGCGGCAGCCGGCTTCGATGTGATTGACGAGTTTTCGTTTGGCCAGGACTACGCGCACACGCTCAAGCTGTGGCGCGACGACTTCCTGGCCCAAGAGTCACGGGTGCTCCAGCTCGGGTTTGACAAGAGGTTCATACGCATATGGGAGTTCTATCTGGCCTACTGCGAAGCCGCCTTCGCACAAGCCAACACCAACGTGATGCAGTTCACCCTGCGCAAGCGTTGACGCGCTCCGCCTGCGCCGGTGTCTGCCTGTTGTTCGCACTGGCGACGGCAAGCGCCAGCTTGCCTGCCGCGGCACAGACGGCGCAGACCCTCCAGACGGCTGACGACCGTCCGGAGGTGCGCGAAGCCCTGCCGCAGGCGCGGCTCGTCGGCAAATCGCGTCTGACCTTCTGGGGCCTTCAGGTCTATGACGCGCGCCTTTGGGCACCCGCCGGCTTTGGCCCCACCAGCTACAGCAGCCAGCCGCTGGCGCTGGAGCTGGACTACCTCCGCGCCTTTGACGCCGTCGCAGTGGCCGAGCGTTCCATGCAGGAGATGCGCCGCAGCGCGGCCATCAGAGAGGAGCAGGCTGCGCGCTGGACCCGCGAGATGCTGCGTGTGATTCCCGACGTGAAAAAAGGCGACCGCATCCTGGGCGTGCACCAGCCTGGCGTCGGCGCGTCCTTCTGGGTCAACGGCAAACCGAGCGGGGACATCCGGGATCCGGAATTCGCCCGGCTGTTCTTCGGCATCTGGCTCTCGCCGAAAACGTCAGAGCCCAAGCTGCGCGAAGCCCTGCTGGCAGGGGTTGGCGGGTGACACCGATGCCGGTGTCCACGGCGACACCCGAGGCTTTCACCGCGCGCAACGGTCTGGCCTATGGCCTGCTGGGCCTGCCGCTGGCTTTTGTGGCGCTGCCGCTCTATGTCATCCTGCCCAACCACTATGCGCGTGAGTTCGGCGTGCCGCTGGCCACGCTGGGCGCCATTTTGCTGGGTGCACGCTTGTTTGATGCCTTCATCGACCCCTTGCTGGGGCGACTGAGCGACCGACTGTTCGCACGCTCCCCGCGCGCCGTGCTGTCGCTGGGTGCGGTGGCCGCGCTGGTGCTGGCGCTGGGTTTTGCACTGCTGTTTTTCCCGCCAGTCCGGGCGCCCGGTGCCCTCGCCGCCTGGGCCGCCGTGATGCTGATGCTGACCTATGCCGGTTACAGTGCCCTGAGTGTGTCGCACCAGTCTTGGGGCGCCATGCTGGGTGGCAACGAAGCCCAGCGCAGCCGCATCGTCGCCTGGCGCGAGGGTCTGGGCCTCGTCGGCGTGGTGCTGGCGTCCATCACCCCCGTGGTGCTGGGCCTGCCTGTCACCACCGGCCTCTTTTTTATCGTGCTGGTCGCCGGATGGCTGGCCTGGACACAGGCGGTCCAGCCCCACGCCCGCGCCGCTGCCGTGCTGCATACACCCTCGGCGCTGTGGCTGCCTTTTCGTTCGGTCGTTTTTTGCCGTCTGCTGGCGGTGTTCATGCTCAACGGCATTGCCAGCGCCGTCCCCGCCACGCTGGTGCTGTTTTTCATCCAGGACCGGCTGCAGGCGCCGGCGGCCATGGAGCCGCTGTTCCTCGGCAGCTACTTCCTCTGCGCCGCGCTGTCGATTCCGCTGTGGCTGGCTGTCGTCAAACGCATCGGGCTGGCGCGCACCTGGCTGGCCGGCATGTTTCTGGCCATTGCGGTGTTTGCCTGGGCCACGCAACTGGGGGCGGGCGACACCACGGCCTTCCTGGTGGTGTGCGCCCTCTCGGGTGTCGCCCTGGGCACCGACCTGGCGCTGCCGGGGGCAATGCTTGCCGGCGTGATTCAGGCCAACGGGCAGTCGGGCCAGTCGGAAGGCGCGTACTTTGGCTGGTGGAACTTCGCCACCAAGCTCAACCTGGCCCTGGCCGCCGGTCTGGCACTGCCGATGCTCGGGCTGTTCGGCTACGCACCGGGCGTGCGTGATGCGCCGGCACTGAATGCGCTGGTCACCGCCTACTGCGTGCTGCCCTGCGTACTCAAGCTGGCTGCGGCCGCGGGCCTGTATTTCTTCATCATCAAACAACCGGAAGGTGTTTCACCATGAGCTTCACCCTGCGACGTCCACTGGCCGCGCTGTCGGCTGTCACCCTGTCACTGGCGCTTCTGGCCGGCTGCGCCGGGCCGCAGATCACCGAGTACGCCGCCGAAAAGCCAGTGCTCGACATGCGCCAGTACTTCAATGGCACCCTGGATGCCTATGGCGTGTTCACCGACCGCTCGGGCAAGGTCGTCAAACGCTTCACCGTCGTGATGAAGTGCAGCTGGCAAGGGCCGCCCGGCGCCGAAACCGGCGTGCTGGACGAGGACTTCACCTATTCCGACGGCAGCAAGGGCCGCCGCGTCTGGACGCTCAAGCGCGGTCCGGATGGCCGCTATGCCGGAACCGCTGACGATGTGCTGGGCGAAGCGGCGGGCCAGGAAAAGGGCAACGCCTTTCGCTGGGGTTACACGCTCAAGCTGCCGGTGGACGGAAAAATCATCGAGGTGCAGTTTGACGACTGGATGTACCTGATGAGCGACAAGGTCATGCTCAACAAGGCCGAGATGAGCAAGTTCGGCTTCAAGCTGGGCGAGGTCACGCTGTCGTTCGTGAAGCGCTGAGAGCCCACGACAGCGCCAGCCCGCCCACCGCATCACCTCCTTTTCCAGACATGTCCTTCAATCCACCCCTTTCAGACTGGCGCGGCAAGACCGTGTGGCTGGTCGGCGCCTCCAGCGGCATCGGCGAAGCAACGGCCCACGCATTGCACGCGCGAGGCGCCCGCGTGGTGGTGTCCGCGCGCAAGGCCGACGCCCTGGCCGCCTTTGTGCAGGCCCACCCGGGCGCCGAGGCCCTGCCGCTGGACGTGACCGACTGCGCCGCGGTGCAGGCCGCAGCGGATACCCTGCGCCGCGGTGGCCCCCTGGATGTGGTGCTGTATTGCGCGGGTTACTACAAGGAGCAACGCGCCACGCAGTTCGATCTGGCCGACATGCTGCGCCACAACGACGTGAACTACAACGGTGCGCTTTACGTGCTGCAGGCTGTGCTGCCGGCGTTTCTGGCGCAGCGCTCGGGCCATATCAGCCTGATCAGCAGCGTGGCCGGTTACCGCGGCCTGCCCAAGAGCCTGGCCTATGGGCCGACCAAGGCGGCGCTGATCAATCTGGCTGAAACCCTGTACCTGGACCTGAAGGACAGCGGCATCGGCGTGAGCCTCGTCTGCCCCGGTTTCGTCGAGACACCGCTGACCGCGCAGAACGAGTTCACCATGCCGGGGCTGATCCAGCCGGCACAAGCCGCCGAAGAAATCCTCGAGGGCTGGGCACAGGGCCGGTTTGAAATCCATTTCCCCAAGCGCTTCACGCTGTGGATGAAAACGCTGGCCTTGCTGCCAGGCGCGCTGTATTTCCCGGTGATCCGCAAGTTCACCGGGCTTTGAGCGCCAGCGATGACCGACCTGACACCTTCTGCCACGCCGCCTCTCGCTGACACCCACGTGGCACGGCTGGTCACCTTCTTTGAAAGCCTGTCCCCCGGGCGCCTGGGCGAGCTGGACCAGTTCTACACACCGAACGCCTACTTCAAGGACCCGTTCAACGAGGTGCGCGGGCTGGAGGACATCCGGCAGATTTTTGAGCACATGTATGTGGCCCTGGACGGACCGCGCTTTGTGGTGACGGACACCGTCGCGCAGGGCGACCAGTGCTTTGTGACCTGGAACTTCGAGTTCCGCATGAAAGCCTGGGACCGCCAGACGCTGCAGACCATCCGCGGCACGTCGCACCTCAAGTTCACCGCCGAGGGGCGGGTGGATTACCACCGTGATTACTGGGATGCGGCCGAAGAGCTGTATGAGAAGCTGCCGCTGGTGGGCAGCCTGATGCGCTGGCTGAAAAAACGCGCGCAGTCATAGCGCACCACCCGCAGGGTGAAGATCGCCAATACACCGTTTCAGCCGGCCTGCCGCAAGGAAATGATCTCCTCGGGCAGCGTTCACACCCAGCGAAGCTGGCGTGTGAGCAGTCACTTCAGCCTGGTTGGGTTTCCACAAAACTGGGGCGCTGCACCAGTTTTTCCTGCAGTTTGGCCAGGTTGGGGTGGCTCTGGCGCCACGGAACCTGCGGAAAACGCAAGTCGAGGTAGCCGAGGGCACAACCGACCGCGACATCCGACAGGCTCAGGTGGATGCCGCTGCAAAAGGGCTTGTCAGCCAGGCCGGTGCTCATGGCCTTGAGGGACACGTCGATCTTGGCCATCTGCCGGGCGATCCAGGCCTCGCTGCGTTCCTTGGCGCTGCGGCCGGCCCAGGTGGCTTCCAGCCGCGCCAGGATGGCGGCATCGATCAGGCCGTCGGCCAGCGCTTCCCAGGTCTTGACCTCGGCCCGCTCGCGACCCTGGGTGGGAATGAGTTTGCCCACCGGCGACAGGGTGTCCAGGTATTCGACGATCACGCGGGAATCAAACACGGCCTCGCCGCCTTCCATGACCAGGCAAGGCACTTTGCCGAGCGGATTGGAGGCGTTGATGGTGGTGCTGGCAGCCCAGACGTCTTCCAGAACAAACTGGTAGTCGAGTTTTTTCTCGGCCATCACAATGCGCACTTTGCGCACATAGGGGCTGGTGGCGGATCCGATGAGTTTCATGGTGGTAGTGAGATCGTGGTCCGAATGAAGAGCATTCTATCGAGTAAGCCCGGCCGCTGGCTGACACGGGGGCAGTGCAAGGGCGGCCAGAACGCACACCCTACAATTGAGGCATGAGCTTCTCCACCATCAACGCCCTGTCGCCGCTGGACGGCCGCTACGCAGGCAAACTCGGTCAACTGCGCCCCCTGATGTCTGAACAGGGCTACATGCACCGCCGGGTGCAGGTCGAAATCGCCTGGTTCATCGCCCTGTCTGACGCCAAATTCTCCGAATTCAAGCCGCTGAGCCCCGGAGCGCGCACTTACCTGCTGGGTCTGGTCAAGAATTTCTCGGAGGCCGACGCCGCCGCCATCAAGGAGATCGAGAAGACGACCAACCACGACGTGAAAGCGGTCGAGTACTGGATCAAGTCGAAGTTCGAAGCCCGGCCGGAACTGCAGGCCGCCAGCGAATTCGTCCACTTTGCCTGCACCAGCGAGGACATCAACAACACCAGCCACGCCCTGCAGCTCAAGAGCAGCCGCGACCTGGTGCTGCTGCCGGCGCTGGACAAGGTCATTGCCCAGTTGCGCGACATGGCCCATGCGTTTGCCGACGAGCCCATGCTCAGCCGCACCCACGGACAGACCGCCAGCCCCACGACAGTGGGCAAGGAAATCGCCAACGTGGTGGTGCGCCTGGCCAATGCGCGCGACAAGATCGCCGCCATCAAGCTGATGGGCAAGATGAATGGCGCGGTGGGCAACTACAACGCCCACCTCTCGGCCTGGCCCGACTTCGACTGGGAAACCTTCAGCCGCAGCGTGATCGAAACACCGGAACCGCTGGGCCTGGGCCTGACCTTCCAGCCCTACAGCATCCAGATCGAGCCGCACGACTACATGGCCGAGCTGTTCGATGCCGTGGCGCGCACCAACACCATCCTGATCGACCTGGCGCGCGACATCTGGGGCTATGTCAGCGTGGGCTACTTCAAGCAGCGCCTGAAAGACGGCGAAATCGGTTCGTCGACCATGCCGCACAAGGTCAACCCGATCGACTTTGAAAACGCCGAAGGCAACCTGGGCCTGGCCAACGCGCTGCTGCGGCACCTGAGCGAAAAGCTGCCGATCTCGCGCTGGCAGCGCGACCTGACCGACTCCACCGTGCTGCGCAACATGGGCGTGGCGCTGGGCTACGCAGTACTGGCGTACAACTCACTCGGTACGGGCCTCAGCAAGCTGGAGCTCAACCGCGAAGCGCTCAGCGAAGACCTCAACGCCTCGTGGGAGGTGCTGGCCGAACCCATCCAGACCGTGATGCGCCGCTATGGCGTGCAGGGTGCGTATGAAAAGCTCAAGGAAGTCACGCGCGGCAAGACCGTCAAGGCCGAAGACCTGCACGCGCTGATCCGTTCGCTGGAAATTCCTGCCGCCGAAAAGGAGCGCCTGCTGGCCATGACGCCGGCCAGCTACACCGGCCTGGCCGCTACGCTGGCGCGGCGCGTCTGACTTTAGCCCCCACGCTTGTCGCTTCGCGTACTGCGCTGCCCCCCCCAAGGGGGCCGTCCGCCTGTGGCCCGGCGAAGCCGGTTCCACGGCTCCGCTGGTCTGAATACCAATACAAGTCGTGTGTTGAAATCCGTTCGCCCTGAGCTTGTCGAAGGGTGTCTGCGATGAGATTCCGTTCGTCCTGACCCTTCGATACCTCAGGACAGGGTACGCCAAGCGTATCGAAGGACGCAACCTGCGTCAGGCGTCAGGCGTCAGGCGTCAGGCGTCAGGCGTCAGGCGTCAGGCGTCAGGCGTCAGGCGTCAGGCGTCAGGCGTCAGGCGTCAGGCGTCAGCCGGCATGTCGGCGCCGCACTGCCAGCATTGGTCGAAGCCGCCTTCCACCAGTTCTCCGCAGGCGCAGTGCCAGCGCCGCTGCGGCCGGTTATGCAACGCATGCAGCAGGGCCTTGGCACGGGCCTCATCCTCGCGATGGGTCAGCCAGACCTCGGGTTGGCACTGGTCGGGCGGCAGCTCACCCGCCACACTGCCGAGAAAATACCGCTGCACGCTGGCGGCAATGCCGGCCTGCGTCAGTGCGTCGGCCCAGAGGGCGGCAATGGCGATGTTGGGGGCGCGCGTGAGCCGGATCATGGCAAAACCCGCAGCCGGTCAGTGGTCCTGACCGGTTTTCTCGAGTGCGCGATCGGCATAGCGGCCGAAACGCCAGGCCGTGGCCTCCTGCGTGATGCGCCGCCAGGTGCCGCGTTTTTCGGCAGGGGTCATCTCGGGCCAATGCTGCACCTCATCAAAGGTACGGCCACAGCCCTTGCACATCGCATCGCCCTGGCTGGTGGAGCAGATGGCGATGCACGGGGTGTCGGCCGTGGTGTCGTACCAGGTGCGCCAGGCGGCCATGGCCTTGGGGGGAAAACTTTTCTCGTCGGCCTCTTCCTCGTGATAGAACACCAGCAGCGCGTACACCTCGGCCAGCGCGCGCAGCTCAGGCGCCAGCGTCACGCCGTCGGGCGACGGTTTTTTATCGCGCCAATAGTTGATGGCGGCTTCAATGTCGGTGATGTGGATGCCAGGCATGGGAAAATGAATCCGGAAGGGCTGCCGCCACGCGAAATGGCGGGCAAGCGGTGGGCAAGTGCGATGGCTTGCAAGGCCGGGCCAGCCATTATCGGCCAGCGGCAGGATCACGGCAAAAACACGCCCCGCAACAGCCCCATTTGCAAAATATCCGGTTTTATTGTCCAATTGCATCACGAAGGGGAGTAACTCCCTCGTTCTGCCGCACTATCCAATAAAACAGTCCAACGGCAGAATCGCTACAACAAGTCGTCATTACGAAGTTCACACTTCCGGCTTGTTGGGCATGCAGCGACACTGCATGTCGAGCCAGACCTTCGATTGAAACCTGAACAGGTTTGATCGAGGCGTTCGCGGCAGCATCCTACCTACCGCTTCCTCTCACAACCTGCCAGGTTTCGTTTGTCGGGATATCCGTTGCTGGATTCCCGGATCGATGTCTGACCTGGAGTGTGAACGTGGAACTATTTACGACCCCCTGGTGGTCCGCCTTGCTGGCGATCATCCTCATTGACCTGGTGCTCGCGGGCGACAACGCCATCGTGATCGCACTGGCCGCCCGCAGCCTGCCGCCGCATCTGCAGAAAAAAGCCATCGTGTGGGGCACTGTCGGTGCCATCGTGGTCCGCTCAGCGATGACCGTCGGCGTGGTCTGGCTGCTCAAGATCCCCGGGCTGATGCTGGTAGGCGGACTGGGCCTGCTGTGGATTGCCTACAAACTGCTCGCGGACCAGAATGACGGCGAGCACGACGGTCCGGTGGCCAGCACCTTCTGGGGTGCGATGAAAACCATCGTCGTCGCAGACGCGCTGATGGGCATCGACAACGTGCTGGGCGTGGCCGGTGCGGCCCACGGCTCGTTTGACCTCGTCATCATCGGCCTGCTGGTGAGCGTCCCGATCGTGGTGTTCGGCAGCACCATGGTGCTCAAGCTGGTGGAGCGCTTCCCGCTGATCATCCACCTGGGCGCGGCCGTGCTCGCCGTCACCGCGGCCAAGATGATTGTCAGCGAGCAGTTGCTCGACACGATCTACGGCGGCCCGGAGACCCTGTCGTCGGGGGACACCCTGCATGTCATCGCGCAGTGGACCACTTACGCCGTGGCCGTTGCCGGCGTGCTGGGTGCCGGCTGGTGGGCCACGCGGCGGCACAAGGGCGGCACAGGAGGAGGCGACCAGCACCTTATCCCCCACTGAAGCGGCACGACACCCGAGACCAACAACCAGTCAACACAGGAGAATTACATGGACAACATCATTGTGTATGTCGACGATGCAGCCTACGCCCAGCAACTGCTGCCCCCGATGCTGCAGAGCATGCCGCAAGAAGGCGCACGGCGCGAAGCCACCCGCTGGATCGTGGTGGGCTGCGCGCCACGTGTCACGCACCGCGTCAGCAAGTGGGTTACCCACAGCGCCCGCGAAAGCTGGCGCGGCAAATGGGCTGAAAAAGTGTTTGCGCAGATCGTTCCCCTGCTGGAGCGCGAAGGCGACGCGGTGCTGACCCAACTCGCGCAATCCACGCTGACCACCCAGACGGAGACGCTGATCCGGCAGTTCGGCGTGGCCCGCGTGCTGGATGCCCGCCGTCCCAAATTTGGCCAGGACCTGCAGCCCGTGACGGCCACGCAGGCGCCGGAACACCACGGCGTGCTGGGCTATGCCACGGCACTGGCTGGCGCCGGCCTGCTGGTGGCGACCGACTAGCGGCAGGCAACCACCGGCGGGCACTGGCCGGTGGTATTCTGGGCCCATGAAACTCATCGTCTCCTGGCTCCTGAGCGCCGCAGCCCTGCTGGCTGTGGCTTACCTGTACGCGGGTGTCACGGTGACGAGCTTCACCAGTGCGCTGCTGGCTGCGGCAGTGCTGGGCGCCCTGAACATGGTGGTCCGGCCGCTGCTGGTACTGCTGACCTTGCCCGTCACCGTCGTCACGCTGGGACTTTTCCTGTTCGTGATCAATGCGCTGATGTTCTGGGCAGCCGCTGGCCTGGTGAGCGGGCTGAGCGTCGCGGGATTCGGCGCCGCCTTGATCGGCTCGCTGATCTATTCCGTGTTGCAGCTAGCGATCGATTTTCTCCTGGAGCGCCTGTTCCTTGACAAGTGATTCGACCTGCCGGGTCCGCGTGTCGATGATGGAGCCTTCCACGAAGTCTGCGCTGACGGGATTGCTGCGCATCAAGCCCTGAGCCGCCTTCAGCCGGTCGAGCGCGGCGGGGTAATCCAGCTGGGCCGCACGGCTCTCGGCTTCGGCACGAATGGCCCGCACAGACTGGCCCTGGTTGCCATACGCTGTGGCCAGAAGCTGCCAGGCCTGTGCGTCTTTGGGGTGAACCGTCACCCAGGTCTGCAGCTTGCCGGACACCTCGGGCGCGCGCTGCGCAGCCAGCAGCGCACGGGCCAGCACCAGCACATCCGCACGGTTCGTGGCGTTGGCGAAGCGGGCGGATGACAACGACGCCGATGGCGCGCCGGCCAGCAGGTCAACCTCGATGGCGAGCAGGTCCACCGCATCGCTGGCCCGTGGAACACCCGCAGCCAGCGGTTTGAGGGCCGCCAGGAAGCTGCGCGCCGCAGCGAAATCACGCAGTTGGGCCGCCGCGAGCGCGGCCGCGTACGTGACCCCCGCATCTCGTACGTTGTCGGCGCTGGCGGGGGACTGCAAGGCGGCGAGCGGTGTCGGCCTGCGCTGCGCTTCGATGAGCATCGCCCGGAGTCCATCGACCCCCGGGGCCGCGAGAATGCGCGCCCGGGCGGCCATCATGGCGTGCAGCAAACGTGCCTTGCCCTGGGCTATTTCCTTTTCACTGCTTGGCCGCGGTGCCTCCGCTGCGGCCAGTTGGACACGCGACTGGGCCTCGGCAATGCGCTGGGTGGTCAGCGGATGCGAACGCAGGTAAGGGTAGGCGCCGTTGTCGTTCAGGCGCGCAGCCTGCTGAAGTTTTTCAAACATGGTGGCCACGCCGCGGCTCTCGAAACCGGCATCCGTCATGACGCCAAAGCCGATGCGGTCCGCCTCGCGCTCCATGTCGCGCGAGAAGTTGAGTTGGCTTTGCGCGGCCATGGCCTGCCCCCCGACGATGGCGGCATTGCCCATATCGGCGTTCTTGCCGGCGGCCAGCACGCCCAGGATCATGGCCGCGATCATCAGCGGGGTTTGCCGGGACTGCTGCGTCATCAGGCGGGCAATATGCCGCTGCGTCACGTGGGTCAACTCGTGCCCCAGCACGGCGGCCAGTTCGTCGGCGTTGCTCACGGCGCCGATCAGCCCCAGATGCACCCCGAAATACCCGCCCGGCAAGGCAAACGCATTGACGCTGCGGTCGCGCACCAGAAACAGCTCCCAGGCAAAGCGCTCATCGAGCTCGGCATTGAGTTCGCCGCGTGCCTTGGCCGCGGCCATCAACGGCTGCCAGATGCCCTGTACGTAGTCGACCAGCACCGGGTCGTCCACATAGTCGGGGTCGCGGTAGACACTGACGGCGATGCGGTCACCGATGCGGCGTTCCTTGATGACGCCCAGCTCGGAGTTGTCCCCCAGCGAGGGGAGCGAGCCGCTGGTCGTGCCCGGCGCCTGGGCCAAGGACCAGCCGGAGGAGCCCATCCACAGCAGGGTGGAAAGCGCAGCCAGCGCCAGCAGCCGGTGGCGGCCGGGCGGGCGGCGCCCGTCAGAAGGAGTCGATGGGTACAAAAGCGATGACCTCCGCAGTTTGGGTGTCAAGCAGAACGGTCCAGAAGGTCTGCCGGGATGCCAGAGGGATGTAGCCGATGGCAGTATCGGGTCTGCCATTGCGTCGGGACTTCAGGGCCTCGTCGATATCAGCGGTTCGATTGGCAAACCGGGTTTTCAGTTCCGCCAGCGGCCGGATGCTGGCCAGCACCTGTGGCTTGGCGACCTCATAGCCCTGCCACAAATCCGGTCGGCTGCCGATATCGACCCCGCCAATGGCCGCCATCGTGACGTCCAGCTTTTCCTGGTTGGTCTTGAAGGGGCGCACCGATAACAGCGTGGGACCTGTGACAGGCAGCGAGCGCAGGCCCTCCGGCGCCTGGGGGATCAGCGACCGAGGTACTTCCACCGCATGGACGACGCGAAAGCGGTCGAGCTCAAAGACCAGATGCACCGGCCTGGCGGCGGCCACCGTCCACAAACCATAGGACAAGGCACACAGCTGCATCACGCCAATCACGGTCAGGTCCAGCGTCAGGAGGCGCCTCGCCTTGCGGATGTCGAAGATGGCCAGAGTCAACAACGGACCCATCACCACGTCCACGCTGACGACCAGCCAGAACAGCTCACGCCCGCCGGAAATCTCCCGGTAGGGGTAGGGGTACCAGACGCCGAACACCAGCGCCGCGGCCAGGGTGGCCACGAGGAGGCTGAGCATCAAATGAATGCCGGAGGCCCGCAGCCGGGCCATCCATAACGGGTCACTTGTCAACATGGTCTTATGATGAGGGATGGTTGTAAATGTTCTGTAACGGCATGGTTTCCTCTTCCACACTCACCCATTTCGACAGCCAGGGCCTGGCGCACATGGTGGACGTTGCCGCCAAGCCGGCCACACACCGGATTGCCATCGCCCAGGGGCGAATCCTGATGAGCCCGCAGACGCTGGCCATCATTGTCGGTGGAACCGCCAAAAAAGGAGATGTGCTGGGCATTGCACGCATTGCCGGCATCATGGCCACCAAGAAAACCAGCGACCTGATCCCTCTGTGCCACCCGCTGGCGCTGACGCGGGCGGCCATCGACTTCACCATCGACGAGCCCGGCGCTGCCATCACCTGCCGCGCCACCGCGGAAACCGTCGGACCCACCGGTGTCGAGATGGAAGCGCTCACGGCTGTCCAGATCGCATTGCTCACCATTTATGACATGTGCAAGGCGGTGGACCGCGGCATGACCATCACCGACGTCAAGCTGCTGGAAAAGCACGGCGGCAAATCAGGCAGCTTCACCAGCGCCTGAAAAGGCTCAGGGCGACAGCGGCAGTTTTTCCAGCAGCGGGACGGTCACCGGCTTCCACCGGGCGTAATCCACCGGGAAGGCGGCGCGATAGCGCACCAGATGCCACAGCGCCACATCGTCACGCCCGAGCATGACAGCGCTTTCAATGAGTTTTTCAATCACGCGTGGTTCGGGCGAGTAATGCAGCAGCGACGCAGCGGTGTCGAAACTCCACTCGGCGTTGTCCCGCGTCAGCGCCGTGGTGTTCAGCTCGGCAAACTGCACCTGGTTGCGGAACAGCCAGACGCCGCGGATTTTGCTCAGCGTGTCGGTGCGGTAGGCGGCAGCGCGCTCCGGTTGCGGCAGATAAATCTGGCTGATGCGGTGGTAATCAAGCCCGGCGTAGACCGTCGCGATCAGCACAGCCCCCGGCAGAACAGCGCGGAATAACCAGGTCGCCACCATGCCAGAGCGGGGATGGACCTGCGTGGCAGGGGACGCAGAAGGCGGCCAAAGCAGCAACAGACACAGCACAACCGCCATCTGGAACGGGCCATACCAGAGTGGGTACTCAAGCAAACTGTGCAGCATCACAACGCCCAGCACGGCCCAGGCCATTTGACGCACTGGCACGGTTTCACGCCAGGGTTGGCGCCGCAGCACAAACCAAACCACCGCAGCACAAGCCAGCACGGCGACAGGGATGCCCAGTTCAACGGCGAGATGCAGGGGCAGGTTGTGCGCGTTGTCCAGAATCTCGCAAAACCGGGGGCCGGGATAGAGCGTCGTGTAGTGCGCGTAGTCCAGCTCGCCCCAGCCCCAGCCTGACCAGGGCTTTTGGGCGATCAACTGCAGCACGTTGGACCACAAGGTCAGCCGGCTGGCGCAGACCTCATCACCCGCACGAAAACGCGCCGCCACACCATGATCAAGCAGACCAAAACCCGCCAACCATGGCAGCAACAGCGTTGCCGCCGCATAGGCCAGGGCGGCGCTGAGCACTACGCGCTGGGCGTGCGGCTGGCGCGAGCCGCCCCACCACCAGAACGCGCCGCACAGCATCAAGAGCTGCAAGGTGCCCGTGCGGGAGGATGAGGTCGCGTTGCCCACAGACAGAACCGTGGCCGCCAGGGGCAGCCACCACGCGTGACGGCTTGCCAACTTCTCCGGATTCCCCGCAGGCGACGTGAACTGCGCCGCCATGAAAAACACGGCCGTCAACGCGATGTTGCACAGGCTGGCAAAGTGGTTGCGCTGACGGAGATTGGCAAATGCCTCGCCCGGCCTGGTCTGATTGATCCACGGCAGGAACAGGTCTGCGGCCCCGAAATATTGCAGCAAGCCCATGAGGCTGCTGAACAGGCCTGCCGCGAACCATGCCCATGCCGCCACTGTCAGAAGCCGCGTCGCCGTCCATGGTTTGGGACCGTATGCAGCGCTCACCACCAGCAACGCTGCGCAGGCCCAGGAGAACAGCAAAGGTACCGCGGCAGGCGTTGGCCCCGGAGCAAACGGATTCATCCACGGCAGGGCGATCAGAAAAAAAACGGCGATGGATTGCATGAGCGAAGGAACAAGCCTGGGCAGACGGGGGTTGGACACCTCCGGGAAGTGCGGTCTGGCGGCTGGAAGCCTGATGGACAAGCTCACCCAGAGACGGGACACGCGAAGCGGATGCTAACAGCGCGCCGTATCAACGGGCGGTACATGGCACCAGCCGAGCCCTGCGGCCAGGATCCGACAGTGCATGTTGGGGCCGGCCATCTTGACTAGGCACCCGGTGCTACTGCCCATGGCCGTTTGGCCTGCATGCGTTAGCATCCTGTGGAGCCGCTCCAGAAATTACCTCCCATGCCATCGCCCACCCGCAAAAGCAGCACAAGCAGCACACAGCAACCATGAACAGGCAGCCCAAGCCATGGAAGTAATCGCTGTTGTCGGCCTTGGGTACGTCGGGCTGCCGCTGGCCGTCGCGTTCGGCAAGCTGATGCCCACCCTGGGCTACGACCTGTCATCGCAAAAAATTGACCACTATCGCCGGCATGTCGACCCCAGCAGCACCGTCGCCAGCGACGACATGCGCCAGGCGGCCCACCTCTCCTTCACCGATGACGCCGCACCGCTGGCAGGTGCCGACTTCTTCATCATTGCCGTTCCCACACCCATCGACAGCGCCCGCAAGCCGGATTTTCAGCCGCTGATCCGGGCCAGCGAGGATGTGGGCGCGCATCTGAAACGGGGCGCCACGGTGATCTACGAATCCACCGTCTACCCCGGCGCCACCGAGGAAGTCTGCATTCCGGTGCTGGAACGCGTCTCGGGCCTGAAATGGCAGCGCGACTTCCACGTCGCCTATTCACCCGAGCGCATCAATCCCGGCGACAGGCAACACACGCTGTCCAATACGGTCAAAGTGGTGGCCGGGGACAGCCCCGCCACGCTGGAGCGCGTTGCAGCGTTATATGAAAAGGTGGTGGCGGCAGGCGTTCACAGGGTGTCATCGCTCAAGGTGGCTGAAGCCGCCAAGGTGATTGAAAACACCCAGCGCGACCTGAACATCGCATTGATGAACGAGCTGGCCGTGATCTTCAACATGCTCGGCATCGACACACTCGAAGTGCTGGAAGCGGCGGGCACAAAATGGAACTTCCTGCCGTTTCGCCCCGGCCTGGTGGGAGGGCATTGCATTGGCGTGGACCCCTATTACCTGACCTACAAGGCCGAGATGCTGGGTTATCACCCGGAGGTGATTCTGGCGGGTCGGCGCATCAACGACAGCATGGGGAAGTTCATTGCCGAGCAGACCGTCAAACAAATGATCCAGGCAGGCACGCACATCAAAGGCGCGAAGGTGAACGTGCTCGGCATCACATTCAAGGAGAACGTGCCCGATCTGCGCAATTCAAAGGCCTGGGATCTGATTGCGGAACTGCGCGCCTATGGGGTGGATGTGTTTGTGCATGACCCTGTCGCCGACCAGGAAGAGGCCTGGCAAGCCTATGGCGTGGAGCTGGCGGCCTGGGACGCCTTGCCACAGGCCGATGCCATCATCGTGGCCGTGGCGCACGATGCGCTGCTGTCGAAGCCGCTCCCGGCTTATGTCGACAAGCTACACCGCGGCGGCTGTTTTATTGATGTGAAGGCAAGGTTTGACGGCGATCAACTGCGCTCGGACGGCCTCGTGGTTTGGCGGCTCTGACGGGAACTTCAAAACCATGTGCAGCCTGCCCAGACTGAAACTCAGCGTGTTCGCACTGACCCGCCGTACCTCCGCCCCCCTCAGGGCTCCAGCGCCACCATGAGCGCCGTCGTTATCAATCCCCTGCGGATTTTCTCGGACGTATGGCGCCACCGCTATCTGCTGGGCCAACTGATCAAAAGGGATGTGCTGCTGCGCTACAGGGGGGCGATGTTCGGCGTGCTGTGGATTTTTCTCAGTCCGCTCTTCATGTTGGCCATTTTCGCCTTCGTTTTCGGCCAGGTTTTCCAGACCCGCTGGCCACAGCAGGGCAATGGCTTGCCTTTCTGGCTGTTGCTTTACAGCGGCCTGATCACTTTCAATGTCTTTGCCGAAACGGTTTCCCGCGCGCCAGCAGCCGTGCGCGGTTACCCCAGTTTCGTGAAGAAGATCATTTTCCCCGTGCACATCCTGCCCGTCGTTCCGCTGGGTGCGGCCCTGGTGCATGCCACGTTCAACTTTCTCATCCTGGTGGTTGCGCTGGCCTGCGTGGGAGGCCTGCACAGTCAGCTCATGCTGTTTCCGTTGCTGCTGCTCCCCGTCCTCTTGCTGGCCCTTGGGCTCTCGTGGTTTGTGGCGGCGTGGGGGGTGTTTATCAAGGACATGACCCAGATCGTGCCCATGTTCGTGCAGATGCTGATGTTCATGTCACCGGTTTTTTACCCGGCGAGTGCCGTGCCAGAAATATTGCGCCCGGTGTATCAATTCAATCCGCTGGGCGTCGTCATCGAAACCTCCCGTTCGGTGGTCACCGGACAACCCATCTTCTGGGGAGACTGGGGTCTGGCGCTCGGCTTCTGTCTGGTGGCGTCGATGCTCGGCTACGCCTTCTTCCAGCACAGCCGGGAGGAGTTTGCTGATGCGCTCTGACGTCGCCATCTCGGTCAAAAATCTGACCAAGACTTACCGCATCTTCGGTCATCCCGGGGATCGGATCAAACAGGCACTGTCCTTCGGTCAGGCGCGCTTTCACAAGGAATTCACGGCGTTGCAAGACGTTTCTTTTGAAATCAAAAAAGGGGAAACAGTCGGCATCATTGGCCGCAATGGGTCAGGTAAAAGTACGCTGTTGCAGCTGATTTGTGGAATTCTGACGCCAACGTCGGGGTCTGTCGAAATCAATGGACGAATTTCTGCGCTGCTGGAATTGGGCGCAGGTTTCAATCCGGAATTCACGGGGCGGGAGAACGTTTACTTCCAGGGGGCGGTGATGGGCCTGGAAAAGTCAGAAATGGATGCGCGATTTGAGGAGATTGCCGCCTTCGCGGACATAGGCGAATTCATTGACCAACAAGTGCGCGTCTATTCCAGCGGCATGTTTGTCAGGCTCGCCTTTGCGGTAGCGGTCAACGTCAGTCCGGACATCCTGATAGTGGATGAGGCCCTCGCGGTGGGAGACATGGAGTTCCAGGAGCGATCCATGTCCCGGATGAAGCAATTGCAGGGCAATGGCACGACCATCATTCTTGTTACCCACGCCATCCCGGCCGTCAGAAATTTCTGTCAGCGGGCATTGTGGCTTGATGCTGGCGAACTGAAAAGCAGCGGCCCAGCAGGCCAGGTTTGCCATGTCTATCAGGAACATATTGAACAAGCCGTTCGCACCAGGAGATCTGTCGGATCGGATCTGCCCGGAGATTCCCGTCATCATCACAAATCCGGACGCGAAAAGAGCATCACTATCACTGACGTGACGGTGGAAAACCAGCCACTGGCTGTGGGCGATCGTTTACATCTCAGCTTTTCGCTCAATCTTTCCGCCTCGGAAAGTTCAACCTTCGGGTTTGGTTTGGGCGTCCAGATTCATAACGAAGAGGGTCGACTGGTCGCCGTTTTCAACACCATTCGAGACAATATCGTTTTAGCCGGAAATGCAAAGGAGGTCTGTCTTTTGCTGCCCCACACCAGCTTCATGCCCGGCCGCTACTGGGTGTCAGCAAATCTTTGTGATCCAGAGGTCATGTTCGCGTACGACGAGTTTGCGCATTGTTCGTCGTTTGAGGTGCTGAAAGAATTTAATCACAAGGGCATCCCGCGCTGGGAAGGAGAGGTTGCATGTGAACATACCTGGATTTGGTGATTGGCGTCTACGCAGGTCTGAGCGTATTGTGGTCTGCAACAAGTCTCTCCTCAAGGAAAAACATCTTCTGATTGGTCTGACTCGGGTCCGCAACGAATGCCTGATTTTGCAAGACACGCTTGATTATGTTGGCGAGCAGGTGGATGCGATCGTTGCGTACGACGATGCGAGTACGGACGATACCGTCGACATCCTGAAGAGCCACCCCAAGGTGGCTTTGCTTATTCAAAACTCAAGGTGGGAAGCCGACACCCTGGCGCGGTTGACTGCCGAGACGAGACACAGAGGCCTGGCACTGCAGGTTGCACGGTCGAAGCTGAATTTCAACTGGGCTCTGTGCTTCGATGCGGATGAGCGGGTAATTGGCGATATGCGCGGTTTTATTGACAGCCCATTCTCACAAGAATGCGACGGCATACGAATCCGATTGTTCGATGCGTATATGACAGCCGGCGATCATGCCCCTTTGACCAGGGGACAAAGCCTGCTCAACTCCCGCAGGTTTTTCGGCCCCGAGAGAAGAGATATTCTGATGCTCTGGAGAAATTTACCCAAGGTCAGATACAAGGGTCTTGACTCCAGAGAGCCTTCCGGAATCAGTCGCATCGTGACAAATTTTGATTGCCAGCACTACGGGAAAGCCATCTCACACGAGCAATGGGAAGAAACCTGTGATTACTACATCCAGTATTTCCCGGCCGAAACCTATGGCCAGAAATGGCTGGCAAGGAAGGGAAAAGCCATACACACTCAATCTGACTTTTCAAGGCCACTGTCCGAGTGGGGCCCCAGTCTTTTCAATCACTCGGTCGTGATCAGCTAGGCAACCCCTTGTCTCGGCGGGGAATAGAACTGGACTTTTCTCAATTGAACGCTACTCCTGTCAAGCGCGCACTTGTTGCCACCCACCACTTGGTCAGCTATGCAGGCTCGGAAGTATTTACTTTGGAGCTTGCCATCGAGTTGCGCCAGATGGGCTGGGAAGTCTGGATCGCGGCCTTGGTGATGGGCCATCCCATGGCGTCAGAATTCGCAAAACACGATTTTCGAATCGTCGACCTGCTTTCACAGCCGCCGCTTATCGGCGACGCCAGGTTCGACCTGGTCTGGGTTCACCATGCGCCCGTCTTTTACGAGCTTTTCATGGTCCAGAAGATTGAATCATCACGGGTGATTTTCTGCAGTCATTCCCATTTCGAGCCCCTTGAGGCCGTACCCGCGTACATGAAAGCGTGTGATCGGTTAATCGCCAATTCTGTCGAAAATAGAGATCACATCATCAGAGAGCTTGGTCTGGATGAAGGTCAGGTTGTTGTTTTTCCAAATGCTGCACCGAGCAATTATTGGGGTCTTGTCAAGGAAGACCACGGCACCGTCTTGAAGCGCGTCGCCATCATCAGCAACCATCCCCCGCCGGAAATACTGGAAGCAACGGTTCTACTCGAGAAAGCCGGGGTCAACGTCACACACGTGGGAGCGGGTGGTACACAGATATTGATGAGCCCCGAGCTTCTGCTGAACTTTGACGTAGTGATCACCATTGGAAAAACTATCCCTTACTGTTTTGCCTTGAAAGTATCCGTTTATTGCTACGACCATTTTGGCGGGCCCGGATGGCTGAATGAGGACAACCTCCAACTCGCCAGCAGGAATAATTTTTCGGGCCGAGGATTTTCAAAGAAAACAGCGATCACAATTTTCAAGCAAATAGTAGAGGGGTATCGCGAATCTCTTGGCGAGCTTGACGGGCACAGGCGCCATGCGGATCAGTACCTCAACATGCGCAGGAATCTGGAACGCCTTCTTTCGAGTTCGAGCGCTCCAGTTTCAGGACAGATGAGCCTTACCGGTACTCGGCAGGAGCAGTTGCTGCATGCACAATACATGCGGCTCGTCAGGGTTCTGAGAAGCCGGGAAGTGGAGATTGGCGGGCTTGAACGAGAACTATTGCGCGTGAAATCTACGGTTTCGTGGCGCTTGACTTCACCGTTTCGCGCCATCTACAACCTTCTGCGCCGCGTGATCGACGTTCGCTAGAACTCGTGAAGTTCATGCAAATTCATCAAGGGCAGCAGCGTAAAAACCAGATTCATTCACGGCCTGGTCATAACCTGAAACTGTGCCATATCGGTTGATGTTGATGAATTTTCGTTGTTTCTTTTGCCGCCGATCCAATAAGTATTTGACCGACAAGAATCACTGAAATGCCGCCCCACGATAGCTCAAATCCGGTCTGTGACATCGTCATCCCGGTTCACAACTCGGCACATTGGGTCGATTGGTGCGTAGATGAACTGCTACGCCACGACTCCAATCGGGTTGGCCGCATCTTGCTGGTTGATGACGGATCGGAGCCAGAGCAGTCCGGGTTAATCCGCACAATAGGGCAACGGTCCCCGAAAATACTGTTTGTCCAGACGCCTGGATCTGATCACGGTTTCGCTGTTGCCTGCAATTACGGTGCGGCAATGTCTTCTTCGCCTTATGTGCTGTTTTTGAATACCGATTGCCTATTGACCGAAGGCTGTGTTGAATCACTGCTCGCTGCATTTGATCAGGATTCCAAGATCGTTCTTGCGTGCCCATTTTCAAACAACTCCCCCGCGTTGTCATTCCCGATGATTCCGGGATATAGCTACCTGGAAATGAATCGGCTGTGCAGAGAGTCATCGTTAGATCAGGCAGCAGACAACACGGTCCTGGATGCTTGTACTGTTGTCGGCAACTGCCTCATGGTTCGCAGGGATTTTTTCAATCAGGCGAATGGATTCGACATCGTTTGGGGGAAAGGTTACGGCGAAGAAACCGATTTGCACATGAAAGCCGTCGCCCTTGGATTGCGAGGTGTCGTGGTTTTGAGTGCTTATGTTTATCACTTTGGTTCCGGTACTTTTCGCTATGAGGTAGACCAGGAGCAGATTAAAAAGAGAAACTTTGCCTTGTTCATGTCGAAGTGGGGCAAGGAATACCGATCGCTGGCGACGTATTGCGCAAAGCGCCCTCCTTTGACTCAGCTGAGGACAAACCTGCAGACATCCAAACGCGGGGATATCGCAGTGCTGGAGCTGGATGTGCTTTTTTATCTGCCAGTACTGAATCAGTCTACCGGAGGGGTTCACGCGGTAGTCGCGCTATGCAACGCCCTCATTCGCGCCGGGGTTCGCGCATGCTGTGCCGTGGTGGGAGATCTTCGGCGATCCGGCATCAATGGATATCAGGAGCCGCTGCTGTTTGAGTGTTTGTACTATCCGACCAATCAACACTTTTTGACGGATAAAAGGGTCGCTCCGAAGGTGGTTGTTTCGACCATTTTTTCTTCGGCTTCTGTTGTAAGTCAGTACGCAGCGATGCGCTCTGCCAAGCATCTGCAATTCATTCAGGGCTACGAAGCCTATTTCGACTCGGGGCGTCGTTTTTCTGAATTTGTCGATGCACTCAAGTTTGGCGAAGCCATCATCACGACTTCTCATTGGCTCGAGACCATGATCACCCGGCACCTTTCATCCGGGACTGCTCTTTCCCGCCTGCCTCTTGGCGTGAACGAGTTTATTTTTTATCCTGGCACTCGTCAGAGGTCGGCCTCGCAAATTCGCACGATAAAAATCGGTGCCACCTTGCGCAGTGCACCCGACAAAGGTCAGGGCATGGTGCTGGAAGTGCTTGATCGGCTCCTCACCAAAGGAAATGTAAAGGTGGTCATTTTCCGATCTGCGGGCTATCCCATTCCATCCTGGTGGTCTCCGGACACATTTGAGATTGTGGAACTTCCCGCAGATCAAGTCTCGATCGCCAGCAGTTTGCGTCAGCTTGATGTATTTCTCGATGCTTCATTGCATGAGGGGTTTGGTCTCATGCCACTGGAAGCATTGGCCTGCGGTTGCTGGGTTGTGTGTTCCGATTCGGGCGGGGTTCGTGATTTCGTCAGAGACGGGGAGAATGGCTTCATCGTCAAAGAAATTTCTGATCCTGAAATTTATATAACCAAAATCCGGGATTGTCTAAATTTGCCCCGCCCGGAATTTAACGGCGTCTTTCGGGGGGCTTACTCCCTGAACTGCTACGTCACCCAGTTCCGTGAATACGTCAATTCGGCCGCTCCTCATAACAGCGCAGCCTGGTTAACCCAAGTCGCGAAAATTCACAATCTGCCTTTGGCGTCTCGCCTCTACGGTTTTTTGCTGAAGATATACATCAAGACGGCACCGTGGATCCCACAAAGGGTTGCACTCGCGCTAAAGATTCTGTTCCGGCAAGCACCATGAGGCAGTACTGCTCTGAAAGCTTTGGAAGAGCTTTGTCGATCACGACACGGCAAACAGCACAAATCTGGCCTGCGGCGACTGGCTGTTTTCCGCCTTCCGGCCCCTTATTGATCAACTCTGGAGACGGGCAGTGACTAAAACGCTGTCGGTGGCGTTATGTACCTATAACGGGGTTCGGTATCTCCCTGCGTTGCTAGACAGTCTCGCCAGTCAGAGACAACTTCCCGACGAACTGTTGGTCTGTGACGATGGTTCGACTGACGCTACTCAGGACCTGATAGCCGCGTTTGCCGAACGCGCCCCTTTCGAGGTGCGGTGGCATCAACAAAAGGAGCGATTAGGCCCGGCGGCCAACTTTGTAGCCGCGGCACAGCATGCGCAAGGCGAGTGGATTGCTTTTTGCGATCAGGATGACATCTGGCATCCCGACAAACTGCTTCGTGCGCTGGCCGCGAGTCGGGAATTCCGCGATACCGCTGCCGTTTTTTGTAACGCTCGACTGATCGACGCAAAAGGCCAGCCCTTGGGCCATACGCTCTGGCAACACGTTTCTTTCACTCCGCGCGAGCAAGGTATTCTGTCCGCTGGCGAACCTTGGCGAGTTTTTGTCCGGCATCCAGTAGTCAGCGGCGCTGGCCTCGTCGTTCATGCCCGGGTTCGTGACCGTCTTGCGCCCATCACCGACCACTGGATGCACGACGCTTGGGCAGCACTTGTTGCGGCTGCAAGCGGTCGTGTTGTCTCTATCGCAGAACCCCTCTTCGACTATCGCCAACATGACACCAACGTTATCGGAGCACGGCCAAGCACTATGGCTGATCTCTGGTCAATACTTCACTCCCTGGACAGGGGGGCTTATCTCCAAACCGAGTGCCAACGCTGGGAAGCCCTTGCGAACAGACTGTCGGAGATTCCCAGCAGTAATTTCAAAGATGCGACTGCACATGCTGTCAACAGCAAACTAGGCCACCTGCGTCTACGCCAGGAGCTCCCATCTAAACCCTCTAAACGCTGGAAAATGATTGCACATGAATGGCGTCTTGGAAATTATCAGAGATTCGCCAAAGGCTGGAAGCCGTTGTTGGCCGATTTGTTTTTATGAGTACCGCGCTGAGGAACGGATTCAAATTTCAATCGACTTTGGGTAATCCATGTCTCATCAGCATTCGCAGTTTGTAGGGCCAGGGTGTGATGGTTGAAAGATAAAGTATCGGAAAAATATCTGCTTTTTTTTGCACCAGTTGTCTCATCTGCAGAATTTGTTTTTTTTGCTGAAAAAGGGCTGGAAATACGGGCATATAAATTCTCACGAAAACCGCCATCTGGTGCTTGATGATTGACAGCAAAACACCTTCAACCAGCAGCAACAGCAAATGCAATGGCATGATCAGGACCAGAAGCGGTATCGGATAGGTGATCGCCATCACGAACGTCTTGTTTTTTTCCGACAAAGCCCGACGTCTGAACGTTGTGACCAAGCGCGCGCTGGTAGCCTTACCCCCGCCAAAACTCATGCCGACCCAATGCCTGTAACCTGAGGTCCCCAAGGCACAGACCGGATGACCAGAAAGCCGGGCAACACAACAAAGGTACAGGTCTTCACCAATACTGCCGAACCATTCCGGAAATCCGCCGAGCTTCTGCCACAACCCCTTCGGAATCCACAAACAAGCACCCATCACCATGCCGACGTCCCGTCGCCGGAGGTCCAGATTTGGGACTGGATTCAGGAAAGGATCCAGCAGGCTGCCCACATCCAGCAATTCACCACTGGCTGCGTCGTACTGCGGCAAACCAAGAATCGCAGGGTGTTTGAACCCACGCGCCGCATCCAGAAGTGTTTGCAGAGCATCCGGGAAAAGCGCCGCATCATTGTTGAGTAACAGCAGGTACTCACCCCGGGCTCTCGCCACCATGCGATTGTTGGCGATGCAGAATCCAACATTCTCGGCGCTTTCTATCAAGGTAATGGATGGATAGTGCTCGAGAAGATACGCTGCCGACCCGTCACTGGAGGCATCATCGTGAACCAGAATCTCGACGGACATACCTCCCTCTTGTTGCAGGATAGACCGCAGACAATCGTCAACAAACTGCATGCCGTTGTAATTGGCAACACACACGGAAATGAGGGGTGAGGCGCCCGTCATGGTGCTTGCATCCAGTCCCAGGTCTGGGTGACGCCAGTTCGCAAATCAACGCGGGAGTTCCACTGAAGGCGCCCGTTCAGACGGGAGCTATCCAACACAACGCAGCGCACGTCAATGCCTCTGCCCGGTTGATAAGTCAATCGCAATTCCTTTCCAGAAACCGCCTCGACGATACGGTGAACCTGATTGATACTGAAGCCCAGTCCGCTACCCAGGTTGTAGGTACCAGAATCTGCAGGGAGCCCAATCAGACGTGCGCACGCTTCGACAATATCGTCAATATAAATAAAGTCACGCACAGTCTCTCCGTCACCCCAGATTTCCATCGTTGTGCCGGTGTGCGCATGTCCGAGCATCGTGCGCACCAGCCCGAACCCGCGCTTGAGCTTTTGTCCAGGGCCATAGGCATTCGATGGACGAAGAATAGAAATGGCATGGCCCTTTTCGCGGAAAGCCTGACAAAGGGCTTCCTGGGAAATCTTTCCTGCAGCGTAGTTGGACAACGGTGCAAGAGGCGCATCTTCATCTACAGGAATTCGGGTGGGATTGCCATAAACCGTTCCCCCAGAAGAGAAGAAGATCAGGTGCGTGTCAGGCTGATCTTTCATCAACGCCAGAAGATGGGATGTCAGTGCGAGGTTGTCCAGCTCAAGGTCTGGCATATCAGCAGAGGAGCCGGGTGTGGTTGCGGAGGCCAAGTGAATCACCGTGCCGCATCCGGGCAACAGCGTCTCAAGTAGCCCATGTGCATGACGACCTACCACATGGACCGGTATATCGTCACGCCTCAGGCGCTGAGCCACGGCCGTACCAATGAACCCGTCTCCGCCCAGCAACAGGACAGCAGCACGTTTCACGCTCAAGACCTCAGAAGGCTCTGGTAAGCGGCAGCATAGCGCCCCGCACAGTCATCCCAGGTTCCTGTCGAGGATCTGACCCACGACCGGGCGCTGCGCCCGAGCTGCTGGTTGTTCTCGGGCTGTTCGAGCCAGTCCAGACCCTGGATTAGCTCGTCCCTCGTATGCGCCAGCCAACCAGTCTGACCGTGCCGCACAACATCATGGTGTGCGGGCAAGTCAGAGGCAATGACAGGCAGGCCCGCGGCCATCGCCTCCAGCATGACTTGCGGACGCCCCTCATCATGGCCGCTCAGCGTGATCAGGCCGCTGGCCCGGGGAAACCAGTGATGCAGAAGCTCTGCAGGAGAAGCCGGGCCGTGGTAATTGACCCATGCAGGCAGCTCAACCTGCTCCTGCATCGGGCCGAACAGATGAAGCTTCCGATGGGGTCCGAAGAGGCCATCCCCCCAGGTGAATAAATTCCCAATCTTGTTTCGGGTCACGCGCGTCACCGCCAGCCATTCAGGCGGGGAGTCTGCCGGTGTGTGGCGCACCAATTCGAACCACGGGGCGTCGACGCCGAAAACAATCGGCCGTATTTCCGCAAGATCACCAAAGTTCTTTTCAAGTACCGGGCACATCCATTCCGCATTGGGGGCCAGGATAGCGCGGCGCTGCCGCAGCACAGCGCGCAACAGGAACTTCATCCCGGGCAACCGCAGCAGCCCGAAATCAGTGCCCAATACCGTGATCAGTGCGGGGGTATGGGTTCCCCAGAGCGGCAAGGCGTTTTGCAGCCAGTTCACGTGCGCGACGTCAACGGCCTGACCGCGGTAAGCACGGCCAAGGCGCAGCAGCAACGCAGCAATCGCGCCAGAGGCCATGAACCGCCGCGTGCGCAGCAATTGGGCAATACCGCCGCGGCTCGACAGGGACTCAAGCCATCGCTGGTCCGACGCGGTGGTGACCGCATGAACGTTGGCAGGCAAATCGCCTGCCTGCGCCCAAAGCGAAAGCTTGATATCAGCACGCCTAGCCAACGCCTCGACCAGGTTGGCGATGAAGCGGCCGCGCCAGTCCTGAGCGCTTTCCGGGTAGGAGGTGCTGCTCATCAGGACATTCACACTATGGGCTCCCACTGTCACTGGTATCGATATTCTTGTAGTGCAATGCAGAGATCTGCTCTGACACGATGCCAATCAGGAAGGTGAAGACGGCAGAGATGAACAGCAGTGCGCTCATGTTGGTGAAGCGCCCCGCCGTCATATAGGTGTACAGGTAATAGCAAAGGCCGGTCAGGAAAAAGCCGGCACTTATAGGCAGAAAAAGCTTTTGCGGGGAAAACAGGGTGCCGATCTTGATGATGATCAGCAGGAACCGCACGCCGTCGCGCAATGGATGAATATGGCTGGCGCCACTGGTTCTGCGTGGCGAATGAATCGGCACGTACGCCACGCTGTAGCCGGCGCGGAAGAAGCTCATGGTGATCGTGGTCGGATACGAGAATCCGTTCGGCAAAAGATAGAGAAACTGGCGGAATCTGGAAGCCCGAACAACCCGAAACCCGGACGTCAGATCGTCTATGGGCTGCATCACCATCCAGCTGGCAAAGCGGCTGAAGACATCATTGGCCGCCGCACGGTGAAGACTGGCCTGGGAGCCGGATTGCCGCGCGCCCACCACCATGTCGTAGCCTTCGTTGAACCGATCCAGGAGACGAGGTATGTCTTCTGGGCTGTGTTGGCCGTCAGCGTCCATGAAGACGATGATCTCGCCCCGCGCTGCACGCGCACCTGTCTTGATGGCTGCACCGTTACCTTTCGGATAAGGGTGCCGCAGGTGCTGGACATTGAACTCTGTGCACACGGTGGCCGTGTCGTCGGTTGAGCCATCATCAACCACGATGACTTCCGCGCCTGGCATCAAGGACACGATCCGGGGAAGAATGTCGCGCAATCCCACCGCCTCGTTTTTGGCAGGAATGACGACAGAGATCAGGGGCTTGTGGGTCACGGGAAAGTGGATTCGTATCAGCGTGTTGCCATGTTAAGCGCAGCCAATGACGCATCCAAGGTTCTTCGCTCTTCGGCGGCGAGATTTTCGCTCTTCAGCTCAAGCAACCGGTGCCGCGCCTCAGCCTTTTCGCCAGAAATAAGCAGCAGTTGCGCCCATTTGAGGCGATTGCTGGCATTGGATCGGTTCAATGCCAGAGATTGCGTCAGCGCATCACGGGCGGCGGCCATATCGCGCTCATGCAACCACAGGTAGTCGGCATGCCAGGAGTGCAACATGGCTCTCACGGAAGGTGAGACACCCGGGTTACCCAGCGCTGCGTCGAACAAAGCGTCCACATCTGTACGGCCCAGACAGATCGAACCCGCAACAGACATCTCTTTCAGCTCATACAGCACGGTTCTGTCTCCCGGCGCAAACGGTGTCTCCCTCAGGCGACGAGCAAGCTCGTTGACATCAGCGCGCGCCACGGGTGTTGCTGCCTGGCAATGGAGATGAATCAGGCCGAGCCAGCTCATCTTGAAATTGGGGTCCAGCGCCCCCGCCATCTCGAAGTGGTGGCGCGCAGAAGTCAGGGTGAGCGAGTTGACCACTGCCGCCTCTGGCAGCGCGGCGAGAACAAGCCCGGCCTCGTGCTGCGCGCGGGCCGATGCGGGGTGATTTCGTGCTTCGATTTGGCTGCGCCTCACCTCATCGCCGAACTGGTGGGCTCTCAAGGCCGTTACAAAGGTGAAATACATCGCCGCAGTTCCCACCAACGCGATACCGACGGTTCGGTACGGAGCCTTGCTCTGAAGCACACGCACGACGCCCCAACCTCCAGCCATGGCGAACCCCAGCAAAGGAAGATAGTTGCGATGCTCATGGGCAAGCTCCAGAGGCAGTGCAGTCGATTCCACCGCGTGTCCGATCAGGAACCACGCGATGCCGAATGTCACCAGCGGTGCGCGTTGTCGTACCCACCAGGCGAGCCAGACAAGGCTCGCCAGTCCAACCATGGCCGGAAACGTCGTCCAGGGCGCCCACAGGTGGGTCGAAATCACGATATCGTCGTGATAAAGACCCAGCGCATCAAGCCTTGGCGCCATGATCAGCCCGATATAGAGCCAGATCACCCGCCCCTCGGTCATGAGGCGTTCGCTCAAGGAAAAAGGCCGCAGGCCGTAGCCCGACCACAACCACTGGGCCAGCGGAGAAACGGCATACGCCAGCCCCAAGAAGAAAACAATGCCCGCCAGCCCTGTCAGGGCAAGCGCAAAGCGGTCCAGCTTGCCAACGGAGCGCGCTCGCAGAATCAGCTCCCAGGCCAGGACAAAAGCCGGGAACAGGATGCCATTTTCCTTACTGAGAACAGACAGAGGCCACAAGATGGTCCATGCCGCGACCACCCAGACCGCCCCCGCACGGTCACCGCGCTCCCGGCCATGTACATGCGACAGAAAGGCAGCCAACAGGAAAAGCGCCGACAAGCTCGTCATGCGCTGCACGACATGCAGCACAGGAAGCAGCTGGATGGGATGAAGTAACCAGAAAATTGTTGCCGCGCCGGCAGCCATCACGGTGTGCCGAGCTGTTGCAGCAGGCACGGCCGCACCCAGAAGGCGCAGCAGCAAGCGAAGCACCACAAGGCCACAGGCGAGATGGATCGCCAGATTAGTCGCCTTGAATGCAAAAGGATCAAATCCGCTGAAGTAGTAATTCAGCGCGAAGCTCAATTGGGAAAGAGGTCGTCCCGTGGGCCCGGCACCACCGCTCAGAATCGTTTGCCGAAGGGCCTCCAACGACAGCGCATCAAGACGCACCCCCTCTGACAGAAGAATGCTTGGCCCGTCGTCAAAGAAGAATGCACCGTGCAGGCCGGGCCAATAAATGGCCGCCACAAGCAAGGCGAAGAAACCTCCAGCCAGCACCGAGATGTTTCGACCAAGCAAAGGCTGGCGTTTCATAAAAAAAGCCCCGTGGCGTGCCAAGGGGCTTCAGGACTGGTCTGAATGAAAGATCAGAAGTCTTTGCAGGAAGAAGGACGGTATTTAGCTGGCATCGCACCGCCGGTTGCGGCGGAAAAAGTCACACCACCACACGACCAGGTAACCTGGCCGTTGGCGTTAGCGGCGCCCCGCAAGGCCACTGCCGTATTTGCCGCAGCGCCCAACCCGGTGTTGCTGCTGGCAACCACGATGATGTCACCAGTGCCCGTTGCATTGCTGGTGTAGGTCACGCTAGCAACATAGTTGGAAGCTTGCGTCTGCACACCCATGGATGCGGCAGACAACTGCATGGTGCCCTTTTGGGAGAACGTCTCAGCAACAGCCGTACGACCGGACGAGCCCGCCAGGAGGACCTCAGACACTTTGGCACGCACCATGTAATCCTGGTACGCGGGCAGCGCAACGGCCGCCAAAATACCAATGATCGCGACAACGATCATCAGCTCGATCAGGGTAAAACCCTGCTGCAAAGCACGTTTCATAAATTATCTCCAAAAATTTGAAAAGCGGAGCTCAATCAGCAGCAGGTTCCATGCCAGACGATTTACCCTTCACATGCGAGCAAAAATACCGGATTCATGGCGAGGAATGGGCTTGTTCGACAAAAAACGTCCTGCAGGGTGACAAATTCGTCACCTAGCGGAACTGCAACATCAGCCACTGCGTCAGTTTCGCAGCGTAATCCGCATCAATACCGGCATCAATCAAGCCCCAGCGAAAAGCGTTGCCCAATTTCGCCTTCTTGAAGGTGTTGAGTGTCTGTTGCTGCTTGAAGCTTTGGACCTGCTCTGCCAGCTGCTTGAGCAACTTGTTGGTCTTGGCCTCAAACGCCTTCTCTCCATAATTTGGCACCCGTGGGGCAGACGCGGCGAACTGCCTGGCCAAGGCTGCGCCAAATTCTTTTGCCTCTTTGGCGCTGAACCAATCCCACACGGCGTTTCTCCTTGCTCAACAGATTACCGCAAGCATACACAATTGAACCGGGCTGCTGCGGGCCTCTCGGGTGCCTTGGTAGCCCGGAACCAGAAAGCTTCTGCGAACACAATACCGGGATCGGGATCACACGCAGCCCGCTGAAAGGCGATGACCTGCCCTTCCGTGAATTCATTCTGAGACGCGCCTCGCAGCGACCGCCGAAGAGCCTGAAAAGACCTCTTGCGCTGCTGTCTTTGAGTGGTCAGAGAGGGCCTGAACCCCAACAAGACAACACGGGGCGTCACGGCGGGCGTCCGATAAACTTCGAGGCAACCCAGAGCCTATGGCATTTATTGAATCGGGAGATTTCGATTGGCTTTTTTCTCACGTATCGGGAAGTTGCTCGGCACCGACGCACCCACCACGCAGCAGCCTGACACCAAACCCGGCTTGTTGGCTCAGGCCGAAGCGCTGGCAAACGAAGGCCGTGTGGACGAGGCACTGAACCGCTACAACGAGGTCATTCAAAACGACCCGACGCAGGCAGCGGCCCACTTTCACAAAGGCAATCTTCTGCTGGATCGCGGCGATTTCCAGCAGGCGGCTGATGCCTACACACTGGCACTCACCTACAAACCTGACTCCGCAGGCGCCCACCTGAACCTGGGCAGCGCAAGGCAGGGCCTGGGCCGGATGGATGAGGCCGTGTCGTCTTACCAGCGCGCCCTTGAGATCAATCCCGACCTGGGCGCAGCCTGGGTCGCCCTGGGCGATTTGCAGGCCTACCGCGAGCAATGGCCAGAAGCGGAAGCGAGCTTTTCAAAAGCCTGCGCCTGCGAGCCCAACAACGCACCGCTTTGCTTCAAGCACGGTTTGCTGCTGCACAAAATGGAGCGGTTTGCGCTCGCAGAAACCCGCTACACAAGGGTGCTCGCGCTTGACCCCCAGAACGCGGAGGCACTGCACAACCTGGGGGCTTTGGCCCTGCGTGCAGATCGACTGCAGGAGGCAGCCGACTACTTCGGGAGGGCGCTGGCCCTTCAAGCCGACAACGCCGAGACATTGAGCTGCCTGGGAACCACGCAGTCGCGCCTCAAACGGTACGAAGCGGCCGTCGTGACATTCAGACGCGCCTTGTCCAGCCAACCCGACTACATTGACGCCCATATCGGCCTGTGCAGTGCACTGCGGGAGCTGAAAGCGCTTGATGAGGCGCTCGCCTGCATCACCCATGCCACCAGCCTGGATCCGCAGCGCACAGACGCCTGCATAGAGCATGGGTTGACGCTGTACGCCCTTGAGCAGTTTTCAGCCGCAGAAAACTGGTACCGCAAGGCGCTGATGCTCAGCCCCAAGGATGCCAATGCGTACAACAACCTGGGTGCGGTCAAGCTCAGGCTCAAGGAGACAGAAGCAGCCGTGGCGTGCTTCCAGCGCGCTCTCGAACTGGAGCCGGAGTCGGCCCAGGCGCATTTGAATCTCGGGAATTGCCTGCAGGCGCTGGGACGCTATCCAGACGCGATGCAACACCTTGAAAAGGCCACCACAGTCACACCTGATTTCGCAGAAGCACATCTCTCGTTGGGCTCGCTTTACCAGCAACTGGGGCAGATCCAGGCCGCAGAACAGTGCTATGTGCGCACCATCCAATTGAACCCGGATTTAGCCCAGGCCCACAGCAACCTCGGAGCGGTACTGGCCTCCACCCGCCGTTACGAAGAGGCCATGCGCTGCTATGACCGCGCGCTCGCGCTCAAAGCAGAATCGGCGGACACCCTGGTGAACCGCTCCAACCTGCTCAAGGACACGGGGCGGGTGGATGAAGCCCTGGCCATCCTGAAGCGTGCCATTGAGCTTGACCCGCGGTGCATGGTGGCGCACAACAACCTGCTGTTCAACCAGAACTACCTGGCCCAACGGCCGGCTGAACTGATGTTGGCTGATGCCAGGCGATTCGGCGTCATCGCGTCGGCACAGGCAAACCCCTACGACAGCTGGGATTGCGCGCCCGATCCCGCGCGCAAATTGCGGATAGGTTTTGTATCGGGCGACTTTCTCAACCATCCCGTAGGGCATTTTCTGGAGGGCGTTCTGCAGGCATTGCACACGCAGGCCGCCGATCAACTCGAAGTGGTGTGCTACCCCACCCGGGTCTGTAACGACGTCTTGAGCCTTCGCTTGCGCGCGCATGTGGCGCAATGGACCGACGCGTTCGGCATGTCCGATGAGGTACTGGCCAGGCGAATTCACAACGACCGGATCGATGTGCTGTTTGACCTCGCGGGACACACAGGACACAACCGCTTGCCCATGTTTGCGTGGAAGCCAGCGCCAGTCCAGGCCAGCTGGCTGGGGTACTTTGCCACCACAGGCTTGCCCGCCATCGATTACTTTCTGGCTGACCCGTGGACCATGCCGGCAGAAGAAGAGCCATTCTTCACAGAAAAAATATGGCGTCTGCCCGAGACACGCCTGTGCTTCACGCCCCCGGATATTCAGGTCGATGTGGGGCCGTTGCCGGCCTTGTCCAAGGGTTACATCACGTTTGCCTGCTTCAACAACCTTTCAAAAGTCACGGACAAAGTGCTGGACACATGGGCACACGTGCTGCTGCGCCTACCCACCAGCAAGCTGTTCATCAAGTCCCAGCTCATCGGCGAAGAAACCTCCCGTCACAAGGTGATCGGCTGGTTCACATCCCGTGGCGTCACGCAAGACAGGCTCATCCTGGAGGACTACGGCTCACGGCAAGCCTACTTTGAAGTACACAACCAGGTCGACATGGCGCTCGATCCGTTTCCGTTTCCGGGTGGAACCACGACCGCCGAGTCCTTGTGGATGGGCGTTCCGGTCCTGACGCTGCAGGGTGAACGCTTTATTGCACGTCAAGGGGCTGGCTTGCTGGGTAATGCGGGCCTGACGGACTGGATCGCCAGCGATCCACAGGACTACGTGGACAAGGCCGTGGCCCACGCCAGCAATGTAGAGGCCCTGGCCAGTCTGCGCAGCCGTCTGCGTCAGCAGGTTGCCCAGTCGCCCGTCTTTGACGCGCCGCGCTTTGCCTGGCATTTTGAGACTGCGATTCGGGACATGTGGCGCCTTTGGTGCAAGACCACCAGCGAGAAAGCAGAGCCCGAGCCCAATGGCATCGTGACCATTGTGAGCGCCACACGCATGGGTGAGGCTGATTTTTGGGCGCACTCGGCCCTGGGCCGCAGCATCAAGCCATGGCTTTCAGACCCGCGGATTCGCTGCCAGATCTCCTTCAGCAACAAGACTGGCCTCTCCGAAATCTACAACACCCATATCCATCGCAGTGAAGGCGATGAGGTGCTGGTGTTTGTGCATGACGATGTGTGGCTGGACGACCGCCAATGGGTGCAAAAAACCCTGAAAGGTCTGGACACCTACGACGTGATTGGCATTGCGGGGAACACCCGGATCGCACCGCAACAGCCAAGCTGGGCACATGCCAGCATTCTGGATGGTAGGTTGCAATGGGGCGACTCTCCTCTTTCGGGAGAGATCTGCCACGGACCTGAAGCATTCGGCAGCCTCACGGTGTTCGGCCCGACTCCGGCCGCCTGCGAATTGATGGATGGCGTTTTCCTGGCCGCCAATTCACGAAGCCTGCGCGAGAAGCAAGTTACTTTTGATGCGCGATTCACCTTTCACTTCTACGACATGGATTTTTGCCGTAGCGCGCGACAAAAGGAATTACAGCTTGGCACATGGCCGATCGCCATGACCCACCAAAGTATTGGAGCGTTTGGCAGTCCCAGTTGGAATTCTGGATACGAGATCTATTTAAAAAAGTGGGGTAATTGAGGTCAAACCGGAATGGCTTTGAGGACGTATTGCACGGGTAAGGCGTCGGTCACGGCCATCTCCGGATCGGCACCAGTCGCCTGCGCCATGCCCCGAATGAAAGGCAGGAATCTCTCGCGGTTCGGTTCTTCAAAAATGCGGGGAATGCCCGCCTCAATGGCAAAGCCGGCGCCCTCGAACAGCTCGATCATGGTTTGACGGGTAAACCAGCGCAAATGGGTCTTGTCCAGCAAGCCGCTGGGCTCATACCTGAACTCTCCGATGCTGAGCTTGGCCTGCAAGGACCAATGCTGGGCATTGGGGATGCACGTCACCACCGATCCGGTCTCAGGAATCGTGGCGCGAATTTGACGCAACACCGCCCAGGGGTCCCGCAAATGCTCCAGCGTGTCGCCAAACACCCAGCAGTCCGCACCCGCATGGCGAGCCCAGAAGGCGCCGTCTGCAGATTCAATATCCAGGACACCCGTCTCATCACAGTGTTGCCTGGCCAATTCGGCATAGGTGGAGTCGATTTCCAATCCTACGTAATGGCATGTCGGATTGAGTTTCTTGTATTCGCGCGCCAAGGCGCCTGAGCTACAGCCAACCTCCACAATCTTCGATGCATCCAGTGGCATCAGACGCAACAGGTCCGGGTTGTGTTGATTGTGTACAGGGGTCTGGTCCACGCATCACCTTGGGTTATTGCCAACGCATTTCTCGAATCACTTGATGCATACCGACCGCACCATTTTCAGATCGGTCAGGCCCATCAGGATCTTCTCCATCCCGTCCATTTTCAGTGTCCGCATGCCGCTGCCGAGCGCACTGGAAAAGAGCTCGGCGACCCGGGCGCGTTCCTGGATCAGTTTCTTGAGTTGATCGTCGGCGATCATCAACTCGTGCAGCCCGATGCGGCCCTTGTAGCCGGTCTTGTTGCATTTGTCGCAGCCTACCGCGCGGTACATCGTCAGTTTGCCATCCTTGCCGTAGCGGGTCATCCAGTCGTCAAGCAACTGCTGCGCCTCGCCGCCCGGGTCAGCCTTCCAGGCTTCGGTGTTGCGAAGCTCCTCGGAGTACTCCTTGATGAAATCCTTGATCTCCTGCGAGCTGGCGGCAAAAGACTCCTTGCAATCGCACAGCTTTTTGGCCAGTCGCTGCGCCAGAATGCCAAGCAGGGCATCGGCAAAGTTGAACGGGTCCATGCCCATGTCCAGCAAGCGGGTGATGGACTCGGGGGCCGAGTTGGTGTGCAGGGTGGAGAACACCATGTGGCCGGTCAGAGAGGCCTCCACGCCCATGGAGACGGTTTCCTTGTCGCGTGACTCACCGACCATGATGATGTCTGGGTCGGCGCGCAGAAAGGCACGCATCACCAGCGCGAAATCAATGCCGGCCTTGCGGTTGATCTGCACCTGGCGTAGCCCCTTCTGGGTGATCTCGACCGGGTCCTCCGCCGTCCAGATCTTGGTGTCCGGTGTGTTGAGAAATTTCAGGATGGAATGCAGGGTGGTGGTCTTGCCGGAGCCGGTCGGGCCGCAGACATAAAACAGTCCGTAAGGCTTGGACACGGTTTTTTCCAGCCGGGTCTTGTTGTGCTCGGTGAGGCCCAGTTTTTCCAGCGGAATCGGCTCGCCTGCGGCCAGGATCCGCATCACCACGTCCTCGACACCACCGGCCGATGGAATGGTGGCGACCCGCAGCTCGATGTCGAGCGGGCCGTACTTCTTGAACTTGATCTTTCCGTCCTGCGGCTTGCGCTTCTCGGAGATGTCGAGGTCGCACATGATCTTCAGGCGGGTCACCATGGCCTGCCGGAACTGTGCCGGCACCTCGATGTAGGGCTGCAAGGTGCCATCGATCCGGAACCGGATGCCGGTCTTGGCCTTGCCGGGCATCGGCTCGATATGGATGTCGGACACCTTCTGGTTGTAGGCGTCGATGATGACCTTGTTGACGAATTTCACCAATTCGTTGTCTGCCGCCGCCGATTCCAGCGACGACTCGTCAGCGGACTCGCCGTCCAGTGGCGAATCCATGTCGGCCAGCAACTGGTCGATGGAGCCGCCTTCGCCGGCCACGCCAAACAGCTGGCCCAGCGTTTCTTCAAATTCGGTTTGCGTGGTCACGCGGTAAGCAAAGCGCGCGGTGCGGGGGAACACCTGCGGCACCACCCTGGCGCCCCGTACGGCCTCAGGGTCCAGGCACATGATCAGCAAACCGTCTGGCGACTCCTCCAGCGGCATCCATCCCTGCTGTTCGATGAAATCCCGCTTGAGCGAGCCGTGCAGCACCTCGGAACGGATACGCCCTGCATTGAAGGGCTCGTAAGCCACACCGAAGAACCGCGACAGCGAAGCGCCTATCTGTGCCGGCCGGATGCTGTAGCTTCCCATCAGGATGTGTTCGACCGACTTGCCACCCTCGCGGGCCTGCTGCACGCACTGCTGCAACTCGTCCTGCGTCAGCACGCCCTCGGTCACCAGCCCATCGTATTTGGTGGCCTTGCGCCGTTGCTGCTCGTCGGCCTTTTGCATGCGCTGGCGAATCGCGATGCCCAGGGTCTTGCACAACTGGCGGGCGCCGTCTTCTTCAAGCTTGCCGAAGGGCTGGTCGCTGCGGTTGTTGATCACCTGCAGCACGCCATAGAGCATGTCGCCGTCCATCACCGGGGCCACCAGCATCTGTTTGGTCCGGTAGCCCGAACGTTTGTCCACTTCCTTGAGGAAGCTCAGCGCCGGGTGGATTTTCTTCAGGGCCGCATCGTCGTAGACGTCCGCGATGTTGACCATCGCGCGCGCCATCGCCACATAGCCGGCAATGCTCTGCGGGCTGACCGGCAGCTTCAGGTCCTTGCTGGTGTTGAGCCCGGTCTTGACCTTGGACGTGATGGAGCTGCGGTCTTCGTTGACCGCATAGAGCGTGAGCCGGTCCGCGTTGAACAGCTTGCAGATGTCCTGGCTCGCGTCCAGCATGATCTGGTCAATGTTCTCGGTTTCATGAATCCGGTTGGTGACCAGCTGGAGCTGCCGGAAATAGAGTGCTTCGAACGTGACGCCACGTTCCTGCGGTGGCAGCATCTGCGAATCAAAGAATTCGTCTTGGGGATCGCGGTTCAAAACGGCAGTCATAGTTCGAACTCCTGGCCCGCTCTTAACCAGCGGATATCGTGTGTGACGTGGGGGCCAAGGGGAGTGGTCTGGTCAAAGCGCTGGATCTCCGCCATGATCAGATCCGTTTCCGCGGGCTTGGTGTGGGTGATGTAGATCGGGTAATTCTTGCCGCGCGCGATGCAGTCCAGCTCGGTAGCCAGCACGTGGGGCGAGAGGTGCAGGCTGCGCCTGGCCAGCTCCTTCTCGCGGTTGCTGAAGGCGGTTTCGATCACCAGCATCGCCACGTCAAGCTGGTTGATGCGCTCCCACAGGGCCGGGTTCTTCTCGGTGTCTCCGGTGAAGACCCAGCAGCCCTGGCGGCCTCCGACCGCATAACCCACCGCAGGCACGGTGTGCACGGCGGGCAGCACCTCCACCGGCTTGCCCCCGAGCAACAGGGTCTGGCCCAGGCGAAGCGGGTGGAAGCTGATGAAGGGCGCCTCGGGCGTCGGTATGCGTGAGAAGTCTGGCCAGATGGTGTTGTTGAAAATATGCGCCTTCAGCGCGTCGATCGTGCCCTGCAGCGCGTGAATCTGGACAGGGCGCGTGCGGCGCGAGGCGATGGCGTCCACCATCAAAGGCAAGGCGGCCACATGGTCAAGATGCGAATGCGTGAGCAGCACATGATCCACGGCGGCCATTTCATCGAGCGTGAGATCGCCGACGCCGGTGCCCGCGTCCACCAGCAGGTCGTGGTCCAGTAAAAAAGACGTGGTGCGGCAGTCTCTGGCGATGGCGCCTGAACAGCCGAGTACGCGTACTTTCATGGGTGTTTCCGGTTGGCCTTGGCGCACATCAGCGCGTTATTTCGTTTCAAAGTTGGTCGCGCCGTCCCACTCGGGATCGAAGGGAAGCAACCTCATGGAGGCTACACGCTCTGCGTACAGGCGGTAAAGGTACTTTTCCCCATTCATGCGCTGCAAGTTGAGCAGATGGACATCACAGGCGTCCCACTCCTGTGCGCGGTAGGCTTTCAAGGCCAGGTTCCAGGTCTTGAGCTCGGTGGCGACGTCGCTGCCGGCCAGGTTGGCCGTGGCCAGCGGCCAGAAAATCGCCACGGCGTGATCTTTGCCCTTCACACGCACTTTGTCCAGCTCCTGCCAGACAAAGTCTCCCGCCATCTTCCGGGTGGACTCGCTGACGATGATGTCGACACCGTAAATCTTGGACAAGCCCTCCAGGCGCGAGCCCAGGTTCACGGCATCGCCGATGACGGTGTAGCTGCGGCGGATGTCCGAGCCCATGTCGCCCACGCACATGGTGCCCGTGTTCAGGCCGATGCCAATCCCGATTTCGGGCAAGCCCCTGCTCCGGTGTTCGCTGTTGATCTGGCGGACGATGCCGGACATGTCCTGCGCGGCGCGGACCGCCAGGCTGGCGTGCTCAGCCGTTTCCACGGGGGCACCCCAGAAAGCCATCACGCAATCGCCCATGTACTTGTCAATGGTGCCGCGTTGGGCACGGATGACGCCGGTCAGTCGGCTGAACACCCCGTTGAGCAGCGCCTGGAGCTGCGTCGGCTCCATGGTCTCTGACATCTTGGTGAAGCCGCGCATGTCGCAGAACATCACGGTGAGTTCCCTGGAGGCCGCCTTCATGGAGTAGCTGTCAGGGTCCTTCACCATCTCGTCCACCAGTTCGGGCGGCACATAGGTACCAAACAGGTTGGCCAGTTCACGCTTGGAGCGGCTCTCCACGAAATAGCCATAGCTCATGTTCAGGGCAAACGCCGTCACCGCCATCACCAGAGCGCCCGCCAGCGGCAGGGCCAGGCCATAGCTTGAGTACAGCCAGAAGTTCAACCCACCCAGCACCAGGATGACCGCCGCGCTGGCCAGCACAGCCCGGGAGGCCGACAGCACCGGCAGGGCAAAGGCCAGGATCAGACCGGAGATCAGCAGCACCACCAGCTCAAAGCCCATTGCGTAGTCGGGCTTGACCAGCACTTTGCCGTCCAGCAGGCCAGCAATGACATTGGCATGGGTTTCCACGCCGGGGTAGGTCTCGCCCACTGGCGTGACCCGCAAGTCGAGCAGGCCGGGCGCCGTGGTTCCGACCAGCACGATCTTGTCCTTCAGGGTGTCGGCAGGCAGCCGTCTGGCCAGCACGTCGGCGGCGGAGATGTACCTGAACGAGCCACCCCTGGCCCCGCCAGGGCCCCGGTAGGGCACCAGTGTGGCGACACGGTCATCCACCGGAATGGCCATCTGCTTGCCGCCCTGGGTCAGCAGAATGCTCTCCAGTCCCTGGTAGCTGCGGGTGAGCAGCTTGTCCTGTGGGAAGCCGGGCTCCACCTTGGGCTGTCCGGCCAGCACCCGGAACATGGCCAGCGGCAGTGATTCGTAATACTGCCCCTTGAACTCCGCGAGCAAAGGCAGCGAGCGGACCACGCCGTCGCCGTCGGTGATGGAGTTGAAAAAGCCGCCCGAGGATGCCGCCTTGGCCAGCTGTTCGATGTTCGCACCATAGCCGTTCCACACCGTGAAGCGGATCGGGCGCCCTGCCAGCGCCGCCTGCTCCATGACCGGTGCCGGCAACCGTCCGTTCACGCGTCCGTCACGGTCGCTGGTGAAGTAGTAGCCCAGCACCACCGGCCGCTGGGCCATCGCCTTGGCGAGGACGGCGTCGTAATCCAGGCTGGCCTGGAGCTGGTTGAGCTTCTCGGCAAACCCCGGCTGGTCTTTCAGTTCCGCCTGGGCCAGTTGCCGGAGTTGCTTGAGTCCGGAGCTTTCGTCGGGTTCGGCAAAGACCACGTCAAAACCGACCAGGGCGACATGCTGCCGGCCATGGAGTTCCTCCACCAGATCGGCGACCTTGTTGCGCCCCCAGGGCCAGCGGCCAACATCAGCCAGGCTTTGCTCGTCGATGTCGACGATGACGATGCGGTCGTCCAGCGTCCGGGGCATGGTGGCCCGCAGGCGGGCATCGTAAAGGATGTCGTCCAGCCGCTGCAACACGCCGATGTGCAATACGCCGCTGGCGTGCAGCAGCGCAAAGACCAGCGGAATCAGGGTGACGGCGATACGAGGCCAATGCCTGGAGAGAAGTCTCATGGGGCCTCGGCGTCAGATGGCTGGAAAGCCGTGTCCGTCAGGGTTCAGGCGCTGACTCCCGTCAGTGCTGCACGAACTGCATCTGGGTTCCAGCCAGCTCCAGCATGTCGCCGTTTTTCAGCGGCACCGGCTCCGGGCCGATCAGCGCGCCGTTCAGGGTCGGCTTTCCGGTGCCTTCGACATGCGCCACGACAAAGCCCTGGGGCCGTTTGGTGATGGCGGCCACCGCCACACCGGGTTTGCCGATCGTCGTCACAACCTTGACCAGCGCCACTTCGCGCCCGGCCGCTGCGCCCGACATGACCTTGATGGCGCCGTTCATGCCCATGATCGCGTCGCTCACCGGAGCAGGTGCCGCGGGTGCCGGTGCCACCAGCCCGCCCGAGCCGGCCTTGATGATCATGGTCTTGTCAAAACTCGCAGCCGCCGCCTCGTTGACGTACTTGATCTTGTACTTGCCGATTTCCACCGTGTCGTCGTTCTGGAGCAACTGCTTTTTCACGGCCTTGCCATTGACATAGGTGCCGTTGGTGCTGTTGAGGTCCTCCAGGTGGACTTCATTGCCGGACATCTGCAGAACGGCGTGCTCTCCGCTGACAGCCAGGTTGTCAATCACGATGTCGTTGTATGGCCGGCGCCCCAGAGAGGTTCGGTCTTTGGTCAGCTGCACTTCCTTGATCACGACGCCGTCGATAGAGACGATCATTTTCGGCATGGCCGACTCCAGTCTGTTTTTAACAATTCCATCACCGCCTCATTTTCCCAGTATTCTGGAGAAGAAACCCCGTTTGCTGGTGTCTTCACGCGCTTCAGCCAACAATACCGAAATATTATCGCGCCCGCCCGCCTCGTTGGCGGCCACGACCAGCTGGCGCGCCTTGTGGGGCAGCGAGCCTTCTGCCCGGAGTATGGCAGCTATGCCCTCGTCAGGCACCATGTCGGACAAGCCGTCCGAGCACAGCAGATACACATCGTCCGTCTCCACCCGGTGCTCGTTGACTTCGACCATCACGCTATCTTCCACCCCCAGCGCGCGGGTGACCAGGTTCTTGTTCAGCGAGGTGAGCGCCTGTTCGGGCGTGATCAGCCCGGCATCGATCTGCTCCTGCAGCAGGGAATGGTCCTTGGTGATCTGCTCGAAAACCCCTGCCCGCAGCCGGTAGCACCGCGAATCGCCGATGTGCCCGAGGGTCAACCGCCCGTCCTGGAACACGCCCACCACCAGCGTGGTGCCCATCCCGCTGTACTGCGGGTTGGAATTGGCGGCGTTGAAAATGGAGTGGTTGGCGTTTTCCACGCAGATTTCGAGGGCCCTGCGCACCTCCCGGGAATTCGCATTGCGCCCGGCCTGGGCCAGCCAGCGGCCCATTTCCGACTTGATGAAGGCGGCCGCCATGCCACTGGCGATCTCGCCAGCGTTGTAGCCCCCCATGCCGTCCGCCAGGATGCACAGCCGGGTCAAGGGGTCGAATGTCACTGCGTCTTCGTTGTTGTCCCGCGTCAGGCCTGGATCAGTTTCCGTGCAAATCTCGTAAATCATCGTGTTGAAGGGTCAATGTGGATCGGTACCGGCGGAAGGCGCACGGGCTGTCACTGTTTTCTCGAACAAGGCTGCGTCTGCATGGGTGCCAGTATCGGTGGCCGGCGCTGCAGGTGCTGGCGATACCGTACCTGAAGGCGCCAGGGTACCCATCACGGCCCGCAGTTCGGCCCCGAACTGCTCGCCGTCCTGGTAGCGCTGCTCCGGTTTTTTGGCCAGGCACAAGGCCACGATCCGGGCCAGAGGCTCGGGGATGTCCTTGCGGATGGTGCGAATGTCGGGTGCGTCCTCATTGGCAATCTTGTACATCAGTTCGGCCATGGAGTCGCCGCGAAAAGGCAGCACACCAGCCAGCATCTGGAACAACATCACGCCCAGCGAATAAAGATCCGACCGTCCGTCGACCTTTTTGCCGGCAATCTGCTCGGGTGACATGAAGCTGGGGGTGCCCAGCACCAGCCCGGTTTTGGTCTTGCTGGAGTCGGTGATGCGGGCGATGCCGAAATCGGTGACCTTGACGGTATCGGTCGCCGGCTCGTACATGATGTTGGCCGGCTTGATGTCCCGGTGAACCACATTCTGCTTGTGGGCATAGGCCAGCGCCTCTGCCACCCGCGCCACGATCGACAGCACCTGCGGCATCGGCAGCAGGTGGCCATCGCGGGTCACGTCGAGCAGGTCCTTGCCCTTGAGGAACTCCATGGCGATATAGGCCAGGTCGTGCTCCTCGCCGGCATCAAAAATGGTCACGATGTTCTGGTGCTGCAGCCGCCCGGCGGTTTCGGCCTCCCGGAAGAAACGCTCGCGGCCGTCGTCCAGCGCATCGCCCTCGAACTCCTGGCTCAGGGCCAGCGTCTTGATGGCGACGACGCGGCCGATCTTCGGGTCCTTGCCGAGGTACACCACGCCCATGGCACCCTTACCCAGTTCCTTTTCGACCTGGTAACGGCCCAGCATGGGCTTTTCGACCGCGCCACCGTCAAGCAGCAGGGTGCCCCCGGGGTGCGCGCCCCCACCGCCCAGGATCACCGTTTCCGACAGGTTCTTGGCCCGGTTGAGCTTGGACTGCAGGTCTTTGTGGTTCTTGTTGTACGTCGCCATGTATTCGTACACGGCCTGCGCCTTGTTGAACTGCCGTTTGCGCTCGAAATCCAGCGCCAGGTTGTTCATGTTGTCCATCAGGGCGTCGGTGAACGGCACCCGGCGAAAACGATCAAAGGCCATGTCGAGCTGGCCTTGCCCCTGCAGCGCCAGGCCCATCATGCGGTTGGTTTCAGCCGATTCCTCGTCAGCTTTCTGCTTGCCGGCCTCCGTCATCAGGAAGCGCTTGGTTGTGAGCGCGAGGTGCCCGATCACCAGCAAGGCTGCCGGGAACACCAGCTTCAGCCACGTTGCAGCTGCCGACAACAGGCCGAACTCCACCACCAGCAGCGCCACAAACAGCACCAGTGTGATCAGCGCCGCCTTGCCGGCCGACAGGCGCGGCAAGCCGGCAACGAGGTAACCCGCCACCAGCAGGAACACCCCCAGCATGGCCCAGATGCCCCACGTCGGCTGTACGATGAAATGCTCGCTCAGGATGCTGGACGTGATGTGCGCAATGGTCTCGGCAGGCGACAGCCCCGGCCCGGCAGGCGTGGCGAACTGGGTGCCCACCCCCGCCGCCGTGGCGCCGATGATCACAATCTTGTCCGCGTATTTGCCGGCGGGAATCTTGCCGGACATGACGTCGTAGAACGAGTCCACCGCAAAAGCGGGGCGTCCGTCCTTGCCCCGGTAAAACTGCGGCAGCATCAGGGCCGCCTCATCGGTCTTGATGACTTTTTTGCCGATTTGGACGGAATCACCCGGGTTGAGCTTGAGGTCGGCAGTGCCCAGGTTCAGGCTTTGCGCCGCAGCCAGCAGACTCATCGACGGTACGGCCTTGCCGTAGTAATTGACCAGCAGGGGCTCCTGGCGCACGGCGCCGTCCACATCGGGCAACTGGTTGAGGTGGGCGACACCGGCAGCGGCGGCGCCGATCAGCTCGATCGGCTGCTGGCCCCGGATGGCAGGCAGCGAGAAATTGTTGCCCTCATCAACAGCCGTCCGGAGGGCAAAAGCAGGCAGGGGGCTGTCAGGCCGGCCCTGCGCCACGCCCAGCGTGAAGACAGACGGCACCAGCACATTGCCCGCCGCCTTCATGCTGCTGGCGAGTTGGGCGTCCGTGTCCAGTGCCACCTCGGCCTCGGCGATGACCTTTCCAAGCTGCTCGGCCAGGCCGGCCGGCTGGGGCGGTGCGTCCGAAGGCGTGCCGGCTGGCGCGGTGGCAGCGGGGCCGAGCGCCTCCTTGATCTTGCGGATGAACACCAGTCCGCGGTCGGTTTGAGGCTCGAAAAAGAAGGCGGTGTAGACGATGGTCCTGGCTTTGGCCGCAGCGAGCTGGTCGATCAGCCGGGCGTGCACGTCCCGGGGCCAGGGCCAGCGGCCGATGTTGGCGATGCTCTGGTCGTCGATCGCGATGATGGCGATGCGGTCAGACGGCTGGCGCGAGGTGCTGGTGCTGGCAAAGTCGTAATAGCGCCGCTCCAGCGTGCCGAACACATCCGTCAGGCCATGGAGCAAGAGGACGGCCAGCACCACCAGAACCCCCACGAACCAGTCGGCGCGCCAGAACTGACTCCATTTTTCCGATGATTTGGCCACTTCCCGTCCCTTGTCCTGCTTGGGCTGCACACCACCCGGTCATCGGGCAGCCGCGCTTGGCGTTCGCGTCGCTTACCGACTGTTTCGAACGTCCATCAACCCTGCCGAATGTTTCGATCTTGTTACAAGGCCGTGGACTCCGGACGTTAACAGACGGGATGCTGCCGGACAAGTGACTTTTGCACGGCCGGAGGGACTGCTGTTGCAATTTGGCGGGGCCGCAGCCGGGCGCCGCCCTTGCCGGGCAGGGCCGGGATTGCCAAGGGCGGGGCAACCCGGCGGTTCAGCCCCGGTCAGGCGGCTGGCTTGCTCTTTTGCTGCTTCTTGGTGAGGTAGGTGCCCAAACCCACGACCAGCACCGCTCCCAGCACGCCGGCGAATGTCACGGTCTGCTCGCTGGCCACGCCAAAATAGGTGGCCACCGCCGGGTCGGTCAGCAGCATCTCGCCCGCCAGGAAGCCCAGGAGAGCGGCACCGATGGTGATGATGATGGGGAAGCGCTCCATCACCTTCGTGAGCAGTGTGGCGCCGAAGATGATGAGGGGAATGCTGACCAGCAAGCCCAGGACCAGCAGCGGCAGGTTGCCTTTGGCGGCAGCCGCCACGGCGAGCACGTTGTCCAGGCTCATCACCAGGTCGGCGATCAGGATGGTTCGGATGGCGGCCATCATGCCGTTGATTTCATGGCCGTCACCGTCTTCGTCGTCCTCGCCCTTGAGCAGGTCCACGCCGATATAGACCAGCAAGACCGCCCCGATCATCTTCAGGTAAGGCAGGCTCAGCAGCTGGATCGCCACGATGGTCAGGACGATCCGCATCACGATTGCCGCCGCGCTGCCCCAGAAAATGGCTTTGCCGCGCTGCTCGGGTTTCAGTGTGCGGGCCGCCATGGCAATCACCACCGCGTTGTCGCCCGACAGCACGATGTTGGCCAGCAGGATGGAGCCGAAGGCGCTCCAGAACAGGGGAGAGGAAAGATCGAGTCCGAAAAACATGGCTTGTCCCATCAAGTCTAGGTGAATGAAAAAAAGCGCCAATGAGCGCTTTCTTTCAAATTCCTTTCAGTGTACGCCCCAGCCGTAGCCGCCGGGATTCGTAATACTGCTTAGAACCTGTCAACTCTTACAGCAGCGCCTTGAGCAGCTTGGCCATTTCGGACGGGTTGCGCGTCACGGTGAAGCCACAGGCCTCCATGATCGCCAGTTTGGCGTCGGCCGTGTCGGCACCGCCGGAGATCAGCGCACCAGCATGGCCCATGCGCTTGCCGGCCGGCGCGGTCACGCCCGCGATGAAGCCGACGATGGGCTTTTTCATGTTGTCCTTGCACCACTGGGCGGCCTCGGCCTCGTCAGGGCCACCGATTTCGCCGATCATGATGACGGCGTCGGTGTCGGGATCATCGTTGAAGGCCTTCATGACGTCGATGTGCTTGAGGCCATTGATCGGGTCGCCGCCGATGCCCACGGCGCTGGACTGGCCCAGGCCGATTTCGGTCAGTTGCGCCACGGCTTCGTAAGTGAGCGTACCGGAACGGCTGACCACGCCGATGCGGCCCTTGCGGTGGATGTGGCCGGGCATGATGCCGATCTTGATCTCTTCAGGGGTGATCAGGCCTGGGCAATTGGGACCCAGCAGCAGGGTTTTCTTGCCGCCGGCGGCTTCCTTGGCCTTCATGCGGTTGCGCACTTCGAGCATGTCACGCACCGGGATGCCTTCGGTGATGCAGATCGCCAGGTCGAGGTTGGCCTCGACAGCCTCCCAGATCGCAGCAGCAGCGCCGGCTGGCGGCACATAAATGACCGACACCGTCGCGCCGGTGGCCTTGGCCGCCTCGGTCACATTGGCGTAAATCGGGATGCCTTCGAAGTCTTCGCCGGCTTTCTTGGGGTTCACGCCCGCCACAAAGGCTTCCTTGCCGTTGGCGTAGTCGCGGCACATGCGGGTGTGGAATTGGCCGGTTTTGCCGGTAATGCCTTGCGTGATGACTTTGGTGTGTTTATTGATGTAGATGGACATGCTGGTTCCTAATCGCTTGCGCGGGCTTACTTGACGGCAGCGACGATTTTGGTCGCGGCTTCGGCCATGGTGTCTGCGGCGATGATGGGCAGGCCGGAGTCGGCCAGCATCTTCTTGCCCAGGTCTTCGTTGGTGCCCTTCATGCGCACCACCAGCGGCACGGACAAATTCACCGCGCGGCAGGCGGTGATGACGCCTTCGGCGATGGTGTCACACTTCATGATGCCGCCGAAGATGTTGACCAGAATGCCCTTGACGGACTTGTTGGCCAGCATGATCTTGAAGGCTTCGGTCACTTTCTCGGCGGTGGCGCCACCGCCCACGTCCAGGAAGTTGGCCGGCTCGCCGCCGAACAGCTTGATGGTGTCCATGGTCGCCATGGCGAGGCCCGCGCCGTTGACCAGGCAGCCGATGTTGCCGTCCAGGCTGATGTAGGCCAAGTCGAACTTGCTGGCTTCCACTTCGGCCGGGTCTTCCTCGTCCAGGTCGCGGTAAGCCACGATTTCAGGGTGGCGGAACAGGGCGTTCGGGTCAAAGTTGAACTTGGCGTCGAGCGCCTTGATGTTGCCGTTGCCTTCGAGGATCAGCGGGTTGATCTCGGCCAGGCTGCAGTCGGTTTCCATGTAGCACTTGTAGAGCTTCTTGAGCACATCCACCGCTTGTGCAGTGGAGCCGGGTGGCACGGTCATGCCATCGGCCAGCTCTTTGGCCTGTGCATCGGTCAGGCCGGTGGCCGGATCGACAAACACCTTGATGATCTTCTCGGGCGTGGCGTGGGCCACTTCCTCGATGTCCATGCCGCCTTCGGAAGACGCCATGAAGGCCACTTTCTGTGTGGCACGGTCGGTCACGGCCGAGACGTAATATTCTTTCTTGATGTCGGCGCCGTCCTCGATCAGCAGGCGGCGGACTTTTTGTCCGGCTGCGTCGGTCTGGTGCGTGATCAGCTGCATGCCGAGAATTTCTCCGGCCAGCTTCTTGACTTCATCGATGCTGCGCGCCAGCTTGACGCCGCCGCCCTTGCCACGGCCACCGGCGTGGATCTGCGCCTTCACGACCCACACCGGGCCACCGAGCTTCTGGGCGGCCTCGACCGCTTCCTGCACTGTGAAAGCCGGAATGCCACGCGGCACCGGCACACCAAAATTGCGCAAGATTTCCTTGCCCTGGTACTCGTGAATTTTCATGGGGGACCTTCAGAATTCAGTGGAAAAGGGGGTGCAACAGGGGATTCGGGCGAGGAAATGAGGTGTCAGAAACAGGCCACACCAGCCCAAAAAACCACGTCAGCGGTCACTGCAGGCAGCAGCATAGAACTGTATCATGGTGCGACGCACAATTTCTGTGCATGCCTGACGCAGGTTTTTTGCGCGTCCGGGCCACCTGACTGCCCTCCACAGAGGCTGTTCGCTGCGCCGGATGCACCCCTGTTCACCCAAGTTTTCGCTTGTTGTATTGAAAGTGCTGGATGGCCAAAGTATTCATTGATGGCGAGGCGGGCACCACGGGCCTGCAAATCCGGGAGAGGCTGCAAGCCATGCCGCAGATCGAGCTGGTCAGCATTGCACCCGAGCTGCGCAAGGACGCCGCCGCCAAGCGCGACCTGATGGCCCAGGTGGACCTGGTCATCCTTTGCCTGCACGACGACGCAGCCCGCGAGTCGGTGGCCATGATCGACAGCCTGCCCGGCCAAAAGCCCAAGATCATTGATGCGTCTACCGCGCACCGGACGGTGTCTGGCTGGGTCTACGGCTTCCCGGAACTGACCCGCAACCAGCGCGACGCGGTGGCCTCTGCCGAGCGCGTTGGCAACCCCGGTTGCTATGCGACGGGTGCGATTGCACTGATCCGCCCGCTGGTCGATGCCGGCCTGCTGCCACCTGATTTTCCATTGAGTTTGCCGTCTGTGAGTGGTTACTCCGGCGGTGGTCGCCAGATGATTGAGGCCTACGAGGCCGGAACCGCGCCACTGTTCGAAATCTACGGCCTGGCGCTCGAACACAAGCACCTGCCCGAGATCATGAAGTACACAGGCCTGACCCGCCGGCCAGTGTTCGTCCCGTCCGTGGGCAACTTCAAGCAGGGCATGCTGGTGCAATTGCCGCTGCACCTTGACCTGCTGCCGGGCAAGCCGACGGCGGTGCAAATTCAGGCTGTGCTCAGCGCCCACTACGCCGGCAGCGAATGGGTGACGGTGGAAGATGCTACCGGCGTCAGCAAGCTCGATGCGCTGGCGCTCAACGACACCAACAAGATGGAGCTGCGGGTGTTCGGCAACGAAGCCTACCGCCACGCGGTGCTGATTGCACGTCTGGACAACCTGGGCAAGGGCGCGTCGGGCGCGGCGGTGCAGAACCTCAAGCTCATGCTGAAGGTATAGCCCCCACGGTCGTTCGCTTCGCGTAACTCCCTGCCCCCCCGAGGGGGCCGCTCGCCTGCGGCCCGGCAAAGCCGGTTCCACGGCTCTGCTGGTGGAATACCTGCGCACTTCAATCGTCGCTTTGGATTCCGTTCGTCCTGAGGTATCGAAGGACCGGCCCGCGTTCCGCCTGAGTTGTCCTCAATCGTCTTCCGTCGAAGACACCACGCGCCGGATCACGTCGCCGCTGAAACCCCTGGCCGCCAGAAAACGCATCTGTTTGGCGCGGCCGGTGGCATCGGGTGCGGGTTGGCCAAACTTGCGGCGCCAGATATCGCGGGCGCGCTCCAGTTCGGTGGATTTGAGCGCGTTCATGGCGTCGGCCACGCGTTCGGTGTCCAGGCCTTTTTGCAACAGTTCATGGCGGATGCGCGAGGCGCCGAATCGGCCGGCGCGCCGGTGAATCACCGATTCGACCACCCGCGCTTCGCTGATGAAATCCTTGGCCTGCAGCTCATCGAGCACCTGGGCGAGCTGGCCGGGCGCTTCCTCGAAAGGCGCCAGCTTGCGCTCCAGCTCGCTGCGTGAATGCTCGCGCGCCGCCAGGTAGCGCAAGGCCCGGCCCTTGAGAGAGAGCGCAAAGCCCGCACGGGCGGCGGGCTTGCGCGGGGCATCGGTGTCGGTCTCAGGGGGCGAGGCGTCGGCGGAGGTCATGGCTCAGGCGCGCAAGGAGCCGTGCAGATCAGGCAGCGACTTTGGCGGGCTTCTCAGCCTTTTCGGTCTTGTCAGCTTTTGGGGCTTTCTCGGCTGGCGCGGCGTCCACGCTGCCAGCCGACTGCACCAGCGGAATGCCCAGCGATTCGCGCACCTTGTTTTCAATCTCGATGGCGAGTTCGGGGTTTTCCTTCAGGAATTCACGTGAGTTGTCGCGGCCCTGACCGATTTTTTCGCCGTTGAAGGCGTACCAGGCGCCGGCTTTCTCGACGATGTGGCCCGCCACCCCCAAATCCAGCACCTCGCCCAGCCGGCTGATGCCTTCGCCATAGAGGATGTCGAACTCCGCCGTCTTGAACGGCGACGCCACCTTGTTCTTGACCACCTTGACCCGGGTTTCGTTGCCGATCACCTCTTCGCCCTTCTTGATGGAGCCGATGCGGCGGATGTCCAGCCGCACCGAGGCATAGAACTTCAGCGCATTGCCGCCGGTGGTGGTTTCGGGCGAGCCGAACATCACGCCGATCTTCATGCGGATCTGGTTGATGAAGATGACCATGCAGTTGGCCTTCTTGATGGTGGCGGTGAGCTTGCGCAGCGCCTGGCTCATCAAACGGGCCTGCAGGCCGGGCAGCGAGTCGCCCATTTCACCTTCGAGTTCGGCCTTGGGCGTGAGGGCCGCCACCGAGTCCACCACGATCAGATCGACCGCACCGGAGCGGGTCAGCGAATCCACGATCTCCAGCGCCTGCTCGCCGGTGTCGGGCTGGCTGATCAGCAGGTCCTGCAGGTTCACGCCCAGCTTTTGCGCGTACTGGATGTCCAGCGCGTGCTCGGCGTCGACAAAGGCGCAGGTGCCGCCGAGCTTTTGCATCTCGGCGATGACTTGCAGCGTCAGCGTGGTCTTGCCCGACGACTCCGGGCCGTAGATTTCAACCACCCGGCCGCGCGGCAGGCCACCAACGCCCAAAGCAATGTCCAGCCCGAGCGAGCCGGTGGACACCACCTGGATGTCCTCGATCACCTCGCCGTCGCCCAGCTTCATGATGGTGCCTTTGCCGAACTGCTTCTCGATCTGGGCGAGAGCCGCCTGCAGGGCCTTGGCCTTTTCAGTGTTCAGGGCGGCAGATTGCACAGGGTTCTGGGCGGGGTTCAGTTTGCTGGTCAGTTCCATGAAAAACTCCTTGAAAATCAGTTGCTTAAGAAAAAAACAAACGCGGCTTCGGGTCTCCAGTCCACTCTGCTTTTAATCACAGCGCTGGATGCATGACCAGTACTTTATGGGCATGATAAAAATAAGTAAACCCTGTTTTTAGTCAGTTTGCCTGACCAATGCGTTAGCATTCTGCCCATGCAGGAAATGAACGCCCAGACCATGTCCAACCGCTTCGGGCCGGCCGAGCCGGGCTGGCGGCTGACGCACCTGGGCCGGCGCCTGGGCCATGCGCTGCGGCGCTTCGACGAACGCGTGCTCTCGCTGATGGCCAGCAACGTGGAGGTGCCGCTGGCGCTGTCCAACCTGGCCGCACGCGACCAGGTGGGCGCGGCGCACATCCACATCACCCGTCATCTCGCCGTGAATGGCTCACGCCTGACGGACCTGGCCCACAGCGCCGGCATGAGCAAGCAGGCCATGGGCGACCTGGTGGACCAATGCGAAGCCTGGGGCCTGGTCACCCGCGAGCCCGACCCGCACGACCGCCGCGCACGCCGCGTGGTGTTCACCGCATCGGGCCTGCAGTGGCTGGAGGCGTTTCGCCGTGCAGTACTGCAGGCCGAAGAAGAATTCAGGCAGGCCGTAGGGGCCGATGTGGCAACCGTGGTGGCGCTCGGCCTGGAGGCCTACGCCAGCGCATGAGCCCATGCGCGAGCCGGTGCATGACAGCCGTCAAGGTGCGGCGCGCACAAAAGCCTAAAATTTGCCGCACAAGCAATACCGCGTTCCCGTTAGGGCCTGTTAACGCTATTTTTGCAAGATGCGTTGCGAGTCAAAAAGGCGGTGGGCAAGGCGCAAAGCGCAGTCGGGGTAGGCCCCCGATAAGGCTTTGTAACGCCGCCCAGTGTCTTTTTGATCGCAACCCGGAGGGAACGGTATGAAAACAGCGCCACTCGGCGTTGCACGGCTTGCCCAGACGCCCGGTCTGGGCTGCGCCCTGCGCCTTGATTGGCACTGTTTTCATACCGTTCGCATTTGCAAAAATAGCGTTAACAGGCCCTGCCCCGCCGCGAACCGATCTCTGGAGACAGCCATGCGTATTCTGATTGCCGAAGACGACCAGGTTCTGGCCGATGGCCTGCTGCGAACCCTGCGTGCCTCGGGCGCGGCGGCCGACCACGTGGCCAGCGGCACCGAAGCCGATGCCGCGCTGCTGACCAACACCGAGTTCGATTTGCTCATCCTCGACCTCGGCCTGCCGCGCATGCACGGGCTGGAGGTGCTCAAGCGCCTGCGCGCACGCGGCTCGGCCATGCCGGTGCTGATCCTCACGGCGGCCGACAGTGTGGAAGAGCGCGTCAAGGGCCTGGACTACGGCGCCGACGACTACATGGCCAAGCCCTTCTCGCTGCAGGAACTCGAAGCCCGCGTGCGCGCACTGATACGCCGCGGCATGGGCGGCGCCAGCAGCACCATCAAGCACGGCCCGCTGGTGTACGACCAGGCCGGCCGCGTGGCCACCATCGACGGCCAGATGCTGGAGCTTTCCGCCCGTGAGCTCGGGCTGCTCGAAGTGCTGCTGCAACGCGCCGGCCGCCTCGTCAGCAAGGACCAGCTGGTCGAGCGCCTCTGCGAATGGGGCGAAGAGGTCAGCAACAACGCCATCGAGGTCTACATCCACCGGCTGCGCAAGAAAATTGAAAAAGGCCCGGTGCGCATCGCCACGGTGCGCGGCCTGGGTTACTGCCTGGAGAAAATCCCTGGATGATTGAGCCCCCACGGTTGCTCACTGCGTGTAGCGCCCTGCCCCCCGAGGGGGCCGCCCGCCTGCAGTCCGGCAAAGCCGGCCCTGCGGCTCGAGCTTGTGAATGCGGGCTCCATCCGCTGGCGCTTGCCGAGTTTTCAAGCAGGAGCCGCGGAACCGGCTTCGCCGGGCCGCAGGCGGAGCGGCCCCCTCGGGGGGCAGCGAACCACACGCAGTGGGGAGCGTGGGGGCCCATTTGGCTTTGAGGTTATTTCAACGCGAACGCCGAAGCCTTTTCGGCGAAATCCTCGACTGGATGCTCACGCCGCTGCTGCTGCTGTGGCCGATCAGCCTGGCGCTGACCTGGCTGGTGGCGCAGAACATTGCCGGCAAGCCCTTTGACCGCGCCCTCGAATACAACGTGCAGGCGCTGGCCAAGCTGGTGGTGGTGAAGAACAACCAGGTGCAGTTCAACCTCACCGCGCCGGCCCGCGAGATCCTGCGGGCGGATGACACCGACCTGGTGTATTACCAGGTCATCGGCACACGCGGCGAATTCCTCAGTGGCGAGCACGACCTGCCCCCGCCGCCCGACGAGGACAAGCCCAGCAACGGCGAGGTGCGGTTGCGTGAAGACGTGATCCAGGGCGAGGACGTGCGCGTGGCCTACACCTGGCTGAAGGTCGATGTGAAGGCCGACGCCAAGGGCAGCTCGCCCACCGTACTGGTGCAGGTGGCAGAAACGCTGGAAAAGCGCAAGACGCTGGCGACTGAAATCGTCAAGGGCACCATGGTGCCGCAGTTCGTCACGCTGCCGCTGGCGGTGCTGCTGGTGTGGCTGGCGCTGGTGCGCGGCATCAAGCCGCTGGCGCAACTCGAAAAGCGCATCCGGGCGCGCAAGTCGGACGACATGAGCCCGCTCGATGAAACGGCCGTGCCGGAAGAAGTGGCGCCGCTGGTGTCCTCGATCAACGATTTGCTGAGCCGGCTGAAGGTGTCACTCACCACGCAAAAACGCTTTCTCGCCGATGCCGCCCACCAGCTCAAGACACCGCTGGCGGGGCTGCGCATGCAGGCCGACCTGGCGCAGCGCGAAACCGATGCCGATGAGCTGAAAAAATCCCTCAAGCACATCGGCCGCGCCAGCGTGCGGGCAACGCACACCGTCAACCAGCTGCTGGCGCTGGCCCGCGCCGAAACCACCGGGCGCAGCCTGGCCAAGCAGCGGGTGGACCTGGTGCATGTGGTGTCGGAGGTCATGGCCGACTCGGTGCCGCGCGCGCTGGAGAAGCAGATCGACCTCGGCTATGACGGGCCGGTTGCCGGGGAGGAGATGACGCAGCTGGAGGGCAACCCGACGCTGCTCAAGGAGCTGGTGCGCAACCTGCTCGACAACGCCATCAACTACACGCCCGAGAATGGGCAGGTCACGCTGCGCCTGATGGCCGACCGTTTCAGCGGTGTGCTGGTGCTGCTGGTCGAAGACTCCGGGCCGGGCATTGTCGAGTCGGAGCGGGAGCTGGTGTTCCAGCCTTTTTACCGTGCCCTCGGCACCAATGTGGACGGCTCCGGCCTGGGCCTGGCCATCGTGCTGGAGATTGCCAAGCAGCATGGCGCCACCATCACCATCGAAGACGCCAGCCTGCCGGGCCACACCCAGACCCCGGGCACGCGGGTGACCATCCGCTTTGTGGGCATGACGGCGGCCGAAGACGCTTAGGGTCGTATCAGGGCCGTGATTGCCTTGGGGGTGCCGGTCTGGCCGGCCACTGGTCGTGCAGCGTGACGGCCACCGGCTCACCCCACAGCAGAATCTGCGCAGGTGTCCCCTGGTGCACCTGGTTGGCTGGTGCGCCACGCACATAGCCCAGCGCCACGCAGGCACCGGCGAGCGGGCTCCAGCCCACAGAGGTGATCTCGCCGACAGTGACACCATCGACCGTGATCGCTTCACCGCCCCAGGCCCAGGCTTCAGGCGAGTCAACCACCAGCGTGACCAGCTTCTTGCGCAGGGCCAGTCCCTGGGTATTGAGCAGCGCGGCCTTGCCGATGAAGGCCGTGGGTTTGTCCATCTTGACGGCCATCGCCAGCCCGGCCTCCCACGGGGTTTCATCCGGCCCCAGCTCGGCACCACACGCGCGCCGGCCCTGCTCGATGCGCAGCGCGTCCAGCGCGTAATAGCCCGCATCGCGCAGGCCCAGATCCTCGCCGGCAGCCATCAGGGCCAGGTACACATGGCGCGTCATCTCGACCGGCACATACAGCTCGAACCCCGGGCCGCCCACATAGCTCATGCGCGCCGCACGCACACGGGCCAGCCCCAGATCGATGTCCTTCGTCCATGAGAACTTCAGCGCGTCCGCAGACAGGTCGTCCGGGCTCACCCGCGCCAGCAAGTCGCGCGCCTTCGGGCCCATCACCGACAGCACCGCGTACATCGCCGACACATCGGTCAACACCGCGTGCTCGTGGGGTTCGATGTGCCGCGAGATCCAGTCGAAGTCACGCACGGTTTGCGCCGAACCGGTGACGATGAGGAAGCGGTCAGCAGCTTGCCGCATCACCGTCAGGTCGCTTTCAAAACCGCCGCGCTCGTTGAGCATGGCGGTGTAGGCCATCTTGCCGACAGGCACATCCATCTCGTTGGCGCACAGGCGCTGCAGCAGCGCCAGCGCATCGCGGCCCTGCAGCAGGTATTTTGAAAACGAGGTCTGGTCGTAGAGGGCCACGGCTTCGCGCGTGGCTTTTTGCTCTTCGATCATCCATGGCAGCCAGCAGGGTTTGCCCAGGGTGTACGCAGGTCGCGGCTTGAAATCGGGCGCCGCCGGGCCACCCCAAGGCGAGCCAGTCCCCTCGGGGGGCAGCGACCCACCCAGCGTTGGAGCGCGGGGGCGAAAATAGTTCGCCCGCTCCCAGCCATTCTTGCTGCCAAACTCGGCGCCCCGGGCAGCCAGCAAATCGTAGAGAGGCGACGTGCGCAGCGGCCGTGCCGTCTCCAGTTCCTGGCGTGGCCAGCGCATCGCGTAGTGCAGGCCCAGCGTCTCGACGGTGCGCTCGGCCAGCGCCCGGCGGTTGCCGGTGAAAGCACCAAAGCGGCGGATGTCCACGTCCCACAAGTCGGCGCTGGGCTCGCCGCCCACAATCCATTCGGCCATCAGGCGGCCGGCGCCGCCGCTGTTGGCAATGCCGGCCGAGTTGAAACCGGCGCAGACAAAATAGTTGCGCAGCTCGGGCGCCTCGCCGAGGATGAAGTTGCCGTCGGGCGTGAAGCTTTCAGGCCCGTTGAGCAGCATCTTGATCTCGGCCGTCTCCAGGCATGGGGTGCGGTGCAGGGCCGCCGTCATCAGCGGTTCGAACTGGTCCCAGTCCTCGTCCAGCAACTCGAACTGGAAGGTCGAGGGAATCGGGTCCATCTTCCACGGCTTGGCTTTGGGCTCAAAGCCACCCATCACCAGCCCGCCGACTTCTTCCTTGTAGTAGATGCAGCCGTCCGGGTCGCGCATCACCGGCAGCATCGGGTGCACGCCCGCAATCTTGCCGGTGACGATGTAGAAATGCTCGGCTGAATAGAGCGGCACATTCACGCCGGCGAGCTGGCCGAACTGCCGCGCCCACTGGCCCGCGCAGTTGACCAGCACCTCGCAGCGGACGTCGCCTTGCGCCGTCTGCACACCGACGGCCCGCCCGTGCTCGGTGATCACGCCGGTGACCTCCACGCCTTCGACCACCCTGACGCCGCGGTTGCGTGCGCCCTTGGCCAGCGACATGCACAGGTCTGCCGGGTTGGCCTTGCCGTCGCCCGGCAGCCAGATGGCGCCCTGCAGATCGTCGGTGCGCATGATGGGGTACTTCTCGCCCGCTTCATGGGGCGAGATTTCATGGCATTCCACCCCGAAGCCGTGGGCCATGGCGATCTGCTTGCGCAGCACCTGCATGCGCTCCGGCGTGCGGGCGACGTTGACGCTGCCGCAGGCCTTCCAGCCAGTGGCCAGCCCCGTCTCGGCCTCCAGCGAGGCATAAAGCCCGATGCCGTAGCGGCTCATCTGCGTCATGTTGCGGTTGGGCCGCATCTGCCCGACCAGACCGGCCGCATGCCAGGTGGTGCCGCTGGTGAGCTTGCCCTGCTCCAGCAGCAGCACGTCGGTCTTTCCCATTTTGGCGAGGTGGTAGGCCACCGAGCAGCCGGCGATGCCACCGCCCACAATCACGATTTGCGCCTGAGTCGGAATATTCATTGGTCCAATCCTCTCTTGCCATCCACCCAGTGGCCGCCGCGGAACCGGCTTTGCCGGGCCGCAGGAGGCGCCCCCTTCCACAGGAAGGTCATCTCTAGGCCAGCCGGATCGCCATCACGCCACCGACGATCACGCAACTGCCGAGCAGGCGCCGCACGGTCAAGCTTTCCTTGAGCAGCCATGTTCCCAGCAGCACGGCGAACAACACCGACGTTTCGCGCAAGGCCGCCACGGTGGCCACCGGCGCACGCGTCATGGCCCACAGGGCGATGCCGTAGGAGGCCAGCGACGCCAGTGCGCCACCGGTCGCCACCGGCCAGCGCTGACGCGCATAGCTGACCATCACCCGGCCGCGCCGCGCCATCATCAGCAGGCCAAAGGGCCAGCCGTCCAGCAGGAACAGCGTGGCGATGTACTGCAGCGCATTGCCCGACGCGCGTACACCCAGGCCATCGACCACGGTGTAGACCGCGATGATGACCGCGTTGACCAGCGCAAAGCCGACCGCCTTGGGCGCATGCAGCGCATGCCGGCTCAGGCCCAGCATCAACACACCGCAACAGATGCCCAGAATACCGGCCCAGGCCAGCGGTGTCAGTGTTTCGCCCAGCGTGAAGGTGGCCGACAGCGCCACCAGCAGCGGGGCGGTGCCGCGCATCAGCGGGTAGGTCAACCCCAGATCGCCGTGCTTGTAGGCCTGCGTGGTCGCAATGTAGTAGCCGATGTGGATCAGCACCGAGGCGCCGATGAAGGGCCAGGCCTCGGCCCGCGGCCAGCCGGCAAAGGCCACCAGCGGCACCGCGAGCAGGGAGCCGATCATGTGGATGACCGCCATGTCCAGCGACTTGTCGGTGCTCGACTTCACGAGCGCATTCCAGCCCGCATGCAGCAGTGCACCGAACAGCACAGCGCCCAGCACCGGCCAGCTCAGGGTGAAAAGTTCAGCCGGCAAGCGGGAGCCCTGGCGTCGCGTGGGCGCAGCGCTGCGCCCGCGCGAGAAAGTGCGCCAATGGCGGCGTCAGCCGGTGCGCATCCTTCGCCAGGTCGTCGCACAGACGCAGGCGGACGGCGCCGTCAGCCCCCGGCTGCGCCATGAAGGCATGGGCCTGCGCCGCGCTGAAGACACCCCCCTGCAGCGCCAGCGAGCGGCGGGAATCGTCCGACAGCAGCGCAAAGTATTCCGGACGCGTGGCACACAGGTAGCGCTTGGCATCCACATGCAGCCGGATCGCGTGGAGGACCTCGTCAGGCAGGAGCCCCCGCAAAAAGGGCAGCGCGCGGTACTGGTGCACGTCGTCCACCCCCTGCAGCGACGGTGTCTCGCCCAAGTCGTGCAGCAGGTGCCCCAGATCGTGCAGCAGCGCGGCCGTCACCAGCGCGTCGTCTGCGCCTTCGGTTTCCACCAGCGCGGCGGTTTGCAGGGCATGCTGCAGCTGCGTGACCGGCTCGCCGCTGTACTGCTCGCCGCCGCGCTCGGCGAAGAGGCGTTCGATGTCGTCAAAACTCAGCATGCGAACCCCTCACGCAATGGAAGGTAAAGAGGTGGACAAAGGCAAGTGGCCGCCGCGGAACCGGCTTCGCCGGGCCGCAGGCTGCGCCCCCTGGAAGGGGGAGGCGCCGAAGGCGCTCAGGGGGTGAGTTAGCCGTGCCATGGCAGCGAATAGGTTTTCAGGTTGGTGAAACTCTTCATCGCTTCCTGGACGCCCTCCTTGTAGCCCAGGCCCGAGTCCTTGATGCCGCCGAAGGGCGTGAGCTCCAGCCGATAGCCGGGCACCTCGCGCACGTTGACTGTTCCCACGTGCAGTTCGCTGACAAAGCGGTTGATGTAGTCCAGACGGTTGGTGCACACCGCACTCGACAAGCCATAGGCCGTCCCGTTCGAAATCTCGATGGCCTGCTCGATGGTCTGGAAGCGGATCACCGGAGAAACCGGTCCAAAGGTTTCCTCGCGCGCGACCGTCATCTGCGGCGACACGTGGTCGAGCAGCGTCGGCGAATACAGCGCGCCGCGCCGCTTGTTGCCGGCCAGCAGCGTGGCGCCCTGCGCCACCGCCTCGTTCACGCGCGACTCAAACAACATCGCGGCGGGCTCGTCAATCACCGTGCCCATGTCGTTGGCGGGGTCGGCGGGGTCGCCGTGATTCCACGCCAGTGTCTTGGTCAGCACCTGCTCGACAAACTCGTCGGCCACGGCCTCATGCACCAGCAGCCGCTTGATGGCGGTACAGCGCTGGCCAGAGTTCTTGTACGAGCCCTGCACGGCCAGAGTGGAGGCTTCGTCCAGGTCGGCGTCTTCCATCACGATGATGGGGTCGTTGCCGCCCAGTTCCAGCACCACGCGGCGGTAGCCCGCTTTGGCGGCGATGTACTTGCCGATGGCCACGCCGCCGGTGAAGGTCACCAGGTCCACCAGCGGGTGGGTGATCAGCTCGTCGGCAATCTCTTTCGGATCGCCTGTCACCACACTCAGCATCCCGGGCGGCAGGCCAGCCTCGTACAGGATGTCGGCAAACAGCAGGGCCGAGAACGGCACTTTCTCCGAGGGCTTGAGCACCATTCGGTTGTTGGTGGCGATGCTGGGCACCACCTTGTGCGCCACCTGGTTCATCGGGTGGTTGAAGGGGGTGATGGCGGTGATGACGCCCAGCAGCGGCGAGCGGTGCGTGTAGACGCGGCGCTGCTTGCCGTGCGGCGTGAGGTCGCAACTGAAGATCTGGCCGTCGTCTTTCAGCACCTCGATGGCGCCGAACAGCAGCACGTCGCTCACGCGCCCGGCCTCGTAGGTCGAGTCCTTGAGGCACAGGCCTGATTCGGTGGTGATCAGCTCGGCGATCTCGGCACGGCGCGACTGGATCAGGGCCGCTGCCCGATTCAGGATGGCCGCGCGCTCGTAGCGGGTGAGTGATGGCTTGCAAGCGTGCGCCTGGGCGATGGTGTCTCTCACCTCTTGCAGCGTGGCCTTGGGCACGGTGCCGATCCGCTGCCCGGTGTAGGGGTTGAACACCTCGATGACGCGGTCGCCGCTGCGCTCGGCGCCCACCCGGCGGCCGGCCAGGCGCATGGCATTGAGGGCGTGGTCGCGAATGTAGTCGTTCGTCATCACACCCCTCCCTGCATTACCCCCTCTCCCTTTGGGAGAGGGCACAAGACTCAGCATTGCGCATAGTTCAGCGCCAGTTCAAACGCATCGAAATTGCGGAACCGGCGCGACCGGTCCAGGCCCGGCAGCGCGCGGTTCAGGATCAGCGGCACGCGCTGCTCGCTGAGGCCGCCGTGCGAGCGCAGCGGCACTTCCAGCGCCGACAGGTCATGCCGCGCCGCCGACGTGCCGATCACCGTGAAGCGCTCAGACACCACCACGATGTCGCCGATGCGGTCCGCTGGCAACTCAAAGCGGGCTGCCGCCTGCTCGCGCGTGAGCACTACTTCCAGGCCCTTGAGGGCCGCGAGCCGGCTGCAGGCAGCGGACACATCCACGCCCTTGGGCAGATACACCGTGGCAAACGAGCCCAGCGCGCCGTGGTGGACCACATACGGGTCGGTGATCGGCAGGATGACGCGCGCCACCGCTGCACCCAGCCAGCCGTCAAACCAGTCCTGCAGGTAGATCACGTCGGGTGTGCCGTCCATCGCGACCTTGGCGTTCATGCCGTGATCGGCGGTGAGCGCGATCACGCAGCCCATGGCGTCGAGCTGCCCGAGGTAGCCGTCCATCATCCGGTAAAAATCATTGGCGCCGTCGGTGCCCGGTGCGTGCTTGTGCTGCACGTAGTCGGTGGTCGAGAGGTACATCACATCCAGCCGGATGGTTTGCATCAGCTTCACGCCGGCGGCAAAGACAAACTCGGACAGGTCGGCGCTGTAGACGCTCGGCACCGGTTTGCCCACCAGCCCCAGCACGTTCTCTATCCCGTTGTCCGCCAGCGTGACGTCATCTGACTTCTCGGACGAAAAGCAGATGCCCTTCATCTGGTGGCCCAGCAGCTTGCGCAACTTGTCCTTGGCCGTGATCACAGCCACCGATTTCCCGGCGTCGGCCAGCGCGGCCAGCAAGGTGGGCGCGCGCAACCACTTCGGGTCGTTCATCATCACCTCGGTACCGGTGGCCGTGTCGAACAGGTAGTTGCCGCAAATGCCGTGCACGCTGGGCGGTACACCCGTGACGATGGACAGGTTGTTGGGGTTGGTAAAACTCGGCACCACGCAGTCGGCCGTGAGGCCTGAGCCCAGCGCCAGCGTGCGTTTGAGCCAGGGCATGTGCCCCGTGGCCACGGCCTGCGCCAGGTAGTCTGGTTCGCAACCATCCACACAGACCACCACCGTCGGCTGCACCGGCAGACGGTAGGTCCGGCCGTTGACGCTCAGTTCCGCGACTTGTTCAGCGACTGCCACGGGTGGCTTTTCCCTTGACTGAAGGCGTGTCGGCCGCGTCCGCCAGGTGCGCCGCCTTGGCCTCGGTGTTGCGGCTGGCCGGTGATGCCTGCAGGCGCGCCTGTCGCCGCAGGTCGTTTTCGATGGTGCGCTCCTTGCTCTCGATCACATGGTCGTACATGGCCCGGCCCGCCACATCGGCGTCGCCGGATGCAATGGCCTTGACGATCTGCCGGTGCTCGCTGGCCGAAATCGGCATCAGCCACCCGTCGGCCAGATTGAGCCGACGGAACAGCGACAGCTCCTTGATCAGCTTGCGGTAAATGGCCGTGAGCTTGCTGTTGCCCGCCATCTCGACCAGCCGGTCGTGGAACTTCAGGTTCAGCAGGTGGTAGTTGTAGGCGTCCTCGGCCTTGACTGTTTTTTCCATGCTGTCGACCAGGCCCCTGATTTCCTTGAGCTGAGCCGCGGTGATGTTGCGCGCAAGCTGGCGGCCCACCAGCTCGTCCATGGCCGCGCGCAGGTCGAAGATCTCGATGGCCTCGTCGATCGGGATGTCGCGCACGAACACGCCGCGGTTCTTCTCGTTGCGGACCAGTCCGGCCTCTTCCAGCATGCGGAAGGCCTCGCGCACCGGCCCGCGCGAGACACCCATCTTCTCGGCCAGCGCGGCTTCGATGAGCTTGCTGCCGGGCTCGTATTCGCCGACCAAAATGGCCCGTTCGATTTCCTGCTGCACTACGGTGGTGAGCGAGCTGTTCTGCAAGAGGGCGATGGTGGGGTGAAACACGGCATTCATGCCCTGTATTGAAGCACAAACTCATGGGTTGTCAACAATCTGCAAAAAACAATTGACAAGACAAAAGGGGCGGCGTTAAATAAATCTGGAGCTGAATTGACGGGCCTGCGTTCTTGCGCGGGGCCGCGTCATTGCAGTGTCATCGCGCTGACACCGACAGGTCACAACATTGCAGGCTTTTCATCAAAGGACGTCTCATGCAACTGGCTACCCACCTCAACGCGCTGGCGAAAGCCCTCGCCATCACCGGGCTCATCGCCTTCGGCACCGCGGCCCTGGCACAGAAGGCCCAGCTGCTGGTCTACACCGCACTGGAAACCGACCAGATCAAGGCCTACCAGGAAGGCTTCAACAAGGCCTACCCGGACATCGAGATCAAATGGGTGCGCGACTCCACTGGCGTCATCACCGCCAAGCTGCTGGCTGAAAAAGCCAACCCGCAGGCCGACGTGGTGATGGGCGTGGCCGCCTCCAGCCTGGCGCTGCTCGACAAGCAGGGCATGCTGGAGCCTTACGCGCCGCTCAACCTCGACGGCATCATGAGCAAGTACCGTGACGCGAAGAAAGTGCCGGCCTGGTTCGGCATGGACGTGTGGGGCGCCACGGTGTGCTTCAACACCGCTGAAGCGGCGAAGAAGAACATTCCCAAACCCGAGAGCTGGCAGGACCTCACCAAGCCCATCTACAAGGGCCAGATCGTGATGCCCAATCCGGCCTCCAGCGGCACCGGCTACTTCGACGTCACGGCCTGGCTCACGCTGTTCGGCGACAAGGACGGCAAGGGCGGCGGCTGGAAGTACATGGACGGCCTGCACGAAAACATTGCGCAGTACACCCACTCCGGCTCCAAGCCCTGCAACATGGCGGCCGCCGGTGAGTTCCTGATGGGCATCTCGTTCGAGTACCGCGGCAACACCAACAAGGCCAAGGGCGCACCGATCGACCTCGTCTTCCCCAAGGAAGGCCTGGGCTGGGATCTGGAAGCCTTTGCCATCCACAAGGGCACGAAGAAACTCGACGCGGCCAAAAAACTGGCCGACTGGGCTTCCAGCAAGGACGCCATGATGCTCTACGGCAAGAACTTTGCCATCACCGCGCAGCCAGGCCTCGCGCCGCCACTGGCCAATGTGCCCAAGGACTACGAGGCGCGCCTCGTGAAGATGGACTTCAACTGGGCAGCGGACAACCGCGAGCGCATTCTGAACGAGTGGACCAAACGCTACAACTCCAAAACAGAAAAGAAGTAAGTCACCCCCGTCTCGGCTCACTGCGTGTAGCCGGATCCCCCCTCAGGGGGCAACAGCTGTGGCCCGGCGAAGCCGGTTCCACGCTGTTGCTTGGTTCTTGCATAGGCGCCGAGCGTTCAGGTAATCACGTATGACCCACGAATGACCCAAGACACTTTTCTCGCGCTGCGGCATGTCCGCAAGGAGTTCGGCAACTTCACGGCGCTGCAGGACATCAACCTGGACATCCGCCAAGGCGAGTTTGTCTGTTTTCTCGGGCCCTCGGGCTGCGGCAAGACGACGCTGCTGCGCATCATTGCCGGGCTGGAGGTGCAGACGGCGGGTGAGGTGATGCAGGCGGGGCGTGACATCTCGCGGCTGCCGCCGGCGCTGCGTGATTACGGCATCGTGTTCCAGAGCTATGCGCTTTTTCCCAACCTCAGCGTGGCCGACAACGTGGCCTATGGGCTGGTGAACCGCAAGACGCCCAAGGCAGAGGCCGCGCGGCGCGTGACCGAGCTGGTCAAGCTGGTGGGCCTGCCGGGCAGCGAGGGCAAATACCCCAGCCAGCTCTCGGGTGGTCAGCAGCAACGCATTGCGCTGGCGCGGGCACTGGCCACCGCGCCGGGCCTGCTGCTGCTTGATGAGCCGCTGTCGGCACTCGATGCGCTGGAACGCGTGCGCCTGCGGCAGGAGATACGGGCACTGCAGCAAAAGCTGGGCGTCACCACCATCATGGTGACGCACGACCAGGAAGAAGCACTGAGCGTGGCCGACCGCATCGTGGTGATGAACCAGGGCCTGGTGGAACAGGTCGGCACGCCGATGGAGGTGTACCGGGAGCCCGCCTCGCCCTTCGTGGCGGACTTCGTCGGCAAGGTCAATGTGCTGCCCGCGCGGGTCCACGGCGGCGCCATGCACCTGGGCGAGCTGCGCCTGCCGTGCGACGGCACCGACCGCGAAGTCAAGGTCTACCTGCGACCCGAGGACGTGCTGGCCCGGCCCATTGCGCCCGGCGACGCGCATGTGTTTGACGCCACCATCGAGAAGATCGAATTCCTCGGCTCCTTCTGCCACGTGCACGTGGCGGCGCCGGCACTGGGCAGCCACAGGCTCACGGTGTACCTGTCGCTGAACTTCCTGTCCGAGCAGTCGCTGCAGGTCGGCTCGGCATTGCCGCTGCGGCTGCTGCCCGAACGCATCAAGGTGTTCTGATGGCCGTCTTCACGCCTGCCCTGGCCTTGCCGGTGAAACAGCAAACGCACTGGGTGGACTACCTCGCCCATGCGGCGCTGGCACTGACCGCCGTCGTGCTGATCGCCTTTCTGGCCTTGCCCCTGCTGGCCATCCTGCAGCAGGCGCTGCAGGACAAGGCGGGCCAGTTCATCTGGCTGGCCAACTTCATCGCCTATGCGCAGACACCGGCCCTGCTGGAGAGCCTGTGGAACAGCCTCTGGGTGTCGATGCTGGTCACGCTGATCGCCGTGCCGCTGGCCTTCGGCTTTGCCTATGCGCTGGCCCGCTCCTGCATGCCCTGCAAGGCGCTGTTCCGCGGCATCACACTGATCCCGCTGCTGGCGCCTTCGCTGCTGTCGGCCATCTCGCTGATTTACTGGTTCGGCAACCAGGGCGTCCTCAAGGGCTGGATGCAAAGTCTGGGCATTGACCAGATCTACGGCGCGCCCGGCATGGTGCTGGCCGAATGCTTTGCCGTGTTCCCGCATGCCTTGATGATTCTGGTCACGGCCCTGAGCCTGTCGGACGCGCGGCTCTATGAAGCCGCCAATGCCATGGGCACCAGCGCGTCGCGCAAGTTCTTCACCATCACCCTGCCCGGCGCCAAGTACGGCCTGATCTCGGCCGCGCTCGTCACCTTCACGCTGGTGATGACCGACTTCGGCATTCCCAAGGTGATTGGCGGCAACTTCAATGTGCTCGCCACCGATGTGTTCAAGCTGGTGATTGGCCAGCAAGACTTCGCCAAGGGCGCCGTGGTGGCAATTTTGCTGCTGGCGCCCGCCGTGCTCACCTTCGCGGTGGACAGCTACGTGAGCCGCCGCCAGACCGCCATGCTGACCGCCCGTGCCGTGCCTTACCGTCCGTCGCCCGCCAGACTCTACGACCGCATCATGACGCTGTACTGCAGCGCCATTGCCTTCCTGGTGCTGGCCATGCTGGGCATGGCCGTGTTTGCGTCCTTCGCCAGCTTCTGGCCCTACAACCTGCAGCCCAGCCTGCGCCACTACACGCTGGGGCTGGTCGACGCCGAGGTGGGCGTGGGCTTTCTCAACAGCCTGAAGATGGCCGCCGGCACCGCGGTTTTCGGCACCGCCCTGGTCTTCATCACCGCCTACCTGCTGGAAAAGACTCGCGGCATGGACAGCCTGCGCAGCGGCGTCCGCATGCTGGCCATGCTGCCCATGGCCGTGCCCGGCCTGGTGCTGGGCCTGGGCTATATCTTTTTCTTCAACGCGCCCGACAACCCGCTCAACCCGCTGTACCACACGCTCACGCTGCTGACGCTGTGCACCATCGTGCATTTCTACACCACCGGTCACCTCACGGCCGTGACGGCGCTCAAGGGCCTGGACAGCGAATTCGAGGCCGTGAGCGCCTCGCTCAAGGTGCCCTTCTTCAAGACCTTCTGGCGCGTCACCCTGCCCATCTGCACGCCGGCGCTGGTCGACATTGCCCGCTACTTCTTCATCAACGCCATGACCACCATCTCGGCCGTGGTGTTCCTGTATTCGCCCGAGACCAAGGTCGCCTCGATCGCCATCCTCAACCTCGACGAAGCCGGCGAGATGGGCGCTGCCGCGGCGATGGCCGTGCTGATCGGCGTAGCCTCGACGCTGGCCACACTGGTTTTCATGGCGCTCGCCTGGTGGGTGAACAGTCGCACACAAGCATGGCGGAAATAGTGCCCCCACGGTCGCTCACTGCGTGTAGCTCCCTGCCCCCCGAGGGGGTGCATTTCGCCTTGGGGCGGCCCGACGGCGAAACCATGCCCCCACGGTCGCTCACTGCGTGTAGCTCCCTGCCCCCCGAGGGGGCCGCTGCGCCTGCGGCCTGGCAACGCCAGTTCCGCGGCACCTGCTGGCGAAAGACCCACTCCACAAGTTCGCTCATTGCCTGAAGCCGGCATCGGAACCGAAAGCCAAACAATGGACAGAGACAAAATCCTCCTCACCCCTGGCCCGCTGACCACCACCCTGCGCACCAAGCTGGCGATGCTGAAGGACTGGGGCTCCTGGGACAGCGACTTCAATGCCGTGACCGCCAGCGTGCGCAAGAGCCTGCTGGACATCATCCACGGCCACGGCTCGCACGTGGTGGTGCCGCTGCAGGGCAGTGGCACCTTCAGCGTCGAGGCGGCTGTCGCCACCATCGTGCCCGCAGATGGCCATGTGCTGGTGCTGGACAACGGCGCCTACTGCAAGCGCGCCGCGCGGTTGACCACGCTGATGGGCCGGCGTTGCACCGTGATGCCTTTTGACGAGGCAGTGCAGGTCAGTGCGGAAGCGCTGGACGAGCGCCTGAGGCAGGACGGCAGCATCACCCATGTGGTGCTGATCCACTGCGAGACCGGCGCCGGTGTCCTCAACCCGCTGCAGGCGGTGGCCGATGTGTGCCAGGCTCATGGCAAGGGTTTGCTGGTCGATGCGATGAGCTCCTTCGCGGCGCTGGAGATCGACGCACGCAAGACCCGGTTCGATGCGCTGGTCGCCGCCAGCGGCAAATGCCTCGAAGGCGTGCCCGGTATGGGCTTTGTGTTCATCCGCCAGGCGATTCTGGACGGCTGTGCGGGGCGCAGCCAGTCGCTGGCGATGGACCTGCACGACCAGTACGTCTACATGGAGAAGACCACGCAATGGCGCTTCACCCCGCCCACGCATGTGGTGGTGGCACTGGCCGAAGCCATTGCCCAGTTTGAGGAGGAAGGCGGCCAGCCGACGCGGCTGGCGCGCTACACGGCCAACTACCAGACGCTGGTGGGCGGCATGAAGGCCCTGGGCTTCCGGCCCTTTCTGGACCCTGCCATCCAGGCGCCCATCATCGTCACCTTCCATGCGCCAGCCGACGCGCGCTACGACTTCAAGACTTTCTACGCCGCAGTCCGATCGCGCGGCTTTGTCCTCTACCCTGGAAAACTCACCCAGGTGGAAACTTTCCGGGTAGGCTGCATAGGCGCCATCGGTCCAGATGAGATGGCGCAGGCCGTCCATGCCGTGGCGCTGGCGCTGAAAGACATGGGCATCGGCTCGGCCGCTGCGGCACACTGACACCTCAGGCAACATTGCAGGGAGTTCCCATGGCAACCCGAACGGCGACAAGCGCTTCAGCCAAACCCCACCCGGCCCTGGAGGCGATCCGCAAATCCGGGGCGCCCAAGATCAAGGTGGCGGTCAGCGACATCGACGGTGTACTGCGCGGCAAGTACCTGCACCGCGACAAATTCCTCGGCGCCGCCGAACCCTACCCGGCCGGCGGCTTCGGCTTTTGCGATGTGGTATTGGGCTGGGACATGATGGACAACTGCTACGACAACACCTCGGTGACGGGCTGGCAGCATGGTTTTCCGGATGCGCTGGCGCGGCTCGACATGAGTACCGCGCGCCACGTGCCGTGGGACGGCGGCGTGCCGTTTGTGCTGGGCGAGTTCGTCAACGCCGACGGCACGCCCCACGCCGTTTGCCCGCGGCAAACCCTCAAGCGCGTGCTCAAACGTGCCGAAAAACTGGGCGTGCTGCCCATGACAGGCATGGAGTTCGAGTGGTACAACTTTCTGGAGACACCGCAGAGCTGGGCCGGCAAAAAAGGCGTGGGCGCGGAGCCGCTGACGCCCGGCATGTTCGGCTATTCGCTGCTGCGCATGAACCAGAACCAGGGCTTCTTCAACGCCCTGATGGACGAGATGCTGGCCTTCGACATTCCCATCGAAGGGCTGCACACCGAGACGGGGCCGGGCGTGTACGAAGTGGCGATCGGCTTCAGCGAAGCACTGGCGCAGGCCGACCGCGCCATCCTCTTCAAGACCGGCACCAAGGAAATCGGCGCACGCTTCGGCATCATGCCCAGCTTCATGGCGAAACCCCACCAGCAGTTGCCGGGCTGCAGCGGGCACATTCACCAGAGCCTGTCGGACGGCACGAGCAACCTCTTTTTTGACGCAAAAAGCCCGCGCAAGATGAGCAAGCTGTTCGAGAGCTATCTCGCCGGCCAGGTCGCCTGCCTGATGGAGTTCGGCCCCATGATCTGGCCCACCATCAACAGCTACAAGCGCCTGGTCGACGGCTTCTGGGCACCCGTGAAGCCCACGTGGGGCATGGACAACCGCACCGCCAGCTTCCGTGTGATCGCCGGCAGCCCCAAGGCCACCCGGCTGGAGACCCGCTGCCCCGGCGCCGACGTGAACCCCTACCTTGCCATGGCTGCCGTGATTGCCGCCGGGCTGCACGGCGTGGAAAAAGGCCTGAAGCTGACCACGCCGCCCATCACCGGCACCAACCAGGGCGCCGAGCACATTGCGCGCGCACCGCGCACGCTGATCGAGACCACGCGCATCTTCCAGAAGTCAGACATCGCCCGCGACTGGATGGGCGACACCTTCGTCGACCACTTCGCCGCCACGCGCGAGTGGGAATGGCGCCAGTGGCTGGACGCCGTGACCGACTGGGAAATGAAGCGCTATTTTGAGATCATCTAGACACAACGCATGCTGATCCGACAACTTGAAGTGCCCGACGCCGCCATTTACCGCCCGTTTCGCCTGCGCGGCCTGCGCGAGCACGCCGACGCCTTCACCTCCAGCCATGAGGAGGAAAGCCAGCGCCCCATGGCTGACACGGAAAAGCGCTTGTCGGCCACGAGCGACACCCGCATGTGGGCGGCATTTGTAGAAGACGCACTGGCTGGTGTGGTGGGCCTGACCCGCGAGACGCGGCTGAAGAACCGGCACAAGGCCACCCTGGTGGCCATGTACGTGGCGCCAGAGTTCAGTGGCCACGGCATCGGCCAGGCGCTGGTAAAAACGGTGGTGGACCACGCCCGGCAATCAGGCCAGGCGCTGGTGGTTCTCACCGTGACAGCCGGCAACCGGCGGGCGACGGCGCTGTACGAGCGTGCCGGCTTCATCGCCTTCGGCACCGAGCCCGACGCCATCCGCGTGAACGGCACCAGCTTCGGCAAGACCCATATGTACCTGCAACTCCAACCGTCCTTTACACCATGAGCATCACCGGTTTCTCTTTTCCCACTGCGATCAAATTCGGCGCTGGCGCGCGCAAGCTGGTCGCGCACACCCTGCTGGAGGCCGGCTGCAAGCGGCCCCTGATCGTCACCGACAAGGCGCTGGCGCAATTGCCGGTGCTGGCTGAATTCCGTACCCATCTGCAAGGGCTGGATGTGGCGGTGTTCTCGGGTGTCTTCGGCAACCCGACCTGCAGCCAGGTCATGGACGGTGCGGCCGCCTTCAAGGCCCACCAGGCCGACTGCGTGATCGGCTTCGGCGGCGGCGCCGCGCTCGACGTGGCCAAGATCGTGGGCGTGGCAGCGACGCATGAAGGCGACATCCTCGAATACGTCTGGGACCATCCGCAGGTACGCCCCATCGTCCACGAGTTGCCGTATTTCGTGGCCTTGCCCACCACTGCAGGCACCGGCTCGGAAGTCGGCCGCTCGTCGGTCGTCAGCGAGAACGACACGCACCTCAAGCGCGTGGTGTTCAGCGCGAAGATTCTGGCAAGGGCGGTGTTTGCCGACCCCGAGCTCACGCTCGGCCTGCCGCCGCACGTCACGGCGGCTACCGGCATGGACGCGCTGACGCACAACATCGAAAGCTATCTTTCCCCGGCCTACCACCCGCTGTGCGACGGCATTGCGCTGGAGGGCACCCGCATCGCCGCCCGTGCGTTGCTGACGGCCGTGAAGGAGCCCGGCAACCTGCAGGCACGCAGCGACATGATGATGGCCTCCATGATGGGCGCCATCGCCTTCCAGAAGGATCTGGGGGCGGTGCATTCCTGCGCGCATGCGCTGGGTGCCGTGTGCGACCTGCACCACGGCCTGGCCAATGCGCTGATGATCGACACGGTGCTGGCCTGGAATTACGAGGCCGTGCCCACCAAGTTCGACGAGCTGGCCCATGTCTGCGGCGTGGCCGGCGGCGGCAAGGCTTTCGTTCCGTGGTTGAAGCAGCTCAAGACCAGCGTCGGCATCGTTGGCGCGCTGTCAGCCCATGGCGTGAAGCCAGAGCACCTGCCGCGTCTGGTCGACATTGCCACCGCCGACATCTGCCATCAGACCAACCCAAGGCCCTGCAAGGCTGCGGATTTCCGCACACTGTTCGAGCAAGCCCTATGAACACCGCCATGAGCCGCCTCAAGATCGGGCTGTCAGCGTGTTTTTCGCACGCCGACCCCACGCGCTCATTCTTCACCGGCAAAACCCTGCAGTACGTCGAGCAATCCATCGCGCACTGGGTGATGTCGTCCGGCGCCATGGTGGTGATGGTGCCCTGCCCCACCGGCAGCACCCAGCGCGGCGATGTGGCCTACGAGCACTATGCCCAGTGGCTCGACGGCCTGGTGCTGCATGGCGGAGCCGATGTCTGGCCGGGCAGTTATGGCGAAGCGCCGCTGGAGGAGCGCTGGTCGGGCGACCGAGTCCGCGACGAGTACGACAAGGCGCTGGTCACCGCCTTTGAGGCGGCAGGCAAACCGATCTTCGGTGTCTGCCGCGGCATGCAGCTGCTCAATGTCGCCTTTGGCGGCACGCTCTACCAGGACATCAACACGCAGGTGCCCGAGTCCTTTGTGCACCGCGACGCGGACACCTATGACCAGAATTTCCACAGCGTGAACATCGTGCCCGGTTCGCACCTGTCGACGCTGTACCCGGGCATGGAACGGGTGCGCGTCAACAGCATCCACCACCAGGGCATCAAGCAGCTCGCACCCGAGTTCGAGGTAGAGGCGGTCAGTGCCGACGACGGCATTGTGGAAGCCATACGCCGCAAGGACCGCCGCAAGAGCTACATCGCTGCGACACAGTGGCATCCTGAATTTCACCAGCCGGGCGCCGACACGATGGACGACGCCGCGCTGCTGGAAGACTTCCTCACGGCGGCGGCCGCCGCCAAGCACGCACGGAAACACCCATGACGCAGCTCGCCGTTCACAACCCCGCCACTGGCGCACTGATCGCCACCTTGCCGGCAGATGACGCCATCTCGGTGGCCGCCAAAGGCCTGCGCGCCCGCGCGGCGCAGCCGGCCTGGTCCCGCATGCCACTGGCCGACCGCCAGGCTTGCATCACGCGCTTTCGCGCCGCCATCGTGACCGAGCTGGAGGGTCTCGCCACCCTCATGACCGCCGAGACCGGCAAGCCGGTCCGTATGTCACGCAACGAGCTCAACGGCCTGCTCGGGCGGATTGATTTTTTCCTGGGTGAGACGGCAGCAGCCACCACAACGCAAACAGTGTTCAGCGATGGCGGCATGACCGAAGAAATCGAGCACACACCGCTGGGTGTGGTGGCCAACATCTCGGCATGGAACTACCCGTGGTTTGTCGGCGGCAATGTCTTCATTCCGGCCCTGCTGACCGGCAACGCCGTGCTGTACAAGCCGTCCGAGTACGCAGCGATGACGGGCCTGGCCATGGCGCGGCTGCTGCACGCCTCGGGTGTGCCTGATGACGTGTTCATCCCGTTGATCGGCACGGGTGCCGTGGGCGAGGCCTTGATGGCGCAGAAGATCGACGGCCTCTTCTTCACCGGCTCCTATGCCACGGGTGCCCGTATTGCGCAGGCCATGGGGCCGCGGCTGGTCAAGCTGCAGCTGGAGCTGGGCGGCAAGGACCCGACCTACGTCTGCGAAGACGCCGACCCGCAGGCGGCGGCCGAGTCGCTGGCCGACGGCGCGATGTACAACACCGGCCAGAGCTGCTGCTCGGTCGAGCGCATTTATGTGCACGAGAAAATTCACGACGCCTTCGTGGCCGCTTTTGTGGCCACAGTGAAGACCTTCAAACTCGGCGATCCGGCGGATGAGCACACCTACATCGGCGCCATCACCCGCGCGCCGCAACTGGCTGTGCTGGAGGCGCAAGTGGCCGATGCCAAGGCCAAAGGCGCCACGCTGCTCACCGGCGGGCGCCGCGTCACCGGGCCTTTTGGCGGCGCCGGCCACTGGTTCGAGCCCACCGTGTTCAGCGGCGTGAACCACCGCATGACCGTGATGCGGGACGAGAGCTTCGGCCCCCTCATCGGCATCCAGAAAGTATCGGACGACGCCGAGGCCGTGCAGTTGATGAATGACACCGACTACGGCCTGACGGCCGGGGTCTACACCCCCGACGCCGACCGGGCACGCGCCATCCTGGAGCAGGTCAACGCCGGCAGCGTGTACTGGAACTGCTGCGACCGCGTCAGCCCGCGCCTGCCCTGGAGCGGCCATGGCCACTCGGGCGTCGGCCTGACCTTGTCGACCTACGGCATCCAGACCTTCACGCGGCCCAAGGCGTGGCATTTGCGAAGTGCGTGACAGGCCCAAGTGCGGCGACAGGAGATTCTTCGCTGCGCTCAGAATGACAAGCGGGGATGGCATGTCATCCTGAACGCAGTGAAGGATCTCCCTCGTGCAACACCAGTATTTCGTCTACATCGCCACCAACCGGTCCAAAACGCTCTACATAGGGGTGACGAACAACCTGATACGCCGCATGTACGAACACCGGAACAAGCTTATCGAAGGCTTCACCTCCCGCTACAACATTTCGAGGCTCGCTTACTTTGAAACCACCTCCTCCATTGAAGCCGCCATCCTGCGCGAAAAACAGCTCAAGGGATGGCTTCGAAGCAGGAAAACGGAATTGATCGAAAGCCTCAACCCCGAGTGGCGGGATTTGTACGGCGACATCGTTGGAGACTCTTCCCCGAGCCCTGAATGACCATGCCCAAACTGACCCTTTTCGACCTCGACCACACCGTGCTCAACGGCGACAGCGATGTGCTGTGGTGCGACTTCCTGATGGACAAGGGCGTGCTGGGCCAGACCGAGTTCGCCGCACGCAATGCCGACATGGCGGCGCGTTACCGTGCCGGCACGGTTGGCCTGCGCGAATTTTCGGAGTTCTACGTCGGCACGCTGGCGGGCAGGACGCGCGACGAGTGGGAACCGCTGCGTCAGGAGTTTCTTGCGGACTGGATCGTCCCGCGCATCACCCCGGCCGCCATCGCGCTGGTGGACCAGCACCTGCAAGCCGGCGACCTGGTGGTGATGACCACCGCCACCAACCGCTTCATCACCGAGCTGACGGCCATCTACTTCGATATCGAGCACCTGATCGCCACCGAACCCGAGCTGCGAGGCAACCGTTTCACCGGCAGCACCACCGGTGTGCTGAACATGCGCGAAGGCAAGGTCGTGCGGCTGCACGGCTGGATGAAGGCGCGCGGCCTGCGCCTGAAGGACTACCAGACCACGGCGTACAGCGACTCCATCAACGATCTGTCGCTGCTGGAGTCCGTGATGCACCCCGTCGCCGTCAATGCCGACGGTCTGCTCAGCGCCATTGCCACCGAGCGTGGCTGGCCTGTGCTGCGGCTGCACTGAAGCAGGCGCGGCTCCCGCGCGCGCTCAGCTCAGGTGCTTGCCCACAATCCCGGCCAGCTCGAACATCGTCACCTGCGGCTTGCCGAAGACCGGCAGCAGCTTGGCGTCGGCGTTGATGGCGCGCTTGTTGGCGGCGTCCTGCAGGCCTTCGGCCTTGATGTAGTCCCACAGCTTCTTGATGACCTGGGTGCGCGCCACCGGTTCGGCACCAATCACCGCGGCCAGTGCGCTGCTCGGCGTGAGGCCGGTGCCGGGCTTGGCCACGCGGGCCACTTTGGGCTTGGCGACCTTGGCTGCCGGTGTTTTCTTCGCCGCCACCTTTTTGGCCGCAACTTTCTTCGCTGCCGGCGCGCCCGCTGTCTTCACGGCCACCGTCTTGCCGAACGGTGTTTTCACCGTGCCGGTTTTGGCGGCTGCAGGCTTGCGCGGCGGGAACTTGGAAGGCGCGAACTCGAAGTTCACCTTGCCCGCTTCCGCGTCCCAGGCCAGCATGGCTTTGAAGGGGCGACGGGTGCGCATGGAGACAAACTTGTCCAGCATGTCGGTCTTGCCGGTTTCCAGCAGCTTGTGCATCTGCTCGCGCTCCACCGGTTGCTGCAGGATCACCTGGCCGGTCTTGAAGTCGCAGGTCGGCGTGGGCTGTGCATGGGTTGGCACCGACTTTTCGCAGACATAGTTCTTGCCGAACTCGAACACGCGGGCGGCGCATTTTGGGCAGGCGCCCAGCGACTGCTGCGCACTGAAGTCCACGATCTCGCCGGTCTCGGCATTCTTGTCGTCGCCGAAGTCGAACTCCAGCTTGTAGTTCTTGGTCTCTTCGTCGAACTTGATCACCATCTCGGCAGTGAAGGGCCAGCCCGCCTTGGAGCGGAAGCCGTCCAGCGGGCCAATCTTGCGGTCGCGCAGGAACTGCTCGACCTCGGCCAGCTCGAAGGTGCGGCCGGCCGGCGTCTTGCCGAAGGAGAAGCCGCAGCCATCGTCACCCTTCTTGCCAGTGCAGGTGTAGCGGCGGTAGTTTTCCTTGATGACGCCGCCGCAGTTCGGGCACGGCGTTTGCAGCGTGGCGTAGTCGCCGGGGATGGTGTCCTTGTCGTAGCCTTTGGCCTTGTTGACGAGGTTCTCCGTCATCGCGGCGATCTCGGCCATGAAGGTTTCGCGGCTGAGCTGGCCGTGCTCCATCTGCGCGAGCTTGTGCTCCCACTCGCCGGTCAGCTCGGCCTTGGAGAGCTCTTCGACGCCCAGGCCGCGCAGCAGGGTCATCAGCTGGAAAGCCTTGGCGGTAGGAATCAGCTCGCGGCCTTCGCGCAGCATGTACTTCTCGGCGATAAGGCCCTCGATGGTGGCGGCGCGGGTGGCCGGCGTGCCCAGGCCTTTTTCCTGCATGGCCTCGCGCAGCTCCTCGTCGTCGATCGTCTTGCCCGCGCCTTCCATCGCGCCCAGCAGGGTGGCTTCGCTGTAGCGGGCCGGCGGGCGGGTTTTCAGGCCCTTGGCCTCCACCACCTCGGCGCGCACCATCTCGCCCGGCTTGACGGGCACCAGGCTCTGGCCCTTGTCGCCGTCCTTGGCGTCGGCCACTTCGTCGGCGGCTTCCTTGCCGTAAATCGCGAGCCAGCCGGGCTTGACCAGCACCTTGCCCTCGGTCTTGAAGCTGTGGCCCACCGCCTGCGAAATGCGCGTGGTGACCAGGTATTCGGCACTGGGGAAGAACACCGCCATGAAGCGGCGCACCACCAGGTCATAGAGCTTTTGCTCCGCATCGCTCAGGCCACTGGGCGCCTGCAGCGTGGGGATGATGGCAAAGTGGTCGCTCACCTTGGCGTTGTCGAAGATGCGCTTGCTCGGCTTGATGTAGTTGCCGTTCAGGGCGGTGAGCGCGTGCGGCGCGAGGTGCTTCATGCCGCTGTCGGCCAGCATCTCAAACGTCTTCTTCACCACCGGCAGGTAGTCTTCGGGCAGCGCGCGCGAATCGGTCCGCGGGTAGGTCAGGGCCTTGTGGCGCTCGTACAGGCTTTGCGCAATCGACAGCGTGGTCTTGGCCGAAAAGCCGAACTTGCCGTTGGCTTCGCGCTGCAGAGATGTCAAATCAAACAGCAAACCGGCCGCTTGCGTGGTGGGCTTGCTCTCTTCCGTCACGGTGGCGGCCTTGCCGCGCACAGCCTCGGCAATCGCCAGCGCCTCGCGCTCGGACCACACACGGTCGGCCCTCAGCTCGGCATCGGGCTCGGTGTTGTCCGCATTGGCCGCGGCTTTCTTCCATTTCGGGTCAAACCACTTGGCGGGGTACTCACCGGCTTCAGCGAGGAAGGAGGCGTGGATTTCCCAGTAATCGCGGCTGACGAACTTGCGGATTTTTTCCTCGCGCTCCACCACCACCGACAGCGTTGGCGTCTGCACGCGGCCCACAGTGGTCAGGAAGAAACCGCCGTCGCGCGAGTTGAAGGCTGTCATGGCGCGCGTGCCGTTGATGCCGACCATCCAGTCAGCTTCGGAGCGCGAACGCGCCGCATCGGCCAGGCCCTGCATCTGCTTTTCGCTGCGCAGGCTCTCGAAGCCGTCGCGGATGGCCGCTGGCGTCATCGACTGCAGCCACAGCCGCTTGACCGGGTGTTTGCTCTTGGCGTACTGCTGGATCAGGCGGAAGATCAGCTCGCCCTCGCGGCCCGCGTCGCAGGCGTTGACGAGCGCGCCCACGTCCTTGCGCTTGGTCAGCTTGACGATGGCATTGAGCCGCGTCTTCGTCTTGTCCATGGGCTTCAAGTCAAAGTAGGGCGGAATCACCGGCAGGTTGGCAAAGCTCCATTTGCCGCGCTTGACGTCGAACTCTTCCGGCGCCTGGATCTCCACCAGGTGGCCCACGGCGGAGGTGACCAGCCACTCGTCGCTTTCAAAATATTCGTCGTGCTTTTCAAACTTGCCTGCGGTGGGCGTGATGGCCCGCACGATGTCCTGGGCCACCGAGGGCTTTTCCGCAATCACCAGCGTTTTTGTCTTCATAAGTACTTCTTCAAACCTTCAATGTCTTCAGGGAACATTTCCCCGCTTTCCGCGAACACGGCTTTTCCGTCGCGTCCGCGGACCACCACCACCGGCAGACCAGCCGGCTTGGGGAGCAATTTCGCGGCCTCGGGGGTCAGCATCCCGGCGGGAAAGCTGTAGCCCTTGGCCTTCATATAGTTGGCAGCCGCAGCCGGCTGTTTGTCGATGGACAGCGCCAGCACCTGCAGGCCCTGGGCCTTTTGGGCCCGCCACAGCGCCTCTATATGAGGCGACTGCACGGCACAAAAAGGGCACCAGCTAGCCCACCAGTACACCACAAGCACTTTTCCCTCGGCCTCGCGCGGCGTCCACGGGCGGCCGTCGAGCAGCGTGAGCGAAGGCAAAGGCAGGGCGCTGCCCACCACCGGCAGCGGCCCGCCATCGCCCCTGGCCCAGGCGCGCTGACCCCCGGCGCCCAGCGCCGGCAAGGCGATGGCGGCCAGACTCTGGATCAGATCTCGGCGGTTGAACAAAGGTGAACTCCTGTGATGGCGGCAGGCGCCTCATACAATAGCGACTCTCGCGCACCTACGCGCGCGGGTGCGCGGGCGCACATGCACGCACGCGCACCTGCATGAATTAACCATACCAAAAAAATACGTCGTGTCAAAAACAGAGGCTTCTGCCGCCCCCGCCACAACTTCCCGTCAGGTTCCGCTGGCATCCAATAGTTCCGCTGGCGCCAGTGCGCCTGCCGACGGCCGCCGCATCCAGACGCGACGCTCCGGCGTGCATGGCAAGGGCGTGTTTGCCCTGCAGGATCTGGCCGAAGGCGAGACGCTGATCGAGTACGTCGGCGATGTCATCAACTGGCAGGAGGCATTGAACCGCCACCCGCATGACCCGAAGGACCCGAACCACACCTTCTACTTTCACGTCGATGAAGAGCATGTGATTGATGCCAAGCACGGCGGCAACTCGTCGCGCTGGATCAACCACAGCTGCAAGCCCAACTGCGAAGCCGACGAGGACGGCGGGCGCGTGTTCATCAAGGCGCTGCGCAACATCAAGGCTGGTGAAGAGCTGTTCTACGACTACGGCCTGATCATCGACGCCAAGTACACCAAGAAGCTGCTGGCCCAGTACCCGTGCTGGTGCGGCGCGAAAAGCTGCCGCGGCACGCTGCTGGCGCCCAAGGACAAGGACGACAAGAAAAGCAGCAGGAAAAAGAACGCCAAGGCGGACAAAAAGGCCAAGGCTGCCGACAAGGTGAAGAAAGCCGACAAGAAGGACAAGAAAAAGTCCGGTCACAAGTCTGGCAACAAGTCCGCCAACAAAAAGAAAGACTGACACCCCCGGCGCTGCAGCCGACTGCAACGCGCCTCTTGATCACCTCTTGCGCCTGACCTCACCGTGAGCCCCACGCCTGATCTCCCTGTCCCATGGCCCGCCGAGGCACTCTGGGAGGCCGTGGCGCCGGTATTGCCCGGCTTCACGGTCGAGGTACTGCCCGAGATCGATTCCACCAACACCGAGTTGATGCGCCGCTTCAGGGGTGCGGAGCCGCGGCCCGAGCCCATCCTGCTGGTAGCCGAGCAACAGACCGCCGGCCGCGGCCGCCAGGGTCGCCAGTGGCACAGCCAGCGCGGCGACAGCCTCACCTTCTCACTCGGCCTGCCGTTGCAGCCAGCCGCCTGGTCGGGCCTGTCGCTGGTGGCCGGCATCAGCGTGGCGGAGAGCCTGGACCCGCTTGCAGCAGGCTTGTCAGGCGACCCGCGCGAAGGTGTCCATATAGGCCTCAAGTGGCCCAACGATTTGTGGCTGTGCGGGCCGGAAGGCGAACGCAAGCTGGGCGGCATTCTGGTCGAAACCGCGAGCTGGGATCAGCTCCGCTTTGTGATCATCGGCATTGGCCTGAACATCCGCACCCCGACGCTGCCGCCCGCAGACACCACGAGCGGCCATGTTGCAACGATGGCTGCCTTGCCCCCGGGCACGCTGCAGACGCTGCTGCCGGGCATCACGGCAGCCGACGCCCTGCAGCGCATCGTGCCGCCGCTGGTACACGCCGTGCAGGCGTTTGCACAGTTTGGTTTCGCGCCCTTCCAGGCCCGCTTCGCGGCGCGCGATGTGCTCGCCGGGCGTGCGGTGCAACTGTCCGACGGCACCCACGGCAGCGCCCATGGCGCCGGTGAAAACGGTGCCCTGCTGGTGCATACTGCGGCTGGCATGAAAGAAATCACCAGCTCCGAAGTCAGCGTCCGGCCCCTGCCGGCGCACGGCACCGCCCCGAAAGACCCGCAGTGACGCTGCGGCTGCTGGTGCTGGCGCTGGTGTTGGCCAATGCGGGCTACGCGGCCTGGTCGCATGGCCTGCTGGCCGGCTACGGCTTCGCACCCGCCACACAGGCCGAACCACAGCGTCTCGAGCAGCAGATCCGACCTGATGCCATGCGGCTGCTCACACCTGTTGAAGCTCGCCAGATCGAAAGTGCGCCCCAGTCCAGTGCTGCGCAGGCAGCCACCGAATGCCTGCAGGCGGGCCTCTTCAACGAGCAGCAATCCGGCGTGCTGCGTCCGCTGCTGGAGACCACCCTGCCGGCCGGCAGCTGGTCGCTCGAAAGCAGCGTGGAGCCAGCGCGCTGGATCCTTTACATGGGCAAGTACGCCAACGAAGAAGCCCTCGCCAAAAAACGCGGCGAGTTGCGCCAGCTCGGGGTGTCGTTCGAGCCCGTCACCAACCCCACGCTGAGCCCCGGCCTCTCGCTGGGGCAGTTCGGCAACAAGGCCGACGCCGATACGGAGCTGGCCAAGGTCGCCACGCGCGGCGTGCGCACCGCGCGCGTGGTGCAGGAGCGGCCCGAAACGCGCGGCCAGGTGCTGCGGCTGGCCAAGGTCGACGCGGCGCTGAAAGCCCAGTTGCAGGGCCTCAAGCCACAGCTGGAAGGCAAGCCGCTCCAGGGGTGTAGGTAGAGCCCCCCACGGGCGCTCACTGATTCCGTTCGTCCTGAGCCTGTCGAAGGCCTCCCTTCGAGGGTGCCACTGCTCATTTAACCCCCTGAACTCTTCAAGCCAGCACGAGACGCGGAACCGGCTTCGCCGGGCCGCAGGCGGGTGGCCCCCTCGGGGGGCAGGGAGTTACGCGAAGCGAACGACCGTGGGGGCGCTACTGCGAAGGGGGAACAGGCTACACGCAGTGAGCCTGGACGGGGGGACCTGCTAAACAGCTTTCCAGTGCCGCAGCGGCACGCAGGTTTGCAGGCGCGTGACGGCCTGGTCCATCAGTGCCGGGTGCAGCTCATGGCCCAGGGTGGCCGCCACATCGAGCGTGGCGTCGGCGCCCAGCGCCAGCAGGTGATCAAAATCGCTGCGAATGCGGGCCAGCGGGACCACGGCGTCGTTCTGTCCGTGCAGCAAGTGCAGCGTGGTCAGGGTGGGCGCCTTGGCGGGCCAGACCGGGTAGCCGCCACCAAACGCCAGCAGGCGGCCTGCCAGGCCGTCATGCGCGTCGCTCAGCGCCAGCGCCAGGCTGGCGCCGGCACCAAAACCCGCGAGGGCGGTGTCGGTCTGCAGCACCTCAAAGCGCTGCTGCTGCGCGCGCAAAAATGCGGCCAGCCGCTGCACGCGTGCCGCCAGTGCCTCGGCATCCTCCTGGCCGGCGGCCAGGACAGCGGCAGGGTCGGCGTGGGTACCGGCCAGCCCTTCGGGGATGAGCACGGCCGCCTCAGGGAAGGCCCCGCCCAGCACGTTGCCCAGCTCCAGCATGTCCGTGCCGTGCCCGCCTGCGTCGTGCAGCAGCACAAACAGCTGGCGGGGCGCGGCCGCCGCAGGCAGCAGCTCGATGGCGCCGGGCAGCGAAGCCCCGGCGATGCCAAAGGAAGCGGAATCACTCATCAAACACCATCTTTCGCTCGAATCAGAACAGACAATCGGAACAGTTTAGTCACCCATCCTCTGCCACCTGAGGCCAGCACCGGGAAGTTTCAACGGGTTGCTAAGATCATCACCACCGCTGTATCGCGCACCGCCTGGTGCGACGCGCCTCCCCAATTCCAAACCCTTCATCGAACCCCCATGAAAATCGAAAAAAATACCGCCGTCACCCTGCGCTTCAAGGTGTCCGACGCCAACGGCAAGCTGATTGAAGAGAGCAAGGACCCGATGGTCTACCTGCACGGCGGCTATGGCAACACCCTGCCCAAGATCGAGGAAGCGCTGGAAGGCCAGGAAGCCGGCTACCAGACCGTGCTGGCGCTGCAGGCCGAAGACGCCTTTGGCCTGCGCGACGAGGCGCTGGTGCGCACCATTCCGCGCAGCCAGTTCCCGCCGGGGGTGAAGGTCGGCGGCCAGCTCGAAGGCCATGGCGACGACGGCCGCGTGCAGGTCTTCAACGTCACCAAGATCAAGGGCGACACGGTGCTGCTCGACGCCAACCACCCGCTGGCCGGCAAGGCGCTGCGCTTCACGCTCAAGGTCACCGAGGTGCGCGTCGCCTCCGAAGAAGAAATTGCCCACCAGCACGTGCATGGCGAGCACGGGCACCATCACTGAAGCCACCGCTGAAATCATCAGCGGTACCCGTACTGGCATCAGCAGCACCGCCTGAGGCGACCACAGGCATGCAGACCGCCGCAGCACCCACCCCGGCCCAGACGCGCGCCACGTGGGTCATGCTGTTCGCGCTGACGACCGCGTTTGCGCTCAGCCAGGCCTACCGCACGGTGGCCGCCATCATGGCGGCGCCACTGCAAGCCGACTTCCATCTGAGCGCACAAGACCTGGGGCTGTTTGCCGGCGCCTTTCATTTTGCGTTTGGCGCCATGCAGCTCTTCATGGGCATTGGCATCGACCTGCACGGCGTGCGCCGCACGGTGCTGACGGCATTCCCCATCGCCATTGCCGGCTCGGCGCTCTCGGCCGTGTCGCACAGCTACGGCATGCTGGTGCTGGGCCAAGTGCTGATCGGCATTGGCTGCGCGCCGGCCTTTCTGGTGTGCACGGTGTTCATCGCACGGCACCTGCCGCCGCACCGCTTTGCTGCGATTTCCGGCTTGACGCTGGGCCTGGGCGGCATCGGCATGCTGCTGACGGGCACGCCGCTGGCCTGGCTGATCCAGGCCACCTCGTGGCGCATGGGGTTTGCGGTGCTGGGGGGTCTGGCCGCGCTGGCGTGGCTGCTGATCTGGCGCCTGGTGCACGAACCCGCACCACAAGTGCACGCGGCCCACCGCAGGGAATCCATGCGCGAGGCCATCGGCAAGTTCGGGGCGCTGTTCACGCTGCCGCACACCCTGGGCATCGTGCTGCTGGCCTGCGTGGGCTATGCCGCCTTCATTTCGCTGCGCGGCCTGTGGCTGGGGCCGCTGCTGATGCAGCGCCACGGTTTTTCGCTGGTGCAAAGCGGCAATGTCGCGCTGGTGATGTCGCTGGCCTCGCTGCTCGGGCCGCCGCTGTTTGGCCGGCTGGACCCGGGGCCGCTGCACCGCCGCCGCTGGATCGTGGGCTTCACGCTGCTGCTGGCCGCCCTGTTCGCGGTGTTTGCGCTGACGCACAACACCTGGGTGGACGTGGTGGGCCCCGTGGTGATCGGGCTGCTGTCGGGCTGCCTGGTGCTGCAATATGCCGACGTGCGCGCCGCCTACCCCGCCAGCATGACGGGCCGCGCCATGGCGGTGTTCACCATGGCGATGTTTCTCGGTGTGGCTGCGATGCAGTGGTTCACAGGCATCGTCGCCTCGGTTGCAACAGCCCACGGCAGCGAGCCCTTCACCGCGGTGCTGGCCAGCATTGCCGCCTTGCTGGCCGCCGGCGCGATCGCCTTCACGCTGCTGCCGGGGCCCGCGTCCGGAGCGCGCTGATCGCGCCACAGAAAAGAGCGTCTTCGGCCCAGGCAACCGCCTTGCTGGTGCTCACCGAGCCGCCGCGCCCTGCAGTTGGTGAATATTCACACTCATAGGTGTGCGTATTTCAGCCTCTTGCAGGGCCAAGTCGGTAGCCGCTCCAGGTGATTCCCGGCATGATGACTGTTACCGACTGTCAGCAGGCCAACGGCCTTTTTTCCAGTGGCAACCCTCATTCCATCCTTGAGTACCTGCGTCTCGCGCATGACCAGCGGCGAGCGGCGCCTGGCTGAGCGCCTGGAACAAAAACTCGACGACGACTACCGGCTCTGGTACGACGTGCCCATTGGCCCGCGGCATTTGCACCCCGACTTTGTGGTGATGCACCCGCGCCGCGGCATCCTGATTCTGGAAGTCAAGGACTGGAGCCCCCGGACCATCCAGCAGGCCGACCGGAAGAGCTGGCAGATCCTGGTGAACGGCATGCCCAAAACCCTGCCCAACCCGCTGGAGCAGGCCCGCCAGTACGCGCACGCTGTGGCCGACGCGCTCAAGCGCGACCCGCAACTGGTGCACAACGAAGGCAAGTACCAGGGCAACCTGATTTGCCCGTGGAGCTATGGCGTGGTGTTTCCCCACATGACGCGCAGGCAGTTCACCGAAGGCCGGCTGGACCAGGTCATTGAGCCCCATCTGGTGATCTGCAGCGACGACATGCTGGAGAAGGTCGACCCCGAAGACCTGCAGAGCCGGCTGTGGGGCATGTTCCCCTACATGCTGGGCGGCATGATGTCCGTGCCGCAACTGGACCGGGTGCGGTGGATCATGTTCCCCGAGGTGCGCGTGCAGACCGAGGGCGCGCTCTTCAACGACACCGACGCGGAGGCCGAGCTGCCCGACATCATGCGCGTGATGGACCTGCAGCAGGAGCAACTGGCCCGCAGCCTGGGCGACGGCCACCGCGTCATCCACGGCGTGGCCGGCTCCGGCAAGACCATGATCCTCGGCTACCGCGCCGAATACCTGGCCAAGGCCCACACGCCCGCTTCCAAACCCATTCTGGTGCTTTGCTACAACGAGCCGCTGGCTGTGAAGCTGGAGTCCGTGATGGACGCCAAGGGGCTGACCGACAAGGTGCACGTGCGCCACTTCCACAAGTGGTGCCGCCAGCAACTGGTGACCTACGGACAAACCTTGCCCGCCAGCGACATGCCCGTGAATGCCAAGATGGATGAAATGGTTTTCCGCGTCATCCGCGCCGTGGACCGCCAGCAAATCCCCTCTGGCCAGTACCAGGCCATATTGATTGACGAAGGCCACGACTTTGCGCCCGAATGGCTCAAGCTCGTCACGCAGATGGTGGACCCGGGCACCAACAGCCTGCTGCTGCTGTACGACGACGCACAAAGCATTTACGAACGCAGCCGCACCAGGCAGTTCAGCTTCAGGAGCGTGGGCGTGCAGGCGCAAGGCCGTACCACCATCCTGAAGATCAACTACCGCAACACCCGCCAGATTCTGCAGACCGCCAGTCTGGTGGCGGCTGATTTGCTAACGGCCGATGACAAGGACGAAGACGGGATTCCGCTGATCAAGCCCATCAGCAGCGGGCGCGATGGGCCTGCGCCGCTGATCATCCGTCTGCCGACTTTGCGCGATGAGGCCAGCAAGATTGCAGAGTTGCTGGAAGGCGCGCATGAGGATGGGCATGCGTGGGGTGACATGGCGATCTTGTGTCAGGACTGGAAAACCATGGACTTGTGCGCCGACGTTCTTCACCAACGCAAGCTTCCGCACCATGTGCGCAAGAAAACGGGCGATTTCAAGCCCAACAGCAACACCATCCAGATTATGACCATGAAGGTCAGCAAAGGGCTGGAGTTTCCTGTGGTGGCGCTGCCAGGCCTCGGGCACATGCCCACAATGGGTGGGGACGCGCAAGAGGCGGCGCGGGTGTTCTACGTGGCCGCGACGCGCGCCACGCACCAACTCATGATCACGGTGAGTGGAGACAGTGCGTTCGGGCAGCAATTGGCGCAGTAACGAGGCGGACGCGGCGCGCATTGCGACCGGCGGTGCTGGAGGGTAGGCGATGCAGCGGCGACAATCTGATCCCGACATCCAAAGTGCACAGCCTTCCTCAAACCACCTCATGGCGATTGGCATGACTCACCACGCCGTCTCCCTTCTACGCACAACCCGCCTCGCGCGCAGCTCCAAACCCTTTCTGGCCCGTGGTGGCCCGCGCGGCGAGCGCTGCGCCGGTTGCCGCCTGGTGCCCAGCCACTGCCTGTGTGCGTCTCGCCCGCAGATGCCCGTGCGCGCGGGAGTGTGCCTGATCATGGCTGACATCGAGCCGCTCAAGCCCAGCAACACCGGTTGGCTGGTGGCCGATGTGGTGGCCGACACCTTCGCCTTTGGCTGGGCGCGTACCGAGGTAGACCCTGCGCTGCTGGCCTTGCTGGCCGACCCGCAGTGGCAGCCTTATCTTGTGTTTCCGGGGGAGTTTGTGGCAGGCGAGCGGGTGGTGACAGACGTAGCGCGCACTGACGCAGGTAGCAGCAAACGCCCGCTGTTTGTGCTGCTTGACGCCACTTGGCCCGAGGCGCGCAAGATGTTTCGCAAGAGCCCTTACCTGGACCACTTGCCGGTACTGAGTCTGCAGGGCGATCAACTCTCGCGCTACCGTCTGCGCCGGTCAAAACGGCTGGTGGGGGAGCAGAGCCACTTCTGCACCTCGGAAGTGGCGGGGTTGTGCCTGGAGCTGGCCGGTGAGACGCTTGCAGCGCAGACGCTGGAGGCCTACCTTGACGTGTTCACCCACCACTACCTGCAGGCCAAGCAGCAGTTGCCGGTGGACACGGAAGGCGCTGCGCACCAGAGATTGCGCAGCCTGCGCGGGCCACAGGGGTAGCATCTACCCATGACACAAGACACCCACCCCCAAGACGGCAAGCCGCAAGACCCCGCCGCTGCCCGCGCCAGCGAACTGAAGAAGATGGAACTGTGCGACTCCTGCGCTGGCATCCAGCGCAACTGGCGCAAGGCCCCGGGGCACCCGGAGCTGGTGCAGGGCAACAACCGCCACGAAACCCGTCGCCAGGGCCTGATCGCCATCACCAGCTACCGCTGCGACCGCTGCGGTACCGCGTGGGAGTACGAGAACGACAAGACCAACCTGCACGCCGGCTGGTCGGTGGTGGGGCGGTAAGCCACGGCGCGTCGGCCTGATGCGCGGGATTTAGGCAAAGGTTCGGGTTGTTGGCTGACACCCGGCGCCAAATGGCCGGCGCACCATCAGGCGCATGAAGACCCCTTTGATCCGACGAACCCTGCAACGCAGGCAACTGCTGGCCGCCACCGCCCGCTGGGCAGTGGGCGGTGCGGCGTCAGCGGTGCTGCTCAATGCACACAGCCAGCCCAACTACACCGTCTCTGCCGACCAGCTGCAACAGGCTGTGGCCAGGCGCTTTCCCTTGCGTTACCCGATCAGCGGGCTGCTGGACTTGCGGGTTGAGGCACCTCGCCTTCGCTTGCTGGGCGAGCAAAACCGGCTGGGCGCGGCGATGGATGTGGCCGCTGCCGGCCCGGCGCTGCGGCGCCCGCACAGCGGCGTGTTCGACATTGACTTTGCGCTGCGCTACGAGGCCAGCGACCTGACCATCCGCGCGCATCAGTTGCGGGTGAACACCCTGCAGTTTGAAGGCCTGGCGCCGCAGCCTTCAGCGTTGCTGGCCGCCTATGGGCCAGCGCTGGCGGAGCAAGCCCTGCAAGATGCGGTGCTGCACACGCTCAAGCCGCAGGACCTGGCGCTGCCCGATGGCATGGGCCTGCAGCCGGGCACGATTACCGTGACAGCGCAAGGGCTGGTGATCGGGTTTGTGCCCAAGCTGTAGCGCTTGCGCCTTCAGGCGATAAAGCAACATCGAGCAGGCATAAAAAAAGACAGGCCAGGCCTGTCTTTTTGAGAGCGACAACACAGGTCTGGAAGACCTGCGTCGTTGTCTGCTGGTCGATTACTTGCTGATGACGGCTTTCACGTCGGCTTTCGTCTCGGCCTTGACTGCATTGGTTTCGGTTTTGGCGTTGGCTTTGTCAGCTGCGGCATTGACCTTGACGGTGTCGACCTTGGCGTTGGCTTTCACCACAGCTTTGTCGGCTTTGGCGTCGGCCTTGGCATCGGTCTTTTCAGCTTTGGCGGTGGCGCTGACCTTGTCGGCTGCACTGGCGCTGTCGGCTTTGGCGTGGGCCTTGGCTTTTGCCTTGGCGGCTTTGGCGCGGGCCTTGGTTTTCTTGGTGGTGGATTTCACTTCGGCTTTTTCGACCTTGGTGTCAGCCTTGGCATCGACCTTGGCTTCGCTTTTCACGGCAGCAGCCACAGACTTGTCGGCCTTGGCTTCAGCCTTGACCACTGCAGGGGTGGCAGGTGCCACAGGTGCAGGCGCTTGTGCGGAAGCAACGCCGACGAAGAGGGTAGCGATCAGGGTAGCGAGCAGTTTGTTCATGATGAGTTTCCTTTGGGATTGAGAGTTGACGACTGAATGTCACGATGCGAGTGTTCAACGGGGCTCGTGTCTGCGCTGTTGACCCCGGGTACCCAACCCGCGGCCTTGTCCTACACCGGCATCACGGTCGTCGGTTTTCAAGTCAACGCCAAGCGCGCGGCGCCGGGGTCGGGGCATCTCTTGAAATTTCTGCGCGCCAATCCCACATCGGCCCCGGGAAGCGCTGGAGACGCCTCCGCGCCTCTTTTCAACCCCTTGAACTGGAGGACTCACCATGTACCGATCGTTATTTCCGCGCGACATGTTCGCCGAACTGGATCGCCTGCAGCGTGACATGCAGCAGGCCTTCGACCTGTCTCCTGCCATCCGCGGCCTGGGCCGCAGCGGTTTTCCGGCCCTGAACGTCGGGGGCACGCCGCAAACGGTGGAGGTGTATGCCTTTGCACCGGGTGTTGACCCCGCCAGGCTGGAAGTGAGCCTGGAGCGCGGCCTGCTCACCATTGCCGGGGAGCGCAACACCCCGCTGCCGGAAGCCGGTGCCCCGTCCACACTGCACATCAATGAGCGCTTCTCGGGTGCCTTCCGGCGGGTTGTCACCCTGCCGGACGATGTCGATCCTGACGCGGTGAAAGCCACCTTCAGGGACGGCCTGGTCCACATCACGATCGAGCGAAGCGCAGCCACCCAGCCGCGCCGCATCACCATTCAGTGAAAGGAGACACGCCATGAACAACGAGATGCAAACCACGCGCGGCCGCAGTGGCGCACGTGACCTGACGAGCGAACAGAACGCGACGCACTACGCCCATGGCGCACTGACGCCGCCGGTGGATGTGATCGAGGACAGCACCGGCATCACGCTGTATGCCGATCTGCCGGGTGTCTCCCGGGACAAGCTGCAGCTGCAGGTTGAGGCCGACACGCTGACGATTGACGCCGAGGCGGACTTGGCCGCACCGGCCGGCCTTCAGTCCAGCCACACCGAGGTCGGGCTGGGGCGTTTTCACCGCGCCTTCACGCTGAGCAAGGAGCTCGACGCCTCCAGGGTTTCGGCCGAGCTGGCGCAGGGCGTGCTGAAACTGCGCATTCCCAAGGCAGAACACGCGAAGCCTCGCCGCATCAGCATCGACGTCAGCTGAGCGCTGCGAACGCCCCACCCAGGCCACAACGCCAACGCAAAAGCGGCTGACACCCGGGTACACCGGGCGTCAGCCGCTTTTGGCCTCTCTTAACGGCAAGCCCCCCTGCGGGGCTCACCGGAAGAGCTTACTTGGCGGGAACCAGCACCAGCGTTTCGCCGGATTTGCCAGTGGCGCCGGTATTGCCGGTGTTACCCGTGTTGCCGGTTGCGCCCGTGGCGCCAGTGGCACCTTCGTAACCGGTGGCACCGGTAGAGCCGGTAGCACCCGTGGCGCCCGTGGGGCCAGGAACGCCGACACCAACGCCAGTGGCGCCTTTGGCACCTTCAGAACCGGTGGCGCCAGCAGGTCCAGCCGGGCCGGGAACCGACACCACGGCAGGGGGTGGCGTCACAACGGTGCGGTCGCAAGCGGCCAGACCCAGCGTGGCAATGGAAGCGGCAAGAATGAGGGGAAGGGAGTAGTTCATGGAGGTCCTTTGAGTAGGGGAGCTGAAATGCGCTCGAAAATACGCTCGAAATGGGCGCTGGCAGTGGGTCTGCCTCGGCCATGGACCACCCGAAAGAATTTCGCGGGAGGACAAAAGCTCGAGTGATCACGTTAACCAGCCGGGCCCACCCGCTCTGTAGGCCAAGCGCACCTGTGCCTGTGCGCCTATCTCGCCAGCGCCGAATCTCGCGCCCCTGCCGGGCCACTTGAAAGCCGGCCCGGGCAGCCTCAGTTGTCTTTTTTGAAAGCCCCGAAATGACCGATTCCTCACAGGCCCCAATCCCCGCCAGCAGCCCGGTTCTGACCGTCCAGCCGCTGGGTTTTCCGTGGGCCACCATCGACCCCTTCCTGTTTTGCGTGTACCACGACGATGCCTACCCCAAAGGCAATGCGGCCATGGGCCCCGCCACCTCGCTGGCCGGCCGCCAGATCGGCCAGGACTTCAGCCGCAAGGACGGCTGGAGCATGTACCACGGCCAGACCGTGCCAGGTTTTCCACCGCACCCGCACCGCGGCTTCGAAACCGTGACGATTGTGCGCAAGGGGCTGGTGGACCATTCGGACTCACTGGGCGCCACCGCACGCTTTGGCGGCGGCGACGTGCAGTGGCTCACCGCAGGCCGGGGCATTGTGCACGCCGAGATGTTTCCCCTGCTCAAACAAAGCGAGGCCAACCCACTGGAGCTGTTCCAGATCTGGCTGAACCTGCCGGCAGCGGCCAAGATGGTGGCGCCGCACTTCACGATGTTCTGGTCGCAGGACATTCCGCGCCTGACCGCGACCGACGCGCAAGGCCGGCGCACCGAGGTGGCCGTGATTGCCGGCACGCTGCAGAGCCCGCAGGCTGCGGCGACGGAAGCGCTGGCACCGCCACCCGACTCATGGGCGACGGCTGCCGAAGCCGACGTGGCAATCTGGACGCTTCGCCTGGCGCCCGGCGCGCGCTGGACGCTGCCCGCCGCCCAAGGCGTCACCACGCGGCGCCAGTTGTATTTCTTCAAGGGCACGTCTGTCCTCGTGGGCGACCGCGCCGTCACGAGCGCCAGCGCCATCGAAGTGCGCGCCGGGCAAGACATCGGCCTCGTCAATACCGGTGCGGATGAGGCCGAGTTCCTGATGCTGCAGGGCCGCCCGATCGGCGAGCCGGTGGTGCAGTACGGCCCCTTCGTGATGAACACGCAGGCCCAGATCGCCGAGACCATGGCCGACTACCAGCGCACGCAGTTCGGTGGCTGGCCCTATGACGACGAAGCGCCGGTGCATGGTCATGCGCCTGCACGCTTTGCCCGGCACCCTGACGGCCGCGAGGAGCGCCCGGCAGACGTGCTTTCGCTGCAAGGCTGAGCGGAGCCGGCCACACCGGGTCGGTCACCGGTGGAAGCGGCCACAAAAAAGCGCCCCGCAGGGCGCTTTTTTCATACTGCAAATCCGAGCTTACTTCGCCACGACGCGCACCATCTCCAGGCACTTGTTGGAGTAGCCCCACTCGTTGTCGTACCAGGCGACGACCTTGATGAAGGTGCCGTCGAGCGCGATGGATGCGTCGGCGTCAAAGATCGAGGTGCGGGTGTCGCCGCGGAAGTCGGTGGCGACCACCTTGTCTTCGGTGTAGCCGAGCACGCCCTTGAGCGCGCCTTCGCTTTGCGCTTTCATCTCGGCGCAAATTTCTTTGAGCGTGGCTTCCTTGACCAGCTCGCAGGTCAGGTCCACCACCGACACGTCAGACGTGGGCACGCGGAAGGACATGCCGGTGAGCTTTTTGTTCAACTCGGGAATCACCACGCCCACCGCCTTGGCGGCGCCAGTGGACGAAGGAATGATGTTTTCCAGAATGCCACGGCCGCCGCGCCAGTCTTTGTTGGAAGGGCCGTCCACGGTTTTCTGCGTGGCGGTGGCGGCGTGCACGGTGGTCATCAGGCCGCGCTTGATGCCCCATTTGTCGTTCAACACTTTGGCTACCGGAGCCAGGCAGTTAGTGGTGCACGAGGCGTTGGAGATGATGTCTTCGCCCTTGTAGGTCTTGTCGTTCACGCCGAAGACGAACATCGGCGTGTCGTCTTTCGACGGGGCCGAGATGATGACCTTCTTGGCGCCAGCAGCCAGGTGCTTGCCCGCACCGGCCTTGTCGAGGAAGAGGCCGGTGGACTCGAGCACGATGTCGGCGCCAATGTCGCCCCACTTCAGGTTGGCCGGATCACGCTCCTGCGTCAGGCGTATCTTCTTGCCGTTGACGATCAGCGTGTTGCCGTCGACCGACACGTCGCCTTTGAAGCGGCCATGGACCGAGTCGTACTGCAGCATGTAGGCGAGGTATTCCGGCTCCAGCAGATCGTTGATGCCCACGATCTCGATGTCACTGAAGCTCTGCACTGCCGAGCGAAACACATTGCGGCCGATGCGGCCAAAACCATTGATACCGAGTTTGATAGTCATCTGCTGTTTTCCTGGGGAGTTAAATGCTGGACTGCTTGACTCCGTTCGCCCTGAGCCTGTCGAAGGGTCGTGCCGGGGGCACAGGCTTCGACAGGCTCAGCCCGAACGGGTAATTGATAAGCGGGCTATTTCTTCAAAACCTTGCGCACGGTGTCTGCCACGTTCTCGGGCGTGAAGCCGAAGTGCTTGAACAGCACGGGCGCAGGTGCCGACTCGCCATAGGTGTCGATGCCAACCACCGCCGCGCAGCCGTATTTCCACCAGCCGTCGGTCACGCCCATTTCCACGGCGATGCGCGGAAGGCCTTCGGGCAGTACTTCTGATTTGTAAGCAGGTTTCTGCCGGTCAAAGGTGGTGGTGCTGGGCATGGAAACCACGCGCACGGCAATCTTGTAGGTGGTGGCCAGCAGCTCCTGCGCCTTCAGTGCCAGCTGCACTTCGGAGCCGGTGGCGATGATGACGGCCTGGGCCTTCTTGTTCAGCCCCACTTCAGCGGGCTCGGCCAGCACGTAAGCGCCCTTGCTGATCTCGCCCAGGTCGTTCTTGGGCGCGTAAGGCAGGTTCTGGCGGCTCAGCAGCAGCGCCGTGGGTTGGGTCTTGTTCTGCAGCGCCACGGCCCAGGCCACGGCGGTCTCGGCGGTGTCTGCGGGGCGCCAAACATCGAGGTTGGGAATCAGGCGCAGGCTGGCGGCGTGCTCGACGGACTGGTGCGTCGGGCCGTCTTCGCCGAGGCCGATGGAGTCGTGCGTGAACACATGCACCACGCGCAGCTTCATCAGCGCGGCCATGCGGATGGCATTGCGCGAGTAGTCGCTGAAAGTGAGGAAGGTGCCGCCGTAGGGGATGTAGCCGCCGTGCAGCGCCACGCCGTTCATGATGGCGGCCATGCCGAACTCGCGGACGCCGTAGTTGATGTGGCGACCGACGACACCCACGCCGTCAGCGTTGGGGGTGAGCACCACTTCGCCATTCATGTCAAAGCGCAAGGCCGGGGTGGCCTTGGTGTTGGTGAGGTTGGAGCCGGTGAGGTCGGCCGAGCCGCCCAGCAGCTCGGGCAGGCCGGCGGTGAAGGATTCGAGTGCCAGTTGCGAGGCCTTGCGTGAGGCCACGGTCTCGGCCTTGGTGTGCGCGCCAATGACGGTGTCGACCGCCAGTTGCGAGAAGCTCTTGGGCAGCTCGCCCTTCATACGGCGCACCAGCTCGGCCGCGAGGGCCGGGTGCGCGGCCTTGTAGGCGGCAAATTTCGCGTCCCACGCGGCCTCGGCGGCCAGGCCCTTGGCCTTGGCATCCCAGGCGTCGTAGCTTTCCTTCGGGATGTCGAACGGCGCGTGCGGCCAGTTCAGCGCCTCGCGCGTGAGCTTGATTTCTTCCGCACCCAACGGCTCGCCGTGGGCCTTGGCGGTGTTGACGCGGTTGGGCGAGCCTTTGCCGATGTGCGTCTTGCAGATGACCAGCGTCGGCTTGTCGGTGGATTTCTTGGCGTCGGCAATCGCGGCCGTCACGGCGTCCACGTCGTGGCCATCGACCGGGCCGATCACGTTCCAGCCATAGGCGGCAAAACGCAGCGCGGTGTTGTCGACAAACCAGGGCGTGACCTGGCCATCAATCGAAATGCCGTTGTCGTCGTACAGCGCAATCAGCTTGCCCAGCTTCCACGCGCCGGCCAGCGCCGCCGCTTCGTGGCTGATGCCTTCCATCATGCAGCCATCACCCATGAAGACATAGGTGTGGTGGTCGACGACGGTGTGGCCTTCGCGGTTGAATTCCTTGGCCAGCAGCTTCTCGGCCAGCGCCATGCCCACCGCGTTGGTGATGCCCTGGCCCAGCGGACCGGTGGTGGTTTCCACGCCCGGGGTGACGCCCACTTCGGGGTGGCCGGCGGTCTTGCTGTGCAGCTGGCGGAAGTTTTTCAGCTCGCCAATCGGCAGCTTGTAGCCGGTGAGGTGCAGCAGCGCATAAATCAGCATGGAGCCGTGGCCGTTGGACAGCACAAAGCGGTCGCGGTCCAGCCAGTGTGGGTTGTGCGGGCTGTGCTTGAGGTGACGACCCCACAGGGCGACTGCCATGTCGGCCATGCCCATCGGGGCACCGGGGTGGCCGGAATTGGCCTGTTGAACAGCATCCATGGCCAGTGCGCGGATGGAATTGGCCATGAGGGATGAGGTGGTGTCAGCCATTGATCGGGTCCAGGGTGGGTGGGTGTCGCAGCGCCCGGGGCCGGGACGGCACGACGACATCCTTCGGAGCGCGTGTCGGCCAGCACGGGGAGACCCGCGATTTTAAGGGATGAGGCGCGGCCCACGCCGGCCAGACGGTCGGGCCAGGCCACAAACCGGCAAACGCTATGAAATCAGGAGCTCGTCATGCATGTCATCCGCGGGTCAACAGGCTTTGCCCGGCCATGCCGGGGCAAGGCGGCGATAATCCGCAGCACATGAGCACCCAAGCCCTGATCCTCGCCGCCGGACGCGGCGAGCGCATGCGCCCCCTGACCGACGCCTGCCCCAAACCGCTGCTGACGGTGCAGGGCAAACCGCTGATTGCCTGGCACCTGGAGAGCCTGGCGCGCGCTGGCGTGAGCGATGTGGTCATCAACACCGCCTGGCTGGAAGAACAGTTTGCGCCCGCGCTGGGCGGTGGCGCCGCTTTCGGCCTGCGCATCCGCTATTCGCACGAAGGGGCCCGCTTCGGCGGTGCACTGGAAACTGCTGGCGGCATTGCCACCGCACTGCCGCTGCTGCGCGACGAGCCCTTCTGGCTAGTGGCCGGGGATGTGTACATGCCGGGGTTTTCGTTCCCCGCAGCGGATGCAGCTGCGTTTGCAGCCTCCCGTGTGCTGGCCCACATCTATCTGGTGCCCAACCCGCCGCACAACCCGAAAGGCGACTTCGGCCTCTCGGCGGACGGGCTGGCACTCAATGACGCCGACATCAAATACACGTACAGCACGGTGGGCCTGTACCGCCCCGCGCTGTTTGCCAACACACCGCGCGGCCAGAAAGCCGCACTGGCGCCGCTGCTGCGCGCGGCCATGCAGCACGGAAAGGTGACGGCAGCGCTATATTCAGGCGCTTGGACCGACGTCGGCACGCCCGAGCGTCTGGCCGAGTTGAATAGCTGAATTGAACGACTGACCGCGCCCAGCGGCAACACGGAAGCGACATGACCACCTCTACCACCGCTGTATACGCCAAACGCCGCGCCAGCATTGCCCGCGCACTGAAAGCTGCCGGCGGCGGCATCGCCCTGCTGCCCACCGCGCCCGAATACCCGCGCAACCGCGACAGCGACTTTCCCTACCGGCACGACAGCTACTTCTATTACCTGACCGGCTTCACTGAGCCACAGGGCTGGCTGGTGATCGAATCCACCGGCAAGACCACGCTGTTTTGCCGGCCCAAGGACCTGGAGCGCGAGATCTGGGACGGCATTCGCCTCGGCCCCAAGGCAGCGGTGACCGGGCTCGGCGTGGATGCGGCCTTCGCCGTGGACACGCTCGACGACAAGATGCCGCAGTTGCTGGCCAACCAGCCTGCGGTGTGGTTTCCGTTTGCCACGCACAAAGGGCTGGAGACACAGGTCGACAGCTGGCTGAACAAGGTGCGCGCCCGGGTGCGCTTCGGCGCCGAATGCCCACAGAGCCAGCACGACCTGTGCAAGCTGCTCGACGAAATGCGGCTGGTCAAAGACAGCCACGAGATCGCCATCCTGCGCCGCGCCGGGCAAATCTCGGCCGGTGCCCATGTGCGGGCCATGATGACCTCGGCCGCCATGCTGCGCACGGGTATCAAAGGCGGCTTGCGTGAATACCACCTCGAAGCCGAGCTGCTGCACGAATTCCGCCGCCATGGCTCGCAGTTTCCGGCCTACGGCAGCATCGTGGCTGCCGGTGCCAATGCCTGCATCCTGCATTACCGCGCTGGCGACACCGAGCTCAAACCCGGCCAGTTGTGTCTGATCGACGCCGGCTGCGAGCTGGACGGCTACGCCAGCGACATCACCCGCACCTTCCCGGCCGACGGCAAGTTCACGCCAGCCCAGCGCACGCTGTACGACATCGTGCTGGCGGCCCAAGACGCTGCGGTGAAGGTCACCAAACCGGGCAAGCGCTTTCTGGACCCGCACGAAGCGGCCACGCGGGTGCTGGTGCAGGGCATGCTGGACACCGGCCTGCTGCCCAAGGCCAAACATGGCAAGGTCGATGACGTGCTGGAGTCCGGCGCCTACCGCCAGTTCTACATGCACCGCACAGGCCACTGGATGGGCATGGACGTGCACGACTGCGGCGACTACACCGAGCCGGGCAGCAAGCCCCGCGAAGAAAAAGACGCGCTGGGCCAGACCGTGATGCGCAAGCCTTCACGCGTCCTCAAGCCCGGCATGGTGCTGACCATCGAGCCGGGCATTTATGTGCGGCCCGCCAAGGGCGTGCCCAAGGAGTTCTGGAACATCGGCATCCGCATCGAAGACGACGCACTGGTCACCGCCAAAGGCTGCGAGCTGATGACGCGCGGCGTGCCGGTGAAGGCCGATGAGATTGAAGCGCTGATGCGCGGCTGAGGGCTGCGCGCCCCGGACACCAGGCCCTGCCCCGGGCGACCACAGCGCCCTGAACGCCGTCAGGCCACGCTCGCAACAATAGCGACTATTGATCGACTAGCCAGAATCGATTGGTTTTTTAATTGATAAATCCTATCATTCAATCCATAACGATATTTTTTATCTATTTACCAAGGAGCACCTGATGAGCACCCCACAACAGCGCCCCGACATCAAGACCCTGGCCAATCTCGAGTCTGCATTTGCCGGAGAATCCATGGCCTACATCAAGTACCGCTACTTCGCGAAGCTGGCCCGCAAGGCGGGCGACGAAGACACTGCACGTACGTTTGAAGAGACCGCCGATCAGGAAGTCATGCATGCCTTTGGTCACCTCGACCTGCTCTACCCCAAGGCCACGATGACGCCTGCCAAGGCGCTGCAGATTGCCATCGACGGCGAGACCTACGAGTACACCGAGATGTACCCGGGCTTCCGCGCCACCGCCGAAGCCGAAGGCAACGCGGCCGCTGTGGCTGAGATGAACGAGCAGATCGCCGAGTCGAAAGTACACGCCACCCAGTTCAAGGCCACGCTGGAAAAAGCGCAAAAGCGTTTTGCCGCGCTGGCGAAAGTCGAGGAGCGGCACGCCAACCACTACAAGGCGCAGCTCGCCAAAATCGCCGCCTGAAAGCTGGCTCACAACCCGGAAAAAGGGCCAGTAAGAAGCACCGGCGCATGCCGACTGACTTGCAGGCCGCAGCACTCCCGGCAGCAGCATCCACCATCCCTCGCGCTGCGTCAGGCCAGCAGGACGCGCCGCATTTCAGAACCCTCTCAGTCAAGGAATCCCCATGAAAACCTATCTCTGCATCGTTTGCGGCTTTGTGTACGACGAAGCGGCTGGTCGCCCCGAAGACGGCCTTGCTGCCGGCACCCGCTGGGCCGACGTGCCCGACAGCTGGGCCTGCCCGGACTGCGGCGTGGCCAAGGCCGACTTCGAAGTCGTTGAAATCTGACTTCGGCCTTGCCAGCCGGACCACGGTTCGCGAATTCCGTCAGCTCGACATCACCACGCCGGTGCTGGTGAAGACCCCGGCACTTCTGCTGGTGCCCGCGCCGCCGGCACTGGCTGGCGGGCTGGCGTGAGGCGGAAGAGGCTGGTCCATCAGTGGGCCTGGGCGAGCCGCTTTCCAGCCCGACGTTCACGCCGGAAAAGTCACAGGCACAGCACCTGTTTTAGCCAAATGGGATGGCTGGGTTTCTCCTCTGTAAGCGCCTACAATCGCAGACCTTACACGAAATTGACGGCCCCTCGGCCGCGCCTGCAGGAGACCCACTGAATGCCGACCACCCCCGCTGCCACCCCCGCCAACGGCGCGAACCAACGCGAAGAAAAACGTGCCGAGCTGCGCCGTGCGGCGCTGGAATACCACGAGTTTCCGACGCCCGGCAAGGTGGCGATTGCGGCGACCAAGCAGCTGACCAACCAGCGCGATCTGGCACTGGCCTACTCGCCCGGCGTGGCGGCCCCCTGCGAAGAGATCGTCAAGGATCCGAACAACGCCTTCAAGTACACCAGCCGGGGCAACCTGGTGGCGGTGGTCACCAACGGCACGGCAGTGCTGGGCCTGGGCGACATCGGCCCGTTGGCCTCCAAGCCGGTGATGGAAGGCAAGGGCGTGCTGTTCAAGAAGTTCGCCGGCGTGGACGTGTTCGACATCGAGATCGACGAGAAGGATCCGGCCAAGCTGGTGGACATCATTGCCTCGCTGGAGCCGACCTTTGGCGCCATCAACCTCGAGGACATCAAGGCGCCGGACTGCTTCTATGTGGAGCGCGAGCTGCGCAAGCGCATGAAGATTCCGGTGTTCCACGACGACCAGCATGGCACCGCGATCACCGTGGGCGCCGCGGTGCTCAACGCGCTCAAGGTGGTCGGCAAGAAGCCGGCCGACGTCAAGCTGGTGACCTCGGGCGCCGGTGCTGCAGCACTGGCCTGCCTGGGCCTGCTGCTCAAGCTCGGCATTGACCGCAAGAATGTGTACGTGACGGACCTCGCCGGCGTGGTCTATGAAGGCCGCACCGAGCTGATGGACGAGGACAAGATCCAGTTCGCCCAGAAAACAGCGGCGCGTACGCTGGGCGAGATCATCGAAGGCGCAGACATTTTCCTCGGCCTGTCTGCGGGCGGTGTGCTCAAGAAGGAAATGGTCGCCAAGATGGCGGCCAAGCCAATCATTCTGGCGCTGGCCAACCCGAACCCGGAGATCACGCCGGAAGAGGTGAAGTCGGTTCGCGACGACGCCATCATGGCCACCGGCCGCACCGATTACCCGAACCAGGTCAACAACGTCCTGTGCTTTCCCTACATCTTCCGCGGTGCGCTGGATGCAGGCGCTTCCACCATCACCGTCGAGATGGAAATCGCGGCTGTGCATGCGATTGCGGAATTGGCCCAGGCCGAGCAGAGCGAGGTGGTGGCGGCTGCCTATGTCGGTGAAAAGCTTGCCTTCGGGCCGGAGTACCTGATCCCCAAGCCGTTTGATCCGCGGCTGATGATGAAGATTGCCCCGGCGGTGGCTCAGGCAGCGGCGGACAGCGGCGTGGCGCTGCGGCCCATCAAGGACATGACGGCCTACCGGGAAAAGCTGCAGAGCTTTGTGTATGCGTCCGGCACGGTGATGAAGCCGATCTTCACCGCCGCCAAGAGCGCGCAGCGCAAGCGTGTGGCCTATGCGGAGGGCGAAGAAGAGCGCGTGCTGCGCGCCTGCCAGATCGTGGTGGACGAAGGTCTGGCAAGGCCGACCCTGGTGGGGCGCCCGGCTGTGATTGCGCAGCGCATCGAGAAATTCGGCCTGCGCCTGAAGGAAGAACTGGACTACGACGTGGTCAACGTCGAGCAGGACCACCGCTACCGCGACTTCTGGCAGACCTACCACCGCATCATGGAGCGCAGCGGCGTCACCATTCAAATGGCCAAGATCGAGATGCGGCGCCGCCTGACGCTGATCTCCGGCATGCTGCTGCACAAGGGCGACGTGGACGGCCTGATCTGCGGCACCTGGGGTACCACCGCGCACCACCTCTGCTACCTCGACCAGGTCATCGGCAAACGCGAGGGCGTGAACACCTATGCCTGCATGAACGGGCTGATGCTGCCGGGCCGGCAGGTGTTCCTGCTGGACACGCATGTCAACTACGACCCGACAGCCGAGCAGCTGACCGAGATCACCACGATGGCGGCCGAGGAAATGATGCGCTTCGGCATCAAGCCCAAGGCTGCGCTGCTGTCGCACTCGAACTTCGGCTCCTCGGACCTGCCCAGCGCGCTGAAGATGCGCCGCACCCTGGACTTGCTGCGCGAGAAGGCCCCGTGGCTGGAAGTGGATGGCGAAATGCACGGCGACGTCGCACTGGACGCCAGCGCCCGCGCCCTGATCATGCCCAACAGCACGCTCTCCGGTGAAGCCAACCTGCTGGTTCTGCCCAATATTGATGCAGCCAATATTGCCTACAACCTGCTGAAAACTGCCGCCGGCGGCAATATCGCCATCGGCCCGGTGCTGCTGGGGGCCGCCAAGCCCATGCACATCCTCACACCGACCGCCACCGTGCGTCGGATTGTCAACATGACAGCCCTGACTGTGGCCGATGCCAACGCGGCCAGATAAAGCACTGACGGTTAGCAAGCACATACTTTTTTCGCCCTTGACCGGCAGGTGGTCTGCTTAAATTTTCAGCATCCACTTGCCTTTTCCACCGACTTGCGGCAAACTATCGTTCTTGAAATTTCAGGGTTAACCCGGAACTGATCGGGGTAAATCTGAAGTCAAGAAAGGGTTTTTTCATGTTGCGCAATGGGTGGGGGCGATGGCAGAAAGCTCCTGCGGCCGTGTCTCATGGGGTCGTATTGTTGGCCCTGCTGACCCTCGTGGGCGGCTTGTTGGGCGGATGCCCCAGTGTGGTGCACGCCAAAAGCCCTCCAGGGCTGGTGCAGACCGAGACCGTCTCAGTGGCCCAGTTGCCGCCCCAAGGTCGCGACATGATGGCGCTCATTCACCGAGGTGGTCCCTTCCGGCATGACAAGGATGGGGTCGTCTTTGGTAACAGGGAGCGATTTCTTCCGGTCAAAAGTCGTGGGTATTACCGCGAATACACCGTCAGAACGCCAGGTGAGCGAAGCCGGGGTGCCCGGCGCATTGTGTGTGGTGGCGAGAAGCCGGCCGCACCTGATGCCTGTTATTACACCGACGATCACTATGCGAGTTTTCGCAGAATCGTTCAGTAAGCTGAACCGTGACCGTCACTTTAGTTGTTGACCTAAGAGAAAGAGTAGCGGAGATGGATACACCACTTCGTCGTGACACCGACGCTCCTGTGCGCAAGGACCACGAAACGCCATTGCGTGGCGTGCGTCCGAACATCGTGCAGTCCATTCGCGCATTCCGCGTGCAGGACCTGCAGGATGCCGCGACGCACCTGAACCAGCATTTCCTCTATGCCAACCTGTGCACCGCGCAGAGCAAGCAGGACGTGCTGGACATGATTGCCGCCCAGTACACCTTCCCGGCCCATTTCGGGAAGAACTTCGATGCGCTGTACGACTGCATGACGGACCTGGTCCACAAGTCCGGCCCCCAGCCCGGCTTCATCGTCGTGCTGGAGCAGATTCCTGCACACGCGAAGTTCGACAAGGAAGCGCGCGAGCAGCTGCTCGACATCTTCAGGGACGCTGCGGACTACTGGGCGGATCGAAAGATCCCGTTCAGATGTTTCTATTCTTTTCTGTAGCCCGCTCCCCAGACATCGGCCAAGGGGATCGGGCGAATGAGGCCCAGCAAGCAGTTGCAGAAGGTGAAGAACCCATGCCTACCGACAAACTGGTAGACGTGTCGCCACTGGCTTTGCGCATGAGCAGTCCGTTCAACGCGGGGTACTGGCTCGCAGCTGCCTGAAGTCGCAGCGCCAGTCAGTCACAAAAAAGCCCGCTGATGCGGGCTTTTTTTCATCTGCAACCGATCACTGGGCCAGCGCCCGATCTGCTGCAACACGCATCACCCGAGGTAGTAAGACAGCCGATAGATGTACTTTTTGAGGTCGATGGGAATCCGCACCAGCATCAGGCGTATGCGTGCGCTCCACGTCAGGCGCGGACGCGCCCGATCCCCGATCTGCGTGTCGGTGCCCGCCTGCTTTACCGGGTAGGGCAGCCAGGCATAGGTGTGCAGACCATGCAGGTAACGCGCCTCCATGAAGTCGTCCACAGGCATGTAGAAGCGCGCCGATTTCTCAAGCAGCCTAGCAGCCTCACGGGGCCCCAGCACATACGCGGCGGCGCCAGAAGGGTCGCCCCAGTATTTGGCAATGGGGCTCTGACCGACGAACTTGTGTGTTTTCTCGAACACGCCGGCCAGCCGGACCAATGGATACGGCGTGTCCCCGAGCTGCTCCAGCAGCGCGGGCGTGAGCCCGGCGACCACGGCGTCATCCTCCAGCACCAGGCATTTGCCGGGCTCGTCACGCACGGCTCGCCATGCCGCGCGGTGCGCCTGAAAGCACCCCACCTCACCCACTGACATGCCGTAGGCATACCGCAGCAGTCGGGACGACTCCTCGTAGCCGTGCGCTGCGAGTTGGTCCGCACCGATACGAACGCCGTCAATGAAGGAAAAAGGCAGCCCCAGGTGTGCCATCTGCTGGACGATGGACGCGCGCCGCTGCACCGCGTCGGGCAATGAAATCACGAATATCTTCATGGGCCTGCCCGCCGGGCGTCAGACCCTTCGTGTTTCGCCGACTGGACACTCTGGGCCAGCCATACGTACTCCGCCACCGGCACCTCTTCCGCCCGACGCTGAACATCAAACACGCCTGTGTAAGCATGCTGCTCCAGCCATTTGCCCAAAGTGTGGCGCAGCAACTTGCGCCGCTGGCTGAAGGCCACCTGCACCAGCTCGCTGAGAGCCGCGACCTGGAGCGGCACAAACTCCGCATGCGGCACCATGCGCACCACGGCGCTGTCGACGCGCGGCGGCGGATCAAAGCTTTCCGGCGGCACGAACAGCACGTTCTCCATCGCGTAGCGCCACTGCAGCATGACGCTGAGCCGGCCGTAGTCGCTGGTGGCCGGCGACGCCACCATGCGGTCGATCACCTCTTTTTGCAGCATGAAGTGCTGGTCTTCGATGACGTCGACCGCATCGAGCAGGTGAAAAAGAATGGGGGTGGAAATGTTGTAGGGCAGGTTGCCCACGACCCGGAGCTTGCCAGAGCTAGTCGCTGCGCTGCCCTCACCTGACGACGCCAGCGCCAGGCGCACGAAGTCGACCTTGAGCACGTCCGACTCCACCACACTGAGCTGCGGATGCCCGCGCAGCTGCCGCGCCAAGTCCCTGTCAAGCTCGATCACAGTGAGCCGGCCCAGGCGCTCCACAAGGGGCTGCGTCAGCGCCGCCAGACCCGGGCCGATTTCGACCATCCGCTGGCCGGACTGGGGCGCAATGGCACGCACAATCCCCTCAATGATCCCCTGATCGGTGAGGAAATGCTGCCCGAAGCGTTTGCGGGGAATATGCTTCATGTCGCGCAGCCAGCCATGCAAGCTGCCATGGGATTACTGCGGGGCTTCCCGGAACTCCACATAGGCCTTGCCACGGACCTCCTGCGCCCACAGGGCGGTCGCCTCGCCGAGCTTTTTCTCGCGCAGCGCGTTTCGCGCCAGCTCCCGCTGTTCACGCTGGGAGAGCTGCGTGTCACGGCGCTCCAGCACCTGGATGAGGTGAACGCCAAAACGCGACACCAGCGGCTCCGAGATCTGGTTAGGTGCCAGCCCGTTCATCGTTTTCTCGAATTCAGGCACAAAAAGGCCTGGACCAGCCCACCCGAGGTCGCCGCCCTCTTTGGCGGAAGCATCTTCGCTGTTTTCCTTCGCGAGGACGGCAAAGTCTGCCTGCCCCGCCAGGATCTGCCGGCGAAAGCCCGCGAGTTTTTCAATCGCGGCCGCCTCGCTCAGCCGTGCATTGGGCCTGAGCAAGATGTGGCGCGCGCGCGTCTGTGTGATGGCCACGCTGGGCATGCCACCCTGGCGCTTCTCGATCACCTTGAGGATGTGGAAACCGGCGCCGCTTCTCACGGGGCCCGCCAGTCCACCGACCGCCAGCTTCTGGGTCGCCTCGACGAACAGTGGCGGGTAGCGGTCGGCGCTGCGCAGACCCATCTGGCCGCCGTTGTTGCGGGTGGGCGAGGCCGACACTTCGGTCGCCAGGGCGGCAAAGTCAGCCCCGCCCCGGGCCCGATCCATCACCTGCTGGGCTTTGGCCTGCAGCGCTGCAATCTGCTCGGCTGTCGCGTTCTCGGGTACCGGCACCAGGATTTCAGCCAGGTTCAGCGCCTGGGACGCCGCGTCGGCCGCGCCGCCCGGGCCCTGCTCGGCCAGAAACTGGTCGACGTCCTGCTCGCTCACCACCACACGCGGCTCCACTTCGCGCTGACGCAGGCGATTGACGAGGAGTTCGTCGCGGATCTCGGAGCGGAACTGGTTGTAGTCAATGCCCTCGGCTTTCAGGCGGCGGCGCATTTCATCGACCGTGAGCTGGTTCTGCCGCGCAACGGTTTCCACCGCCGCCTCGACGGCGCTGTCCTCCAGCCGGATACCCGATGTCTTGGCCATCTGCAGCTGGGCCTTGTCGGAGATCATCCGCTCCAGGACCTGGGCCGCCAGCTCCCTGCGCGGGGGCATGGTGTAGCCCTGCTGCGCAATCTGCTGCTCGGTGCGCAGCAGCTTGATCCGGACCTCGGTGTTGGTGATCGGCTCGGAGTTCACCACCGCCACGATGAAGTCTGCCTGCTGCGTTGACGCACCGGACACGGGCGCGCCCGGGACGGCCAGGCGCTGAGGAGCGGCCAGAGGCCTGAGCCCTTGCGCCTGCACGGCCAGCGCCGGCAGCAGGACGCACACCAGCGCGGTCAGCGTGCTCATCAGAGGGCGTTTTTTGAAAGGGTGGTGATTAGTCATAGGTGGTGAAGCGGCTCGGAGCCTCGATTTTCTCACGCAAGTACTCGTACCGCGGGACATTTGACTTGAGGGTTTGGAGCGTGTTCGCACCAATGCGTGAAAACCCGACCAGCTCCAGCTGGAACAGGATGCGGGTGTTGGAATTGCTGATGCTGTTCGACGAGCGCTGGAAGACCAGGCGGGCAATCCAGCAACAGCCGTCGTACTCGAAGCCGATGACTGAATCGACCAGCTTCTTTTCCAGCGTGGAGTAGTTCAGGCGCCCGACGCTGTAAAGCCGGCCACCGCCCTGGCCCTTGTCGCCCCACAAGTCATTGATGGGCCACTGCCAGCCCACATCGACTTGCTGGCTGACGTTTCTCTGCCGCCGGAACGCGGCACTGACCACGCGGTACGGGCTGGGGTTGTACCGAACGCCGATGGAGGCACGCTCCGACTGACTGATTTTCTGGTTGTACTGCACCGTGGTGTCAAACGACCACTGGGGTACCCAGTTGATCGAGGCGCCCGCCAGCAAGTCGCTGATGCGATCGGTGACCGGCAGGCCACCCGGCAGGGTCACACGCTGGTCCTCGAAGCGAAGCCGCTGCGCGATGCCCACCCGCACCACCTCCGCGCCGGTTTTCGGCTCCAGCAGACGCGACGTCACCCCGAGCGTCAGCAGGTTGGCATCCGAAATGCGGTCGTTGCCGCTGAACGCGTTCTCGGTGAAGACGGTCGCAAAATTGAAGTCATTGGACCCGGAGTCGTAATTCGGCAGGTTGCTTTGGTCGCGAAAGGGCGTGCGCACGTAAAAAGCCCGCGGCTCCAGCGTCTGCGTGAAGCTGCGCCCGAAATAGTCGGCACTCCGCTCAAACTGCAGGCCACTGTCCAGGCTGAACGTGGGCACCACGCGGGAAGCAGTGGTCGCGCCGTTGGCCAATGCCGAGTCGAACTGGTAGCTCGTCGCATGCAGCTGGATCTTGGGCGTGATGTAGCCCGCCACGCCCAGCAAGGGGTAGCTGGCCTGGAGGCGGGTGACCGCGCGGTTGGTATTGGGCTGCTTCGTCAGGCTGCGGTCTGCAGAAAAGCGCGTGACATCACCCTGGGCAGACCAGTCAAAACCGCTACCCACACCGAGCAGGGGCGCGTCCACGCGGGTGTAGTTGGCTGTGATCTGCGGCAACAGGTCATACGGCGGCGTGATGGGCGAGGTCGCGTCCTGCAGGGTCTGCCACTTGAGGGTGCGAAAAGTGGTGGAGAAAAAACCCCGTCCCCACGTCAACCCGACATCGCTGGACAGCAGGCGCTGCGAAGTCGTGGCGCCCGGGGTCTGGAAATCGCGCCAGTAGTCGTTGTCACTGACCCGGTTCAGGTTGACCGACAGGCCCAGTGCGCCGATGGCGGGAATGCGGGAATTGATCGAACCCAGGTGCTGGAGGCTGTAGGACCACCGGTCCCGGTTGCGCAGCTTGTCGCCGGGCAGGATGTTGGCCTGTACCCTGCCCGAGTAACCCGGCTCCAGATAGCGGTACTCGCCGGCCAAATCCACACCGCGCTTGCTGATGTAGGCCGGCGACAAGGTGGCATCGCGGTTGGGTGCAATGTCAAAGTAATACGGCTGCCGGTATTCGAAGCCGCTGACGGAGCTGGTGGTCAGCGTCGGCGGCAGCAGACCTGATTTGCGCTTGTCACTGAGCGGAAAACTCACCGACGGAAACGCCAGGATAGGCACTTTCTTGAACCGGATCACCGCCCCGTTGGCCACACCGATATCGGTTTCGAGATCAAACTCGAAACTGTCCGCTGTTAGCACCCAGGCCGGCTCCCACGTGGCCTCGTTGTCACGCTCGCAGGTGGTGTAGCTCGCGCGTTGTGCGGTCAGGTGCTTGTCGTCCAGAAAGTCAATGCGCTCGGCCCGGCCGTTGCCGCCATTGCTCAGGAACCGGTAGCCCGGTGAGGTGAAGAAGCCTTCGAAACGGTCGAGCTTGATCTCCAGCTCGGGGCCTTCGAAACGGTTCCCCGCGCGGTTGATGCGCACATTGCCGCGGCTTTTGACCTGGTCATCGGGCTGGTAGTACTCAATGCGGTCAGCGCGCATCGAGGTCGCGCCACGGCGCAGTTCGGCATGGCCGTCAATGACGGTCTCCAGATCGGGTCGTCCGGAGACGCGGTCGCCAAAGACAAAGGTGGGGCCTTTGTCTTCCGGGTTATTGGAGACCTGCTCGGCCAGCATGGGGGTGCTCTTGAGCTTGAGCCCCTTGCCTGTGACCTCATCCTTTGCGGCGCTCCCGGGGGCGGGCGCAACGGCCTGCGCCGGCGGTGTCTGCGTCTGGCCATGCGCCTGTCCCGCCGCACACCAGATGGCGCCCAGCACCAGCCAGGAGACCGCATGCGCTACCGGGGAGAGAATAAAAGGCGAGGGAGATGCCGGACGCATCGTGGATGTGAGATAAACCCATTTGTAAAATCAGGCCCGATTATCCATGACCCACCATCACGCACCCTTTACGCAGCACCGGCTGTACCGGGTACTGGACCTGCCCATGCATGCCTACGCCGGAACCACCCCCGAATGACAACGTCCCCGATCGCCTGGACCGACGCAGCGCGCGCCAGCGCATTTTCCCGGTGGCTGCAAGCCGTGGCGCCGCAGCATGCACTGCTGCCGGACACCGTGCGTCTGGCGTCGGCCGATGCCAGCTTTCGCCGCTACTTCCGCATCGATGTGCAGCCTGGCCACCCGCTTGGCGCAAACAGCCGCATCATCATGGACGCCCCCCCGGCACAGGAGAACTGCCAGCCCTTCGTCGATATCGCCCGCCTGATGCAGGAGGCGGGGCTGTCCGCGCCGCAGGTGCTGGCATGGGACGAGCCGCAGGGCTTCATGCTGCTCAGCGACCTGGGCCATCAGACCATGCTGGACGTCATCGCGCCCGCGGAAGGGCCGGATGCTGTGACGCCGGCAACGCCAGCCCACCACGCGCTGTTCACGGCAGCGACTGACGCACTGATCGGCTGGCAACTGGCCTCGCGGCCCGGCGTGCTGCCGCCCTATGACGATGCGCTGCTGTCGCGGGAACTGGCCCTCTTCCCCGAGTGGTATGTGGCGAAGCATCGCGGCATTGCAGTGGACGCCGGCTTGCAGGGCAAGCTGGGCGGCCTGTTCGAGCAGATCAAGGCCAGCAACCTGAACGCGCTCGGCGGCGCGCGCGTGTTCGTCCACCGCGACTTCATGCCGCGCAACCTGATGGTAGGGCCAACCCCCTCGGGTGCCATCCTTCGACAGGCTCAGGACGAACGGAATCATGACGTGACAAGCGTGGGGACTCCATCTTTAGGGGTTCTGGACTTCCAGGACGCGGTTTATGGCCCCATCACCTACGACATCGCCAGCCTGTTGCGCGACGCCTTCCTGAGCTGGGAAGAAGACTTCGTGCTCGACATCACCGTGCGGTACTGGCAAAAGGCGCGCGCGGCCGGCCTGCCGGTGGGCGACGACTTCGGCGAGTTCTACCGCGCTGTGGAATGGATGGGTCTGCAGCGCCACCTGAAAGTGCTGGGCATTTTTGCCCGCCTCACGCTGCGCGACGGCAAGCCCAAGTACCTGGCCGACACACCGCGCTTCATCCGCTACGTGCGCAACACCGCCGCCCGTTACCGGCAGCTCGGGCCGCTGATGGTGCTGCTCGACGAGATCGAAGGCAACGAGACTCGCATCGGGTACACCTTCTGATGACATTCCCTTGCCCTTTGTCCGTGGGTGTTTTGTGAGCGCGCCGTGAGCGCCCGCTTTTTCGCCGACGTCGCGCTGTCGCCGGGGCTGGCTGTGCGCCTGCCGGAGCAGACGGCCCGCCATGTGCAGGTGCTTCGCCTGCAGCCGGGCGACACCATCACGCTGTTCAATGGGCGGGGCGATGGCAGCCCGGGCAGCGAAGGCGAGTTCACGGCCACCATTGACCGCATGGGGCGCAGCGATGTCGACGTGACGGTGGGCGCCTATCGGGCCACCACGCGCGAGTTGCCGCGCGCCATCCACCTGGCCATGGGCATGCCCGCCAACGAACGCATGGACTGGCTGGTGGAAAAGGCCACCGAGCTGGGCGCCACCAGCCTCCAGCCGCTCGTTTGTGAACGCAGTGTGCTGCGCCTGAAGGGCGAGCGGGCCGACAAAAAACTGGCGCACTGGCGCGCGGTCGCCGCCGCCGCCAGCGAGCAGTGCGGCCGCAACCGGTTGCCCGTCATCCATGATGTGCTCAGCCTCACGGACTGGCTTCAGGCTGGCCACGCCCCCTCCGCACTTTCAGCACCTTCAGCCCACCGGCTGCTGCTGTCGCTGCAACCCCATGCAGTGCCCATGCGCCAAGGTGCTGCAGCCTCGGGCGCACTGACCTTCCTCAGCGGCCCGGAGGGCGGCTTGAGTCCGGCCGAAGAAGCCGCTGCGATGGCGACAGGCTTCGTGGCCGTCACACTGGGGCCGCGCGTGCTGCGCGCGGAAACCGCTCCGCTGACCTGTCTGGCGATACTGGGCGGCACCGCATGAACCGCAACCTCTGGCTGCTGGTGGTCTGTCAGGGCCTGTTCCTGACCAACAACGTCACCTTCATCGCCATCAACGGCCTGGTCGGCCTCAACCTGGCGCCGCTCGGGTGGATGGCCACGCTGCCGGTGATGGGCTATGTGGTCGGCGGCGCACTGGCCACCAGCCCGGTGGCGTTCACCCAGCGCCGCTTTGGCCGCCAGGTCTCGTTCCAGCTCGGGCTGGCGGTGGCAGTGGCCTCGGCACTGCTGTGCTGCTACGCCGCCTACAGCCGCAATTTCTGGCTGCTGGTGGTGGCCACGCTGGTGGCGGGCTACTACAACGCCAATGCGCAGCTGTACCGCTTTGCGGCAGCGGAGCTGGCTTTGCCCGCCTTCCGCGAAAAGGCTGTGTCGCTGGTGATGGCTGGCGGCCTGCTGGGCGCTGTGGCCGGGCCCAACCTCGCGGCGCAGACGCGCAGCCTCACCGCGGTGCCGTTCGCAGGTGCCTACCTCGCGCTGGCCGGTGTGGCGCTGCTGGCCATGCTGCTGCTCAGCCAGATCCGCTTTCCGCCGGTCACGGTGGCGAGTGCCGCACGCGGTGGCCGCCCCTTGGGCGAGATTGTTCGCCAGCCGGTCTTCATCATTGCCGCCGCGTGCGGCGCGCTGGGCTACGGCGTGATGAACCTGCTGATGGCGGCCACGCCGATCGCCATGCAGACCTGCGGCCTGCCGTTTTCCAATGTGGCCACCGTGCTGGAGTGGCATGTGATCGGCATGTTCGCGCCCGGCTTCTTCACCGGCCACCTGATCAAGCGCTACGGCACACTGCCCATCATGGCCATCGGTCTCGCGCTCAACGCCCTGTGCGTGCTGATCGCCCTGTCGGGTGTGGATTTCACGCAGTTCCTGGTGGCCCTGTTTCTGCTGGGGCTGGGCTGGAACTTCCTGTTCACCGGGGCCACCACGCTGGCCTTGACGACCTACCGGCCAGAGGAAAAGGACAAGGCCCAGGGCGCGCTCAACTTCTGCGTGTTCACCGTGCTGGCGCTGTCCTCGCTGTCGTCCGGCGTGCTGGTCACCACCCAGGGTTGGGCGCTGCTGAACCTCGGCTCCCTGTTGCCGCTGGGCCTCACCGGACTGGCGCTCGGCTGGCTTGCGCTGCGCCGCCGCAAAGTCCAGAATCCCTGATCGATTGGTTCATTCTTCAAGGAGCATGTCATGGGTTTACTGGACTCGGTTTTGGGCGCCGTGCAGAGCGCCACACAGTCGCCCGCCAGCGGTTCATCCGGCGGTGGTCTGGGCGGCCTGTTGCAGGCGGTGACCGCCCGCCCGGAGCTGCTGCAGGCCGCGACCGACCTGTTGGGCAATCAGGGCAGCACCGGTGGCTTGGGCGGCCTGATCGGGCGCTTTCAGCAGGCCGGCCTCGGCGACGTGATCGGCTCATGGGTAGGAACCGGGCAGAACCAGCCGGTATCGGCCGATCAGCTCACCGAGGTGCTGGGTGCAGACCGGCTGTCGGAACTGGCCGCGAAGGTCGGCATGGAGCCGGACCAGGTGGCAGGCCAGTTGTCGAGCGTGTTGCCCGGCCTGATCGATCACCTCACGCCGAGTGGCTCCGCCCCCGCGGGTGGCCTGGGCAATGCCGATGAGCTGATGGGCATGCTGGGCGGGCTGTTCCAGCGCCGATGACAAGCACGGAAGCTGGCGCGGGCGGCTTCAGAACCGCGCGTCCAGCCAGGTTTTCAGCGCCTCGAACACCGGCATCGAAAACCGCTCGTTGAAAATCTCGTGGTAAAGGTCGTCAAAACACTGGCTGGTCACCATGCCCGGCTTGACGTGCGCCGATTCGGCTGCCGCCTGGGCAAAAGCGCGGCTGCCTTCAGGGCACACCAGCCGGTCGGCACCGGCATACAGCAGCAGCGTGGGCGTGGACCACTGTGCCGCCGCCGCGATCGTCGGCGGGCCGCTGTCGGCAATGAAGCGGCCCAGCCTTGGCGAGATGCGGTTGTGTACCAGCCGGTCGAAACGGTAGGCCTTGAAAACCTCCGGATCGTGCGAGAGGTAGCGATCGTTCAGTCCATTGCCAACCGCGAGATCAGGCGCCACGCGGTACAACACCGCCAGCAACAGTTTTTGCAGCGGGTTGAGCCCGGCGTCCAGCGCGGGGGATGACAGCACCAGCCCGTCCACCGGCCGCAGGCCCAGGGAGACAAAGCGGCTCACCAGCAAACCGCCCAGGCTGTGCCCGAACAGGATCAACGGCAGCGGGGCGGCCACGCCTTCGGGCCGCAGGCTGTGCCGGCGCGTGTCGTCCACGATCTCGGCCAGGTCCTTCAGCAGCGCGCCGTCACTGGGCAGCACACCGCGCGCGCCGCCCGATTCGCCGTGGCCGCGCTGGTCGTAAGCCCGCACCGCAAAACCCCATTCCAGCAGCTGGTGGGCGACATGCGCATAGCGGCCCGCGTGCTCACCCAGGCCGTGCACCAGCAGCACCAGGGCCCGCGGCGGGGCCGGCTCCATGCCCATGCCGAGCGACCACTCATCCAGTGGCCACTCGTACAGCGCCAGGTTCTCCCCGTCGCGCGCCGTGAAGGGCGCGAGAACGGTCGCCTGCATGCGAAAGGAGGGTTCAGTCACCGTGCACGCGGCGCCTTAACCCGGCACGCGGGCCATCACATGGGCCACCGCTGCGGTCAGCTTTTTGGCATACGGCACATGCAGAAATTCATTGGGCCCGTGGGCATTGCTCTTGGGGCCCAGCACACCGCAGACCATCATCTGCGCCTTCGGAAAACCCTTGCTCAGCATGTTCATCAGCGGAATGGTGCCGCCCTGGCCGATGGTGCCGCAAGGCGCGCCGAAGAAGTTTTGCGAGGCATCGTTGAGCGCGTTCTCGAACCACGGCACGGTGCCGGGTGCATTCCAGCCGGTGGCGCCGCCGTTGCTCTCGAACGTGACCTTGGCCTGATAGGGCGCGTTGTCTTCCAGCAGGGTCTTGAGCTCCTGCACGGCAGCGGCGGCATCGATCAGCGGCGGAAAGCGCAGCGACAGCTTGAAGGCGGTGTAGGGCCTAAGCACATTGCCCGCGTCCTTGAGCGCCGGAAAGCCTTCGGCACCCGTCACGCTGAGCGTGGGCCGCCAGGTGCGGTTGAGCAGGGCTTCCACCGGGTCGGTCGTGGTCGGCAGCGCAAACGCGCTGGCGCCTTCGCAGTCGTAGTGCGCCCACGGAAAACGCTTGTAGATCTCGTCGCCCAGAATTTTGGCGGTGGCCTGCGCCTGCGCCAGCCGGTCGGCCGGAATCTCGCAGTGAAAGCTCTGCGGCAGCAGGCGCCCGGTCTTGCTGTCTTCCAGACGGTCCAGCACCTGGCGCATGATGCGAAAGCTCGACGGCACCAGACCGCTCGCGTCACCGGAGTGCACGCCTTCAGTCAGCACCTCCACCTTCAGCACGCCCGCCGCATTGCCGCGCAGGCTGGTGGTGAGCCAAAGCTGGTCGTAATTGCCGGCGCCCGAATCGAGACAGACCACCAGCGCCACCTCGCCCAGGCGAGAGCGCAGTGCATCCACATAAGGCAGCAGGTCGTAGGAACCGCTTTCCTCGCAGGTCTCGATCAGGCCGACGATGCGCGGATGCGGCACCTTCTGGGCCTTCAGCGCCTGAATCGCCGCGATGCTGGCGTACACCGCATAGCCGTCGTCAGCCGCGCCACGGCCATAAAGCTTGCCGTCTTCATATTTGGCGGTCCATGGGCTCAGGTCCTTGCGCCAGCCGTTGAACTCGGGCTGCTTGTCGAGGTGGCCGTACATCAACACCGTTTGTGTGGACTCGGCGCGGGTGGCCGGAATCTCGAAGAACAGCACCGGTGTGCGGCCTTCGAGGCGCACCACCTCCAGTGTCAGGCCTTCCACCTTCTGCGCCTCGACCCATGCGGCGGCGTTGCGCATCACGGTGTCGATGTGGCCGTGCTGGGCCCAGTCGCTGTCGAACGTGGGCGACTTCGCGGGAATGGCGATGTAGTCGGTGATCTGCCGGAGGATGTCGCCATCCCATTGGGCGCTGACCTGGTTCAGGGCCTCGGTGGCGTTGAGGATGCTGGCGGGAATTTCGCGGTGCAGGGGGGCGTTCATGGTGGCTCCAGAGGGCGGCCGTCCGGCAATGGCCGGACAAGTGCCAAGCGGCCTACTTTACGCCTGTCGCCCCAACCGCGCTACCGCACGCGGGACAGCCGGCCGGTCAGCCGCGAGCCGCCATCGCCTCGCCGAGCTGGATGGCGCGGCCCGGCGCCCAGTCGGGATTGAACGCCAGCGAGCCGCCACCGGCGCTGGCCGGAAACAGCATCACCACCGTGGAGCCCAGCAGGAAGCGGCCCATTTCCTCGCCCTGGCGCAATTCGGGCGCTGGCTGGTCGCCGGCCGGGTAGTCCCAGTGCCGCAGGTGACCGGGCCGGGGCGGGTTCACCACGCCGTGCCAGACGGTCGCCATGCTGCCGACAATAGTCGCACCCACCAGCACCAGTACAAAGGGACCGAGCGCCGACTCGAACACGCACACCACGCGCTCGTTGCGGGCGAACAGGCCGGGCACACCGCGCGCGGTGGTCGGGTTGACCGAAAACAAATCACCCGGCACATGGATCATGCGCACCAGCCGTCCGTCGCAGGGCATGTGGATGCGGTGGTAGTCGCGCGGGCTGAGGTACAGCGTGGCGAAGCTGCCGTTGTCAAAGCGCGCGGCGAGGACTGCGTCGCCCCCCACCAGCGCGGTGGTGGAATAGCGGTGGCCCTTGGCCTGGAAAATCTGGTCGCGCTCGATGGCACCGAACTGGCTGATGGCGCCGTCCACCGGACAAATCAGGTCGGCTGCGGCCAGCGGACGCGCGCCGGGCCGCAGCGCGCGGGTGAAGAAGGCGTTGAAGCTCGGATAGCTGGCGATGTCCGGATTGGCCGCCTCGGCCATGTTGACCTGGTACTTGGCGACGAAGCGGCGGATGATTTCTGTCGTCACCCAGCCCCGCTCGTGCGAGGCCACAAAGCCGGCAAAGGCCGTGAGGGCCTGCTTGGGCAAAAGGTACTGGAGCCAGACAGCGGAGCGTTCAGACACAAAGAAGGGCGGTAGTCAAAGACCGCCCGATTCTATCGGGGCACCACCGGGGGTTTGCCCGCGTGTGTCGCCCCCGCGCACAGGGCCATACGCGCCGATCCATCCAGCATCAATGCGTGGGGTAACCCGCCTCGTTCAGCGTGGCCAGCACGGCCTGCCGGTCGCTGCCGGATTCGACCGTGACTTTTTTGGCCGGCAGGTCCACTGCTACCTCGGCTTTCGGGTCCAGCGCCTTGACGGCTTCAGTGATGGCTTTGACGCAATGGCCGCAGCTCATGTTGGGCACAACGAATTCCATGAAGACTCCTTGGGAAAAACAAATGAACAATCCACCGCTTGAACGACAGGACAGGAAGAAGTTTGAACCTTCCCATGGGGGTCAACTCAAGCGGGGGCGCCATTGCCCCGACCACAGCAAGGGCCATTGCGACACGCCCTCTTGACCTTACCATCATGGGAGAGTTCACACTCCAGACCATGAGCATCAATACTTTTCCCATTCCCCCGCTGAGCCCAGCGTCCACCCTGGCGTCATGGCAGTTCCCCGTGGAGGGCATGACCTGTGCCTCATGTGCCACCCGGGTCGAGCGCGCGCTCTCTGGCGTGCCGGGTGTCAGCGCGGCCAACATCAACCTCGCCACCGAACAAGCCAGCGTCACCGTGCAGGCCGGGGTGTCGATGGCCACGCTGAGCCAAGCCGTGGAAAAAACCGGCTACCACGTCGGCCAGCAAACGCTGCGGCTCCAGATCGGCGGCATGACCTGCGCGTCCTGCGTGGGCCGGGTTGAAAAAGCGCTGCGACAGGTGCCGGGCGTGCTGTCGGCCGAAGTGAACCTCGCCACGGAAACAGCCGAGATACAGATGGCAGGCGCCGCCGGGGCCGCACCGTTGATCGCGGCCGTCGTCAAGGCCGGCTACGAGGCCAGCGAACTGGCACAGGACGCCCGCGCCACAGCCCCGACAGGCGCCGCCTGGTGGCCTATCGCACTGGCTGCCGTGTTGTCGGCGCCGCTGGCGCTGCCGATGGTCGGCCTGCTGTTCGGCCGCGAATGGATGCTGCCAGGTGGGTGGCAACTGGCGCTGGCCACGCCGGTGCAGTTCTGGCTGGGCTGGCGTTTTTATGTGGCCGGCTTCAAGGCGGTGCGCGCGGGCACCGGCAACATGGACCTGCTGGTGGCCATCGGCACCTCGGCCGCCTATGGCCTCAGCGTCTACCAACTGCTGCTGCACGGCAGCCACGGCATGGCGCATCTGTATTTCGAGGCATCCTCCGTGGTCATCACGCTGGTGTTGCTGGGCAAATGGCTGGAGGCACGCGCCAAGCACCAAACCACCGAAGCGATTCGCGCGCTGAACGCGCTGCGCCCCGACACGGCACGGGTGCGGCAAGGCGGCGAAGAGCGCCAGTTGCCTGTAGGGCAGGTGCGGCTCGGCGACCTGGTGGTGGTGCGCCCGGGCGAGCGGCTGCCGGTGGACGGCGAAATCGTCGAGGGCGCGACGCAGGTGGACGAGTCGCTGATCACCGGCGAAAGCCTGCCCGTCAACAAACACACTGGTGACCATGTCACCGGCGGCGCCATCAATGGCGAGGGGCTGATTCTGGTGAAGACCACCGCGATTGGTGCTGAATCGACGCTGGCCCGCATCGTGCGGCTGGTGGAGTCTGCGCAGGCGAAGAAAGCGCCGATCCAGCGGCTGGTGGACCAGGTCAGCGCGGTGTTTGTGCCTGTGGTGCTGGTGATTGCGCTGGCAACGCTGCTGGGCTGGGGGCTGGTCACCGGCCACTGGGAGGCAGCCATCCTCAACGCTGTGGCGGTGCTGGTGATTGCCTGTCCGTGTGCGCTGGGCCTGGCGACCCCCACCGCCATCATGGCCGGCACCGGCGTGGCCGCACGCCATGGCATCCTGATCAAGGACGCCGAGGCGCTGGAGGTGGCGCACCAGGTGCGCATGGTGGCCTTCGACAAAACCGGCACGCTCACCCAGGGCCATCCAGAGCTGGTAGCCCTTGACCCACATACTGGCCCCCACGGCGAGACACGCGAGACGGTGCTGGCGCTGAGCGCCGCGATTCAATCAGGCAGTGAACACCCGCTGGCCCGCGCCGTGACCCGCCGTGCAAAGGAAGAAGCCAGCCCCGCGTGGACGGCGACCGACGTGCGCGCGGTGGCAGGCCGCGGCGTGTCGGCGCTGGTGGAGGGCCGCCAGCTGCGTCTGGGCAGCCCGCGCTTCATGCAGGAGCTGGGCGTGGACCTGTCGCCAATGACAGCGCGCGCACGAGCGCTGGAAGCCGAAGGCCGTACTGTTTCGTGGTTGGCCGATGTGACTGCGCAACCGCGACTGCTGGGTCTGCTGGCGTTTGGCGACACGCTCAAGCCCAGCGCTGCCGCCGCCGTGGCAAGGCTCCACGCCCTGGGCATTGGCAGCGCACTGTTGACCGGCGACAACGCCGGCAGCGCGCAGGCCATCGCGCAGCAACTGGGCATCGACATCGTGCATTCGCAGGTGCTGCCCGAGGACAAGGCCCGCCTGATCGCGGAGCTCGGGCAAAGCCCGCAGGCACATGGCGGACGCGTGGCCATGGTTGGCGACGGCATCAACGACGCGCCAGCGCTGGCCGCTGCGGACGTGGGCATTGCCATGTCCACCGGCACCGACGTGGCCATGCATGCGGCGGGCATCACGTTGATGCGGGGCGATCCGGCACTGGTGGCCGACGCCATCGACATCTCGCGTCGCACCTACGCCAAGATCCGCCAGAACCTGTTCTGGGCCTTTTTCTACAACGTGGTCGGCATTCCGCTGGCCGCACTGGGCCTGCTGAGTCCGGTGATAGCCGGCGCCGCGATGGCGTTCAGCAGCGTCAGCGTGGTGTCGAACGCGCTGTTGCTGCGCCGCTGGAAAGGACACTCGAAATGAAAGAACAGATGTCTGCCGAAGGCCCCCTCAACATCGGTGAGGCGGCAGCGCGCTCCGGCGTCTCGGCCAAGATGGTCCGCCACTACGAATCGCTGGGCCTGCTGCCCACGGTACACCGCACCGACGCCGGCTACCGGCAGTATGGTGAGAAGGAAGTGCACACGCTGCGCTTCATCCGCCGCGCGCGGACGCTGGGCTTCAGCATGGTCGAGATCGCCGAGCTGCTCAAGCTTTGGCAGAACACCCGGCGCAGCAGTGGCGACGTCAAACGCATCGCGCTCGCGCATGTGGCCGACCTGGAGCGGCGCATCGCCGAAATGGAAGCGATGAAAAGCACGCTCAAGCATCTGGCGCATGGCTGCCATGGCGACAACCGGCCTGAGTGCCCCATCCTGACGGAGCTGGCCGCCTGAGGCCGGCGCAGGGGTTCAGCGTCCGGAAACGGCGAGCCAGCAGCGGATGCACGGCCCATGCTGCCGTCTTGATTCACTCTTTCGCACACCATGCCGCTTCTTGAAACCCCTAACTCGCCACCAGCCGACCTGGGGTCAGGCCCCGATGGGGCGTGCGTTCTCGCCCGCGTACAGCAACTCGGCCATGCGGTGATGCCGCGTCTGCTGACCCCCACGGCCTGCGAGGAGCTCACAGCGCTGTATGCGCAGCCGGCGCCATTTCGCAGCCGCGTGGTGATGCAGCGACATGGGTATGGGCGCGGCGAATACCAGTATTTCAAGTACCCGCTGCCCGACGCGGTCGCGCAGCTTCGCGCCGCACTGTATCCGCTCCTGGTGCCTGTGGCCAACGCCTGGAACGAAGCCATGGGCGTGGCCGTGCGCTACCCGGCTCGACACGCCGATTTTCTGGCGCGCTGCCATGCGGCGGGGCAACAGCGGCCCACACCGCTGCTGCTGCAGTACGGGCCGGGCGACTACAACTGCCTGCACCAGGACCTGTATGGCGAGCATGTGTTTCCGCTGCAGGTGGCGGTGCTGCTGTCACGCCCCGGCGAGGATTTCACCGGCGGCGAGTTCGTGCTGACCGAACAACGCTCGCGCATGCAATCACGCGCCGAGGTGGTGCCGTTGCAGCAGGGCGATGCGGTGGTGTTTGCGGTGCATCACCGGCCGGTGCAGGGCACACGCGGGGCCTACCGGGTGCAGATGCGCCACGGCGTGAGCACGGTGCGGTCCGGCCGGCGGCACACGCTGGGTGTGATCTTTCATGACGCCGCCTGAGGTGCTGCAAGACGCGTGGCCACACAATGTCGACATGACAGAAGACCTGTTTGCAGACCAGCCCGGTGATGAGGCCGCCCGCGTGGTGGTCGCGCCAGGCGCGGTACTGCTGCGCGCGTTCGCGTGCGATGCGGAGGACGCCCTGCTGGGCGCGCTGCATGCCGTGATGGCCGCCGCGCCGCCACAGATCCTGAAGACGCCGGGCGGCCAGGCCATGTCGGTCGCCATCACCCATTGCGGCCGACTCGGCTGGTGGACCGACAGGCGCGGCTACCGCTACGAGCCCGCCAGCCCGACGACAAGCGAACCCTGGCCCGCGATGCCTGACTGCTTTGCGGCACTCGCCCGTCGCGCCGCCGCCGAGGCAGGCTTTGACGCCTTCGAGCCCGATGCCTGCCTGATCAACCGCTACGTGCCAGGGGCGCGCATGTCTCTGCATCAGGACAAGGACGAAAAAGACTTCACGGCGCCCATCGTCTCGGTGTCGCTCGGTCTGCCGGCTGTGTTTTTGTGGGGTGGCTTGCAGCGCAGTGATCGCGCGCAGCGCATCCCGCTTCATCATGGCGACGTCGTGGTGTGGGGCGGCCTCTCGCGTCTGGTCTATCACGGCGTGGCGCCGCTGGCCGTCGGCCATCACCCCTTGCTGGGTCCGCAGCGCATCAACCTGACATTCCGGCGGGCGGGGTAGCGTCCGTCGCAACGGCCGGCGTGTCGGAACCGGGCGCCGTCTTGCACTCCCAGAACACGCGGGCGGTGCAGTGGCGGCAGATTTCCGGGTCAAGCTTGCTGAAGATGGTGGAGATGGCCGTGAACTTGTCGGGAAACTGATGCGCCGGCCCCAGCAGGGTGGTGAAGCCGGTCTTGCGCCACATGCGAATCACCTCCGGCCGCGGGCGGTGGAAGTACAGATCGCCCCCCATCGCGCGGCGCGCGGCCAGCTCGGCCTCCCACAGTTCTGCGCCAGCAAGATCAATGAAGTTCATGCTCTTGCCCATCACCAGCAGATGCTTTTGCGGCTGCGGCTGGCTGCGCAGCTCGTGCAGGATATCGGCCACGTGCTGCGTCGCGCCAAAGTAAACCTCGCCCTCCATGCGAAGCAGTTTGAGCTGTGGGCATTCGGGAAGTGGATGGTGCGGTCCGTCGTCGGATTCAACGCCGCGATGCACCCTTGCCGTGTCCGCCGTTTCCAGCGCCACACCGTGCGACGGGTCGATCACGACAAACTGCCGGTCGGTTCCGGTGCTGTCAAAACCCATGGTGCGCATCGCCGGCCGGGAGGTGCGATAGAGAAAGGACATCAGCGACAAGATCATGCCCAGCAGGATGGCGATTTCCAGTCGGATGGTCAGCGTCGCGGCCATGGTGGCGAGCGCCACGCCGAAGTCGCTGCGACTCAGGGTGAACAGTTGCCGCCAGCGCGCCATGTCCAGCAGGGCCAGCGCCACCAGCACCAGCAGCGCCGACAGCGCCGCCATCGGAATGCGTGCCAGCAGCGATGCGCTCACGGTCACCAGGGCCAATAACAGCAAGGCAGAAAACACCGAGGCCAGCGGCGTACGCGCACCCGCCTCCAGATTCGGCATGGAGCGGTTCATCGAGCCGCAGGACACATAGCAGGAGAAGAAACCACCGACGATGTTGGACAGGCCCTGCCCGCGGAATTCACGGTTGGCGTCGATGCGCTGACCCGAGCGCAGCGCCACGGTCTTGGCAATCGAAATCGCCTGGCCCAGTGCGACGATGGTGAGTGCAAACGCCAGCCCGATCAGTTCCGGCACCTGCGCCCACGCGATGCTCGGTACCTGAAAGTGCGGCCAGGGCGGCGGGATCGCGCCCACCAGTCGCAAGGACACCGATGGCGCGGCAGCGCCAGGCATGAGCACCCTGCCCAGCCCGCGATCCCACAGCCACACCAGCACCGTCGCCGTGGTCAGACCGATCAGCATGTAAGGCCAGTGCCGCCGCACGCGCCGCAGCACCAGTGCCACCGCCAGGGTGATGGCGCTGACCACCAGCGCCGCCGGCTGGGCCGACAAGCCATGGGTGAACACATGCTGAAGCACAGCACCCGCGCTGTGCACCGGCGCGGCCGCCAGACCCAACAGCTCCGGCAGGGCGTACACCGCGATCAGCAAGGCAGCACCCGAGGTGAAACCAAACAGCACCGCCGGCGAAATGAAGTTGGCCAGCATGCCCAGACGCAGTGTGCCGATCAACCACTGCATCACACCCACCATCACCGTGACAGCCAGGGCCAGCTGAATGTATTGCGGGCTGAAGGCCGCGGCCAGGGGCGTCAGCATGGCGAACAGCGCCAGCGAGTTGGCATTGGTCGGCCCCGACATCACATGCCAGCTGGAGCCGAACAATGCCGCAATGATGCAGGGCAGCACCGCCGTGTACAGGCCGTACTGAGGCGGCAGGCCGGCCAGCGTGGCAAATGCAATGCCCTGCGGCAGCACCAGCACCGCGCCCAGCAGCCCGGCCATCGCATCGGCGCGCAGCGTGGCAGCGGTGACGCGGCGGACCCACTCGCCAAACACGCGCTCCAGCAACGGCACGGGCGCGGCGGAGCGGGCAGGGGCAGACATCATGACTCAAAGCATAACGCGACCCATGCCGGCAAGCCTTCACGCCACGGGTGTCACACCCATCCGAGCAGGCGCAGCACCAGCCCGGTCAGCGCGCAGGCGGCAATCACCGGAATCACGCCGCGCTTGAAGCGCAGCAAGGCCACAGCGGCAGCCACCGTGATCGCCAGCGCGAAGAAGTCGATGCGCGCCAGCCAGCCCTGCGAGGTATCGGGCCGGATGGCAATGTGCGCCAGGAAGAACAGCGCCAGGCTGGCGATCACGCCCACCACCGCCGCCGTGATGGCGGTGAGCGGCGCGGTGAACTGCAGCTTGCCGTGGGTGGACTCGACCAGCGGCCCACCCGCCAGAATGAAGAGGAAGGACGGCAGAAAGGTGAACCAGGTCACCACCGTGGCCGCCAGCGCCGCACCGGCAAAGAGTGCGTCAGGGCCCAGCACCTGCTTCGTCCAGCCGCCGACAAAGCCGACGAAGGCCACCACCATGATCAGCGGACCCGGTGTGGTTTCGCCCAGCGCCAGGCCGTCGATCATCTGCAGGCCAGTGAGCCAGTGAAACTGCTCCACGGCGCCCTGGTACACATAGGGCAGCACCGCATAGGCGCCGCCGAAGGTGAGCAGGGCGGCCTTGGTGAAGAACCAGCCCATCTGCGTGAGCGCGCCACCCCAGCCTTGCCAGGCGCAGAGCGCACCGATCGGCAGCAGCCAGAGCACGGCGCCCACGCCCACCACCGCACCCAGCCGCGATGGCTTGAAGCGCGCATGCTCCGGCGTCGGTGTGTCGTCGTCGATCAGCGCAGGGCCATAGCCCTTCTGCGTGGCGGCGTGGCCGCTACCGCCGGAGAACTGGTCAGGCACGAAACGCGCGCCCAGCCAGCCGATCAGCGCCGCAGCCCCCACGATCAGCGGGAACGGCAGCTTCAACGCGTAGATCGCCACAAAGCTCGCCAACGCAATGGCCCAGAGCAAAGGCGCCTGCGAGGGCTTTCGCAAGGAGCGCGAGCCGATGCGGTGCACCGCCTGCAGCACAATCGCGGCCACCGCCGGCTTGATGCCGTAGAACAGCCCGGCCACCAGCGGCACGTCACCAAACGCGATGTAGATCCAGCTCAGCGCAACAAGGATGAACAGCGAGGGTAAAACGAACAGTGCCCCCGCCACCACGCCACCCCAGGTACGGTGCATCAGCCAACCGATGTAGGTGGCCAACTGTTGCGCTTCCGGGCCGGGCAGCAGCATGCAGTAATTCAACGCATGCAGAAAACGGCGCTCGCTGATCCAGCGCCGCTGCTCGACCAGTTCGCGGTGCATGATGGCGATCTGCCCGGCCGGACCGCCAAAGCTGATGAAACCCAGCTTGAGCCAGAAACGGAAGGCGTCAGCAAACGACACCGGCGCCGGGCGTTGTTCGGGGGATGGCAGGTCCGGGGTCATGCGGCGGCTTTCATCATCGTTTCGGGTTTCCAGTTGTGCGGCTCGTCCTGTGCGCTGCGGCACCAGGCGTAGAGCGCGTCATACATCGGCAGGGCGGCTTCGAGCATGGCATGGTCATCGTCGGCGTGCAGGCTGGAAAGACCCAGCGACAAGGCCAGCAGGCCAGCGGCTTGCGGCGCCAGATCCAGACGGTCCGTGTCTGCGCCGCGCACAATGCGCGCGAGCGTCTGCAGGGCAACGTCCTCCAGTGCAAACGCCTTGAGCAAGGTGTCAAAGCTGCACAACTCGCCGTCATGCGACACCGGCGCACCGGGAATGTCGTAGGCCACCGCGTGGAGGCGCCTGGCCTCGTCCAGCACCTGCGCGGTCGGCACGTAATGGAACACCGCCTGCGGGTCGATGAAGCGGCGGATCAGCCAGGGGCAGGCGATGCGGTCGATTTTCGGCCGCGCGCGCGTGACCCAGTGCGATGGCGCCTCGCCAGTCACGCCCCAGTCGGGCCGTTTGCACACCCGTGGCAGCGGCGCGGCGCGCCAGGTGGCAATGTCGTCCGGCGTGTCGACGCCGTCCTCGCCACCCTCGATGCCGCCGGCCAGTGCCCTGGCATCCCAGCCGGCGGCGCGCAGCGTCGTCGCGGCATCGGCACTGACGTTGTGGCCATACACGCAGTACACCACCACCTCGCGTGGCGTCTGGCTGCTGGCGTAGGCGCTGATCTGCTCGGGCTGGCAGCGCAGCGCGCCGGCCAGTCGATGCGGGCTTTCGGCAAATTTGGTTTCGCGCCGCACGTCGAGCAGCAAGGGCGCATCCGCGCGACCCATGCGGGCGGCGAATTCTCGGGGAGAGATCGGGGGAAAGGAGAGAACGGAAGAAGTTGCGGTGTCCACGGAATACTCCAATGAGTTGCCAGCGCTTGGACGGGACACCGTCTATCCGTGAAGATTCGGGAGGCTGAAATCCCGATGGCCAAATGGTAGCACCAGCGCGCGCAAATTTCCAGACCGCACAACCGCTGAAAAGACAGCGGGCACGGGGGCCGTCAACCGCGCTCGAACTTGAACACGGCGCGGCTGGCGCGTGCGTTGGGCCAGAACCGCACTTCGCGCCCATCCTGCAGGCCGAACTGGTCGAGGATGCGCAGCTGGTTCTTGAGCGCCAGTGCCTCGAAGTCCTGCAGCGTCCCCACGCGGATGTTGGGCGTGTCATACCACTGGTAAGGGAGCACCTTGGTGACCGGCATGCGGCCGCGCAGCACCGCCAGGCGGTTGGGCCAATGGCCGAAATTGGGAAAGGCCACCACGCCGATGCGGCCCACGCGTGCGGTTTCGCGCAGCATGACTTCGGCGTTGCGCAGATGCTGCAGCGTATCGATCTGCAGCACCACATCGAAGGAGCTGTCGCCGAACATGGCCAGGCCTTCGTCGAGGTTGAGCTGGATCACATTCACGCCGCGCGCCACGCAGGCCTGCACATTGGCGTCGTCCAGCTCCACGCCGTAGCCCGAGCAGCCGCGTTCGCGGATCAGGTGGTCCAGCAATTCGCCGGTGCCGCAGCCCAGATCCAGCACGCGGGCACCCTGCGGCACCAGCCGGGCGATGGACAGCATGTCGGCCGGTGGCAGCACGCTGGAAACGATGCGGGCGTTCATGCGGCCACCTTGCTTTGAACCTTGCTCTGGAAGTAGGAACGCACCACGCCGAGGTAGCGTTCATCTTCCAGCAAAAAGGCATCGTGACCGTGCGGCGCATCGATCTCGGCATAGCTCACGTCGCGCTGATTGTCGAGCAGTGCCTTGACGATCTCGCGGCTGCGTGCTGGCGCAAAGCGCCAGTCGGTGGTGAAGCTGACCAGCAGGAATTTGGCCGTCACGTGCGCCAGCGCCTTTGTCAGGCTGCCGCCAAAAGCCCGGGCCGGGTCGAAGTAGTCCAGCGCCCGGGTGATCAGCAGGTAGGTGTTGGCATCGAAGTACTCGCTGAACTTGTCGCCCTGGTAGCGCAAATAGCTTTCGATTTCAAACTCTATATCTTGAGTGGTGTATTTATAGGCCCCCACGCTTGTCGCTTCGCGTACTACGCTGCCCCCCGAGGGGGCCGAGCTTGCTTGGGGCGGCCCTGCGCTGCGCTCTTCGGCGCCAGCTGCGATTACTGCCTGCCTGAGCTGTCTACCGAATTTCTCGTTCATCACGTCATCGCTCAGATAAGTGATGTGCCCGATCATGCGGGCAATGCGCAGGCCTCGTTTGGGCAGTACGCCGTGGCGGTAAAAGTGGCCGCCGTGGAAGTCGGGGTCGGTGACGATGGCGCGGCGGGCCACTTCGTTGAAGGCAATGTTCTCGGCCGTCAGGTTGGGTGCGCTGGCCACGACCACCGCATGCCGCACGCGGTCGGGGTACTGCAGCGTCCAGCTCAGGGCCTGCATGCCGCCCAGGCTGCCGCCCATCACGGCGGCCAGCGTCTGGATGCCCAGCTGGTCCAGCAGACGCGCCTGGGCGTCGACCCAGTCCTGCACGGTGACCACCGGAAAGTCGGCGCCGTAGATTTCGTCGGTGTCGGGGTTGCGCTGCATCGGCCCGGTGGAACCAAAGCAGGAGCCGAGGTTGTTCACGCCAATGACGAAAAAGCGGTGGGTGTCGACCGGCTTGCCCGGGCCGATCATGGTGTCCCACCAGCCTTCGGACTTGGGGATGAGCTGCCCGCTGGCGTCGGAGTACACGCCCGCCACATGGTGCGAGGCGTTGAGCGCGTGGCAGATCAGCACGGCATTGGATTTGTCGGCGTTGAGCTCGCCGTAGGTCTCGTAGCTCAGATCGTAGCTGCGCAGGCTGACGCCGCTTTGCAAGGGCAGCGGCTCCGCGAAATGCATGGACAGTGGCGTGGCAACAAAACTCAAGACATCACCTGCAGAAAAGCAAAAACCCGGTACCGCTAAAGCGATTCCGGGTCGATGGATGTCGTCTTTAGCTGAACTTTTTAAGCGCCCGCAAGCTGAGCAAATCGGCGCTGGAGAAAGTATACCCCCACGGTCGCTCACTTCGAGCCTGCGGCGGCTCCCTGCCCCTTGCACGGGAAAAAGGGTCCGCCCTCTTGAGGAGGAGCAGGCCACACGCAGTGAGCCTGAACGAGGGTGATTACATCAATATCGCCGCCAGTCCCAGCACGGCAAACACCAGCGCCGACGTCACATGCACCGCGCGCAGCGGCACCCGCTGCATGGCACGGCTGCCCAGCCAGACCACCGGGGCGTTGGCCAGCATCATGCCGAAGGTGGTGCCAGCCACCACGCTGACATAGGCGTCGTAACGCGCGGCCAGCATCACGGTGGCGATTTGCGTCTTGTCGCCCATCTCGGCCAGGAAGAACACGATCACGGTGGTGGCGAAGACGCCCATTTTGGGCAGCCCCTGGGCGGTGTCGTCCTCGTCCAGTTTGTCGGGGATCAACATCCACACGGCCATGGCGATGAACGACGCGCCGAGGATCCAGCGCAGCATCTGCGGTCCGACGAAGGTCGTCACCCACGCGCCCAGAGCGCCCGCCATGGCGTGGTTGGCGACAGTGGCGATCAGGATGCCGAGCACGATGGGCCAGGGTTTCTTGAACCGGGCCGCGAGCACGAGCGCGAGGAGTTGCGTCTTGTCGCCCATTTCGGCGAGGGCGACGATGCCCGTGGAGACGAGGAAAGCTTCCATGAAAACACTCCGGCCGGATGACAACCCATGACTGCACGGCGCCCCCGGCCACAACGGGTGCCCTGCAGTCAAAGGTCTCGCGGAGTCCGAAGACCGCTGGCGCCATGTCGTCTCTCTTGTTGAGAGGAGGACAAGTCTGTTGACGCAAGCCCCTGCTCGGCGCCCGGGCGATGCCCGTGGTGCGACAGGGTGGCTACTCCCCAATGACAACCTCCATTGTAATTCGAGCCGCCGCACACCATTGGCGCACTATTGGCGTGTTTCTTGCTTTGTTTTGGTGCGTTTTATTGATTTCATCAAATTACGCACCAATACAAGACATTTATCCCGAAAAACTGCAAAGAGGATTTCATGGAAGCACTAAAACAGGGCTCGGATGCCTTGTTCATTCTGTTGGGCGGCATCATGGTGCTGGCCATGCATGCGGGTTTTGCCTTTCTGGAACTGGGCACGGTCCGCAAGAAAAATCAGGTCAACGCACTGGTGAAGATCCTCACCGACTTCTCGGTGTCGACTGTGGCCTATTTCGTGGTCGGCTATGGCGTGGCCTACGGCACCCACTTTTTCGTCGGTGCCGAACAACTGGCCGCCAAAAACGGCTACGAGCTGGTGAAGTTCTTCTTTCTGCTGACTTTTGCTGCCGCGATCCCGGCCATCATCTCGGGCGGCATTGCCGAACGCGCGCGCTTTTATCCGCAGCTGATCGCCACCGCGGTGATCGTCGGCCTGGTCTATCCCTTCTTTGAGGGCATTGCGTGGAACCAGCATTTCGGTGTGCAGGCCTGGATCAAGTCACTGACCGGCGCGGAGTTCCATGACTTTGCCGGCTCCATCGTGGTCCATGCGCTGGGTGGCTGGCTGGCACTGCCCGCCGTCATCCTGCTGGGCGCGCGCAGCAACCGCTACCGCAAGGATGGCGCGGTGTCGGCCCATCCGCCCTCGAACATTCCCTTTCTGGCGCTGGGCGCGTGGATTCTCACCGTGGGCTGGTTCGGCTTCAATGTGATGAGCGCACAGACCATCGACAAGATCTCGGGCTTGGTCGCCGTCAATTCGCTGATGGCCATGGTGGGCGGCACGCTGGCGGCGCTGGCGCTGGGCAAGAACGACCCGGGCTTTGTGCACAACGGTCCGCTGGCAGGGCTGGTGGCCGTGTGCGCCGGCTCTGACCTGATGCATCCGCTGGGCGCGTTGGTGGTGGGCGGCGTGGCCGGCGCAGTGTTTGTGCTGATGTTCACGCTGACGCAGAACAAATGGAAGATCGACGACGTGCTGGGCGTGTGGCCGCTGCACGGCCTGTGCGGCGCCTGGGGCGGCGTGGCTGCCGGCATTTTCGGCAGCACGGCACTCGGTGGCCTGGGCGGTGTCAGCCTGGGCGCGCAACTGATCGGCAGCGCCATGGGCATCGGCTGGGCATTGCTCGCGGGCTTTGCGGTCTATGGCGCACTGAGGGCCGCGATGGGCCTGCGGCTCAGCCAGGAGGAAGAATACGAAGGCGCCGACCTGTCGATTCACCGCATTGGCGCCACGCCCGACCGTGAAGTGAACTGGTAGGCCGTCCCCGGCTCAGCGGCCCAGACGACGGTCCACCCACGGCGCCGCCCAACGGTCGAGAGACCACGGGCCCAGGCCGTAAATCGCCAGCCCCGCCAGCAGCGAACCCCAGAACACATGCTGCTGAAGGGCTGCGGGCGCGATCTCGCTGAGCGAGATCACCGCCACGGCATTGACGACAAAGAGACCCAGCGCAGAAAACCGCCCGCCCAGCCCCAGCACCAGCAGCACGGGCAACAGCGTCTCGCCCAGCGTGCCCATGGCCGCCGCCAGGCCGGGCGACAGCAGCGGCACATGGTATTCGTCGGTGAACAGGGCCACGGTGGTTTCCCAGTCGCGCAGCTTGGTCAGGCCCGACAGGAAAAACACCTGCGCGATGTAGAGCCGCGCCAGCAGCGCTGCCGCCGGCCGCAGATGGTCCAGCGCACGGGTCAGACGTTGCCAGAGACCGAGCACTTGCGACGTGACCGAGCGGGCGGACGGGGTCGTTGCGGCTGTCAAGTCAGCGGGTTCGTTCATGGGGTCCTCCTGTGATGGTGTGGTTTGTGATGCGGGGTGCTGATCGCGAGCGCCGACTGCACATCATGGGGCTGTGTCTGCCAGGCGCACCACGCCCAGCACCAATCCGGCGGGAACTGCGCGACCCAGCCAGTCGCTGAAATCAAAATCCGCAGACTGCGCCAGCGCGGCACCGAGCGCCGCGTCCAGTGAGTCGCCTTGCTGCAGCGCCCGCAGCAGGGCGGCCTCGCCCGTAGCCATCGCCATCACGCAGGGCTTGAAGCCATGGCGCCAGACCAGCGCATGCTCGCCAACCCCAGCCTGAAGGCGTACCGCAGCAGTGGCCAGGTCCGGCTGGCCACCAAGATGTGCACTCACCAGAGTGGCCACAGGGTAGAGACTGGTCAGCACATACACACCGGCCGACAGCCGCAGGGAGACGGCGTCCGGGTCCAGGCTGGCAAGCCATGCGAACGAGGACGGATCAGGCGCCACGTCGGCCGCGCTGGCCGCCCAGTGCAGGGCCCACTCCACGCGCGCCACGTCGCTCAGAAACGGCTCATCGGCCAACTGCGACGCAGCCTCCACAAACGCCGGCAGATCGCCACCCCACTGGGCCAGATCACCGTGCTGCGGGGGTTGGCTGACCCAGAAGTGACGCGCCAGTGCGGCAAAGTTTTCTTCACCGAGCAATTGCGCCAGCACCGGATAGGCGGCACCGAGCGCCCGCTCGGCCAACGCCAGCCCGTTGGTTTGATAGGCCAGCAGGCCTCGGCGCGCAAAGGCAGCATGGCGGCCATCGGTCTGCAGGCACGGCCACAGGCTGCTGTCGTCGCGGTCACCCACCAGGGCGCGCAGCAACTGCTGCTGATCGTGGGCCAGCCGGGCGAGTGCGCTCATGGTCGGGGTACCTCCCGCCCTGGTTGCCCTTGCGCCGCACCGGTAGAGAGCACGCGCGCAAGCGCCGCCTCCTGCAGCAGCACATCCAGCGGCGGCAGGTCGGTGTCCCACTCGACCAGCGCCGGCACGCCGCCAAACCGCTGCTGCGCATGCTGATAGATCTGCCACACCGCATCACACACCCGGCTGCCGTGGTCGTCGATGACCACGTCGCCGCAGTCGTGGTGCCCGGCCACATGCAGTTCGCCCACCGCGCCCAGCGGAATCTGCTCCAGCCACTGCAGGCAGGCGGTGACGGGGTCGGCGTCACTGCCGGCCAGCCGTGCGTTGAGTGCATTCACGTAGAGGTTGTTCACATCGACCAGCAACTGGCATCCGGTGTGGGCCACCAGGTCTGAAAGGAAGTGGGGCTCTTCGCGGTCGGAGCCGCTGAAGCAGACATAGGCCGAGAGGTTTTCCACCAGCAGCCGGCGCTTCAAGCGGTTCTGCACCCGCTGGATGTTCTCGCCCATCACGGCCAGGGCCGCGGCGTTGAAGGGAACGGGCAGCAGATCAGACGCATGCACGGGGGCACTGCCGCCCGGCAGCAGTCCGCGCGCAAAGCAGGCGTGGTCAGAAACTCGTACAGGCTCGATGCGCTCCACCAGCCGCGCCAGTTGATCCAGATGCCAGGCATCCATGCCGCAGGCCGAACCCAGCGCCAGGCCTACGCCATGCAGGCTGATGGGATAGTGGCTGCGGGCCTGCTCAAGAACGGCCAGCGCCGCGCCGCCTTCTGCAAAGAAATTCTCGGAGTGAACTTCCAGGAAGTCCACATCAGGAGTCTCCTCCAGTACCGCGCCATAGTGCGCATGTCGCCAGCCAATGCCGGCAGGTGCGACTGCATGGGGCAGGGGGGCGTCGTTCATGTCAGGCGACGCCTGGCCCATGCGGGGCAGCAGAAAGAAAAGGGGAGGGGAGAAGGGGGCGCGCGCAGCCCGGCAGGGGTGTCATGGTGCGAGGCTGCGGCGAGGTGCTCAGCCGAAGCTCAGACCTTTTTGTCCATCGACTTGGCTTTGGCCTGGTCCAGCGTCAGGCCCTTCATGCTGGCGCACGTGCCCTTGGCCACGTATTTCCATTCGTTGACGTCGGCACCGACTTTGGACTGGCCTGCGCACGAGTGGCTGCCATTGAGGTTGGCGCAGTCGTTCTGGCCGGCGACGGTGATGCCGTAGCACTTTTCCTTTTCCTGGGCCATGGCAGGCGTCGCCACGATGAGGGTGGACAGCAGGGATGCGGCAGCGGCGGCGATCAGGGCACGTTGGGTCATTTGAAAATCTCCATGAGGTATCAGGTTGAATGAATAAGACGCTCAACCAGCACAGTGAAAGACATGCAGTTTTCTGTCTGGTTGCGAGTTAGTCTGGCCCGCGTTCGCTTTCTTACACCGGCCCGCTCTGCACCATGCCTCAGAGCAAGTCGGCGATGCTGTCCCAGGCTTCGGGCGGTATGCGCCCCACATAGCGCTGAACCACCTTGCCGGTCTTGTCGACGAGGAACGCGGCCGGCAGTTGCGCCGCCTTTCCGATGTTGTCCTTGTAGCCGGTCTCGCCCGTCCACAGTTGCACAAAGCGCTGCTTGAGCGGCACCGTGCGGGAAATGATGCGTTCGTAATCGAGGAAGTCCTGCACCTTGGTGTCGGTGTTTACAGCCACCAGTTCAAACGGCTTGCCGGCCCAGCCTTCGTAGTTGTTGCGCAGTTCGGGCATCTTGTCGCGGCAGACGGCGCAACCGGTGGACCAGAACATCACCAGCACCACCTTGCCCTTGAGTGAGGACAGCTTGAACGCCGCGCCGTCGATGGTCTTGCCTTCAATCACCGGCTGCATCACGGTCGCGGCGGGTGGCTTTGCCGGCGCAGCCGCTGCTGGTGGCAGCGTAGCGGGTGCAGGCGTTTGCGCCACTGCGCAAGACCAGGCACCCATCAGGGACAGCGCACCGATGCAGGACGACAAGCACATGACACGGGCAAGACTCATGGGAACTCCTTGTGGGTTGTCGCAGCAGGCTGCGACCGGACAGACCAACGCCGGAATGACGCTCAGCTTCATCACCGGTCGGAGTATGCCGCGAGTGCCGAGTTCCGGGCAATCAAAATTCCGCCTGATTTGCAGACAAGCGCTGCGCTGGCGGCTAGACTGCCCTGCGTAGCCACTTCCTGATCGCACCATGGCCAGCTTTGAAGAGCAACTGATTGAGCACCGCATCTACCTCCTGCGCTTTGCACGCCTGCAACTGCGCAACGACGACTGGGCGGAAGATGCGGTCTCTGAAACGCTGCTGGCCGCACTGTCTAAGCCGCAGTCGTTCGGCAACCGTTCGCAACTCAAGACCTGGCTGGTGGGCATCCTGAAGCACAAGGTCATCGACCTGATTCGCAGCAATGCGCGTCTGGTTTCGGTGCCGGATGCCCATGCGGAGGACGAAGGCGACGAACTGGACCGCCTGTCCTTCAAGGCAGACGGCCACTTCACAGAAACCCCCAACGACTGGGGCAACCCGGACCAGACGCTTCAGCAGACACAGTTTTTTCAGGTGCTGGATGCCTGCCTGGAGAAACTGCCGCCGGCGCAAGGGCGCCTGTTCCTGATGCGCGAATGGCTGGAGCTGTCATCGCAAGAGGTGTGTAAGGAACTGTCCCTGACACCGACCAACCTCTATGTCCAGCTGCATCGCGCCCGCCTGCGCCTGCAGGAATGCCTCAATCTGCACTGGTTTGGCAAGCACACGACCCAAGCGACCTGACGGCCTGACGCGACCATGAACCTGCTACGACGCACCTGCCGGGAAGCCGCCGCGCTACTGATCGCTCGGGAAGACCGCGCACTGAATCTGCCCGACCATGTGGCCCTGAAGCTGCACCTGATGGCTTGCGAAGCTTGCCCGAAGTTTGAAAACCAGGTGCTGACCCTGCGCGCGGCGATGGGGCGCTGGCGCCATTACGAGGGCAACGACGCCCACCCGGGCGACACACCCGGCACGCAAGACCCTGCGACACCACCGCGCTGAGCCGGTCACGGGCAGCGCACGCACGGCAAAGTTCTGTAACTATTGCCCTGATTATTGCCCTGATGGTTACAGCCCGGTCCGGCCATTCCCCGGAACGGGATGCCCCCACATCCCCGCGGCGACGCCAATCTGCTCCGCGCCTCCTGTGGCCACTGCCTGGTTTTGGGGTGGCCTGTTTTCCAGACTCTTCATCTGTGTTGGGTTTGTGTTGGATGTGTGCGCACACTGACGTCTTGTAGACTGCGCAGAGGGCTTTTCCAGTATTGCACCCTCATGCCCGGCGGGAGTGATCCAGTACACAGCCAGCACTTCTCGCCTCACCGAAGGTGCATTGAAAACCCCACCCGGCACGCGTCCGGTGGCAAACTTCGGTGCGTCTTGCCGTCTTTTGGAAGCGCTCCAAAGAGGCCCCGGCATCGTCCGAATCCCGGCAAAGCGAGGCAGGACGGGGGTTGCCGGCCACTACGGGATAACGATAGTTGATTGTGTTTTGCGTAACTGAAGCATAATATGGCGGTGCGGGTGTCAATACCCGCACACGTTAGGTGATCGGTCAGTTTCGCGCGCTACAGCGGTACGTATCAAGATTTGTTGTGCTTTCGGGACCCCATCGCTTTTGTTTTTGTGTTTTAGAGGAGTCCCTTCATGGGCAACAAACTTTACGTCGGCAATCTGCCGTACTCGGTGCGCGACGAAGATCTGCAGCAGTCTTTTGGTCAATTCGGCGCTGTCACCAGCGCTAAAGTCATGATGGAACGCGACACTGGTCGCTCCAAAGGCTTTGGCTTTGTCGAAATGGGCAGCGATGCTGAAGCCCAGGCAGCTATCAACGGCATGAACGGCCAGCCTCTGGGCGGCCGTAGCGTTGTCGTGAACGAAGCACGCCCCATGGAGGCACGTCCTCCACGTAGCGGCGGCTTCGGCGGCGGCGGTGGTGGCGGCTACGGTGGTGGCGGCGGCGGCGGTGGTTACGGCGGCGGTGGTGGCGGCGGTGGCCGTTCCGGCGGCGGCGGTAGCGACGGCGGTTTCCGCAGTCCTTACGGCGGCGGCGGTAGCGGCGGTGGCCGTTCCGGCGGCGGCGGCGGTGGACGCGGCGGCTACTAAGCCCTGCTCAACCCTCTCTTCAACCTTCGCGGGTTGAAGAGCGCTTTAAAAGGCTTCAAGACTTCGGTTTTGAAGCCTTTTTGCTTTCTGGCCGCCGCGGGGCTTGCCAAGCGGCAGGCTCAGCCTTCGCTGTGCCGGTGTTTGCGCGGGCGCCCCGCCAGGGCCTTGTCGTAGAGGGCATTGGGCAGCAGGCGCAGCAGCTTGGCCACCACCCCCATCTGCCACGGAATCACGCTGTAGCTGGTTCCGGCCTGGATCACCGCGAAGGCCTTGTCGGCAAACGCGTCCGCCTTCATCAAAAAAGGCATGGAATACCGGTTTTTCTGCGTCAGCGGTGTGTCGATGTAGCCGGGACACACCGTGACCACCTGCACACCGCTGGCACGCAGTTCGCCGCGCAGGCTCTCGCAATAGCTGATGACGGCGGCCTTGCTGGCGCAATAGGCACCATGCCCGGGCAGCCCGCGGATGCCCGCCACGCTGCCGATGCCGACCAGCGTGCCGGACCCACGCCTGACCATGTCCGCGATGAAGGGATGAAAGGTGGCCGCCACGCCAATGTTGTTGGTGGCAAAGGTCTGCGCCATGACCTGCAGGTCAGCGCGTTCCGCGGTGTCCATGCCGACACTGATGCCGGCATTGGCAATCACCACATCTGGCAGGCCCTGCGTGCTGATGCAGCGCTGGCCAGCCGAGACGATGCTGTCGATGTCGGACACGTCGGCGTTGTACACCTGATAACGGTCAGCGCTCAGGGCCTGGGCCGAGGCCCAGGCCTGGACCTCGGCGGTACGCCGCGCCACCAGCGCGAGCCGGTAACCAGCGGCATGGTAGCGAAGGGCCAGCGCCTGGCCGATACCGCTGGACGCGCCTGTGATCAGGACCAGTCTGGACATCGGTGTCTAGCGCTTGCCGGCCGGCAACGGAGCAGTGGCACCCGCAGCAGGGTTGGTCGTCGAGCGCGGCACCAGGATGCCGTGCACACGGCCCTTGAGGTTGGCCACCTGGTCGAGGTTGTTGTAGTCAAAGGTGTCCCCGGTGAACTGGTCCTGGCCGCGAATCAGCACCACGGGCTTGTGCGACTGCACGCGTTCATCGTTGAGGAAGGCATGCAGGAAGTCCCCACGGAACTCCATGCGCGGCACCTCCTTGCCGTCAGGGTCGCGGCTGGCTTCGCGCACCACCAGCGCATTGCCGGTCAACTGCACCTCCGAGCCGTCGCCATTGACGTAGGCCCGGTTGGCGGTGGCGTTGGAGACGCGCCCCTTGGCGCTGACGCTGCGGATGCGTACAGCGTCAATTTCAAGAATGTCTGTGTCGGCAAAGTGGCGCCCGTCCACACCGAAGAGTTCGCTTTTGAGCTGCCCCTGTTCATCAAAAGTCTTGACGGTGAACTTGTGCAGGAAGTAATCCACCTCGTGCCGGACTTCTTTCACCACATCGGCCGGTGCCACGACCGGCGTGTTGCGCACCAGCCAGTAGGTGGCCAATGCCAGCGCGCCCATCATCACCAGCGGCATGTAGATCGCCAGGCGGTCCCACAGCCGCAGGCCCTCGCGCCATGCCGCCCTGACGGTCTGCCACAGCCCGCGCTCGGACAGCACGGCGCTCACTGCGTGTACTCCTCAAGCAGCCCGGCATAGCGCCCGCTGGCCACCAGCAGCAGATCGCACAGCTCGCGCACGGCGCCGTGGCCGCCGGCGAGGCGGGTCACATGGTGGGCCTGGCTGCTGACTTCCGCGTGCGCATTGACGGGCGCACAGCTGAAGGCCGCACGGCGCATCACCGGCAGGTCGGGCCAGTCGTCACCCATCGCAGCAGCAGCGGACCAGTCAAGCCGCAAGGCGGCCAGCGTCGCCTCGGCGGCGGGCAATTTGTCTTCGGTGCCGAAGTGGGCGTGCGTGATGCCCAGGGCCTGCAAACGGGTGCGCAGTGCAGGGCTGTCGCGGCCCGTGATGACGGCCGGCGTGATGCCCGCCTTTTGCAGCAGCTTCAGGCCGTGCCCGTCCAGCGTGTTGAAGCGCTTGAGGGTCTCTCCCTGCTCCGAGATCAGCAGGCCACCATCAGTCAATACGCCATCGATGTCGAAAAAAGCGACTCGCACTCCCTGCGCGCGCAGCAGCAGTTCAGGCGGGAAGTTCAGTGCGGGCATGACCGCCATCACGCGCCCCCGCCAGCGATTCGCATCGAGATGCTGGGCGTCAAGGTCTGTCTTTTCAAGCAGGCGCCGCGGGACTGGCTTCGCCAGACCGCTGGCGGGGCGGCCCCCTCGGGGGGCAGCGAACCACACGCAGTGGGGAGCGTGGGGGCGCTGTTCATATGACTTTAGCCCGCATCAGGTCGTTGGTGTTGAGGGCGCCGCACAGCGCTCCGGCCTCATCGACCACCAGCACGCTGTTGATGCGGTACTGCTCCATCAGGGCCACCGCCTCCACGGCCAGTGCGTCTGCGCGTACGGTCCGCGGGTTGGGGTGCATGACCTCGCCCGCACTGCTGCTGCGCAGGTCCACGCCTTTTTCGATCAGCCGGCGCAAATCACCGTCAGTGAAGATGCCCAGCACGCGCTGCTGGTCGTCCACCACGGCGGAGGCTCCCAACCCCTTGGCGCTCATCTCGCGCATCAGCTCGGTGAAGCCAGTCCCGGGGCTCACCATCGGCACGGCATCGCCGGTCCGCATCACATCGCTGATGTGCGTGAGCAGTTTGCGGCCGAGCGCGCCACCGGGGTGGGAGCGCGCAAAATCTTCTTCCTTGAAGCCGCGCGCATCGAGCAGCGCCACCGCCAGCGCGTCGCCCATGGCCAGCTGTGCGGTAGTGCTGGCCGTCGGCGCCAGATTGAGCGGACAGGCTTCCACGGCCACACTGCTGTCGAGCGTGACGCGGGCCTGCTGCGCCAGCGTGGACTGAAGCCCCCCCGTGATGGCAATCAGGGCAACGCCCTGGCGGTTCAGCACCGGAAGGATCACGGTGAGCTCTTCGCTCTCGCCGCTGTTGGAGATCGCCAGCACCACGTCGTCGACCGTGATCATGCCCAGGTCGCCGTGGCTGGCCTCGGCCGGATGCACGAACAGGGCTGGTGTACCCGTGGATGCCAGCGTGGCTGCGATCTTGCGGCCGATGTGCCCGCTTTTTCCCATGCCCATCACCACCACCCGCCCGCGGCAGGACAGCATCAGCGCCACCGCATCAGCAAACTCCTGGCCCACACGCCCCATGAGGCCCTGCACGGCCGCTGCTTCGATCTCAAAGGTCTTTCTGGCCAGGGCCAGCGCCTGCGCGGCGTCAAATTTCTCGGCGTGAAAGCTCATGAGGCCATTCTATCGAGGACACCATGGCCCCACGAGCGCACAGACCCGTAGGGGCACGCCTCGGCTACCATCCACGGATGAGCGCGCTTGAAGTCACCCTGTTGTACCTGCTGGCCGCAGTGCTGGGTGTGGTGGCCTGCCGCTCTTTCAAGCTGCCGCCCATGCTGGGGTATCTCGCCGTGGGGGTGGTGATTGGCCCCAACGCACTGGCGCTGTCGCAAAACGCCGATGGCGTGCGCCATCTGGGCGAGTTCGGCGTGGTGTTCCTGATGTTCGTGATCGGACTGGAGTTCAACCTGTCCAAGCTGCGTTCCATGCGGCGCCACGTGTTCGGTCTGGGCATGCTGCAGGTCACGCTGACCATTCTGATGGCCACCGCCGGGTCGCTGTTTCTCGCCAGTCTGGCGCCCACGCTCTGGAAGATGGGCTGGCAAACCGCACTGGCGCTGTCCGGCGCGATCGCGATGAGCAGCACGGCGATTGTGGTGAAGCTGCTGTCGGAGCGGCTGGAGCTGGAGTCCGAGCATGGCAAACGCGTGATGGGTGTGCTGCTGTTCCAGGACTTGGCCGTGGTGCCCCTGCTGGTGCTGATTCCCGCCCTCGGCTCGCCAGCGGACGAGCTGTTCGCGGCGCTGGGCATCGCGGCGCTCAAGGCCGCGGTGCTGCTGGGCGTGCTGCTCACTGGCGGGCAGCGTTTGATGCGCTGGTGGCTCACGCTGGTGGCGCGGCGCAAGAGTGAAGAGCTCTTCGTGCTCAACCTGCTGCTGGTCACGCTGGCGCTGGCGTGGCTGACCGAGCGGGCCGGCCTCAGCCTGGCGCTGGGCGCCTTCATTGCCGGCATGCTGATTTCCGAGACCGAGTACAAGCACCAGGTGGAAACCGACATTCGCCCATTCCACGATGTGCTGCTGGGCCTCTTTTTCATCAGCATCGGCATGATGCTGGATTGGCGTCTGGTACTGGAACGCTGGCCGCTGGTAATCGTGCTGGTCACCCTACCGGTGCTGTTCAAGCTGGGGCTGGTCACCCTGCTGGCGCGGTCGCTGGGCGCCACCGCCGGCGTGTCGCTGCGCACGGGCCTTTATCTGGCGCAGGCCGGCGAGTTCGGTTTTGTGCTGCTCTCGCTGGCGCAAGGCAACGGCCTGGTGCCGCCGGCACTGCTCAACCCGATCCTGGCCAGCATGGTGCTGTCGATGCTGGCCACGCCCTTCATCATCATGTACAGCAACCGCATCGTGATGAAGCTGGTGGCCAGCGAATGGCTGCAGCAGTCGCTGCAGATGACCAGCATCGCGCGCAAGTCCATCAACACCAACAAGCACGTCATCATCTGCGGCTACGGCCGCTGCGGCCAGAACCTGGGCCACATGCTGGAAGCCGAGGGCATCCAGTACATGGCGCTCGACCTGGACCCTGACCGCGTCCGCCAGGCGGCGGCGGCTGGCGACTCGGTGGTGTTTGGCGACGCGGTGCGGCTGCAGTCGCTGATGGCGGCCGGCCTGTCGCGGGCCAGTGCCGTGGTGGTGACCTACCTGGACACGGCCAGCGCCCTCAAGGTGCTGGCCAACACGCGGGTGCAGGCGCCGAACGTGCCGGTGATCGTGCGCACCGTGGACGACCACGACCTCGAAAAACTGCAGGCCGCTGGGGCCACCGAGGTGGTGCCCGAAGCCATTGAGGGCAGCCTGATGCTGGCCAGCCATGCGCTGGCGCTGGTGGGCGTGCCGATGCGCCGCGTGATCCGCGTGGTGCAGGACCAGCGCGACGCCCGCTACAACCTGCTGCGCGGCTACTTCCGCGGGGCCGACGACGACACCGTGAACGAACTCGACCAGGAACGGTTGGCCACGGTGACGTTGCCGCTGGGCCACCGCTGGATCGGCAAGGCGCTGGGCACGCTGGCACTGGACGCCACCGGGGTTCGCGTGGTCAGCCTGCGCCGCAGCAACGGCAAGACCCACGAGGCACAGGAAGACACGCCGCTGGACGGCGGTGACACGCTGGTGCTGTCGGGCCGGCCCGCCGCCCTGGCGGTGGCCGAAGAGCTGTTGCTCCGCGGCCGCTCCGCCTGAAACATCCTGCTGCTTTCAACGATCCGTTCACGGTCAGCACGCCCACCGGAGTCTCCCATGCACCGCCGTTCCCTGCTGCTCGCCGCCACGCCCACACTTGTCACAGCAAGTGCGCCATGGGCGGCGTGGGCACAACAAGCCGCATCCCCACCTGAGCCCGCACTGCAACCGGCTGGGCTCGCCGGCCAGCTGCTGATGGGCCGGTGCGTGGTGCTGCTGCGGCATGCGCAGACCGACGCCGGCATCGGTGACCCGCCGGGGTTCTCACTGGCGCAATGCAGCAGCCAGCGCAACCTGAGCCCGCAGGGCCGCGCCCAGGCGCGCACCATCGGCCAGTGGTTCCGTCAGCAGGGGCTGCAACCCCGGCAGGTGCTGAGCAGCCCCTGGTGCCGCTGCCAGGACACTGCGGATCTTGCCTTCGGTCGACACACGGTGCTGCCCGCGCTGGGGTCGACCTTCGACGCCCCCTCTGACAGCAACGCCCAGACGCAACTTTTGCGCGGCATGTTGCGCACCGTTCCGTCCGGGCAGTTTGACGTGTGGGTCACACACCAGGTCAACGTCACCGCACTCAGCGGGGTGGTTCCCTCCATGGGGGAGGGCATCGTGATGGGGGCTGACGGCAAAATACGGGGCCGCACCCTTTTTGGATAAGCCATGCCGCCCTCCATCGCTCCGGTTCAGCCTGCACACGCCGACGGCATCAGCGACCTGACCGTCAGCCAGTACCTGCGTCAGCACATCCGCACCGTGTCCGACTGGCCGGCGCCAGGCGTGCAGTTCCGGGACATCACGCCGCTGCTGCAAAACCCCAAGGTCTTCCGCGTGCTGATCGATGCCTTTGTGCACCGCTACATGGATGCCGCCCTGAGGCCGGACGTGGTGGCCGGACTCGACGCGCGGGGCTTCATTCTGGGGGCGGTCGTCGCTTATGAGCTCGGCGTGGGTTTCGTGCCGATCCGGAAAAAGGGCAAGCTGCCCTTCACCACGGTGCAGGAAACCTATGAACTGGAATACGGCAGCGCCACCGTGGAGCTGCACACCGATGCGGTGACGCCGGGCCAGAAAGTACTGCTGATCGATGACCTGATCGCCACCGGCGGCACCATGATGGCGGGCCGCGTGCTGCTGGAAAAGCTGGGCGCCGTCGTCACCGAAGGCGCGGCCATTGTCGATCTGCCGGAGCTGGGTGGCTCGGCCCGACTGCGCAGCGCCGGCCTGCCGCTCTTCACGCTGGTGGATTTCGCCGGGGCGTGAACCGCCCGGAAAGCGCTAGTTCAGGTCACCGTACTGGGTGGTGCTGAGCGCGGGCATGGTGGGGGACTCCGCCATTTCCGTGTCCTCGAAGCCGGTGAGCAGGGTGTAGGAGTGCGGTCCCTGACGGGTCTTGGCGCCGTGCGCTGCTGCGCCCGCCGCGCCGGGCAACGGGCCTTGCGCGGACGCCGCCAGCAGGGCCTGCTTGAAGGCCGCCACTTCATCGGCCTGGATCGGCTCGTACCGCGGTGTCGCCGGTGCGGGGCTGGCAGACTCCACGGCGGACTTGCCGACGGGTGGGGTGCCCGGCTTGGGTTTTCGCACCGCGGCGATCTCGTCCATGCGCCAGTACACCGCAGGCACCGTGATCTCGAACCGCGCTTTGGCGTGCTGGATGATCTGCGTCTCGATCTCGCCGAACTGCTCGGGGTGGGTGAAGCCCCGGGCCAGGTCCACCATCACCATGAACTCATTGCCGCGCGGGTCCAGCGACAGCACCTTGAACTTGTAGCCCGACGACAGCACGCCGGCGCGGGTCATCGCTTCACGGATCGCAACGTACAGCTGGTCGCGGCGGGCGTGGCGCTTGAGCTTGCCCGATTCGGTGCGGTTTTCACTGCGCATGGCGTCGTGCGCCAGTCGTGCCGGCATGCCGTCACCCGACTTGTCGCGCCCGGCCTCCGCACGCTTGCGTTCGGCGCTGCTGCCTGCGCGAGGCTGGGACTTGCCGGAAAACCAGTTGAAAAATGACATGCTCAGCTTTTTCGTTGAATGTTGATCCAGCCTTGCGCCGGAAACGGGGCACACGGCTGCCAGTGCCGAATAGGGGCCGTCAGTGGGGTACCGACGGAACGGATATCCAACTGTAATGTAGCGAGATGCAGCCCGCGGCGTGGTCTGTGCCCCGGTAAAAAGTCACGTCGCTGGTCGTTCTGCGTCGGGTTGTCAGCTTTTGAGCAACAGAGCACGACCGGGTGCGCCTTCAGGTCACGGCCACGCGCTTGGGCCGGTTGTAGAGCCGCTTGGCCATGACGGCACCCATGGCCATCGTCAATTCCAGGGCAATCGGGCTGTGGCGATTGGCCAGCTCGAGGAAGCGCGTGGCTGTCAGGCACCACAGCTTGCAGGGTGTGGAGGCCTGTACCGTGGCGCTGCGCGGCAGGTGCGAGAAGAACGCGCCTTCGCCCACCACCGTTCCGGCACCAACCATGGCCATGCGGACGCGGGCCTTGTCGTCCTCGTAGTGAACGCTGAGCGTGCCGCTCTCGATGAAGTAGAGCGTGCGGTCCTGCGCGCCCTGCTCCATCAGCACCTGGCCGCTGTTCAGGGCGAAGGGCTGCATGTAGCTGGAGAGGATGTCCCAGTTGGGCGGACTGAACTGGCAACGCAAGGCGTCACTGGCATGGCAATGCGCAATGGCCTTGGCGAGGCCCTGGATGTCAAAGCGAATGGCGGAGGGCAGTGGTGCGTTCATGGTCACCAGACAATACCGGCGCATCCGGAGCCCCGCAAGACACGTTAACGGCCCCTTACACCTGATACAGCGCCCGCGTCGTTTGTAATCGTCGGCGAACACGTCACCGGCGTTGCCTACTTGCCGATGCAGAACTTCGAGAAGATTTCGCCCAGCAGGTCGTCTGGCGTGAATTCACCGGTGATCTCGCTCAGGTGCCCCTGCGCCTGCCGCAGATCCTCGGCCAGCAGGTCCAGGGCGGGCTGCTGCGCATGGAGTTGCTGACTGGCCGTTGCGAGGGCCGCCGCCACCCGCCTGAGGGCCTGCACATGGCGTTCGCGGGCCATGAACACGCCCTCGGGCGCAGCCTGCCAGCCCACGACGTGCAAGAGGCGCTGGCGCAGGGTCTGCAGGCCAGCGCCGGTTTTGGCCGAAATCTGCACGCCATTGGCGCGCGTGTCGCGGTTTTCGTCTTTCAGTCGCTCCGGCGGAACCTGGTCGATCTTGTTCCAGACGTCGATCACCGGGGTACCGTGGGGCAGCTTGTCGGCCAGTACCGCAGCAATCCGCCGGTCGGCCGCCGCATAGCTTTCTGCGCCGCCAGACGGCGCAGCGTCATCCTGCCGTGTCAGGTCGTGGAGGAACAGCACCGCATCGGCAGTCTCTATTTCAGCCCAGGCCCGCTCCACGCCGATTTTTTCCACCTCGTCCAGTGCTTCGCGCAGGCCGGCGGTGTCCACCACATGAAGTGGCACGCCGTCGATCTGGATCAGTTGCGTGACCTTGTCGCGGGTGGTGCCGGCAATCGGCGTCACGATGGCCAGCTCGGCGCCGGCCAGGGCATTGAGCAGCGAGCTCTTGCCAGCGTTCGGCTGCCCGGCAATCACCACCTTGATGCCCTCGCGCAGGATGGCGCCCTGCACTGCGCGCTGCATCACGGCCAGCAGGGTCTGCTGCAGCTGTGCCAGCTGGCCTGCCGCGTCGGCCTTTTGCAGGAAGTCGATGTCTTCTTCCGGGAAGTCCAGCGTGGCCTCGACCAGCATGCGCAGGTGGATGAGCTGCTCGAGCAGGGTGTGGATGGCGTCAGAAAACTCGCCGGACATGGAGCGCGCCGCCGAGCGTGCGGCGGTTTCGGTGCTGGCGTCGATCAGGTCGGCAATCGCTTCGGCCTGCGCCAGATCGATCTTGTCATTCAGGAAAGCGCGCTCGGTGAACTCCCCGGGATGCGCCACGCGCAGACGCGGCAGCCGGGCCACGCCGGTGGCCGGGTCCACGCTCGCGGCGGCTTCGAGACAGCGCGCCAGCAGCAGCTGCAGCACCACCGGCCCGCCGTGGGCCTGCAGCTCCAGCACGTCCTCGCCAGTGTAGGAGTGGGGGGCGGGGAAGTGGATCGCAAGCCCCTGGTCGATGACCTGACCGGCCGCATCCCTGAAGGGCAGATAGGTCGCATGCCGCGGCTGCAGACTGCGCCCGCAGATGGCCGCCACCACGGGTGCAATGTGTTGACCCGACACCCGCACAATGCCGACCGCGCCGCGTCCGGGGGCGGTGGCGATGGCAACAATCGGGTCTTCGTGGCGAGCCAGCATCACGGAATTATCAAGGGACACCGCGGAACCGGCTTTGCCGGGCCGCAGGTGTCGCCCCCTTGGGGGAGGCGTCGAGGACGCTTCGGGGGGTTACTTGAACTTCGGCAGGTTGAACTGCGGCGGCACGCCCATCCGGGTGTTGATGACCCACTGCTGGGCGATCGACAGGATGTTGTTGGTGATCCAGTACAGCACCAGGCCGGCCGGGAAGAAAAAGAACATCACGCTGAAGATCAGCGGCATGAACCACATCAGCTTGGCCTGCATCGGGTCGGGCGGCGCGGGGTTCAGCGCGGTCTGCAGCATGGTGGTGAGCGTCATCACGATCGGCAGGATGAAGAACGGGTCCGGCGCCGAGAGGTCGTGAATCCAGCCGACCCACGGTGCGTTGCGCATCTCGACGCTGGAGAGCAGCACCCAGTACAGGGCAATGAACACCGGAATCTGGACCATGATCGGGAAGCAGCCGCCCATCGGGTTGACCTTTTCCTCGCGGTAAATCTTCATCATGGCCTGCTGCATTTCCTGCGGCTTGTCTTTCAGCCGCTCGCGCATTTCCATGATCTTGGGGTTGATGGCCTTCATCTTGGCCATGCTGGCGTAGGCCTTGGCGTTGAGCCAGTAGAAGGCGATCTTCAGCAGCAGCACCAGCGCCACGATGGACCAGCCCCAGTTGTGGATAAAGCCATGCAGCTTGTCGAGCAGCCAGTACAGCGGCTTGGCCAGGATGGTGAGCCAGCCGTAGTCCTTGACGAGTTCCAGGCCGGGCGAGATGGCTTCGAGTGTCTTTTCTTCCTGGGGGCCAACGAAGAACTTGGCATCAATGGCCTTGGTGCTCCCGGCCGCGATGGGGTCCAGCGGCGTGATCATGCCAACGGCATAGAGGTTGTTGTCCACCTTGCGGAAGAACAGGTCGCGCTTGATGCCGTCGCCCAGGATCCAGGCGGCCGCAAAGTAGTGCTGCACCATGGCCACATAGCCGTTGCTCGACTGCTTTTCGACGTCGACCTTGTTGTTCTCGATGTCCTTGAACTCGACCTTCTGGTATTTCTTGGCTTCGGTGTAGATCGCCGGGCCGGTGAAGGTGGAATAAAACGACGACTCTCCGGGCGGCTTGTTGCCGTCGCGCACCAGCTGCATGTAGAGCTGCGGCGTGATGGCTGCGGTGCCGGTGTTGACGATCTCGTGGCGCACGGCAACGTCGTACGCGCCGCGTTTGAGCGTGTAGGTTTTGACCAGCTTCACGCCGCCCACGTCGGCCGATTCAAACTTGACCTGCAGCTCATCCTGGCCTTCCTTGAGCGTGCGGTCGCCGGGCACCACCGCCATGGGCGTCTTGTGGGTAGGCAGGGCGCCCACGGCGCCGCCTGCACCGCCAGAAATCAGCCCGCTTTGCGCCAGATAGACGCGGTTGGTGCTTTCGTCCAGCAGCACAAAGCCCTGGTCTTTCTGCGCGGCGTCCTGATATTTCACAAATGCGGAATGCACCAGCGTGCCGCCTTCGCTGTCAAAAGTCAGCGACAGCACGTCGGTGTTGACCACCACGCGCTCGCGGCTGGTACTGGCCGCAAGGGCCGGCGCACCGGCAGGCACAGCGCCCGGGGTGGCTGCCGCCGCCGCGACGGCTGCGGGGGCAGGCACGCTGGCTGCGTTGCCCGGAGTCGCAGAGGCCGCAGGCGTGGCGGCCTTGGCCACCTGGTTTTGTGCGGTCGACGGGAAGAAGGTCGGCTTGTGGCCGTTGTACACCTGCCATTGGTCCCAGAGCAGGACCATGGAGAAACCAAATATCACCCACAAGATGGTGCGGCGGATGTCGTTCATGACGGCGTCTTTTCAGAAGAGGGTGGGGTCGCTGGGTTCACCAGACGGGAGAAGAGAAAAGCGGGGCGGCCGGCCCGGCGCTGTGGCACCGGGTCATGGCCGCCTGCGCACCAGGGCTGGCAACGCGCCAGCCGGTGCAAGGTGAGGTACGTGCCCGCTACGGCGCCGCGCTGCGCCAGCGCCTGCAAGGCATAGGCAGAGCAGCTGGGTTCGAAGCGGCACGCCGAGCCCAGCCAGGGGCTGAGCAACAGGCGGTAAGCTTTGACCAGCCCTATCAACAAGGCTTGCGGTGCGCGGGTCAGGCGGTCAAGCGCGCCCAACAGGGGCAGCATGCGCTGGCGGTGACTCATGGCGCGGCGACCCCGGCGAGCAGCAAGGCCTGCACCTCGGTGCGAACCGCCTGTTTGAGCGGCTCCGAGGTGGCGCTGATGAATTCCTGGCGGGAAAAGTCGCGCCGCAGGCGAACCACATAGGCGGCCTGGGGATACTGGTGCGAAAAATCTGCGCTCACGGTGTAAATCTGCCTTTTGATGGCATTGCGCGTGACGGCCCGCTTGGCCCAGCGCTTGGGAACCATGGCCCCGATCCAGAAATCCTGCTGGGGAAACAGTGGCTTCTGAAAGGCTGTTGTGCCCGCAGCGCCAGCGTCACCGGGCATGGCTTGCGCGTCCGGCTTTGTGTCCAGCGCGTTGCGGTGGAGCGCAAAGTGCGTCGTTTTGGCGACGATGGCACCCGCCAGCACGGCCTGGAACTGGGGTCTGGTTTGAAGCCGCTGCACGAGCACCCGGCTTCAGTTCAGGAACGAGGGGCAAACAGCCTGCAGGAAGCGCGGTCTTAGACGGCCAGGCGCTTGCGGCCCTTGGCGCGACGTGCAGCAATCACGGCGCGGCCACCGCGGGTTTTCATGCGGGTCAGGAAACCGTGCGTGCGTGCGCGCTTGACTTTGGAAGGTTGGTATGTGCGTTTCATGATGAATCCAGTCCTGTTGAGCCGACCAGCCCAAGGGCCGGTTCGCTGTGTGCTCCCGAGCAATTCGAATGATCTTGGTGGCCATACAACACAGCCAGCTCTGCAAGCCCGCCGGACATGCAGCATGCACACGCCGGCAGGGCCGGGCGAGCAGCGTCAATCCGCTACGAATCGGGGAACCCATGATTATCGCAGATTTCCTAATCCAGGCAACAGCTTAGGCGGCATTGTGGGGGTAAAGGCTCAGATCGGGTCGAATTCAGGCGTAGGACGTCCCTGCCCGCCAGCGCCTCCTGGCGAAGGTGTGCAAGCCAGCCCGACAAGGCTTGCCGCCTCGGCAAAGCGGCTGCTGGAACACGGTCGCCAGGACCTGAAAATAGGTTGAAACCCGAGTCATTTATTGTGTGGATAACTCCCCTTGCGGACTACAATCGGCGGTGCCCAAAATAAACAATATCCACAAGCAGCGCTACAAGAAGAAAACGGCCACCGCACCGCTGGCGACACGGCCCCAACACCCATGACCGAGGGAATCACCCCAGACCCGAGCCACGATTTGTGGCAAAACTGCGTCGATCATCTGGCGCAGGAGTTGCCCGAGCAACAGTTCAACACCTGGATTCGCCCGCTGGTGGTGGACGTCGCGCCAGACCTGTCCAAAGTCACCGTACAGGTGGGCAACCGCTTCAAACTCGACTGGGTCCGGGCACAGTACGCGGGCCGTATTTCTGCCCTGATCGAGAAGATTTCCGGTCAGAGTATTCCACTTGAGTTAGCACTTGCTCCTCGCGAGGCGCCCACCCGGTCTGGTTCTCTGGTTCGGAGCTTTGAAGGCTCTGGCGTGCCGGAGCCTATCGGTCTGGGTGTGCCTGAAGAGGTGGCGGGTGCCCCTTTCAAGAATCGCCTGAACACGGCGCTGACTTTTGACACCCTGATCGAAGGCACGGCCAACCGCATGGGCCGGGCCGCGGCGCTGCATGTTTCCAGCAGCCTGGGTCAGCTTTACAACCCCCTCTTTATTTACGGCGGCGTCGGCTTGGGCAAAACCCACCTGATGCACGCCATCGGCAACAAACTGCTGGCCGACAACCCGGCCGCCAAAGTTCTCTACATCCATGCCGAGCAGTTTGTGTCGGATGTGGTTAAGGCCTACCAGCGCAAGACTTTCGACGAGTTCAAGGAGCGTTACCACTCGCTCGACCTGCTGCTGATCGACGACGTCCAGTTCTTCGCCAACAAGGACCGCACCCAGGAGGAGTTCTTCAACGCCTTCGAGGCCTTGCTGACCAAAAAGTCGCACATCGTGATGACCAGCGACACCTATCCCAAGGGCCTGACGGACATCCATGAGCGCCTGGTGTCGCGCTTCGATTCGGGTCTGACGGTCGCCATTGAGCCGCCGGAACTGGAAATGCGCGTCGCCATCCTGATCCGCAAGGCCGAGGCCGAAGGCGCCGTAATGCCGGAAGAGGTGGCGTTTTTCGTGGCCAAGAACGTCCGCTCCAACGTGCGCGAGCTCGAAGGCGCGCTGCGCAAGATCCTGGCGTACTCGCGCTTCAACCTGAAGGAAATCTCCATTCAGCTGGCCCGGGAAGCGCTGCGCGACCTGCTGTCCATCCAGAACCGGCAGATCAGCGTCGAGAACATCCAGAAGACGGTGGCCGACTATTACAAGATCAAGGTCGCAGACATGTACAGCAAGAAGCGCCCGGCCAGCATTGCCCGGCCGCGCCAGATTGCCATGTACCTGGCCAAGGAGCTGACCCAGAAGAGCCTGCCCGAGATCGGTGAGCTGTTTGGCGGACGCGACCACACCACCGTGCTGCATGCCGTGCGCAAGATGTCTGCCGAGCGCCAGCAGATGACCGAGCTCAACCAGCAGCTGCACGTGCTGGAACAGACCCTGAAAGGCTGAAAAATGGCCACTCTGACAACCATGGGGACAACTTTTGAACAACCAGGCAGTTATCCACAGAAGCAGATGACAATGCAAAGTTGTTCATGTCTGGCAGTGCAGTTCAGGGGCGACTGAACACAAGGTTAAACAAACGCCAAGTGGTTGATCAAAAAGGGGAAAATGGCACTGTCCACAGAAATGTGCCGCCCTTACTACTACTACTAATTTGAATTAAAGAATTAAAGAATTAAAGAGAAACAAGAGGAAGTCATGATCGTTCTGAAAGCCACCCAGGATAAAGTTTTGTCGGTCCTGCAATCGGTCTCCGGCATCGTGGAGCGCAGGCACACCTTGCCCATCCTGGCCAATGTGCTGATCCGAAAGACCGGCGCACAGGTGCAGCTCACGACGAGCGATCTTGAAATCCAGATCCGCACCACCGCCGACCTGGACGGTGACAGCGGCAACTTCACCACCACGGTGGGCGCGCGCAAGCTGATCGACATCCTGCGTTCGATGCCGAGCGACCAGACGGTGTCGCTGGAGTCCTCGCAGAACAAGCTGATCCTCAAGGGCGGCAAAAGCCGCTTCACGCTGCAGACGCTGCCGGCAGAAGACTTTCCGCTGGTGCAGGAAGCCGCCAACTTCGGCCCCAGCTTTTCGGTGCCGCAGAAGGTGCTGAAAGAGCTGCTCAACCAGGTTTCGTTTGCAATGGCGGTGCACGACATCCGCTACTACCTCAACGGCATTTTGTTCGTGGCTGAAGGCAAGCAGCTCAGCCTGGTGGCGACTGACGGCCACCGCCTGGCTTTCTCGTCGGCCACGCTCGATGTGGAAGTGCCCAAGCAGGAAGTCATTCTGCCGCGCAAGACGGTGCTGGAAATGCAGCGCCTGCTCAGCGACAAGGAAGGCGCCATCGAGATGCAATTCGCCGGTAACCAGGCTAAATTCAGCTTTGAGGGTATGGAGTTCGTCACCAAGCTGGTCGAGGGCAAGTTCCCCGACTACAACCGTGTGATTCCCAAGAATCACAAGAACATCATCACCCTGGGCCGTGTGCCGCTGTTGGCCAGCCTGCAGCGCACCGCGATTCTCACCAGCGAAAAGTTCAAGGGGGTTCGCCTGAACATCGAACCCGGCACGCTGCGTGTGGCCTCCAACAACGCCGAGCAGGAAGAAGCCGTCGATGAGCTCGACATTGACTACGGTGGCGATGCCATCGAAATCGGCTTCAACGTCACCTATCTCATTGATGCATTGGCCAACATGGATCAGGACATGGTGAAGATCGAACTGGCCGATTCCAACAGCTCGGCGCTGCTCACCATTCCCGACGACGCAGCCTTCAAGTACGTCGTGATGCCGATGCGGATTTAAGGCGAAAACCTTCCGCGCCCCCTGCGCAAAACACCTGACAGACCCGCGACTCTTCGCGGGTTTGGTCATTCAAGAGATTAAAGAAACCGAAGCAATTCGGATGAAACCCGGAAATAAAGCTGGCCATGACAGACGAAAACAAACCGAATGAAGCTGACCAAGTGCATGTGTCCGACGGCGCTGCAGGCGAGGGAAGCTCCAATTTCCAGCCCAAGATCGACACCAACCAGGCTGGCGCATCGGAAGCCTATGGCGAGGGCTCCATTCAGATCCTGGAAGGCCTGGAGGCCGTACGCAAGCGCCCTGGCATGTACATCGGAGACACGTCTGACGGTACTGGCTTGCACCACCTGGTGTTTGAAGTGGTCGACAACTCGATTGACGAGGCACTGGCCGGCCACTGCGATGACATCGTGGTCACCATCCACTCCGACAACTCGGTCAGCGTCACCGACAACGGCCGCGGCATTCCGACCGGCATCAAGATGGACGACAAGCATGAGCCCAAGCGCTCGGCTGCCGAAATCGCCCTGACCGAGCTGCATGCCGGCGGCAAGTTCAACCAGAACAGCTACAAGGTGTCAGGCGGTCTGCACGGCGTGGGTGTGAGCTGCGTGAACGCACTGAGCAAGATGCTGCGGTTGACGATTCGCCGCGACGGCAAGGTGCATGTGATGGAGTTCTCGCGCGGCTTTGTGCAGAACCGCATCGTCGAGCAGGTGGACGGCATTGATGTGTCACCGATGAAGGTGATGGGCGACACCGACAAGCGCGGCACCGAGGTGCACTTTCTGCCCGACACCGACATCTTCAAGGAAAACAACGATTTCCATTACGAGATTCTCAGCAAGCGCCTGCGGGAGCTGAGTTTTCTGAACAACGGCGTGCGCATTCGCCTGAAAGACGAGCGCACCGGCAAGGAAGACGACTTTTCGGGTGCCGGCGGTGTGAAGGGCTTTGTCGAGTTCATCAACAAGGGCAAGACAGTACTGCACCCCAATGTGTTCTCAGCCATGGGTGACCGGCAGAGCGACCAGGGCACCAACATCGGTGTGGAGCTGGCCATGCAGTGGAACAGTGGCTACAGCGAGCAGGTGCTGTGTTTCACCAACAACATTCCGCAGCGCGACGGCGGCACCCACCTGACGGGGCTGCGCGCCGCCATGACGCGCATCATCAACAAATACATCGACGACACCGAGATGGCCAAGAAGGCCAAGGTGGAAGTGACCGGCGACGACATGCGCGAGGGCCTGTGCTGCGTGCTGAGTGTGAAGGTGCCCGAACCCAAATTCAGCAGCCAGACCAAGGACAAGCTGGTCAGCAGTGAAGTGCGTGGCCCGGTGGAAGACATCGTGAGCCGTCTGCTGCACGACTACCTGCAGGAACGCCCCAACGACGCCAAGATCATCGTCGGCAAGATCATTGAAGCCGCCCGCGCCCGCGAGGCTGCACGCAAGGCGCGCGACATGACGCGGCGCAAGGGCGTGCTCGACGGCATGGGCCTGCCCGGCAAGCTGGCCGACTGCCAGGAAAAAGACCCGGCCATGTGCGAAATCTACCTGGTCGAGGGTGACTCTGCCGGGGGTTCAGCCAAGCAGGGCCGCGACCGCAAGTTCCAGGCGATTCTGCCGCTGCGCGGCAAGATTCTGAACGTCGAAAAAGCCCGCTACGAAAAGCTGCTGACCAGCAACGAGATTCTGACGCTCATCACCGCATTGGGTACCGGCATCGGCAAGGCCGGTGGGCCTGGCGGTTCGGCGGGCACCGACGACTTCAATGTCGCCAAGCTGCGTTACCACCGCATCATCATCATGACCGACGCCGACGTGGACGGCGCGCACATCCGCACCTTGCTGCTGACGTTCTTCTACCGCCAGATGCCAGAGCTGGTGGAGCGCGGCCACATCTACATTGCCCAGCCGCCGCTGTACAAGGTGAAGGCGGGTAAGGAAGAGCAGTATCTGAAAGACACCGCCGCGCTTGATGGCTTCTTGCTGCGCATCGCGCTGAAAGACGCCAGCGTGCAAACCGGTGGCGAAGGCAGCACCGTGCTGACGGGCGATACGCTGGCCGAGCTGGCGCGCAAGCACCAGCTGGCCGAATCGGTGATTGCCCGCCTGCGCGGCTACATGGACGCTGAGGCCCTGCGCGCGATTGCTGACGGCGTGAGCCTGAGCCTGGACACCGTGGCCGAAGCTAAAGCCTCAGCCATCACGCTGCAGGCCAAGCTGCGCGAACTGAACACCACCGGCGCCCCAGCCGAAGTGGCGGGCGAGTTCGATGTACGTACCGACAAACCCATTCTGCGCATCAGCCGCCGCCACCACGGCAACGTGAAGAGCAGCGTCATCACGCAAGACTTTGTGCACGGCGCCGACTACGCCACCTTGGCCGATGCCGCCGCTACCTTCCGGGGCCTGATCAGCGAAGGCGCCAAAGCCATGCGCGGCGAAGGCGAACGCCAGAAGGAAGAAAAGATCAGCGACTTCCGCCAGGCCATGGCATGGCTGATCGGCCAGGCCGAAAACGCCACCGCTCGCCAGCGCTACAAAGGCCTGGGCGAGATGAACCCCGCCCAGCTCTGGGAAACCACGATGGACCCGACCGTGCGCCGCCTGCTGCGCGTACAGATCGACGACGCCATCGAAGCTGACCGCGTGTTTACCATGCTGATGGGCGACGAGGTGGAGCCGCGCCGGGAATTCATTGAGCAGAATGCGCTGCGGGCGGCGAATATCGACGTTTGAGTGGGTGCGACTTGAGTAGCTCAAACGCCGCCGTCGCTAAGCGAGCCTACTTTTCGGCGTCAATCGACGGGCTTCTCGATGCGACAACAGAAGACGTATTGGGTAAGTTGGCCCGCGAGAGCGAGTTCGCGATTGAGCCGACGCAAAGAGATGCATGGACCGAACAGGTCGCCATTCTCCAGAAAAGCGTAGGACCGTTTCGAGGCCGCGGGAAGGCGTATTTCGAGTATGTTGTGCCGCGCCTTGGAAGACGGATTGATGTGGTTTTACTGATAGACCATGTACTCTTTGTCGTCGAGTTCAAGGTTGGAGAACGGGAATTCACTAGAGCTGGTGCAGATCAGGTTTGGGATTACGCGCTGGATCTGAAGAACTTCCATTCTTCTAGCCATACGGTGGCAATCGCCCCACTTCTAATTGCTACCAGGACACGTCAAAAGCTGGGCCCTGTTGTAACCACGAAACATAACGATGGTGTGCTGTGTCCAATAGCTGTCTCTCCGGAAAATCTTCAGACATGCATTGAGCAGGTGTTGGCCTTCTGTGATGGTGACGATATCGATCCTATTGAGTGGGAGCAAGGACGATATAAACCAACACCGACGATTGTTGAAGCCGCAACGGCGTTGTATGCGCAGCACTCCGTTGGTGACTTAACCAGCAAATCAGCAGACAACAAAGATCTCGACGTAACCACAAGCGCTATCAATGCGCTGATCGCGAATGCGAAGTGCAATAACACCAAAGCATTGTGTTTCGTGACTGGCGTGCCCGGCGCGGGCAAAACACTTGTGGGATTAAATGTCGCAACACAGCACATGGATGCTGCTAGTGATTTGCATAGCGTCTATTTATCGGGAAATGGTCCTCTTGTCGCGATTCTTCGGGAGGCGCTGACAAGGGATAAACAGCGACGATCGGTAGCGGTCGGTAAGAAGATTCGAAAAGGGGTGGCGCGTCAGGCGGTTGAAACGTTTATCCAGAACGTTCATCATTTTCGAGACGACTGTTTGAAAGACCCGAGCCCACCACCAGAGCACGTGGCGATATTTGACGAGGCTCAGCGGGCATGGAATCGCGAACAGACAATTTCTTTCATGCAGCGAAAGAAGAATCGGCCAGACTTCGATCAGTCAGAGCCAGAGTTCTTAATCTCTTGTATGGAAAGACACGAGGACTGGGCTGTCGTCGTTTGTCTTGTTGGGGGTGGGCAAGAGATCAACACGGGCGAAGCAGGAATAGGTGAGTGGATCGAAGCGCTAGAGCGCGCGTTCCCAGACTGGCACGTCCATGTATCTTCGCGTCTTCATGACGAAGAATATGGTGCTGGCACCGCCCTACGTGCTTTGACAAACCGTCAACACGTGACTTTCAACGACGATTTGCATTTATCCGTGTCCATGCGGTCATTTCGTGCGGAAAAGCTCTCGTTATTTGTCAAGCTGATGCTAGATCGCGACCACGCGGGCGCGACGGAACTACTCAAAGAGATAGATGCACGTTATCCAATCAGACTCACCCGCAGTGTTCCGGCTGCGAAACAGTGGCTGAAGGAGCAGGCGCGGGGTACAGAGCGTTTCGGCATGGTGGTGTCTTCCCAAGCGCAACGGCTCAAACCGCATGCGATCGATGTGAAGTCTCCGATGGACCCAGTGCATTGGTTTTTGGACGATAGAGATGACGTTCGGTCGTCGTATTACCTTGAGGACGCAGCGACGGAGTTCCACGTACAGGGATTGGAGTTGGATTGGTCTTGCGTGGTTTGGGACGGTGATTTCCGATTCGCTGACGAAGGGTGGCAGTCGTTTTCCTTTGTGGGTAGTCGGTGGCAGCATATTCACAAAGAAGAACGTAAGAATTACCTAAAGAACGCCTACAGGGTGCTTCTCACTAGGGCGCGACAAGGCATGGTAATCGTGGTGCCTGAGGGTGAAGCAGAGGACAGAACAAGGCATTCTGCTTTCTACGACCCAACCTTTGAGTATTTGCGTAGCCTCGGACTGGTTGAGATTTGAGGCGCTGTCGAGCAGAACAGTGCATCGATAAAGCAAACGTCCCAGTCACCGAAGCATTTGTCTTGATATACCAGTGTTCCCTCGACGACCTGTAGCGCCTGGATTGCTTCAGTTGCCGCCGGAAAAAACTTTGCGGCATCACGTTTGTTGACGAATCGAACTATTACCTCTTGGCCGTAGCGAGTTCGTACGTAAAGAAGGGGACCAATTTTGGGCCCTGCGAATCCTCGACCCGTCATCGCTTGCTGCGGGAAATCTCGTCCATGTGAAAGGGAGAGATAAAGCCCCGGTCTTTTTGGCATGACGCCCCAACCGGACAAATCTTGAACTGGATTTTGCATGGCGACCTCGTTCGTTTTGGTCGCAAGAGAATAAGTACTGTGATGAGGGTTGTGACCCAGGGCTTTACCTGGGGAGAACTAGTAAAACGAGAGTTGTTGGATTAACAGCGAATCGCGAATTGACGGTCACGATCTGCTTTGCGTCTCGCCTTTATCCAATCCTGCGTTTGTGCATCCAGTGGCTGGCGCGCCATTGCGTCGAGATGTTTGATGTGCTCATCAAGTGCTTTGCACTCGCTGGCGTTGTTCGGCAACGGGTTTTCTGATTGAGCGACCTTGGTGGCTAATGGGGCTGGCGGCCGGAGGCGGTCCGCCGCTGCCATTTGCTCGCTAGTCAAACCAGAGATTAGATTGCGTTCGGCATGGGTGGTGACTCGTTCGGATGTTGCACCATATGGGCAAGGCGCGTCGCCGTAGATCGTTTTGCCACCGATGGTGCATTTGGTCACGGTCTCTGGGTTAGGCGGGACAACGGCCGGGCGGTCCAGTGGCCGAGATGCTGAAAGAGGCATTTTGGGTTGAGTGGGGACCGTCTGGCTGGCGGGCGCCGGGTTGGCTGTTACTTCACGGCTCGGCACATCGAGCACGCGATAGCTCACGTACAAGAGTGCAAGAACAATGAAAAGTCCGCCGATCCAAGGGAACAGCGATTGTTCAGGTGCGGCGGTGAATGGCTTGTCGACGTTACCCCTCCGCATAAAGTCTGGCTCCATTGGTGTTGTCCTCCCTGTCGGTTCGTGCTGTCGGCGTTGTGCGTTAGACGAAATGGACCTGCTGTATTCGTTAGCCAACCACCCCCACCGCCTCCACCTCAATCAAAAACCCATAGTGCAACAGCGGCACAGGCACCACGGCGCGCGCTGGCGGCTCGGCGCCTGCCCACTCTTTGTAGAGGCGGTTGAACGCGGGCCAGTGCTCGATGTCTGTGACGTACACGCGCACCTGCACCAACTGGCGGACGCTGCTGCCTGCGGTTTCTAACGCGGCTTGCACGTTGGCCAGTACTTGTGCGGCCTGCTCGTCAAAGCTGGCTTGATTGAGCTTGTCGCCTGCCGGGGTGATTGGCAACTGGCCTGAGACGAAGGCAAAGCCGTTGGCGACTGTGGCGTGGCTGTAGTGGCCGCCGGGTGGGGCCATGGTGCTGGGATTGATGCGCTGGATGGTCATGGTGGTCTTGTTGGTCTTTGCCCGTGCTCACCAGCCGTAGAAGCGCGGCCAGGTGGGGCCGGCTTCTTCACCCGTGACAGCGTGGTACTCAGGGAACTGGGCGCCGGTGGCGCAGGCGTGGTTGGGCAGCACGCGCAGCTGGGTGCCGACGGGAAAGCGCTGCGCGATGCCCAGGTCTGCCTCGCCGGTGCGGCTGACGATGCCGTGCTCCTGGTTGGCGCCTGTGAGGGTGTAGCCGTCGATGCGCTGACCGCTGGCGTCGCACAGCTGGCCGTAGCCGTAGTCGCACTGCTGCTTCTGGGTGCCGCGGTCGCGGCTCATGGCCATCCAGCCGGCGTCGACGATTGCCCAGCCCTTGTCGGGTTGGTGGCCGATGACGGTGGTCAGCACACTCAGTGCCACGTCGTCTGGCGAGCACACGCCCACGTTGGCCATGACCAGATCAAAAAACACATAGACGCCAGCGCGCACTTCGGTTATGCCATCGAGCTGGCGGGCTGACAGCGCGGTGGGCGTGGAGCCGACGCTGACATTCGGGCAGGGCAGGCCGGCGGCGCGCAGGCGCTGGGCGGCCAGCACACACAGGCTGCGCTCTTGCTCGGCCATGGCTTCCAGTGCTTCGGGCGTGTTCAGGTCGTAGCTGGAGCCGGCGTGCGTCATGACGCCGCCGAGCGTGGTGCGGCCGCCCTGGTGCAGCAGCTGGCCGATGGTGATCAGTTCGTCGCCCTGCGGCTGCACGCCGGAGCGGTGGCCGTCTGTGTCGATTTCGATCCACACCTCAAAGGGCACGCCGTGCTGGCGCGAGTACGCGACGATGGCGCTGGCCGAGTCGGCGCTGTCGGCAATGATCTTGAGTGCGCAGCCGTTGGCAATCAGGGCGGCGGACTGTTTGAGTTTGGGCGCGACCATGCCGACGGCGTAAAGGATGTCGGTGATGCCAGCGGCAAAAAACTGCTCGGCTTCTTTCAGGGTAGACACCGTGATGCCGCGTGCGCCTGCTTCGATCTGCGCCTGGGCGATGGCGATGCATTTGGTGGTTTTGACGTGGGGGCGAAAGGCCACGCCCAAGCTGTTCATGCGCTGCTGCATGCGGGTGATGTTGCGCTGCATGCGGGCGGTGTCGACCAGCGCGGCGGGGGTGTTGAGGTCTTGGAGGTGCATGGTGTGATTTTGCCTGTGGCTGGGGGATGGTGATAGTCCTTCGACAGGCTCAGGACGAACGGAGGGGGCGGCTCAGTGCATGCGGAGGTGAGGAGCCTGGCTTTGTCCTTCGATACGCTTGCGTACCCTGTCCTGAGGTATCGAAGGGTCAGGACGAACGGGCAAGGGGCGGGACGAATGTGATTGGGGCAGGAGGAGCGGACGGGTAGGGGGCGGCACGAACGGGCAGCAGGCAAGCGCCGCATAATCCAAGCCACACAACAAGGAGCACACCGTGGCACTACTGATTCTGGGCTTGGTACTTTTTCTGGGCACGCACTCCATCCGCATCTTTGCCGAAGGCTGGCGCACCGCCATGATCGGGCGCATGGGCGCCCTGCCGTGGAAGGGACTGATCGCCGTTCTGTCGCTGGTGGGCTTTGTGATGATCGTCTGGGGCTTTGGCATGGCGCGGCAGCAGCCGGTGCAGCTGTGGGCGCCGCCGGTGGGCATGCGGCACCTGGCCGCCTTGCTGACGCTGATTGCCTTTGTCTTCCTGGCCGCGGCCTATGTGCCGGGCAACGCCATCAAGGCGAAGCTGCACCACCCAATGGTGCTGGCGGTGAAGGTGTGGGCTCTGGCGCACTTGCTGGCCAATGGCAATGTGGCGCATGTGGTGCTGTTCGGCACCTTCCTGGTGTGGGCGGTGCTGAACTTCCGCGCGGCGCGTGGGCGTGACCGTGCTGCTGGCACGGTGTACCCGGCTGGCAAGGCGGCAGCCACAGCCATCACGGTGGTGGTGGGTGCCGTGGCCTGGGCTGGCTTTGCCTTCTGGGCGCATGGCGCGTGGATTGGCGTCAGGCCCATCGGTTGATGCCGAAAGCGACGCTGCGGTTGACGTGACCGCCAAGGTCGCGAACAGAGCCGCAGATAAAGTCGCAAGCCGCAGTCTGGCGCACCTTCAGCCTTAAGGCAGCATGCGCTGCAGCTCGGCCTCTTTGTCGATGAACTGATGCTTGAGCGCGCCGGCCACGTGCAGTGTGAAGAGCACATACAACAGGTACCCGGCCCAGGTGTGCACGGCGCCCAGGGTGCTGTGCCACATTTCCTTCATCGTGGGCTCGATGTTCATGATCCAGCCGATGCGCGGCCATTCAAACAGGCCAAAGAGCTGCATGGGGTGGGTGGCGGCGTCTTTCCAGGCCGAGTCGTGCATCCAGCCCGACAGCGGCAGGAGGAACATCAGCAGATACAGCAGGGCGTGCGTGGCGTGTGAGGCGCGGCGTTCCCACCGGGCGTAGCCTGGTGGCAGTTCGGGTGGCTGGTGGGTGTAGCGCCACAGCAGGCGCAGGATGGCCAGCCCCAGCAGGGTGATGCCGAGCGATTTGTGCGTGTCGATGGCGGGGCGCACCTGCTCGTCGGGCAGGTAGTCCACCACCCACACCAGCACCAGATTGGCGCTGATGAGCAATGCCACCAGCCAGTGCAGCACCATGGCAATGCGGGTGTATTTGGGTTGTGGGTTCATGGCGGGGTTTATGGCTGGCCTTATGGCAAGGGGCGTTGCGATGAGACGTTGACGAGCATGGTAGCGTGCCGGTCTGGAAATCGTGTGGGGCGGGGCGACGCCTGAGCGGATTGCGGGGCATTGCTGCATCCAGCCGGAACTTCCTTGCGTATCAGCCATCATTCAGTCACGGCCATCTTGCCGTGGCGCTGGGGGCTTTGGCCCCCGTCCGGGATATTTGCTTTTGCCACCCTCTCTGGAGCCATTGCTCAAGGCCGCGTCGCCACGCCACTCGGTGCCGCCCACGCCGCTGCGCAGCCACCTGATCCACGGCAGCGTGGCGCTGCTGTGGCTGGGCCTGTTCGCCATGGCGTTTCACTCCACCAGCGTGCTGGCGTGGTCCACCGGTGTGGCCTATGTGCTGTACGACACCGTGTTGCTGGTCTTTGTGTTCTGGCAGACGCGCGCGCTGGCGCGGGGTGCGGTGGCGCCCGCAGCGCTGTCGGCCGGCATGGCGGTGGATGTGCCGCATGTGGCCCACCCCCGCGTGAGTTTGGGCGTGATTGTGGCGGCGCACAACGAGGCGGCGGTGCTGCCCGTCACGCTGGCGGCACTGTTGTCGCAAAGTGATTTGCCGGAGCAGATCGTGGTGGCCGACGACGGCTCCACCGATGACACCGCTGCCGTGCTGCAGCGCCTGTATGGCCTGGCGCCGCCGGCCGAAGGGGCGATGAGCTGCGTCAACGTGGCGGGCACCTCGCTCGGCTGGCTGCGCCTGCCCCATGGCGGCAAGGCGAATGCGCTCAATGCGGCCGTGCTGCTGATGACGACAGAGACGGTGCTGACGGTGGATGGCGACACGCTGCTGGAGCACGAAGCGGTGGCGGTGGTGCGCGAGGCCTTTTCCAGCGAGGCCCATCTGGTGGCCGCCACCGGCGTGCTGGCGCCCGTGTGCCGCCCCTCTCTGGGGGGCCGCCTGTTCCAGTGGTTCCAGACCTATGAGTACATCCGCAACTTTCTGTCGCGCTACGCCTGGATGCAGGTCGGTGGTTTGCTGTTGATTTCGGGTGCATTTGCTGGCTTCCGCCGGCAGTCTGTGCTGCAGGTCGGCGGCTTTGACCCGGACTGTCTGGTGGAGGACTACGAGCTGATTCACCGCCTGCGCCGTCACGCCGCACTCGGTGGCCTGGGCTGGACCACGCGGGTGCTGGGCGGTGCCCGCGCGCGCACCGAGGCGCCGGGCACGGTGGGCGCCTTTCTGCGGCAGCGGCGCCGCTGGTTTGGCGGCTTTCTGCAGACGCAGTACTGGTACCGCGACATGGTGGGCGATGCGCGCTATGGCGCGCTGGGCCTGGCCATGCTGCCGGTGAAGGCGATAGACACCTTTCAGCCGCTGTATGGGCTGACGGCGTTCTTCCTGCTGCTGTATTACCTGGCGAACGGCACGCTGGGTGTGCTGGTGCCTGTGGCGGGTGTGATTGGCGCCAAGATCGTGATCGATCTGGGCTTTCACCTGTGGTCGGTGTACCTGTACAAACGCTGGGCCGAAAGTGATGTCCATAACGACCGCAAGGCCCGCACGGGGGCGCCGCGCGCGAGCTTTCTGTACGCGGTGATCGCCGCGCTGGTGGAGCCCTTTACCTTCCAGCTGCTGCGCCACACCGGTGCCGCCTGGGGCTGGTGGGTGTTCCTCACCGGCAAGAAGCAATGGGGGCGGCAAAGCCGCGGGGGTCTGGTGCGGCGCGATACGCCTTAGCGACGCACGCCTTCGCTGCCGGTTGGCACCGGCTTACTGGTCGTCCGCGTCGCGCTCGCGGCGGCTGCGCCAGATGGCACGCACCAGCCACAGCCCACCGCCCGCCGCGCCCATGAAGCCCAGAAACCCGAACAGCGGCAAGCCGAACAGGGTGGGCCCGGCCCGCACCGTCATCACGATCGACGAGCCGATGATGAGCGCCGAGATCACCAGAGCCATCGCCAGCCGGTTGGCCGCGCGGTCGATCTGGTCGCCCACGCGCTTCAAGTGCGCCAGCTCGATGCCCACGTGCACCCGGCCGTGGCGCGCGTTGCGCAGCAGGCGCGACAGATCATGCGGCAGTTGCTCCACCACCGACAGTGCGCGGCGCAGGGTGCGCCAGCCACGGCCCGCCAGGGCCTGGGGCTGCAGCCGGGCGCGCACCACCGCATGCAGAAGCGGGGTGGCTTCGGTGGCCATGTGAAAGCCCGGGTCCAGCCCGCGGCCCATGCCTTCGAGCGAGATGAAGGCCTTGATGAGCAGGGCCAGGTCGGGCGGCAGGCCCAGGTGGTGTTCGCGCAGGATGCCGGTGACGTCGGACAGCATTTGCCCGAGGTTCAGCTGCGCCAGCGGTGTGCCGTGGTACTGGTCGACGAAGGCTTCGATCTCGCCTTCGAGTCGCGCCAGTTGCACGCCGTGTTCGCCGCCAGTCCACTCCAGCAGCACTTCGGCGACGGCCTGCGGCTGCCGCTCGACCAGGCCCAGCAGCAGTTGCAGCAGCTCTTCGCGCCGCCGCTCGGTGAGGTGGCCGATCATGCCGAAGTCAATGAAGGCGATGCGGTTGCCGGGCAGGTAAAACACATTGCCGGGGTGCGGGTCGGCGTGGAAGAGGCCGTCTTCCACGATCATCTTGAGCACGGCATGGGCGCCGCGCCGCGCGAGCTCGCTGCGGTCAAAACCGGCCTCGGGCGTCAGTTCATCCAGTGCGTTGCCGGGCACGCCCTGCACCAGGTCCTGCACGTTCACGCGCAGGCCGGTGTGGGCCCAGTGCACACGCGGAATGCTGATGTAGTTCAGCCCGGCCAGATTGGCGGCGATGCGCTCGGCATGGCGGCATTCGGCGGCCAGGTCCAGCTCGCGGCGCAGGGACCTGGCCAGCTCCTGCACCAGCTGCTGCGGGCGGTAGGGCTTGAGGGCGGGCAGTTCGGTTTCGGCCAGTGCGGCCGCGCGCTCCATCAGGCGCAGGTCGGCGGCAATGACCTCGCTGATGCCGGGGCGGCGGATCTTGACGATGACCTCGGTGCCATCCTTGAGCTGCGCCCGGTGCACCTGCGCGATGGAGGCGGCAGCCAGCGGCTGGGTGTCGAAGCGGGCAAAAACGTCTTCGGGCTCACCGCCCAGGTCGTCGCGCAACTGCGGGCGAAGCAGCGCCAGCGGCACCGCCGGCACCTGGCTGTGGAGCTTTTCGAACTCGGCGATCCATTCGGGGCCAAACAGGTCGGCGCGGCCAGCGAGGATCTGCCCGAGCTTGACGAAAGTGGGCCCGAGCTCTTCCATGGCCAGGCGCACCTGCTCGGGTGGCTCGATGCGGGCGAGGTCCGCCACATGGCCCCAGTGCAGCACGTGGCCGGCGCGCTCGAGCTTGTCGGCCAGGCCGAGCCGGCGCACGCTGTCGCCAAAGCCGTGGCGTATCAGCACGCCCACAATCTCCTTGAGGCGAGACATGTCGCGCGCAGCACCGAGGGACTCGATCAGCATGCGGCCATGATAGACCTGTGGCGGCCTTTGCAGAATGGCTTGCGCTTCCTACAATGGCCGGATGAACATGCCCGGCCTGTCTTCTGCCGCCAGCCCTTCAGCGCCGGCCACCTTGCTGGCCAGCGAGCCAGACCGGGCCGCTTACCGCGACTACGCGCAGCCTGGCCTGGACCGGGTGCGGACTTTCTACCGCAACAACCACCAGCACCAGACCTACGACTTCGTGCTGGCCAAAAAGGCGCAGTGGCTGGCCTTCTCGCAGCGCGAGATGACACCCTGGGACGCGCTGGATTTCCTGAACACGCTGGTCGATGAGTCCGACCCGGACATCGAGCTGCCGCAGATCAGCCACCTGCTGCAGACCGCGGAAGCCATCCGCGCGGACGGCCACCCCGACTGGTTTGTGCTGACGGGCTTCATCCACGACCTGGGCAAGGTGCTGTGCCTGTTCGGCGAGCCGCAGTGGGCGGTGGTGGGCGACACCTTTCCGGTCGGTTGCCGCTTTTCCGACCGGGTGGTGTACCCCGAGTACTTCGCGCTGAACCCGGACAGCCTTGACGCACGCTACAACTCGGTGAACGGGGTGTACACGCCGGGCTGCGGGCTGGATGCGGTGCACCTGTCGTGGGGGCATGACGAATACCTGTACCAGCTGCTGAAGGCACACCTGCCCTTGCCGGCGCTGTACATGATCCGCTACCACTCGTTCTATGCCTGGCACCGCGAGGGGCAGTACGGCCACCTCACGAACGCGCAGGACGCGGCCCACCTGGCATGGGTGCGCAAATTCAACCCCTACGACCTGTACTCGAAGAACGAGAAGCCGCCGGTGCTTGCCGAGCTCAAGCCCTACTACGAAGACCTGATGGCGAAGTACCTGCCGCCGTCGCTCAAGCTGTAATTGGCGGGCCGTGCGCGGCAGCCAAAACAGCCTGTGAGCGTGTTCGGGCTGTTGCGCCTGCTTGCATGCGATACACATGCGGGCTGGGGCGGTTTCACATCATGAAGATGAGGCGCTGAATAAGCGCCCACTTACGCTGAAGTCACCATCAAGCGGTGGTTTCGCATCAGTTTACAAAGTCAACCAAGCCGACACCTGCGGCGCAAACAGAGGCGCGAGGATAAAGCCTTGTTCAACCACAGGAGCTTCAATGACTCGATTCGACCATTCATCCACTCAGGTTTCCCGTCGCGCACGGCCTGCTGGCCAGTTGCGGGCCATTGCATCGGTGGTGCTGTTGACCACGGCCGTGGCATGGGGCGCTGCCGCACATGCCGGCCCGCTGGGTCTGGGCGTGGGCGGTGCGCTGAACGGCCAGGCTGGCGTGAGCGTGGGGGGCGTGGGGGCAGGCGCCGGTGGCGGTGCCAACACCGACGTCACCATCGGGGGTGGAACGGCCAACCGGGCTGTGGGCCTCGACACGGCGGTACGCGCCGGCGCCAATGGCAACGTGACGGCTGACGAGCGCGCAGCGGCGATGCGTGCCGGCGGATCCACTGACGCTGGCGTGCAGGTGGATGGCGCTGCCACCGCCGCGGGGGCAGGCGGCCGTGCGGCCGGCGTGGCAGACGCTGTGAAAGGCACGGCCCGTGCGACCGGCAGCAAGGTGCGACAGACCGGCCGGGGCGTGGTGGGCGGTGCTGCTGGCGCAGTGCAGGGCGCCGTACAGGGTTCCGGCAGCGTGGACGCGACGGTCGGCGCAGGCGCGAATGCCAGCGGCGGCGTGGTGACCCGTTAAGCCGTGGCCCGGCACACGTGATGCCCGGATGATCCGGGCATTGCCTTCAAAACACCCGCCCGCGCTGGCGGGTGTTTTTCATGGTGCGTGCCGTATTGACCTGGCTTACTTCTTGTCCGGCAACTCGATCTTCACCTCGAGCACATCGAGGTTGTCCTGCCGCTCCAGATGCAGCTTGATGTCATGCGGATTGATGTGGATGTATTTGGCGATGACGGCGATCAGGTCGCGCTGCAGGGCGGGCAAGTAATCGGGCTCGTGGCCGCGGCCAGTGCGCTCGTGCGCCAGGATGATCTGCAGGCGCTCTTTTGCGACGCTGGCGGTTTTCTTTTTCTCGCCGAGCAGGAAGGACAGAAACGATGCCATGCCTTACTTGCCTCCGAACCAGCGCTTGAAGAGGCCGGGCTTTTGCGCGTCGATGAAGCGCATGGGTTTGTCCTTGTCGCCGAGGAAGCGATCGACCACGTCCTTGTACGCCTCGGACACATCACTGCCCTGCAGATGCACCGCGGGCACGCCCTGGTTGGAGGCCTGCAGCACCGACTCCGATTCAGGGATCACGCCGATCAGCTTGATGCGCAGGATGTCCTGGATATCTTCAAGCGACAGCATCTGCCCCTGATCCACCCGGCCGGGGTTGTAGCGGGTGATCAGCAGGTGCTCCTTGATCGGCTCACCGCCGTCGATGCCGCGCTTGGTCTTGCTCGACAGCATGCCGAGGATGCGGTCTGAGTCGCGCACCGAGGACACCTCGGGGTTGGTGACGATCAGCGCCTCGTCGGCAAAGTGCATGGCCATCAGCGCGCCGGTCTCGATGCCGGCCGGGGAGTCGCAGACGATGTATTCGAAGTCCATGGTGGCGAGGTCTTTCAGGACCTTCTCCACGCCGTCCTTGGTCAGCGCGTCCTTGTCGCGGGTCTGCGAGGCGGCCAGCACGAAGAGGTTGTGGCACTGCTTGTCCTTGATGAGGGCCTGATTCAGCGTGGCTTCGCCCTGGATGACGTTGATGAGGTCGTACACCACGCGCCGCTCACAGCCCATGATGAGGTCGAGGTTGCGCAGGCCGACGTCGAAGTCGATCACGGCCGTCTTGTGCCCGCGCAGGGCAAGGCCGGTGGCAAAGCTGGCGCTGGTGGTGGTTTTGCCCACGCCGCCCTTGCCGGAGGTGACCACAATGATTTTTGCCATCAGATGAATGTCCTTTTGAAAACTGCAATGAGGTGGAGAAGTGAGAAGCTGCGGTGCTCACATGGCGTGCATCACGAGGCGGTCGCCGTGTTCGCCCGCTACCAGCTGCACCTGCGTGGGCCGGCCGGCGATGCCTTCCGGCAAGGGGGTGTCGGCGGTGCGGTAGACACCGGCAATCGAGATCAGCTCAGCGTCGAGCGCAAGCGCGAAGATGCGGGCGTCGGTGTTGCCGCGCGCCCCGGCCATGGCCTTGCCGCGCAGCGGGGCATACACATGGATGTGCCCGTCGGCAATCACCTCGGCCCCGGCATTGACCATGGCCAGCACGACAAGGTCGCGGCCGCGGGCATAGACCTGCTGGCCGGAGCGCAGCGGCTTGTCGATGACGAGTGCACCGGGCGGCGCAGCCACTGGCGGCGCGATGGGGGTTTGTGCGGCCTGAACTGTCGTGGGCGTGGCCGGGGCGGCACGTGTGGGCAGCAGGTGTGCGTCGGGCACGGGCAACAGGCCGGCCTGCAGCGCTGCCGCCATCTGCGCCGGGCTGCCGCCCTTGATGCACAGGGGCACAAGCTGATATTCGCCGAGCAGGGTGATGAGCGCAGGGAAGTCGATGTTCTGCGTGCTGCCCGCGTTGTCATAGCGCTGCAATGGCGAGAGGTCCACCATCAGCGCGTCCTGGTCGAAAAAATCCGGAATGTCACCGAAGCGCGCCTGCAGCTCGCGGGCGAGCGCCGCAAGGTCGGTGGATTTGAGCAGCAGCGCAACCAGGGGCAGGTTGGCGCTTTTGATTTCGAAGGTGGCGGGTGTGGTGGCCGTCAAGGCAACAGTCATGGGCAAGGTGTCGGTGATATGGCGCAGGGAATGCCCCGGTCTCCGTGGGCCCTGCACGCAAGCGCGGGCCGCGAGGAGCTCCCTGGAACAGCGAAGGCCGAGGGTAGCGTGCAGACGCGCATCATCGTCCGCACGCTTTGTCGCAGTTGTGAGTGGATGAAACGATGTGCACTGCCTGGCGTGCTGGGCCTGGGCACTGACGGGGTGTTGTGCGCCTGCCATTGAATGCAGGCGCGGCGCACCCATCTGTGAGGTTTGTTCTTTGGGGTCTGTATGTCTCTTTTGCCGCTGATGTTTGTAACGGCGCTGCTTCATGCTTACATTGGCGCGCGGCTGTGGCCCGGTCTGGAGGCCTGGCCGTTCGCGCAGTGGGCCCTGTTGGCTGGTCTGGTGGCGTCGGCCGCGTTGATGCCCATGGGCTTTGTCGCCCGCCGCGTGGCGCGCCAGCCGCTGGCCGATGTGCTGAGCTGGGCGGGGCTGCTGTGCATGGGACTGTTTTCATCGCTCTTCGTCTTGACGGTGGCGCGCGATGTGAGTCTGCTGGCGCTTTCACTCGGCGATCTGATGGTGCCTGGCCAGTGGCCCCTTCTGCGCTGGCGCGCACTGTCTGCCGAGGGTGTACCGCTGCTGGCGGCCGTGGTGACCGTGTTGGGTTTTCTGAATGCGCGCCGCACTGCGGCGCTGGTGAAGGTCGATGTGCCGATTGCCGGGCTGCCCGCAGGCCTGCATGGTTTTACCGTGGCGCAGCTCAGCGACATCCATGTCGGCCCGACCATCAAGCAGCACTATCTGCGCCGGATTGTGGAAAAAGTGAACGCAGTCGGCGCCGATCTGGTGGCCATCACCGGCGACCTGGTGGACGGCAAGGTGCACGAGCTGGCGGCGCACGTGGCCCCGCTGGCCGACTTGCGCTCGCGCCACGGCACCTACTTTGTCACGGGCAACCACGAGTACTACTCCGGTGCGCACGCGTGGATTGACGAGTTGCGCCGCCTGGGGCTGACCGTGCTGCTCAACGAGCATGTGGTGATTCACGCCGCCGCACTGGATGCCGGCGAAGGCGAGCGTGGCCGGCCGCTGGTGCTGGCGGGTGTGACGGATTATTCTGCCGGACACTTTGACATTGAGCACCGCAGCGACCCGGCGCGAGCATTGCACGGTGCGCCCGAAGACGCGGTGCGCGTGCTGCTGGCGCACCAGCCGCGCAGTGCGGCCGCGGCAGCCAAAGCGGGCTTCGACCTGCAGCTCTCGGGCCATACGCATGGCGGGCAGTTTTATCCGTGGAACCTGTTTGTGCGGTTTCAGCAGCCTTTCACCGCGGGGCTGCACAGGCTGCAGGATCTCTGGGTGTACACAAGCCGCGGCACGGGCTACTGGGGACCGCCGAAGCGGTTTGGAGCGCCTTCGGAGATTACGGTTTTGAGGTTGGTGATGGGGTAGTTGTTGGGGTAGTTTGTGTTGGGGTTTTGCTTGGGACAGAGGCCGGGGGTGGCCCGGCGGCAACTCACTTTCTCTTGCTTCGCCAAGAGAAAGTAAGCAAAGAGAAGGCGACCCTGGTGCCTGCGTCCCTTCGCTGCGCTACGGGCAACCTGCGGTGCTCGGTCCAGGCGGGGTCTGGCTAAACTCGCCTTCGGCTCAGACAACGCCAGCCCTGATCCGCCTGGCCCTGCGCTCCTCGGCGCATTCACAAGGG